>NZ_CP026111.1:1207077-2414155 GCF_002902925.1 Paraburkholderia terrae | reverse complement strand
GGCACCTACTTTTCTTTGCCGCCGCAAAGAAAAGTAGGCAAAAGAAAGCGGCTAACACCGCCAGCCTGTGTTCTTATCCACGGGCCCCCAACGTCCCCACGCTTCACACGGCAATCACGTGACTCATGTTCGTTGCCAACGCTCCGAATTGACGCCTCACCCGCTTCACGCGTCCGCGTCGCAGCATGCCGCGCCAGATATTCCACCGCCGCCCAGGCGGCAAACTGTGTGTAGGCCGTAGAGCCACACACGTCTCACTCCGAACCGATAGCGCACGCGTTCCACCCTGTAAGAGCGCCAAGCTATACGTCGCGACAACCTACACACAGTTTGCCACCTGGGCGGCGGAAACCATTCGCTGCCGGTAGCTCTTGTTCGGGTGTTTAAAGTGGGTGAGGCGGTCATTCGAAGCGTTGGCAACGCACGCGAACAGAAATGCTGCCGTGTGAAGCATAAGACCCGTTGGGGGCCCTCAGGCAGGAACAAGAACTGGTGGTGTTAGCCGCTTTCTTTTGCCTACTTTTCTTTGCGGCGGCAAAGAAAAGTAGGTGCCGCCCCGCACAGGGGCGACGCATGAACAGCAAACACCGTAGCGCGGATGCCAGCGCAAAGGTCAAAACACCAAACGGCGACGCGTGAAGCACGAAGGCAACGCGCGGATGCCAACGCGACAGCCAAAACACCAACCAAACCGCCCGCGCAGCAAAAACCCAAAACCAAACCAAAAAGCCCGGCCCGCAGGGCCCCCAATTGCACGTTTCCGGCATTGCCGCTATAGTCTCTGGCATGGCACTTTCCAAGTTCCCCTTCCTGTCTCTTCAAGCCGGCAAGCTACTACGCTCGCTAGCTCTAGCGCGCCTGCCGCGCTGATCGTTTTCGCCCTCCGTCTGCCTCGTTTGTTGTTTAGCGTCGTCTGCGGTGATGGCGCAAACACTCGAATTCCGTTTTCCAAATCAAATTGACCGAATCCCCCTGGAGACCCGAGATGGCAGACAAGCTCATCATTTTCGATACGACGTTGCGTGACGGCGAACAATCGCCCGGTGCGTCGATGACGAAGGAAGAAAAGATCCGTATCGCGAAGCAGCTCGAACGGATGAAAGTAGACGTGATCGAAGCCGGCTTCGCCGCCAGCTCGAACGGCGACTTCGACGCGATCCACACGATCGCCGGCATGATCAAGGACAGCACGATCTGCTCGCTCGCCCGTGCGAACGACAAGGACATCCAGCGCGCCGCCGACGCCCTGAAGCCCGCCGATCACTTTCGCATCCACACGTTCATCGCGACGTCGCCGCTGCACATGGAAAAGAAGCTGCGCATGACGCCCGACCAGGTGTTCGAGCAGGCGAAGCTGGCCGTGCGTTTCGCGCGCAAGTTCACGAATGACGTCGAGTTCTCGCCGGAAGACGGCAGCCGTTCGGACATGGACTTCCTGTGCCGCGTGCTCGAAGCCGTCATCGCGGAAGGCGCGACGACCATCAACATCGCCGACACCGTCGGCTACGGTGTGCCGGAACTGTACGGCCAGCTCGTGAAGACGCTGCGCGAACGCATTCCGAACTCGGACAAGGCCGTGTTCTCGGTTCACTGCCATAACGACCTCGGCATGGCCGTCGCGAACTCGCTGGCAGGTGTGCAGATCGGCGGCGCGCGTCAGGTGGAGTGTACGGTCAACGGTCTCGGCGAGCGCGCAGGCAACACGTCGCTCGAAGAAATCGTGATGGCGGTGCGCACGCGCAAGGACTATTTCGGCCTCGAACTCGGCATCGATACGACGCAGATCGTGCCGGCATCGAAGCTCGTATCGCAGATCACGGGTTTCGTCGTGCAGCCGAACAAGGCGGTAGTCGGCGCGAACGCGTTTGCGCACGCGTCAGGCATCCACCAGGACGGCGTGCTGAAGGCGCGCGACACCTACGAAATCATGCGCGCCGAAGACGTGGGCTGGACCGCGAACAAGATCGTGCTCGGCAAACTCTCGGGCCGCAACGCGTTCAAGCAGCGTCTGCAGGAACTGGGCATCTCGCTCGACAGCGAAACCGAACTGAACCTCGCGTTCCAGCGCTTCAAGGAACTCGCGGACCGCAAGTCCGAAATCTTCGACGAAGACATCATCGCCATCGTCACGGAAGAATCGGCCGAAGCGCAGGAGCGGGAGCATTACAAGTTCGTGTCGCTGTCGCAGCACTCGGAAACGGGCGAGCGTCCGCATGCGCGCATCGTGTTTTCGGTCGCGGGCAAGGAAGTGGTCGGCGAAGCGAACGGCAACGGCCCCGTCGACGCAACGCTGAACGCGATCGAAACGGAAGTGGGCAGCGGTTCGGAACTGCTGCTGTACTCGGTCAACGCCATTACGACGGGCACGCAGGCGCAAGGTGAAGTGACCGTGCGTCTGTCGAAGGCCGGGCGCATCGTGAACGGCGTCGGCACGGACCCGGATATCGTCGCCGCATCGGCGAAGGCGTATATCTCGGCGCTGAACCGTCTGTATGCTGGTCACGACAAGCTGAATCCGCAACGCTCGGAAATCTGATCCGCGTTGGCCGCATTCAGTCGCAATGAGAAAACCCCGCCGCGGCGGGGTTTTTCTTTGTGTCTGCGCGACGAAAAATCATGAAAAAGCCGCCTCGCGAGGCGGCTTTTCCGTTTGGCGCCGAAGCAACTCAGAACAAGCTGCGGCGATCCGGATCGTGCAGCGGATCGGGCGTCTTTTGCGTCAGACGCAGGATGCCCTGATCGTCGAAATAGAAGCTGTACATCATGTACCAGACGTTGTCTTCCAGATACCGATACGTCCACACTTCGCGCTTCATCAGCGGGAAATAGTTCGTTTCGACCGGGCGTCCGAAGTTGACGAGCACGTCGTCACGCGTCCATTTGCCGATTTCCGCGCGATAGAACTCGTTGGGCTGCAGCACCTGGCGCACGTTCACGATCTTGCCCGACGCGTCGACGTCGGCGGCTGTGGTGGTTTCGCCCATCGGCTGCGTCGGCCACATCAGGCGCTTCCCGCCGTTGGGCAGGTCGTACACTTCGCGCGGCGGACCGAGGCGGGCGACGATCGTCGACTGATCCGCGCCCGCCTGATAGTTCTGCCAGGGCTGCGCGCAGCCGGCGAGCGTCACGACGCACGCGAGAGCGGCTAGCGCGCCGCGCGCTGGGCGCACGAATGAAAGGCGGTTGAACATGACACCTCCGGTGGTGTTCGATGAGTGGTTGTTGTTCTAGGCTGATATTTTGACACGCGCCGCGTCAAAAGATTTTCGGGCATTCGCCCGCCGGGACGGGCCTTCGCGTGCTATTTGCTTGCTTGCGGCCCGCGCGCCGTCCTATGATCCGCGCTTCGATCGACAGATGAGACGCTGATGAAAGCAAAGTGGGCAAAGGCGATAGTGACGGCGATGACGCTGGTCGCGGCGACGATTCCTGCAGCCAATGTGCATGCGCAGGGTGCGCCGATCCGTATCGCGATGATCGAAGGCATGTCCGGCCCGTTCGCGAACGCCGGCGCGGCTGTCGAGCGGAACCTGCGGTTCGGCGTTGAAACGGTCAACGCGCGCGGCGGCGTGAAACTGGCGGACGGCGTGCATCCGCTGGAGCTCGTCGTGCTGGACAGCAAGGGCAGCGCGGAAGAGGCGCTCGTGCAACTGCGCGCAGCCGCCGACAAACACATCGGTTTCATCGCGCAAGGGAACAGTTCGGCCGTGGCTGCCGCCTTGCTCACGGCGATCGACAAGCAGAACACGCGCGAGCCGGACAACCGCGAGCTGTTCCTCAATTATTCCGCCGACGACCCGGCGCTCACCAACGCGAACTGCAGCTTCTGGCATTTCCGCTTCGACGCGCACGCGGGCATGCGGATGGACGCGCTCGCCGATGTCATCCAGCGCGACAAGTCGGTGAAGAAAGTCTATCTGCTGAATCAGGACTACAGCTTCGGGCATGACGTGAGCACGCTGGCGCGCGCCGCGCTCGCGTCGAAGCGGCCGGATGTCGCGGTGGTCGGCGACGAGTTTCATCCGATCGGACGCGTGAAGGATTTCGCGCCGTACATCGCGAAGATTCGCGCGAGCGGCGCGGACGCGGTGATTACGGGCAACTGGGGCAACGATCTGACGCTGCTCGTCAAGGCGGAGCGCGAGCAGGGCCTCGACACGAAGTTCTACACGTTCTACGGCAACAGTCTGGGCGCGCCGGCCGCGCTCGGCGACGCGGGCGTGAAGCGCGTGATCGCCGTGGCCGACTGGCATCCGAATGCAGGCGGCGCGGCATCGGACGCGTGGTACGCGTCCTTCCGGCAGCGTTTCCCGGCTGCGCAGGACGATTATCCCGTGCTGCGCATGCCGCTGATGATCGAGATGCTGGCGGCGGCGATGATCCGTGCGGGCAGCGCGCAGCCGGAAAAGGTCGCGAAGGCGCTGGAAGGGATGAAGTACGACAACGGTTTTCATGCGTCGTGGATGCGCGCCGACGACCACCAGTTGATCCAGCCCCTTTACGTGATGGAAATGGACAAGGCAGGCACGCCGGGCGTCCATTTCGACAACGAAGGCTCGGGTTACGGCTTCAGAACGGTGCTGGCGCTGCCGCCCGAGCGCACGGTGCCGCCCACGACATGCCGGATGAAGCGGCCCTGAGCGGCGCGTGAACGTTCAGCCGCGGCCGGATTCAGGCCTGGCCAGAAGCACGGCCCGAAACCGCGGGGTTCGCCGGATGAACGGGCTGTGCTACAATACGCGACTCGTTTTGTTGTAACCACGGCACGGCCTTTCTTCCGTGACCGCCTGTCGATTCAAAGGAAATCAACATGTCCGTAGCTGAAATCACCAAGAAATCCGACGTCGTCGCGCAATTCGCACGCGCTGCTAACGACACCGGATCGCCAGAAGTTCAGGTCGCTCTGCTGACCACGCGTATCAACGAACTGACGGTTCACTTCAAGGCCCACACGAAGGACCACCACAGCCGCCGCGGTCTGCTGCGCATGGTGAGCCGTCGTCGCAAGCTGCTCGACTACCTGAAGGGCAAGGACGCTGACCGTTACCGCGCTCTGATCGAGAAGCTGGGTCTGCGTAAGTAATCCGGCGCATCGGACTTTCTGTCAGCAAGATGCCTGTGTCAGTTCCGCTGATACAGGCATTTTGTTTTTCAACGGTGCGCTTCGTGTGAGGTTTGCCGTTGATACCACCCGTCAGGCGTGCCGGTTGCGCCGCGGGTAAAACGAAATAAAGCCGGGCTTCAGGGTAGGGCGCTGTGTCATTCCAGCGGTTCGCGTGCAAACAGTTGCATCCACGTGATTCTCTGGAATGGCATAACACTCCTCTACCCGAAAGGTTCGGTCCTGACGGTGCCGCGCGCGGTTTTGCGCGGCATGACCAAAAGATCAAGGAGGACAAATGTCTCTGTTTAACAAGGTCGTCAAAGAATTCAAGTGGGGCCAGCATACGGTCCGCATGGAAACGGGTGAAATCGCCCGCCAGGCGGGCGGTGCCGTGCTGGTCGACATCGAAGACACCGTCGTGCTCGCGACCGTCGTCGGCGCGAAGACGGCAAAGCCGGGTCAGGACTTCTTCCCGCTGACCGTCGATTACATCGAAAAAACCTATTCCGCAGGCAAGATCCCCGGCGGCTTCTTCCGTCGCGAAGGCCGTCCGTCGGAAGGCGAAACGCTGATTTCGCGTCTGATCGACCGTCCGCTGCGTCCGCTCTTCCCGGAAGGCTTCTACAACGAAGTGCAGGTCGTCATCCACGTGATGTCGATCAACCCGGAAGTCCCCGCTGACATCCCCGCGCTGATCGGCGCATCGGCTGCACTCGCTGTGTCGGGCCTGCCGTTCAACGGTCCCGTCGGTGCTGCGCGCGTCGCGTACATCAACAACGAGTACGTGCTGAACCCGACCCGCTCGCAAGTCAAGGAATCGAGTCTGGACCTCGTCGTCGCCGGTACGGAGCGCGCGGTGCTGATGGTCGAATCCGAAGCGGATCAACTGCCGGAAGACGTGATGCTGGGCGCTGTCGTGTTCGGTCACGAGCAGATGCAAACGGCTATCGACGCGATCCATGAACTGGTCCGTGAAGGCGGCAAGCCCGAGTGGGACTGGCAAGCGGCGCCGAAGAACGAAGCACTGATCTCGCGTGTCAATGAAATCGCAGGCAACGAACTGCTGTCGGCGTATCAGACGCGCGACAAGCAGGCTCGTTCGACGAAGCTGAAGCAAGTCTACGCAGCCACGCAAGCCAAACTCGAAGAAGAAGCAGCGGCAGCGGGCACGGTGGCAGCCGACAAGGCATCCGTCGGCAACGTGCTGTTCGACATCGAAGCGAAGATCGTCCGTTCGCAGATCCTGAACGGCGAGCCGCGTATCGATGGCCGCGACACGCGCACGGTTCGTCCGATCGAAATCCGCACGGGCGTCCTGCCGCGCACCCACGGTTCGGCACTCTTCACGCGTGGCGAAACGCAGGCGCTGGTCGTTGCGACGCTCGGCACGAAGGGCGATGAGCAGATCATCGACGCGCTCGAAGGCGAATACCGCGAGCGCTTCATGCTCCACTACAACATGCCGCCGTTCGCGACGGGCGAAACGGGCCGCGTCGGCTCGCCGAAGCGCCGCGAAATCGGCCACGGCCGTCTCGCGAAGCGCGCGCTGGTTGCGTGCCTGCCGAGCGCAGAAGAATTCGGCTACTCGATCCGTGTCGTGTCGGAAATCACGGAATCGAACGGTTCGTCGTCGATGGCTTCGGTGTGCGGCGGCTGCCTCGCGCTGATGGACGCCGGCGTGCCGATGAAGGCGCACGTCGCCGGCATCGCAATGGGCCTGATTCTCGAAGGCAACAAGTTCGCCGTGCTGACCGACATCCTCGGCGACGAAGATCACCTCGGCGACATGGACTTCAAGGTGGCGGGCACGGAAGCTGGCGTGACGGCACTGCAGATGGACATCAAGATCCAGGGCATCACGAAGGAAATCATGCAGGTCGCGCTCGCGCAAGCGAAGGAAGGCCGCATGCATATCCTCAGCAAGATGACCTCGGCTGTCTCGGGTGCGAACACGGAACTGTCCGACTACGCGCCGCGCATGATCACCATCAAGATCAATCCGGAAAAGATCCGCGACGTGATCGGCAAGGGCGGTTCGGTGATCCGCGCGCTGACGGAAGAAACGGGCACGACGATCGACATTTCGGATGACGGCGTCGTCACGATCGCGAGCACGAGCAGCGAAGGCATGGCCGAAGCGAAGAAGCGCATCGAGAACATCACGGCGGAAGTCGAAGTCGGCCAGATCTACGAAGGCACGATTCTCAAGCTGCTGGACTTCGGCGCGATCGTCAACCTGCTGCCGGGCAAGGATGGTCTGCTGCACATCTCCGAAATCGCCAACGAGCGTATCAAGGACATCAACGACTACCTGAAGGAAGGCCAGCAAGTGAAGGTCAAGGTCATCCAGACGGACGAGAAGGGTCGTGTGCGTCTGTCGGCGAAGGCGCTCCTGAACGAAGCAGCACAAACGGAGCCGACGCCGCAGCAGTAACGCGGTGAAAGCAGGAACGGCCGGTAGCGCAACTGCGCGCCGGCCGTTTTTCATGTAGGGTGGATTGCAGTGCGAACGGGTTTGCACGGCCGGTTTGCAGCGCAATCCAGACCTGGGAGAGACGACGATGAACGCAATCGAAATCACCGAATTCGGTGCGCCGGAAGTCTTGAAGCTCGCCGAGCGGCCGATGCCCGAACCGAAAGCGGGTGAAGTGCTGATCAAGGTGTCCGCGTCGGGCGTGAATCGCCCGGACGTGTTCCAGCGCAAGGGCGGCTATGCACCGCCGCCGGGCGCATCTGACCTGCCAGGGCTGGAAGTGGCGGGCGAAATCGTCGGCGGAAACATCGACGAGAAGCGCAATCCGTTCGGTCTGAAGATCGGCGATCGCGTGTGCGCGCTGATGGCGGGCGGCGGGTATGCGGAATATGCCACCGTGCCGCTGCTGCAATGCCTGCCCGTCCCGAAGGGCTTCTCCGATATCGAAGCAGCTGCGTTGCCCGAGACGTTTTTCACGGTCTGGAGCAATGTTTTTGACCGTGCGATGCTCGGCAGAGGCGAGGGCGGCGAGAACGAAACGTTTCTCGTGCAGGGCGGCTCGAGTGGCATTGGCGTGACGGCAATCCAGATTGCGCATGCGCTCGGCTTTCGCGTGTTCGCGACGGCCGGCACCGACGAGAAGTGCCGCGCATGCGAGGAAATCGGCGCCGAGCGGGCGATCAACTACAAGACGGAAGATTTCGTCGAGGTGATCAAGTCGCTCACGAACGACCGTGGCGTCGACGTGATCCTCGACATGGTGGCGGGCAGCTACGTGCCGCGTGAACTGAAGGCGCTCGCCGACGGCGGCCGTCTCTGCATCATCGCGCTGCTGGGTGGGGCGAAGGCGGAAGTGAATCTGAACGACATTCTGCGTCGCCGGCTCACGGTTACTGGGTCGACGCTGCGTCCGCGGCCCATCGAGTTCAAAGCGAAGATCGCGGCGCAACTGAAAGAGCGCGTATGGCCGCATCTCGAAGACGGCACGATCAAGCCGGTGATCTTCAAGGTGTTCCCCGCTGCCGAGGCTGCGCAGGCGCACGAGCTGATGGAGAGCAGCACGCACGTCGGCAAGATCGTGCTGAATTGGGGCGCGGGTGCTTGACAGCGGTCGTTTAATTGAGTTTGACCCAGTCTGTCAGCACACAGTAAAATCGCGTGTTTTGCGCGTTCTGCATGGTTTTTGCATGCGGAGCGGGTACCGAGCGCCGACGAAGCGGACGCGTTCTTCACCCGTACCACGATAAAACGAGCGAGACGATGGCGAATCAACGAGCAAAACTGGTAGTCGGTAACTGGAAGATGCACGGCCGGCTGGCTGATAACCGCGTGCTGCTGCAGGCGGTATCGCGCGGCGCCGAAGATCTTCCGGACGATGTGCGAGTCGGCGTGTGCGTGCCGTGCCCGTATCTGGCGCAGGCGCAAACGCTGCTCGAAAGCGGCCGCGTTGCGTGGGGTGTGCAGGATATCTCCGCGCATACGCAAGGCGCGTTTACCGGCGAGGTCGCGGCTGAAATGGCTGCCGAGTTTGGCGCGTCGTACGCGATCGTCGGGCATTCGGAGCGTCGTGCGTATCATCGCGAAAGCCCCGAGATCGTCGCTGTGAAGACGCAGCGTGCGCTCGAAGCAGGTTTGACGCCGATCGTCTGTGTCGGCGAAACGCTTGAAGAGCGCGAGGGTGGCAAGACCGAGCAGATCGTTGGTGAGCAACTGGATGCAGTGCTCGTGAAGCTGTCGGTGGAAGAAGCGGCTCGCCTCGTGGTCGCGTATGAGCCTGTGTGGGCAATTGGCACTGGCAAGAGCGCGACGGCGCAGCAGGCGCAGGACGTTCACGCGTTCCTGCGCGCGCGTCTCGTCGCAAAGGGCGGCGATGCCGCTGACGTGCGGTTGCTGTATGGCGGCAGCGTGAAGCCGGAGAACGCGGAAGACCTGTTCAGCCAGCCGGATATCGATGGCGGCCTGATTGGTGGCGCGTCGTTGAAGGACAAGGATTTCCTGGCAATCTGCACGGCAGCTGTTGCGGCAACGGCCGCGCGCTGAGCATCAAGGCAGAGTGCCCGGGCGAGGATGACCCATTGCGTGCAGCATGTCGTGCTGTGCGGTTAAATAAAGACTCAGGTGAGTGTGATGCTGTATTTGAAAACGTTGATCATTGTCGTGCAGTTGCTGTCGGCGCTTGGCGTCATCGGCCTCGTGCTTCTGCAGCACGGCAAAGGTGCCGATATGGGCGCCGCTTTTGGTAGCGGTGCATCGGGCAGTCTCTTCGGCGCGACAGGCTCTGCTAATTTTCTGTCACGTACCACTGCGATACTGGCAGCTGTGTTCTTCGTCACCACGTTGACACTGACGTACCTCGGCGCTTATCACTCGAAGCCTTCGGCGGGCGTACTGGGCGGCATGCCGGCAACGGCACCTGTTGCTGCATCGGTTGCTCCTGGCGCTTCGGCACCGGCTAATGCATCGGCTGCAATTGCTGCGTCTGCAGCTTCTGCGCCAGGCCAAGACGTGCCGAAATAAATTTTCGGGAAAAACACGTTTGTGCGTTGAACAAACTGTTTGGCCGGGTTACAATTCAAGTCTTGAAGCGATTCGCGGGTTTTACAAGTTGTTTTCCCGGATTGCAGACAGTGCCGACGTGGTGAAATTGGTAGACACGCTATCTTGAGGGGGTAGTGGCGAAAGCTGTGCGAGTTCGAGTCTCGCCGTCGGCACCAATGTTATCTAATGCCAGCCGCTTGCTTCAGCTTCGGCTGGCATTTTCACTTCTGAGGTGGTGTTTGCTGTGGGCTTTCAACATCAAGCATCCCGAAGTGTTTCGCGTCAGGGGTTGTTCAGCGTAGTCAACGTCTCCTGACGTCACTCAGAACCAACCGATTGAGGATACTTTGAACCTCGCAGCCTATTTCCCCGTCTTGTTGTTTCTCCTCGTGGGCACCGGTTTAGGCGTAGCACTGGTCAGTATTGGCAAGATCCTCGGTCCGAATCGACCGGACACCGAAAAGAACGCACCGTACGAGTGCGGCTTCGAGGCATTCGAAGATGCGCGCATGAAGTTCGATGTGCGCTACTACCTGGTCGCCATTCTCTTCATCATCTTCGACCTTGAAACGGCATTCCTGTTCCCGTGGGGCGTGGCCCTGCGCGATATCGGCTGGCCCGGCTTCATCTCGATGATGATTTTTCTGCTCGAATTCCTGTTGGGCTTCGCCTATATCTGGAAGAAAGGCGGTCTCGACTGGGAATGACGGGTTAATCGCCGGTATGTGTAGGTGGCGATGGCTCGCCGCCTGTCTGGAGTGGAAAACAAATGAGTATCGAAGGGGTCTTGAAGGAAGGGTTTGTCACCACCACGGCTGACAAGCTGATCAACTGGACGCGTACCGGTTCGCTGTGGCCGATGACGTTCGGTCTCGCGTGTTGCGCGGTCGAGATGATGCATGCGGGCGCTGCCCGTTATGACCTTGACCGTTTCGGCGTGGTGTTTCGTCCGAGTCCGCGTCAGTCGGACGTGATGATCGTCGCCGGCACGCTGTGCAACAAGATGGCGCCTGCGCTGCGCAAGGTGTACGACCAGATGGCCGAGCCGCGTTGGGTGATCTCGATGGGTTCGTGCGCGAACGGCGGCGGCTACTATCACTATTCGTACTCGGTGGTGCGTGGCTGTGACCGTATCGTGCCTGTCGATGTGTATGTGCCGGGCTGTCCGCCCACAGCTGAAGCGCTGGTGTACGGCGTGATCCAGTTGCAGGCGAAGATCCGCCGGACCAACACCATCGCCCGTCAATAAAAGCCCAAGCCTCCCCACAATATGGCAAGCAAACTCGAGACTCTCAAAGCGAACCTCGAGGCGGCCTTTGGCGGCCGCCTGACGAGCATCACCGAATCGATCGGTGAGCTGACCATCGTCGTGAAGGCAGGCGATTACCTCGAAGTGGCGAAGCGTCTGCGCGACGACGCGACGCTGCGTTTCGAGCAGTTGATCGACCTCTGCGGTATCGACTATCAAACCTACGGTGAAGGCGCTTACGAAGGTCCGCGTTTTGCCGCCGTCCTGCATCTGCTGTCCGTGTCGAACAACTGGCGCCTGCGCGTGCGTGTGTTCGCGCCGGACGACGAAGTGCCGCTCGTCGCGTCGGTCGTCGACATCTGGAGTTCGGCCAACTGGTACGAGCGCGAAGCGTTCGACCTGTACGGCATCGTCTTCGAAGGCCATCCGGACCTGCGCCGCATCCTGACCGACTACGGTTTCATCGGTCACCCGTTCCGCAAGGATTTCCCTGTCTCCGGTTACGTCGAAATGCGTTACGACCCGGAAGAGAAGCGCGTCGTCTATCAGCCGGTGACGATCGAGCCTCGGGAAATCACGCCGCGCGTGATCCGCGAGGATCGCTATGGCGGCCTGAAACACTAAGAGAACGCCATGGCAGAGATCAAGAACTACACGCTCAACTTCGGCCCGCAGCACCCGGCAGCGCACGGCGTGCTGCGCCTCGTGCTCGAACTCGACGGCGAAGTGATCCAGCGCGCCGATCCGCACATCGGCCTGCTGCATCGCGCGACTGAAAAGCTCGCGGAAACCAAGACTTTCATTCAGTCCGTGCCGTACATGGACCGCCTCGACTATGTGTCGATGATGGTCAACGAGCACGGCTACGTGTTGGCCATCGAAAAGCTGCTCGGCATCGATGTGCCCATCCGTGCGAAATACATCCGCGTGCTGTTCGACGAAGTCACGCGCGTGCTGAACCACCTGATGTGGATCGGTGCGCACGCGCTCGACGTCGGTGCGATGGCCGTGTTCCTCTACGCCTTCCGCGAGCGCGAAGACCTGATGGACGTGTATGAAGCGGTGTCCGGCGCACGGATGCACGCGGCGTACTATCGTCCGGGTGGTGTGTATCGCGATCTGCCGGACGCGATGCCGCAATACAAGGCATCGAAGATCCGCAATGCGAAGGCCTTGTCGAAGATGAACGAGACCCGTCAGGGCTCGCTGCTCGACTTCATCGAAGACTTCTTCAATCGCTTCCCGAAGTGCGTCGACGAGTACGAAACGCTGCTCACCGACAACCGCATCTGGAAGCAGCGTCTGGTCGGCATCGGCGTCGTGAGCCCGGAGCGCGCGCTGCAACTGGGCATGACGGGCGCGATGCTGCGCGGTTCGGGCATCGAGTGGGATTTGCGCAAGAAGCAGCCGTACGAAGTGTACGACCAGATGGATTTCGACATTCCCGTCGGCGTGAATGGCGACTGCTACGACCGCTATCTGGTGCGCGTCGAAGAAATGCGTCAATCCACGCGGATCGCGAAACAGTGTATTGAATGGCTGCGTAAGAATCCTGGTCCTGTGATGACCGACAATCACAAGATCGCGCCGCCGTCGCGTGTGGGCATGAAGTCGAACATGGAAGAGCTGATTCACCACTTCAAGCTCTTCACGGAAGGCTTCCATGTGCCTGAAGGCGAAGCGTATGCCGCTGTCGAGCATCCGAAGGGCGAGTTCGGCATCTATCTGGTGTCGGACGGCGCGAACAAGCCGTACCGCCTCAAGATTCGCGCGCCGGGTTATGCGCATCTGTCCGCGCTCGACGAAATGGCGCGCGGCCACATGATCGCGGACGCCGTGACGATCATCGGCACACAGGACATCGTGTTCGGTGAAGTCGATCGCTAACGCGGTCGTCGCAAGCGGTTTTCATCAAGGCACGCGCTCACGTAGCCGATAAAGCATGAGAAGCGGAGCGCGCGTCAAGCAAAGGAACGCCGGGTCTGTCGCAACACGCAGTGCGCGACAGGTTTTCGTTCGGTAGGAATTGAAAGAGTCGTGTCTGAAAATGATCTCAGCTGAAGGCCTGAAAGAAATCGATCGCGCGATCGCCAAGTATCCCGCCGATCAGAAACAGTCCGCCGTGATGTCGGCGTTGGCGGTCGGCCAGGAAGAGCTTGGCTGGCTGTCGCCCGAACTCATGCAGTTCGTCGCGGACTATCTCGGCATGCCGGCCGTCGCCGTGCAGGAGGTTGCGACCTTCTACACGATGTATGAGACATCGCCCGTCGGCAAATACAAGATCACGCTCTGCACGAACCTGCCGTGCCAGCTCGGTCCCGATGGCGGTTCGGACAGCGCCGCCGAATATCTGAAGCAGAAGCTCGGTATCGACTTCGGCGAAACCACCGCGGACGGCAAATTCACCCTCAAAGAGGGCGAATGCATGGGTTCGTGCGGTGATGCGCCTGTGCTGCTCGTGAACAACCATCGTATGTGCAGCTTCATGAGCCGCGAGAAGATCGACCAGCTCCTCGAGGAACTTTCGAAATGACGTCTTTACACGATCGTCACATCAAGCCGCTGATTCTCGCCGGTCTGAACGGCGACAACTGGCATCTTCAGGACTACGTCGAGCGCGGCGGCTACAAGCAGCTGCGCCGTATCCTCGAAGAAAAGATTCCGCCCGAGCAGGTGATCGCCGACGTCAAGGCTTCGGGTCTGCGTGGCCGTGGCGGTGCGGGCTTCCCGACCGGCCTGAAGTGGAGCTTCATGCCCCGTCAGTTCCCGGGGCAGAAGTACCTCGTCTGCAATTCGGACGAAGGCGAGCCGGGCACGTTCAAAGACCGCGACATCCTGCGCTGGAATCCGCACTCGCTGATCGAAGGCATGATCATCGGCGCGTACGCGATGAACATCTCGGTCGGCTACAACTACATTCACGGCGAAATCTTCGAAACCTATCGACGCTTCGAAGAGGCGCTGGAGGAAGCGCGCGCAGCGGGCTTCCTCGGCGACAACATCATGGGCTCGGGCTTCTCGTTCCAGCTGCACGCGCACCACGGTTATGGCGCGTACATCTGCGGCGAAGAAACCGCGCTGCTCGAATCGCTGGAAGGCAAGAAGGGCCAGCCGCGCTTCAAGCCGCCGTTCCCGGCGAGCTTCGGCGTGTACGGCAAGCCGACCACGATCAACAACACGGAAACCTTCGCAGCCGTGCCGTTCCTGCTGGCCGTCGGCCCGCAGAACTACCTCGAGATGGGCAAGCCGAACAACGGCGGCACGAAGATTTTCTCGGTGTCGGGCGACGTCGAGCGTCCGGGCAACTACGAAGTCCCGCTCGGCACGCCGTTCGCGACGCTGCTGGACCTCGCGGGCGGCATGCGCGGCGGCAAGAAGATCAAGGCCGTGATTCCTGGCGGTTCGTCGGCACCCGTGATTCCGGGCGACCTGATGATGCAAACCGACATGGACTACGACTCGATCGCGAAGCAGGGTTCGATGCTGGGTTCGGGCGCCGTCATCGTGATGGACGAGACGCGCTGCATGGTGCGCTCGCTGCTGCGCCTGTCGTACTTCTATTACGAAGAGTCGTGCGGTCAGTGTACGCCGTGCCGTGAAGGCACGGGCTGGCTGTATCGCGTCGTGCATCGTATCGAGCACGGTCTGGGCCGCAAGGAAGATCTGGATCTGCTGAACTCGGTCGCCGAGAACATCATGGGCCGCACGATCTGCGCGCTCGGTGATGCGGCAGCGATGCCGGTGCGGGGCATGCTCAAGCACTACTGGGACGAATTCGAGTATCACGTCGCCAACAAGCGTTGCGTCGTCGGCGGTCATGCCGGCGCGGCGGCGGCCACGGAAACGGTCGCCGCTTAAGAGGTCAATGCGAGGCCGATACAAGGCCGACGTGAGCCAGAGTCAAACGCGGGTGCCGCCGCTGTGTAGCGGCGAGCGGGCGAACGATTGAGCGGTAACAGGTTAAGGAAGATTGACCATCATGGTTGAACTTGAAATAGACGGCAAGAAAGTAGAGGTGGCCGAAGGCAGCATGATTATTCAGGCTGCGCATAAGGTCGATACCTACATTCCTCACTTCTGCTATCACAAGAAACTGTCGATTGCGGCCAACTGCCGGATGTGTCTCGTCGATGTCGAGAAGATGCCGAAGGCCGTGCCTGCATGCGCAACGCCGGTGTCGGCGGGCATGATCGTGCGCACGAAGTCGGAAAAGGCGGTGAAGGGTCAGCAATCCGTGATGGAATTCCTGCTGATCAACCATCCGCTCGATTGCCCGATCTGCGACCAGGGCGGCGAATGTCAGCTGCAGGATCTGGCCGTCGGTTACGGCAAGTCGTCGTCGCGTTATAGCGAAGAGAAGCGCGTCGTGTTCCACAAGAACGTCGGCCCGCTGATCTCGATGGAAGAAATGTCGCGCTGCATTCACTGCACGCGTTGCGTCCGTTTCGGCGAAGAAGTCGCCGGCGTGATGGAACTCGGCATGCTGGGCCGCGGCGAGCATTCGGAAATCACGTCGTTCGTCGGCAAGACGGTCGACTCCGAACTGTCGGGCAACATGATCGACCTGTGCCCGGTCGGCGCGCTGACCAGCAAGCCGTTCCGCTACAGCGCCCGTACGTGGGAACTGTCGCGCCGCAAGTCGGTGAGCCCGCACGATTCCGTCGGCGCGAACCTCGTGGTGCAAGTGAAGAACAACCGCGTGATGCGCGTTCTGCCGTTCGAAAACGAAGCCATCAACGAATGCTGGATTTCGGACAAGGACCGTTTCTCGTACGAAGGCCTGAACAGCCCGGAACGTCTGACGCGTCCGATGCTCAAGCAAAACGGTCAGTGGATCGAAACGGACTGGCAGACGGCGCTCGAATACGTCGTCAAGGGTCTAAAGGGCATCTCGGCTGACCATGGCGCGAACGCGATTGCCGCACTCGGCAGCGCGCACAGCACGGTCGAAGAACTGTTCCTGCTCAAGCAGGTTGCGCAAGCCGTTGGTACGCCGAACGTCGATTTCCGTCTGCGTCAGACGGATTTCTCGGCCGCCGCGAATGGCACCCCGTGGCTCGGTACGTCGATCGCCAACCTGTCGATGCTCGACAGCGCGCTCGTAATCGGCTCGTCGCTGCGCCGCGACCATCCGCTGTTCGCAGCACGTCTGCGCCAGGCCGCGAAGGGCGGTGCAAAGATCACGCTGCTGCAAGCGACGCGCGACGACGCGCTGATCCCGCAAGCTGCACGCATCGCTGCTGCGCCGTCGGCGTGGCTGAACGAACTGGCAGGCATCGCTGCTGCCGTGTCGGAAGCGAAGGGCGTGGCGCTGCCGGAAGCCTTCGCAGGCGCGACGGCAACGGATGCGGCAAAGAAGACGGCCGCTGCACTCGGCGCCGGTGAAACGCGCGTCGTGCTGCTCGGTAACGGCGCGGTTCAGCATCCTGAGTTCGCGCGTATCCACGCAGCGGCTCAATGGATCGCCGAATCGACGGGCGCTACGCTCGGCTTCCTGACGGAAGCGGCGAACACGGTCGGTGCGCATCTCGTCGGCGCATTGCCGGGCGAGGGTGGCCTGAATGCTCGCGAAGTCTTCGAACAGCCGCGCAAGGGTTACGTGCTGCTGAACCTCGAACCGGAATTCGATACGGCCAACCCGGCGCAGGCGCTTGCCGCGCTGAACCAGGCGGAAATGGTCGTCGTGATGTCGCCGTTCCAGACGGGCGCAGAATACGCAGACGTCCTGCTGCCGATCGCGCCGTACACGGAGACGGCCGGCACCTTCGTCAACGCAGAAGGCACGGTGCAGATGTTCAACGGCGTCGTGCGTCCGCTCGGCGATGCGCGTCCCGCATGGAAGGTGCTGCGCGTGCTGGGCAACCTGCTCGGCGCGTCGGGCTTCGACTACGATACAGCGGAGCAGGTGCGCACCGTGGCACTGGGCGATGGCGACCTCACGCCGCGCCTGTCGAACAAGACGTCGGCAAGCGTCGCGCGCAGCAATGGCGCGAAGGCCGCGGAAGGCACGTTCGAGCGCATCGCTGACGTGCCGATCTACCACGCCGATCAGCTCGTGCGCCGTGCGGAGTCGCTGCATCTGACGGCAGCCGCGCGTGCCGCCAACTCGGTGGGTCTGCCCGCCGCGCTGTTCGACAAGCTGGGTTTGAAGGAAGGCGACGCCGTGCGCGTTCGTCAGGGCGATCGCTCGGTGCAGATACCCGCCGTGCGTGATGCGAATCTTGCGGAGACGGTCGTCCGCGTGTCGGCGGCTACGCCTGCCGGTGCAGCGCTGGGCAGCCTGTTCGGTGAACTGGTGGTGGAGAAGGCGTAAATGACCTTGTTCGAATCGATCAACGCGGGCGGCACCGAGATTCTCGGCGTGGCATGGCCCACGGTGTGGGCGCTGGTGCGCATCCTGGTGGTGGCCGTCGCGATCCTGCTGTGCGTGGCTTACCTGATCCTGTGGGAACGTAAGCTGATCGGCTGGATGCACGTGCGTCTCGGGCCGAACCGTGTCGGCCCCGCCGGTCTGCTGCAACCGATCGCCGACGTGCTGAAGCTGCTGCTCAAGGAAGTCATTCAGCCGACCCAGGCTAGCCGCTGGATCTACCTGATCGCCCCGGTGATGGTGGTGGTCCCTGCGTTCGCGGTGTGGGCGGTGATTCCGTTCCAGGCAGGCGCCGTGCTCGGCGACATCAACGCCGGTCTGCTGTACGCCATCGCGATTTCGTCGATCGGCGTGTACGGTGTGATTCTGGCCGGCTGGGCGTCGAACTCGAAGTACGCCTTCCTCGGCGCGATGCGCGCGGCGGCGCAGATGGTGTCGTATGAAATCTCGATGGGCTTCGCGCTTGTCGTCGTGCTGATGACGGCGGGCTCGCTGAACCTGTCGGACATCGTCGGCTCGCAGATGCGCGGCATCTTCGCCAGCCACGGCGTCACGTTCCTGTCGTGGAACTGGCTGCCGCTGCTGCCGGCTTTCGTCGTGTACTTCGTGTCGGGCATCGCCGAAACGAACCGCCACCCGTTCGACGTGGTGGAAGGTGAGTCGGAAATCGTTGCCGGCCACATGATCGATTACTCGGGCATGGCGTTCGCGCTGTTCTTCCTCGCCGAGTACATCAACATGATCGTGATCTCGGCGTTGGCCTCGGTCATGTTCCTGGGCGGCTGGAGCGCACCGTTCGAATTCCTGTCGTTCATCCCCGGCATTTTCTGGCTGGTCCTGAAAGTCTTCTTCCTGCTGTCGGTATTCATCTGGGTGCGCGCGACGTTCCCGCGTTACCGCTATGACCAGATCATGCGTCTGGGCTGGAAGGTGTTCCTGCCTGTCACCGTGATCTGGGTCGTGGTGGTCGGCTTCTGGATCATGTCGCCGTTGAATATCTGGAACTAAAGGGCGGACGAACCATGACCGCAATCCAAAACTTCTTCAAGACCTTCTTTCTGACCGAGCTGCTCAAGGGCCTCGCGCTGACGGGACGTTACACGTTCCAGCGCAAGATCACTGTGCAGTTCCCGGAAGAGAAGACCCCGATCTCGCCGCGTTTCCGTGGCCTGCACGCGCTGCGCCGCTACGAAAACGGCGAAGAGCGCTGCATCGCGTGCAAGCTGTGCGAAGCAGTGTGCCCGGCGCTCGCGATCACGATCGAATCGGAAACGCGCGCGGACAACACGCGCCGCACGACGCGCTACGACATCGACCTGACCAAGTGCATCTTCTGCGGTTTCTGCGAAGAGAGTTGCCCGGTCGATTCGATCGTCGAAACGCACATCCTTGAGTATCACGGCGAAAAGCGCGGCGATCTGTACTTCACGAAGGACATGTTGCTGGCAGTCGGCGACCGTTACGAAACGGAAATCGCTGCAAACAAGGCAGCCGACGCACCCTATCGTTGATAGGTTGAAACAGCAGTTCGACGGCGCGCGGTCCGGCAGGCACAAGACCGCGCGACGCTGCCAGACCGCTCTGGTGCCGCGTCACGCAACACAGGCAGAAGACGACGCGCGCCAAAGCACCAAGCCTGACGATGGCCTAACGATGAATCGGTAATCATGGACTTCACGACCGTACTGTTCTACATCTTCGCGCTACTCCTGACGGTGTCAGGACTGAAGGTGATCACTTCGCGCAACCCGGTGGCGTCCGCGTTGTTCCTCGTGCTCGCGTTCTTCAACGCGGCCGCGATCTGGATGCTGCTGCAGGCGGAATTCCTCGCGATCCTGCTGGTGCTGGTGTACGTCGGCGCGGTGATGGTGCTGTTCCTGTTCGTCGTGATGATGCTGGACATCAATCTCGACGTGCTGCGGCGCGACTTCAAACGCTTCGTACCGATGGCGACCATCGTGGGCGCGATCATCGTGATCGAGACGGCGCTGATTCTCTGGCACGGCTACGGCGCGACGGTTCAACCTGTGCGCGACACGACGGCCGCCGTTGCAGGCGCCGCCGACTGGTCGAACACACGCCTGATCGGCAAGGTCATTTACACCGACTACATCTTCGCGTTCGAAGTGGCCGGCCTCGTGCTGCTGGTCGCGATCATCGCGGCGATTGCGCTGACCACGCGTCACGGCAAGGACAGCAAGCGCCAGCGCGTGTCGGATCAGGTGAAGGTGCGCGCCCAGGACCGCGTGCGCGTGGTCAAGATGGCAGCGGAAAAGGAAAGTCCGGCTGAACCTGAAATCGTTGCTGGCGACGCTGGCGCCGGCAAGAACAGCTGAGCTCAGGAGGAGAAAAATATGTTGTCCCTTGCCCATTACCTCGTGCTCGGCGCGATCCTGTTCGCGATCAGCATCGTTGGCATTTTCCTGAACCGTCGCAACGTCATCATCATCCTGATGGCAATCGAACTGATGCTGCTGGCGGTCAACACGAACTTCGTCGCGTTCTCGCATTATCTCGGCGATGTGCATGGCCAGATCTTCGTTTTCTTCGTGCTGACGGTTGCGGCAGCGGAAGCGGCGATCGGTCTTGCAATTCTGGTGACCCTGTTCCGTAGCCTCGACACGATCAATGTCGAGGATCTCGATCAGCTCAAAGGTTAACTTCAGGCACAGGCTGTTATGTCAACGACACTCAATGAAAACCTGTTGCTGGCGGTAGCGCTTGCACCGCTGGCCGGCTCGCTGATTGCGGGGCTCTTCGGCAAGACGGTGGGACGTGCCGGTGCGCACTCGGTCACGATTCTCGGCGTCGCGATTTCGTTCGTGCTTTCGTGCATCGTGTTTCTCGATGTGCTCCACGGCGCGAGCTTCAACGCGACCGTGTACGAATGGATGACGGTCGGCAAGGTGAAGTTCGAAGTCGGCTTCCTCGTCGACACGCTCACAGCGATGATGATGTGCGTGGTGACCTTCGTGTCGCTGATGGTTCACGTCTACACGATCGGCTACATGGCCGACGAGGAAACCGGCTACGAGCGCTTCTTCTCGTACATCTCGCTGTTCACGTTCTCGATGCTGATGCTCGTGATGAGCAACAACTTCCTGCAGCTGTTCTTCGGCTGGGAAGCGGTGGGTCTCGTGTCATACCTGCTGATCGGCTTCTACTTCAAGCGTGAAAGCGCGATCTACGCGAACATGAAGGCGTTCATCGTCAACCGCGTGGGCGACTTCGGCTTCATTCTCGGCATCGGTCTGATCCTTGCGTACGGCGGGTCGATGAACTACGGCGACGTGTTCGCGAAGAGCCATGAGCTGGCCTCGCTGAGCTTCCCGGGCACCGACTGGGGCCTGTTGACCGTCGCGTGTATTTGCCTCTTCATCGGCGCGATGGGTAAGTCCGCGCAGTTCCCGCTGCACGTGTGGCTGCCCGACTCAATGGAAGGCCCGACGCCGATCTCCGCACTGATTCACGCGGCAACCATGGTGACGGCCGGTATCTTTATGGTGACGCGTATGTCGCCGCTGTTCGAACTGTCGGACTCGGCGCTGTCGTTCATCACGGTGATCGGCGCGATCACAGCGCTGTTCATGGGTTTCCTCGGCGTCGTGCAGAACGACATCAAGCGCGTCGTCGCTTACTCGACGCTGTCGCAGCTCGGCTACATGACGGTTGCGCTCGGCGTGTCGGCTTACCCCGTCGCCGTGTTCCACCTGATGACGCACGCGTTCTTCAAGGCGCTGCTGTTCCTCGGCGCGGGTTCCGTGATCATCGGCATGCACCACGATCAGGACATGCGCAACATGGGCGGCCTGCGCAAATACATGCCGATTACGTGGATCACGTCGCTGGTTGGTTCGCTGGCGCTGATCGGTACGCCGTTCTTCTCGGGCTTCTATTCGAAAGACTCGATCATCGATGCGGTGAAGCTGTCGCATCTGCCGGGTTCGGGCTTCGCGTACTTCGCGGTCGTCGCGAGCGTGTTCGTCACGGCGCTGTACTCGTTCCGCATGTACTTCATGGTGTTCCACGGCGAAGAGCGCTTCCGCGGTCCGAAGCATCCTGATTCGCCGCTGGGCGCGGAAGCAGCGGCGCACGGCCACGGTCATCACGACGATCACGGCCACGGTCATGACGACCATCACGCTCACGAGCCGCACGAAACACCATGGGTCGTCTGGCTGCCGCTGGTGCTGCTCGCCATTCCGTCTGTCGTGATCGGCGCCATCGCAATCGGCCCGATGCTGTACGGCGATTTCTTCCAGCACGGCGTGGCGTTCGAGAAGGTGATCTTCATCGGCGAAAACCATCCGGCGCTGCACGAGATGGCGGAAGAATTCCAGGGCTGGGCCTCGATGGGTCTGCACGCCGCGTCGGGCTTGCCCGTGTGGCTGGCGCTGGCTGGGGTAGTGGTCTCGTGGTTCCTGTACCTGAAGCGTCCGGATCTCCCCGCCGTCATCAAGCGTGGTTTCGGTCCGATCTACACGCTGCTGGATAACAAGTACTACATGGACAAGATCAACGAAGTCGTGTTCGCACGCGGCGCAGTGGCCATCGGCCGCGGGCTGTGGAAGGAAGGCGACATCGTGGTCATCGACGGTATTGTCAACGGGAGCGCGCGCTTTATCGGCTGGTTTGCGAGCGTGATCCGTTTCCTGCAATCGGGTTACATCTACCACTACGCATTCGCCATGATCATCGGCATGCTGGGGCTCCTGACCCTGTTTGTAACGCTCGGCGGCAAATAAAAAACAGGCTGGAGACATTTCTCATGCACACGACGTTTCCGATTCTGAGTATCGCGATCTGGATGCCGATTATTTTCGGCCTGGTGGTTCTGGCCATCGGTTCAGATCGCAATCCCGGTCCGGCGCGATGGATTGCGCTGATCGGGTCGGTGTTGAGTTTCATCGTGACGATTCCGTTGATGACGGATTTCGACACGAGTACGGCAGCATTGCAGTTCGAAGAAAAGGCTAACTGGATCGAGCGCTTCAACATCACGTACCACCTCGGTATCGACGGTATTGCGATGTGGTTCGTCGTGTTGACGGCGCTGATCACGGTGATCGTCGTGATCGCAGCATGGGAAGTGATCACGAAGAACGTCGCGCAGTATCTGGCAGCGTTCCTGATCCTGTCGGGCATCATGGTCGGCGTGTTTTCGTCAGCCGACGGCATGCTGTTCTATGTGTTCTTCGAAGCGACGCTGATTCCGATGTACATCATCATCGGCGTGTGGGGCGGGGCGAACCGCGTGTACGCGGCGTTCAAGTTCTTCCTGTACACGCTGATGGGCTCGCTGCTGATGCTGGTCGGCCTGCTGTATCTGTACACGCAGACGGGCACGTTCGATCTGGCAACGTGGCACGCCGCGAAGCTGTCGATGACGCCGCAGGTGCTGCTGTTCATCGCGTTCTTCCTCGCGTTCGCCGTCAAGGTGCCGATGTGGCCTGTCCACACGTGGTTGCCGGACGCGCACGTGGAAGCGCCGACGGGCGGCTCGGTCGTGCTGGCCGCGATCATGCTGAAGCTCGGCGCATACGGTTTCCTGCGCTTCTCGCTGCCGATCGCGCCGGATGCGAGCCACTTGCTCGCGCCCGTCGTCATCACGCTGTCGCTGATCGCCGTCGTCTATATCGGTCTCGTCGCGATGGTGCAGGCCGACATGAAGAAGCTGGTTGCGTACTCGTCGATCGCGCACATGGGCTTCGTCACGCTCGGCTTCTTCATCTTCAACCAGCTCGGTACGGAAGGCGCGATCGTGCAGATGATCTCGCACGGCTTCGTGTCGGGCGCGATGTTCCTTTGCATCGGCGTGCTGTATGACCGCATGCACTCGCGTCAGATCGCCGACTACGGCGGCGTCGTCAACACGATGCCGAAGTTCGCGGCGCTCGTGATGCTGTTCTCGATGGCGAACTGCGGCCTGCCGGGCACCTCCGGCTTCGTCGGCGAGTTCATGGTGATTCTGGCCGCTGTCCAGTACAACTTCTGGATCGCGTTCGGTGCGGCCGTCACGCTGATTCTCGGCGCGGCCTATACGTTGTGGATGTACAAGCGCGTGTACTTCGGCGCGGTGGTGAACGATCACGTGAAGAACCTCGTCGACATCAATCGCCGCGAGTTCTTCATGTTGGGCGTGCTCGCCGCGTTGACGCTGTACATGGGCATCTATCCGAAGCCCTTTACCGAAGTAATGCACGTGTCGGTGGAGAACCTTCTGTCCCACGTTGCGCAGTCGAAGCTGCCGCTGTCGCAGTAATGCGAAGCGGAGGAATTTAAAGATCATGCAAAACGCACCTATGACCGCCCTGTTACCCGACGCGCTAGTGATGACCGCTATCGTCGTTGCGTGGCTTATCGACACGTTCGTTGGCCCGAACAGCCGCCGCACGACGTATTTCATCGCGCTGATTTCCACGGTCGTGGCCGGCATCTGGTTCGCCGTCGACGCCTTCTCGGGCACCGGGCCGCAATACTACTTCTCGCGCATGTACGTGGTGGACCCGTTCGCCAACGTGATGAAGGCGGTGGTGTCGCTGGGCTACGCGGTGTCGATCGTCTACTCGCGCAAGTATCTGGAAGATCGCGGCCTGTACGAGGGCAACTTCTTCCTGCTCGGCATGTTCTCGCTGCTCGGCCAGCTGGTGATGATCTCCGGCAACAACTTCCTGACGCTGTACCTCGGTCTGGAACTGATGTCGCTGTCGCTGTACGCCGTGATTGCGCTGCGCCGCGAACATGCGCCGTCGAACGAAGCCGCGATGAAGTACTACGTGCTCGGCGCGCTGGCGTCGGGCTTCCTGCTGTACGGCATCTCGATGCTCTACGGCGCGACGGGTTCGCTCGAACTGAACGAAGTGCTGAAGGCTGTGGCTTCCGGTCACATCAATGATGTCGTGCTGCTGTTCGGCGTGATCTTCATCGTCGCGGGTATCGCGTTCAAGATGGGCGCCGTGCCGTTCCACATGTGGGTGCCGGACGTCTACCAAGGCGCGCCGACGGCGATGACGATGCTCGTCGGCGGCGGTCCGAAGGTTGCCGCGTTTGCATGGGGTCTGCGCTTCCTGGTGATGGGTCTGCTGCCGCTCGCCGTCGACTGGCAGGAAATGCTCGTCATTCTGGCCGCGCTGTCGATGATCGTCGGCAACATCACGGGTATCGTCCAGCGCAACATCAAGCGGATGCTGGCGTATTCGGCGATCTCGAACATGGGCTTCGTGCTGCTCGGCCTGCTGGCGGGCGTCGTGGACGGCAAGACGGGCGCAGCAGCAAGCGCGTACGGCTCGGCGATGTTCTACAGCATCGTCTATCTGCTGACGACGCTCGGCTCGTTCGGTGTGGTCATGCTGCTTGCACGCCGCGACTTCGAAGCTGAAACGCTCGACGACTTCAAGGGTCTCAACCAGCGCAGCCCGGTGTTCGCATTCGTGATGATGGTGCTGATGTTCTCGCTCGCCGGCATCCCGCCGACGGTCGGCTTCTACGCGAAGCTAGCCGTGCTCGAAGCGACGATGAACGCAGGCCTCACGTGGCTCGCGGTGCTCGCGGTGATCACGTCGCTGTTCGGCGCGTTTTACTACCTGCGCATCGTGAAGCTGATGTACTTCGACGACGCCGTCGACACGACGCCGATCGCAGGCGATACCTGCAAGCGCGCGCTGCTCGCGCTCAACGGCGTGGCCGTGCTGGTGCTCGGCATCGTTCCGGGCCCGCTGATGTCGCTCTGCCTGAACGCGATTACGCATACGCTGCCGCTGTAATGTCGGCGGCGGGGTGGTTCATCGTGCTGTTGGCGCTTGTCGGCGCCAACCTGCCGTTCCTGAATCAGCGGCTGTTCGGTGTCATGCCGCTGAAGGCCACGAAGAAAAGTACGTGGCTCAGGCTCGGCGAACTGATCGTGCTGTATTTCATCGTCGGCGCGCTCGGCTTCATGCTCGAAGCGCGCGCCGGCAACCGCTTCGATCAAGGCTGGCAGTTCTACGCGATCACGTTCAGCCTGTTCGTCGTGCTCGCCTTCCCGGGCTTCACGTTTCAATATCTCGTCAAACGGCGCTGACGGTTCCGGCCGTCGCGCTTCTTGCCGCAAAGAGGTCGCACATGGCAGAACTCCCCGATCACGACACCGCACTCAAAGAAACCTGCATCAAGAGCGAAGTCGCCTATCAAGGGCCGTTCATGACGGTCAAATGCGATACCGTGCGCTTGCCCGACGGCAAGCAGGCGACGCGCGAATACGTGCAACATCCCGGCGCCGTGATGGTGATCCCGCTGTTCGACGACGGCCGCGTGCTGATGGAAAGCCAGTACCGGTACGCGATGGGCAAGGTGATGTACGAGTATCCGGCAGGCAAGCTCGATCCGAACGAAGATCCGCTGGCGTGCGCCAAGCGCGAGCTGCTCGAAGAAACCGGCTACACGGCGCGCGAATACATCTATCTGACGCGCGTTCACCCCATCATTTCGTACTCGACGGAATTCATCGACATCTACGTCGCGCGTGGTCTGACGGCGGGCGAGCGCAAGCTCGACGACGGCGAGTTCCTGGAGACGTTCATCGCGAAGGTGTCGGATGTGTCCGAGTGGGTACGCACGGGGCAGTTGAGCGACGTGAAAACGATCATCGGCACGTTCTGGCTGGAGAAGCTGCTGTCGGGCGCGTGGCCGGAGAATGCGCCAGAAGCGGACTGACGCTCGCGGGACGCCGCATCCAACGAAACGGCAGCCTTGCGCTGCCGTTTTTCATTTTCGGCATTCGTCATACGCAGCCATTCGAGCGTCGGCGCGTCCCGCGCCAACGCGCTAGAATGGCTGATTCTCGTTCGCCACCGCGCCGTCCAGGCGGTAAAAAAAGCAAAAGCATTTAGCGAACGACCGTTCACAAATTTCTATTTTGCGCTAAACTCATACGCAAGCCCTGATTCCACATGAAGGTCCTCGATCTACAGTGCCCGCACGATCATCGGTTCGAAGGCTGGTTCGCTTCCGCCGATGACTTCGAATCGCAGTTGTCCCGCAAGCTGGTCGCATGTCCCATCTGCGGAGCGACGGAAGTGAGCCGTTTGCCGTCGGCGCCGCGCCTGAATCTGTCGGGTGCGACGAGCGCGTCGAACGCGTCGAAGGAAAAAGCGGCGGCGGACGCTGGCGAGCTGCAGGCGCACGTGATGCGCGCGCTGCGCGAGGTGCTGGAAAAGACCGAGAACGTGGGCGACCGCTTTGCCGAGGAAGCACGGCGCATTCACTACAACGAAGCGCCTGCTCGCAGTATCCGGGGCGTCACGACGCCTGAGGATGCACGAGCCCTCGTCGAAGAAGGCATCGATGTGATGCCGCTGCCTGTACCCGCCGCACTGAAAGAGCCGCTGCAATAACCATTGCTTGCAGTGCTCCTGGCGGCGCAAGGCCGCGGCCAGGAGACACTGCGCATGGACCTGAATTATTCCCCCGCCGACGACGCATTTCGCGCCGACATCCGCGCCTGGCTCGAAGCGAATCTGCCTGACGAGCTGCGCGACAAAGTTCTCAATCACAAGCGTCTGAATCGCGATGACTTCGCGAGCTGGCACAAGCTGCTCGGCCAGCGCGGCTGGTCGGCGCCTGCGTGGCCTGCGGAATATGGCGGCCCGGACTGGAACGCAACGCAGCGCCATATCTGGGACGAGGAGTGCGCCCAGCTCGGCGCGCCGACGGTGCTGCCGTTCGGCGTATCGATGGTCGCGCCCGTGCTGATGAAGTACGGCAGCGAAGCGCAAAAGCGCCACTACTTGCCGCGTATTCTCGACGGCACCGACTGGTGGTGCCAGGGCTATTCGGAGCCGGGTTCGGGCTCCGATCTGGCATCGCTGCGCACGCGCGCCGAACGTGTCGGCGATCACTACGTCGTCAATGGCCAGAAGACCTGGACGACGCTCGGCCAGCACGCCGACATGATGTTCTGCCTCGTGCGTACCGACAGCGGCGCGAAAAAGCAGGAGGGCATTTCCTTCCTGCTGATCGACATGAAGACGCCGGGAATCACCGTACGCCCCATCATCACGCTAGACGAAGATCACGAAGTTAACGAAGTGTTCTTCGAAGACGTGAAAGTCCCCGTCGAAAACCTCGTCGGCGACGAGAACCGCGGCTGGACTTACGCGAAGTATCTGCTCGGCCACGAGCGGACGGGTATCGCGCGCGTCGGGCAGTCGAAACGCGAACTCGCGTTCCTCAAGCGCATCGCGCTGAATCAGAAGAAGAACGGCAAGCCCTTGCTGCTCGATCCGCTGTTCGCCGCAAAGGTCGCGAGCCTCGAAATCGAATTGATGGCGCTCGAAGTGACGGTGCATCGTGTGGTCGCGAATGAAGCGGGCGGACGCGGGCCGGGGCCGGAAGCGTCGATGCTGAAGATCAAGGGCACGGAAGTGCAGCAGGGTTTGACGGAGTTGATGTTCGAAGCCGTCGGGCCGCTCGCCGCGCCGTTCGACGTGCCGTTCCTCGAAGGCGAACGCGCGCACAGCATCGCGGGCGACGACGATGCTGCGCCGCTTGCCGCGTACTACTTCAACTACCGCAAGACATCGATCTACG
The DNA here is from genome assembly GCF_002902925.1 of Paraburkholderia terrae. Classification (GTDB taxonomy): domain Bacteria; phylum Pseudomonadota; class Gammaproteobacteria; order Burkholderiales; family Burkholderiaceae; genus Paraburkholderia; species Paraburkholderia terrae. The sequence goes on along the minus strand of NZ_CP026111.1, from coordinate 2,385,855 downwards.
GTGGCTCGAACGAAATTCAAAAGAACATCATCGCGCAGATGATTCTCGGACTGTGAGGAGCGGCGCATGAACTTCAATTTCACCGACGAACAACAGCAATTCGCGGACGCGCTGCGCCGTTATCTCGACAAGCAGTACGGCTTTGAGGCGCGACAGGCGATCGTGCGAACGGAAGCGGGCGTGTCGGACGAGCATTGGTCCGCGTTTGCCGAACTGGGCCTGACCGCGTTGCCCGTGCCTGAAGCACAAGGTGGCTTCGATGGCGGCACGGTCGATATGCTGGTTGTGATGCAGGAACTGGGACGCGCGATCGTCGTCGAGCCGTACTGGTCGACGGCTGTCGGTATCGAGGCGCTAAAGCTTTCCGGCACGGGCGACAGCGACGATGCTGCGTTGCTCGAACGTGCGGCGCAAGGCGAGAGCAAGCTCGCTGTCGCCTTCCATGAGCCCCACGCGCGCTACGATCTTTTTTCGATCGACACGACGGCGACCCGCGAGGGCAACGGTTACGCGCTGAGCGGCACGAAATCGGTTGTGCAGCACGGCGCGCAGGCCGATCACTGGATCGTTCCCGCGCGGCTCGATGGCGAGATTGCGCTGTTCGTCGTTGCGCGCGATGCAGCGAACACGCAGATCACCGACTATCGGACGATCGACGGCCAGCGCGCCGCGACGCTCGCGTTCAACGCAACGCCGGCGCGCAAGCTGAACGGCAGGCACGCGGGCGCGGCCGCGCTGGAGCACATCGCAGATTACGGTGTCGTGTTGCTGTGCGCGGAGGCGATCGGCGCGCTCGACGCGCTGAATCACGCAACCGTCGAATACACGAAGACGCGCCAGCAGTTCGGCGTGCCGATTGCGCGCTTTCAGGCGCTGCAGCACCGGATGGTCGAGATGCTGATCCACACCGAGCAGGCGCGCTCGGCGACGTATCTCGCCGCCGTGCGATACGGCAGCGACGATGTCGACGAGCGTCGCCGCGCGGTATCGGCGGCAAAAGTGCGCGTGGGGCAAGCGGCGCGCTTCGTCGGACAGCAGGCAGTGCAACTGCACGGCGGCATGGGTGTGACCAACGAGGTCGCGGCTGCGCATCTGTTCAAGCGTCTCGCTATCATCGAAACCACGCTCGGCGATGTTGATCATCATCTGGCGCGCTTTGCCGCGCTGCCGGGCTTCGCAACGGCCGACGCATGAGCGCCGCCGCCAACACATGCAAACGAGGTGAAAGATGGGTTTGAGCTACGAGGACATGGAAGTCGGCAAGTCGTATGAAGTCGGCTCGCACACGTTCACGCGCGACGAGATCGTCCGGTTCGCGGAGCAGTTCGATCCGCAGCCGTTTCACGTCAGCGATACGGGCGCTGCCGCATCGCCGTACGGCACGCTGATCGCGAGCGGCTGGCACACGTGCTCGGTGATGATGGGCATGCTGGTGCGCAACGTGCTGGCGGGCTCGACATCGATGGGCTCGCCGGGCATCGACGATTTGCGCTGGCTCAAGCCGGTGCGCGTCGGCGACACGATCCGCATGATGAACAGCGTGCTCGACAAGCGCGTGTCGGCGAGCAAGCCGGATCGCGGCATCGTGTCGACGGAGTGGCAGGGTTTCAATCAGGACGGTGAACTGGTGATTACCGTGCGCTCGAAGGCGATCTTTGGGCTGCGCAATCCCGGAGCGGCCGCATGACGCCCGAGCTGACGCTCGCTTCGGCCGACGACGTGCGTGTACTCGTCGGCCAGCCGCCGCGCATGAGCGCCTGGGTCGAGGTCGATCAGGCGAGCGTCGATCGTTTTGCGGTGGCGACGGGCGATCATCAATGGATTCACGTCGATCCCGAACGCGCGAAGCGCGAGTCGCCGTTCGGCGGACCGATTGCGCATGGTTTTCTGACGCTGTCGCTGATCCCCGCGTTGCTCGTCGATACGTTTCGTTTTGAGCAACGCATGGGTGTCAACTACGGGCTCAACCGTGTGCGCTTTACGGCGCCCGTGCCTGTCGGGTCGCAATTGCGCGCGAGCTTCGTTGTCGCGAGCGTGACGGATGTCGAGGAGGGCGGCGTGCAGATCGCGTGGAACGTGACGCTCGAACGGCAGGGCAGCGAGCGTCCCGTGTGCATTGCGGAGTTCATCACGCGGCACTATTTCTAGTTGCATCCGCCAGCGTCGCGCGATGCTCAGTGCTTGGCGTACTGCGTCGCGCCGAACAGTATTTCCTTCGCTTTTTCGTCCATCAGCGGCACGCGCGCCGACGCGAGCACTTCGACGCCGCGTTGCACGGCGGGACGGGCGGCGATCTCTTCATGCCAGCGCTTCACGTTCGGAAACTCGTCGATTTGCAGGCCCTGGTTTTGCCATGAACGCGTCCAGGGGAACGTGGCGATATCGGCGATGGTGTAGTCGTCGCCTGCCAGGTAGCGCGTCTTGCCGAGCTTCGTGTCCATCACGCCGTACAGGCGTTTTGTTTCGTTCGTGTAGCGGTTGATCGCATACTCGATCGGTTCCGGCGCGTAGACGCGGAAGTGGTGTGTCTGACCGAGCATCGGGCCGATGCCGCCCATCTGGAACATCAGCCATTGCAGGGTTTCGTAGCGGGCCGCTGGGTCTGTGGGCAGGAATTTGCCGGTTTTTTCGGCCAGGTAGATCAGGATTGCGCCCGATTCGAATAGGGAGAATGGCTTGCCGTCCGGGCGCTTTGGGCCGTCGCTGTCGACTATGGCGGGGATTTTGTTGTTCGGGCTGATTGCCAGGAATTCTTGCGTGAATTGATCGCCTGCGCCGATGTTGATCGGGTGGGCCTTGTATTCGAGGTTCGTCTCCTCGAGCATGATGTGGATCTTGTGGCCGTTGGGCGTTGCCCAGCTGTAGATGTCGATCATTGAATGCTCCGGGTGGGTTGTTTTGACTGCGACGCTGGGGTGGTTTGCATGTCGTTGCGCTGGCATCCGCGTTACGGTGTTTGCTGTTCACGCGTCGCCCCTGTGCGGGGCGGCACCTACTTTTCTTTGCCGCCGCAAAGAAAAGTAGGCAAAAGAAAGCGGCTAACACCGCCAATTCTTCTTACTGCCTGAGGGCCCCCAAAGGGTCTTACGCTTCACACGGCAATCACGTGACCCATGTGCGTTGCCAGCGCTCTTGCGGTGCTCATCACCCGCTTCACGCATCCGCGTTGCAGCATGCCGTGCCAGATATTCCACGGCCGCCCAGGTGGCAAACTGTGTGTAGGCCGTAGTACCGCACACGCATCACTCCGGACCAATAGCGCACGCGTTCCACCCTGTAAGAGCGCCAGGCTATACGACGCGACAACCTACACACAGTTTGCCACCTGGGCGGCACATACCATTCGCTGCCGCTTGCCCGCGCAAATGCATTCGAAGCGGGTGAGGCGTTTATACAAAGCGTTGGCAACATGCGCCAACAGAGCCGTTGCCGTGTGAAGCGTAAGACCCTGTGGGGGCCCTCAGGCAAACACAAGAATTAGCGGTGTTAGCCGCTTTCTTTTGCCTACTTTTCTTTGCGGCGGCAAAGAAAAGTAGGTGCCGCCCCGCACAGGGGCGACGCTTGAAGCTAGATAACGCATCGCGGATGCCAGCGCAAACACGAACAAACCAAACCGCACCACCCACCGCCGCAGACACAAAAAAATTACACCACAGATCCCCAAACCCCGCTGCCGCGCTGCCAGCGCATCACTCCGAATACCGCCCAAGCTCAATCTTGGCAATAGCATTCCGATGCACCTCATCGGGCCCATCAGCAAACCGCAACCACCGCGCGGTGGTATAGGCATAAGCCAGAGGAAAATCATCACACATCCCAGCCGCGCCATGCGCCTGAATGGCCCAGTCAATCACCTGACACGCCATGTTGGGCGCAACAACCTTGATCATCGCGATCTCACCGCGCGCACCTTTATTCCCGACGGTATCCATCATGTAAGCGGTCTTCAACGTCAGCAACCGAGCCTGCTCGATCAGACACCGTGCCTCGGCGATCCGCTCCTGCGTAACAGTCTGCGCCGCAATCGGCTTGCCAAACGCCACACGCTGCAACGTGCGCCTGCACATCAACTCAAGCGCCCGCTCAGCAAGCCCGATCAACCGCATGCAATGATGAATGCGCCCCGGCCCGAGCCGCCCCTGCGCAATCTCAAACCCGCGACCTTCGCCAAGCAACATGTTCACGGCAGGCACGCGCACGTTATCGAGCGTAATCTCCATATGCCCGTGCGGCGCATCGTCATAACCGAACACGCTAAGCGGTCGATGCACCGTGATACCCGTCGCGTCAGCAGGCACAAGAATCATCGATTGCTGCGCGTGACGCGGCGCATCCGGGTCCGTCTTGCCCATCACGATGAAGAGCTTGCAGCGCGGATCGCCCGCGCCCGACGACCACCACTTGTGCCCATTGATCACATACGCGTCGCCGTCGCGCACGATGCTCGTCTGAATATTGGTCGCATCCGAAGACGCCACCTCCGGCTCAGTCATCAGAAACGCCGAACGGATCTGGCCCTGCAGCAGCGGCTCCAGCCATTCGCGCCGGTTCTCCTCGTTGCCGTATCGCTCGATCGTCTCCATGTTGCCGGTGTCGGGCGCATTGCAGTTGAACACCTCGGGCGACCACGGCACACGGCCCATGATCTCGCACAGCGGCGCGTATTCGAGGTTCGTCAGACCCGCGCCGCGCTCGGAATCGGGCAGAAACAGATTCCATAAGCCGGCATCGCGCGCCTGCTGCTTCATCGCCTCGATCAGTTCCGTCGGCACCCACGCATTGCCCGCCTGGCGGTTGCGCGCGACTTCGGCGGCGTAGGCCTGTTCGTTCGGATAGATGTGCTCGTCGAAGAATGCGAGCAGCTTGTCGCGCAATGCCTGAACCTTCGGGGTGTAGTCGAAATTCATCTTGCCCTCGTAGATGTCGTTGAATCCGGTCTACAGATTGAGTGCGTGGTGCCGCAGGCACGTCACTCAGCGCACCTTCTGCGCGTAGCGCCACGCGAGTTCGGCCATCGGTCTGGCACGCCGCCCTGCGTCAGCGGCCTGTTCGCTCGCTGCCGTGCCGTCGACTACGCGCTTCATGATTCCCTGCAAGATCGCCGCGATGCGGAACATGTTGTACGCGAGGTAGAAGTTCCAGTCGCCGGAAATCGTCAGGCCAGTGCGCTCGCAATAGCGTTGCACGTACCGTGCCTCGTTGGGAATGCCGAGCGCGGCCCAGTCGAGTCCAGCGATGCCGCGAAACTGCGCGGGATCGACATGCCACGCCATGCAGTGATACGCGAAGTCGGCGAGGGGATCGCCTAGCGTCGACAGTTCCCAGTCGAGCACGGCCAGCACGCGCGGTTCGTGTGGATGAAAGATCAGATTGTCGAGCCGGTAGTCGCCATGCACGACGGACGCGCGTTCGCCCGTTCCGGCGGGCATATGTTGCGGCAGCCATTCGATCAGGCGATGCATGGCATCGATCGGTTCCGTTTCCGACGCCTGATACTGCTTGCTCCATCGGCCGATCTGCCGCGCGAAGTAGTTGCCGGGCTTGCCGTAGTCCGCAAGTCCGACCTTGTCGACATCGACGCTATGCAACGCGGCGATCACGCGATTCATCTCGTCATAGATCGCGCCGCGTTGCGCCGGTGTCATGCCGGGCAGCGACGGGTCCCACAGCACGCGGCCCTGAACGAACTCCATCACGTAGAACGCGCGGCCGATCACGCTTTCGTCCTCGCACAGCGCAAGCATCTTCGCGACAGGAACCTCGGTGTCGCGCAGCGCATGCATCACGCGATACTCACGCTCGATCGCATGCGCGGACGGCAGCAGCTTTGCGGACGGGCCCGGCTTCGCGCGCATCACATAAGCACGCATCGGCGTAATCAACTTGAAGGTTGGATTCGACTGGCCGCCCGCGAACTGTTCGAGCGTCAGCGGTCCGGCGAAGCCTTCGACATGTTGCGCGAGCCATGCGGAGAGGGCGTCGATGTCGATGCGCTGCCGTTCGCTGATGGGCCGCGTGCCTTCAAAAGCGGAGTAGTCGGTAGGTGTCGCGTCTTGCGGCATGTCTCCTCCGTTGGGTGATCGAATGATCGACCTGCTAGCTGCGCCTGGTTTGAATGAATTGCGCGTAAAGCATTTCCATCGATGTGTTGCGCGCGTCGCGGTGCAAAGGAGAGGGTGGCGCATGATTGATCATGCGCACCACCCAGTCGCGCGGCGCCGCGCCGACGTCGAGCGCATTGATACAACCCGTCGCCTGCGCTAGATGGCCGAAGAACGTGCGGCCGCCTGCCGTGATCGCATGCGACAGGATCGCGCGATTGACGCCGCCATGCAGCACGAGCAGCGCGACGTCCCACGATGCGTCTGCGCGTAGCGCAGCCAGCGCCGGCAGCACGCGGTCGAACAGTTCGCCGATCGTCTCACCGCCGAGAAACTGTACGCCCTCGGCAACGATGCCGTCGAACGCGCCGATAAATGCCGCTTCGAGATCGTACGCGGGAATCGAACCTGGCTTGCCGCCGCGTATTTCTTCCCACGCGGGCTCGATGTCGATCTCAGTTCGCTCGCTCATTTGCGCGAGCACGCGCTGTGCCGTCTCGACCGTGCGCGGCAAGCCGCTTGCGATCACGCGATCGAAGCGCACGTTCTGTTCGGCAAACGCGCGGCCTGCGGCATCGGCCTGCGCGCGGCCTTTTTCATTGAGCGGCACGCGCTCCGGGTCGATCGTGCTGCCCGACGCATCGAAGTACGTGACGTCGCCGTGCCGCATCAGATAGATGCGGCGGCGCTTCGGCAACTGATAGCCGGACCCGGTCGGCGTGCTCATTTGTAGTTGGGCGCGCGCTTTTCGAGGAACGCAGTGATGCCTTCGAGCCCGTCGCGATGATGCAGCGACGCGACGAAGCTGTCGCGCTCGGCAACCAGATGCTCGGGCAGCGATTGCGCGCCCGCTGCCGCGATCAGTCCTTTGATGCGCGCCTTCGCGTTCGGCGAGATCTTGCCGAGATCGTCGGCCCATGCGATCGCCGTATCGCGCGCGGCGCCCGGTTTCACGAGCCGGTTGACGACGCCGAGGTCATACAGACGCTGCGCGCCGATCGGCTTGCCTTCGATCAGCACTTCCGTCGCAACCTGACGCGGCAACGCGCGCGCGAGGAACCAGGAGCCACCGCCATCCGGCGTGAGGCCAACGCGTGCGTAAGACATCACGAATTTCGCGTCGTCGGCGGCGACGATCAGGTCACACGCGAGCGCAAGCGAAAAGCCTGCGCCTGCCGCCGCGCCTTCGACGGCCGCGATCACCGGTTTCGACGACGCCTGCAGCGCGGCAATCCATTCGCCGAGCAGATCGATGCTTTGCGCCTGCACGGACGGATCTTTCGCGCGGTTTTCGAGCAGCCGGTTCAGGTTGCCGCCCGCGCAGAAGAAGTTGTCCGCACCCGTGATGACGACCGCGCCGATCGACGCATCGCGCTCGGCCGTGTCGATCGCTTCGATGCCGGCGGCGTACATGTCCGGGTGCATCGCGTTGCGCGCGCCCGGGTTCGACAGGGTCAGCACGAGCGTCGATTCGCTTTCGGCTGGGCGTGAGGCGAGCAGTTCGGCGGCCATTACGCTTGCTCCTTTGCGTTGTCGTTGTCTGCGGCGTCGGGTTGCGTGAGCGACATGCCGAGTTGCGCGCGGCGCGCGAGCCATGGTGACGGACGGTAGCGTGGATCGCCGAGCACGCTGAACATGTTGCGCAGAATCGTCAGGATGGTCTGCGCGCCGAGCGCATCGCCGAGTGCGAGCGGCCCGCGCGGATAGCCGAGGCCGAGCGTCACGGCGAGATCGATGTCCTGCGGCGACGCAATCTGACGCTGCGCTATATCGCAGCCGATGTTGACGATCGTCGCGACCACGCGCTGCGCGACGAAGCCCGTCGAATCGCGGATCACCGTGACAGGCACGCCGTCATGCGCGAAGAGGGCGTGCGCGGAATCGCGCGCGGCGCGTGTGGTGGCGGGCGTGGTCATCAGCGTGTGGCGTTTCGCGTCGACGAGCGGGAAGAGGGTATCGATGGCAACGACGCGGCTCGCGTCGAGGTTCTCATCGAAAGCCGCCGTTGTCGCGTCGAAGCCGAGCGGCGTCACGACGATCAGCGAATCGGCGGCGGGTGTCGCGCCTTCGTCCACGGCGACGCCTGCCTTCGCGATCAACGCGAGCACGGCGTCGCGCGCAGCGTGTACGCGCGCGCTCACCCAGACGCGCGTCGGCAGTGCGGTCGGCGCGGGTGCTTCGGCAGGCGCCTGCTGCTTGCCGTCGACATACACATAGAAGCCTTCGCCCGCCTTGCGTCCGATCAGCCCGCCCGCGAGGCGCGTGCCCGTGATCGGCGACGGCGTGAAGCGCGGCTCCTCATAGAACTGGTGATAGATCGATTCCATCACGGGATGCGACACGTCGAGCGCGGTCAGATCGAGCAGTTCGAACGGCCCGAGACGAAAGCCCGCCTGCTCGCGCATGATGCGGTCGATATCGACGAAGCTCGCGACGTCTTCGTCCGCGACGCGCAAACCTTCCGTATTCATGCCGCGGCCCGCGTGATTGACGACGAAGCCGGGCATATCCTTCGCGCGCACGGGCGTGTGGCCCACGCGGCGCGCGAGATCCATCAGCGCATCGCCGGCGGCGGGATCGCTGCGCAGGCCGTCGATCACTTCGACGACCTTCATCAGCGGCACCGGGTTGAAGAAGTGATAGCCGACTACGCGCGATGGATCGGCGCACGTGGCCGCAATCGCCGTGATCGACAGCGACGACGTATTCGACGCGAGAATGCAGCGCTCGCTGACGATGCCTTCGAGTTCCTTGAAGAGCGCGCGTTTCACGTCGAGCTTTTCGACGATCGCTTCGACGACGAGGTCGCAGTCTTTGAGTTCGTCGATCGCAGTCGCGCCCGTCACGTTCGCGAGCGCGGCGAGCGAGCGCGAGTTGTCGAGCTTGCCTTTGGCGACCAGCTTCGAGAACGTGTCGGACAGATAGTCACGCGCCGCGCCGATGGCATCGGCATTCGTGTCGTAAAGCCTGACCGTGAGGCCCGCGAGCGCGGCGATCTGCGCGATCCCGCGTCCCATCGCGCCCGTGCCGACGATGCCGACAGTTTCGATGCTGTATTGGCGAGAGGTGTTCGGTGACATGATGTGACTCACTCCATGATTATTCTAAAATAGTACGTTCGTTTCAATTCGTCGTGTGTGCGTGCATGCGCGTGAGCCGTGACGAATCGCAAGCGACTTTCGACAACCATCCGCAGGGAGATACCGGATGATCAAGCTGCACGGTTTTGCGCTGTCCAACTATTACAACAAAGTGAAGTTTGCGCTGCTCGAATTCGGCATTCCGTTCGAGGAAGTGTGCGTTGAGTTCAGCCAGGACGAGGCGATGCTCGAACACTCGCCGCTCGGCAAGGTGCCGTACATCGTGACGGAGCGTGGCAGCCTGTGCGAGTCGCAGGCGATCATCGAATATCTGGCCGCGGCTTTTCCCGAGAAAGCAATGTTCTCCCGCGATCCGTGGGAAGCGGCAAAGGAGCGCGAGCTGATCACGTTCGTCGACGTGCATCTCGAACTGACGGCGCGCAATCTGTACAAGCAGGCGTTCTTCGGCGGCACGATCACCGACGCCACGAAAGGGCGCACGGAGAAGCTGCTGATCCATCACATCCGCGGCTTCAGGCGGCTTGCGAAGTTCACGCCGTATCTGCGCGGCGAGCAGTTCAGCATCGCGGACGTGGCGGGCTTCGTGAGCCTGCCGCTCGTTGGCATGGCGACGCAGTCGGTTTACGGGCGCGATTTTCTGCTCGATGTCGGCATCGACTGGAAGCCGTACGTGAAGGCCATCAACGCGCGCCCGGCTGCGCAGCGCGTGACGGAGGATCGCAAGGCCTATATGGAGGCGCAAAAGAAGAAGTGAGCACGCGGCTTGTCCGTGTGCCGGACAGGCGCCTCGTTGCTCCGCGCGCGATGACGAAGAACCGGGGTTCGTTCGTAGCATCGCGCGCGCCATCTCAGAGACGCGCCAGCCGTTCGAGCGCGGTGGCGAGCGTGTCTTCTTTCTTCGCGAAGCAGAAGCGCACCACGCCCGATTCATGTGACTCGTGATAGAACGCCGACACGGGAATGGCGGCCACACCGATCTCGCTCGTCAGCCACTGTGCGAATTCGGCTTCGGGCATGTCGCTGATGGCCGAATAGTCGACGCACTGGAAATACGTGCCCGTACACGGCAACAGCTTGAAGCGCGATTGCGCGAGACCGGCGCGGAAAAAGTCGCGCTTCTTCTGATAGAAGGCGGGCAGGTTCAGATACGGCGCCGGGTCCTGCATGTAGTGCGCGAGGCCGAGCTGCATCGGCGTGTTGACAGTGAATATGTTGAACTGGTGGACCTTGCGGAATTCCGCCATCAGCGCGGCAGGCGCGGCCACGTAGCCGACCTTCCAGCCCGTCACGTGATAGGTCTTGCCGAAGCTCGACACGACGAAGCTGCGCTGCGCGAGTTCCGGATAGCGCGCCACGCTTTCGTGCGGCGCACCGTCGTAGACCATGTGCTCGTACACTTCGTCGGACAGGATCAGCACATTCGTGCCGCGCACGATGTCCTCGAGCTTCTTCATGTCGTCCGCGCGCCAGACGGTGCCCGTCGGGTTGTGCGGCGTGTTGATCAGGATCATGCGCGTTTTCGGCGTGATCGCTGCGGCGAGTTTGTCGAACGGGATTGCGTAGTCGGGCGCTTCGAGCGTGACGAACACGGGCTTGCCGCCCGCCAGTTCGATCGACGGCAGATAGCTGTCGTAGGTCGGCTCGACGACGATCACTTCATCGCCCGGATGGACCGCGCACAGGATCGCCGTCAGAAGCGCTTGCGTGGCGCCTGCCGTCACCGTGATTTCGGTCGTGGCGTCGTAGCGGCGTCCGTACAGGCTTGCGATCTTCTCGGAGATCGCCTGGCGCAGCGGCGCGACGCCTGCCATCGGCGGGTACTGGTTGTGGCCTTCGCGCATCGCGTTGGCCACGGCATCGACGATGCGCGGGTCGCAATCGAAATCCGGGAAGCCCTGGCCGAGATTGACCGCGTTCTTTTCCGCGGCGAGCGCGCTCATCACGGTGAAGATCGTCGTGCCGACGTTCGGCAGACGGGACGGGAACGATGGGGGCATGGTGGTCATAGGCGTGGTCGTCAGATCGTGCGGTGCGTTCATGTCACAGTGCAGATGCGGTCGTAGTCGTTGATGCCGTTGTGGTCAGGCGTGAAGCTCGATTGTAGGGAAAATCCGCGCGGCGGTTGGCTGTGCCGCCCGGTAGCGCGTCGCGTCCCGTCGGCGGACTGCGCGGACGTGCGTCAGGCCTCGACGGGCGCTTCGGCCGTTAGCGCACATTCGACGACGAACGGCGCGGGCTGCGCGATCCGGAAACCGAAATCGCGCGCGATCCGTTTCGCGAGCTTCAGCACGGCCCGATCCTTCGAGACCAGCCAGTCCGCCTGCATCGCATAGGCGAGTTCGAGAAACTTCTGATCGTCGCGGTCTTTACATTTGGGCAGCGGGGGCACATTTTCGGCGGGCGCGGGCGGCTCGACCAGTGTCGACAGCCGCGCGAGCGTCGCGAGCGCGGCGGCTTTGTCGACGGCGCGCTTGACGAACTGCGGATAGTCGAGCACGTACGCCAGTTCGGCGAGGCAGCGCGCGTCGATTAACGCGCGCAGCGCGCCGCTTTCGAGCGCGGCGAGAATGGGGCGCGTGTGCGGATCGTCGAACACGAGAATGTCGATCCACACGTTCGAATCGAGCACGACGGCGGGCGCCGCCGCGTTTTTTGCGGCAGGCGCGTTCTGTTCAGGCAAGGCAGGGGTTTCGGGCATTCGTTACAATCTGGCTTTCGTCTTTGACCGCCAGGCACGGCGTGCCTGAAAGCCTCTATGATAATCGTTCTGTCGCCGGCCAAATCGCTCGACTACGACACCCCGCCGCACGTCAAGAAGCACACGATCCCCGATTTCGTCGATGACGCCGCCGAACTGATCGGCGATCTGCGCCGCCTTTCGCCACAAGACATCGCGCCGCTGATGGACATTTCCGATCAGCTCGCGCATCTGAATTTCCAGCGTTATGCCGACTGGTCGCCGAAATTCGACACGTCCAATGCGAAGCAAGCCGTGCTCGCGTTCAACGGCGACGTGTACGAAGGCTTCGACGCGAAGTCGCTGTCCGCATCCGATCTCGACTATGCGCAGCAGCACGTGCGCGTGCTGTCGGGCCTTTACGGTCTGCTGCGTCCGCTCGATCTGCTGCAGCCGTATCGGCTCGAAATGGGCACGCGCTTCGAGAACCGGCGCGGCAAGGATCTGTACGCGTTCTGGGGCGAGCGCATCACGCAGGCGCTCAACCGGCAACTGGAAAAGAAACAGGACGGCTCGCGCGTGCTGACCAACTGCGCGTCGACGGAATATTTCAAGTCGGTCAAGCCGAAGAAACTTGCCGCGCCCGTCATCACGCCCGTGTTCGAGGACTGGAAGAGCGGGCGATACAAGATCATCAGTTTTCACGCGAAACGCGCGCGCGGTCTCATGGCGCGCTATCTGGTGGAGAATCGCTTCGAAACGCCGGAGCAACTCAAGGGCTTCGACGCCGAAGGCTACGCATTCGACGCCGATGCTTCGAACGATTCCACCTACGTCTTTCGCCGGCGCATCGCGGACTGACGCCGCGCCGAACCAGCAGGAATATCAACATGACGCTATCCATTACGAGCAATTTCGACGCAGGCGCGATCGAAGTCCTGTCCTGTGCGCAGGCCGACAACATCCGCTTGCGCGTGCGTCCGGACAGCCACGCCGACTTTGCGCAGTGGTTCTATTTCCGTCTGTCGGGCGCGCGCGGCGAGCGCTGCGTGATGACGTTCGAGAACGCCGCCGACTGCGCGTTCGCCGACGGCTGGCGCAACTATCAGGCGTGCGCGAGCTATGACCGCGTGAACTGGTTTCGCGTGCCGACCTCGTACGACGGCCGCGTGTTGACCATCGATCACACGCCCGATTTCGACCGCATCTATTACGCGTACTTCGAGCCGTATAGCGAAGAGCGCCACTCGGAATTTCTCGGCGCAGTTCAACAGATGCCGCATGCGGCGCTGACGGAACTGGGCAAGACGGTCGAAGGCCGGCCGATGTCGCTGCTCACGCTCGGCGCGCCGACCTTGCTCGAAGACGGCACGCTGAAGCCGAAGAAGATCATCTGGATCATCGCGCGCCAGCATCCGGGCGAGACGATGGCCGAGTGGTTCGTCGAAGGCCTGGTGAAGCGGCTCGCGGGGTGGGGCGACTGGTCGGGAGACCCCGTCGCGCGCAAGCTCTTCGATTACGCCGACTTCTACATCGTGCCGAACATGAACCCGGACGGCAGTGTGCATGGCAATCTGCGCACGAATGCGGCCGGCGCGAACCTGAATCGCGAATGGATGGAGCCGGACGCCGCGCGCAGCCCCGAAGTGCTGCTCGTGCGCGACGCGATTCACGCGACGGGCTGCGATCTGTTCTTCGACATTCACGGCGACGAAGCGCTGCCGTATGTGTTCGTCGCGGGCTCGGAGATGCTGCCGAGTTTCACCGAGCGCCAACGTCAGGAGCAGACGGCGTTCATCGAGAACTTCAAGCGCGCGAGTCCCGATTTCCAGGACAAGTACGGTTATGAAGCGAGCAAGTATCGGCAGGATGCGCTCAAGCTCGCGTCGAAGTACATTGGCAACGAATTCGGCTGCCTGTCGCTGACGTTGGAAATGCCGTTCAAGGACAACGCGAATCTGCCCGATGAACGCGTGGGCTGGAACGGCGAGCGCAGCGCGTCGCTCGGTGCGTCGATGCTGCAGGCGATTCTGTGGCATATGGAGACGTTTGCCTGACGTGTATCGTTGATGCGCGGTAAAGGTATGTAAAAAAGCGAGGCCACGCATCGTGCGTGGCCTCGCTTTTTTTGCTCGCGTGAATTGCCTGATCCGATGTTCGGATCAGGCGAGGGCGCGAGTCAATGTGTCTTCTTGGTGGTCGACTTTTTCGCGCCCGCTTTAGCGTTCGTCTTCGCGGCGCTGCTCTTGGTCGTCACGGCCTTGCCTGACGATTTGGTCGACTTCTTGTTGCCCGACTTGTTCGTCGTGCCTTTCGACTTGCCCGAGTTCTTCTTCGAGCCCTTGCCGCTAACGGCGTGCTTGCCCTTTGCGGTGTTCGAGCCCGACGACGCCGTGCTTCGCGAGCGCAATGGCGGCACGGGGTCGTTCCAGCTGAACGCGAGCATCTGCGCGCCGACATAGCCGCAGCGGAACTTGAGCTGCGCCGGGTCGCCGCCGCCTTGCGGAACGCCCAGGCCTTCGACGGTCACAACGCTGTCGACCTTGACCTTCTGCTTGCCTTCGTCGAACGAATCGTTCCAGGGCGTGACGGCTGCATGCGCGCTATCGAAAGAGCTGGGCGGAAACTCGACGTGATCGAAAGCCGTCGATGTGCTCGCGACGAAGTCGCCATGCGCGGCGCAATCCGCAACGAGCGGATCGGCGTGCATATCGTTGATGAATTTGCTGACGAGGTCGTTGTGCTGCCCGAGTTGATCGGCGAAGGCAGGCAGCGAGCATGCGAGCGACGCGCTCGCAACCCACACCGCCAACCGGCCGACCAACCGCGGCAATCGGCGCGGTGCGTTGGTGCGATCCATCTATCTATGGTCAATGCTATGAAGACGTCAGGCACATAAGATGCCCGTCTGCAGGAAGGAGTTCAATCCTGGCACAAATATTTTCTCGTGTCGTGGTGAGGAGGCTCAACGAGCGAGAGATAGGCGGATGTTGCATGCATGGGCGAACGAGCCGGACAGGCGCATTCATCTCGATGCCGGTGCAGTGCAATTGAGGGATCAGGTGCGCGGGCCACCGAGGCGATAGCGGCGGACATCATAAGTCGTGACCCACGCGGGACGATAGACAGCGATCAGTGCCGTCGACATACCCGTGAACCACGATTCACCCGACGCAAGCAGGAACACGCTAAACGCATAGCCGGCTGGGATCACGGACATCGAACCGTCGGCGAGCGCGATATGCGTTGCCAACGCAACGGCCGATGCCACCGTAACCGCGATGGCGGGCGACACGAAGCCCTGGCCGAAGATGAACATGAAGAGATTGCGCGGCAGCCACGCGATGCACGCGCGTTGCAGGAGCGTCGATACGCCGACGGGCACTGCGCCGAACACGAGGAAGGTGAGCGCGATGCCTTGCCAGGGCGCGTCGAAGACGACGGCGGCAAGCCCCGTCACGATGGCCATTGCGATGAGCGCAAGCCCCCAGTCGAATAGCGTGACGACGAGCGTTGCACCGAGGAGGTGAATCACCGTGCCATCTTCGAGCCATGCGTTGGTCGCCCACAGCACCGATACGGCCACGATGATGGCGAGCCACACATGCTGGAGCACGGGTTCCTGCAAGCGCTTGAACGGGTTCTTCCAGAGTGCGAGCGCGAGCAAAGCCACAGCGGCGATCCAGCCACCGACAGCGACCCACAACGGAAGCGGTGTGTAGAGGAAACCCATGTCTTCATATTACTCGTTGAATAGCAAAACGTGTGAGCGGATTCCATGCCAGCGATGATTTATGTCTATTCACGGTGGATTCCTTTCGACCTTTACACCCGTTGCACCTTTACATCGCGCCGTCGTCGCGTTCCGGGAGCTTGCGCCGTATGTCGTAGGGCGTCGTCGCTTCGGCGGCCATCGGCAATGCGCCGGTAGTGTCGTTGGCAGGCAACGGATAGCGGAAAGTTCGCGGCTTGCGCTGGCGCAGTGGCGTGACGTTGGACGTCACGCGCGCCGGCCGCTGGATGCGATTGTGTCCGCTGCGCAGCACTTCGAGTTGCGCGGTGAGCCAGCCGTTGTAGATCGCGACGGCGGCGGCGCGGTTCGGTGCGCCCAGTTGCTGGAAGATCGTCGCTAAATGGATTTTCACGGTGCCCTCGCTGATGCCTAACGCGCGAGCAATCATTTTATTCGTACTGCCCATGTGTACGCAGCGCATGATCTGTTCTTGCCGCGGCGAAAGGCCGCCGCCAAGGCGTGGCCGCTTTGGCGGCGCAACCAGTTCGAGCGGGCGCGCGTCGTTCAGTGGACGCACCAGCTTGCCGGATGGCGTAGGTGCATCGAACGAAAGGGCGCCCGCAGGGATGTAGTGGACGCCCAGCAAAACCATTTCCAGCGCGCGCACGATCACGCGTGGATCCGTGGAGCGCGGAATCACGCCGAGTACGCCTTTCTCGACGAACGCGCGCACATGGGCGGGCGAGATGTCGTCGACCAGCACGGCGACGGGCAGGCCGGGATGATTGGCGAGCAACGTGCGGGCGTCGAGGGGCGACATCCAGTCCTCCCAGTCGATCAGCAGCAGATCCGGTTGCAGGCGGCGCAGCGTGCGCTCGACCTGCTGCCAGTCCTGCGCTTCGCCGAACCGTGCCTGCCGGTCGATCTGCCGTAAGAGTGTCTTGAGTCCTTCCCTGCGTTCGGCGTCTGAGTTGAAAACTGAAAATCGCATGCATTGCCTCCTGATCGATCGGTCGTGGCGGCGCGATGCACGCAACGATTTCGTCGTCGCGCAGCGATGCACCATCGTGTCGATGATGACAAATTCCCAGTCGCGTGGCGGCCTGTCCAGGTGGCATAGGACGAGTGCCATGAAAAAAGCCCCGCATGGGGCGGGGCTTGATTCGATGCAGAGAAAACTCTGAAGTGATCAGTGGAAATGTGGCTGAGCGGGCTCGGCATCTTCCGGCATTTCGGCGTGAACGATCTCGCCGAGCGGATCCGCATAAAGCGGGACGCCGCAGTCGTCACAATATTCCGGTTCGAAGCGGCCAGCGTGACGGCGGATATCGGTGATGCCCGTTTCTTTCAGCAACGCGACGATATCTTCGAGCGGGCCTTCGGTCGCCATCGCCTCTTGCGGTTCTTCGTCGATACCCGGGTCGCCATTCTCGCGGCCGTACAGCGGCCACACGACGCCGTAGATCACGTCGTTGCTGCCGCGGCGCGTGAAGCCGATCCGGTATTCGTCGATGCGTCGCTCGCCGAAGCCCGCGACGACGGCGCGCAGTTCGTCGGGTGTCGCGCCGATCGTGTCGAACAGATAGCGCACCGCGGTGCGTACGGTGTGCGGGCGCACGCGCTCGTCGGCGTCACGGCAGGCCGAGTAGTAGGCGTCCGGCAACAGGCATTCGAACTCGCAACCGGGCAGCACAACAGCCAGATTGGCGCCGCCTTGCGTCGCCCATTGCTCGAGGCACTGGCCGCGCTCGATGCGCGAGCCACCTTCTTCTTCCTGCCAGCGGAACACCGGCGCGCCGACGGGCGCTGCGACGACGGCCAGCACGAAACGCGGATCGGCCAGGATGGGCGAGGTTTCCGGCAGTTCGCCAAAGTTGATTTTCGCGTTGCCGCCGCCGACGGCTGCTTGCGCCAGTTGCTGCGCGAGGCGCCAGGTTTCGACGTGGTGACGCGGCAACTGGTCGATGCTATACATAAAGGGCGCCATCGCGACGCGCGTGTCGGCTGCAAGCACATGTGCCTGCAGATGGGCGCGCAGTGCGTCGGCCGCGTCGCCTTTGAGCGAGCCCGACGGAATGGCGTAGCGCGTCCAGGCCAGTACGGGCGCGGCGATCAGCAACGCTTCGTACTGGGCGCCATCGTGCTCGACGATCAGCGACTCGCTATGCGTTTCGGCCATGTCGGCAAGGGCGCCGTAAGCGTCCGGATGATTCTGCTGCAGATGGTCGAGCGCGGCGTCGAGTGTCGTCTGGTTGCCGTTGCGGACTATTTTCGCGAGCAGTGCGTCGAGCTTGGATTCCCAGAAGCGGTCTTCGGTGCGGCTGCCCGACGCGAAGAGCGCGAGCGACAGACCGACCAGCTTGTCGGCATCGGGAGGGAGACGTTTGGCGATTCGCGAGCGCATAAATCCGGAGGTTGTGTGCAGAGAACCATATATTCTAGTCGTTTCTTCGTCGACATATTATCGACACGCACTGCTGGCAGTGAATCGCCCGCAGTGTGGGCTTGTCAGTCTGTGAAGGGCTTGCTCGTGGCGGCTGTCCGCTTGAGTCTTTTGTTGCGGTCGCGGCTTTCGCCCGAGCTTTCCTATACTCGTTCTGCAGACGTTTCGGTGTCTGTGTGGCGTTCGTTCAGATCAGCGTGGGATCGTGTCGGGGGTGGTGCATGGTGAAGTCGGACCAACTGATCGAGCGGCTGGCTGCCGTGTTTGCGTTGCTGCTGCTGGTCGGCGGCTCGCTGCTGGTGCTGGCGCCGTTCACGACCGCGCTGCTGTGGGGCGCGATTCTCAGCTATAGCTCGTGGGGCTTGTACTGCAAGCTGTCGCAGACCCTCGGCGGGCGGCGCAAGTGGGCGGCGACGCTGATCGTGCTCATCATTCTGGTCGTCGTGCTGGGCCCCTTCGTGTACGCGGGGTTCGCGCTGGGCGCGCATACCAAGGACATCACCGCGTTCGTGCAAAGGCTGACGGATTCGGGCCTGCCCGATCTGCCCGATTGGGTCGCACGGATTCCGCTCGTCGGTTCGAGCATCGAATCGTTCTGGGAGCGCGTGACCAGCAGCAATTCCGAAATGGTTGCGCAACTGCGCGTGCTGGCCGCGCCGGCGGGCAAGTGGGTTCTCGCGGCCGCGCTTGCCGTCACGCATGGGCTGGGATTGCTCGCGCTCAGCATCATTCTCACTTTCTTCTTTTATACGGGCGGCGAGGGCGCGGCGGCATGGCTCAACGCTGGCATGCGGCGCATCGCCGGCGAGCGCGCCGACTATCTGCTGGCGTTGGCGGGCAGCACGGTGAAGGGGGTGGTGTACGGGATCCTCGGGACGGCGCTGGTGCAGGGCGTACTGGCTGGTTTCGGCTGCTGGATTGCGGGCGTGCCGACGCCGGCGTTACTTGGGCTCGCGACGTTCTTTCTTTCGGTGATTCCGGGCGGCCCTGTCGTGGTGTGGCTGCCCGCCGCGATCTGGCTGTATCACGGCGGCGAAACGGGATGGGCGATCTTTCTCGTGGTGTGGGGCGTGATAGTGGTGGGCATGTCCGATAACGTCGTTAAGCCTATCCTGATCGGCAAGAGCAGCGACATGCCGCTGATTCTCGTGATGCTCGGCATTCTGGGCGGCGCGTTCGCGTTTGGCTTCCTCGGCGTTTTTATTGGGCCGACGCTTCTCGCTGTGGCTTATACGGTGCTTCACGACTGGACGATCGGTTCGCCCGATGCTCGCGAGCTGGCCGCGAAGGCGGGCGGAAAACCGGCAGACCCTGTGGCGCGAGTGGAGAAGGCGCGGGAGGAATGATTGTTCCGGCCGCTTTCGAAAAAAACTTTGCGTCACACCCTTGTCACGGGGCGCGGGATGGCCTAAGATTCCCGTCCTCGTTGAGCCGCAGGCAGTTGGATGCGACACAACGGGGCCGCGGCAGAAACGGCGCGGTCGTGAAGTGGGCAGGGTTTTTCAGGCGATGCTAAAAAAACCGGTTGACGAAACGAAAAAGGTTCTTCATAATCTCGTTTCTCTGCTGCTGACGCAGCGACGTGGTGAAAGCAAGGCGCTTCCCGCGAATGTTCTTTAACAATCAACAGCCGATAAGTGTGGGTGCTCGATGGCGGCGCGCGGTGATCTTCGGGTCACTGAACAAGCGAAAGTAATCGAGTCTCACACAGAAGTAATTGAGGAAGGTTTGAGTAATCAGATCTTTCGTCAGTGATTTTGAGTGAGCGACCGGTTCTTAACGGAACCGAAAACAGTAACAGGTTTGAACTGAAGAGTTTGATCCTGGCTCAGATTGAACGCTGGCGGCATGCCTTACACATGCAAGTCGAACGGCAGCGCGGGGGCAACCCTGGCGGCGAGTGGCGAACGGGTGAGTAATACATCGGAACGTGTCCTGGAGTGGGGGATAGCCCGGCGAAAGCCGGATTAATACCGCATACGATCCTGGGATGAAAGCGGGGGACCGAAAGGCCTCGCGCTCAAGGGGCGGCCGATGGCAGATTAGCTAGTTGGTGGGGTAAAGGCCTACCAAGGCGACGATCTGTAGCTGGTCTGAGAGGACGACCAGCCACACTGGGACTGAGACACGGCCCAGACTCCTACGGGAGGCAGCAGTGGGGAATTTTGGACAATGGGGGCAACCCTGATCCAGCAATGCCGCGTGTGTGAAGAAGGCCTTCGGGTTGTAAAGCACTTTTGTCCGGAAAGAAAACCTCCGTCCTAATACGGTGGGGGGATGACGGTACCGGAAGAATAAGCACCGGCTAACTACGTGCCAGCAGCCGCGGTAATACGTAGGGTGCAAGCGTTAATCGGAATTACTGGGCGTAAAGCGTGCGCAGGCGGTTCGCTAAGACCGATGTGAAATCCCCGGGCTTAACCTGGGAACTGCATTGGTGACTGGCGGGCTAGAGTATGGCAGAGGGGGGTAGAATTCCACGTGTAGCAGTGAAATGCGTAGAGATGTGGAGGAATACCGATGGCGAAGGCAGCCCCCTGGGCCAATACTGACGCTCATGCACGAAAGCGTGGGGAGCAAACAGGATTAGATACCCTGGTAGTCCACGCCCTAAACGATGTCAACTAGTTGTCGGGTCTTCATTGACTTGGTAACGAAGCTAACGCGTGAAGTTGACCGCCTGGGGAGTACGGTCGCAAGATTAAAACTCAAAGGAATTGACGGGGACCCGCACAAGCGGTGGATGATGTGGATTAATTCGATGCAACGCGAAAAACCTTACCTACCCTTGACATGTACGGAACCTTGCTGAGAGGTGAGGGTGCCCGAAAGGGAGCCGTAACACAGGTGCTGCATGGCTGTCGTCAGCTCGTGTCGTGAGATGTTGGGTTAAGTCCCGCAACGAGCGCAACCCTTGTCCCTAGTTGCTACGCAAGAGCACTCTAGGGAGACTGCCGGTGACAAACCGGAGGAAGGTGGGGATGACGTCAAGTCCTCATGGCCCTTATGGGTAGGGCTTCACACGTCATACAATGGTCGGAACAGAGGGTTGCCAAGCCGCGAGGTGGAGCCAATCCCAGAAAACCGATCGTAGTCCGGATCGCAGTCTGCAACTCGACTGCGTGAAGCTGGAATCGCTAGTAATCGCGGATCAGCATGCCGCGGTGAATACGTTCCCGGGTCTTGTACACACCGCCCGTCACACCATGGGAGTGGGTTTTACCAGAAGTGGCTAGTCTAACCGCAAGGAGGACGGTCACCACGGTAGGATTCATGACTGGG
Source organism: Paraburkholderia terrae (assembly GCF_002902925.1). Lineage (GTDB taxonomy): Bacteria > Pseudomonadota > Gammaproteobacteria > Burkholderiales > Burkholderiaceae > Paraburkholderia > Paraburkholderia terrae. The sequence goes on along the minus strand of NZ_CP026111.1, from coordinate 2,364,518 downwards.
GTGAAGTCGTAACAAGGTAGCCGTATCGGAAGGTGCGGCTGGATCACCTCCTTTCCAGAGCTTCGCGCTTCAAAGTTGAGCGCTCACACTTGTCGGCTGTTAATTGAAGACAGGCTCAGGGGTCTGTAGCTCAGTCGGTTAGAGCACCGTCTTGATAAGGCGGGGGTCGATGGTTCGAATCCATCCAGACCCACCAGCGTCTTGTCTGAGGTGGCTGATCGCAAACCCCCCTGTGTACTGTGTGACTGGGGGATTAGCTCAGCTGGGAGAGCACCTGCTTTGCAAGCAGGGGGTCGTCGGTTCGATCCCGTCATCCTCCACCAATTCCCAATGTTGGTTTCATTGGCGCGAACGTCGAAAGATGTTGGCGGTTCAGTGTGACAAACATTGGCAATTGAGCCAGTCAGATACGGTATGAAGCAGTAACGCATATCGGCTGTCGTTCTTTAACAATCAGGAAGAAGTAGTAAAGAGATTCACGAAAGCATACTTAGAGATGGGTGTGCGAGTAGGTGAATCAGGGTTGTGATTGTATCAATGTATTTTTTGAGTTCATCGAAAGACGAACCTGGAATACGGCACAACGCGAATACTCAACCTGTAGCGGATGTACTCGAAAGAGACACACCCGTTATAGGGTCAAGCGAACAAGTGCATGTGGTGGATGCCTTGGCGATCACAGGCGATGAAGGACGCGGTAGCCTGCGAAAAGCGGTGGGGAGCTGGCAAACGAGCTTTGATCCACCGATATCCGAATGGGGAAACCCGGCCCGTATGGGTCATCCATGGCTGAATACATAGGCCATGCGAAGCGAACGCGGTGAACTGAAACATCTAAGTAACCGCAGGAACAGAAATCAACCGAGATTCCCAAAGTAGTGGCGAGCGAAATGGGACCAGCCTGTACTCTTTATCTTCGTTGTTAGCCAAACGCTCTGGAAAGTGCGGCCATAGTGGGTGATAGCCCCGTAGGCGAAAACAGCGAGGAAGAACTAGGTGTACGACAAGTAGGGCGGGACACGTGAAATCCTGTCTGAAGATGGGGGGACCATCCTCCAAGGCTAAATACTCGTGATCGACCGATAGTGAACCAGTACCGTGAGGGAAAGGCGAAAAGAACCCCGGGAGGGGAGTGAAACAGATCCTGAAACCGCATGCATACAAACAGTCGGAGCCTCGCAAGGGGTGACGGCGTACCTTTTGTATAATGGGTCAGCGACTTACATTCAGTGGCGAGCTTAACCGATTAGGGCAGGCGTAGCGAAAGCGAGTCCGAACAGGGCGATTCAGTCGCTGGGTGTAGACCCGAAACCAGGTGATCTATCCATGGCCAGGATGAAGGTGCGGTAACACGTACTGGAGGTCCGAACCCACTAACGTTGAAAAGTTAGGGGATGAGCTGTGGATAGGGGTGAAAGGCTAAACAAACCTGGAAATAGCTGGTTCTCTCCGAAAACTATTTAGGTAGTGCCTCGTGTATCACCTTCGGGGGTAGAGCACTGTCATGGTTGAAGGGTCCATTGCGGATTACTTCGCCATAGCAAACTCCGAATACCGAAGAGTGCAATCACGGGAGACAGACATCGGGTGCTAACGTCCGGTGTCAAGAGGGAAACAACCCAGACCGCCAGCTAAGGTCCCCAAATATGACTAAGTGGGAAACGAAGTGGGAAGGCTAAAACAGTCAGGAGGTTGGCTTAGAAGCAGCCATCCTTTAAAGAAAGCGTAATAGCTCACTGATCGAGTCGTCCTGCGCGGAAGATGTAACGGGGCTAAGTCATATACCGAAGCTGCGGATGCACATTTATGTGCATGGTAGGAGAGCGTTCCGTAAGCCTGCGAAGGTGCGTTGAAAAGCGTGCTGGAGGTATCGGAAGTGCGAATGCTGACATGAGTAGCGATAAAGGGGGTGAAAGGCCCCCTCGCCGTAAGCCCAAGGTTTCCTACGCAACGTTCATCGGCGTAGGGTGAGTCGGCCCCTAAGGCGAGGCAGAAATGCGTAGCTGATGGGAAGCAGGTCAATATTCCTGCACCAGTGTGAAATGCGATGGGGGGACGGATCGCGGAAGGTTGTCCGGGTGTTGGAAGTCCCGGTCGCTGCGTTGGAGAAGGTGCTCTGGCAAATCCGGGCACGGAATTCAAGGGCGTGGCGCGAGCTCCTTCGGGAGCGAAGCAATCGGAAGGGGTTCCAGGAAAAGCCTCTAAGCTTCAGTTTCACATTGACCGTACCGCAAACCGACACAGGTGGGCGAGATGAGTATTCTAAGGCGCTTGAGAGAACTCGGGAGAAGGAACTCGGCAAATTGGTACCGTAACTTCGGGATAAGGTACGCCCCTGTAGCTTGATGCCCCTGCGGGCAAAGGGTGAAGGGGTTGCAATAAACTGGTGGCTGCGACTGTTTAATAAAAACACAGCACTCTGCAAACACGAAAGTGGACGTATAGGGTGTGACGCCTGCCCGGTGCCGGAAGATTAAATGATGGGGTGCAAGCTCTTGATTGAAGTCCCGGTAAACGGCGGCCGTAACTATAACGGTCCTAAGGTAGCGAAATTCCTTGTCGGGTAAGTTCCGACCTGCACGAATGGCGTAACGATGGCCACACTGTCTCCTCCCGAGACTCAGCGAAGTTGAAGTGTTTGTGATGATGCAATCTCCCCGCGGCTAGACGGAAAGACCCCATGAACCTTTACTGTAGCTTTGCATTGGACTTTGAACCGATCTGTGTAGGATAGGTGGGAGGCTATGAAGCGTGAACGCCAGTTTGCGTGGAGCCGTCCTTGAAATACCACCCTGGTTTGTTTGAGGTTCTAACCTTGGCCCGTGATCCGGGTCGGGGACAGTGCATGGTGGGCAGTTTGACTGGGGCGGTCTCCTCCCAAAGTGTAACGGAGGAGTACGAAGGTACGCTAGGTACGGTCGGAAATCGTGCTGATAGTGCAATGGCATAAGCGTGCTTAACTGCGAGACCGACAAGTCGAGCAGGTGCGAAAGCAGGTCATAGTGATCCGGTGGTTCTGTATGGAAGGGCCATCGCTCAACGGATAAAAGGTACTCTGGGGATAACAGGCTGATACCGCCCAAGAGTTCATATCGACGGCGGTGTTTGGCACCTCGATGTCGGCTCATCTCATCCTGGGGCTGTAGCCGGTCCCAAGGGTATGGCTGTTCGCCATTTAAAGAGGTACGTGAGCTGGGTTTAAAACGTCGTGAGACAGTTTGGTCCCTATCTGCCGTGGGCGCTGGATATTTGAAGGGGGCTGCTCCTAGTACGAGAGGACCGGAGTGGACGAACCTCTGGTGTACCGGTTGTCACGCCAGTGGCATCGCCGGGTAGCTATGTTCGGAAGAGATAACCGCTGAAAGCATCTAAGCGGGAAACTCGCCTTGAGATGAGATATCCCCGGGGCTTCGAGCCCCTTGAAGGGTCGTTCAAGACCAGGACGTTGATAGGTCAGGTGTGGAAGCGCAGTAATGCGTTAAGCTAACTGATACTAATTGCCCGTAAGGCTTGATCCTATAACAGGTGTGTCTCGTGTCGATGATCGTTAGTGCTTCAGCACTTACGGGCATCCCACTCCCGAAGGGAGTACGGACACGCACACGGTTGAGTGATCAGTGTTGTGCCAGAAACAACACAACCCAACACCCTCTTTACACCATACTTCTTCCAGATTGGCTGTGGCGCACCACAAATGCGACGCAGCAACCCGTCATGCCTGATGACCATAGCGAGTCGGTACCACCCCTTCCCATCCCGAACAGGACCGTGAAACGACTCCACGCCGATGATAGTGCGGATTGCCCGTGTGAAAGTAGGTAATCGTCAGGCTCCTTACCCAAGACAAGACCCCGCCCTCAAAAGCGGGGTCTTGGCGTTTGTGGAGAGCACGGTTTAACGTCGCGCCCGACGGCGTGGCCGGGCCGCAATGGCCGACGTCGCGATATCTCCTCAGCTTCCCTTTTGCCAGGCGTGCGCTGACGCGAGGCGCCATTCGCGTAGATTCGCACCCAATGCCCACCTGACCGCATCGACGCTCGACTGACGGTCTACGCCCAGCACATCAATCCCCTACATTTCTGTCCTTTGCACATCTTGACCAGCAGCGCGGTCAGCAATCGTCGTTCTGTCAATCTGCGTTAAAGCCAAACCGACAAAACATCTGACGAAACGTTTTAACTACCCCAAACCAGCCTCTGAAGTCCTAAGAAACCCCCAGCCCTTCCCAAAAAGGGCGCCATTTCCTTGCCAATTTCCGTGTAGGATACTGTACATATATACAGGTATTTTCCTACGCCGATGTCATCCGCAGTCACGCGTGCCGAAGAGATTCACCCATCGCTATGGCGAGCCTCGCAGCTCGCACGCGGCGGGCGGCGCACGCTTGACACCGGCTATCCCGCGCTATCTACAGAGTTGCCCGGCGGTGGCTGGCCCATCGGTGCGTTGGTCGATCTGCTGGTTCAGGTGCCGGGTGTCGGTGAGATGCGCCTGCTGCGGCCTGCATTGAGTTCACTGGGCGATCGTCCCATCGCGCTGGTACAGCCGCCGCATATTCCAGACGGCCTGGGCCTCGATTACATCGGGCTCTCTCTCGACAAGCTGCTGCAGGTCAAGGCGCCCAAAAGCTCCGACGCCTTCTGGTCCGCCGAGCAGATTCTGCGCGCCGGCACCTGCGGCGCGCTCATCTTGTGGGCGCAGCATGCGCAGGCGTCCTCGCTGCGTCGTCTGCATCTGGCCGCGCAGTCTTCTGAGACGCTCTTCATCATGGTCCGGCCGCTCGCCTCGGCTCAGGACTCATCGCCGGCTTTATTGCGGCTGGCGTTACGACCTTCGGCCGACGGTCTGATGGTCGACATCGTGAAACGACGAGGCCCAACACGCGCGGAGCCTCTGTCGATTCCTCTTCAACCCACCCCCGTTCTGTTTTCCCGTCATGCGCGTCTTTCTCGCCGTCCACTTGCCGAAGTTGCCGCTCGAAGTCTTTCGACCGAGGTGGTCGCCTGAGCCCGGGCACGGCAGCGTGGTGCTGGAGAAAGACAAGGTCGCGATCGCAGACGGCGCGGCCCGCGCAGCGGGCGTGCGGCTCGGGATGAAGCGCGGTGGCGTGCTGACGCTGTCGCCGGAAACGATGCTGTACGAGCGCGACATCGCACGCGAGAACGCCACGCAACGTGAAGTGGGCATCGCGCTGATGAAGTTTTCGCCCGACGTCGCGTTGCTCGACGAAGCGACGGTGCTCGTCGAAGTCGGCGGGAGTTTGCGGCTTTTCGGCGGCCTGTTGCCGTTGTGCCGTCAGGCGAAGGCGATTCTCGGCGCGCTCGGTCTGACGGCGCGCATCAGCGCCGCGCCGACCGGGCAGGGCGCATGGCTGCTGGCGAAACACGGCAACCGGCGCGTGCTGCAACTCGCATCGCTCGAACGCGTGCTCGAGCCGCTGCCGATGCTCGCCGTGCCGGAAATCCGTCCGTTTGCCGACTGGTTCAGCGGTCTTGGCTGCGAATCGATTGCCGATGTGCGCCGTCTGCCGCGCGCCGGCCTGCAGCGGCGCTGTGGCGAGCATCTGCTGGATTCGCTCGACCGCGCGTTCGGCACCGCGCCGGAACTGTTCGACTGGCTCGAGCTGCCGCCCACGTTCAGCGCGCGCCTCGAATTGCCCGATCGTCTAGAGCATGCGGACGGCGCAGTGTTTGCCGCGCATCGGCTGATCGTGCAGTTGTGCGGCTGGCTGTGCGCGAAGCAACTGGCCGTGACGGCGATCACGCTGTCGTTCGAGCATGAGCGCGGCCGCGAAGCCATGGCGCCGACGTCGATCGATATCGCCTTGGGCGAGGCCGCGTGGCGAGAAGATCATCTGCTGCGTCTCGTGAAGGAGCGGCTGCATCGTCTCACGCTGGAGGCGCCTGCCATTGCGTTGAGGCTTGATGCATCGAGGGTCGACGCTGCTGCGCCCGCCACCGATCAACTTTTCCCTCAGCCGGGCGGCTCACCGGCAGATCACGCGCGGCTGATTGAACTGCTGATCGCGCGCAACGGCGAAGAGAACGTGCTGCGTCCCGCGCCGACGGCCGATTACCGGCCTGAAGTCGCGAACCGCTGGGTGTCGATCAACCATGTGGAAAAGAAAATGCAGTTGCCCAAAGGCTTGCCGCGTCCGACATGGATGCTGGCGACGCCCGTGCGTCTGCTCATGCGCCAGCACCGGCCGTTTTATGGCTCGCCGCTGAAGATGGTATCGCCGGGTGAGCGGATCGAAGCGGGCTGGTTCGATGGCGCGCTCGTCACGCGCGACTATTTCGTGATGCAAGGCGAAGACCGCACCTGCTATTGGGTTTATTACGAACGCGTCAGCAGCCGCGATGCCGAAGAGGAGCCGCGCTGGTTCCTGCACGGCCTGTTCGGATGACGCGCGATGGATACAACCTTCAACGCGTTGCCGGCCTACGCCGAGCTGTTCTGTTTTTCGAACTTCACGTTCCTGCATGGCGCGTCGCATGCGGAAGAACTCGCCGAGCGCGCGTTTCAGCTCGGCTATTCAGGGCTCGCCGTCACCGACGAATGTTCGCTTGCGGGCGTCGTGCGCGCGCATGTGGCGGCGAAGGAAGTGGGTTTGCCGCTCGTGATCGGCTCGTACTTCCAGTTGCGCAACGCCGATGGCACGCCCGCGTTCGGCCTGATCCTGCTCGCGCAGAATCGCGAAGGCTACGGCAACTTGTCGGAGCTGATCACGCTCGCGCGCACGCGCGCGCCGAAGGGTGAATATCGCCTCACGCCGCACGATCTGTCGCGGCCCGATCGCGAGCACGCGCATCTGCGCGGCATGCCCGATTGTCTCGCGATCCTCGTGCCCGATTTTCCGGCGAGTGAAGAAATACTCGAAGCGCAGATCGAATGGCTCGACGAGACGTTTCCCGGCCGCGCATGGGTGGGGCTCGTGCTGCATCAGCGCGCGATGGACGACATTCATCGCGGCGCGCTCGAATATGTCGCGGAGAAGCAGAACGTGCCCGTCGTCGCATTGGGTCACGTCGTGATGCATGTGCGCTCGCGCAAGCCATTACAGGACACGATGACGGCGATCCGCGTCGGCAGGCCGGTGCATGAATGCGGCTACGAACTCGCGCCGAACGCAGAACAGCATCTGCGCTCGCGCTTGCGCATCGCGAATCTGTATCCCGAACATACGATACGCGAGACCATCAGCGTGCTGTCGCGCTGTGCGTTTTCGCTCGACGAGCTTCGCTATGAATATCCCGACGAACTCGTGCCGGAAGGCTACACGCCGACTGCGTATCTGCGCCAGGAAACGTACATCGGCGCGCAGTACCGCTTCCCCTCGGGCATTCCGTTCAACGTGCAGGAGCAGATCGAGCACGAACTCGCGCTGATCGCCGACCTCGGCTATGAGCCGTACTTTCTGACCGTCTACGACATCGTGCGTTATGCGCGCAGCCAGCACATTCTGTGTCAGGGGCGCGGGTCGGCGGCCAACTCGGCTGTGTGCTATTGCCTCGGCGTCACCGAGGTCGATCCGGCGCGCGGCAACATGTTGTTCGAGCGCTTCATCTCGAAGGAGCGCGGCGAGCCGCCCGACATCGACGTCGATTTCGAGCATCAGCGGCGCGAAGAAGTGATCCAGTACATCTATCGCAAGTATGGACGCGACCGCGCGGCGATCGCGGCGGCCGTGTCGACGTACCGGCCGCGCGGCGCATTGCGCGAAACGGGCAAGGCGCTCGGCATCGATCCGCAGATCGTCGATACCGTCGCGAAGTCACATCAATGGTTCGATACGAGTCACGATCTGCTCAAGCGCTTCGAAGAGTCGGGACTCGATCCGGAAAAACCGCTGATTCAGGCGTGGGCGCGGCTCGCGTCGCAACTGCTCAATTTCCCGCGTCATCTTTCGCAGCATTCGGGCGGTTTCGTGATCAGCCGCGGCAAGCTCACGCGGCTCGTGCCCGTCGAGAATGCGGCGATGGCCGATCGCTCGGTGATCGAGTGGGACAAGGACGATCTCGAATCGCTCGGTTTGCTGAAGGTCGATGTGCTCGCGCTCGGCATGCTGTCGGCGATCCGGCGCACGCTGGATCTCGTGTCGGACCGCATTGGCGAGCGCTTCGAAATGCAGCACATTCCGCCCGAAGACAAAGCGACTTACGACATGATCTCGAACGCCGATACAGTCGGCGTGTTCCAGATCGAATCGCGCGCGCAGATGAGCATGCTGCCGAGGCTGCGTCCGCAGACCTTCTACGATCTTGTGATCGAAGTCGCGATCGTGCGACCAGGGCCGATTCAAGGCGGCGCAGTGCATCCGTATTTGCGGCGTCGGCAGAAGCTCGAACCTGTCAGCTATCCGAGCGAGCAACTGAAAGTCGCGCTCGAACGTACGCTCGGTGTGCCGATCTTCCAGGAGCAGGTGATGCAGGTCGCGATTCTCGCGGCGGGTTTCACACCGGGCGAGGCGGATCAGTTGCGTCGTGCGATGGCCGCATGGAAGCGCAAGGGCGGCCTCGAAAAATACTACGACCGCATCGTTAACGGCATGCGTGAGCGCGGCTACGAGCAAAGTTTTGCCGAGGCGATTTTCGAGCAGATCAAAGGCTTCGGTGAATATGGTTTTCCGGAGAGCCACGCGGCGAGTTTCGCGCTATTGGTCTATGCGAGCAGCTGGCTGAAATGCCACGAGCCCGAGGCATTTCTCGCCGCGATGCTCAACAGCCAGCCGATGGGCTTCTATTCGCCATCACAACTCGTGCAGGACGCGCGACGACACGGCGTAATCGCGTTGCCGGTCGATGTGACGATCAGCGGCTGGGATTCATCGCTCGAAACGGTGGAAGGTAACGCGCGTCCCGCCGTTCGCCTCGGCCTGTCGCTGCTGCGCGGCATGAAAGACGGCGCAGCCGAGCGTATCGAAAACGCGCGCGCGGTGCGGCCATTCGGAAGCGTTCACGATCTCGCGCGCCGGGCGCAACTCAACCGGCGCGATCTGCACGTGCTCGCCGACGCGAATGCGTTGTCGTCGCTGGCGGGGAACCGGCGCGAAGCGTTGTGGCACTCGGTGGACGCCGTGCCCGACAAGGACATGCTGTCGGTTGCCGCCGTTCAGGACGATACGCCCGAACTCGGCGCGCCGTCGGAGGCGCAGGACATCGTTGCGGATTACCGCTCGGTGGGACTGACGCTCGGTCGTCATCCGCTGGAGTTGCTGCGGCCCGCGTTGCTGGAACAGCGGTTAATGCCCGCGTCGAAGTTGCGCGACTATCGCAATGGGCGGCTCGCGCGCGGCTGCGGCATCGTCACCGTGCGACAGCGGCCGGGCACGGCCAAGGGCGTGCTGTTCGTGACGATCGAGGACGAGACGGGCAACGTCAACGTGATCATCTGGCCGAGTTTGCTGGAAAGACAAAGGAAAGAAGCGCTCGGTGCATCGCTGCTCGCCGTGTACGGCACGTGGCAATGCGAAGGCGAAGTGCGGCACCTGGTGGCACAACGGCTCGTCGATATGTCGCATCTGCTGGGCGGCTTGCAATCGATGAGCCGTGACTTCCACTGACTTTCTATAGCACTTTATGTGCGGCTAACCGCGCCACGGAAATTGCGCGAGCACGTCGCGAATCGCCGTATCGAACGGCGTGCGCCGGCCGATGCCGAGCGTTTCGAGCCGCGTCGAATCGAGATGACAGTTGTGTGGGCGCGGCGTCGCGTCCGTCGGCGTGTGCTGTGGTGTCAGTTGCGCGTCGATCCGCAACGCGCTGGCGAGACGCTGCGCGATGTCGTACTTCGTCATCGGTTCGTCGCCGGACCACTGCACCGTGCCGCACACCGCTTCGTCGCGCGCGTGCCATTCCAGCAACTGACGCACGACGACGGCCACGTCGGGCGTATACGTCGGATAGCGGATCGCCCACGCGTCCATCACGGCGGCTTTCACTTCGGACGAAGCCGTGCGCGCCGCCGCGGCAATCGCGGGCACGAGGCTCGTGACAGCCGACTCTTGCCAGTCGACGATCGGTCCGAACAGCAGCGGCAAGCGCAACACGCAGCCGAGATCCGTCGATTCGGCGAGTGCCTGCTCACCCTCCAGTTTGCTGCGGCCGTAGGCGTTGATCGGCGACGGCGTGGCATCGTAGCGATAGGGCGGTTGCGTGCCGTCGAACACGTAGTCGGTGGAAATGGACAGCACCCACGCGCCGTGCCGCCGCGCCGCCGATGCGATCGCGCGCACGGCATCCACGTTCAGCGCACGCGCGAGCGCCGGATCGTGCTCGCACACATCCGGACGCCGCTCGGCTGCCGCGATGACGAGCGCGTCCGGCCGCTCGCGATCGACGAACTGCGCGACGGCGTCTGCATCGCGAATGTCGAGCGTGACGCTTTGCCCGAAGGGGCGGCTGAAGGTCGTCTTCACGAGCTGCCAGTCCGGCTGCTGCGCCAGTTCACCGACGATCGCGCGTCCCAGCAAACCCGATGCGCCAATAACGGCCACCTTGAACATGCGTGTTCCCCGCTCAGTTGCCGTCGACGCCGACGACCGTGTAGCCGGCGTCGTCGATGGCGGCCTTCAGCGTGTCGACGGACGCGCCCGACTGAACGGCGACCTTGCCCGCCGACAGGTCGACCTGAACCCGCGCGCCGGCGTCCTGTTCCTGGATGGCGCGCGTGACGGCGGCGACGCAATGCTGGCAGCTCATGCCTTCTACCTTGAATTCGATGCTCATGCTTTTCCTCTAGCTGGTAAGTCCTGCAACGGTTGAATTATGCCTGTCGATCGGCAACTACATGATTGACCTTCCCACTGTGGGAAGGTCAAGAATCATGCAACATATCGTGAAAGCAGAGTGGGGAACGAGCGATGAATATTGGTGAAGCGGCCCGTGCGTCGGGCGTGACGGCGAAAATGATCCGCTATTACGAGAGCGTCGGATTGCTCGCGGCGAAGGAGCGCACGCAGGCGGGATACCGGGTTTACGGAACGCAGGAAGTCCATTCGCTGCGCTTTATCCGTCAGGCGCGGCGCCTGGGGTTTCTGGTCGAGGATATTCGCAAGCTGCTTGCACTGTGGAACGACCGGTCGCGTGCGAGCGCGGAGGTGAAGTCGATTGCATTGGAGCATGTTGCCGAACTGAACCGCCGTATCGCCGAACTGACCGAGATGCGCGACACGCTCACGCATCTTGCCGACCATTGCCATGGCGACGACCGTCCGGATTGCCCGATTATCGAAAGCCTTGCTGCTGTGGGTGCGACGTCGGCTGCGCCGCATTGTCACGGGTAATGAAAAACAGTGACGCAGCGTTGTGAGTAATCACCGTCTGCGCACCAAGATGGTGCTAAAACGGTGCGTTGATTGAGCGATTTTTCGATAAATCTCGAAAAATTCACTGAGAATCAATGGTTTGACCAAGAAATTAACATGCACCATTCCAAAACGGAATGCACGTCATTCGTGCAATTCACTGGCAAGGTTGCACGAGAAGGCTATAATCCGGGTTAACCCTTCTACGGGAAATCCCTGATGCCCAACTCACCGGGGATTCTTAACTGATCCTTGGAGTTCATCATGTTTGCATTTGTAATCGAAAAGCTGAGCAACTGGTTTGAAACGGCTGAACGTACCCGTCGCGAGGCTTACCTCGCAGAATCGTCGGATATCGTCCAGCTCGAACAGCGTATCCGCGCGCTCGAAACCAGCGGCTACTCGCTGTAAGTCGTTCGCCCCGGCTCGCGCGGCAATAATGCGCCGCGAGCCCCGGTTGGAAGATCAAGCCCCGTCATGCGGGGCTTTGTCGCATCTGGAGCCAGTGGATTGCGCTACGCTGGTCGCTGGCGACTAGCTCAAATGCTTGTGCCGCGGTAAGGTATGATGTTTTCGCGATAACCGGCATTCCTACAAACATTCCGGGGCGCCCATGTTTTCAGACCACTCGATTTATCTGCTGCGATCCGCAGCGGCTGTCGTGCTGCTGGGGGCGGCATCGACGGCATTTGCCGCTTCGTCGACGAGCCGGCCGCCGCTGGTTCTCGACACGCAAGCCGGCATCAGCGACGGCCAGAGCGGCACTATCCTGACGACGGGGCCGCTGTCACACAGCCGCATCGTCGAGGCACAACCGATTGCCGCGCCCGAGGAACTTGCGCCCAACGGGGCGCCGCCTTACATCGTGGCGCCGTATATTCAGGTGCCGGGTGCCACGCAGGCTCCCTATCCCAATCCGCCGACGCCGCAGCCGCGTCCGCGATACGTGCCGCATTCGCAATAGTTCAGCCTGACGCGGCGACTCGTTTCATTATTCGGGTTTCGGCGCATGGCGCGTACTACGTCCTCAGACGACAATCGCTGCGCGATCATCGCTCGGGATGTGCATTCCACGCGTCCCACGCAGCGAGACGAACAATTCGAACAAAACAGGAGACAACGAATGCGCGACCTCTGGTTTAGTCGTGCCGCAAGTGTGTGCGCGGCGCTGCTGGCACTTGCGGCGCACCCTGCCATCGCGAAGGAAACGCCTGAAAAGCCAACGCTCACGATGGCGGTCGGCGGCCTGCCGGGTCTCTACTATCTCCCTGTGCTGACGGCCTCTCGACTGGGCTTCTTCAAGGACGAAGGACTGGACGTGACGCTCGAGGATTTCGCGGGCGGATCGAAGGCGCTCGAAGCGGTGGTGGGCGGCAGCGCAGACGTCGGCGCGGGCGCCTACGAGCATACGATCTTCATGGCGGCGAAAGGCCAGCACTACCGCGAGTTCGTGCTGATGGGCCGCGCACCGCAGATCGCCGTCGCGGTGACGAAAAGCAAAGCCGACACGCTGAAGTCGCTGGCTGATTTCAAAGGCGCGAAGGTGGGTGTGAGCGCGCCGGGTTCGTCGACCGATCTCGTGCTGACCGTCGCGTTGCGCAAGGCCGGCGTGCAACGCAGCGATATCTCGGTGATTGGCGTAGGTAGCGGCGCGACCGTGATATCCGCGGTGAGCAACGGACAGGTCGACGCGCTGTCGAATGTCGACCCGATGATGACGAAGCTGCAACGCTCGGGCGATATCAAGGTGCTGGTCGACACGCGCACCGTGAAGGGCACGCAGGAGGTGTTCGGCGGGACGATGCCTGCGGCGACGCTCTACGCATCGGACAGCTTCATACAGAAGAATCCGAAGACGACACAGGCGTTGGCGAATGCAATCGTGCGGGCGGATCGCTGGCTTCAGACGGCGAGCGATGACGACATCGTGAAGATGGTGCCGCCAGCCTATCTGCTCAACGACAAGGCGCTGTACATCGAGGCCTTCCACAACGTCCGTGAAGCCTATTCGCCCGATGGCCTGATGCCGGCCGACGGACCCCCCACGGCATTGCGCGCGCTTGCTTCATTCGATACGCGGCTCGATGCGTCGAAGGTCGATCTGAAGGCGACCTATACGAACGACTTCGCTCGCAAGGCGGCCGAGCAGGTCAAGTAGCCGCACACCCGTTGGGCCGGCCCATCGGGCCGCTCAATCGCCGCGATGCTCGACCTTGAACTGCGCGGCCTTGTCCTGGCCCAGCACCTCGACGAGCCACGGCAGCGTTTCCTTCAGCATCTTCGCCAGCGTGTAGGGCGGATTCAGAATGAACATGCCGCTGCCGAAGAGCCCAAAGCCGTCGGTAGGCGGGCTGCTGACGGTCAGCGAAACATGCAGCCAGTTCTTGTCCTGCAGCCGCTTCAACTGGTCGGGAAAGCGCTGCGATTCCGGTCGCGCGACTTGCGGATACCAGACGGCATACGTTCCCGTCGCAAACCGCTTCAGACTTTCTTCGACGCAATTCAGCGTGCGCCCGTAGTCGCGCTTGTCTTCATACGACGGATCGACGAGCACGAGCGCGCGACGCGGCGCCGGCGGCAGTAGCGGCTTGATGCCGTCGAACCCGTCGCCCGAGAAGAGCATCGCGCGACGGCCCGCGTCGCGGAAGTTGTGACGCAGCACGTCGATCTCGGTGCTGTGCAACTCGAACAGACGCATGCGGTCCTGCTCGCGCATCAGACGCCACGCGAGATAGGGCGAGCCCGGGTAGTAGCGCAATTCGCCATCGGCATTCAGCGCGGACACTTCATCGACATATTCCGCGAGCATGGGCGGCAAATCCTTGCGACTCCACAATTTCGCAATGCCCGTTTCGAACTCCCCGGTCTTGGTCGCGTAGCCTTCCTTCAGCGAATAGACACCTGCGCCCGCGTGCGTGTCGATGTACCAGTACGACTTGTCCTTTTGTCCGAGGTAGCGCAGCAACTGCACGACGACAGCGTGTTTCAGGACGTCGGCGTGATTGCCTGCGTGGAAAGCGTGGCGGTAACTGAGCATGGCAATGAAGGCGCTAGTGAAGAAGCGAATTACGCGGTCGCCGTGCGGGACGAATGCCGATGAAAACGCTGCGCAAAGCGCATTGCCTCGGCTTTCGGCCGCGCGGCCGCAGAGTCAAACGTTGGGGCTGCGTATTGTACGCGAGGTGCGCGAGCGGCCCGACCCGCCCGCCGCCGTCCGTTTGTCGCCAACTCGCCGCCCATTCGCCGCGACAGGCCGCATGCATCACTCGTACGGCCCGCGCAGCGTCTCCAACGATCACTGATAAGCGTCGCCGACGATCGCTTCGATCTTCTCCTTGAGTTCCGGCGTAATCTGCGCGGCTACGTCCTGCGCCTTCATGTTTTCCGCGATCTGCTCGACACGCGACGCGCCAGTGATGATCGTGCTGACGTTCGGATTCGTCAGGATCCACGCGAGCGCCAGTTGCCCGATGGTGCAGCCGAGTTCGTCCGCGACCTCTCCAAGCTTGCCGACTACGCTGTTCTTGCCGGAGTCGGTCAGCTCCTTGCGCAGCCAGTCGTAGCCCTGCAGTTCCGCGCGGCTGCCGGCCGGCACGCCGTTGCGATACTTGCCCGTAAGCAGACCGGAAGCGAGCGGGCTCCAGGTCGTAAGGCCGAGACCGATGTCTTCGTAAAGCCGGCGATACTCCTGCTCGACTCGCTTGCGATGGAACAGGTTGTATTGCGGCTGCTCCATCACGGGCTTGTGCAGATGATGCCGCTCGGCGATCTCGTATGCCGCGCGAATTTCATCGGCGCTCCATTCGGACGTGCCCCAGTAGAGTGCCTTGCCGCGCGTAATCATGTCGCTCATCGCCCACACGGTTTCTTCGACGGGCGTGTTCGGGTCAGGACGATGACAGAACACGAGATCGACATAATCGAGCTGTAGGCGCTTGAGCGAGTGATCGATCGCATTCAGCAGATACTTGCGATTGAGCGTGTGGTACTGGTTGGGCGCTTCGTTGAGCCCCCAGAAGAACTTGGTCGAGACGATGTAGCTCACGCGCGGCCAGTTCAGTTCTTTCAGCGCTTCGCCCATGATCTGCTCGGACTTGCCGCCCGCGTAGACTTCGGCGTTGTCGAAGAAATTCACGCCCGCGTCGCGCGCGGCCGCCAGCGATTCCCGCGCGGCGCGCCGGTCCACCTGATTGCCGTAAGTCACCCATGAGCCAATGGACAGCTCGCTGACTTGCAGGCCGGAACGGCCGAGACGTCGGTAGTTCATCCAGATCTCCTTTTGTGAATGTCGTAGCCGGAACCCCACACATTAATCCGAATCGGGAAGACGTGCCTTTGGGTGTGTAGTTCGCGTAGCTTCATGCACAATAGCGGAGTCGGCCGCAGTGCAACAATAGACCGGACGGCATATGCCATTCGGCCAGCTTTACGATGGCTGCGCGCCATGTTGTCATTGCTCAATCAACTGCATGGAGGTTCTGGATGTCGTCATCTCACGATAGTCTGAAAGGCAAGGTTGCCGTCGTCACGGGCGCGGCGAGCGGCATCGGCAAGCAGATCGCGTTGACGCTCTCGGCGGCGGGCGCGGCCGTCGCGATTGCGGACCTGAACCAGGACGGCGCGAACGCCGTCGCCGAAGAGATCAACAAGGCGGGCGGCAAGGCGCTCGGCGTCGCGATGGACGTCACGAACGAAGACGCCGTCAATCAGGGCATCGACAAGGTCGCGGCCGAACTCGGCTCAGTAGATATCCTGATTTCAAACGCCGGCATTCAGATCGTTAATCCGATCGAGAACTATTCGTTCTCGGACTGGAAGAAGATGCAGGCCATCCACGTCGACGGCGCCTTCCTCACCACGAAAGCCGCGCTCAAGCACATGTACAAGGACGATCGCGGCGGCATCGTGATCTACATGGGCTCCGTACACTCGCACGAAGCGTCGCCGCTGAAGTCGGCTTACGTGACGGCCAAGCATGCGCTGCTCGGCCTTTCGCGTGTGCTCGCGAAGGAAGGCGCGAAACATAACGTGCGCTCGCATGTCGTATGTCCGGGCTTTGTGCGTACACCGCTCGTCGACAAGCAGATTCCCGAGCAGTCCAAGGAACTGGGCATCAGCGAGGAAGAAGTGGTCAAGCGCGTGATGCTCGGCGGCACGGTGGACGGCATCTTCACCACGGTCGAAGATGTCGCGCAGACGGTGCTGTTCCTGTCGTCGTTCCCGACGGCCGCGCTCACGGGGCAATCGTTCATCGTAAGCCACGGCTGGTATATGCAATGAACGCGCAATAAACGCGTAATAAGCGAGGAGGGTGATGATGGCGCAACGCGATTCACAACGGAGTGTGAAGCGGGCACGCGCCGGCGGTGCCGGCGCGGGAGAAAGCGAGCAGGCGGGCGCGGCGCCCAGCGTTCGCGCCAGTCATCACGCGGCGCTGCCTCAGTACGAGACCGTCGCGCTGATGCTGCAAGGCGGCGGCGCGCTGGGCGCGTATCAGGCTGGCGTGTATCAGGGGCTCGACGAGGCGGGCATTCTGCCCAACTGGTTAGCGGGCATTTCAATTGGCGCGCTGAACACGGCGATCATTGCGGGCAATGCGCCCGAGCATCGCGTCGAGAAACTGCGCGAGTTCTGGGAGACCATCTGCCAGCCGGCCTATGGTCCGCCCATGCCGCCTGCCCTCGAACAGGCCTTCTTCAATTCAAACGACACGGTGCGCAAGGCGTTCACTGCGATGCAGGCAGTCGGCGCGCTCGTCGACGGGCAGAAGGGCTTTTTCACGCCGCGTTTTCCACCGCCGTTGCCCGCCGTTTCTGTTCCGCCGCAACTCGCGAGCTATTACGACACGACGCCGCTCAAGGCGACGCTAGAGCGGCTATGCGATTTCGACCGGATCAACTCGAAGGAAGTGCATGTTTCGGTTGGCGCCGTGAATGTACACACGGGCAACTTCGCCTATTTCGACAATACCCATAAGACGCTGAGGCCGGAGCATTTCATGGCGTCGGGTGCGTTGCCACCGGGCTTCGGAGCCGTCGAAATCGACGGCGAGTATTACTGGGACGGCGGGCTGATGTCGAACACGCCGCTGTACGAGGTCGCGCAAGCCAGTCCGCGCCGCGATACGCTCGCGTTTCAGGTCGACTTGTGGAGCGCGCTGGGCCCCGTGCCGGACAACATCACGGATGTCCAAGGCCGGATGAAGGACATTCAGTATTCGAGTCGCACGCGCCTCGTCACGGACACGATGCAGCGCACGCAGCGCTTTCGGCATGTGCTGCGCGAAGTGCTCGATCGCGTGTCGCCTGAGCACCGCAATGATCCATGGTGCAAGCTTGCCGAAGAGCTATCGTGCTCGAAGCGCTACAACATCGTTCATCTGATCTACGGCAACAAGGAATACGAAGGGCACTACAAGGACTTTCAGTTCGGCTTGTCGACGATGCGCCAGCATTGGGACAGCGGCCTCGAAGACATCCGCAATTCGCTTGCGCAGCCGGGCTGGCTCGATATGCCCGACAACGATGCAGCCTTCGTCACGCACGACATTCACCGCGACTTGCGGTGAGCGCGTTCCTCACGTCTACGGCATGAAAAAAGGCGCTCGAAACGAGCGCCTTTTCAATTGCAAGCAGTATGAGACGACGCTTCGCGCCGTCTCGCTCGCAATGGTTACTTCAGGACAGCGGCAACCGCGTTAGCCACCACGTCCAGGTTGCGCGTGTTCAGCGCGGCCACGCAGATACGGCCCGTGCTGACAGCATAGATGCCGAACTCTTCGCGCAGGCGGTCCACTTGGGGAGCCGTCAGACCCGAGTACGAGAACATGCCGCGTTGCGCGTTGACGAAGCTGAAGTCGCGGTCGATGCCCGCGGCCTTCAGGCGCTCGACGAGACCATTGCGCATCGCGCGAATGCGGTCGCGCATTTCGCCCAGTTCCGTTTCCCACGTCGCGCGCAGTTCCGGCGAGCCGAGCACGGCTGCGACGACGGCGCCGCCATGCGTCGGCGGGTTCGAGTAGTTCGTGCGGATCACGCGCTTGAGTTGCGACAGCACGCGCGCCGCTTCTTCCTTGCTGCCCGTGATGATCGACAGCGCGCCGACGCGCTCGCCATACAGCGAGAACGACTTCGAGAACGACGACGACACGAACACGTTCAGTTCCGATTGCGCGAACAGGCGCACCGCGGCTGCGTCGGCGTCGATGCCGTCGCCGAAGCCTTGATACGCGATGTCGAGGAACGGCACGAGCGAGCGCGTCTTCACGACTTCGACCACCTGCTTCCACTGGTCGACCGTCAGATCGACGCCCGTGGGGTTGTGGCAGCACGCGTGCAGCACGACGACCGTGCCCGGCTCGTAGCTGTTGAGCGCCGACAGCATGCCTTCGAAGTTCACGCCTTGCGACTTCGCGTCGTAGTACGGATACGAGACGACTTCGAAGCCCGCGCTTTCGAACAGCGCGCGGTGGTTTTCCCAGCTCGGATCGCTGATCGCGACCTTCGATGCCGGATTGACGCGCTTCAGGAAGTCCGCGCCGATCTTCAGCGCGCCCGTGCCGCCCAGCGCCTGTGCCGTGACGACACGGCCAGCGGCGATCAGCGGCGAATCGTTGCCGAGCAGCAGTTTCTGCACGGCTGCGTCATAGACGCCGATACCTTCGATGGGCAGATAGCCACGCGGCAGTGCCGCTTCGATGCGTGCCTTTTCTGCTTCACGCACAGCGCGCAGCAGAGGAATCTTGCCTTCTTCATTGGTATACACGCCAACGCCAAGATTGACCTTGGTGGTACGCGTATCTGCGTTGAAAGCTTCGTTCAGGCCCAGGATCGGGTCGCGGGGAGCGAGTTCGACAGCGGAGAACAGAGACATGATGATTCGGCAGTAGTGAAAAGAGGGACGACTTCGGATGCTGCTAGGAACCGTATGCACCGTATGGCGACCGGGTTCGGCAATTGCGGCGGAAAGTCCTGGTGCAGGTTCCGGCGACGCTTTCGACCGACGGTCGCGCTGGCGCGCAACGTGCCATTGTAACGAATCTCGCCGGGGTTTTTGACATCGGCGCGGCCCGCGAGCGGATTAATTTGCAATGAAAACAGCGATCTGGCGATGTTTTCATGCCGCGTTCGCATCAATCCGGGCGCAACAGCGGACGTGCGCCGGCTGCGTCCTGGGCGTCCGGCGAGGCGTCAGCCCGCCTGTTCGCAAAACGCTAGAATAGTCGTTTGCTCCCGGCCGAGGTGCCGCTTCCATGTCCGAACATCATCTGAGTGAAGTCCACGACGCTCTCGACGAATCCAAATTCGTGACGTTCGAGGGCTCCCCGTTCCGGCTCTATCAACCGTATCCGCCCGCAGGCGACCAGCCGACGGCCATCGACACGCTCGTCGAAGGCGTCGAGGACGGTCTGTCGTTCCAGACGCTGCTCGGCGTGACGGGCTCCGGCAAGACCTACACGATGGCGAACACGATCGCGCGGCTGGGCCGGCCGGCCATCGTCTTCGCGCCGAACAAGACGCTCGCCGCGCAGCTGTACTCTGAGTTTCGCGAGTTTTTTCCGCGCAACGCCGTCGAATACTTCGTCTCGTACTACGACTATTACCAGCCGGAAGCGTACGTTCCGCAGCGCGATCTGTTCATCGAAAAGGACTCGTCGATCAACGAGCACATCGAGCAGATGCGTCTGTCCGCGACCAAGAGCCTGATGGAACGGCGCGACGTCGTGATCGTCGCAACCGTATCGGCGATCTACGGTATCGGGAACCCGTCGGAATATCACCAGATGATTCTGACGCTGCGTACGGGCGACAAGATGGGGCAGCGCGACATCATCGCGCGTCTGATCGCGATGCAGTACAACCGCAATGAAGCCGACTTCGCGCGCGGTTCATTCCGCGTGCGCGGTGACACGATCGATATTTTCCCCGCCGAGCATGCGGAAATGGCGGTGCGCGTCGAGTTGTTCGACGACGAAATCGATACGTTGCAGCTCTTCGATCCGCTCACGGGCCGCGTGCGTCAGAAGATTCCGCGTTTCACTGTCTATCCGTCGTCGCACTATGTGACGCCGCGTGAGACGGTCATGCGCGCCGTCGAGACGATCAAGTCCGAGCTACGCGACCGGCTCGAATTCTTCTACGGCGATGGCAAGCTCGTCGAAGCGCAACGGCTTGAGCAGCGCACGCGCTTCGATCTGGAAATGTTGCAGGAACTGGGTTTCTGCAAGGGCATCGAGAACTACTCGCGGCATTTCTCGGGCGCCGCGCCCGGCGAGCCGCCGCCGACGCTGGTCGACTATCTGCCCGCCGACGCGATGATGTTCCTCGACGAATCGCACGTGCTGATCGGCCAGTTGAACGGCATGTACAACGGCGACCGCGCGCGCAAGGAAAATCTCGTCGACTACGGATTCCGGCTGCCGTCCGCGCTCGACAACCGGCCGCTCAAGTTCAACGAGTTCGAGCGCAAGATGCGCCAGGTCGTGTTCGTGTCGGCGACGCCCGCCGACTACGAGAAGAAGACGGCGGGGCAGGTGGCCGAGCAGGTCGTGCGCCCAACAGGCCTCGTCGATCCGGAAATCGAGGTGCGACCGGCGCGCACGCAGGTCGACGACGTGCTGGCCGAGATCAACGAGCGCGTGAAGGCCGGCGACCGCGTGCTCGTTACGGTGCTGACCAAGCGCATGGCCGAGCAACTGACGGAGTTTCTCGCCGATCACGGCGTGAAGGTGCGCTATCTGCACAGCGACATCGACACTGTCGAGCGCGTCGAAATCATTCGTGACCTGCGCCTGGGCACCTTCGACGTGCTGGTCGGGATCAACTTGCTGCGCGAAGGGCTGGACATTCCCGAAGTGTCGCTCGTCGCGATTCTCGATGCCGATAAGGAAGGTTTCCTGCGCGCCGAGCGCTCACTGATCCAGACCATCGGCCGGGCCGCGCGTAACGTAAACGGCAAGGCGATTCTCTACGCGGACAAGACTACGGATTCAATGAAGCGCGCGATCGACGAAACCGAGCGGCGGCGCGCGAAGCAGATCGCGTTCAACACGGAGCGGGGCATCGTGCCGCGCGGCGTGGTGAAGCGGATCAAGGACATTATCGACGGCGTCTACAACGTCGACGAAGCGCGCGCCGAGCTGAAGGAGCAGCAGGTTCGTGCGAAGTTCGAAGACATGTCCGAAAAGCAGATCTCCAAGGAGATCAAGCGGCTTGAGAAGCAGATGATGGAGCACGCGAAAAATCTCGAATTCGAAAAAGCGGCTCAGATGCGCGACCAACTTGCGTTGCTGCGCGAGCGGGTGTTCGGCGCGAATGTCGGCGATCATCTGACGGGCACGGACTAGCTTCCGTCTACGTTTCCGTCGTTGCGGAAAGGCTACGAGGCGCGGCGCTTTGCCGCCGCGCACGTCGCGCCATGTCTCACTCGCTGTTCAGCCGCAATGCCATCGGAGCGCCTTGCCGCAAACACCACGAAAACTGCGCTTAAGCTTCGCGTAAGACCCTGTCGCAGCAAGGCTTTCGACGCTTTCGCATTTGTTTCTCCCTCCGAACAGTGATAAACTGGTTCAAGTATTGAGAATGGTTCGCATTACCGTTCGTTACTGCTTTCGCACTTGCGTTGGCGCATCGGACAATTCGCGAAAGACGTGAAGACCACGCGCTTGCGAGACCTCTTCAACGCGCCTTTCCGAGTTCGGCTTTTCGTTGCTTCAGTCTAAAAAAACCAAAGGAGTTTCAATGCGCGTTTCGTCAATCTTGAGCGGCGGAGTAGCTGCCCTCGCTGCCGTTGCCGCGATGTCGGCGTCGGCCGCTGAATATCCGATCGGCAAGCAGCAGATCCGCGGCGGGATGGAAGTTGGCGCCGTCTATCTGCAACCGATCACGATGGACCCGGAAGGCATGATGCGCAAGGCGTCGGATTCCGACGTGCATCTGGAGGCCGACATCCATGCAGTCAAGAAGAATCCGACTGGCTTCGCAGAAGGCGACTGGATGCCTTATCTGCAAGTTCACTACGAACTGACGAAGCCGGGTTCGAGCTACGACCAGAAGGGCGACCTGATGGCGATGGTTGCCGACGACGGTCCGCACTACGGCGACAACGTCAAGCTCGCTGGTCCGGGCAAGTATCACCTGAAGCTGATCGTGGAACCGCCGATGCAGGAAGGCCACATGGCGTTCGGCCGTCACGTCGACAAGGAAACGGGCGTGGGCCCGTGGTTCAAGCCGTTCACGCTCGAATACGACTTCACGTTTGCGGGCATCGGCAAGAAGGGCGGTTACTGATCGGTATCGATCGCATCGCGATCCCTGATGCCGCGACGAGCGGCAATGAGCGGCGCGTGAGAGCGCGCCGCATTTTTAGGAAGGGTGCATGAGAGTCAATCAGAAGCTTGCCGTTCTCGCGATGGCGGCATCGTTCTTCGGCGTGGCGCACGCCGCCGAGGAAGCCGTGACGTTCAAGCTCGAAATGACGGACGGCAAGCTGACGCCGGCGCGTATCGAAGTGCCTGCGGGCAAGCGCATCCGGATCGAAGTGAAGAACACGGGTAAGGGCGCGGCGGAATTCGAAAGCGTCGAACTGCGCAAGGAAAAGGTTCTGGCGCCGGGCGCCGAATCGGTGGTCGTGATCGCTCCGCTCGATCCCGGCACCTACAAGTTCTTTGATGATTTCCATCAGCAGGCGCAGGGCGTGATCGTCGCCAAATGACGTCGCGGCAGCACGAGCCGTAACACGGACGCGCGGCGTCCACTGAAGTGGTTGGAGGTTTCGATGGGTCAGGTAGTGTTCATCGTTTGGCGAGAAAGCGTCGAGGCGCTGCTCGTCGTCGGCATTCTGTACGCGTGGCTGAAGAATGGCGACGAACAGGCGCGTCACGGTCTGCCGTATCTGTGGGCGGGCGTGGCAGCAGGCATTCTGGCCGCGATCGGCCTGGGCGCCGCGCTGGTCGGCTTCACCGAGGTGCTGTCGGGCGATGCGCAGGATTATTTCCAGACCGCGATGGTGCTGGTCGCCTGCGTGCTGATCGTGCAGATGGTGATCTGGATGAAGTCGCACGGGCGCACGCTCAAACGCGACATGGAACAGTCGCTAAAGAAGAGCACGCAGAGCGCGAACTGGTGGGGCGTTGCCGTGCTCGTGGCGCTGGCGATCGCACGCGAGGGCAGCGAGACGGTGATCTTTCTGTACGGCCTCGGCTTCGGCCAGTCGGGCCACGTCGGCATGGACCAGATTCTTGCTGTGCTGCTGGGCCTCGGTCTCGCATTCGTCACGTTCTACCTGCTGCAACTGGGCGGCAAGATCTTCTCGTGGCGGCTGTTCTTCCGCGTCACGGAAATCATGCTGCTGTTCCTCGGCGCTGGTCTGTTCCAGACGGGCGTCGACAAGCTGATCGACAAGGAAATCCTGCCGACCATCGCTGACCGCATATGGAACACGTCGATGATTCTCGACGACTCCAGCACGTTCGGCTCGCTGGTCGCGACGCTGACGGGTTATCGCGCGCATCCCGCGTTGATGAACCTGATCACGTACGCGCTGTACTGGGTCGTCGTGTGGTATCTGATCCGCCGTTCGAAGCGCGTTCCCGCGCAACAGACGGCAGGGCGCGCGGCATGACGACGGCAGTCGCAAATCGCCGCAGCCGGCTTGCAGAAGCCGGCAACTGGATGCAGCGCCACGGCGCTGCCATCCGCGGTATTCAGTGGGTCGTCGTTGCCGTCTACGCTTTCCTGATTCTCGTGCCCGCGTTCACCGAACTGCCGGGCGACACCGCGCATCTATGGAACAACCTGACGCTCGCGGCGCAGTTCGTTTTCTGGGGCATCTGGTGGCCGTTCGTGCTGCTGTCGATGGTGATGCTCGGACGCGTCTGGTGCGGCGTGCTGTGTCCCGAAGGCGCGCTCGCGGAGTTCGCGAGCAAATACGGACGAGGCTGGGCGATCCCGCGCTGGATGCGCTGGGGCGGTTGGCCTTTCGTCGCCTTCGGTTTGACGACGATCTACGGCCAGATGGTCAGCGTCTATCAGTATCCAAAAGCGGTCTTGCTGGTGTTAGGCGGATCGACCTTTGCCGCGATGATCATCGGGTTGCTATACGGTCGAGAGAAGCGCGTCTGGTGTAAATACCTGTGCCCCGTCAACGGGGTTTTTTCGCTTTTGGCGCGCCTCGCGCCGTTCCACTACAAAGTCGACGAAGACGCGTGGCGCCGGTCGTACAAGGAAGGCGAACACGGTCACCGCGTGATCCCAATCAATTGCGCGCCGCTCGTGCCGTTGCGCAAGATGGAGGGCGCCTCTGCCTGCCATATGTGCGGCCGCTGCAGCGGGCATCGTGACGCGATCAAGTTGACGTGGCGCAAGCCGTCGACGGAAGTGGTGAACCTCGGCGACAAGCAGGCGAGCGCCTGGGACACCGCGCTGATCCTCTACGGCCTGCTCGGCATCGCAATCGGCGCCTTTCACTGGACGGGCTCGCCGTGGTTCATCGACATCAAGCAGTCGCTCGCGACATGGCTCGTCGATAACGACATCATGTGGCCGCTCGACACGAACGCGCCGTGGTTCCTGTTCACGCATTATCCGGAACAGAACGACGTGTTCTCGTGGCTCGACGGCACGATGATCATCGCCTACATCCTCGCGACGGGCGTGGTCTACGGCACGGTGCTGCTCGCGTTGCTGGCGGGCGCGACGCGCACGCTGGGACGCTTCGACATGACGCGCCTGCATCATCTTGCGCAAGCGCTGATTCCGATTGCGGGCACGGGCGTGTTCCTCGGCCTGTCGGCGACGACGTTGTCGCTGCTGAAGGCCGAGCACGTGCCGCTCGACTGGGCGTCGGACGTGCGCATCGCGATTCTCGTGATCGCGAATGCGTGGAGCGCGTGGCTCGCGTGGCTCGTGACGCGCCGCTACACGGCGCGGGTTTTCCAGCGCGCGCTGTCGGTGGTATGGTTCATGGCAGCACTGGCCGTCGTCGATAGCGCGTGGTGGCTGATGTTCTGGTACTGGCCGGCACATTGATCGGCGGCGCGCCGCGTACCCGAGCGAGGCGCCTGTGAGAACCAAACCCGTATTGACCGACGAAGACGTCAGCAAGATGGCCGCCGCAGCGCAAGCGCATGCGGCGGCGAATCACTGGACCGTGACGATCGCGATTCTCGACGACGGCGGTCATCTCCTTCACCTCCACCGAATGGATGGCGCGGCGCCCGGCACGGTCGACATGGCGACCGCGAAAGGGCGCACGGCTGCGCTCGGGCGCCGCGAAACCAAGGTCTACGAAGACATCATCAAGCAGGGGCGCATCGCGTTTCTGAGTGCGCCGCTCGCCGCGTTCGTGGAAGGCGGCGTGCCTATCGTCGTGGAAGGCGAGACGGTGGGCGCGATCGGCGTGTCGGGCGTGAAATCGGAGCAGGATACGGCGATTGCACGCGCGGGCATTGCCACGCTCGAATTGCACTGACGGTTCCGCGCGGACCGCAAAAGACAAAAGCCGTGCAGATGTTGTCATCTGCACGGCTTCGCTTCTGTCGTTCATAAACGTTGCGCGATTCATAAGCGCACACGTCGCGGTGAGAACCAAAAAAAGCGGCCTGGCTTGCTTCGACGGCTGGCTTGGTGTCTGCACGAAGGGGTCTAGATCTCGCGTGCAAGCCGTCGTGGCTGGCTAGTGCCCAACACCTCTCTGGGAGGTGGTCCCCACAATACCCTGTACTAAAACAATCTTTACTGCGGCATTCGTTACTTCGTCAGAATCAGTTTGCCCAGTCGCGTTGCGCGCAACTGATACGTCTCACCGTTGTGCATGATGCTCACATGGCTGCGGCCCTGAAGCAGCGCATCGCTGCGCAGCACGCGCTCGGATGTTTCTGCCGCAGCCGGCGCTGCGTCATTGCCGTTGGCCGCATGGCGTTCCGCAGGCGCCGTCGTCACGGATTTGGCGGGACGACTGGTCGTCAGTGCCGCTGCCGCGGGGCGGCGCAGGCTAAGCGTGGAAGAGCGTGTCATGTTCGTCATGCTTGCCGTTGGTATTCGTCGATTCGTTAGATTGATTCTAAATGATAACCATTCCCATTTACAAGGTTTCCAAATTAATCGGTTTGACGTTTCGATAGGCGAGGGGATTTTGCGCCGCCTGAAGGCTTTGGCGGCGCGCGGGATTTAGTGCAACTGGTCAGGCGTATTGCGCGCGCTGACGTACTGGCGGATCAGGCGGACTGTATCGATGTCCGACTCGCGATAGGCCGATTTCACGATCTCTTCCGTTTGATGCGCGTCCGGGTCGACGTTTTCGTCGGCGGACGGCAGGCTCGTCCTGTACTCGAAGCGCAGGAAGAGTTGCAACTCGTCGGGCTGCTCGATGGTCATCGTCAGCGAGCCGCCGACGTAATCGGCCGTCGCGCTGATGTCGTAGCGCACGCTTTTTTGCGGCGTGAGCGTGACGTGATCGCGCACGGTTGCATGACCGTAGTGCAGCTCGCGCTCCATGGTGCTTTCCGTGCGCGACAGGATCGCGCAGCTGTCGAGGCCCATCACGAACAGCTGCGGCTGCTCCGCGCGCAGCACGAGCCCTTCCCACAGCTGTTCGCGCGTCAGCGATTCGACGAGCGGGTTGAGCGGATCGTTGATCTGAATGAGATGTTCGAAGTTCAAGACGACAGCTTCCTCTTAAAGCTCAATATTCACGCAATGTCACGCAACGGCCAGGCCCGTGCGGATCGAGATCGGATTGCTCAGGATCTTATGCACGGGACATGCATTGGCTATTTGCAGGAGTCGTTCCTGCTGTTCGTCCGACAGATTGCCCGTCAGGACGATCTGGCGGTCGATCGCCGTGCCGTCGCCTTCTTTTTGCATCGACAGTGTCACGCGCACTTCTTCGAGCGGCCAGCCTTTACGCTGCGCGTACATCTTCAGCGTAATCGACGTGCATGCGCCGAGGCTCGACAGCAGCAGGGAGTTCGGCGTCGGGCCACGATCGCCGCCGCCCAGCGACTCGGGCTCGTCGGCGAGCCATGTGTGTGTGCCATCGTCGAACAGCACCTGGAAATCCGTCGAGCCGATGTGTGCCGTGACCTTCGTGTCTGCCATGCGCGCTCCTGTGCGGGACGTTGAGTTGGAACGTTCAATTGGAACAATAGCGCCGCGCGACGCATGACGCGGCGCGCGGCTCGAACCGCTATTGTGAACGAATTTTCTGCGATTCGCGGTTGAGTGCCTGCCGCGAAAAGCCGTATGGACGACTAGTGCGTGATCTGTCCCATGCGGCCGGCCTGATAGTCGATGACAGCCTGACGGATTTCGTCTTCCGTATTCATCACGAACGGGCCGTAACGGACGACAGGCTCGTTCAGCGGCACGCCGCCGAACAGCAGCACGTCGAGCGGTTCAGTGCCGGCGGCGATCGTCACGGTGTCGCCGTCGTTGTCGAACACGATCATCTGCTGCGCGTCGATTTCGAGCCGCTCGTCGCTATACAGGCCTTTTCCCGACAGCCCGTAAGCGAACACGCGATAGTCGCGCGGCACGGGATGCACCAGCTGCGCGCCAGGCTGCAGCGTGAAATGCTGATAGAGGATCGGCGTGCGCGTTTCGATCGCGGCCTTCACGCCGAGCGCCTCGCCGGCAATCACTTTCACGCGCACCTTGCCGTCGGCGGACGTCGCGACGGGAATCCCAGCCGACGGCATTTCCTGATAACGCGGCGCGATCATCTTGTCGCGCTTGGGCAAGTTCACCCACAGCTGCAGGCCATGCACGCGGCCGCCTGTCGCGATGAAAGAAGGATCGGGCATTTCGCTATGCACGACACCCGCGCCCGCCGTCATCCATTGCACATCGCCCGCGCGCAGCGTGCCCGAGTGGCCCGCCGAATCCTTGTGACCAAACTGCCCTTCGAGCACGTACGTGACCGTCTCGAAGCCGCGATGCGGATGATCTGGCGCGCCTTTGGCCTCGCCGGGCGCGTAGTCGATGGGACCCATTTCGTCGAGCAGCAGAAACGGGTCGAAATCCATCAGCATGCGGGTCGGAAACGGGCGGTGGACGACGAAACCGCCGCCTTCAACCGTGCGTACGGAAGGATACGTGCGTTCGATCGTGCGGGTCGCGCTCATCAAAATCACCTCGAAAATTGGGGAATAGCGTTATTTCTGAAACATAGGGCTATTATATGGACCGTTTTGGGCCGTGATAGGCCGTCTATCGCAATGGATTGTTCTGCTAGTGAAACGATGACATGAAGATCGATTCGCATAACCTGAATGACCTGATGTACTTTTCGCAGGTCGTCGAGCACGGTGGGTTCTCCGCCGCTGAGCGCGTGCTCGGCATTTCGAAGTCGCGCCTGTCGCGCCGGCTGACGGAGCTGGAGGCGTCGCTGGGCGTGCGTCTCTTGCAGCGCTCGACGCGCAAGCTCGCGCTGACGGAAGCAGGGCAACTGTTCTACCAGCACTGTCAGGCGATGCTCTCCGAGGCGCAGGCGGCCGTCAACGTCGTGCAGCAGTTGCGCTCGTCGCCGCGCGGCACGGTGCGCGTGAGCGTCCCCGTGACGATCTCGCAGACCATCATGTCGCAGATCATGCCGGAGTTCATGCACCGTTTTCCGGAAGTGCGGGTCGTGATGCGCGTGACGAATCGCGTGGTCGATCTGTTCGAGGATTCGATCGACGTCGCGCTGCGCGTGCGCTCGGAGCCGCCCGAAAACGCGAATATCGTCGTGCGGCCGTTGTGGCGCACGCAGCAGATGCTGGTCGGCGCGCCGAGCCTCCTGAGCCAGAACGCGCCGCCCCTCGAGCCCGCGGACCTGAAGCGCTTCGAAACGCTCGATACGCCCACAGGCGACGGCCGCCACGTCTACAACCTGATCGCACCCGACGGCACGCGCCACGCGCACGACCATGAGCCGCGCCTCGTCACCGCCGACCTGATGATGATCCTGGAAGCGGCGCTCGCGGGCGTCGGCATCGCGGCGCTGCCGGAAATGATGTACGGCGCTGCGCTGCGCAGTGGCCGCCTGTCGCCCGTGATGGCGGGATGGACGCTGCCGTCACCGCAGCTGTACGCCGTCTTTCTGTCGCGACAGGGCATGGTGCCCGCCGTGCGGACCTTCGTCGACTATCTCGTCGAGATGCTCGATCCCGACGTCGGCAAGCATATTCAGCAGGAATGCCCGGAGCGCGACGCGAAAAATCTGCGGCTGAAAGCGGCTGTTGCATGACCCGCCAGGCGCGTACTTTCACGCACACGCAGGAAGTGAAATACCTTTTCGCCATGCAAGCGCGGCCGGCGATGGATACTTTCAATGGCCGCGGGCTTGAATGGAAAAGCCCACGGGCTTATATTGAAATCCCTTCGCTAAGGAGTGTCCTATGCGAAAAATCACGGCCGCTTTGATAGCGAGCCTGATAGGGCTGACAGCGTTGTCCGTGTCGACCACGGCTTTCGCATGTGGTGATCAGGTCCAAAGCACAAGCAATGGTAAATGATCCCACCGCCCGAAGGCGCCGAGTGCGCATGAAAAAAGGCCTTCATCCGACGATGAAGGCCTTTTACTTTTAGCCCTCGAAAAACAGGGCTTTGGTTCGAACGGAAGAGGGCGGCGCGTTTACTTGGCCTTCGGTTCCGTGACGAAACCGATCTTCGTCAGGCCGCCCGCCTGGGCCGCCGACATCACCTGCGCGACTTTTTCATACGCGACCTTGCGGTCCGCGCTCAGATGCAGTTCCGGTTGCGGCTCCTGCTGCGCAGCAGCGGCGATCTTCGCCTGTAGCATGTCGTCGGAGATCTTCTGTTCGTCCCACATCAGGTTGCCGTCGGCGTCGATCGCAATCGTCACCTGCGCGGGTTTCGTGTCTTCCTTCTGGCTACTCGCGTGCGGCAGATCGATCTTCACCGCATGGCGGATCACGGGGATCGTCACCATGAACACGATCAGGAGAACCAGCATGACGTCGACGAGCGGCGTCATGTTGATTTCATTCATGAGGCCGTCGTCATCGTCGCCGGCGAAAGGGCTCATTGCCATCGCTATGTCTCGCTATTTAGTTGGCGCGGGTCGCGAGCCGAAGACCGTCCCCGCGTTTCGACGACGACAGGCGGGCGCCCGTCACGAAGAACGCATGGAGGCCGTGTGCAAAGCGGCTCAGCTTGCTGACGATGCCCTTGTTGGCACGCGTCAGCGCGTTGTAGCCGAGCACGGCGGGAATTGCGACGAACAGACCGAAGGCCGTCATGATGAGCGCTTCGCCGACCGGGCCGGCGACCTGATCGATCGATGATTGACCCGCTGCGCCGATCGACAGCAGCGCGTGATAAATACCCCACACCGTGCCGAACAGGCCGACGAACGGCGCCGTGCTGCCGATCGACGCCAGCACCGCAAGGCCGCTCTGCATACGCGCGACGCTTTCGTCCATCGTGTCTTTCAGGCAGCGCGTGACCCAGTCCGACACGTCCATACGGTCGTGCAGATGCGGCTGCGTCTGATGATGGTGATCAGCGGCTTCCTGGCCCGACAGCGCGAGCGCGAGGAACGGGTTCTCAGCCGGCGACGACGTGTCGCGGCCGAGCTTCTTCATGCCGTCGGCGAAATCGTCCGAATGCCAGAATGCCTTTTCGGCGTTCTTCGTCAGGCGGTTCAGGCGCATCACGTTCCAGCTCTTGACGACGATCACGCTCCACGACAGCACCGACATGATCAGCAACGCCACCGCGATGCCGCGTGTGACGAAATCCCCTTGTGCCCAGACGTGGGCAATACCGTAGTTCTGCATGGCAATTCCTTTTTCTTTGAAATTCTGGTCAGCTGATCAAGGTCAATTGTTCAGGCTGAAG
Source organism: Paraburkholderia terrae (assembly GCF_002902925.1). GTDB lineage: Bacteria > Pseudomonadota > Gammaproteobacteria > Burkholderiales > Burkholderiaceae > Paraburkholderia > Paraburkholderia terrae. Next base: position 2,333,372 of record NZ_CP026111.1, on the reverse strand, counting down.
TCGAACGGCTGGACGGCGGGCACGCGAGTCGGCTCGCCGTCCACCAGATACGGTTTGCACGAGCTGGAGCGAATCGCGTCGAGCGCGGCCTGATCCAGGCGATCGGAGCCGCTGCTCTTCTTCAGTTCGATGTTTTCGATCCGGCCCGACGCCGACAGAATGAACTGCACGACCGCGCGGCCCGTTTCGCCGCGGCGGCGCGACATCGCCGGATAAGTCGGCTCGACGATGCTGCAGTTCAGATGCGACGCGTCCTTGGGCGCGGTGATCGACATCACCGTTTTCGCCGCGGGAGCGGCCGGCGCGGGTGCAGCAGGTGCCGGCGGCGCGGGCGGAGCCGGCTCGGGCGCGCTGATTTCGTGCTGCGACGGCGCTTGCGCGACGGGCATCGGAGTCGGCGTGGGCTTCGGAGTCGGGCGCGGCTGCACCTTCGGCTTGACCTTCTGGATGGGCACGGGCTTCGGCGGCGGCGGGGCCGATTCGATCGCGACAGGCGCAGCGGCAGGGGCCGGCGGCGGCAGCAGCTCCGCTGTGATCGTACGCGGCGTTTCGACCGGCAACGGTGTGACCGTACGCACCGTGAACGCAATAGCGAGCGCGATGACGTGAAGTCCGATGACGATCCCCGTCACCGTGGCGATACGCGGGTTGATGCGGGCGGAAGCGTCCGGCGCGAAGCCGGTTGGGAGAGAAGGCGTGGCCTGCATGGTTAGCGTGGCGGCGCGCCGGCAATGCAGCACGTCATGCAAAACAGCGTCATGTTCGGAATATCAGCAACGAAATACAAACGGTGGTCAGAAAACCGATCAGCAATTCCATCTCGAACTCCTCGAAGAATGGCGTCGCTGGCTGGTGTCGGACTGGCTTGCTGACGGCGGAAACGAATGAATTACAGCGCCCGATAATGGCACGCTTTTCGAAGCACTTTCTTGAAATGCGTCAAAGGCCGGGAATGGACTTCAGGCGGCCTTGCGTTCGTAGAACGTCAGCGGCGCCGTTTGTGTGTGATGCTCGACGCCACAGCGGCTCGCGCAGACGCCGCTTTGCGCCATCACGTCCCGAACGGACTCCTCGCACTTGCCGCAGCACATGGCGACGCCTAGCTCGAACTGAAGCTCGTCGAATGAATCGACGCCTTCGGCGATCGTTGCACGGATTTTCCGGTCGGACACTGACTTGCACACGCAGACAATCATGACAGCTCGCGATAGCTAACGTTAATGCGAATTATTATCATTTTGTTTGGTCGGTTTGGCAAGCCTCCCAGGCAAAATTTTGTAACAAAACCAGCCTGTTAGAAGGGTTTCGTCCGGCGCCGCGCGATCGTTCAAGTGGCGGTGGGGCGTTGTGGGGGCGGGTTTCCGTCGCTCGGCGGCGTATTTGATGCGGTGGCGACGCATGGAAACCGTCGGCGGGACGGCATCGTCCGCCAGCCTCAGGCGGCGTGCGAATCCGGCGTGATCGTACGGCGCGACGGAATATGCACGCGCTCGACGGGCGCATCGATGTCGAGCAGCGTCGCCGCGAGCTGTTTGAGGTGCGCGCCGTCGCTGGTCGAGCAGAACCGCGGCTGCGGCACGGCGTCGCGCGCAGGCGAACGCAGCCCTTGCTGGTCGAGCACGCGCTCCAGTTGCCGGGCGATCGCGACGCTCGTGTCGATCAGCGTCAGCCGGTCACCGGCGATATCGCGGATCGCCGCATCGAGAAACGGGTAGTGCGTGCAGCCGAGCACCAGCGTATCGGCGCCGGCGTCGAGCATCGGCTGAAGGTAGCTTTCGATCAGCGCGCGCAATTCGGGCGAGCCGATGTCACAGCGCTCGACCGCCTCCACGAGGCCGTGGCCCGGCTGGCACAGAAAACGGCAGTCACTGGCGTAGCGTTCGAGCAACCCTTGGAAGCGGGCGCTGCGCAGCGTCACGCGGGTCGCCAGCACGCCCGCCACGCGCGATTTCGACTGCAACGCCGCGGGCTTCACGCCCGGTTCGACGCCGATCAACTGGATAGGCAATTTTTCGCGCACCAGCGCGATCGACTGCGCGGTCGCCGTGTTGCACGCGACCACCAGCGCCTTCGCGCCCTGCGCGACGAGCCATTCGCCGATCGCAAGCGTGCGGTCGGCGATGAAATCGTCGTCGCGCTCACCGTAGGGCGCATAGAGCGAATCCGCGACGTAGATCAGCGCTTCGTCCGGCAATTGCGAGCGGACCGCGCGCAGCACCGACAATCCACCGAGACCCGAGTCGAAAATGCCGACGGGCGCGCGCGGATCGAGCGAGGTGAGGGGCGGAATCGAAGCGGAAGTAGCGGAGGCGGGGGACGAAGCGGTCATGGTTTCGACGGAAGCCATATAAGAGAATCCGCGCAGCGCGTGTGAACGAACGTTGCGCGGATCGGACCGCAGAAGTGTATCAGGAGTGGGGACGCTCCCAGTTGGGTGTCGTCTTATTCTTCCTGCGAGCCCATTGCCGACTGCTGGTAGTTCTGGATGCCGACCTTGTCGATCAGGTCGATCTGCGTTTCGAGCCAGTCGATATGTTCTTCGGTGTCGTCGAGAATCGTCGTGAAGATTTCGCGCGAGATGAAATCACGCACCGACTCGCAATAAGCGATGGCTTCCTTGCACGTACCCTGCGAGATGGTTTCGAGCTTCAAATCGCATTCGAGAATTTCTTTGGTTTCTTCGCCGATCAGCAGCTTGTGCAGATCCTGGAGATTCGGCAGGCCATCGAGCATGAAAATGCGTTCGATCAGCAAGTCGGCGTGCTTCATTTCACCGATCGATTCGTCGTACTCATGCTTGCCCAGCTTCTCGAGACCCCAGTGCTTGTACATCCGCGCGTGCAGGAAATACTGGTTGATTGCGGTCAGTTCGTTCTTCAACTGGGCGTTCAGATATTCGATGACTTTTTTATCGCCTTGCATGACGTTTCCTCTTCAAGAGCTGGGTTTTCCAACAACAATAAACGTCTGAAAACTAAAAGCCAAGGACGAATATGGTTGTTGAGAATCATTCACGCAATTTAATTTGTATTTCGCGTGAATAATAAAAAAGCCGGGACTATAACGTCCCGGCTTCGGTAAAACAAAGAAAATCGTTAAGCAGTGGCGACGGGAATCTTACCGATCTTCGCTTGCCATTCCTTCGGTCCCGTTTGATGAACCGACGTGCCGTTCGAATCGACGGCGACCGTCACGGGCATGTCCTGCACGTCGAATTCATAGATGGCTTCCATGCCGAGATCTTCGAACGCGAGCACCTTCGCGCTACGGATCGCCTTCGACACGAGATACGCCGCGCCACCCACAGCCATCAGATACGCCGCCTTGTGCTTCTTGATCGCTTCGATCGCGACGGGGCCGCGCTCGGCCTTGCCGATCATCGAGATCAGGCCGGTTTGCGCGAGCATCGTCTCCGTGAACTTGTCCATGCGCGTCGCGGTGGTCGGGCCTGCCGGGCCGACCGCTTCGTCGCGGACAGGGTCGACGGGGCCGACGTAATAGATCACGCGGTTGGTGAAATCGACGGGCAGCTTTTCGCCCTTCGCGAGCATGTCGGCGATGCGCTTGTGCGCGGCGTCACGGCCCGTCAACATCTTGCCCGACAGCAGCAGCGTCTGGCCCGGCTTCCACGATGCGACCTGTTCCGGCGTCAGCGTGTTCAGGTCGACGCGCTGGCTCTTCTCGGTGTCCGGTTCCCACTGCACCTTCGGCCATGCGTCGAGCGACGGCGCTTCGAGCTTCGCGACGCCCGTGCCGTCCAGCGTGAAGTGCGCGTGACGCGTGGCCGCGCAGTTCGGAATGATCGCGATCGGCTTCGATGCCGCGTGCGTCGGTGCGGCCATGATCTTCACGTCGAGCACCGTCGCGAGGCCGCCCAGGCCCTGCGCGCCGATGCCGAGCGCGTTGACCTTCTCGTGCAGTTCGACGCGCAGTTCTTCGATCCAGTCCTGCGGGCCGCGCGCGATGACGTCCTGAATGTCGATCGGGTCCATCAGCGATTCCTTCGCCATCAGCATCGCCTTCTCAGCCGTGCCGCCGATACCGATGCCGAGCATGCCGGGCGGGCACCAGCCAGCGCCCATGGTCGGCACGGTCTTCAGGATCCAGTCGACGATCGAATCCGACGGGTTCAGCATCGCGAACTTCGACTTGTTCTCCGAGCCGCCGCCCTTGGCCGCCACCTGCACGTCGACCTTGTCGCCCGGCACGATCTCGTAGTGGATCACGGCGGGCGTGTTGTCCTTCGTGTTCTTGCGCGCGCCTTCGGGCGGGCTCACGATCGATGCGCGCAGCACGTTGTCCGGGTTCAGGTAACCGCGGCGCACGCCCTCGTTGATCATGTCGGTGACGGACATCGTCGCGCCGTCCCAGCGCACGTCCATCCCGACCTTCACGAACACCGTGACGATGCCCGTGTCCTGGCAGATCGGGCGCTTGCCTTCGGCGCACATGCGGCTGTTCGTCAGGATCTGCGCAATCGCGTCCTTCGCAGCCGGACTCTCTTCGAGCTCGTACGCGCGGCCAAGCGCTTCGATGTAGTCGAGCGGATGGTAGTAGCTGATGTACTGCAGCGAGTCCGCAATACTCTGGATCAGGTCTTCCTGTTTGATGACGGTCATGGCTAGGCTCAGTGGGGCAGTGTCGCGTTCGTTATCGCGGCCGCTTGACGACGCGGCCGGTCAGACGCGTTCATGGGAGTGGGAAATCGTTGTGTTGTTGCCGTGCGCAGCGGCGCCGCGCGCCGCGGGCTCATGAAAATGCTCCGGGTGCGTGTGCGTGGTCAACCGGTCGACGAACGCCATCACCAGCGCCGACACGAGGAACGTGACGTGGATGATGACCTGCCACATCACGGCCTGCTGCGTGTGCTTGTCCGGGTCGATGAAGGTCTTCAGCAGATGGATCGACGAGATGCCGATCAGCGCCATCGACAGCTTCACCTTCAGCACGCCTGCGTTCACGTGGTCGAGCCATTCGGGCTCGTCGGGATGACCTTCCAGGCCGAGGCGCGAGACAAAGGTTTCATACCCGCCGACGATCACCATGATCAGCAGGTTCGAGATCATCACCACGTCGATCAGGCCGAGCACGACCAGCATGATGTTGGTTTCGTCGAGCGTCATCGCGTGCGTGACGAGGTGCCACACTTCCTTCGCGAACAATACGACGTAGACGCCTTGCGCGACGATCAGGCCGAGATACAGCGGCACCTGCAGCCAGCGGCTCATGAAGATCACGGAGGGCAGAAGGCGCATGCGGCGCGGCTGGCCGGACAGAGTGGGGCGCGGAGCGGTCATGTATGGTCGACGTAGTGTTGGCGCTTCTTGGTGACGGATACGGCGGGCACGGACGCGCTCGCATCGACGGCGGCGGATCACGTGAAAAGCGAACGACCGGCAGTCGGCGGCACGGCGGCGAAACCGGCCGGCAAGGCGCGCTGGGCGCGATATTGTACAGCGTGATCCGTGACAGCCATGTCGAAGCGGGCACCCGGGCACTTATGCAGGCGCAAGTCAGCACGGCGCCGCGGCGCGCCATGTCTCGCTTCCTTTTGATTTCATGTCACGAAGCGACGGGCGGCACGCGCCGTGCCTTCAGGCTCGCCAGAGCGATGCCCGCGACCACGCAGGCGAGCGCGATGCCATGCGCGAGCGTCGGCCGCTCGTCGAGGAACACGATCCCGTAGATCGCGGCGGCGACGGGCAGCACCGCGCTGAACACGCCGGCGAGACTGCCCGGCACATGGCGGATGCCCTTCATCCACAGCCAGAACGAGAAGATGCTCGCCGACAGGCCGTACCAGAGCACCAGCGCCCAGATGCCGACGTGTACGCTCGTGTAATGGAAGGCGAACAGCGACGACACGCCGAGCGGCAGCATCAGCAACAGACCGAATAGGTGCGTGTACGCGCAGATGTCGATGGGCGCGAGCGTCTGCGTGAGCCGGCGCGACAGGATCACATAGAGCGATTCGCAGCAAACCGCGCCGAGCACCATCAGGTTGCCGGCGAACGAACTTTCACTCGATGCGCCCGGGGCGGCGCCCGCGTGCGCGAGATTGATGACGACCACGCCGGCGATCGCCAGCGCAATCGACGCCAGCGCGCGGCGATCCGGCTTTTCCTTGAGGAAGATCCACGAGAACAGCGCGACCACGGCGGGAATCGTGCTCGTGATGACGCCCGCCGCGACGGCGCTGGTCCGATGCACGCCGTTGAGCATCAGCAGCGTAAACCCGAATGTGCCGAACAGCGCCTGCAGGAAGAGATTGAGCCATTCTCCCGCTTTCACGCGGCGCAGCTTGTTCACGCGCAGGAGCGGCCATAGCACGGCCATGGCGATCACAAAGCGCAGCAGGGCAAAGAGGGGAACGGGAACGAACGCGACAATCGACTTGCCGATGCCGACGTTGCTGCCGACGAGTAGCATCGCGGCGATGAGGAACAGTGAGTAGCGGTTCAAGCTGGAATCCGGACGACTAGATCAGTTAGCATTGTAAAAGGGCGCTAACATCGCCGCATAGCGAGCCTTGCACTCCGCTTGCAGCGCCGCACTCCGAGTCGCCGCACCTGGTGTTTAGCCTGACACACGCTCGACCCGCACGTAAGAACGCGGTAAGTTGCAACGCTTATCGTGGGAAGTGATCGAAGCTGATGAAAACATGCGGCGCGCCCGACGTGCGACGCCGCAGTTGTCATTCGCCGAATCGCTGTGTGCTCATCGCTGCCGATGCGCACGAGGGTGGGAGACACGCCGCGACCATGATGCGCGGCGCCACGATGACGGGTATGACGATATGGAGCGACGCGCTGCGCCGGCCACGGCTGGCACGCATCGCGCGCGCACCCGCAAGGATTGACGTTTCATCTTCACCAAGGGGTAGTCGATGTCTGCGATTGAATCGGTTCTTCAAGAACGCCGCGTGTTTCCGCCTTCCGCCGAAGTGACGGCGCAGGCTACTGTGTCCGGCATGGACGCGTACAAGGCACTCGTCGCCGAGGCCGAGCGTGATTACGAAGGCTTCTGGGGCAGGCTGGCGCGCGAGACGCTCAGCTGGAAAAAGCCCTTCACGAAGGTGCTCGACGAATCGAACGCGCCTTTTTACAAGTGGTATGAAGACGGCGAACTGAACGCGTCGTACAACAGCATCGACCGTCACGTCGAAGCGGGCAACGGCGAGCGTGTCGCGATCATCTTCGAAGCCGACGACGGCACTGTCACCAACGTCACGTACAACGACATGCTGCAACGCGTGTCGCGCTTCGCAAACGCGCTGAAGAAGCGCGGCATCAAGAAGGGCGATCGCGTCGTCATTTATATGCCGATGTCGATTGAAGGCATTGTCGCGATGCAGGCGTGCGCGCGGATTGGCGCAACGCACTCGGTCGTGTTCGGTGGGTTCTCGTCGAAGTCGCTGAACGAACGTCTGGTCGATGTCGGCGCGGTCGCGCTGATTACGTCCGACGAGCAGATGCGCGGCGGCAAGGCGCTGCCGCTAAAGAACATCGCCGACGAAGCACTCGCGATGGGCGGCTGCGAGGCCGTCAAGAGCGTGGTCGTCTATAAGCGCACGGGCGGCAAGATCGGCTGGGACGACAAGCGCGATCTGTGGATGCACGAGATCACCGCGAGCGAATCGGATCAATGCGCGCCGGAATGGGTCAGTGCGGAGCATCCCCTCTTCATCCTCTACACGTCCGGTTCGACGGGCAAGCCGAAGGGCGTGCAGCACAGCACGGGCGGCTATCTGCTGTGGGCCGCGCAGACGATGAAGTGGACCTTTGACTGGAAGCCCACGGATGTCTTCTGGTGTACGGCCGATATCGGCTGGGTCACGGGTCACAGCTACATCACGTATGGACCGCTTGCGCTCGGCGGCACGCAGGTCGTGTTCGAAGGCGTGCCGACGTATCCGAACGCGGGCCGCTTCTGGGACATGATCCAGAAGCACAAGGTCACCGTGTTCTACACCGCGCCGACTGCAATTCGTTCGCTGATCAAGGCAGCCGAAGCCGACGCGAAAGTGCATCCGAAGAGCTACGACCTGTCGACGCTGCGCATCATCGGCACGGTCGGCGAGCCGATCAATCCGGAAGCGTGGGTGTGGTACTACGAGAACGTGGGCGGCTCGCGTTGCCCGATCGTCGATACCTGGTGGCAGACGGAAACGGGCGGCCACATGATCACGCCGCTGCCGGGCGCGACGCCGCTCGTGCCGGGTTCGTGTACGTTGCCGCTGCCGGGCATCATGGCCGCGATCGTCGATGAAACGGGTCAGGACGTGCCGAACGGGCAGGGCGGCATTCTCGTCGTCAAGCGTCCGTGGCCGGCGATGATCCGCGCGATCTGGGGCGACCCGGAGCGCTTCAAGAAGAGCTACTTCCCCGAGGAACTCGGCGGCAAGCTATACCTCGCGGGCGACGGCTCGGTGCGCGACAAGGACACCGGCTACTTCACGATCATGGGCCGTATCGACGACGTGCTGAACGTGTCGGGCCACCGTCTCGGCACGATGGAGATCGAGTCGGCGCTGGTCTCGAATCCGCTGGTCGCGGAAGCGGCCGTGGTCGGCCGGCCGGACGAGACGACGGGCGAAGCGGTGTGTGCGTTCGTCGTGCTGAAGCGCTCGCGTCCTGAAGGCGAAGAGGCCGCGAAGATCGCGGCGGAACTGCGCAACTGGGTCGGCAAGGAAATCGGTCCGATCGCGAAGCCGAAGGACATCCGTTTCGGCGACAACTTGCCGAAGACGCGTTCGGGCAAGATCATGCGCCGCCTGTTGCGCTCGCTCGCGAAGGGCGAGGAGATCACGCAGGATGTGTCGACGCTGGAGAATCCGGCGATTCTCGACCAGCTGGGCGAATCGCGCTGATCGCGCGCAAGCGCGACGACGTAAAGACTTGAAGCAGCAAACGGCGCATCCGATAAGGGTGCGCCGTTTTTTCGTACGCTTGAGATGTCGTCTTGAACCATCGCGCGAAATCGTTGCGCGGACAACCCCGATTGTCGATGCAACACCTTTTTGATAAATAGGCGCATGGCCGCGCCACACCACACATCGCGATTCACGATCAACCCCGTGCCCGAGCCTCCGCCCGTGACGGCGGCGATGGCGCGCGCGCACGCGCGCTACTGGCGCTTCAACGTCATGTTGATCGTCGCGTTGATGCTGATCGGCTTCTTCGTGTCGTTCATCGTGCCGCTCATCGCGCGAAACCTCGAGCACGCGCGTTTTGCGGGCTTCAGCCTGCCGTTCTACATGGGTGCGCAAGGCGCGATTCTCGTGTACTTGCTGTTGATCGTCGTGTACATCGTGCTGATGCAGCGCGCCGACGCGGCGCTTCTGCGTGCGCTCGCAGCCAGCGCGGCCGACGACTTCGCCGAGCGCGCAGCCGACCGATGAAGCTCGCGCATCGGCTGATCCGCTCGTATTCGCTCTACACGCTCGGCTTTTTGATCTTCATCTATCTGCTCTGGCGCATCGAGGCGGCCAACGGACCGGGCACGTGGATCGGCTACGTGTTCCTGTTCGTGCCGATTGCCGTGTACGCAGTGATCGGCCTGCTGTCGCGGACTTCCGATCTCGTCGAATACTACGTGGCGGGGCGGCGCGTTCCGTCCGCGTTCAACGGCATGGCGACGGCGGCGGACTGGCTGTCGGCGGCGTCGTTCATCGGGCTGGCGGGAACCCTGTACGCAACGGGCTACGACGGCCTCGCGTACATGATGGGCTGGACGGGCGGCTATTGCCTTGTTGCGTTTCTGCTCGCGCCCTACGTGCGCAAACTTGCGCGCTACACGATTCCCGATTTTCTCGGCACGCGCTTTTCGAGCAACGCGGTGCGCGGGTTGGCGGCGCTGTCGGCGATTCTGTGCTCGTTCGTTTATCTCGTTGCGCAGATCCAGGGCGTCGGACTGATCGCGACGCGGTTTATCGGCGTCGACTTTGCGATCGGCATTTTCTGCGGGCTCGCGGGCATTCTGGTGTGCTCGTTTCTCGGCGGCATGCGCGCGGTGACGTGGACGCAGGTTGCGCAGTACATCATCCTGATCGTGGCGTTCCTGATTCCTGTGTCGATGATTGCGCACAAGGACGGGCTCGGGTGGGTGCCGCAACTCAACTACGGACGCCTGATGGAGCGCGTCGAGTCGCTCGAGCGCCAGGTGCGCGATTCGCCGTCGGAGCAGTCGGTACGCGACGACTACCGGATGCGCGCCGCGCTGATCCAGACGCAGATCGACAGCCTGCCGCAGTCGTATATCGACGAGAAGGGCCGCCTCACCGTGCAGCTCGACGATTTGCGGCGGCATAACGGACCGCTGCGCGAGATCGCCGATCTGGAGCGGCGCATCGCACGCTTTCCGCGCGATCCGGCGACGGCGCAGATCGTGTGGGCGCAGCAACGCGATGAGATGATGCAGCGCGCGGCGCCGCCCGTGCCGATGCATGAGCCGTTTCCCGCCGTGAACGAAGAAGAGCGACGGCTGCATCTGCGCAATTTCCTGTCGCTGCTGTTGTGCCTTTCGCTGGGGACGGCGAGCTTGCCGCATATACTCACGCGCTACAACACGACGACGTCGGTCGCGTCGGCGCGGCGCTCGGTCGGCTGGACGCTGTTCTTCGTCGCGCTGTTCTATCTGACGGTGCCCGTGCTCGCCGTGCTGATCAAGTACGAGATTCTGTCGAACCTCGTCGGGCATCGGTTTTCCGACCTGCCGCAATGGGTGATGCAGTGGCGGCATGTCGAGCCGTACCTGCTGAGCATCGCCGATGTGAACGGCGACGGCATCGTGCGCTGGAGCGAGATCCAGATGCAGCCGGACATGGTCGTGCTCGCCGCGCCGGAGATAGCGGGGTTGCCGTATGTGATGTCAGGGCTGATTGCGGCGGGTGCGCTGGCGGCGGCGCTTTCAACCGCCGATGGCCTGCTGCTGACGATCGCCAATGCGCTTTCGCACGATGTGTACTACCACATGGTCGATCCCGAGGCGTCGAGCCAGAAGCGGGTGACGATCTCGAAGATCCTGTTGCTTGGGGTGGCGCTGTTTGCGTCTTACGTGGCGTCGCTGAATACGGGGAACATCCTGTTTCTGGTGGGGGCGGCGTTTTCGCTGGCGGCGTCGAGTCTTTTTCCTGTGCTCGTGCTTGGGGTGTTCTGGAAGCGGACGACGCGTCTGGGCGCTGTGGCGGGCATGGTGGCGGGGCTGGTGGTGTGCATCTGGTACATCGTGTCGACGTATCCATTCTTCACGCAGCTGACGGGCTTTGTCGGGCCGCGCTGGTTCGGTATCGAGCCGATCAGCTCGGGCGTGTTCGGCGTGCCGGCGGGGTTTCTGGTGACCGTGCTCGTGAGTCTCGTGGACCGGAAGCCGGACGCGTATACGCGGGCGCTGGTGGACTACATCCGGCATCCGTGATGGCTGGCCTTTCGGACGGGGTGGCAATGGCGGCGGAATCTGCTATAATGCGCCTCCCCGCCGGAGAGATGGATGAGCGGTTTAAGTCGCACGCCTGGAAAGCGTGTATAGGTTAATAACCTATCCGGGGTTCGAATCCCCGTCTCTCCGCCACAATTCAATACTGAAACCCCGTTAAGCCGATGGCTTGCGGGGTTTTTGTTTTTCGTCTGGCTCCTTCAATTGGGACGACTCTCGTTCCGACACTGAATCTGTCCCGCGGGAGAAAGCCGGGCGATACCACGCTCCATGTGGATCGATGCAGATTTCACAGAGCCTCACGCGGTTGCCGGTCCAACGTAGCCCCGATGCTACGCTGTATTCCATAGCTGGATTCCGACGAACGGCGGCGGTTAGCGACTTCTCTTTGCCCTCGAAGCACGCCTTGCAGTCGCTTTCGATTACCGCCGTATCGTCGGTTTGTATCGGCCGCAACTCCCTTCCTCGGGAATGCCCATCTGCGCAAAATTAAGGCTTAGCCAGTCATCCGGCTTATAAACTTAGCATGCCATATCAATTGTAAGAATGGGTCGTGAGTGGCCTGCGCGTGATGTTCTCCGAACAACGTGCGATCAAATAGTCGGACGCCGCTTCGCCATGGAGCCGTCCGATTGGTTCAGCGTGTGTGACCGTCGACCACGAAATGCCGAAACGCCAGTGTCATGTCGGCGTACTACGGAGAAGCAGGGCTTTTCGCCATGCTTCCGCGCATTCCCTGACGGAGGCTTCACGCGGTCGGCAATCAGAAAAGTTCGAATTGCCACAAAACGTTGCTTTCGCGCGAGCATTGACAATCCTTGACGGAAATGTCGCTCACCTTCCGATAGGTTTACCGCTCCAAAAAATAAGCATCACGAACAAAAAATGAATCAAAAGGCCTATCGGCTCATATTCAGCCGACTGAGAGGAATGCTAGTTGCCGTCGAGGAAACCACTACGGCAGCGGGCAAAGCGGGCGAAACGCGCGCGACGGGCCGCGCGTCAGGGGTACTGGAGATAAACCTGTCGCTGCGACAGCTCGCGCTGTCCGCGCTGCTCGTCCTTGCGCCGCTCATGGCGGGCGCGCAGATCGTACCGGGCGGCGCGCATGCGCCTGGCGTTGTCACGACGCAGAACGGTATTCCACAGGTCAACATCAACAAGCCCGCTGGTTCGGGCGTGTCGATGAACACCTACAACCAGTTCGACGTGCAGAAGAACGGCGCGATCCTGAATAACTCGCCGACCATCGTCAACACACAGCAGACGGGCTATATCAACGGCAATCCGAACTTCGGGCCGAACGATGCGGCGCGCGTGATCGTCAATCAGGTCAACAGCAGTTCGCCGTCGCAGTTGCGCGGCTATCTCGAAGTCGCCGGTAAGAGCGCGCAGGTTATCGTCGCGAATCCGAACGGGTTGCTTGTCGACGGCGGCGGTTTCATCAACACGTCACGCGCGACACTCACCACAGGCACGCCCAACTTCGCGGCCGATGGATCGCTCGCGGGCTTTAGTGTGACGGGCGGCAGTATCACCGTGCAGGGCGCGGGGTTCAATGGATCGAATGTTGACCAGGTCGATCTTTTGGCACGCGCGGTGCAGGCCAATGCCGCGATCTATGCAAAGAACCTGAACGTCGTGACGGGCGCGAACACCGTCGATTACGGCACGCTTGCTGCAACGACAATCGCGGGCAGCGGCCCCGCGCCAGGTGTCTCCATCGACGTGAGCAACCTCGGCGGCATGTATGCCAATCGCATTGTGCTCGTCGGCACCGAGAACGGTGTTGGCGTGTCGAACCGGGGCGTGCTGGCGGCGCAGGCGGGCGACCTGGTCCTGACGACTCAGGGCAAGCTGGTCCTTGCCGGACAGACGAACGCAAGCGGCAATATCACGGCGAGCGCGCGCGATGGCATCGACAACAGCGGCACGACGTACGCGCAGCAAAGCGTCAGCGCGAACACAACGGGCGCGCTCTCTAATAGCGGCACACTCGCCGCGCAGCAGGACACGACCATCAGCGCGGGCAGCGTCGCATCGACGGGCACGCTCGGCGCGGGCGTCAACAGCGACGGCACCATTGCGAACGCAGGCGATCTTTCAGTGTCGGCAACCGGCGCGGTCACGGCGACGGGCCGCAATGCTGCAGGCGGGAACGCGAATTTTAGTGGCGCATCGATCAATCTGGCGAACAGCAGCACGTCGGCCAAAGGCGCTCTGGCGCTTGCTGCGAATAACGGCGACCTGAACCTGGCGGGCGCAACGACGACGGCGGGCACGACGCTCAACGCAAGTGCAACGGGCACGCTCACGAACGACAATGGCGCGCTGTCGTCGGGCGGCGCGCAGACCATCACAGCGGGCGCACTGTCGAACCGCAACGGGCAGATCGTTTCAGGCTCCACGCTGACTACGGCCATCACGGGCGCGGTCTCGAACCCGGGCGGCACGATTCAGGCGGCAGGCGCTCAGACGCTGCACGCGGGTTCGGTTGACAACACGGGCGGTCACATTGCGTCGCTCAATTCGGACGGCCTGAGTCTCTCGGTGAGCGGTCTGCTGAACAACGGCGCGAGCGGCAGCATCGGCAGCAATGGGAACGTTGCGTTGCAGGCCGGACAGATCGCGAACGCAGGTTCGATTGCGGCCGTCCAGAACCTGATTGCGACGGCTGTGCAGACCCTGTTCAACAGCGGCACGCTCGCGGCGAACGGCAACGCGACGCTGTCAGCCGGTACGACGCTCGCGAACACGAACACCATTGCGGCAGGCAACGCGGCATCCATCACGGCGGCGACGTTCGACAACAGTCAGGGCACGACACAGGCCGATCAGTTCACGCTGCGCGCGGCGAACCTCGTCAACCACAACGGCAGCATCACGCAGACAGGCACGGCCTCGACGACCGTCGATGTAACCGGCACGCTCGACAATACGGGCGGCACGCTCCAGACCAATGCCGACAGCCTCACGCTCGACCCCGTCGCGCTCACGAACGACAACGGTACGATTGCCAGCGCGGGGATGGGAACGCTGTCGGTTGCAACGGGCGCGCTGTCGAGCAACGGCGGAACAATTGCGACGAACGGCGCGCTCGACGTGCGCGCAGGCGCGGTATCGAATCGCGGCGGCACGCTCGCGGCGCAGACAGGCGCGACGCTGCTGGTTGCATCGCTCGATAACAGCGTGGGCTACATCGGTGCGCGGACGGTGTCGGTCACGGACGCGGGCGCACTCAATAACGCGGGCGGCACGATCCAGGCGGACGATACGCTCGCGATGTCCGCGCAGTCGGTCGCCAACGACGGCGGTTCAATCGCGAACGGTGGCACGGGCGCGACGAGCGTCACGGCGACGGGCACGGTCACGAACACGCAGAACGGCCTGATTGGCGGCAATGGTGGCGTATCGGTCGCGGGCGGCAGCGTCGACAACTCGGGCGGCATGGTCACGGCGGGCGGTGCGGTATCCGTCACGTCCGGCATCACGCTCGGCAACCGTGCGGGCATGATCGAGGGCACGGGCAGCGCGACAGTGTTGACGCAAGGCGCAATCGACAACACGGGCGGACAGATCGAGGCCGATGGCACAGACGCAACACTCGCCGTCACAGGCGCGACGCTCGACAATACGAACGGGCGCGTCGCAAACACGGGTTCCGGCGCGACGACGATCAGCGCCAGCGGCATCACGAACAGCAATACGGGCGGTGTCGCGGGCGCGGGCACGATCGGCGGCAACGGCGATGTCACGGTCAGTGCGCAGACGCTGTCGAACACGAATGGCGCGCAACTCGTCGCGGGCCATGACCTGACGCTGAACGTCGCGCAGCTTGGCGACAACACGAACGCGACACTCTCGGGTGCGAACAACGTCACGCTCAACGGCCCGAACGCAGCCGTCATCAACGCGGGCGGCTCGATCCACGGTAACGGCGCGGTCACGCTCAACACGTCGACGCTAGACAACACTAACGGACGCATCGGCAACGATACGGGCAGCGGCGGGGGTATCGGTATCACCACGGGCGCACTTGCGAACCAGAACGGCGCAATCGGCAGCGACCAGAACCTGAACGTCACGGCAGGCACGCTCACGGGCGACGGCCGGATTGTCGCGGGCAACGACGGTACGGTCACCGTAAACGGCGACTACACGCTGACGGGCGCAAACCGGATTCAGGCGAACAACAGTCTCACCTTCACGACGGCGGGCAGTTTCACAAACCAGGGCACGCTTGGCGCAGTGAATGCACTGACGGTCAATGCGGCGAACGTCGATAACCAGGCGGGCGCGGATATCAACTCTGCGAACACGACGGTCAACGCCGCCAACGCGATCACGAACGCGGGCCGCATCGAAGGCGAGAGCGTCACGACACGCAGCGCGTCGCTCTCGAACATCGCGACGATCGTTGGTAACACGGTCACATTGAACGCAGGTTCCATTGCGAACACGGGCGCGGCGGCAGCCATTGCCGCAGCATTGGCCGTCAACCTGTACGGCTCCGATATCTCAATCACGGGCGGCGCGAACGTATTCAGCCTCGGCGACATCAACGTCGCGGCCGACGCCACGCGCGACGGCAACGGGCTGCTCGCGAACCGCGCGAACTCGGTGACGAACGACCAGTCGACCATCGACGCCCAGGGCAACATCGAAATCGCGACGCAGACGCTGACCAACACGCGCCCCGCTCCTGCCGTCGACACGGTAACGACCGATGTCGAGACCGTCCACCAGACCAAACGCGACAAGTACATGGCCTGCACGCCGACCAATGGCGACAAGGGCTATTGCACGCAGGACATGTGGGACAACGGCTACAAGAACCCACTAAACGCCATGTTCAGCAATGCCGATGTCGTGTCGACCGCCAGCGGCCCGAATGCGGTAGACCGCGTGCTTGTCGTGAATGTCAACGGTCAGCAGCAGACCATCTACTACAACTCACTCACGACAAACGGTGACGGCACGGTCACGGTCGCCTATTGGGACGACTACGATCCGCACGTCAACTACGATCCAGGCACGGAATATCCTGGCGACAACCAGGCGCACCACCACTACCAGCGCATCGAGTCGGCGCGTGACACGACGACCACGACACAGCAGGACCAGGTCACCCGGCCACAGGCGCGACAGGCTCAGATCATGGCGGGCGGCAACATGGTCCTTGCCAATGTCGGCACGCTGAACAACAGCTTTAGCGCCATCGGCGCGGGCGGCTCGATCCAGATCGGCAGCAGCCAGGCGGACGGCGGCGTGGCGAGCGGCAACTATGGCGGGACGACCGTCAACAATACCGGACAGACGCTGTACCAGTATCAGAAGCAGGACATCGTCTCAACCTATGCGTGGAACGAGGACATTTCGCGCGACGTGGGTTCGGTGGTCCAGCCCACGGTTATCCTGACGCCGGTCGCCATCGGTGGCCTGGGCGGCACGATCATCGCGAACAACGCGGTGCAGATCAACGCAACCGACATCAACAATACGAACGTCACGGCGGCGAACTCGGCCACGGGCGCAACGGGCGGCACGCTCGGCGCGAACGGAACGGTGGGCGGCATCACGGGCGGCGGCGCGCAGACCGTCAACCTCGCGACGGGACAGATTCAAACCGTCAACGCGCCGCAATCAGTCACAGGGCCGACAGGTTCGCTGAATATCACGCTGCCAAAAAGCGGCCTCTACACGTTCAACCCGGCACCTGGCGCGGCGTATCTGATCGCCACCGATCCGCGCCTGACCAGCTACACGAGCTTCATTTCGAGCGACTACATGCTCAGGCAACTCGGCTACGACCCGTCGACGGTCGAGAAGCGCCTGGGCGACGGGCTGTACGAGACGACGCTGATCCGCAACCAGATTACCCAACTGACGGGCCGCGTATACCTGCAAGGCTATACGAACAACGAGGACGAGTATCGCGCGCTGATGGACAACGGCGTGAATGTCGCGAAGGAATTCAGCCTGGAACCCGGCATGACGCTCACGGCCGCGCAGATGGACGCGCTTACGAGCGATATCGTGTGGATGGTGAACCAGACCGTGACGTTGCCGGACGGCAGCACGCAGAACGTGCTCGCGCCTGTCGTCTATCTCGCTCACACGCACGCGAATGACCTGCAACCAACGGGCGCACTCATTTCCGCCGATGATGTCGAGATTCACGCAACGGGCAGCGCGACCAATTCGGGCGTCATCAAGGGCGGCACGCAGACGGTCATCAGCGCGACGAACATTGTCAATCGCGGCGGCTCGATTGGCAGCAGCACCGACAACGGCACGACCGTGCTCTCGGCGTCCAACGATGTCGTGAACGCATCGGGCCGCATCACGGGCAACCGGGTTGCCGTGCTTGCGGGTCACGATATCCTCAATACGACGCTCGTCGATACGGTAGGCGTGAGTTCGACGGCGGGCAACAGCAAGGTGACCCAGACGCTGATCGGCGCGCAAGGCACGATTGCGTCGACGGGTGACATGGTGATCGTGGCGGGTAACGACCTGAACGTGCATGGTGCGAGCATCGCGGCGGGCGGCAATGCGCAGATTGCAGCGGGCCACGATATCAACGTCGACACGGTCGAGTCGCACACGTCGCAGTCGGTCACGAAGAACGCCGACAACTTCATGCACGCCGATACGACGCTGAACCAGACGGGCGGCATCAGTGCAGGCGGCAGTCTCGCGATGCAAAGCGGCAACGACATGACGTTCAGGGGCGCGTCTGTCAGTGCCGGCGGCGATATGGCGGTTGTGGCAGGCGGCAACCTGACGGCGACAACGGTGACGAACACGGCCAGCCGTGACGATGTCACGCGCGGCGACAAGACCCGTAGCGGTGAAGTTCGCAGCTACGACGAGCAGGCGGTGGGAACGTCGTTCAGCGCGGGCGGCGACGGCACACTCGCTGCGCTCAGTGCGGATGCGTCGAAAGGTAACGTGACGCTCTCGGGTTCGTCCCTCTCGGCGGGTACGGGCGCGGCGAACATTGCGGCCACGGGCAACGTCGATATCAACGAGGCACGCGAGGAACACGACAGCTATTCGGCCGTCGAGTTCAAGCGCGGCAGTTTCGTGCATGGCTCGACGACGAACCAGATGCAGGACACGCAGGCCAACATCGGGGTCGGCAGTACGGTGTCGGCCGATACGGTGAACGTCAGCGCGGGTAAGGATCTGACCGTCAAAGGCTCGACTGTCGCGGGAACGAACGACGTGTCCCTGAATGCGGCCGGAAACGTCAACATCACCACGTCGCAGGATACGCAGAACGCGTCCAGCTACTACCAGAAGCACGAGTCGGGCCTCGGCACAGGCGGCGGTATTGGCATATCGGTCGGCAGCAAGACGCAGACGGATACGACCCATGACGCGACAGTGACGAACAACGGCAGCACGGTCGGCTCGCTCAACGGGAGCCTGAACATCGTGGCGGGCAACGATCTGCACGTCACGGGCAGCGACCTGGTCGCGGCGAAAAACGTGACGGGCGCGGGTGCGAATGTGACGATTGATTCAGCGCTCGACACGATGCGCCACGACGAGACGCACGAGGTCAAGCAAAGCGGCTTCACGCTCGCGATCAAGGCTCCTGTGATCGACGCCGTTTCGAACACGGTTGACCAGGCGCGCGCTGCAAGTCGCAGTCAGGACGACCGTGCGGCAACGCTGCACGGTATGGCAGCGGCCAGCGGCGCAGTCGATTCGCTTGGCGCAGCAGGTGCGGCGTTGGGTCAACTCGCAAACGGTCAGACACCGTCCGCGAAGATCGAACTCAGTTACGGCAGCAGCCATAGCAAGAGCACGTACACGGAGGACAGTACGACGAACCGGGGTTCGAGTGTGACGGCTGGTGGCACGGCCGCATTCGTCGCGACAGGTAACGGTCAGGCCGGGAGCGGCAATGTCACGATTGCGGGTTCGAACGTGAACGCGAACGATGTGATTCTTGCCGCGAAGAACCAGGTCAATCTCGTCAACACGACCGATACCGATTCGACGCGCAGCACGAACCAGTCGAGCAGCGCGAGCGTGGGCGTGTCGTATGGCACGCAGGGATTCGGCGTGGACGCGTCAGCTTCGAAGGCCCACGGCAACGCGAACAGCGACGCGACGATGCAGAACAATACCCATGTCACGGCGGCGAACACCGCGACCATCATTTCGGGCGGCGATACGAACATCATCGGCGCGAACGTGAACGGCGCTCAGGTGAATGCCGATGTCGGCGGCAACCTGAACATCGCGAGCGTCCAGGACACGATGGCGAGCAACGCGCATCAGGAAAGCATGGGCGGTGGATTCAGCATCAGTCAGGGCGGCGGCAGCGCGAGTTTCAGTTCGCAGCACGGCAACGCGAGCGGCAACTATGCGGGCGTGAACGAACAGGCAGGTATCCAGGCGGGCGACGGCGGATTCAACGTCAACGTCAAGGGCAACACAGACCTGAAAGGCGCGACCATCGCGAGCGATGCCGACGCGTCTAAGAACAACCTGTCGACGGGCACGCTCACGTATTCCGACATACAGAACCAGTCCAGTTACAACGCGCATTCGAGCGGGTTCAGTGCAGGCGCGACGACGGGCGACGGCGGCTCGAACTACAGCACGCACGGCCCAACGTCCGGCAAGAATGCGGGCGGCGGTGCGCCGATGTTGAGCCAGAACGACAGCGGCAGCGATAGCGCCACCACGCGCAGCGGTATCAGCGCGGGTACGATCAACGTCACCGACAGCGCGCACCAGACGCAGGACGTGGCGAGCCTGAACCGCGATACGTCGAATACAAACGGCACGGTCGCGAAACTGCCGGACGTGAACAACCTGCTGAACAACCAGGCCGACATGATGGCGGCGGCGAGCGCGGCGGGTGAAGCCGTTTCGCGGCGCGTCGGCGACTTCGCCGATTCGAAATATAAGGAAGCGAAGGATGCGGGCGATCAGGCAGGTATGGACGCGTGGAAGGAAGGCGGGACGGCGCGCGCGGAAATGCAGGCGGCAGGCGGAGCGCTCGTCGCGGGTCTCGCCGGCGGGAATGCGCTCGGCGGCGCGGCTGGTGCAGGCATTGCGTCGATTGCTGCGGGCAAGCTGAACGAACTGAGCGGCGCAATTGCCGGTTCGAACCCGACCGGCAACGCAGGCATGAACGAAGCACTGGGCAACATCGTTGCGAACGCGATTGCTACTGGCGCGGGCGCGGCGGTCGGGGGCAATGCGGGCGCGTTCTCCGGGTATAACGTTGACCGTTATAACCGGCAGTTGCACGCCGAAGAAAAGCCGCTGGCGAAGCAGCTTGCGGACAAGAGCGGCGGCAAATACTCACAGGCGCAGATTGAGGATCAGTTGCGCATAATGGGCGTAAGCGCAAACGGCACAAGCGAATCGGGTGCGCCTGCTACGCTAATCGGTCAGACACCGACCGATTCGGGAGCGCAATGGATTTCGGGCGGAACGACGATGGACGGGAAACCGATTCTGACGCAGGTTACCGCCCAGACTAATCCAGATTTGCAGGGGTACATTCTCGCCAACTATGGATCAGTGACGCCTGGTAACGTGCCAAGCCAGTTCACCTATGGTCGACCAGCGGGAACAGGCTCGACGAATGTGACCGGCCCATTTACCAAGATGGACAAGTCGGACGTCGACTATGTTAGAGACACGACCGCGAACTTTGCTGGTTTTGCTGGCACGCAATTCGACCGCACATCGGCTATGGCCTCGGCGCTCGCTGCCTCTGGATTATCGTTCCCGTTAGTATCAACATCCGCTGAGGCCATCGCTGTAGGTGCCTCGGTCGCGTCATGGGCCGCAGGTGGGATTGCGCAGATCGCCAAGCCCGATACCGGCAACTATGCTGTCACGAACCTGATTTCTCAAATGACCGGCAAAGCAATGGGACAGTATCCTCTCGCAGCACCCGTAATCAACGAAATTGGCAATCTAATTAGCAACAGCGGGTCAGCGCAAAGCGCGCAAGAGTGGGTCAACTCCAAATGGCCCAGGTCCAACAAAAAATAGGCATCGCACAAGAGTATGAAGCTCAAGTTGATTGTTGACGGAAACCTCGCGGGTTGGGTGCAGACGGTCTTGATCGTGCTCGGCGTGGCGATGCTTTATTTCGGACTGTCACTGGAATGGCTCCCCCGACCGATGGCGCTCGCGATGGTCATCGTCGCCTTACCTGTCGCAGCGATTGGCGGCTACTGCGGCCGCGCGAAGGCACTTGGATTGAAGCCTTTTGACAACAGCTACAAAAAGGCTCGCGACAGCTACAAAGTCAAGGACGACGAAACCGACAAGTAATGAGAGATGCGGCGATCACAACCAATCGCCGCGCAGCAGGAAAAATCAGGAATCACGTCATCAATGAAACTAAGCAAGAGGCTGGCGGCTTTGCCGCTCACAGCCCTGGTCACACTCGCGTCTGCACAACGCGCGCCATCACCGGCAGACGAAGCGGCGGCCGCACGCGCGAACGCCGAACAGAACCAGCAGCTACAGCAACAACGCGATGCACAACAGCGTGAGCAGACCGTCAACGCACCGACCGTGCGCTCCACCTTGCCGAAGGCCGGGAGGTATCCCGACCTACCGCACGAATCGCCGTGCTTTCGTATTGACACGTTCGCGCTCGACGTACCGGCCACGTTGCCCGATATCGCGCGCAAGCATGGCGCATCAAATTTGCCGCTTGATTCTTTCTGGTTCGCCCGCGAATGGGTCGACCACTACAAGGGCGAGTGCATTGGCAAGGCTGGACTGGACATACTCACCAAGGGATTGCAGCAGACGATCCTGTCGCGCGGCTATGTGACGACGCGCGTGCTGCTACCCGAACAGGATCTGTCGACGGGAACGTTGAAAGTTGCGCTCGTGCCGGGTGTCGTTCGTCACCTGCGCTTTGCCGATCCTGAAACACGCGGGACATGGAAATCCGCATTTCCCGCACGCGACGGCGACCTGCTGAACCTCCGCGATCTTGAGCAAGGGCTGGAGCAGATGAAGCGCGTCGCGTCGCAGGACGTGGACATGAAGATCGAACCAACGGACGCGCCAGGCGAAAGCGATGTCGTGCTCAACGTCAAACGCTCGAAGCCCTGGACGTTCGTCGTCTCAGCCGACAACTCGGGCACGGACGCAACGGGTAAATGGCAAGGCAACATCAGCCTCGGCATTGATAACCCGCTCGGCCTGAACGACGTGTTCTTGGTCGGCGCGAACCAGGACCTGTCGTTCGGCAACAAAACACTCGGCTCGCATGGCTTCAACGGTTCGTATTCCGTGCCTTGGGGCTACTGGACGGCAACGGTCTCGGGCAACACCAACACCTACTATCAGAACGTCGCAGGCGTGAACCAGACGTTTGTGTCCAGCGGCAACTCGCAGACGGCCGCATTCAGGCTCGCACGCGTGCTCTCGCGCAGCCAGAGCGACGTGCTCGGCGCGTATCTCCAGCTATCGAAGCGCTTCGGCGAGAGTTTCATCGAAGGTACGACGATCCCGATTCAGGACCGCAACAACACGTTCATCGAAGCAGGCACAACGGATCGTCATTTCTTCGGCGCGGCGCAGTTCGACGGCACGCTCGCGTACCGTCAGGGCATTCACGGCTTCGGCGCAACGGGCGACCCCGCCCCTGACCTGTATGACCCGACCGCGCAGAGCAAGACACACCCGACGTACCTGTACAAAATGGCCGTGCTCGATGCAAACCTGTCGATACCGTTCGCCGTTGCGTCGCAGAACTTCCGCTACGTGACCACCTTTCACGGCCAGTTCACCAACGACCTGCTGTTCTACCTCGATGACCTGACCATCGGCAGCCGGTACACGGTGCGCGGCTTCGACGGCGAGACGATGCTCGCCGCAGAAAAAGGCTTTTACTGGCGCAACGAACTGCAATGGCCCATCTTCCAGACGGGACAGACACTATACGCAGGGATCGACTACGGGCGCGTGTTCGGCCCGAACACGGCGATTCTGGCGTGTACCCAACTCGCAGGCGCGGTGATTGGCATTCGTGGCAGCATCCCGGCGAAGTACACGGGATTCTCGTATGACCTGTTCGCGGGCACGCCAATCTACAAACCAACCGGATTCCCAACCGCGCGCGTGACGGCAGGCGTTCAGGTGACCATGCAGTTCTGAATTGACGCTTCCTAAGTGGCAGCCGTGCTTTCAAGCACGGCCGAATGCCTGACTTTGCGGCGACTCCATCAGCCGCTCGCTTCGCGCAATGCCTGTTCGGGCGAATGTATTGACATCGACGGAGCGGGGCAGCGGCAGCCGAATCGCTCTAGTTACCACTTCCTGTTGTCATGGACGCAATCACGTCGCCGACAACAGAGTAATCGGGCGATCACCCACCCGAACGACGCCGTGTCTTCCTCCCATCGCCTCCGCCATCCCCATACCCCAGCACCCCATCGGCACACTGCAAAAACCCCTTGATCAACCGCCCACGCGGCGACGTCTTATGCCACAGCACACCGAACCGCCTTGGCTCCGTCGGCGTCGGCAGCGCGAGCCTCGCGACCTTTAGTGTCGTCGTCAGCGGCGACACGATATCGGGCACCAGCGACACGCCGAGTCCCCGATCGACCATCATCGCAATCGCCATCAGCGAATTCAGTTCGAACACTTCACGCGGGACGATCCGCGCCGACCGCAGATATTGGTCCGCCTGCTTGCCGCCGCCGAGCGAGCGGTCATAGCGGATAAACGGCTCGCGCCGCAGCAGTTCATGCGGGTCCTCATCCTTCAACCGCGCCGGCGCGAGCACAACAATCGGTTCCTCGCGCAGCAGGTGCCAGTCATACGCCTTGGGCAGCGCGAACGCAGGATGCAGACAGACAGCAACGTCGAGGTCACCCCGTTGCAGCGTCTCATACAGTTCCATCGACGTCCCCGCGCGTATCAGCACGTTCGCCTGCGGAAACGCGCGCGCGAACGCGGCCAGCACGTCCGGTAACAACGACAGCAGCGCCGTCGTGATCGTACCGATGCGCAATTCGCCCGCAGCTTCGTCTTCAAGCGCGAACGCCTTCAACTCCGCGAATTCACGCACGAGGTTCCTCGCGCGCGCGATCACGCGATGACCCGCTTCCGTCGGAATCACCGTGCGCCCCGCGCGCACGAGCAGGGGCACGCCGAGTTCGCGTTCGAGCGCCTGCACCTGCTGCGCGATCGCCGCAGGCGTCACGCCGACGCGACGCGCCGCCTCAGCCATCGATCCTGTATCCACGACCAGCAGCAGATTGCCGAGAAAGTTGATGTCCATGACGATAGATATTCTATGGTTTGAAGATAGACGCAGATAGTTTATCTAAAACCTGTCTCTCCGTAGACTGGTTGCAGCCAATAAGCAACTGGAACGGAGACATGAGAAGCAAGCTGTTCGTGCCGGCATCGCGCCCGGAGCTGTTCGCCAAGGCGCTCGCGAGCGCCGCCGATGCCCTCTCGTTCGATCTCGAAGATGCCGTCTCATCGGAGCGCAAGCCGCAAGCGCGCCTCGCGCTGCGCGAACTGTTGCGCGACAGCGCGGTGCGCGAGCATCGCAAGGTGCTGATCGTGCGCGTCAATGCGCTCGATACGCCGTTCTTCTCTGCCGATCTCGACGCCGTCGTGCAGCCCGGTCTCGACTACCTGAATCTCCCGAAACCCGAAAGCGCGGACGACGTGCGCGCCGCTGCCGCCGCGCTCGAACGGGCCGAGCAGGCAAATGGCGTGAGCGTGCCCGTGCGCTTGCTGCTCAACATCGAATCGCCGAAAGCGTTGCGCCACGCCGCGGAACTCGCCGCCGCGCACCCGCGCGTCGCCGGGTTGCAACTCGGGTTGGGCGATCTGTTCGAGCCGCTTGGCATCGCGCGTCGCGAGCAGGCGGCGATTCAGCAGGCGATGTTCACGCTGCGCATCGCAGCCGGCGAGGCGAACGTCTTCGCGTACGACTCGGCGTTTGCCAACATCAAGGACGAAGCGGGCTTCCGCGCCGAAGCGCAGCTCGCGCACGCGATGGGCTTCCTCGGCAAGAGCTGCATCCACCCGAGCCAGATCGCGCTGGCCAACGACGTGTTCCGTCCGTCCGACGCGGACATCGCGCATGCGGTGCGCGTCGTCGAAGCAGCACGCGATGCGCAGAGCAAAGGCCTGGGCGCATACGTCGTCGACGGCAGGATGATCGATCCGCCGTTCTTTGAACGGGCCCGCGCGCTCGTGCAACACGCCGCGCGTCTCGAACTGCTGACGGGCGAGCAGCGTGCCGTTGTCGACAGCACAGCTTTGTAAAGCAACGCACTCTCGTTGCACACACATCGAATCGAGTTGGAGAAACAGATGCAACAACCATCGCAATCAGCCGACGCACGACAGCAGGGACCGCTCGCCGGCTTGCGCGTGCTAGACCTGAGCGCCTATATCGCGGGGCCGTACGGTTGCACGCTGCTCGCCGATCAAGGCGCCGAGGTCATCAAGATCGAGCCGCCTTCGGGCGACAACCTGCGCAAGTATCCTTCGACGCTCGAAGCCGAAAGCCGCGCCTTTCTCGGCGTGAACCGCAGCAAGCGCGGCCTTGCGCTGGACCTGAAACAGCCCGAAGCGCTCGACGTGATGATGCGTCTCGTGAAGACGGCCGACGTGCTCGTACACAACTTCCGGCCGGGCGTGCCGGAGCGTCTCGGGATTGGTTACGAGCAGTTGCGCGAGGTCAATCCGCGGCTGATTTATTGCGCGGTGACAGGGTATGGCGAAACGGGCCCCAACCGCGACAAGGCGGGCTACGACCAGGTCCTGCAAACGATGACAGGCATCTGCTCGCTGCAAGGCCGCCATGGCGGTCCGCCTGAAATCGTCTATGGCTCGGTGGTCGACTACTATGCGGCCGCGCTGGTCGCGGCGGGCGTGTCGTCCGCGCTGTTCGATCGCGAGCGCAGCGGCGCGGGTCAGTACGTGGGCGTGTCGTTGCTGCGCAGCGCACTGGCGATGCAGTCGGCCCGCATGATCTGGGCCGACGACGAGCCGAAAGAGACGGGCCGCGACATGCGCTCGGGCGGCATCACGGGTATTCATCCGACGCGTCAGGGCTATCTGTATCTGTCGGCGAACACGCCGCATTTCTGGCAGGCGCTGTGCGAGAAAACGGACCTCGAGGAGCTTGCGGAGAATGAACGCTACGACACGGTGCGCAAGCGCGCACTGCATTGCGACGAAATCGTTCCGAAGCTCCGCGCAGCGTTGCAGGTTCGCACGGCGCTCGAATGGGAAGCGCATTTCGGCGACGCCGTTCCGTGTGCCGCGGCTCGCGGCATCGAAGACATGTTCGACCATCCGCAGGTGCTCGCCGAAGACATGGTGACCGACTTCGCGTATCCGGGTGTGGGCCGGTATCGCGGCTTCAAGCATCCGATCCGTTTTGGCGCGACGCCGTTGCCCGAACCGTTCGCGGCCCCCGCGTTCGGCGAGCATTCGGACGCGGTGCTGCGCGACGCGGGATGCTCCGAGGCGGACATCGAAAGTCTGCGCGAGAAGCGCGCGGTGCTGTAGAGATCCGCAAAAAGAAGAAGGAGACACGCATGGACTTACATCGGCACACGCCACCAGGCGCTTGCGATTCGCACATTCACATCTATAACCGCGCGTTCCTCGCGCATCGCGACGCAGCAGGTTTTGTCGACGCGGCGGATGTCGCCGCGTATCGCGAAGTGCAGGCGCGGATCGGCACGCAGCGCGTGGTGATCGTGACGCCGCGCGTCTATGGCACCGTCAACGCAGTGACGCTCGATGCGATTCGCCAGTTCGGCATCACGAATGCGCGGGGCGTCGCCGTCGTGCGCCCCGATGTGACGGACGCCGAGCTTGAAACGCTGCACGCGGGCGGCATTCGCGGTATCCGCTTCACGCTTTATACGCCGGCGAACGCCGTGGTCGGCTTCGACATGGTCGAGCCGCTGGCAGCACGCGTGGCGGAACTCGGCTGGCATGTGCAACTGCATTGGACGGCTGCGCAGATCGTCGAGCACGAAGCGCTGCTCGCGCGTCTTCCATCGACGATCGTGTTCGATCATTGCGCGCGCCTTCCGTTGCCCGATGGCGCGGCGCACGCGGCGTTTCCCATCGTGCGCCGTCTCGCCGATGCTGGACGCGCGTGGATCAAGGTGTCTGGCCCGTACCTCGATTCGATCGAAGGGCTCGACCGTCGCTACGCCGATACAGCGCCGACAGCGCGTGCATGGATATCGGCCGTGCCGGACAGGCTGGTGTGGGGCAGCGACTGGCCGCACGTAACGGAGACGCACAAGCCCGACGATCCCTTGGTGCTCGATCTGCTCGGCGAATGGACGAACGACACAGCCACGCGCGATCGCATCCTCGTCGACAACGCGGCAACGCTATACGGATTCGGCAACTGAGCGC
The DNA here is from genome assembly GCF_002902925.1 of Paraburkholderia terrae. GTDB lineage: Bacteria > Pseudomonadota > Gammaproteobacteria > Burkholderiales > Burkholderiaceae > Paraburkholderia > Paraburkholderia terrae. Next base: position 2,305,514 of record NZ_CP026111.1, on the reverse strand, counting down.
CTTGCACGGAAAAGTCCTGAAGAGACAACCCGCCGACCACACAAAGCCCAAACGACGCGCGGGCACATTCAAAACCGGAGACACGTGATGAAATCCACCGTTGCGCCATCGTCAGTGCGCAAGACCCGTTTCACCGAGGCGACGATCGGCCTGTTCGAGCGCACCATCCCCGATCCGTTCGTGCTCGCAATCCTCATCACGGCGATCGTCGCAGTGTTGTCGGCGATGTTCGCGCCACATGCGTCGTTGGGCAAGCTGGTCGGCGGCTGGTACAAGGGCTTCTTCGACATCCTCACGTTCGCGTTTCAGATCACGCTGGTGCTCGTCACGGGTCACGCATTCGCTCACGCGCCCATCGTGCAACGCGTGTTCAAGGCACTCGTTTCCGTTGCTCGCACGCCCGTGCAAGCCGCGACGCTGACGTTCGTGCTCGTGGCCGTTGCGTCGTTTTGCAACTGGGGTCTGGGGCTGGTCGTCAGCGCATTGCTGGCGCGTGAAGTCGCGAAGCGCATGCGCGTCGACTTCGCGTGGATCGTCGCGGCGGGCTTCTCGGGATGGGTCGTGTGGGCGAGCGGCATCTCCAGTTCGATTGCGCTTGCGCAGTCGACACCGGGCAGCGCGATGAACGTCGTGCAAAAGATCACGGGCGAGGTGCTGCCGTTCAGCGCGACGGTATTCACGGGTTTCAATCTGGTGCCGACCATCGCGATGCTGCTCGCGATGCCGTTCGTTCTCGCATGGCTCAAGCCGCGCGACGAAGACGCCGTGCTGCTCGATACGCAGAAGCATCCCGATGCGCCACCGCGTGAGAAGCCCATGGGCAAGCTGAGCTTCGCGCGCTGGATCGAATATTCGAGGCTCGGCTCGGCATTCATCGGTGCGACGGGCATTGCGCTGCTGGTGCTCGCGCAGTCAGAGCACATCGCGTTTTCCGGCGTCAACGCGGTGATCTTCGTGATGTTCATTGCGGGCGTGATCCTGCACGGCTATCCGCTCGCGTACGCCGATGCCGTCAAGAACGCGGCGCGGCAGACAGGTTCGATGATGCTGCAATACCCGCTGTACGGCGGAATCATGGGCATGATGGATGCGACCGGTTTGCCGAACGTCATTTCCCATTTCTTTATCGCTATTTCCAATGCGCATACGCTGCCGTTCTGGAGTTACGTCTGCTCGCTGATCGTCACGTTCTTCATTCCGAGCGGCGGCGGCCACTGGGCAGTGCAAGGGCCGTTCGTCGTGCCTGCCGCCGTCGCGCTGCATGCGTCCGTCCCCGCGACGACGATGGCCGTCGCAATGGGCGAGCAGGTGTCGAACATGATGCAGCCGTTCTGGGCCGCGCCCGTCGTCGCGATGGCGGGCATCGGCGTGCAGCGCGTGCTCGGCTTTACCGTGATGACGTTTATCGTCGGCGCGCTCGTGTATGGCGCCGCATTGCTGCTGCTCGTATGAGCGGGGCACCCGTCGAAACAATGAACGGAGACCATCCAATGAAATCATCGACGCAAGCCGCGTTGGACGCTGCTTCGAGCAGCGAGGCGCAAGCGCCGCATGCCGTCATCGAATGGTGGTGGCGTGTGTTCGACCTGCGCATCGGTTCGTTGCCATTGCCCGTTTATGTGCTGATGCTGGGCGTGCTCGGCGCGATGGCGGCGAAAGGCAAGCTCGCAGCGGATCTGCCGACGGGCATCGCACTCGTCGCCGTCGGCGGCTTTACGTGCGCCGAACTGGCGAAGCGCATTCCGTGGATTCGCCACATCGGGGCCACGTCGATTTTTGCGGCCTTCATTCCGTCGATGCTCGTGTACTACAAGCTGATGCCCGAGCCTGTCGTCAAGGCAGTGACGACCTTCACGAAGACTTCGAATTTTCTGTATCTGTTCATCGCGGCGATCATCGTCGGCAGTGTGCTCAGCATGGACCGTCAGATGCTGATCAAAGGCTTCGTGCGGATCTTCATTCCCGTTGCGGCGGGTTCCGTCGCCGCGGCGCTGGTCGGCACCGCAGTGGGGACCGCGCTCGGGCTCGATACGCGCCACGCGTTGTTCATGGTCGTCGTGCCGATCATGGCGGGCGGAGTCGGCGAGGGCGCGCTGCCGTTGTCGGCGGGCTACGCGCAAATTCTGGGCGTCGAGCAGGGGCCGCTGTTCGCGCAGGTGCTGTCGGCGGTGATGCTCGGCAATATCGCGGCGATCTGTTGCGCCGGCTTGCTGAGCTATCTCGGTACGCGCCGGCCTGAATGGACGGGCAACGGACGGTTGACCAAGGCGGACGGCAGCGATGAAGACATCGCGCAACGCCCGGCGTCGTTCGAATTCGACGTCGGCTCTGTCGCGGCGGCGGGTTCGACGGCCATCGCGTTCTATCTGCTTGGCGTGCTCAGTCATCAACTGTTCGGCTGGCCCGCGCCCGTCGTGATGCTCGTGCTGGTCGTCGCGGCGCAGCTGTTCCAGGCCGTGTCGCCGCGCGTGCGAGGCGGCGCGCGTTTCATGTACGGCTTTTTCTCAACAGCTGTGACGTATCCGCTGATGTTCGCGATCAGCGTCGCCATGACGCCGTGGGGCGAAATCGTCACGGCGTTTCATTGGGTCAATATCGTCACGGCGGTTTCGACTGTGCTGGCGCTGACTGTGACGGGCTTCTTCGTCGGCAGGCTGGTCGGCATGTATCCCGTCGAAGCCGCTATCGTCAATGCAACGCATAGCGGGCTCGGCGGGACGGGGGACGTGGCGATTCTCACGGCAGCCAACCGGATGGAATTGATGCCGTTTGCGCAGATTGCGACACGTATTGGCGGCGCGTTGACGGTGATGGCGGCGTTGGGAGTGTTTGCGTACTGGAGATGATCCCGCGCTTCGCGTTGCAGAGCCGTCGAATTCAGCACGATTCGACGGCTTTTTATTGTGGTCGTATTGAAGCACAAGAAGATTTGTCGAATGCGATCACTCGATCAGCTTCGCAACGATCGGCTCGACGACTTCTCGCTGCCGCTCGGCCTTGAGCCGATAGAGCGCGTCGGTTGGATGCACACGGTCGATCAGCAGCGAACGCCAGTCATGCATCGCGCCGATATACGCGTACTGCCGGATCAGCGCGAGCCGGTAATGCTTCGCCATTTCATCGACGACAGCGACATAGCGCGGCACGATCCTTTTGTTCACGGAATAGTCGACCGGGTTCGGTTCTTCGAGTACGACGATCCGGCCCGCGCCCTGCGACTCTTCGATGAAGCGCATCAGGTGCGCGCGAAACACGGTAGGCGCCTCCTTGACGTGATTGTCGGCGTCGTTGAGCGCGAAGTTGACGATCACGATATGCGCCGGCGACGTCGCTACCCATTGCGCGTACGGCTGGCTATATCCGTTGATGCCTTTCTCGCGATCGACGAGCGTCGCGCCCGGCACGCCGTTGTTCTGCACGATCACATGCGGGCCGAAGCGGGCCCGCAACGCGGCCTGAAGCAGGGCGGGCGGATTATCCGGCGTTTGCCAAGACTTGTTGAAACCGTCCGACGTTTGATAGCCAAACATCGTCGAATCGCCTTGCGCGTCGATGATGATCGGCCGGTCCGCCGTGGCCGCCCTGTGCGCCGGGCCAGCGGCGGCACTGGCCTGCATCGCGGCGATGCCGAGCAGCACGGCCGTCAGCGCGTGCGAGCACTTATGCGACGGTTTTACGCGCAGACTTGCCTGTCGATAGTCGAACGTCATGGTGCTCCGCAATTGAGTTGGACGTCAGTCGCCGCGAACGGATCTTGCGGCGTCACAAAGCGCAACACGAACTTGATGCACAATCGATGCTGCGTTCAGCACATACGATCTCCACGAGGAGCAGAGATGAGAGTTTCAGAGCTGGAAGGCGCGTTACTCGATTACTGGGTCGCCCGAGCCGACAATCTGCCGAAGCCGCGCGTCGACGACGGCTTCTGCTGGATCGAGGAGCCCGCCTGCGACGGCGATCCCGCTGGCGCGCTCGAAGCCGCGTTCGCGCCGTCCTCGGACTGGGCGCAATGCGGCCCGATCATCGAACGGGCGAGAATCCATCTCGTGCCGGCCGCGGCGGGCGATCGCGTGTCATGGACGGGGTCGGTTCCGGCCGGCGCGAGCACCATCGAGCAAGTGGGCGAATCGCCGCTGATTGCCGCGATGCGCGCATTCGTCGCGAGCCATTTCGGCGACACGGTCGCGGACGAAGCCGGCACGCACTGAGCGGCGCCTTGATGTTCACCATATGGCGCACCACACGGCGCGCCATTCATCGCTTCATCAGACGCACTCGAACACCACTTCGACGCTCTGAGTGCCTGCGCCGCGCACGCCGGTCGTGTGAATCTCGACGGTGTGCAGTTCCTTGTTCTGTTCGCGGCAATACGCCTTTGCATGCTTGATCCCCGCGTTGCGGACGCTATTCCACGAAATCAGGCTGATGCGCCCGTGACTCGTGATCGAGAGGTAGCCATTCTGCTTTCTGTCCACGCCCGATACCGCGGTACACGCGGCAAGCACGCCAATTCCGGCGAGCAGAATGCACTTCTTCATAGTCCTCCCTCGGTTGGCGCATTGTCGCGGGCGAGGGCCGCAACAGGCAACTGAAAAAAACGTTAGTGGGGTTCTGTGTGTCGGGCCCGCTATCCGGCGCCATGCGATGACATTACATTATGCTTTCTCGCTACGGCGTAGCGCGAGCGTTGCTGTGTCGAAAGGAGGAGGGCATGGGCGGATGGTGGCATGAAGTCTGGTTGACCGTAGCCCGGGAATTCTCGGATCTGGACGACGTCAAGGCGATCACGCAAGTTGTGATACGCCTTGGACTCGCATTGCTGCTGGGCGGCGCGCTGGGCTTCGAGCGCGAAATGGCGGGGCGCGACGCGGGCTTGCGCACGCACATGCTGGTCGCGACGGGTTCGGCGCTGTTCGTGCTCGTACCGTTGCAGGCGGGGTTTTCGCAGGACAACCTGAGCCGCGTGTTGCAGGGCCTCGTATCGGGTATCGGCTTTCTGGGCGCGGGCGCCATCATCAAGCTCAGCGCGGAGCGGGAGGTGCGCGGACTGACGACGGCCGCGAGTCTCTGGCTTGCGGCGGGCGTCGGCGTCGCGACGGGACTCGGGCGCGAAGCGACCGCCATTCTCAGTACGGTGATCGCGCTCGTGATCCTCGGCGGCGTGCGGATGTTCAAGCCGCTCGTGCCGCCCCACACGGATAACAAGCCTGAACAGGACGAGCCGTCGAAGCGTGTCGAGTGAGGCGCGCACGCGCCGCAGGCTTTGCTTGCGGAGTAGCATGAGCGGGCACGTACCCAATACTTAGGAGACACCGGATGCTTCCCGCCGCTGACAGCTACGACGCCCTCGTCGCCGCGTTTGAATGGCGCATTCCGCCGCAGTACAACATCGGCATCGATGCGTGCGACAAATGGGCGGACGGCAGCGGCCGCCTTGCGTTGATCTGCGAGACGCGCGACGGGCAAGCAACGCGCTACACCTTCGACGAACTCAAGTCACTGTCCGACCGCTTCGCCAATGCGCTGCGCAAGAGCGGCGTGAAGAAGGGCGATCGTGTCGGCATCTTTCTCGCGCAATCGGTGGAGACGGCGCTCGCGCATCTTGCCGTCTACAAGTGCGGCGCGATCGCCGTGCCGCTCTTCGCGCTGTTCGGTCCCGACGCGCTGCAGTACCGTTTGTCCGACAGCGGCGCCGTCGCGCTCGTCACGGACCTCGGCGGCGCGCAGAAAATCGCCTCGGTGCGTTCGAGCCTGCCCGAATTGCGTTCGATCTTCTGCGTCGACACCGACCATGCGGATACCCCGTTGCAGGTCGAATCGTTCTGGTCGGCGCTGAACGAATCGCCCGCCGCCTTCGACGCGGAGCCGACCTTAGCCGACGATCCCGCCGTCATCATCTACACGTCCGGCACGACGGGCAAGCCGAAGGGCGCGTTGCATGCGCATCGTGTGCTGCTCGGCCATCTGCCCGGCGTCGAGATGCCGCAAGCGTTCTTCCCGAACGACGCGCGCCTGATGTGGACGCCCGCCGACTGGGCGTGGATTGGCGGGCTGTTCGATGTGCTGCTGCCGTCGTGGCATCACGGCGTGGCCGTGCTGGCGCGGCGCTTCGAGAAGTTCGACGGCGAGGCCGCGTTCGACCTGATGCAGCGTCACGCCGTCACGCATGCGTTCCTGCCGCCGACGGCGCTGAAGATGATGCGCACCGTCGAACATCCCGAGCGCTGGGCGCTGTCGCTGCGCGCGGTGGCGAGCGGCGGCGAATCGCTTGGCGCGGAGCTGATCGAATGGGGACGGCGCGCGCTCGGCGTGACGATCAACGAGTTCTACGGGCAGACGGAATGCAACGTGGTCGTGGCATCATGCGCGACGTTGTTCGAGCCATGCTTCGGTTCGATCGGCAAGGTGGTGCCGGGCCATCGCGTAGCGATCGTCGATGACACGGGGTACACGGTGCCGCGAGGTGAGCCCGGCAACATCGCGATCCACGCGCCCGACCCGGTGATGTTCCTCGGCTACTGGCGCAACGAAAGCGCCACGCGCGACAAGTTTCGTGGCGACTGGCTGCTGACGGGCGACATGGGACTGATGGACGCCGACGGCTTTATCCGCTTCGTTGGCCGCGACGACGACGTGATCACGAGCGCCGGTTACCGGATCGGTCCCGCGCCGATCGAAGACTGTCTGCTGCGTCATCCCGCCGTGCGGATGGCGGCCGTGGTCGGTGCGCCCGATGCGCAGCGCACGGAGATCGTCACCGCGTTCGTCGTGCTGAACCCCGGCTATCAGCCGAGCGACGCGCTCGTGCAGACGCTGCAGGAGCACGTGAAGACGCATCTCGCCGCGCACGAGTATCCGCGCGCGATCCATTTCGTCGACGCGTTGCCGATGACGGCGACGGGCAAGGTCATCCGGCGCGAGTTGCGCGAACGCGTGACGCCGCCGCGCTAATCAATCCGGCGCGCGGGTGGTCCAGATCACGCCCACTCACGCGGCGCATCATCCTCCGTCGACAGCGTCAGGCCCGCGACGGGCAGCGGCAACGCCGTCTTGTAGCGCACCTGCTTGAGCGCGAAGCTCGAGCGGATGTTCGACACGCCCGGAATCTTCGTGAGCCACTGCACGATGAACCGTTCCAGGCTCTGCATATCGGGCACGACGACGCGCAGCAGATAGTCGGCGTCGCCCGTCATCAGATAGCACTCCATCACCTCGGGGCGTTCGCCGACTTCCTGCTCGAAGCGGCGCAGCGCGTCTTCGACCTGCTTTTCGAGGCTCACCTGAATGAACACGTTGATGCGCAGGCCGAGCGCCCCGGCGTCGAGAAGCGTGACCTGCTGACGGAACAGGCCGAGCTTTTCGAGCGCGCGCACGCGGTTGAAGCAGGGCGTCGGCGACAGATTGACGGCGCGCGCCAGCTCCGCGTTGGTGATGCGCGCGTTCTGCTGCAACTGCTGCAGGATCGCGATGTCGATGCGGTCCAGCCGCCGCGCGGCCGGTTTTGCGTCTGAACTCATGGTGTAAATATTCCGCGTAAGGTCGACTTGCCAGAATAAATACACTATCTGAAAGCGCTGACGCAAGCAAAAGAGACGCACATTTTGCGGATGCATGGGTAAGCTGATTACACGTTCCCGAGTCGTTTTCACGTACGTTTTTCAGCCGGAGTTGTGCCATGACGGACTTATCGAGCGGTGCCCGCCCCGTTCTTGCCCTCACTCAAGCTCGCATCGACAGCGATCCGCAGGAGACGGCCGAATGGCTGGCTGCGCTCGATGGCGTCGTCCAGCACGTCGGCCTTGAACGCGCGCAATATCTGTTCGACCGGCTGGCCGCGCATGCGCTGGGTAACGGCGTCGCGACGGCGCGCGCGAACGTCACGCCGTACGCGAACACGATTCCCGTCGATCAGCAATCACCGTATCCGGGCGATCTCGACACTGAAGAAAAACTCGCCGCTGCATTGCGCTGGAACGCGCTCGCGATGGTGGTGCGGGCCAATCGCGCGTATGGCGAACTGGGCGGCCATATCGCGAGCTATGCGTCGGCGGCTGATCTGTTCGAAGTCGGCTTCAACCATTTTTTCCGTGCCTCGAATGAGCTGCATGGCGGCGATCTCGTCTACTTCCAGCCGCATTCGTCGCCGGGCGTGTATGCGCGCGCCTTCCTCGAAGGCTTTCTCGACGAGACGCATCTCGAACACTATCGACGCGAGATCGCGGGGCCGGGCTTGTGTTCGTATCCGCATCCGTGGCTGATGCCGGACTTCTGGCAGTTCCCGACGGGCTCGATGGGCATCGGTCCGATCAACTCGATTTACCAGGCGCGCTTCATGCGCTACCTGCAAAACCGCGGCCTGCAGAAGACGGAAGGCCGCAAGGTATGGGGCTTCTTCGGCGACGGCGAGATGGACGAGCCGGAATCGATTGGTGCGTTGTCGCTGGCGGCGCGCGAAGGGCTCGACAACCTCGTGTTCGTGATCAACTGCAATCTGCAGCGGCTCGACGGCCCGGTGCGCAGCAACGGCCGCATCATCGACGAACTCGAAGCGCAGTTCACGGGCGCGGGCTGGAACGTCATCAAGGTGGTGTGGGGCTCGGATTGGGATGCCCTGTTTGCGCGCGATCGCACGGGCGCCTTGCTGCGCGCATTCGCGCACACGGTGGACGGCCAGTTCCAGACCTTCTCGGCCAACGACGGCGCCTACAACCGTGAGCGCTTCTTCGGGCAGAACCCGGAGCTGGCCGCGCTCGCCGCGCATCTGAGCAACGACGATATCGACCGCTTGCGGCGCGGCGGCCACGACGTGCGCAAGCTGCATGCTGCGTATGACCGCGCGTTGAAGCACAGCGGCCAGCCCACGGTGATTCTCGCGAAGACGATGAAGGGCTTCGGCATGGGCGCGATCGGCCAGGGGCGCATGACGACGCACCAGCAGAAGAAGCTCGACGTCGAGCAGTTGAAGGCGTTCCGCAACCGCTTTCGCCTGCCGTTGTCCGATAGCGACGTCGAGCAACTCAAGTTCTACAAGCCAGCGGAAAACAGCCCGGAAATGCAGTACCTGCATGCACGCCGGGCTGCCTTGGGAGGCTATCTGCCCAGAAGGCGGAAAGCGGCATCGCAGACACCGACCGTGCCTGCGATGTCTTCCTGGGGACAATTCGCGCTGGACGCGAACGGAAAGGAGATGTCGACGACGATGGCGATCGTGCGGATGCTCGGCAGCCTGTTGAAGGATGCATCGCTTGGGTCGCGCGTCGTGCCCGTCGTCGCCGACGAGGCGCGCACCTTCGGCATGGCCAACCTGTTCCGCCAGGTCGGCATCTATTCGCCGCTCGGCCAGTTGTACGAGCCGGAAGACATGGGCTCGATGCTCTACTACCGCGAAGACACGGGCGGGCAGATTCTCGAAGAGGGCATTTCGGAGGCGGGCGCGGTGTCGTCGTGGATCGCGGCGGCGACGTCGTACAGCGTGCATGATCTGCCCATGCTGCCGTTCTATATCTACTACTCGATGTTCGGCTTCCAGCGTATCGGCGACCTGATCTGGGCCGCAGCCGATCAGCGTGCGCGAGGCTTCCTGATCGGCGCGACGGCGGGTAAGACGACGCTCGGCGGCGAGGGTTTGCAGCATCAGGACGGTACGAGCCATCTCGCGGCATCGACGGTGCCTAACTGCCGGGCGTACGATCCCGCGTTTGCCTATGAAGTGGCGATGATCGTCGACGAAGGCATGCGCGAGATGATCGAGCGACAGCGCGACGTGTTCTATTACCTGACCGTCACGAACGAGAACTACGCGCAGCCTTCATTGCCTGCGGCTTCTTTTGATCGCGTGTGCGAGGGCGTGCTGAAGGGTATGTATCCGCTGGATGTTTCTTCGCTGGAGACCGCGCAGGTCCAGTTGCTGGGCTCGGGCGCGATACTCGGCGAAGTGCAGGCGGCCGCTCGCATGTTGAAGGACGACTGGAATATTGACGCTGCCGTGTGGAGCGTGACGAGCTTTACTGAGCTGCATCGTGATGGCGTCGCGTCGGAGCGTGCGGAGCGTCTGTTCGGCGATGCAGATGCCGCGATGCCGTATGTGACTTCTGCGCTTGCTGCATCGCGCGGTCCGGTGATTGCCGCGACCGACTATGTGCGAGCCGTGCCCGAACTGATTCGCGCGTACGTGGCGCGTCGTTATGTGACGCTCGGCACCGATGGGTTCGGACGCAGTGATACGCGCGCGGCGCTGCGGGCGTTCTTTGAAGTGGATCGCGCGTCGATTGTGATTGCTGCATTGAAGGCTCTCGCTGATGAAGGCGCGATTGCGCGTGAGATTGTTGAGAAGGCGCTGGCGCAGTACGACTGTCATGGCGGTGATAGGGCGGCGCCTTGGGAAAGATGATGTTTCTTGAGTAGCGGACTCGTTCGATGTGCCTCTGCGCTGGATTGGTTGATCTGGCTTTTGCGCTGGCATCCGCGATTACGTTAGCGTGCTTCACGCGTCGCCCCTGTGCGGGGCGGCACCTACTTTTCTTTGCCGCCGCAAAGAAAAGTAGGCAAAAGAAAGCGGCTAACACCGCCAGCCCGTGTTCTTATCCACGGGCCCCCAACGTCCCCGCGCTTCATATGACAGTGCCCTGGTCGGCGCTCGTTGCCAACGCTTCGAATGAACGCCTCACCAACTTCAAATACCCGCATACGTGCTAGCGGCAGCGAATGGCATGTGCCGCCCAGGTGGCAAACTGTGTGTAGGTTGTCGCGTCGTATAGCCTGGCGCTCGTACAGGGTGGAACGCGTGCGCTACCGGTCCGAAGTGTGGCGTGTGCGGCACTACGGCCTACACACAGTTTGCCACCTGGGCGGCGGTGGACTACCTGGTACGGTGTGCTGCAGCGCGGGTGTGTGAAGCGGGTGAGGCGCACCGCAAGAGCGCTGGCAACGAACGTGGGTCACGTGATTGCCGTGTGAAGCGTAAGACCCTGTGGGGGCCCTCAGGCAGGAAGAAATGTTGGCGGTGTTAGCCGCTTTCTTTTGCCTACTTTTCTTTGCGGCGGCAAAGAAAAGTAGGTGCCGCCCCGCACAGGGGCGACGCTTGAAGCGCGAAGGCAATACGCGGATGCCAGCGCAACAGCAAAAGCAAAAACCAAAAAATGAAAAACCAAAAAATGAAAAACCAAAAAACGCTTACCCCTGCACCACAAGCAAATTCGCATCCCGCGCAAGCAACCAGCGGCCGTCGGTCTCCTTGCGCAGAATCGTGAGCGTATTACCGGCGTGCCGCACGGGCGGCGCAGAGCCATCCTTCTGCGTGATCGTCACTTCAAGTTGCGACCGCAGAAAAGCCCAATCCCCCAGCACCTGAAGCTCCAGAATCTCGCTCTTACCGTCGATATCGACATTCTTCTGTCCTTCGGACGCCGCCATGAACGCGGCCTTTCCGAACGGCTTCTGCCCTGGCACCATGAAAATCGCGTCGTCGGTCATCAGGCTCAGCACGGTTGCCGTGTCGCCTGCCTTGCTGGCGGCGAGCCAGGTATCGATCAGTTGGCGAATGGCGCGTTCGTCGTCGGTCATGATGTGTTCCTTGCAGGTCGGCATGCGATCCGTCGATTGTAGACGGCTCACACGTCGCATCATTCGGACCCGACCCGCGCGGTTCACTTCGACGTGACGATCACGCCAACGCTCGCGCTCACGACGAACAGCGTGCCCGCCAGTTGCAGTGCCGTCATCGGCTGATTCAGCACGATAAAGCCCGCAGCCGCACCGATGGCCGGCTCGATGCTCATCAGAATCCCAAACGACGCCGCAGGCATGTGACGCAGCGCGATCATTTCGAGCGCGTACGGCAGCAGCGGAACGAGCACCGCAAGGCCCGCGGTGGCGGCCAACTGCATCGGCGCGATGTGCAGGCCGTGCTCGATAAGGCCGAAGGGCGTTGCAACGAGCGCTGCCGCGATCAGCGACACGGAAAGCCCTTCGAGCCCATCGAACAGCGCGCCCGTCTTCTTCATCAACACGATATAGCTGCCCCAGCCGCACGCGGCGCCCACCGCGAGCAGCATGCCAACAGGCTCGCCGATCCATCCCGAACGATCATGCGCGAGCAGCAGCACGCCCGCGACGGCGAGCAGCGGCCACAGCAGCGCGCGCAGGCGCCGCACGCCGAGCGTCGCGACGGTCAGCGGGCCGAGAAAGTCGATCGCGACGGCAAGGCCGAGTGGAATGCGCTCGATCGCCGAGAAAAAACATAGCGTCATGCCCGCCATCGCGACGCCGAGCACGCCCGCCGCGAACCAGTGCGCGCGCGAGTAGCTGCGCAGCTTCGGGCGCACGACCAGCGCAAGGATCACAGCGGCCCACGCGAGCCGCAGCCACGTCGTGCTGAACGCGCCGAATGCGGCCATGGTCGGCGCGGAGAGGGCGGCGCCGAACTGCACGCACGACATCGACAGCAGGCCGAGCAGCGCAGCCATGCCGACATGGCGTTTCGGCGCGGTAGATGGCGGCGCAGTGTCAAAGGAAATCGGTTCGGCAAGCGTGGAATTTTTCATGGGTTTGAGCGGGCACACTACAGACAGGCCCATCATATCGACGAAACGGGGGTTAAGATAAGCTGATATTTCTTATGCCGCTATCACGGACGCTAATAATGCGCGACTTCGACAGCAGCCTTCTCAGAGCCTTCGTGACGGTCGCCGAAACGGGCGGGGTCAGCGCGGCCGCCGTGCGTCTCGCGCGCACGCAGGCGGCTGTCAGCATGCAGCTGCGCCGGCTGGAAGACGACATCGGCCAGCGGCTGCTGGAGCGCTCGCCGCGCGGCGTGCGGCTGACAGACGCCGGGCATCGACTGCTGCCGTATGCGCACGCAATTCTCGGCGCGGGTGAAGACGCGCGGCGCGCGCTCGAAGTCGGCGACGTGGCGGGCACCGTGCGCCTCGGCATGCTCGAAGACGTTGCCGTGGGCCGCCTGCCGCGCGCGTTGCGGCGCTTTTCGGCCGCGCATCCGCAGGTCGCGCTGGAGATCGTCGTCGATGCGAGCGCGGCGCTGTCGCAACGCCTCAACGACGGCGCACTCGATGTGCTCGTCGGCGATCCCGCGATGGTCGACGCGACGCCGCTCGTCACATGGACGCAGCCGCTCTTCTGGGTCGGCGCGCGCGGTTATCTCACCGACCCGCTGTCGCCCTTGCCGCTCGTCGCGTTTGGTGGAGCGTGTCTGTGGCAACAGCAGGTGATGACGGTGCTGCGGCGCGCGGGCATCGCGTGGCGCGTCGTCTGCACGAGCACGAGCCTGCCCGCCGTGCAGTCGGCCGTCGAGGCTGGGCTGGGCGTATCGGTGCTGCTTGACGGCAATATCCGTTACGACACGATGCGCGTGCTGGGCGCCGCCGACAGCCTGCCGGAGCCGCCCGCCGCCGACCTCGGCCTGTTCGTGCGGCAGGCGGCGGGCGCGCAGGAAGCCGCCGTCGACGCATTGCGGACCTTCCTCTGCGAAGCGCTCGATCTCGACTTCATCGAGCGCGCGTCTAGAGCGCCACGCCGGTGATATGGGGTGAGCCGCGTGATAACCTCGCTGCGGCGGATCGTGCATCGTTTTCGCGTCATGGCGTTTCATGATCGGCATGATTGATGCAAACTGCTTGCATCGAGGTTCGATGGAACATCACGTTGCACACCCAACGATCTTCAACCTTCATTGATTCACGGAGTTTCTTTGCCCACGACTCACCCGTCGCGTCGGCAGCCCAAGCAGGCGCGCGCCGAATTCGCGCTCGACAGCATTCTCGAAGCCGCCGCCCGCACGCTCGAATCCCATGGCAAGGCAGGGCTGACGACACAGCGTGTCGCCGATACGGCAGGCTTCAGCATCGGCGCGATCTACCAGTACTTTCCGAACAAGGAGGGGTTGATCGAAGCGCTCGCGCGGCGCGAGCTGGAACGCCTCACGGCGATGATGAAAGAAGCGCTCACGCAGCCCGCGCCGTTCGGCACGGGCCTGAACGCGCGCCGCATGATGCGCGCGACGGCGGCGTTCATCGGCGACCGTCCGCGCCTTTACAGCATCCTGCGCGCCGAATGGGCGGATGCCGCGCCCGATACGGCGATCGGACAGGGCATGCTGCGCTACTTCGAATTGATCGCGGGTACGCTGAACCGCGAGAACCCGGATCTGGGCAAACGCATCAAGCGCGACGAAGCGCGCTTCGTGCTGTTTCGCGCGATCTCCGGCGTCCTGCTCGCAACGGCGCTGGAGCGGCCGCATTACTTCGGCACCGATGCGTTCGAAGACGAAATGGTCCGGCTGATTCTCGGCTTCCTGAACTACGATCTCAGTCCCGACATTCCGCGGCTGGCGCCGGAGGATGACAGTTTTACAAGCGCGTGAAAGTTATGAGGTTTCCTCGTATACGCAACGGCGGGCTTGCGGGGGATTTTTCCTGGATGTCATATTGTGCGTCCGAGGGCTGCAAGCGCTCGCCGATTCGATGAGTCATCCGGATGGCGAGCGTATAGTGGCCTCCTGAAGGACATATCAATTCGACACTGCCGCGACGGACACACGACGACACAGTCGGTCCGCGCGGACGGTGCGACCGGGGAAAGGCATGAACCATCACCAGCTTGAGTCCGCTCTCGACCATCTCGAGCATGTATTGGCGCGGATTTCCGGCACGGATCACATACCGCTGTCGTACTGGCGCAAGCGCGTCGACGACGTGTCGGCCGCCGCGCGTATTCCCGCTCAAAAGAACCGCGCGCGAAGGCTGGATGAGGCGCTGAGCGCGCTGGAGTCGCGCGGCGGGGCGTAATGCTATCGGGAGGAAAGTATTGCAAGCGGACGCACTATAAATTGCACGTCCGCCGGCAAGGTCCATCGCTTCGCCAACGCGTGAAGACCCAAAAGACCCGCGCGCAGCCCTAACGTCTGATCACGCCCATGAGCAGCGTGACGAGAAAGATCACAATAAAGATAAAGAACAGCACCTTCGCTATTTCGGCAGCGCCAGCGGCGATGCCGCCAAACCCGAAGATTGCCGCGATAATGGCGATGACGAAAAAGATGGCAGCGTATCGAAGCATGGAAGCCTCCACCAAAGGATTGCTGGACAGGTCGATCCGATGATCGACCCACGCGCGGGAACCGCATCGGCAGACACAGGCGCCGCCGTCACGGCATGGAGCAACACCCGTGCCTATCGGGCAATGATCAAACGCCTGCGGCGCACTGAAACCCAATCGTCCCGTTATGGAAAGGATACTCGTAAGCGCGTGCCTCGCCGGTTTGCCGGTGCGATACGACGGTTCCGCGAAGACGTTCGCAAACGTGCTGCTGCAGACGTGGCGTGACGAAGGGCGTCTCGTCGTCGTGTGTCCGGAAGTGGCGGCGGGCTTCGGCACGCCGCGCCGTCCCGCCGAAATCCAGTTGCGCCGCAACGGACGCGATGTGCTCGACGGTACGGCCAGCATTTGCGATAACGCTGGCGCGGACGTCACAGCGCTTTTCATCGACGGGGCGCGCCACGCGCTCCAGCAGGCACTCGCGCATGATTGCCGCTACGCGCTGCTTGCCGACGGCAGTCCATCGTGCGGCAGCAGCTTCATCTATGACGGCACGTTTTCGAGCGTTGCGCACGACGCATCCGGCGTGACGGCCGCGTTGCTGGAGCGGCATGGTATTCGCGTGTTCGCGCCCAATGGGATCGATACGCTTGCAGCATTAATCGATAACAATCGATGACGCAGAGTCATTACTACAACGACTTCATAGCCACTCGCGCGCGAGCATCGTCAGCACGCTCGCTGCGATCGTGAGCAGCACGACACCCGTGGCGCGTTCGATCGCGGCGCTATGCCTTGTGAAGCGCGCGACCACCGACGGATGCCCGATCCCCATCGCGACGAGCAGATCCCAGCCGAACACGGCAGCGAACATCCATACGCCGTACACGATCTGCGCGCCGAACGGCGCGTCGCGGGCCGCGAGCAGGGCAAACAGGCTTGCGTAAAAGAGCGCGTTCTTCGGATTGAGGATCGCGGATGCGAAACCCATCGCGAAACGTGTATGCCACGCACCTGTCTGCGGCGCTGGCGAGCCGTCCTGCACATGCGCCGCAATCGATGCCACCCTTGCATGCCGAAGCATCAATACGCCGAGGTAGAACAGATAAGCGCAGCCCGCTGCCTGCACGAGCGCAAAGGCGATCCCATGCCGATGCAGCGCCGCAAAGCCGCCGACGGCGAGCGCGATGAACACGCCGTTTGCGCAGGCAATGCCGAAGCACACGGCGCCCGTCTTGCGCCAGCCGCGCAACAGCGCACTGCGCGCGATCAGAAAAAAATCCGGGCCGGGACTGAGCAGCGCAAGAAGATGCGCGCCTGCAACCATCGCGAATTGCTGAAGAGAAAGGCCCATCTCGACTCCTTATGTGTGACGGGAGTCTGCTGGACAGGCGAACGAAGATATTGAAGAAAAGTGCGCGACGCGAAGCAGAAGGGTGCTTACGACACGGCAGCGCGGCGGTAAGCGCCCGGCGTCATCGCGACGCGCTCCTTGAAGGCGCGCTGGAAATGCGCCTGATCCGCGAAACCAAGCTCATGCGCGATGGTCGTGAGCGCTTGTCCATGACGCAACAGACGCCGCGCCGCGTTGATACGCAGATCGAGCTGATACGCATGGGGCGACATGCCCGTCGCGGCGCGGAACGCGCGAATGAACGCATAGCGGCTCATGCCTGCCATCTGCGCGAGCTGCGCAATGGGCAGACGCTCGCCGTACGCGTCATGCAGAAGGCCGGTGATGCGCGCGAGGCGCTCGGCTGCGATGCGCGGCACGGGCGGAACGTCGCGCGCCTCGCCGAGCCACGAGCGTTCGCTGACGAACAGGATCAGCGCCGCTTCCTTCTCGGCACTATCCGCGTTCGAGAACAACAGCCGATTGAGCGCGCAGTAACGCAGGTACGCTTCGCGGTTCTCGTTGATCGACGGACGCGCAAGTACGGCATCGGCGTCCGCGCTGCCGCTTTCGCGCAGCACCGCGCTCGCCCACGCGACGTCCAGATGAAGCATCTGATAACTCCACTCGCTCTCCGTATCGGGATTGCACGAGTGGACCCGCATCGCAGGAATCAGCACAAGACTGCCCGGACCGAGGCGCGCGCGGTCGTCACCGCACGCGTAGTTGCTGTGCCCGCTGTCGACGGCGCCGATCGATAGCGTGTCGTGCGTATGCGGCACATAGCACGCGCGGGAATGAGAAGCGAGCCGGCTTTCGACGAACGGCAGCTGCGGATCGCGCCAATAACGTTGATCGTTCATACGCCGATGATCGCATGAACGTGCGGACAGACGCGAGTTGCAATGCGTTGCAACCGCGAAATCGTTTGCGCGCCTTTCAATAGCGAAGTATTGGGCTTTTAAAATGGCCACATCCTGCATGAAATACCGGGTATTGCGCTGGCGTCCAATTGAAAAATAATGAAAAGTGAATATGCGTTCGCTATTATCTGTTTAACGTTTGCGAGCCTTTCTCAGATTAATGCGGTATCGGTTGTGCCCATCGTTTAAGCGTTTTTAGTCGCGTGATCTTTTTGCGACACCCGTCTTTTTTGACGTTGGACGCGTTAGAATTCGCGCCGATTCACAGAGATAGCGCTTCATATCCTCTGATCTTTCCAGTCTGCAGATTTTCATCCGCATGTGGCGGATGGCCCAGTATTTAACATTTGGTCATCCAATGCTGCCGTAGGGACATAAATCCCGGGGAAAACCGGCGCTTTAAAGCCGGTCGGTAAAAAAGTAATAAACCGAAGAAAAAATCGTATGCCAGTGGGGATTCAATCGATATTCGAAGCGCGACCGGCGCTCGACGGGGTAATGCAAGGCGATAAGCCGCGAATGGACAGAACGATGATGGCGCAACCGCGCGCTCTCGTTCGTGCGCTCGCGCACGCTCGCATGGTTGCGCTCACGGCGACAGCCGCGCTTGCGCTGCACGGCGTCGCCGCGCATGCGCAGACTCAGGCCCAGGCTCCGGCTCCGGCGTCGACTCAGTTGCACGCGCAAGCATCGAGCGGCGCACAGGCGCCGCACGTCAATCTCGCGTTCTTCTATGGCTCGCGCGTGCCTGTTGGCGAGTTGCAGGCGTTCGATGCCGTCGTGATCGATCCCGCCAGCGGCTTCGATCCTGCCGCGCATCCGCTGCGTCATACGGTGTGGCTTGCGCGCACGCATGCCGATGCCGCGCAAGGCAGGCCCGACGCATTCGTCGCTGCACAGATCGAATCGCTCTGGCAGCGCGGCTATCGCGGCTTCCTGCTCGACACGCCGGCGACCATTGCAGCTGTCGATGCGATCCGCGCTGCGCATCCCGACGCGCGTCTCGTGATCGGCGGCGACGCGGCGTTGCAAGCTGCGTTGCCGTATTCGAAAGCGCTATATGCGGTGATCGGACCGTCGATCGTGCGCGACGCAGCGAGCGGAAATGTCGCAGCGGCAGAGCGCGACGCGCGTATCGCCGCCGCGCAACAGTTCACGCAAACGACGGGCGTGCCCGTGGTATCGATCGAAACCTGTCCCGCCGACGACCGTGCCTGCGCGCGCGCAACGGCCGCGCAGGTGCTCGCCGCGGGCGTCATGCCGTATGTGACGAACGCGTCGCTGAACGCGGTCGGCATCGGCGCGATCGAAGTGCTGCCGCGCAAGGTGCTGATCGTGCAGGACAGCGACGAAGACCTGCCGCTCGACGAAACGCCCGGCGTGCGCGATCTCGCGACGCCGCTCAACTATCTCGGCTACGACGTCGAATACGCGAACGTCCACGAGCCGTTGCCCGAGGGCATCACGCCGGACCGCTATGCGGGCGTCGTCGCGTGGCTGCAGGGCGACGAGACGCCGAACAGCGGCGCGTGGCGCGCGTGGGTCGATGCGCGTCTCGCGGCGCACGTGCCGATGGTTTTTCTCGGCCAGTTTGGTTTCGATGCGGCAGAAGACGAAGGGCGCGCGCTCGATCTGCAAGCTGTGGCAGGGCCATTCGCTGACAAGATCGAAGTTGTCACGCGCGATCCGATGGTCGGCTTCGAAGTCGATCCTAAGCTCGGCACGCGCGACCTGACGGGCGTTCAGGTTGGCAGCGCGAGCAAGTCGTTGCTGCGCGTGAAGAGCGGCGAAGCGACGCTCGACCAGATTGCCATCACGCCGTGGGGCGGCTTCGCGATGAGCCCGTACACGGTCGTCTCGCTCAACGGCATCGGCCAGGAGCGCTGGGCCATTCAGCCGATCGAGTTCCTGCGCCAGGCGTTGCGTCTGCAACCGATGCCGTCACCGAGCGTCACCACGGAAAACGGCCGGCGTCTTTTCATGTCGCACGTGGATGGCGACGGCTTCGCCTCGCGCGCGGAATTTCCCGGCGCCGACTACTCGGGCGAAGCGCTGTTCCAGCAGATATTCACGCGCTACAAGGTGCCGATGACGCTGTCGGTGATCGAGGGCGAAGTGGGGCCGAAGGGTCTGTATCCGCAGATCTCGCCGCGACTCGAAGAGATCGCGCGCAAGATGTTCGCGCTGCCTTATGTCGCGATCGGCACGCACACGTATTCGCATCCGTTCGAGTGGGAGAACGTCGATGCGAAGACGGGCGAGCGCATCGATCGTGGCGGCGGTGACACAGCCTTCTCGCTGAACATCCCGAACTACACGTTCAATATCGACCGCGAAGTCACGGGCTCGATCGACTACATCAACTCGCGTCTCGCGCCCCCGGGCAAGAAGACGACGATCCTGCAGTGGCCGGGCAATTGCGAGCCGCCTGCGATCGTCGTGCGCAAGGTCTATGCAGCGGGCGTCGACAACGTGAACGGCGGCGACACCGTGATCACGAAGAGCGCGAACAGCTGGACCAATATCGCGCCCATCGGCGTGCTGAAAGGGCCGGGCGCGTATCAGGTGTATGCGCCGAACCAGGACGAGAACGTCTACACGAACGACTGGCTCGGCCCGTTCTACGGCTTCACGCGCGTGCTCGAAACTTTCGACATGACGGACAAGCCGCTGCGCTTCAAGCCGATCGATATCTACTACCACATGTACAGCGGCACGAAGGTCGCGTCGCTGCGCGCGCTCGACCAGATTTTCGCGGCCGTGCTCAAGCAGCCGGTGCTGCCCGTGCATATGACGGACTACGCACACAAGGTGCTCGACTGGCGTTCGTTCGCCGTCGCGCGCACGGTGCAGAGCGAGGCGTCGAACGCGAAGTCGAGCGACTGGATCGTGCGCGGCAACGGCGAAGTGCGTGAACTGCACTGGCCGCTGACGACCTCGCCCGATCTGCACGCGTCGCGCGGCGTGACGGGCTACGCGGCGGGACCGGACGGCACGTACATCCACATCACCGATGGCGCGGCGCGCGTCTCATTCGACACCCTGGGTGCGCTGTCGAAAGCGGATGCGCTGCCGTACATCGCCGAAGCGAATGGTTTCGTGCGCGATTTCAAACGCGACGGCAAGAACATGTCGTTCGAGTTCGGCAGCTACTACCAGCCGTTCGTGAAGCTCGCGAATGCACAGACGTGCAGCGCGACAGTGGCGGGCCGCGCGGTGCCGCTGCAACGCGACGGAGCCTACGTCCGCTTCGACACGCCCGCGCTCAATGCGCTCGAAGCCCACTATCAGCCCGTCGAGATCCGCTGTGAACGATAAAACGAACGACAAACGTCCCCGTATCGTTCCGACGTGGCTCGTCTACACGCTCACGGGCGTGGTGCTCGCGACCATGTACGGCGTCTCGCCGCGCGGCGGCTTGCGCCAGCGCGTCGCGTCCGTCGGCGCGCCGAGCGAGCTGAGTGTCGCGTATCTGGAAGCGTGGTCGAAGGTGCGGCCCGACAACGAGGAATTCCTGTCGTTGCTGGGCGCGCAATATCTGTATCTGGGACGCACCGACGACGCCGAGCGCATCGCCACGCGCATGGAAGCGCTCGGCACCGACGACATGATGCGTAGCGCGATGATGCTGCATCTGTCGGTGACGGAGCAGCGCACCTTCGCGATTCCCGAAGAAGATCCGCGCCGCGCGCCCGCGCTCGAAGAGCTGCGCGCGCGTCTGACGCAGGCTGCGAAGCTGCCGTGGGCGCCGAAGGATCTGGAGTGGCTCGCGCAGCGTTCGGCCGCCGTCGGCATGCCCGATCTCGCGGCGCATCTGTATGCGCGTCTGTCGGCCAACGATCCCGACGGACGCACGAAGTGGGACACGCAGATCACGCGTTACGCGCTGCAGGTCGGTGACTACCACGCAGCCGCCGATGCATGGTTCCGTCAGGAAGCCGTGGCGCAGACGCGCGACGAGCAGCGCCGTTGCTTCGTCGCGGGCGTGCGCACGCTGCAGTCGGGCAATCTGCTCGACGACGCACTGACGGCCGCCGACGCGCATCTCGGCAAGCTCGCCGACGATCCCGCGACGCTCATCGTGATGCTCAATCTTGCGCGCGCGGCGAATCGTCCGGATGCAGTCGACCGGTACGCGAAGCTGCTGGCGAAGTACGCGCTCGCCGAGCCGTCGTCGCCGCTGGCCGAGCATGTGCGCCGTGTGGCGCAAGCGGGTTATGCCTATATGGATGGTCCCGTCGCGTATCGGCATGGCGGCTCGCTCGTCAGCCTGCGCGCCGCGATGCGCGAGGCAGCGGCGCAAGAGCAGGGCGAAGTGCGCGTGATCCGCGTTGCCACGCAAGCAGCGCCAGTAGCACCGGCAGCGCAAGCACCGCAAGCCGCAAGCAGCGTGAACGGCGTTGACGCATCCGCAGTCCGCTCGGACCCGAGTGTCGCGAACGTCGTGTTTCAGGCCTTCGTCGAATCGGGCGATCTGGCGAGCGCACAAAAGGTTGCCGCGCAGCAGGTGCAGCGCGATCCGCGTTCGGTGGAATGGGTCAAGCGTCTCGCGCAGGTCGCCGAATGGAATCGCGATCCGTCGCTCGCGCTGAAGTCCTGGCTCGACTATGCGCAACTGTCGAACGATCAGGTTGGCTGGCAGAACGTGCTGCGCATCGCGCCGATGCTCGACGACGACGAAGCCTATCTGACAGCACTCGTACACGAAGCGCGTGCGAAACCGAACGACCTGAAGCTGATCGACAACGTGACGGCAACGTACGAACGTCTCGGCCGTCCCGACGATGGCCTCGCGTTCCTGCGCTCGCTGCCGCGCGCGACGAACGCCGATGCGATCGATCAACGCATCGGCCAGCTCGCCGAGCGCGCGGGTCATGACGATCAGGCGCTCGCGACGTATCGCGCGGTGCAGGCGCGTCATCCGAACGACGCGAATGCGGCGCTGCGCACGGCGAGCGTGCTGTACCGGCAGGGCGACTATCGTGCGTCGCTGGCCGCGCTGAAAACGGCGCGCGCGGGCGCGAAAGACAGCGACGAGGACTTCTGGCGCAACTACGCGGAACTTGCGCGCCTGCTGCAACGGGACGACGACGCGAACGAAGCGTATTTCCATCTGATCGCGAGCGGCGCGGCGACGCCCGAAGACCTCGGCGACATGACGTACTTCTACGACCCGTATCCGATCGATGCGGGCCGTGTCGCCGAATTGCGTTATCGCCGCGACCACACGGTGCGCGCGTTGCAGGACGCGATCTTCTACTACACCGACGCGCAGGCGATGGACCGCATCGCGACGCTGCTCGCGAGTCTCACGCCCGACGAGCTCAAAGCGGCCGAAGCCTCGCCCGCATTGCTCGGCGTGCGCGCCGAATACTACCGCCTCATCAATGAGCCGCAAAAGGCGCTCGCCGATCTGAAGCGCGCCGTCGATTTGCCGGGCGCGAGTTCCGATCTGCGGGCGGCGTATCTGTGGACGCTGGTCGACTACGGCAGCGACGGCGATCTGCGCGAAGCGCTCAAGCGCTGGCGCGGCAGTGCCGATCAAAGCTCGGCCTTGTGGGAGCCGTACGCAGCCGCCGAAATGCGCCTGAACCGGCCCGTCGCGGCGCTCGAATATCTGCGCCGCCAGTCGGCGATGATGTCGCGCGATCCGCTGTGGCTGCTCACCTATGCCGACGCGCAGGAGCAGGCGGGGCATGACGGCCTCGCGTGGTCGATCCGCAAGAAGGTGTGGCTGCAGATGCAGCAGGACGAAGCGCAACTCGTGAAGCTGCATGGCGCGCAGCGCGCGGCGATGCGCGGCCGCACCGCGCAGGACGCCGAGACGCTCGAAGACCTGCGTGGCCGACGCGTGACGCTCTCGGCCGAATACGCAACGGGCGATACGTCCGCTGCGCTGCTCGACAGCCTGATGTCGGCGCGGCCCGCATCGGCTGACAATGCCATCGCACGCCGCACGATGATCGGCACGGCGAAGGGGCTGCCGGGCGGTGCGCCGCTGGACGGCGCAGGGTTGCCGGAGAACGCGCGCGTACGCGGCGCCGTCGCGAAGGAAGTGGCCGTGGCGTGGGCGCTGTCGAAGGAAAGTAATCCGCTGGCGAAGCGCTGGCTCGCGCAGCAATACGCGGAGCGCCTGTCGCGTCCCGCCGATGCGCAGCTGACCATCGCGCTTGCGGAGAACGATATCCCCGAGATGGAACGCCTCCTCGCGGTGGAACGCTCGCGCCTGCCCGTCAACGACCGCATCGACGCGACGATCGCCGTCGACCGGCCGGATCGCGCGCAGCAGCTCGCGTTCAACGCGCTCGACGGCGCGCCGGAAGACACCGACCTGCATACGCGCGTGACGGAAACGACGCTCGACTGGCCGCAATCGATCGACGCCGATGTCGTCAATCACATCGAGCATCCGCTCGATTACGTTGAGACGACGCTCGCGGCCAGCCGCAAGATAGCCGAGCGCTACCTCGTCGGCGTAACGGCCGTGCAGCACTTCCAGCATTCGACGGACATCACGCAGCTGGTCAATGTGCCGTCCGTCGACCGCTGGCTCAACATCTACGGCGAGCGGCAAACGCGTGACACATCGTTCACGATCACGGGCGGCCGTCGCGTCGGCTCGGCCGCGTTCTACACGCTCGATCTCGCGGGCGAAGTGGGGCGCAACTCGCCGCTGACACTCGGCGTGCGCGCGGGCCGCAACCAGGTCGCGGATGAAAACCAGACGCTGCTGATCGGTGGCATGAAGGACAACGTGATCGGCGATCTGACCTACCGGATGACGGAGCGGATCACGCTCACGGGCAGTGTCGAAGCGGACCGCTTCTATAGCCAGGCACGGAACTACATCGGCAGCGGCGTGCTGTCGACGGCGGAAGTGACCTACCGCATCCGCACGACTTATCCGGACTACACGTTGCGCGCGCTGATCACACACGGCGGCTACGGCGCAAGCGGCCAGCCTGACGCGCTGTTCACGCGCCTCTTGCCGACGGCCTTGCAGCCCGCGACCGCGCAGGACTTCATGCCGGACACGTACACGCAATACGGCTTCTACTTCGGCTTCGGCAACGATCTGCTCGAGCAGTACACGCATGCATGGCGTCCTTTCTTCGACGTGGGCATCGTGCATGACTCGATTCAGGGTTGGGGGCCGGACGTGAGTCTCGGCATTGCAGGCGCAGTGTTTGGCGGCGATCACCTGGCGGTGTTCCTTCAGCATCAGCGCGTGTCGAAGATCGGCACGCCCGTCACGTTGCTGGGCGCGCGGTACAAGTGGTTCTACTAATTCAGGTTCTACTGATTCGGGTTCTGCTGATTCGGCAAATCGGGACGATAACGACATTTCTGAGGAGTGGTTCGATGAGCAACATCAACGGCTGGACACGTTTGATCAAGTGGGTGGCGGCAGCGGCCGCTTCGGCGCTGGTGCTGGGCGCATGCGGTTCGATTCGCCAGGCGGGTTCGCCTGCCATCGAATCGAAGGACTCCGTCGCCGTCGTGACGATGGCGAACTTCACGGAAACGCCGGCAGCGGGCAGCAGCGCTGCGGCGATTGCGGCGAATGCGTTGCGTCAGAACGGCTTTGCCGATGTGCGTCTCGCGCCTGTCGATGCATCCGCGAATGCGATGTTCGACACCGCGCAGCGCGATATCGGCGAGAAGAAGCTGGCATGGGCGCGTGAGCAGCGCGTGAAGTACGTGCTGACGGGTGCTGTCGAAGAGTGGCGCTACAAGGTCGGCGTGGACGGCGAGCCCGTCGCGGGCGTGACGTTCGAGCTGATCGACGTGGCGTCGGGCCAGGTCGTGTGGAGCGCAACGGGTTCGAAGAGCGGCTGGACGCGCTCGAGCCTGTCGAGCGTCGCGTCGTCGCTGATCGGCAGCCTGCTGTCGCCGCTGCGCACGCGCGGCTGATGGCGTCGCGCGTCTGTCATGTGCTTCATGACATGCGCGCGGCAATCTGCAATACCAGAGCAACTCGACACGTGATGAGGAGTCGGCCGTGAATACCGTCACCGCGCAAAGCGCCGCCAGTGCCGCCAGTAGTGCGGCCAAACCGCGCCAATCGAACCCGTTCGGCAACCTGAGCGCGTGGCGGCGCCTCGTCGCGCCCGCGGTGTCGCGTCCGTTTTCCATCGTGGAGACGGTCGTGTTCATCGGCGTGGTCTTCGCGGTTTCCTATACGCTCGATCGCAACGATCCGTTCCTGCTGCACACGGGCTTTCCGTGGCTGTGGTTCGCGCCGCTCATCATCGCGCTGCGTTACGGCACGCTGCTCGGCCTGCTCGGCTGCGCGATGCTGATCGGCGCATACCAGCTGTTCACGCAGGTGCTGACGCAGGGCAGTACGGCCGCATGGCCGACGCTGTTCTTCACGGGCGGCGTGCTGCAGACCATCGTCGCGGGCCACTTCGGCGATACGTGGGGCAGCCGCGCGCAGCGCGCGAACGCGATCAACGACTATCTGAACGACCGGCTCGTCGCGATCACGAACAGTCACTATCTGATGCGCCTGTCGCACGAGCGCCTCGAAAAGGACCTGTTGACGAAGCCGACCACGTTGCGCGATTCGATCACCGAGCTGCGCCGCATTTCCGTCGCGCATGGTCTCGATACAAAACCGCATGGTTCAGGCGACATGCCCGGCACGCGCGAACTGCTCGAATTCGTCGCGCAGGCCTGCCAGATCGAAGTGGCTGCGCTGTATCCCGTGCATGACGGCAAGGTGGGGCGCGACGCGCTCGCGCATATCGGCGATACGTTCGACTTCGATCCGCGCGACGAACTCGTGCAGCGCGCGCTCGAAACGCGTGCCGTCGCGCATCTGAAGAGCGAAGAGCGGCCGGTGATGAACACGCATCTGCTGGTATGCGCGCCGCTGATTTCTGCCGACGGCACCATGCTCGCGATGCTCGCCATCCGTCGCATGCCGTTCCTGTCGCTGAATTTCGACAATCTGCAACTGCTGCTCGTGCTGCTCGGCTACTACGCCGACGGCGTCGAGCACTCGCAGCAGGTGCGCGATATCCAGCACGCGGTGCCCGATTGCCCGTACGAATTCGCGCTCGACGTGAGCCGGCTCACGCGGCTCGAACGCTCGGCAGGCATCACGTCGTCGCTGGTGGCGCTCGTGTTCCCGCATGACGATGCCGGCGATTCGTTCTTCGAGCACGTGATGCGCCGTCGTCGTTCGCTCGACCTGATGTGGCCGGTGAAATCGGCGGGGCAGTCGGTGCTGCTGAACCTGATGCCCGCAACCGACGCAACGGGCGTCGATGGCTATCTCGCGCGGATCGAATCGAGCCTGCGCGCGCAGTTCAATCTCGACCTCGAAGGCGCGCGCATCGGCGTACACACGCTGCATCTGGGCGGCGACGAGCCGGGCGTGGCGTTGAAGCGTCTTCTTCTGCGTAGTGGTCTCGATGGATAAGGCCACCGCAAACCGCTCCAGCGGCGGCGGGTTCGTGGCCGCACTGGTTGCCATGCTCGCGGTGCTGGGCATCGTCATCGTCGCCGGCATTCAGTGCGTGGGCATCGTGTACTTCGCGAATACGCCCACCGCGTACGATCCGCTGCTGCCCGCCGTTGCGTTCAATGTGGTGTGCGGCGTGCTGCAGGCGCTGCTGTTCCGTCTGCTGCTGCCGCTGCGTTATCGCGAGCCACGCGCGTGGAGCTTGCTGCTGCTCGGCCTGGCTTGTACGTTCGTGCCGCTGCTCGGTGGCCTCGTCGTGCTGGTGAGCTGCATCTGGGCGGCGTGCTATCCGGCCTCGCATGCGGACGACGAGATGGGCGACGTGCCTGCGCCCGAGTTCGTCACGTATCTGATGTCGCGCGTCTCGCACGGCGGCGGCGCGCGCTTGCAGGCGCGGCTCGTGAACACGAAGGTGGCAGCAGCCGATCGCCTGTCGGCGCTCGTTGCGATCCAGAGCATGCCGACCCGCACCACGGGCACGCTGCTGCGGGATCTGCTCGCGGACCCGGTCGAAGACGTGCGCCTGATCGCGTACGGCACGCTGGATCAGGCGGAAAACGACGTGATGCAGCGCATTTTCCATGCGGGCAAAGCGCTGGAATCGGCGCAGTCGGAAGGCAATCGTCATGCGATCAACCGGCAACTCGCCGAGCTGTATTTCGAACTGATCTATCAAAACCTCGTGCAGGGCGTCGTTTATCGGCACACGCTCGAACAGGCCGACCGCCATGCGCGCGCCGCGCTCGAGATCGACGCGAGCGACGCCGCGCTGTGGATGATTCGCGGCCGCCTCGCGCTGACCAACGGCGCCGCCGACGAAGCCGCGCATTACATGGACCGCGCGCAATCGCTCGGTTTTCCGCGCGAGCGTCTGGTGCCGTGGCTTGCCGAAGTCGAATATCTGCGCGGCGATTATGCGCGCGTGTCCGAACTGCTCGCGTCGCTCGGCAATGCCGCGACGCTGCCGATGCTCAAACCTGTTGCGCGTTACTGGTCCACATGAAACCGTCACTGTTGCGCCGCGCTGCGGACGCCGATGTCTGCCTGCTGCTCGAAGGCACGTTCCCGTATGTGCGCGGCGGCGTGTCGAGCTGGGTCAACGAAATGCTCCGCTCGTATCCGGAGATCCGCTTTGCGATCGCCTTCATTGGTAGCCGCGAAGAGGACTACAAGGCGGCTGCCTATGCGCTGCCCGACAACGTCGTACACTTCGAGGCGCACTATCTGTACGAGAGCTCCGGTGCGGACGACCAGGCAGCGCGCGAAATTCCCGGCGATGCGCAGGCGTTCGCGCAATCGGCGGCGCTGCACGAAGCCTGGCGCAACGGCGGCGAAGTCGATGCCGGCGCGATGATGGCCGACATGGTGCAACTGATCGGCGACAAGGCGCCGCTCAGCGAGGAACAGTTCCTGACGAGCCGCGCGGCGTGGGACTTTATCGTCGATCAGTATCATCGCTACTGCACGGACCCGTCGTTCACCGATTACTTCTGGACCGTGCGCATCATGCACAAGCCGCTGTGGCAGCTTGCGCGCGTCGCCGAGCAATTGCCGCCCGCGAAGGTCTATCACACGGTATCGACGGGTTATGCGGGCTTTCTGGGCGCCTTGCTGCACTACCGGACGGGCCGGCCGCTGCTCGTGTCCGAGCACGGTATCTATACCAAAGAGCGCAAGATCGATCTGCTGCAAAGCCAATGGATTCGCGACAACCGTGGCGCGTTCGAGCGCGATATTTCGAAGATCAGCTATTTCCGCGAACTGTGGGTGCGCTTCTTCGAAGCGCTCGGCAAGCTCGCCTATGACGCCGCCGACGATATCGTCGCGCTGTACGAAGCGAACCGTCAGCGGCAGATCACGGACGGCGCGCAAGCCGCGCGCACGCGCAACATTCCGAACGGCGTGGACGTCGACGGTCTCGCGCCGCTCGTCGAGAAGCGCACTGTGCGGCCGCGTAACGTGGTCGCGCTGATTGGCCGCGTGGTGCCGATCAAGGACATCAAGACTTACATTCGCGCGCTGTTCATCGCATCGCGCGCGATGCCGGATATCGAAGGATGGATCGTCGGGCCTGAAGAAGAAGATCCGTCGTACGCTCAGGAATGCCGTGCGCTTGCGGAAAGCCTGGGCCTTGCGAATAACGTGAAGTTTCTCGGCTTTCAGCGCATCGACGAGATTCTGCCGAAGGTCGACGTGCTCGCGCTGACGTCGATCAGCGAGGCTTTGCCGCTCGTCGTGCTGGAAGGTTTCGCAGCGGGCATCCCGTCGATCACGACAGATGTGGGTTCGTGCCGGCAGCTGATCGAAGGCTACGGCGACGAGGACCGCGCATTGGGCGCGGCGGGCAGCGTGGTGCCGATCGCCAATCCCGCTGCGTTCGCGCAAGCCGTGCTCGATCTGCTCGGCGACGAGCCGC
Organism: Paraburkholderia terrae; assembly: GCF_002902925.1. GTDB lineage: Bacteria > Pseudomonadota > Gammaproteobacteria > Burkholderiales > Burkholderiaceae > Paraburkholderia > Paraburkholderia terrae. The sequence goes on along the minus strand of NZ_CP026111.1, from coordinate 2,276,259 downwards.
GCTGGCTTGCGGCGCAACAGGCGGGACTGGCGCGCGTGCGGCGTTTCTATACGAAGGCGCAGATGATCGATCAATATCGTGTGCTGTATCAGCGTTTGATGGTGGCGCCTTCGCAAGTCAAAGCGGCTGAAGGCAAGCAGGGCGGCGGTTGCCCGATGCATGCGGGCAGGGCCGCAGCGGCACAGTCGACACAGACGGAAGGGGTGCGCTGATGGCTGGCATTGGTTTCGAGCTTCGCAAGATCCTCAAGCGGCAGACGCTGTTCGGCGTCGCGCGCGCTTACGCGTATGCGGGGCTGATCAGCTCCGGTCCGCTGATCCTGTCGATCTTCGGCATTCTGATCATCGGTGTGATGAGCCTCGCGTTCGTGATACCGAAGTACGCGATCGTGCAGTTCCAGGTGTCGGTGACTTATCTGATTGCGTGCAGTCTGATCCTCACGGGGCCGCTGCAACTGTCTTTCACACGCTTCATTTCCGACCGGATCTTCGAGAAGCGCGATGACCTCGTGCTGTCGAACTACAACGGCGTCGTGCTGGTTTCAACGGCGGCCTCGGGCGTGCTCGGCGTGCTTGCCGTCGCGTTCGGCTTTCAGGGCGAGCCGCTGATGTATCGGTTGCTGATGGTGGCGGGCTTCGTCGTCGTCAGCAACATCTGGATCGCGGTGATCTTCCTGTCGAGCGTGAAGCAGTACCGGCAGATTCTCTTTGTGTTCGCGATCGGCTATGGCTGTACCGTCGCGTTCGCGCTGATGCTCAATACGCACGGGCTGTCGGGTTTGCTCGGTGGCTTCGTCGCCGGGCATGTCGTGCTGCTCGCGGGTTTGTCGGGGCTCATCTATCGCAACTATCGCAGCCCGCGCTTCATCTCGTTCGAGGTGTTCCAGAAGCGCTTCGCCTATCCGAGCCTGGCGATGGTCGGGTTTTTGTTCAACCTCGGCGTGTGGCTCGACAAGTTCATGTTCTGGTATGCGCCGGGCACGGGATCGAAGGTGATCGGGCCGCTGCATGCGTCCGTCATTTACGACATTCCCGTTTTCATCGCCTACGTGTGCGTGATGCCGGGCATGGCGACATTCCTTGTACGCATCGAAGCCGATTTCGTCGAATACTACGACCGCTTCTATGACGCCGTGCGCAGCGGCGCAACGCTGCGCCATATCAACGACATGCGCGACATGATGGTCGGCAGCGTGCGCGCGGGCCTGTATGAGATCGTGAAGATTCAAGCCGTCGTGCTGCTGCTGATTCTCGCGTTCGGGCACCTGGTGCTCGATGCGCTCGGCATTTCGTCGCTGTATATGCCGCTGATGATGGTCGACGTGATCGCCGCGAGCCTGCAGGTGTTGCTGCTCGGTTTGCTGAACGTGTTCTTCTATCTCGACGCGAGGCGCACCGTGTTGCGTCTGTGTCTTGCGTTCGTGCTGTTGAACGGTATCCTGACGGGTATTACGCTGTACATGCAGCCGGATTATTATGGTTATGGCTTCGCGCTGACGCTGCTGATTCTCGTCGCTGCCGCCGTGCAACTGCTGGATCGCAAGTTCAGCAAGCTCGAATACGAAACTTATATGCTGCGCAACTGAACGGTTTATGACAGCCAGTTCGTTCGCCCGTCTGGGCGTTTCGTGGATCGTCGTCGCTTGCGCGGCGGTGGTCATCCTGTTGCTGTCGGTTGCGTGGGTGCGGCCCGCGCTGGCCGCGTGCAAGCGGGCTTCGTCGACGGGGATCGGGGCGGTTGCGTTCTTCTACGGCGCGAACGTGCAGGCCGAGCGCTTCGAACCGTTTGATACCGTGGTGATCGAACCCGACAGCGGTTTCGATCCGCGCGCGCATACGGCGCATTGCCCGAACTGGTACGCGTATGTGAGCGTCGGCGAAGTGACGAAAGAGCGCGCGTACTATGCGCAGATGCCGAAGACGTGGTTCGCGGGCAGCAATGCGGCGTGGTCGTCGACGGTTGTCGATCAGAGTGCTTCGGGATGGCCCGCGTTTTTCGTCGACCAGATCATCAAGCCGTTGTGGGAACGCGGCTATCGCGGCTTTTTTCTCGATACACTGGATTCGTATCAGCTCGTCGCGAAGACGGACGCCGAACGGATGCAGCAGCAGGCGGGTATTGGCGCGGTGTTGCGCGAATTGAAGGCCCGCTACCCGCAAGCGCGGCTGATACTGAACCGGGGCTTTGAAATTCTGCCGCAGGTGCATGATCAGGTTGCGGCCGTCGCGTTCGAATCGTTGTTCGGCCGCTGGGATCAGGCGAATCAGCGCTACGACGAAGTACCCGGCAACGACCGCGAATGGCTGCTCGCCCAGGCCCGCGAGATACACGAGCGCTACAGCCTGCCCGTCATTTCAATCGATTATTGTCCGCCGGAAGACGAAGCCTGCCGCCGTGAGATCGTGCAGAAGATCAGCGCGCTCGGCATCGTGCCGTACGTGGCCGATGGCGGGTTGCAGACCATCGGCATGAGCCACTCGATCATCAAAGACGCCGAACCGCTGACGAAGGTCTCGCTCACGCGCTGAACGGCGGGTTCGCGTATCAACAAATCAGCGCAACTGCGTGACGGCCAGCAGCAACACCATGCTGCCGATTGCGCCATCCAGCACGCGCCAGGCGGTAGCGCGTTTGAACAGCGGCGCAAGCGCGCGCGCTCCGTAGCCCAGTGCGACGAACCAGATCGCGCTGACGGCCATTGCGCCGACCGCGAAGGCGGCGCGCGAGCCTTGCGCTTCACGCGCACCTGCCGTGCCAATCAACAGGAAAGTGTCCAGATACACGTGCGGATTGAGCCACGTGAACGCGAGCGTCATCAGCACGATGGGCAGCGCGCGTTGCGCGGGCGGTGCGGTGTCGGCTTTCGCATCGGCGTCGAGGGTGGCATGGCCGGGGCGCACCGCGCGTACCAGCGCGCTGATGCCGAACCACGCGAGATACGCGAGACCCACGTACAGCAGCGCGTGGATGAAGGTCGGATAGCGCTCGACGAGCACCGACGCGCCACCGACACCCGCGCCGATCAGCAGCATATCGGACAGCGTACACAGCAGCACGATCTTGCCGATATGCGAGCGCATGATGCCTTGACGGAGCACGAACGCGTTTTGCGCGCCGATAGTGACGATCAACGAGGCGCACAACGCGGCGCCATGCGAAAAAGCCAGCCAGTTCATGATGGTGTATGGAGAGAAGGAATCGGATGCGTGAGTGTGCCGTCGTCGATAGAATAAGAGAAACTAATTTCCGTAACGCCGCTTAAGGAACGCTAATGCTCGATTATGCTTTGCTGGATGCGCTCGCGGCTGTCGTGCGACATGGCTCGTTCGACCGCGCGGCTGCGGCGCTGAATGTGACGCCTTCCGCCGTGTCGCAGCGGGTGAAACTGCTGGAGGAGCGCGTCGGCAGCGTGCTCGTCAAACGCGGGCAGCCTTGCACGGCGACGCGTTCGGGCGCGCTGTTGTGCCGGCATACGGAGCGTGTGCTATTGCTGGAAGCGGAACTCAACGGGCGCATGCCTGAGTTGCCCGGCGCGCTGCTCGAACCGTGGCCGACCTTGCGCGTCGCGGTGAACGACGACAGCGTCGGTACATGGTTCATCGATGCGGTTGCAGACTTTTGCGCGGAGCGCGGCATGCTGCTCGATCTGGTGATCGACGATCAGGACCATACGGCGCAGCGGATTCGCGACGGCAGCGTGCAGGGCGCGGTGACGACGCAATCGGAGCCGGTGCAGGGCTGCCGCTCGACGCGTTTGGGGCGCATGCGTTACCGCGCCGTCTGCACGCCGGCGTTCTACGAGCGCTATTTCAACGAAGGCATCAGTCGCGACACGCTGCGCGGTGCGCCGTGCGTCGATTTCAATCCGAAAGATCAGCTGCAAAAGCGCTTCGTACACAAGATCACGCGTGGCGAAATCGATGCGCCGACGCACTGGATTCCGCACGTATCCGGCTTCTTGCGCGCGTGCGCGACGGGGATGGGTTGGGGCATGTGCCCGGAGCGGATGATCGCCGCGCAACTGGAAAGCGGCGAACTGATCGACATGGCGCCGGGCAAGCATCTCGACGTCGATCTGTATTGGCAGAGCTGGCGGCTGTCGATCGGTTGGCTCGACGACTTCGGGGCCGCGTTGCGCAAGCGGTCCGCCGAGTTTCTCGACTGACCGCCTGCCGTTCTGTACGTGAACCCCGGCTCAATGCAGCCGGATCACGGGATGCACGCGGCGTCGCAGCCAATGGCTCGCCGTATCGAGCGCCATGCGCGCGAAGCCGGTGACCGTCATCACGTGCCGGCGATAGATCAGCCGGTACACGACGGTGGCAAGCCAGCCGTCGACGAACACAGGCCGCTCGCGCAGGCCGCTCAGGCTGCCGATCGTGCCCACATCGCCGAACCCGACCAGCGTGCCCGCATCGCGATACGTGAACTCGGGCAGCGCTTCACCGCCGACACGGCACTTCAGCGCGCGTGCCAGGAACATCGCCTGCTGATGCGCAACCTGGGCGCGCGGCGCGAGAAAGCCATCCGCATGCGAAGGGCAGGCTGCGCAATCGCCGAGCGCGAAGACGTTCGCATCCTTCGTGGTTTGCAACGTGCGCGTCACGAGCACCTGCGCATTGCGGTTCACGTCGATGCCGTCGAGCACGCGCAACACAGGCGGCCCGGCGATGCCCGCGGTCCAGATCGCGATGTCGCTCGGCAGATGCTGGCCGTCGTGGGTGAGCACGGCATCCGCGCGCACTTCCGTCACGCGTGTAGTCGTGAGCACTTCGACGCCGAGACCGCCGAGTATCCGCTGCGCGCGCGCTGAGATGCGTTGCGACAGCGCGGGCAGCACACGCTCCGTGCCTTCAATCAGCCGAATGCGAAAGTCGCGCTCCGGGTCGAGTGCGAAAAGGCTGTAGCGGTGCATCAAACGGATGCTATCGCGCAACGCCGCTGCAAGCTCGACGCCCGTCGCACCCGCGCCGATGATATTGATCGACACCGGCTGCACCTGTTGCGCGCCGCTTACGCGCCGCACATGATTCGCCCGCGTGCAGGCATCGAGCAGCTTGCGGCGGAACGATTCCGCGTGCGTGACAGACTCCAGCGGCAGCGCATGTTGCTCCGCGCCCTTGACACCGAAGTAGTTGGTCACGCTGCCGAGCGCCAGCACGAGCGTATCGAATGCAATTTCACGTGCGGGGAGCACTTCGCGGCCATTGTCATCACGCGTTGCGCTGATCGTGATGTGACGCTCCGCGCGATCGAGCGATTGCAGCGCACCCTGTTCGAACTCGAAGCCGTGACGCCGCGCCTGCACCGCGAATTGCAGTTGATGCGTGGCGGGATCGATCTGGCCTGACGCGGCTTCGTGCAGCAGCGGCTTCCAGAAGTGCGTCGGCGAGCGGTCGACGAGGACGACTTGCGCGTGCCCGCTCTTGCCGAGCGATTCGCCAAGACGCGTTGCGAGTCCCAGTCCACCCACGCCGCCGCCAACGACGACGATTCGGTGCGGCGCAGTTCGTGTGCTACTTGCGGTGTGTCGATCGATCGAGGTCATGATGCGTACTCTCCTGAAACGTTTTCAATGCGGATTCATGCGTGAACATCATCAGTTAGGTCGAGTATAGAATTGAGCGAAACCGCAGCACAATTTAATGTTTGTACCGAACATATAGGCTTTCACTTATGTTAAAGGCAGCGACGTTTCGTCAATTGAAGACGCTTCATACGGTGGCGAAGCTTGGCAGCGTGTCGGGCGCGGCTGAAGAACTGCGGTTGACGCAGCCCGCCGTGTCGCTGCAAATCCGCTTGCTGGAAGACGCAGCGGGCGCGCCGCTCCTGCAGCGCGTGGGACGCGGCGTGCAACTGACGGCGGCGGGCGAGATCCTCGCGCGCTATGCGCTTGAAATTCTCGACCTGTGGAATGGCGCCGCCGACGATCTCGCCGCGTTGCACGGCGAGCAGGGCGGCACGCTGCGCATCGGCGCGATCACGACGGCCGAGTACCTGATCCCGCCGTTTCTCGTGCGCTTTACGGAAGCGCGTCCGCAAGTGAAGGTGCAGTTCAAGGTGGGCAATCGCGCGGACATCATCCGCATGCTCGCGACACATGAAATCGATCTCGCCGTGATGGGCAGCCCGCCGCGTGAATTGCGCACGGTCGCTACCGCATTCGCGAAGCATCCGATGGCATTCGTCGCGTCACCTTCGCATGCGCTGATGAAAAAGAAACGCCTCACGCTTGGCGATCTGGAATCGGCGAACCTGTTCGTGCGCGAGCGGGGCTCGGGCACGCGCTCGACGGTCGAAAACCTGTTCAGGCAGGCGGGTCACAAGCTTCATATCGGTTCCGAGCTGTCGAGCAACGAGGCGATCAAGCAACTGGTGGAAGCGGGGCTCGGCATTTCGTTTCTGTCGCTGCACGCGTGCTCGCTGGAATTTCAGGCGGGGTTGCTGGCGCTGTTGCCGCTGCCCGACAACCCGATCGAACGCGACTGGTATGTGATGCATGTGTCCGACAAGCGCCTGCCGCATGTCGCGAGCCTGTTCCGCGACTTCCTGATCGAACAGGGTGCGAAGGGCAGCGTGCCAATTCCGATGCCTGCCGTTACGGCCGCGAGGAAGCGCCGCCGCGCGTGAAATCTGCCGATTCTTTTCGACGTTTTGCATGTCGCAAGCCGCTTTCGAGACTTTCAGCGACGTGGCTTTCTGTGTGAGAAGCCTTTCTGAGCAAGGATTTCCGGTTACATCGACCGATATCGAAGTAAAGGTTGCGCCGACGATATTTTTGCCCGAATTGTTTCTCTTTACAGTGGCGACCAGACATTCGTTAAAAAGCGGACGCCGCCAGCCAGTCGCGAGCCGCGTGATTTCCCTGGCCGTCAGAGGAGTCGGAGACATGAGCAGCAGCCCCACCGAGATCAACAACAGCAGCATCACGACAGTCGAGACCTTTGGTTTCGAACGCATTCCCGACGCGTCCCGCTATGCGCGGCCCATCGATCTGTTCCGCCTGCTGTTCGGCGGCTGCAATACGTTTTCCACTTCCGTACTCGGCAGCTTTCCCGTGCTGCTCGGCCTGTCGTTCTGGGCGGGCGTCGCGTCGATCGTGATCGGCGTGCTGGTCGGCTCGTGCATTCTTGCGCCGATGAGTCTGTTCGGCATGCGCAACGGCACGAACGATCCTGTTTCGTCGGGTGCGCACTTTGGTATTCATGGACGGATCGTCGGTTCGTTTCTCGCGCTGCTGACGTCTGTCGCGTTCTTTTCACTCGCGGTGTGGAGCTCGGGCGATGCGCTCGTGGGCGGCGCGAATCATCTGCTTGGGCTGCCTGTGAACGGCTTTACGCTGAGCGCCGCATACGGCGTCTTCGCGGTGCTCGTGCTGACCGTGTGCATCTACGGCTTTCGCTTCATGCTGTGGGTCAACAAAATTGCAGTGTGGACGGCGAGTTTGCTGTTCATCGCGGGCATCTTCGCGTTCGCCGGTCCGTTCGACACCCACTACGCCGGCAAGTTTGCGATGGGTGCGGTCGGCTTCTGGCCGGCTTTCGTGAGCGCGGTGCTCGTCGCGCTGAGCAATCCCGTTTCGTTTGCATCGACGATGGGCGACTGGGCGCGCTACATTCCGCAGAACACGCCGAGGCATCGCACGATGCTCGCCGTGATGATTGCGCAGATCGCGACGTTCGTGCCGTTCTTCTTCGGCCTCGCGACGGCGACGATCATCGCGCAGAAGGCGCCCGACTTTATCGCGTCGAACAACTATGTTGGCGGATTGCTGGCGATCTCGCCGAACTGGTTCTTCCTGCCCGTGTGTCTGATTGCGATCATCGGCGGCATGTCGACGGGTACGACGGCGCTGTACGGCACGGGCCTCGACATGTCGAGCATGTTCCCGAAGCTGCTCAACCGCGTGCGTGCGACGTTCCTGATCGGCTGTGCTGCGATCGGCTTCATCTTTCTCGGGCGCTTCGTGTTCAACCTCGTGGAAAGCGTGTCGACGTTCTCGGTGCTCATCAACACATGCAGCTGCCCGTGGATGGTGATCATGATCATCGGCTACGTGACGCGCCGCGGCTTCTATCTGTCCGACGACCTGCAGGTGTTCAATCGCGGCGGACGTGGCGGCCACTACTGGTTCACGCACGGCTGGAACTGGCGCGCGATGGGCGCATGGGTTCCGAGCGCGCTGACGGGCCTGTGTTTCGTCAATCTGCCGGATCAGTTCGTGGGCCCGCTCGGCGAACTCGCGGGTGGCCTCGATATCAGCTTGCCCGTTGCGTTGACGATGGCTTGTACGCTGTACGTGACGCTGCTGCAATGCTTCCCCGAGCCGGATGGCGTATATGGACCGCAAGGCCGACGATGGCTGCGCGGCAGCCACAAGGCCACGCATGCGCGGATCAAGGTGGTCGAACCGCGCACAGCGGAAGGCATGCGAGGCAACAGGATGACGGCGCCGCGCGAAGAAGTATTCGACACGCAGGATGCCGCGTAATAAAAGAGAGCATGCCGATGGTGGCATCATTATCAAAGATTGGAATAGAGCAGGTGAGAAGATGAGCGAGTCGGTCAAACGCGCATTCGAAGGTGTAAAGCTGTTTCCGTTCTGGCTGGATAATCCCGCGGCGCCTGCCGTCGAACGCGAGCTGATCGGGCCGACCACGGCCGATCTCGTGATTATCGGCGGCGGCTTTACGGGTTTGTGGGCAGCGATTCAGGCGAAGGAGAACGATCCTCGTCTGGACGTCGTGCTGATCGAAGCGGGCAAGATTGCATATGGTGCGTCGGGCCGTCCGGGCGGGATTATTTCGACGTCCGTGATGCACGGGTTGCCGAACGCGACGCGTGTCTTCCCGGAAGATCTCGATGTGCTCGAGCGTCTGGGCCAGGAGAATCTCGACGGGTTCAAGGAATCGCTTGTGCGTTATGGCATTGAAGCCGACGTCGAATGGAACGGCGAAATGACGGTGGCCGTCGACGAAAAGCACCTTGACCATTTGCAGAATGACTTTGAACTGCATGTGTCGCATGGGCATGACGTTGTGTTGCTCGATAGTGCGAAGGCTCGCGAGCAACTCGATTCGCCGTTGTTTGCAGGTGCGATGTGGTCGCGCAATCGTAGCGGGACGATTCATCCGGCGAAGCTTGCTTGGGGGCTCAAGGCGGCTGCCTTGAAACTTGGCGTGCGGCTGTATGAGCATTCGCCGTTGACGCGTCTTGAAGATGCTGGCAAGAAGATGATCGTGTATACGCAGGCGGGGAGGATTGATACGCCGCGTGTGTTGCTCGGCACGGGTACTGCGAATGTCGGTGTGTCGGATATCAACCGGCGGGTGATGCAGGTGCGTGATCACATCGTCGCGACGAGTCCGCTGACCGACGAGCAAATGGCGCGTATTGGCTGGAAGAACCGCCAGGGCGTGTATGACACGCGTACGCAGCTCAATTATTTTCGTCTCACGAAGGACAATCGGATCATTTTTGGCGGGCGTGTTAGTTATCACTTTGGTGGCGATAACAATCCTGCGCAGGATCGCGATGAGCGTACTTATTACAAACTCGCTGAGGCTTTTTATCGGACGTTCCCGCAACTGGATGATGTGAAGTTCACGCATGCGTGGGGTGGGCCGATTGATTACTGTTCTCGCGGGGCTGTTTTTGCGCGTAAGTATCACGGTGGGAAGACTGTTTTTGTTGCTGGGTATACCGGGTTTGGTGTTGCCGGGAGCCGGTTCGGCGCGAGGATGGGGCTTGAGATGCTCTGGAATCGCGATACGTTGATCACTTCGCTTGATATCTCGCGGAAGGGGCCTTCGTATATTCCGCCAGAGCCTGTGCGGTGGATCGCCGCCAAGATCACTTTTAATGCTTTTGATGGGGCGGATGATCGGGGTGGATGGAGAAGGTGGTGGATTAATTCCATTAAGGCGCTTGGGTTTCCGATGTAGGTTTTTTTTTGTCTTGCGACGTTGGGTGGTCTGCTTTGGTTTGCGCTGGCATCCGGTTGGGTTTTTTGCCTTTGCGCTGGCATCCGCGATTCGTTAGCGTGCTTCAAGCGTCGCCCCTGTGCGGGGCGGCACCTACTTTTCTTTGCCGCCGCAAAGAAAAGTAGGCAAAAGAAAGCGGCTAACACCGCCAGCACGTGTTCTTATCCACGGGCCCCCAACGTCCCCACGCTTCACATGACAGTGCCCTAGTCGGCGCTCGTTGCCAACGCTTCGAATGAACGCCTCACCAACTTCAAATACCCGCATACGTGCTAGCGGTAGCGAATGGCATGTGCCGCCCAGGTGGCAAACTGTGTGTAGGTTGTCGCGTCGTATAGGGTAGCGCTCGTACAGGGTGGAACGCATGCGCTATCGGTTCGAAGTGAGGCGTGCGAGGCACTACGGCCTACACACAGTTTGCCACCTGGGCGGCGGTGGACTATCTGGCACGGCATGGTGCAGCGCGGGCGGGCGAAGCGGGTGAGGCGCACCGCAAGAGCGCTGGCAACGAACGTGGGTCACGTGGTCGCCGTGTGAAGCGTAAGACCCTGTGGGGGCCCTCAGGCAAACACAAAAACTGGCGGTGTTAGCCGCTTTCTTTTGCCTACTTTTCTTTGCGGCGGCAAAGAAAAGTAGGTGCCGCCCCGCACAGGGGCGACGCTTGAAGCACGCTAACAAATCGCGGATGCCAGCGCAAAGGCCCGAATCCCAGCCTAACAGTAAGCAAAAAAAAGCCGCGCACAAACCGCGCGGCCGGTTTAAACCAGAACCTCAACCGCAATAAACAACACTGTACTTCTTAGTAGCAACAGGCATATGCCAAGTACCCGAGAAGCCCTTGTGAAGAATAAAAGCATCACCAGCCCTATAGTGATCGGAACGCCCATCATCGCTGGTGATTACGACTTCGCCTTCAATCAGCACACAGACTTCATGAATCGGCAGATCAGACAACTTGAGCGTACCGGCATCGCACTGCCAAACCCCAGCGGTGAGCAAATTCTCAGCATCAGAAAAAGCAGTCGCCGCATGCGGCGCTTTAGCGCCGTCGAGAATCACATCAGCGGGATCATGCAATGCCGGCTGCAGGCCAGTCGCGCCCGGGCCCTTCACATCGATACGGGTAAAGGTAATGTTGCTCATGTCAAAGTCTCCAGAATGATTCGCAGATCAAAGCGGGTTGATTGGGAAACGCGAGTCTGAGCCAAACACGCTCGCCAATGAATTTCGATTTGAAGACATGTAGTTCGAGAACAGTCGATGTAACGTATCGGACCAATTAGAGGAAAACATCATGCAGCACGCCACGCAGTTCTATATCGACGGCAAATGGATCGACCCGATCGAACCCAAAACACTCGACGTAATCGACCCATCCACGGCTAAACCGTTCGCAACGATTTCGCTGGGCAGTGCGGGCGACGTCGATCTCGCAGTAGCGGCTGCCAAAAAAGCATTCGCCTCGTACTCGGAAACCACGGTGCAACAGCGCATCGATCTGCTGCAAGCGATCCTCGAGGTCTATCGCAAGCGCTACGACGATATGGTCGATGTAATCAGCCGCGAAATGGGCGCACCAAAACAGTTCGCCCACGACGCCCAGGCATGGACAGGCACCGCGCATCTGGAAACGATGATCCGCACGCTGCAGCATTTCGACTTCGAGCAGCTAAAAGGCAGCATGCTGATCCGCAAGGAGCCCGTCGGCGTATGCGGCCTCATCACGCCGTGGAACTGGCCCGCGTTGCAGATCACGACGAAAGTCGCGCCCGCACTCGCAGCAGGTTGCACGATAGTGCTGAAGCCATCGGAACTCGCCCCGATGAGCGCGATGCTCTACGCGGAAATCCTGCATGAAGCAGGCGTGCCCGCAGGCGTGTTCAATCTCGTCAACGGCGAAGGGCAGGTGGTGGGCGATGCCATGTCGCGTCACAAGGACATCGACATGATGTCGTTCACTGGATCGACGCGCGCAGGCGTGCAAGTCGCAAAAGCCGCCGCCGATACCGTCAAGCGCGTGCATCAGGAACTGGGCGGCAAGTCCGCGAACCTGATTCTCGAAGATGCGGATCTGCGCGATGCCGTCACGCGTGGCGCGCGCGCATGCTTCGATAACAGCGGGCAATCGTGCGACGCGCCCACGCGCATGTTCGTGCCGCGCGCGCGGATGGACGAAGCGTTGGCCTATGCGAAGGAAGTGGCCGATTCGCTTGTGGTCGGTCCGGCGGACGCGCCGTCGAGCGATATGGGCCCTGTGATCAGCCAGCAGCAGTTCGACAAGATCCAGTCGATGATCGATGCAGGCGTGCGCGAAGGCGCGGTGCTCGCGGCGGGCGGCCACGGACGTCCCGAAGGCCTGGGCGAAGGCTATTATGTGCGCCCGACCGTATTCGGCCACGTGGAGCACGACATGACCATTGCACGCGAAGAAATCTTCGGACCCGTGCTGTCGATTCTCGGCTACGACACGGAAGACGAAGCCGTCGCAATGGCCAACGACAGCATCTATGGTCTCGCGGGCTATATTCAGTCGGCGTCGCTCGAGCGCGCGCGCGCCGTCGCGAAGCGGCTGCGCACAGGCACGATCTATCTGAACTACGCGGAGTACTCGCCGGAAGCGCCGTTTGGCGGCTATCGTCAGTCGGGCAACGGGCGCGAGTACGGCGAGTTCGGACTCGAGGACTTTCTGGAGATCAAGGGCGTCGTCGGATACGGGAAATAAGCCCTAGAAAAGCAGTTCGATCGAATGAAACAGACGGCGGCGGTCCGCATCCTGCGACCGCGCGCCTTCATCGATCACTTCACGCAGGCATTCGATAAAACACGCGGCCGCCGGACTAACAGGCACGCCGCGCCTTGACGTGATGCTGACGATCGTCTCATCGACCACTTCGCCCAACGGCAGCGCGCGCAGATTGTCCTTCGCGATGTTCACCTCGACGAGCGGCCACGGAAAGATGCTGAGGAAATCCGTCTGCTGAAGCAGGCCCAGCACGATCGCAAATGAATGCGCGAGATGGATCGTGTGCGGCACCCTCATCCCGCGCTTGCGGAACAGATTGTCGGCCATCGACTCGCGGCTCGCGGGGTCCCAGTTCAACACCCATTCGGCGTCTTGCAGTTCGTGCAGCGTACGGCATTCGCCCAACGGATGCCCGCGTCGCGCGACGACGGCCGAATGCGTCGAAAAAAGCGGCACGTTGTGAAACTCCGATTGCGGTGACGCAGGCGGCGGCCGCCCGATCGAAAAGTCGAGGCTGCCGTCGCGCAGACGCGGCTGCACGACAGCCAATAATCCTTCGAAGAATTCCAGCTGCACGTCGGGCATTTTCTGCTTGAAGCGGTTGACCGTCTCGGGCAGAAACGTCAGCGCGAGCCACGGCGTGACGCCCACCGAGAGTTTTCCCGCCGACGCGCCACGCATTGCTTCGAGTTCGGCCTCGGCGCGGGCGAGCTGACCGAGCACGAGCCGCGCATGCACGACGAGCGCGCGTCCGTATTCGGTGAACGCGACGCCCGATGTGCCGCGTATCACCAGCGGCGCGCGCAGATCCGCTTCAAGTTCGCGCACGGACTTGGTGACGGCGGCAGGGGACAAGCCCAGTTGCCGCGCCGCGGCGCGGATGCTGCCTGTCTCCGCGATCGCGGCGAGCGTGCTGAGTTGATGCAGTTTCATGTCGGGCGGATGAAAGTTGGCATCGAGGGTGACAACCACTGGTTGCCACCGTAACCGTTTCCCGCCTGCCCGTCAAAAAAATGGGCGGCTATGCTGGGTTCACAGACATCAATGGAGACAGCAGCGTGAATACCATGGTCATCCCCGCCGGCATCGCCGATCTCGAAGCAGAAATGATTGCGCTGCGCCGCCGCATCCACGCGCATCCCGAGCTTGCGTACGAAGAACACGTGACGGGCGAGCTGGTCGCCGACAAGCTCGACGAGTGGGGCTACACCGTGACGCGCGGGCTGGGCAGCACGGGCGTCGTCGGGCAACTGAAAGTAGGCAGCGGTACGCGCAAGCTCGGCCTGCGTGCCGACATGGACGCGCTGCCGATTCACGAGCAGACGGGCCTGCCGTACGCGAGCAAGCTGCCCGGCAAGATGCACGCATGCGGCCACGACGGCCACACTGCGATGCTGCTCGCCGCAGCGAAGCATCTCGCGCAGGAACGTTCGTTCGACGGCACGCTGAACCTGATTTTCCAGCCCGCCGAGGAAGGCCTTGCCGGCGCGCAGAAAATGATCGAAGACGGGCTGTTCGAGCGCTTCCCGTGCGACGCCGTGTTCGCGATGCACAACATGCCGGGTCATCCGACGGGCAAGTTCGGCTTTCTGCCGGGTTCGTTCATGGCGTCTTCGGATACCGTCATCATCAAGGTGACGGGGCGCGGCGGCCACGGCGCGGTGCCGCACAAGGCCGTCGATCCCGTCGTCGTGTGCGCGCAGATCGTGCTGGCGTTGCAGACCATCGTGTCGCGTAACGTCGCGCCGCTCGATATGGCGATCATCACGGTCGGCGCGATTCACGCGGGCGAGGCGCCCAACGTGATTCCGGAGACGGCGGAGATGCGCCTCTCCGTTCGCGCATTGAAGCCGGAAGTCCGCGACTACCTGGAGACGCGCATTCTGGAAGTCGTGCATGGGCAGGCATCGGTGTACAACGCGCGCGCCGAGGTCGACTATCAGCGCCGCTATCCCGTGCTCGTCAACGATGCGCAGATGACGGCATTCGCGACGCAGGTCGCGCGCGACTGGGTCGGCGACGATGGCCTGATCGCCAACATGCAGCCGCTGACGGGCAGCGAGGACTTCGCGTTCATGCTCGAGAAATGCGCGGGCGCATATCTGATCATCGGCAACGGGGACGGCGAGGGCGGCTGCATGGTGCATAACCCTGGCTACGACTTCAACGACGATTGCCTTGCGACGGGCGCCGCTTATTGGGTGCGACTCGCGCAATCATTTCTCGTCTGACGCATCCGGGAGACGGATATGACTTACACAGCCGCAACGACTTCCACGTCGGACGACAGCGTTTCAATGAGCGGTACACAGCCGCAGCGCGCGAGCCATGCGAAAGCGATCGCCGCGATCACGCTTGGCAACGGCCTCGAGTTCTTCGACTTCACGATCTATAGCTTCTTCGCGACGATCATCGGCAAGCTGTACTTTCCTGTCGAAGGGCAGCTTGCGCAACTGATGCTCGCGGTCGGCACCTTTGGTGTTGGCTTCATCATGCGGCCGGTGGGCGGCGTGGTGCTCGGCGCGTACGCGGACCGCGCGGGCCGCAAGGCGGCGATGAGCCTGACGCTGTGGCTGATGACGTTGGGCTCGGCGATCATCGCGTTCGTGCCGACGTATGCGTCGATTGGTCTTGCTGCGCCCGTGCTTGTGATTCTTGCGCGGCTGATTCAGGGGTTTGCGCTGGGCGGCGAGATAGGTGCGTCGACGTCTCTGTTGATGGAGTACGGCAGCGACCGCACGCGCGGTTTTTATGGCAGCTGGCAGTTCGTTAGCCAAGGCTTGAACACGGTGGTTGGTTCGCTGCTTGGCGTCGCGTTGGCCGCGATGCTGTCGACGCATGCGCTCGAAAGCTGGGGTTGGCGTGTGCCGTTCGTGATCGGTATGGCGATGGGGCCGATTGGCGTGTACATCCGGCGGCATCTGGATGAAACGTTGCCGTTGCCGGCGTCTTCAGATCATTCGCCCGCTCTTGAGGCTGCGACGGTTGCCAAGCCTGTGCGCGAGATTTTCGGCACGCATATGGGATCGATTGTGACGGGCGTCGTGACGACGATTGGTGGCACCGCCGCGAACTATATCGTGCTGTTTTATCTTTCTACTTATGCGATCAAGATCTTGCATATGCCGATGTCGCTGGCGTTGTGGGCTTCCTGGACGGCTGCTCTTGTTACGGTGATCTGCTCGCCGTTTGCTGGGTCGTTGTCGGACCGGTATGGGCGCAAGCGGGTGCTTTGGGTTTCGCGGGTTCTGTTGATTGCGGGTGTTTATCCTGCGTTTATGGTTATTAATGCTGTGCCTACGGTGCCGGTTTTGCTTTCAGTTGTTGCTGTGCTCGGTGTGCTTGTTGCGTTCACGGCTGTGCCTAATATCGTCATGCTGCCTGAGATGTTTCCGCGCGAAATTCGCGCTACCGGGATGTCGATTGTTTATTGTCTTGGGGTGTCGATTTTTGGTGGGTTTGCTCAGTTCTTTGCTACGTGGCTTATTCAGTTGTCAGGGAATACGCTTGCGCCGGCCTGGTATCTGATTGGGTGTGGTTTGGTTTCTTTGTTGGCGTTGCCGTTTGTTCGTGAGACGGCTGGGCGGGCTATTGATTGAGGGTTTTGTTTTTGTCTGCGACGCTGGGTGGTTTGCTTGTGTTTTCGCTGGCATCCGCGAGTTGTTATCTAGCTTCAGGCGTCGCCCCTGTGCGGGGCGGCACCTACTTTTCTTTGCCGCCGCAAAGAAAAGTAGGCAAAAGAAAGCGGCTCACACCGCCAGTTCTAGTTCCTGCCTGAGGGCCCCCAAAGGGTCTTACGCTTCACACTGCAGCATTTCTGTTCGCGTTCGTTGCCAACGCTTCGAATGAGCGCCTCACCCGCCTCGAATACCCGTACACGGGCTAGCGGCAGCGAATGGTTCGCGCCGCCCAGGTGGCAAACTGTGTGTAGGTTGTCGGGTCGTACACGTTAGCGCTCTTACAGGGTGGGACGCATGCCCAATCGTTCCGAAGTGAGGCGCGCGAGGCACTACGGCCGACACACAGTTTGCCACCTGGACGGCGGTGGACTATCTGGCAAGGCATCTGAAACGCGGGAGCGTGAAGCGGGTGAGGCGCACCGCAAGAGCGCTGGCAACAAACGTGAGTCACGTGATTGCCGTGTGAAGCGTAAGACCCTTCGGGGGCCCTCAGGCAAGAAGAAATGTTGGCGGTGTTAGCCGCTTTCTTTTGCCTACTTTTCTTTGCGGCGGCAAAGAAAAGTAGGTGCCGCCCCGCACAGGGGCGACGCGTGAAGCAGGCTAACGAATCGCGGATGCCAACGAAAAGGCAAAACGCGGATGCCAGCGCAAAGACTCGAACAACCAAACCGGCCGCACCACAAAGGCGAAGCGCGGATGCTGGCGCAAAGGCCAATACACCGAATGGCGACGCGTGAAGCGCGAAGAAACGACGCGAATGCCAGCGAAAAAACCGGCAACCCACCCAGCGTCGCAAGACCAAAAAACCCCGCTTCACTTAGCCCGCTTCAAAGACCCATCATCAGCGGGTGCAGGCTTCTCCTGCATATCTCCATTCGCATCGCGAGTCTCAGGCATAGCCGCCCACACAAGCAACACAGCAAGCGCCCCCGCACCGGCGAGCCCAAAAAAGCTAACCGCATTGCCAAAGCGATCGGCAATAAACCCGGCAACAGCAGTAGAGAGCGTCGCACCAATCCCGGCCGCGAGGCCAAACAGCCCAATGGTGAGGTTATAACGCCCCTTGTCGCCGGCAACATCAGCAGCAATCAGAGGCAGCATCACACCGAACACAGCGGCGCTAATGCCATCGAGCATCTGCACAGGCACGAGCAGGTAAGGGCTGCTAACGCCAGCAAACAGCAAAGCCCGCACCGGCAGCGCAGAAAACCCAAGCAGCAGAATGGGCCTGCGCCCCCAGCGCTCGGCAGTACGCCCAACCCAAGGCGACAACATCGCCACAATCGCCTGCGGCACGATGATGCACGCAGCAATCACAAGCTGCACGTTATCGCCCATACCCGCCGTCACTTCACCCGCCGCGAGATTGAGCATCGCCGCATTGGACAGATGGAACAACACGACGCACGCAGCAAAGATCAACATCCGCTTGTCGCGCAGCAACTCGAAGATCGATTCCTTTTCTTCGGCGTCGTCCCGCTCCTTCTTCGCAGGTTGGTGCGCGGGCAAAGGCTGATGCTCGGGCATCGTGATCATCGACAACGCAAACAGCGCAGGCGCCGCAAGCACTGCAGTCAACCAGAACACCGCGCGCGCCGAGAAATATTCGCCGAACAGCCCCATCAGACCCGCAGCGACAGCGCTCCCAATCGACGCCCAGCGCGCATTGCGCCCAAGCCGGTCGCCCAGATCGTGTCGCCCGACGAGCGCAAACGAAATGGCCGCCATCGCCGGCACGAGCATGCAGCTCGCAAAGCCGTGAAAGACCTCGGCGGCCATCACGGGCAGCACGGTCGGGCTCGCCGCAAGCAGCACGGCGCTGAGAATGATCGCGATGATCGCCCACGCAGCAGCGCCTTTCTTGTTGCGCAGCGCATCGACGGCCGCGCCGCCAGGCACCTGGCTCACCATCGCGCTGATCGTGCCGACTGAAAGCGCGAGTCCGATCTCGCCCTGCGTCCACTTGTGCGACGCGAGGTATGACGCGATGAACGGCCCGAATCCCGTCTGCACGTTGGCGACGAAGAAGTTGAGCCAGTCGAGGGCGCGGAGACTGCGTGCGTTGACCATGAGACGGCTCGTCATCGTGAAGTGCGTGCGGTTGAGGCCGCCGCAGCGGACGATGAAGGACCAGCCGTCGTAGCGGGCGCAGGAGCGGACGCGGGAACGGGAGACGGAGGAGGGGCGGGCGAGACCGCGCGGATCGGTTTATCTGCCTCGTAAGTGGGCGACGCCTTGATCTGCGCGTCATTGAGATCCATCAACGGACGCAGCGTCTTGTCCTTGGCGACGAAGCGCAGCGCCGACCAGTTCGCGGCGATCGCGCGGCGATCGGGGCTGATGATGCCGCTGACGTCGAGCACGACAGCCTGCGGCTGCGCGTTCACGTCGACCAGCACGTCGATCACGCGGCCCACCTTGCCGCCGTTCGGACGCTCGACGTCCGCGTCCAGCAGTTCCATTTGCCCCGGCGGCACCGCGGGCGCGGCCGTCACGGCCGCCAGCGGCGTCGCGAGCGAAGCCGACGGCTTGGGCCGGTTGGTCGCGGCTAGCTGGTTAGGCGGAGTCGTGATCGTGATGGGCGCGCCTTTCGCGTTCGGCGTGAAGCGGAACGCAGTCCACGGAAAACCGACCTTGCGGTCGCCAATGCCGAGAAAGCCCTGCAGGTTGACGATCATCTGGCGCGGCGTGCCGCTGCCGTCAGCCGTCATGTCGATGGCGCGGCCGATCACCTTGCCGTCGAGCTTCTGCACTTCGCTGTCGAGCAGGCCATGCGTCGTGTTGCGATCGAGCGTGCGGGTCACGATGATCGGCGCGGGAGCGGGCGGCGGAGGCGGCGGCGCGGGCGCGACGACGGGCGGCGGCGGCTCCGGCTTGTGCGGGCGCACGACGGGCGGGCGCGGCTTCTTCGGTTCCTTGGGTTCAGGCGCCTCAGCCTGGTCCGGCTCGGAGGCGGGTTCGAGGGCGGGAACGACAAGCGGCGTCACCGTGGCTTCGGTGATGGGCGCAGGCGGCTGCTCGGTCGGGCCGAACAGGCTGCAGCCCGACATCATGGCGGCAAGGGCCGCAAAAACGGCCAACAGCAAAAGACGGAAGGCTGGACGTAGGAAACCGCCAATCATCAAGTGGGACTCCGTGGCCAGGGCGGCGGGCACGATGCAGGTGCTGTCGCAAAAGACGATCCAGCGATTCATGCAGGCATCGAGAGCCTCGCCGGCAATGCGTTAAAGGCATGGTTTGCCGAGAGTTTAACCCGTGACGTCAAAAGGCCTTTGTTTTGTCTGCGTTGGACAGGCCCGACCGCAGGCTTCAAAGCCCTTTCAGCAGGGCTTCCCGCGCGCGTCAGCCGGGCTGCAACCGTAGGTGTTAACACTCGGGTGTGCAGCCCGCATTGCCGTGTGTCAAACGATATAAGGATTGCGACATGCGCGGCATGTTTTTATTGCGATGGGAGATATATTGGGATTCGCCTAACCTTCGTTTCAGCATAAAAAGAACGGCGTGAAGTGGGTCGTGGACTGGTGAAAACGGAACGCGATGTAACTCGATCGTCCAACGACGGATTACCCGCCGTAACGAGGACGATGCGCACCTGCGCGCCATGCGGAAAGCGCAACACGCACTACATCTACTACTCAACGAGACGAACCTGATGACGGCGAGCCCGCGACGGCAGCCGTTTCGGCATGCTGATAAAGGAGGCACTCATCATGATGGAACCCCAGGCCCAGAGCATCGCGGAAGCCGGGAGCGAGGCATTCGACAACACTCGCGACCAGCCGGCGGCGTTCATTGACCGCTATTTCGACATCACCGCGCGCGGCAGCACGGGACGCCAGGAAATCATCGCTGGCGTCACGACGTTTCTCGCGATGGTCTATTCCGTGTTTGTCGTGCCGGGCATGTTCGGCAAGGCGGGTTTCGACACCAGCGCGGTGTTCGTCGCCGTGTGCCTGACGACGGCATTCGGCTCGCTGCTGATGGGCATCTGGGCGCGCCTGCCCATTGCGATCGGCTGTGCCATTTCGCTGACGGCCTTCACGGCGTTCGGGCTCGTGCTCGGCAAGGGCTTGCAGCCGAATGTCGCGCTTGGCGCGGTGTTCCTGATGGGCCTCGTGTTCACCGGGATCTCGGTGACGGGCGTGCGCTCGTGGATTCTGCGCAATCTGCCTGCGGGCGTCGCGCATGGGACGGGCATCGGCATTGGTCTCTTTCTGCTGCTGATCGCCGCGAACGATGTTGGCCTCGTCGTGAAGAATCCTGGGCCGGGGCTGCCCGTCGCGCTGGGGCATATCACGTCGTTGCCTGTGCTGATGTCGGTGGGCGGGCTCGCCGCCATCTTCGGTCTGGTGCGCCGCCGCGTGCCGGGTTCGATCCTGATCGTGATCGTCGCGATTTCGGCGCTTGCGTTGCTGCTCGATCCTGCTGTTGCGTTTCATGGTGTGTTCGCGCTGCCTTCGTTGAGCGCGCCGGGCCATGCTTCGCTGATCGGGGCGATGGATATCAAGGGCGCGTTGTCGCTTGCTGTGCTGCCTAGCGTGCTTGCGCTGGTGATGACGGCTGTGTTCGATGCGACGGGGACGATCCGCGCCGTTGCCGGACAGGCTGGTCAGCTCGACGAGAATGGCCGAATTATCAACGGCGGCCGCGCGTTGACGGCTGATTCGCTTAGTTCGATTTTCTCGGGGTTTATGGGCGGTGCGCCGGCTGCTGCGTATATCGAGTCGACAGTTGGCGTTGCTGCGGGCGCGAAGACGGGACTGGCTGCTGCTGTCGTTGGGCTGCTGTTTCTCGTCGTGATGTTCTTCTCGCCGCTTGCCGCGCTCGTGCCTTCTTATGCTACTGCGCCTGCTTTGATGTATGTCGGGCTGCTGATGCTCTCCAGCGTGAGCAAGCTGCATATGGATGATATGGTCGATTCGATGTCGGGCCTCGTGTGTGCTGTTTTTA
This sequence comes from Paraburkholderia terrae, assembly GCF_002902925.1. Taxonomy (GTDB): domain Bacteria; phylum Pseudomonadota; class Gammaproteobacteria; order Burkholderiales; family Burkholderiaceae; genus Paraburkholderia; species Paraburkholderia terrae. The sequence continues at coordinate 2,254,903 of NZ_CP026111.1, read as the reverse complement.
TCGTGCTGACGGCTAATATCGTGACGGGCATCATGCTTGGGTTCTGTACGCTGGTGATTGGGCGTGTTGTTAGTGGGGAATGGCGCAAGCTCAATGTCGGGACGGTCTTGATCGCTGTTGTGCTGGCTGTGTTTTATCTTGGTGGATGGGCGATCTGACGTTGGTTTGTCTGCGACGCTGGGTGGTTTGCTGGTTTTGTCGCTGGCATCCGCGTTACGGTGTCTGCCGTTCAAGCGTCGCCCCTGTGCGGGGCGGCACCTACTTTTCTTTGCCGCCGCAAAGAAAAGTAGGCAAAAGAAAGCGGCTAACACCGCCAGTGCTAGTTTTTGCCTGAGGGCCCCCAAAGGTTCTTACGCTTCGCACGGCAACCACGTGACCCACGTTCGTTGCCAGCGCTCTTGCGGTGCGCATCACCCGCTTCACGCTCCTGCATTGCAGTATGCCGAGCCAGATAGTCCACCGCCGCCCAGGTGGCAAACTGTGTGTAGGCCGTAGAGCCTCGCATGCCTCACTTCGGACCGATAGCACATGCGTCCACCCTGTGAGAGCGCCACCCTATACGACGCGACAACCTACACACAGTTTGCCACCTGGGCGGCACATACCATTCGCTGCCGTTTGCCCGAGTACGGGTATTCGAAGCGGGTGAGGCGCTCATTCGAAGCGTTGGCAACGAACGCGAACAGAAATGCTGCCGTGTGAAGCGTAAGACCCTTTGGGGTCCCTCAGGCAGGAAGAGATGTTGGCGGTGTTAGCCGCTTTCTTTTGCCTACTTTTCTTTGCGGCGGCAAAGAAAAGTAGGTGCCGCCCCGCACAGGGGCGACGCTTGAGCAGCAAACACCATAGCGCGGATGCCAGTGCAAAGGCCAGAACACCGACCGGCGGCGCCTGAAGCAAGCTAACAAAGCGCGGATGCCAGCGACAAAGGAAAAAAACCAAACCGCATGCGCAGCAAACCCCGCCTCCCGCGAAAGCGGCAAAAAAACCAAACCCTTGACACACCGCCCCAGCGACCTACACTTAACCTCATGGTTAAGTTACAAGACCTTGATCGCACTTTCGCCGCGCTAGCGGACCCAACCCGCCGCGCGCTACTCGCACGTCTATCGGAAAGAGGAGACGCATCAGTCTCCCAACTCGCAGAACCATTCGCCATGTCTCTGCCGGCGGTCATGAAGCACCTCGACGTGCTGGCCGACGCGGGCCTCATCACGCGCACCAAGACGGGCCGCACGGTCGCATGCCGTCTGTCCGCCGCGCCGATGGAACAGGCCATGTCATGGCTGCAGCGCTATCAGCAGTTCTGGTCCGAAGCACTCGATCAATTGACCGCCTATGTGGAGGAGCCGTCATGTCCGCCCGCCCCAGTCTCACGCTCCAGCGACACATCAACGCGTCTCCGGAAAAAGTCTTCAGCGCGTGGACCGACCCGCAGCAGATCGTGAAGTGGCTGCATCCCGGCGGCTGTGACGTGATCCTCTCGGAGATGGAGTTGAAAGTGGGTGGCCGTTTTCACATGATCATGCGCGCGCCCGATGGCGAAGAGCATGACGTGAGCGGTCTGTTCCGCGAAGTCGCAATCAACGAAAAGCTCGTCTATAGCTGGGCATTCCGCTCGACACCGGAACGTGAGTCCGTCGTCACGTTTTCGCTGAAGGCCGATGGCGACGGCACATGGCTCACGCTCACGCACGAACAATTCTTCGATGAAGCCGCGCGCGACGCACATCGCGGCGGATGGACGGAAGCACTCGACGGACTCGAACGCTATTTCTCGTGAAGGCTGCGACCGCTTGTAAACAGCGATGCGGCCGCGCAACTGGAGGAGCAGATGGAAGAGCACAAGATCGTTTCAAGCGAAGCATGGCTGGCCGCGCAACACGCGCATCTCGCGGAAGAAAAGGCTTTTACGCGCGCCCGCGACGCGCTCGTGAAGAAGCGTCAGGCGCTGCCGTGGATGAAGATCGACAAGACCTACACGTTCGATACGCGAGAAGGCGCGAAGACGCTCGCCGAGCTGTTCGCGGGACGCAGCCAGTTGATCGTCTATCACTTCATGCTCGGACCGGATTGGGAGCAGGGCTGTCCCGGCTGCTCGTTCCTGTCCGATCACATCGACGGCGCGCTCGTGCATCTCGCGCACCGCGACGTGACGTATGTGGCCGTTTCGCGGGCGCCGCTCGAGAAGATCGATGCGTACAAAACACGCATGGGATGGCAGTTCCCTTGGGTGTCGTCGTTCGGCAGCGACTTCAATTACGACTTCGACGTGTCCTTCACGCCGGAGCAGGAAGCGCATGGCAAGGTCGTCTACAACTTCGAGACGCAGGACTATGCGTGCGACGAACTGCCCGGTATGAGCGTGTTTTACCGGAACGACAAGGGCGAGATCTTTCGCACCTTCTCGTCGTATGGTCGCGGCGGCGAGCCGCTGATCGGCACCTATACGCTGCTCGATTTCGTTCCGAAGGGCCGCGATGAGGACGAGAACAAGATGATGGGCTGGCTGCGCCGTCACGACAGCTATGAAGACGGCGTGACGGGCAAGACACTGGCGCAGGAGAAGCAGGGCACGGGCGCCTGCTGTCATGAAGCGGCACACAAATGATGTGCTCTCAGGCGGCGAACGGCGCCACGTCGACGCAAGCGAGGCCCGCGTTCAAAGCGACATTTCGAATGCGGGCCTGAGAAACTCCTGGATGCCCATCACGATCAGGCCCATCGCGCCCGACGCGAGCGTCAGCGTGCCGTACTCGTCGTAGCGCGAGTCGTACAGGCACGCGACCACGAAAAGAATCGCGAGCAGATTGGTCAGCCAGTCGAAATTGAGTGCAAGCAACATTGAATGATCCGGGCTCGAGCCGAAAGATCGAGGTTGTCATCAACCTGATCGAACATCGCCGATTCTAGCGATGCGAGCTTACGGATACGCAACAGCCTTGCTTACAACGTGTGCGCTGGCCAACGTTCTATGCGCGCTTCGACGCGTGTTTTACGCGTCTTTCATCATGTCGTTCTCGATCCACTCGATCACCGACGTGTGCTCTGGCTGCCAGTCGAGCAGGTTGCGCGCGCGAGTGCCGCGCACGCGGCTGTTCGAGCCGAGACCATACGACGCCATTTCATAGCCCCATTCGTCGATCGCCTGATCGAGCGGCCAGTCCTGCGCCAGGCCGAGGTGCATCGCTTTGGCGATCGCGTCCGTCATCTCGCGGAACGACGCTTCGCCGCTTTCGACGAAATAGAACGTGCCCGCCGGGGTCTTGTCGAGCGCGAGCCGATACAGTTCGACCACGTCGTCGATGAACACGTTCGACCAGATGTTGCCGCCGCTGCCCACATGCCGCACGATGCCGCTCTTTTGGGCCTGACGAACGAGTCGTGGCAACTGCACGCTCGAACTGCCTTTGACGGCGCCATGCCCGTAGATCAGCGTGTTGCATAGCACCGACGAGCGGATGCCGCGTTTTGCTGCGTCGAGCACGAGGTTGTCGATGGCGACGCGCGGTGCTTTGTCTGCTGTCGGCTCGGGTAGCGCGTCTTCCGTGTAGATCTTTGCGTCGCCGCGTTCGCCACCCGACGCGTCGCCGACGATGCTCGAACCGCTCGTATGCAAAAACGGCTTGCCGGAGCCTTCGAGACCTTCGATTAGCGCTTCCACCGCGCCGCGATGGTCACTGCTCGCCGCGTTGATGACGGCGTCGGCGGCTTTGGCTTGGGTGATCAGCAAGTCGCGGTCGTCGAGCGTACCGACGACAGGCTCGATGCCGAGGCGCTTCAGTTCAGCCGCATGCTCCGGGTTGCGGATCAGGCCAGTCACGCGATGGCCCGCGCGCACGAGACCCGCCGCAATGGATCCGCCGATAAAACCGCTTGCGCCAGTGATGAAGATGTTCAAGACGTTCTCCTTTGAGAGAAAACTGGGAATGACTTGAGTATGGAGGCGGGCGAGTTTTGCAAAAAGTGGGTTGGTTTCAAATCAATCTTGATTTGAAGTCAAGAATGACTAGCGGCGGGAAACACTGCGGGCGCGGACGACGAGCGGCAGATCGCGACAAGGCCGGGTTTTTGTCCGCTTGCCAACCCGAAAATTGAACGTGTATATACAAGTTATCGGGCTTTCTCTGGCGGAACCGCGCCTCAACCACGCTCGCCGCCGCAACCGGACAGGGCGGCTCAAACTGCCAGAACCATGCCAGCAAACCCGCTGCGCCTAATGGAAAGTCCCTATCTCAAACCCCAAAATTTGAGTTGTATATACAAGCTGACGCCGCTACACTTTCTCAAAATTTGTATAGACAGGAACTCACATCATGATCCTTACGCCCGGCACCCTGACTTTGTCCCAACTGCGCCAGATCGCTCGCGAGCAGGTCACGTTGGAACTCGATCCCGCGAGCTTCGCCGACATCGACGCATGCGCTCAAGCCGTCGCGGACATCGCCGCGAAGGGCGAGCCGGCGTACGGCATCAATACGGGCTTTGGCCGTCTGGCGAGCACGCATATTCCGCACGACCAGCTCGAACTGCTGCAGCGCAATCTGGTGCTCTCGCATGCCGTCGGCGTCGGTGCGCCGATGTCGCAGCCCGTCGTGCGCCTGTTGATCGCGCTCAAGCTGTCGAGCCTCGGCCGCGGTCACTCGGGCATCCGCCGCGAAGTGATGGAGGCGCTCATCAAGCTGTTCAACGCCGACGTGCTGCCCGTGATTCCCGTGAAGGGTTCGGTCGGCGCATCGGGCGACCTTGCGCCGCTCGCGCACATGTCGGCCGTGCTGCTCGGCGTCGGTGAAGTGTTCGCGAAGGGCGAGCGCGTGCCGGCGACGGAAGGCCTGCGCCTCGTTGGCCTGAAGCCGCTGACGCTGCAAGCAAAGGAAGGCCTCGCGCTGCTGAACGGCACGCAGGCATCGACGGCGCTCGCGCTGTACAACATGTTCGCGATCGAAGACCTGTACCGCACCGGTCTGGTGGCGGGCGCGCTCTCGGTGGACGCGGCGATGGGTTCCGTCAAGCCGTTCGATCATCGCATTCACGCGCTGCGCGGCCATCAAGGCCAGATCGACGCCGCCGCTGCGTATCGCACGCTGCTCGAAGGCTCGGCCATCAACGTATCGCACGCCGACTGCGACAAGGTGCAAGACCCGTACAGCCTGCGCTGCCAGCCGCAAGTCATGGGCGCGTGCCTCGACCAGATGCGCGCCGCTGCGCAAGTGCTGCTCGTCGAAGCAAACGCCGTTTCGGATAACCCGCTGATTTTCCCGGACACGGGCGAAGTGCTGTCGGGCGGCAACTTCCACGCGGAACCCGTCGCGTTCGCCGCCGACAACCTCGCGCTCGCCGTAGCGGAAATCGGCGCGCTTGCCGAGCGCCGCATCGCGCTGCTGATCGACGCGACGCTGTCGGGCCTGCCGCCGTTCCTCGTTAAAGATGGCGGCGTGAATTCGGGATTCATGATCGCGCACGTCACGGCTGCTGCGCTCGCATCGGAGAACAAGACGCTGGCTCACCCGGCTTCCGTCGATTCGCTGCCGACGTCCGCCAATCAGGAAGATCACGTGTCGATGGCGACCTTCGCCGCGCGCAAGCTCGCCGACATCGCCGAGAACACCGCGAACATCCTGTCGATCGAACTGCTCGCCGCCGCGCAAGGCGTTGATCTGCGTGCGCCGCACAAGACCAGCCCGTCGCTGCAAAAGGTGATGGACACGATCCGCGCGCAGGTCGCGCACTACGAACTCGATCACTACTTCGCGCCTGACATCGCTGCATGCACGAAGCTCGTACAAGACGGCACGATCGCGGCGCACAGCCCGTTCTCGTTCATCTCCGAGCAACGTTAATTCTTCTGCATAGCGAGACGCCCGGCATGAACGCACCGGCCTATCAGGGAATCAAGGACTTCATCCTCGCCCGCATTCACGCGGGCGAATGGAGCGAAGGCCATCAGGTTCCATCGGAAAACGAGCTTGCGCGCGAATTCAACGTTGCGCGCATGACGGTCAACCGCGCGTTGCGTGAATTGACGGCCGATCAGGTGCTCACGCGCGTTCAGGGCTCGGGCACGTTCGTCGCGCGGCCGAAGTACGAGTCGACGCTGGTGGCGATCCGCAGCATCTCCGACGAGATCGTCGCGCGTGGCCATCGTTATCACGCGAAGGTGCTGCACGTGGGCGCCGCGATCGCCGACGACGAACTCGCTGCCGAAATGCAGGTGAGTGCGGGCAACCCGATTTTTCATTCGCGCGTGCTGCACCTGGAGAACGACGAGCCCGTCCAGCTCGAAGAGCGCTGGGTGAACCCGGCCGTCGCGCCCGAATACGCGTTGCAGGACTTCACCAACACGACGCCTAATCAGTATCTCGTGCGCGTCGCGCCGCTGCAGCGCGTCGAGTACCGCATCGAAGCCTCCGCGCCGGATGCCGACACCCGTCGGCATCTGACGATGGACGATGCCGAACCTTGCCTCGTGCTGCACCGGCGCACGTGGTCGCAGGGTGTGGTCGCTTCGGTGGCCAACCTTTGGCATCCGGGCAACCGCTACCGGTTCACCGGCCACTTTTAAGTTCCAGTTTCCGTTCAATCTTCGACTCCGTTACCGAGTTATCAGCGCTTCCGAGGGCATCATGAACAACCCGAAACACATCGACCCGCGTCTCGACCCGACCCGCACGATCCGCGCACCGCGTGGCAGCGAGAAAACCTGCAAGACCTGGATCGCGGAAGCCGCGTACCGGATGATCCAGAACAACCTGGACCCGGAAGTGGCCGAGCATCCGCATGCGCTCGTCGTGTATGGCGGCATCGGGCGCGCGGCGCGTAACTGGGATTGCTTCGATCAGATCCTCACGTCGCTGAAGGACCTCGAAGAGAACGAGACGCTGCTGATTCAATCGGGTAAGCCCGTTGGCGTGTTCCGCACGCATGCCGACGCGCCGCGCGTGCTGCTCGCGAACTCGAACCTCGTGCCGCACTGGGCGAACTGGGATCACTTCCACGAACTCGACCGCAAGGGCCTGATGATGTACGGCCAGATGACGGCGGGCAGCTGGATCTACATCGGCAGCCAGGGCATCGTGCAGGGCACGTACGAGACGTTCTTCTCGGTGGCGAACCAGCACTTCAACGGCGATCCGAAGGGCCGCTGGATCCTGACGGGCGGCCTGGGCGGCATGGGTGGCGCGCAACCCCTCGCGGCGACGATGGCGGGCTTCTCGATGATCGCCGTCGAATGCGATGAGTCGCGTATCGACTTCCGTCTGAAGACGCGCTACGTCGACAAGAAGGCGATGACGCTCGACGAAGCACTCGCGATGATCGAAGAGGCGAAGAAGACGGGCAACCCCGTTTCGGTCGGTCTGCTCGGCAATGCCGCCGATGTGTTCGCCGAACTAGTGAAGCGCAACATCACGCCGGACTGCGTGACCGACCAGACCAGCGCGCACGACCCGATCCACGGCTACCTGCCGCAAGGCTGGAAGATCGAAGACTGGCGCGAGCGCATGAAGACGGACCCGCAGAGCATCGTGACACCCGCGAAGCAGTCGATGGCCAAGCAGGTGCAAGCCATGCTGACGCTGCAGGAACGCGGCGCCGCGACGCTCGACTACGGCAACAACATCCGTCAGATGGCGCTGGAAATGGGCGTGCAGAACGCGTTCGATTTCCCCGGCTTCGTGCCCGCGTATATCCGTCCGCTGTTCTGCGAAGGCAAGGGCCCGTTCCGCTGGGTCGCGCTGTCGGGCGATCCCGAGGACATCTACAAGACGGATGCGAAGGTCAAGGAACTCATCCCCGACGATCCGCACCTGCACAACTGGCTCGACATGGCGCGCGAACGCATCGCGTTCCAGGGTTTGCCGGCGCGTATCTGCTGGGTTGGCGTGAAGGATCGCTATCGTCTGGGCCAGGCGTTCAACGAAATGGTCAAGAACGGCGAACTGAAGGCGCCGATCGTGATCGGTCGCGATCACCTGGATACGGGTTCCGTCGCGAGCCCGAACCGCGAAACGGAATCGATGAAGGACGGCTCGGATGCAGTCAGCGACTGGCCGCTGCTCAACGCACTGCTGAACACGGCGGGCGGCGCATCGTGGGTGTCGCTGCATCATGGCGGCGGTGTCGGCATGGGCTTCAGCCAGCACTCGGGCGTCGTGATCGTCGCCGACGGCACGGATGAAGCGCGTGAACGTCTCGGCCGTGTGCTGTTCAACGACCCCGCGACGGGCGTGATGCGTCACGCGGACGCCGGTTATGAACTCGCGCAGGAAACGGCGCGCGAAGCCGGTCTCAAGCTGCCCATGCTGGGCCGCTGATCGTGTCCGCGACGCCATCGTCTGCAAGCGTGTCGCTGATTCGCGGCGCGGACCTCGTGGCGTCGCCGTGGAAGAACGGCGGCGGCGTCACGCGCGAAGTCGCCGCGTTCCCCGAGGGCGCGGCGCTCGACGCGTTCGTGTGGCGCGTGAGTGTCGCCGACGTTGCGCAAGCCGGTCCGTTCTCGCGTTTCGCGGGAATCGACCGGACGCTCGCGCTGCTGTCGGGCGCGGGCATGTTGCTCGATGAAGCGAATGGGGTGACGCACGCGCTGCGCGAGCCGCTCGACATCGCGCGCTTCGAAGGCGAAACGGCCATCGACGCGCGGCTTATAAACGGCGCGACGCGCGACTTCAACCTGATGGTACGGCGTGGCGCGGCAACGGGCGACGTCGCAATCTGGCGCGACCAAACGCGTGCGCGACTCGATGCCGATGTCGTGCTGCTGTTCTGCGCGCAAGGCGAGTTACATGTCGCGACGCACGACGCAGCCAATGCAACGACGCTCATCGCCATGGACACCTTGCGCATCGACAACGCCCGCGCGCTGTCATGCGAAGTCAAAGGGAAGGGCGCGTTGCTCGCCGTCAGCATCCGCTACACCGACACATCGCAAGCCTGAGCGCTTGCCCACATCACAGACAGCCCTGCCATGAAGCAAACCGTCTGGAACCACCTGAAGCTCTGTCCGCAGGGCGATCCCAATCAAACGATCGACGACGCTGCGATCGCCGTCGAGAACGGCCGCATCGCGTGGCTCGGCGCTGCGCGTGAGCTGCCCGCGCAATACGCCGCATGGTCACGCGAAGACCTGGGCGGCGCATGGGTGACGCCCGGTCTCGTCGATTGCCATACGCATCTCGTGTACGGCGGCCAGCGCGCCGACGAATTCGCGCAGCGTCTCGCGGGCGTCAGCTACGAAGCAATCGCGAAGCAGGGCGGCGGCATCGTATCGACGGTGCGCGCCACGCGTGCCGCCGATGAAGCGTCGCTGTTCGCGCAGTCGGCCGCGCGGCTCGAAGCGATGCTCGCCGAAGGCGTCACGGCCGTCGAAATCAAATCCGGCTACGGGCTCGACCTGCCCAGCGAGCGCAAGATGCTGCGCGTCGCGCGGCAACTCGGCGAGCGTTACCCTGTGACGGTGTACACGACGTTTCTCGGCGCGCATGCGTTGCCGCCGGAATTCGCGGGCCGCGCCGATGACTACATCGACGAAGTCTGCGAGCGCATGCTGCCCGTACTGTCCGACGAAGGACTCGTCGATGCTGTCGATGTGTTCTGCGAGCGCATCGGCTTTTCGCTCGAACAGAGCGAGCGCGTGTTCAATGCGGCTGCGCGTCGCGGGCTGCCCGTCAAGATGCACGCGGAGCAGTTGTCGAACGGTGGCGGCACGGCGCTGGCCGCACGGCATCGCGCGCTGTCGGCGGATCACCTGGAGTTTCTCGACGAGGCGGGCGTCGCCGCAATGAAGGAAGCGTGTACGGTCGCCGTGCTGCTGCCGGGCGCGTTCTACTTCATCCGCGAAACGCAATTGCCGCCGCTCGACCTGTTGCGCCGTTATGAAGTGCCCATCGCGATTTCGACGGACAGCAATCCGGGCACCTCGCCCGCAACCTCGCTGCCGCTGATGATGAACATGGCGACGACGCTGTTCCGCATGACCGTGCCCGAAGTGCTGCAAGGCGTGACGCGCCACGCGGCGCAGGCGCTCGGCAAGGCGGATACGCATGGCGCGCTCGCCATCGGCCGCGCTGCCGATTTCGCGGTGTGGTCGGTGCAGTCGCTCGCGGAACTTGCTTACTGGATTGGACGCCCGCTGTGCGCGCGCGTCGTGCGCGGCGGCGAAACCGTCTATACGCGTCGGGCGTACTGAGCGCGACGCGAAAACCGGATCGAACATGACTCAAGCCACTCAATCGCTTTTCGCCGATCACGCATATCTGCCCGAAGGCTGGCGGCGCGACGTGCTGCTGCAATGGGACGCGCAAGGCGCGCTCGTCTCGGTGACACCTGATGCGCAAGCGCCCGCGGGCGTCGCCAAAGCCAGCGGTCCCGTGTTGCCCGGCATGCCGAACCTGCATTCGCACGCATTCCAGCGCGCGATGGCGGGCCTCACCGAATATCGTGCGAACGCTACAGACAACTTCTGGAGCTGGCGCGACCTGATGTATCGCTTCGCCGCGCGCATCACGCCGGAAGGGCTCGCGTCGATCGCGCAATGGCTTTACATCGAGATGCTGAAGGCGGGCTACACGTCCGTCTGCGAATTCCATTACGTGCATCACATGCAGGACGGCAAACGCTACGCGAACGACGCGGAACTCGCGCAACGCGTGGTCGATGCGGCGGGCGCGAGCGGCATCGGCATCACGATGCTGCCGGTGCTGTATCAGTACGCGGGCTTCGGCGCGCAGCCGCCGCGCGACGACCAGCGCCGCTTCATCAACACGCCGGATAGTCTGCTCGGGTTGCTCGACACGCTTCGTCGCGCGCGTCCCGAACATGGCGCGCTGCGCTACGGCGTTGCGCCGCATTCGTTGCGCGCGGTGTCCAACGATTCGCTGCGCGAGTTGCTGAATGGACTCGACGCGATGTCGCCGGGCGCGCCCGTACACATTCATATCGCCGAGCAGACGGCGGAAGTGGACGCGTGCGTCGCAACGGAAGGCGCGCGGCCCGTGCAATGGCTGCTCGACCGCTTCGATGTCGACGCGCGCTGGTGCCTCGTACACGCGACGCATGTCGATGCCGATGAAACGGCTGCGCTTGCGAAAAGCGGCGCCATCGCGGGCCTGTGCCTGACGACGGAAGCGAATCTCGGCGACGGCATCTTTCCGGCGCACGATTTTCTGGAGCAAAAGGGGCGCTTCGGCGTTGGCAGCGACAGCCATATCGGCGTCGACTGGCGTTCGGAACTGCGGCTGCTCGAATATGGTCAACGCTTGTCGAGACGGCAGCGCAACGTGCTTGCATCGGCTGATATGCCGCGTGTCGCGGATCGTCTGTTCGCGGCGTCGCTGGAAGGCGGCGCGCTCGCGACGGGCCGCGCGGTGGGCGCATTGCGCACGGGCGCGCGGGCCGACTTCATCGTGCTCGATGCAGACCACGCGAGCATCGCCGAGCATGCGAACGACGCATGGCTTTCAGGTGTCGTATTCTGCGAGCATGGCGAGACACCCATTCGCGATGTGTATGCGGGCGGCGCGAAAGTCGTCGACAATCGCAGGCATCGCGATGAAGAGCACGCGTATGCGCAATATCGCGCGGCGCTCGCCGAACTGCTGAAGTGAACCCGAGTCAACTTTGAGAAGCACCGACGACATGACCGCCACCGATACCTTGCCCGTCTTCTCGCTGCATCGGGGAAGCCTGCCGTTCCTGATCTCGATCCCGCATCTGGGCACGCGTCTTCCCGCCGATATCGCCGCGCAGATGACACCCGTCGCCGCGCGCACCGACGATTGCGACTGGCATCTCGACCGCCTGTACGCGTTCGCGAAACGCATGGGTGCGTCGATTCTGACGCCGACGTATGCGCGCTACGTGATCGATCTGAACCGTCCGCCCGATGGCGCCAACCTCTATCCGGGGCAGGACACAACAGGCCTGCTGCCCGTCGATACGTTCGACAAGGAGCCGCTCTATCGCGACGGCCACCTGCCCGACGACGCCGAAGTCGCGCGACGCCGCGACCTGTACTGGAAGCCGTATCACGAAGCCTTGCAGGGCGAGCTGGCGGCGCTGAAGGCGCAGCACGGCAAGGTGCTGCTGTGGGAAGCGCATTCGATCCGCTCGCATGTGCCGCGCTTCTTCGATGGCCGCTTGCCCGACTTCAACTTCGGCACGTCGAACGGTGCGAGCGCGGCGCCGGGGCTTGCCGAAGCGCTCGCGAAGATCGTCGACGGACATGGCGGCTATACCGCCATCGCGAACGGCCGCTTCAAGGGCGGCTATATCACGCGCCAATATGGCCAGCCAGAGCAGAACGTGCATGCGGTACAGCTCGAGCTGTCGCAGATCACGTATATGCAGGAACAGATGCCGTATGCGTATGACGAAGCGCTCGCCGGCAAAATCGAGCCGCTGCTCGAAAAGCTCGTGAAGACGGCGCTCGCGCACGTCGCGGCGGTCTGAAAGACGCGTGCGCGCGGGTTTCGGGCCTCGCGCGCAGCGACCTCGCAGGCGTCCGTCCGGACGCCTCGTTCCTCTCCGTTGATTTGCCGCGTGGCGAAATCCACATGGCGAAATTCATCTGTCCTCGCGCCTCGGTGCGGAACGCCGCCCGCTCGCCGGGGTCAATCGTCAGTGAAACCCCCATACGCCGCGGCGCGCGCCGGTGTTGTCTTTGCGCAGCAACCGCCGTGCGAATCCGGTTGCGCGCCGCATGGCGATGCGACTATCGTTGTCGGACGCGGCGCACGGGCATGCGCGTTGCGGTGCGTGTGGCCCGATCAACGCAGGCTTAGCAGCAAGACTGATGAAGGAAGACCCAGCGATGGAATATTCCGACGAATCCCTGCTTCCCATCTGGCGGGCCAATCTGGCGTTGCTGACGCGGGAAGTCGGCGCCGTCACGCGTCTTGCACGGATGATGACGTTCTCCGCGTCGTACCTGAAGCTGATGCTCGCCGACCAGCGCGACTTCAGCGAGGAATTCGTGCGCGGCGTCGAATCGGTGACAGGGCTGCCCAGCGGCTGGATGGATGCGCCGCACGAACCCGCCGACGTGCCGGGCAACGCGCGCGAAGCGATCGACAACGAAACGCCGCTCGCGCGTTTTCGCGGCACGGCACATCCGGTACGCAAAAAATCGGTGCTGCGTCCGCCGGAGCCGATTTTCGGACAGCAGCCGCAGCGCCGTCCGGAAGACGAAGTCGCCGAGGCCGAACTGCACCGGCGCCAGGCGTATTTCCGCAAGGTGCGCGATCTCGCCGTGCAGGAAGTGCGGCGCTTCGAGCGCTCGCTGACGCATCCGACCGTCGAGTTCGCGTCGGTGCGTTCCAAAGTCGAAGACGTGCTGTCGGCCGCCGAGCTCGATGATCCCATTCACGCCGATCTGGCCGGCCGCCTCGAACAGATCGACAAGCATCGGAATATGCTGCTGCGTCACACGGAGCGGCTGCACGCATTGCTCGTGCAGCTGGGCGAAGAGGGATGAATGCGCAGCGTAGCAGCCGGTATCGCATGGCGTGTCAGAGCCTCGCGAGCGCGCCGCTGTCCAGAATGCGAATCTGCTTGCCGCGCGCCTGCACGAGCCTTTCCTGCTGTAGCCTGGAGAACATGCGGCTCGCCGTTTCGAGCGTGATGCCCAGGTAGCTGCCGATCTCGCTGCGCGTCATGCGCATGTTGAACTCCGTGGCGGAATAGCCGCGCGTGCCGTAGCGGTCGGCGAGATTCAGCAGGAACGTCGCGACACGCTGCTCGGCGCGCATCGTGCCGAGCAGCATGATCATGTTCGATTCGCGGACGATCTCGCGGCTCATGACCTTGTGCAGATGCCGCTGCATCGGCTTGATTTCGCGGCACAGGTCTTCGAGCGACTCGAACGGAATCACGCAGACGGTGCTGCGCTCGAGCGCGATGGCGCCGCACAGATGCTGCCCGCCGACGATCCCGTCGAGTCCCAGCATTTCCCCGGCAATCTGAAAGCCCGTCACCTGTTCGCGTCCTTCGCGATGCATGACGACCGTCTTGAACGAGCCGCTGCGCAGAATGTAGACGTTGTGAAACGGATCGTTCGCGCGATAGAGGCTCGCGCCGCGCTGCACGGTGCGCACTTCCTGAACCAGCGAATCGACTTGCGCGAGTTCCTCGGCGCTCAGTTCGCCAGGATTGCAGAGCGGGCTGATCGCACATTGCGAACAGCGCGGCGCGGGATGCTGCGTGCCGCCTGGCTGGAACCTGCGCACGAAGTCGGTTGCCTGTGTGAACGGCGGGGGCGTGATCGTCGGTGCATCGGCGAGTAGCATGATGGCTTCCTTTTCGGGAATGCGCGTGCGGGCCATGATGCACGCGCGATGAAATGGTGTCGTACGGCGTCCGCGTCGCTGCAGTTGGACAGCACGGCACGCAATGTCAATGCTGAAAGTATGTTGGGTGCTGTCTCAAAATTGAATCGGCGGCGAATGAATCTGCGGTCAGTCAATCGGAGCGCGTGTAGGGTGTCGCCTACACCTGATCCGTTCACGGCTCTTCGCTGTCGTCGAACAGCTTGTGGCGCATTGCATAGCGCACCAGCGCCGCGCCGTGCGGCATCTGCATCTTGTCGAGGATGCGTGCCTTGTAGGTGCTGATCGTCTTGGTGCTGACGCACAACTGCGTGGCGATCTCGCCGATCGTCTGGCCTGCCGTGATGCGGCGGAACACGTCGAACTCGCGGTCGCTCAGCCGTTGATGCGGCAGCATCTCGAGCGGCTCGTGCAGGTTGCGCGCAAAGCGCTCGGCCATCGAAAGGCTCATATAAACGCCGCCGCCCGCGATCTTCGTCAGCGCGCTCACCAGTTCGCCGCTCGCGCTTTCCTTCGTCAGATAGCCGGACGCGCCCGCCTTGAACGCGCGCACCGCGTACTGATGCTCGCCGTGCATCGTCAGCACGAGGATGTGGAGGGCGGGATTGGTGGCCCTGATTTGCGGGATCATTTCGACGCCGTTGCGCCCCGGCATCGACAGGTCGAGGATCAGGATGTGCGCATCCGTCGAGCGCACGAGCGCGATCGTGCTGGCCGCGTCCGCGGCTTCGCCGGCCACTTCGAACTCGGGTGAGCCCTTCAGGATGTGGCGCAGACCTTCGCGTATCAACGCGTGGTCGTCGGCGATGAGAATGCGGATCATGGCTGCGTCTCTTCAGATTGCAATGCGTCGAGCGGAAACGTGATGGACAGGTTGAAGCCGTGGCCGGGCTCGCCCGTCGATAGCGTGCCGCCGAGCATATGGACCCGCTCGCGAATGCCGAGCAGCCCGAAATTCCTGCCGGTGCGTGGATCGCGCGCGTGTTCGACGGCGGGCAGGCCGCGGCCGTCATCGACGATGTCGAGCGTGCAGTGCTCGCCGTTGACCCGCATCGCGAGCGTGACGAGCGACGCTTGTGCATGTTTCGCGACATTCGTCAGCGCTTCCTGGACGATACGGAAAATCGCCGTCGCCGCGCCGTGCGAAAACGCTGCCGATCCAACCTCGAGCCGGCGCGCGACGCGGATGCCATAGCGTTGGGAGAAATCGTCGGCGAGCCAGTCGATCGCGGCGACGAGGCCGAGATCGTCGAGCATCGCGGGCCGCTGGTTTGCCGCGATCCGTCGCACCGACGCAACCGTCGCGTCGATCACGCGCGCCATCGCCTGCAGCCGCTCATGCACGTAGGCGTTGTCGATCCCCTCGCTTTCCAGCGCATGCCCGATCACCGACAGGTCCATTTTCAGCGCAGTCAGCGATTGCCCGAGATCGTCGTGCAACTCGCGCGCGATGTGCGCCTTCTCTTCCTCGCGCACACGTTGCAGGTTCGCCGACAGCTCGCGCAGGTCCTCGCGCGACTGCCTGAGCGCTTCTTCGGCGCGCATGCGCCCGGTGATGTCGCGCAGCATCACGGTGTAGAGCTTCTCGTTGCCATACTGGCTTTGCGAAATCGACGCTTCGATAGGGAACTCGCGACCGTCGGCGCGCAACGCATACAGCACGCGCTGGCTGCCCATGCGCCGGTCGGACCCGCTCGTCGCGCCGAAATGCTCGACATGCTTCGCATGCGCGATGCGAAACCGTTCGGGGATGAAGCGCGAGAGCGGGCCGCCTATGACCTTCGCCGCATCGCAACCGAGCAGTTCCTCCGCCATCGGGTTCATCAGGACGATGCGCTGCATGGCGTCGATCGTCACGATTGCTTCGCGCGACGAGCGGATGATGGCCGTCAGGCGCGCTTCGTCAAAAGTTTGGATGGATGTTGCGCCGTGCAAGTTGTTCTCGTGCGACCGTGCGCGGGCGAGGCGGTTGCGCCGCTCCTCGCGATGCGACCACACGATGCACGCTACCAGGATCGCGAGCACGGATGCGCCCGCGACGGTCGTCGTCCATCGCAGCGTGAGACAGGCTGTGAACGAGGCCGCGAGCACGCCCGCCATGAAGGTGGCGAGCATCGTCAATGCCGTGCGAAGGCTTTGACCGGTTGGCGAGGCAACAGTATTCATGTTGTGGTTCAGATCGTCGGGTTGCGGCGTGGCGCGCCCGGATTCCTGCTGCCGCATCGTTTCTGCGCGCCTGTCCGCGCCTTGGCCGCGTGCGTGAGTGATGCGGCGTTGTAGTCTGCTGGTGTTGCCGTCAATGGGCGCGTTTGTGAGCGGGCGATGCGCCGTGGGTTGTGCTGCTTTCTCGCGCCGGGCTGCGAGCGCGACGCTCACACGGGAGCGGGCGCATCATGCGTGTAATCCTGTGCCGTGGCGCGACCATCGCATGCGCGCTGCGTCGGATGATCTTCGCGAATGCCTGCACACAATGATATGTCGAATAGGATAACTATCAATACATGCGGCTGGAAACGACGTTCTCAAATCTGGAAGTCTCCGCGAATGCCTGGTCGTTGCGCGGCGGATTCGTATCGGGGTCATGCAGCCTCGAAGCGCGGCGCACAACCACAACAGGATGATGACGATCCGGATGGCGGTTACGCCGCGAGCGGCTCCGTCGCCTGCCGTTCGACACCGCGCTGAACGCCGTGAACGAGCGACGCAAGCAGCGCGCAGTCGTCGAGCGCGAAGCGGCAGAACAGCATGTTCGTGGCGGCGAGCTTCGCGATCTGTTCGGGCGGCAAGCTTGCAATCTCATTCACCGATTCCTCACCGACTCTGAGCAGACGCATGGCCCTCGGGCTATCGATGCGTGCAAGCCGCTGCGCGAGAGACAGAAATGACAGATTGACCTCCCGTATTTCCCTAAGCATTGCGTTGTGGTCCAACTTTCGAATCTCCAGTGACTAATAGCATGCCCGGTGCGCCATCTGTGTCTGCGCGCGGGGTGCGTCCCGTCGTGCGGGGCGAGGGCCGTTATTCGGCTTTGGCGGGGCGGCCTGTCTTTCCCGCCCGCGAAGGCGGCTTGCATAGCCCGCAGACGTAGCCGAGTTCCAGCTCGTAGGCGAGAACGAGGAAGCTGCCTTTGCAGCAACTACACGTTCTCAGATGCAGCATGTCGTGCTCGACGAATTTCACGAGCGTCCACGCGCGGGTAAAGCTCAACACGGGCTCCGTGCCGCGCGGGACATGTTCGAGATAGAGGCGGTATGCCGCGATGATTGCCGCGATCCGCCTGATGTCACGCTGCGCGGAGACGGACCGGTACAACGCATGGAACAGCGAAGCGTGGATGTTCGGCATCCACGTCACGTACCAGTCCTCGGAAAACGGCAACATGCCCTTGGGTGGCGATTCGCGGTGCAATTCCTTATAGAGACGAATCAGGCGGTCACGCGACAGCGTGGTTTCGGCTTGCGTGACCTGCAACCGCGCGCCGAGTTCGAACAGTTCGATGGCAAGCAGCGTCTCGTTGACGTCGTCGAGCAGGCGCCGTTGTCCCGGGTCTGCGCGCGCGACGACGGCCTTCAGCGAAGCAAGCGCGGTCATCACACTGTCCTCGCAGGCAATTGAGCGAGCAGCATCGCGGCGTGCATCGTCTGCATGTCGTGCCGGCTCAAGGTGTCGTTGAGTGCGCTCAGCATGGACCGCTCCTGCAGACCGACGCCGCACAGCAGCACGTCCGAATCGGCGAGCCGCACGATCTGCGCGGCAGAAAGCCCGCCGATGATCGCGGTGAGTTCCGCCGACATGCCAAGACGGACTTGGGCCTCGACGGGATTCCTGCGCGCGAGGCGTTGAGCCAGCATCAGATACGCCAGATTGACTTCGCGTATCTCCGAAAAAACTTCGTCAGCGTTCATGATTTCCTCGCAGGCAGGGCGACGTGGCTACGATCAGCGGGTGTGATGCAGACGGGTTGGCGTCGCAATGCAACCTGCGATGTATCTGTAGCGCTTACGTCAAATTCCCGACCGAGAGTATTGCCCGCGCTGTCTCAAAATAAAATGGGTGTTCGGTTGAATCGCGCGTAGGGCGGGCTACTGTCGTGTAGGGAATGGATGACATGAGTGTTTCCAACGGACGTGTTGCACGTGGCGACGGATTGCCGTGACGCCCGTTCGATCTTGCATGGTGCGGCACGATGTCGCGGACCTCGATATCGCGTCGGGCGAATCCTTCGATCAACCAGGTATCGCAACAGGCAACCTGATCCATAGATGACGTAGAAAACGTGTTTGCTGAACGGCGATAGCACGTCGATTCGCCGCTCTTTCGCCTACGAATACCGAGTGAATAACGCGCCGGAATAATAAATAGGCATCCGGAGTAACGCCACGATTTTCCGCTTATCTCGTTATTGATATCCATCATTGCCCGCATGCCCGGCCAATCTTACGATCGCAGTGGACAGTAGCCCCGAATGACGCATGTCGTTCGTTGCGGCTCGATCGACATGAGAACGCGAGCTGACGAAGACGCGTTCCGCGATGGCAGCGCGATGCGCGCGCGAGCCGTCTTCTTCTTCAATCGCGAGGCGCGGCAGGTGAGCCGCCCGAGCGCCATCATCCGGCAGAATGGAATGACTCAGTTTTTTCAAACGATCCGCTTCAGGATCATCGCGGCCTTTGCCGTGTGTACCGTGTTACTGGTTGGCAATGCGCTGTATGGCATGCGTGCTGTCAAAACGATGAGCGACAACATGCAGACCGCCTACACGGGCAACCTGGTTCCCGTCACGCAGCTCGCCATGTTTCGCATCCACGAGATCGAAATCCGCCGTCTGCTGTGGCAGACGCTCGTGACGCAGGACAAGGACAACTTGCGGCGCGTGCGCGAACTGCAGGCCGCAATGGATTCGTGCTGGGCGCAATACTATTCGGGCGGCATCAGCAGCGCCGATGAGCAGGTGATCGCCGACAAGATTCACGCTCAGGCCAGCACGTTCAAGTCAATGATCGATCAGGAGGTCGCCCAGATCGAGCAGGGCGATGTGGCGGGCGCTATCGAGTTCCAGCGCAATTCCGTGGTGCGCGTGGCCGAGGCGCTCAATGCGCTGATCCAGCAGGACATGGACTTGAACCAGGCTCAGGCTAAAGACTTCACGAATGATAGCGAGCGTTCGTCGAAGCAGATGTTCTGGATCGCGCTGGGCATGCTGGCGTCGAGCGCGATCGTGTGTCTCGGCGCGACGGTGTATCTGTCGAAGGCGATCACGCGCCCGTTGAACCGCTCGGTCGACCTCGCCAACGACATCGCTGACGGCCGTCTGGACCGTCCGATCACCGTCGACGTGAAAGGCGAGTTCGGCTCGTTGCTCGACGCCATGAGGCGCATGAGCGGCCAGCTTGCGGACACCGTGCGCCGCATCAAGACGTCGAGCGACTCGGTGACTGTTGCCTCGCGCGAGATCGCGGCGGGCAACATGGAGCTGTCGTCGCGCACGGAAGAGCAGGCGGCGTCCGTCGAAGAGACGGCCGCGACGATGACGGAACTGGCCGAAACGGTGAAGCAGAACGCCGACAACGCGCGCCAGGCCAATTCGCTGTCGGCGAACGCGCGCTCGATGGCCGATGCAAGCAACGACGCGGTGCAGGCGATGATGCGCACGATCGGCAACATCAGCGAAAGCTCCGCGAAGATCGCCGATATCACGACGCTGATCGAAGGCATTGCGTTCCAGACCAACATCCTCGCATTGAACGCGGCTGTCGAAGCGGCGCGTGCGGGCGAGCAGGGGCGCGGCTTTGCCGTCGTCGCGGGTGAAGTGCGCTCGCTCGCGCAACGTTCGTCGTCGGCCGCGAAGGAGATCAAGGACCTGATCGAATCGTCGACCACACTCGTCAAGGACGGCTCGCGCCAGGCTGAAGAAGTCGGCTCGACGATGGGCCAAGTGATGCGCGCGATCAAGCAGGTGTCCGATATCGTCGGCGAGATTTCGGCGGCGTCGGAAGAGCAGAGCCAGGGCATCGGGCAGGTGAGCCAGGCGATCAGCCAGATCGACACGGTCACGCAGCAGAACGCGGCGCTTGTCGAGCAGTCGGCGGCGGCAGCGCAGGCGCTCGAAGAGCAGGCCATGCAGATGACGGGCGCGATCACCGTCTTCAGGCTCGCCGATGCGCCCAGCGCCGCGCCTGCCGTCACGCTGCCGCGCGCCGTGCGCGCGCCCGTCGCCGCGGCGAAGCATGCACAGGCTGTGCGCCGCGTCGAGCCCGCCGGGAAGCCCGCAGCGGCAAAAGAGACCGTATCCGCCGATGGCGATTGGGAATCGTTTTGAACGTCAGGGAAACATCGATGCAAGCATCTTCCACTCATCGTGCCGCGTGTGACGACGACGGCAAGAGCGCTGGCTCGTCTGTCGATCTGCTCACGCAGCTTTCGTCGCTGCAAAGCGATGCGCTGATCCAGTATGGCGCGCGGCTGATCGTGGCCGGTGAATTGCTGGAGGCGATTCTCGTTAGTCTGATGCCGGCGACGCGAGCCGAGGTCAGGGCCGAATTCGACGCACGCATCAGGAGAGTGTTGAACGAACCGCGCACGAGCGACTTGCCCGAGTGCTATCACTCGACGATTGCCGCCGAAGTCGGTCACTTCAACGAGGCGCTCCGCTAGTGTGCTGGCGTGCCCGCTCCCTACGCAGCGCGCGTTGCTAGACGTGGAAAAAAAGGGGCTCCGCAGCCGGGGAACCGTGGAGCCCGAAGAGACGTCGCGCACTGTGGAGTGTTATGCGCCCGCCTCGTCGACTATGAGCTAGCCGATGAAGAGATTGTCGGCATTGTGTGCGCCGAAGGCATTGATATTGGTCAGCGTCTTCGAGCTAGCTCATTCAAGGAGCGGTACGTATTCGTGATTGCCTGGCATTCCGTATTAAGGTGATCACATCGCCGATCCACGCCGCACATGTGGCGACTTGCGCACGTGCTTCCCCAACATTTCGGCCAGACCATTTATGAGCAGATCAACTTCAACCGGCTCCGCTGCGGTGCCGCGCCCCGCGCATCGGCGCTGGTCCGATATGCTGCGCGAGGACGCGTTGTGCATGCACTATCAGCCGCTACTCGACCTGCGCGCCGGCCGCGTGACGAAGGTCGAGGCGCTCGCGCGGCTGCGCGACGGCGACGTGCTGATCGCGCCAGGCCAGTTTCTCCCGTCGCTGGGCAGCGACGACCATCTCGTGCTGTATATGCGCGGCCTCGCGCAGGTGCTGACGCAGCGCAACGCGTGGCGGCGCGTGGGCATCGATGTCGTCGTGTCCGTCAATCTGCCGCCAGCCGCGCTCTGCGATTCGCGCTACTTCGACGCGACGCGCACCGCGTTCGATGAATTCGGCTGCGAGGCGGGCGAACTGATGCTCGAAATTTTGGAGTCAGGCGCGCTGCCGCAGGGCGTCGAGCTCGATAGGCAGATCGCGGGTTACAAGACGCTCGGCGTCGACTTCGCGCAGGACGATCTGGGCACGGGGCATAGCAGCCTGAGCCGGCTGCGCGAGTTGCCGTTCGATTGCGTGAAGATCGACCGTAGCATCGCGGATCTGCAGGATCATGACGCCGCCGACGTGCTGCCGTTCATCCATCATCTGACGCGGCTCGGGCAGGCGCTCGGCAAGGCGGTGGTAGTCGAGGGCGTCGAGGATCCGGCGCTGCTCGATGCGCTGCGGATCTTCGGTGTCGATCTCGCGCAGGGCTACGGGATCGCGCGTCCGATGCCGGGCGAGCAACTCCCCGATTGGATCGCGCAGACGCATTTCGAGCCGCAGTGCGCAGCGCGCGGGAGCCGTTGCGCGCGGCTCGCGCATTTGATGGTGTGGGAAGAGCGCATGCTCGCTGACGCGCATCTGCGTACGCAGAGCGCTGCCGGGCCGCATGGCTTGCGGGCCGACATCGACACATGGCTTCCCGACGATACCCCCAGCACACAGGCACGCGACGGCCTGCTGGACGCAGCGCGGGATTCGGGCGTGCATAGCGGCGCTTATCGCGCGGCGCGGCAACGGTTGATCGCGGCGATGTGAAGCGCACGCCCGCGCGCGAATCCGTTCAGTCGCGCAGTTCGCTGAGGATCTGCTCGGCCAGATAGTCGCACGGTGGCCGGTTCGAGCGCGCGCTGCGCGCAAGGATGATCTCCAGTTCCGGCAGCTTCGGCAGGCCATGCTGGCGGCCGAGCGTGACGAAGCGCTCGGGCACCGCGCAGCGCGCGAGCGGCGCGACCGCGAGTCCCGCGTCGACCATGCTGAACAGGCCCATCAGACTCGGGCTTTCATACGACGTGCGATAGGTGATCTTCGCGCGCTCCAGCGTCTGAATCGCATTCGAGCGCGCGACGCTGCCCACGCCGAACAGCGCGATAGGCAGCGGGCGCTCCTTCCACACTTCGCGTCCCGCCGTGGATGTGCCTGCCCACACCATCGGCTCGAGCCGGATAAATTCGCCCGCCAGCCCCTTCACGCGCGTCACGCATGCGAGGTCGATCTTGTTGTCCTTCAGTAGCGGCTCGAGCGCGTTGCTCGGCAGGCCGACCACCTGGATTTCGACCTTCGGATAGGTTGCCGAGAAGTTGCGCAGCACGGATGGCAGCAGCGACGACGCGTAATCGTCCGGTACGCCGATCGCGACGCGGCCTTTCACGTCGGGATGCACGACGGATGCCCACGCTTCGTCACGCAGCGCGAGCATGCGGCGCGCGTAACTGAGCATCACCTGGCCGTCCTGCGTGAGCGTCACGCTGCGCGGGCCGCGCACGAACAGCGGCTTGCCGAGCGCGGTTTCGAGCGAACGGATCTGCATGCTCAGCGCGGACTGCGAGCGATGCACGAGCGCCGCGCCGCGCACGAAGCTGCCGGTGTCGGCGATGGCGACGAACATCGCGAGCACGTCGAGATCGAGGGCTTTCATCCGCTTGCATCCCCTTGAAGTACGTATCAGAAATATTGATCGAAATGTTCAATATAACGCGTTTGTCTGAACTCAGGGGCGGCGGCATACTGGCTTCATACACTGCGCTCGATACCCGACGCGAGCGCGCTCATCCGGGAACATCATGGCGACGCCTTCCACTTACGACGAATTCCGGCAGCTTGCGATGCGGCTCGACATGTCGCGCGGCAAGCCGTCGCCCGAGCAACTCGACCTGTCGCGTGCGCTGCTCGATGAAGCGGGCACAGCCGGGTACGTGTCGCGCGACGGAATCGACTGTCGCAACTACGGGCACTTGCTGGGCTTGCCCGAGGCGCGCGAGTTCGGTGGGCAACTGCTGGATGTCGATACGGCGCAGGTGGTCGCGGCGGGCAATTCGAGCCTCGAACTGATGCACGATGCGCTCGCGTTCGCGATGCTGCACGGCATGCCGGAGCACGTGCCGTGGAGCAAACAGGGCGACGTGGCGTTCCTGTGCCCCGTGCCTGGCTACGACCGGCATTTCGCGATCTGCGAGGCGCTCGGCATCCGCATGATTCCCGTACCGATGACGCAGGACGGCCCCGACATGGACGCCGTGGAAGCGCACGTAAAAAACGACGCTTCAATCAAAGGCATCTGGTGCATGCCGCTCTACAGCAACCCGAGCGGCGCGATCTGGTCGCGCGAAACGGTCGAGCGACTCGCCGCGCTGCCCGCCGCCGCGAGTGACTTCCGGCTCTTCTGGGACGACGCGTACCGTTTCCATCATCTGACGGACACGCCGCGTAGCACGCCCAACATCGTCGAACTGTGCGAACGGGCGGGGCATGCGGACCGCGCGCTGGTGTTCGCGTCGCTGTCGAAGGTCACGGTGGCGGGCGGCGGCATCGCGTTTCTCGCGGCGTCGCAGCGCAATATCGGCTGGTGGCAAAAGCATATGAGCATGCGCACGATCGGTCCGGACAAGTTGAACCAGTTGCGGCACGTGCGCTTTCTGCGCGACCGGGAAGGGCTCGAACGCCTCATGGCGAAACATCGCGCGCTGCTGCGGCCGAAGTTCGACGCCGTGGTCTCGACATTCGAAGCGCTGCTCGCCGATATTCCCGGCGTGTCGTGGAATCGTCCCGAAGGCGGGTATTTCATCAGCCTGTACGTGCCGAAGGGGTATGCGAAACGCACGGTCACGCTCGCGGCCGAGGCGGGTCTGGTGCTGACGCCAGCGGGCGCCGCGTATCCCTACGGACGCGACGACGAAGACCGGCACCTGCGCATCGCGCCGTCGTTCCCTTCGCTCGATGAAGTGACGCTCGCGGCACGCGGCATCGCGCTTTCGTTGCGGCGCGCGCTCGAAGACGGCAGGCGCTGACGGGCACCGTGCGCATGAGACGTGCCTCGTCAGGCCGTAGCGAGCGCAACAAACCGTAACACCGCGCGTGCCGCCGGACTCGCCATCGGCGGCTGTTTTGCGGTAAAAGAACGGGATGACCGACCGCGCCCGCATCATTCCGCTGATCGTTGCCTGTCCGCTGTTCCTGCAAAACCTCGATACGTCGATCATGGCGACCGCGCTGCCATCTATCGCGCGTTCGCTCGACGTCGAGGCGCTGCATCTGAATCTCGCGATCACCTCCTATCTGCTCAGCCTCGCCGTGTTCCTGCCGGCGAGCGGCTGGCTTGCCGACCGCTTCGGCGCGCGTCGCGTGTTCTGCTCGGCCATCGGCCTGTTTTCTCTCGCTTCGGCGCTGTGCGGGATCGCGACATCGCTGCCGCAGCTCGTCGTGTTCCGCGTGCTGCAGGGCATGGGCGGCGCGATGATGGTGCCCGTCGGCAGGCTGATTCTGCTGCGTAGCGTGCCGCCCGCGCGGATGGTCGCCGCGATGGTGTGGTTCACGGTGCCGGGCGCGGTAGGGCGGCTTGCCGGTCCGCTACTCGGCGGCGTCGTGGTGACGATCACGTCGTGGCGCTGGATCTTTCTGCTGAACGTGCCGTTCGGCGTGATCGGCGTGCTGTGCGCGCTCGCGTTCATCGACGACACGCACGAACGCATCGACGAGCGCTTCGATCTGCCCGGTTTCGTGCTGCTGTCGACGGGCCTCGTGGGTCTTGTCGGCGGGCTGGATACGGCCGGCCGCGGGCTCGTGCCGCAATGGGTGACGTTCGCGTTCACGGGCACGGGCGCGCTGTCGATGCTGCTGTATTGGCTGTATAGCCGCCGTCACGTCGATGCGATCATCGATCCCTTGCTGCTGCGCTACAAGGCATACCGGACGGCCGTGCTCGGCGGCATGCCGCTTCGCATCGGCATTGGCGCGTCGCCGTTCCTGATGCCGTTGATGCTGCAACTGGGCTTCGGCCTGTCGCCGCTCACGTCGGGGTCGCTGAGCGTCGCGACGGCCGTCGGTTCGCTCGCGGTGCGCGGCGTGATGACCAAGGCGATTCAGCGCATCGGCTTTCGCACGCTGCTGATCGTCGCGACCTGCATGACGGGCTGCTTCTATGCGTGCTATGGGCTGTTCAAGCCCAGCACGCCGCATCTGCTGATCTTCTGCACGCTGCTGGTGGGCGGCCTGTTCAATTCGCTCGCGATGGTCACGCTCAACACGCTCGGCTACTCCGACATGCCGAAGCCGAAGATGAGCCGCGCGACGGCGCTCTCCGGCATGGCGCAGCAGCTCTCGGTGAGCCTCGGCGTCGCGTTCGGCGCGTCGCTGCTCGCGCTGACCGCGCATCTGCATGGCGGCAGCGCCGCGCATCTCACTGCGCGCGATTTCTCGCCCGCGTTCTTTGTTGTCGGCGCGGCCGTGCTGTGCTCGCTGTTCTTTTTCGTGAAGCTGTCGAAGGACGAGGGCGCGGAATTGCGGCAGGCCTAGTCCGTGCGCGCGGCCCGCTGCAAATGCGCTAGCCGCGCCTGCGCCGCGCGACGAATTCGCCTTCCAGATTCCAGGTGACGCCATCGGCGGCTAGTGCGACGCCTGTCCAGCGGAACGAATCGTCGGTGATGTCGGTGAAGTTCCAGCGGATCGGCGTGCCGTTCGCATGCGTGCCGATCTGCACGATATCGCGGCCGATTTTGCGGCCGATCAGTTCGTCGCGCTGTCCATTCGCGGGATTGATGTAGGTGACGCGCCACGCTTCGATCGAGGGGTCCCATACGCGCAGCGTCGTGCCGTACATGTCGAAACCGTCGTCGTTGCGCGCGCCGCGATCCGCACGGCGCGGCATGATCCACACGTCCTGTACAGCACGCCCTTCGAGCGTCCAGCCGAAGTGAATTTCGCCCGTCAGATGCCGCTCGCGCACGTCGACGCGATAGTGCAGCACGTCCATGTCCCAACTGCCGATGAGCCAGCCGTAGAGGTCGTCGGCGGCATCGATGTCAGCCGCGCGACCGGGCGCGGCGAGTGCTGCATGAAACCCGGCAGCGGGACCGTGATCCAATGCATTCATTGCGGGTTGCTCCGTATGCTGAACGTGGTTGAAAAGGGTGGCGAACGCGTGGCGCCGCGCCTGCCGCCGTTGTGATAAAACGAGCATACGGACCTGCCGAGGTGACATCTTGGGAAAAATTGCCGTCGATCTCGAAGCCGCGCTCGCACGCCGCGACAGGCTCGGCGCGCCCGGCAACACGCAGATGCGCGCGCTTGCCGCGGGCGACGGCTGGTCGGCGATGGACGTGCTATGCACCTTCGGTCCGCGTGACAGGCCGTTCGAGGAGCGGCACGCGGGCGTCTGCATCGCGATCGTGGCAGCGGGCGCGTTCGGCTACCGGTCGGCGGCGGGGCGCGAGCTGCTCACGCCGGGTTCGCTGCTGCTCGGGAACGCGGGCGAGTGCTTCGAATGCGGACATCGGCATGCACCCGGCGACCGTTGCGTGTCGTTTCACTATCAGCCTGCGTACTTCGAGCAACTCGCCGCCGATGCGGGTTTTTCTCGCGCCGATACATCCTTCCGGCATGGCCGCATGCCGCCGTTGCGCGCGTTTTCCGGCCTGATCGCGCGTGCGTGCGCCGGGGCGACGGATAGTGCGTCGTGTACGGCTTGGAACGAACTCGCCGTCGAACTGGCCGGGGCCACGCTGCGGGCGACGCAGGCGGATGCGAAGCGGCGTGTCGTGACGACGAGCGCGTCCGCATGGTCGCGCGTCACGCAGGCCGTGCGCCTGATCGACGAAACGCCCGATGCGCCGCATACGCTCGCGAGTCTCGCGCAAATGTGCGAGCTGTCCGACTTCTACTTTCTGCGCACGTTCGAGCGCGTCACGGGCGTGACGCCGCATCAATACGTGATGCGCGCGCGCCTGCGCAATGCGGCGCTGCGTCTCGCCGACGAGGACACGAAGATCGTCGATATCGCGTTCGATAGCGGCTTTAACGACGTATCCAATTTCAATCACGCGTTTCGCGTCGAATTCGGCATGAGCCCACGTGCGTGGCGCATGCAGCGCGGCGCGCGCGTGAATCTCGCCGTGCGTCGTCACACGGTGCGCGAGGTATGAGCCGGCGCGCGCACCGCTTGCGCGCGGCGGCCGTGTTGCCGCTGATCGTCTGCGCATACGGCGCGGGCGCCGCGCACGCGCAGGAACGCGTCGCAGCCGACGACATTCCGCCATCCACGATCGAGCGCGACGTGCATCTGTTCGTCGTACAGAAGGACGGCTCGATCGAGGAACACGACGATACGGTGCTGCGCGCGAACACGACCAGCGGCGTCGACGATATCGCGCAGCGCTATGTGTGGTTCAACAAGGATATCGAGCAGGTGCAACTGCTCGCAGCGGAAACAATCGATCCCAACGGCGTCGCGCATCCGGTAGGACCGGAGGGCATTCGCGACGTGCAGGAGCCGCGCTCGGCGGGCGCGCCGACCTTCCAGGACGGCGTGCTGCGTACGGTGATTTTTCCGGGCGTCGAGCCTGGCTCGCGCGTGCATCTGGCGTTTCGCAAGACGCGCGCGCTGCCGTTGCAGGGCGGCACGTTCGCCTATTTCGTCGAGCCGACGCGTGGGCCCGTCGACATGCAGCAACTGATCTTCGACTTGCCCGCCGACGTCCCGCTGTACGCCGACGCGCGCGGCTATGTCGCGCTGCCGCCCGTGACGGAGAACGGCCGCACGCGTTATACGTTCGAGTATCGGCATGGGCCGTATGCGCCCATCGAGTCGGGCGCCGTCGGCTACGCGACGTGGGGCGACCGTCTGATGGTCTCGACGACGCGCGACTTCGCATCGTTTGCCGAACGCTATCGGAACGCGGCGCTGGACCCGACGTGGAGCGATCCCGCGATTGCGCAGCTTGCGCAGGCGCTGACGGCGAAGACTGACGATCCGCGTGCGAAGGCGCAGATTCTGTACGACTGGGTACGCCTGAACATTCGCTATGTCGCGCTGTTTTTGGGTGAGACGGCTGCCGTGCCGCACAAGGCGAGCGATATCCTGCGCAACCGCTATGGCGACTGCAAGGACCACGTTGCGCTGTATGGCGCGATGCTCGCGGCGGTGGGCATCGACAGTCAGGCTGTGCTGCTGAATCTCGGGCCTGTCTATACGCTGCCCGATGTGCCTGGCTATGGCGCAAGCGCGATCAATCATGCGATCACGTGGATACCTTCATTGCGCATGTATGCGGATACGACGGCGGGCGGTATCGGCTTCGGTTATCTGCCGCCGGGCGCGATGGACCGGCCGGTGCTGCTGGTCGACGATGGCGTGCTCGCGCGCACGCCCGCGACGCAGGAACGCGGGCGCAACGTGCGGCTCGAGATCGATATCGACCGGACTGGCACGGCGGCGTTCACGTATCGCGTGGAGGATGTGGGAGTGTCGGCGGAACTGGAGCGCAATGTGTTTCGTCGCGCGACGCGGCAGCGCTGGCAACTGATTGCCGCTGATCGCTTGCGGCAGACCGGGTTGCATGGGATTGCGCGGATGCAACCTGGCGAAGTGACGCCGACCATGGGGCCGTTTACGACTTTCATGCAAGGTTCGCTGGAGCACTTCACGTGGCCCGATGGCACGACGGCGTTGCCTGCGTTGACGAGTTTGTCGGGGGGGATCGCGACGCAGGTGCAGGCCTGGCTCGCCGAGCCGGAGCGGACGCAGCCGTGGGTCTGTATTGGCGGCGATTTTGATGAGGTGGCGCAGATTGCGTTGCCGGATAGTGTTCGCGTTACTGATATGCCGGAGGATGTTGTCGTGCGGGACCGGTTTTTTGATTATGAATCGCGGTATGTGTTTGATTCCGCTACGCGGGTTGTGCAGATTTCGCGGCGTTTGAGTGCCCGGTTTGGGCGCCAGGTGTGTAGTGCTGGTGAGTTTGCCCTGGCTCGGGCTTCGCTCGTTAAGATTGAGAGGGATGCGTTGGCGCAGATTGTTGTGAGAGCACGGTAGGGGGTTTTTGTTGTCTGCGACGCTGGGTGGTTTGCTGGTTTTTTGCTGGCATCCGCGTTACGGTGTTTGCCATTCAGGCGTCGCCCCTGTGCGGGGCGGCACCTACTTTTCTTTGCCGCCGCAAAGAAAAGTAGGCAAAAGAAAGCGGCTAACACCGCCAGCCCGTGTTCTTATCCACGGGCCCCCAACGTCCCCACGCTTCACATGACAGTACCCTGGTCGGTGCTCGTTGCCAACGCTTCGAATGAACGCCTCACCCACTTCAAACACCCGCACACGTGCTAGCGGCAGCGAATGGTTTCTGCCGCCTAGGTGGCAAACTGTGTGTAGGTTGTCGCGTCGTATAGCCTGGCGCTCTTACAGGGTGGAACGCGTGCGCTACCGGTCCGAAGTGTGGCGTGTGCGGCACTACGGCCGACACACAGTTTGCCACCTGGGCGGCGGTGGACTATCTGGTAAGGCATGCTGAAGGCGGGCGCATGAAGCGGGTGAGGCGCAGCGCAAGAGCGTTGGCAACGAACGTGGGTCACGTGATTGTCGTGAGAAGCGTAAGACCCGTTGGGGGCCCTCAGGCAAACACAAGAATTAGCGGTGTTAGCCGCTTTCTTTTGCCTACTTTTCTTTGCGGCGGCAAAGAAAAGTAGGTGCCGCCCCGCACAGGGGCGACGCTTGAAGCACGCTAACGAATCGCGGATGCCAGCGCAAAGCCAAAACAGCCCGGCAACGTCCGCGCCGCGAAAGCTCAACCGGCGAATGCCAGCAAAGCGCCATGCCAACCAAAACATAGCGCCCGCTGGCAAAACCAAAACCAAAACCAAAACCAAAACCAAAACCAAAACCAAACCCAAAAACCTAAACCTTAAACCCCACTCTTCGTGACGACAGGCACCCAAACCCCATTCTTAACCTGATACAGGGTAGAAGCAGCACTCTTCAACGCCCCCGTGGCATCAAACGAAATCGTCCCCGTCACCCCTTCAAAACTGATCGACTTCAGCGCTGAGCGATAAACCTTCGGATCCGTCGACTTCGCCGTCTCCATCGCCTTGATCACGGCCCACGCCGCGTCATACCCGAACGGCGCATACGACAGAATGTCATCGCCAAACCGCTTCTTGAACTTCGCCGAGAAGTCCTTGCCACCCGGCAGTTGCGCGAGCGGTCGGCCATACTCCCACGCCATCGCGCCTTCGGCCGCATCGCCGGCAAGCTTGATGAACTCAGGGTCTTCAACACCGCCGCCACCCAGCAGTTGCGCCGTCATCCCAAGCTGCTTCATCTTCTTCGCAATCGCAGCCGCCTGCGTATCGAGCCCGCCGAAGAAAATCAGATCGGCATTGGTCGACTTGATCTTCGTGAGCTGCGTGCTGAAGTCGACAGCCGTGTTGCTCGTGAACTCGCGCGCCACGATGTTGCCGCCCGCCGCCTTCACCGCCTTCTCGAACTCGTCCGCTTCGCCCTGGCCAAATGCCGTGCGGTCGTCGATGATCGCAATGCGCTTGGCCTTGGTCGTTTTCACTGCGTACGTGCCCGCGTTGCCGGCGTTTTGCGCGTCCGTCGAGATCACCATGAACGTGTTCGCAAAGCCACGATTCGTGATGGTCGGGTTCGTCGCGGCAGGGTCGATCATCGGAATGCCCGCCTGCTCATAGATCTGCGACGCAGGGATCGTCGTGCCCGAATTGAAATGGCCGACAATGCCCGACACGTTCTGATCCACCAGTTTCTGCGCGGCCTGCACGCCGATGCGCGGGTCGGCCTGATCGTCCTCGGACACGAGGTCGAAGTGCGCGACCTTGTCGCCAATCTTGATCTTCTGCGCGTTGGCTTCCTCGAGGGCAAGCCGCACGCCGTTCTGCAGGTCTTTGCCGTAGCCGGCGTTGGCGCCCGTCATCGGCGCGGCGAAACCGATTTTCACGGGCAGTTCGTCGGCGGCGAAACTGGCGAGCGGCGCGATGGACAGCGCGGCGCCCAACACCACGGCAAACGGGTTCAGCGTCTTGCAAAAGCTCATGGTTTCTCCTTACATCGGCAGACAGGGATGGGAAAAACAGCCGGCTTGCAGTGCGCGCCGCACGTGATTCGAAAGCGCGGCGCTGCCGGTCGGATTGCGCGATGCAGTGTGTCGACAGGTCTCCTTCGATGCGTATGCAAACAATGCACGGACTAAAAACACGGACGAGATTACGGACGTTGCAGTGTTCAAGGCAATGCTGGAAAACACCAAAGCCAAAACCTCTGAGCGCCGTCTGCCGACGGACCGGTAATGTCGCGCAACCCGCGTGCTGCAGCCGATCCGTGGCGCGAATATAGAAAGCCAATATGCGTGCGTCTTGGCAGTTCGCGGCATGTTGGATGCGCATTTCAGCACAACGCTGCCGCTCGTTTTTAAGCGTCGGCTGCGAAGATGAAGCGGGATGTCGGGCAGGAGGGCGCGGAGGAGGGCCGCGTGATGCGCTTGCCGTGCCGCCTGATCGGGCACGTTTGAATCGCGCAGCGCCTGATGCCGAAAGCGCTGCGCGCAGGTGTGTGTAGGTGTGTTCTAACGCAGCGCGTTTACTGCTCGCCCTGCATGCGCAACAGTTCTTCGCGCAGACGTAGCAGCGGTTCCTTCACGTCGTCTTCGGCCCACGTATCGAGGTCGTCGATCGCGCGGTGACAACCGTCGAGCACCACGTCGAGATCGACGGGCACACCATTGGCCAGCGCGAGCTGGATCGTTTCCGCGAACTGCTGGCACTCGTCTTCGCCGTACGAGATGTCGAGATTGTCGGCGATCACCTGGGCGATGTTGCTGCGCGCCTTGTCGTCGGGCGTGACCATGTCGACGATGCCGCGCGCGACGGCGGGCGAATAGTACAGCGCAATATCGAGCCATTGCGCGGCATCGAAATCCGCTTCGCCGAATTGCGCTTCGAAGAATTCGATCGCTTCCTGCTCGTGCGTCTCGTCTGCGTCGACGCTGATGCACAACTCTTCAAACTGCTCTTCACGTTCGCTGCGGATAGTGCCGTCCATCGATGCCTCTCTTGCCAGTCAACCAGTGCCAATAAAAAATGCCGCGCGTTTTTACGCGCGGCACGCATTATAGGACGTCAGGCTGACGGGGGCGTTTCTTGTGCCCGTTGCCTTAAGTCTGCTGCCTAAGCCGACTCCACCACCCACGCATCGAACCATTCCCGTGGACGGGCGATTTCATCCTGCGCGGCGATGATCTCCAACTCATAACGCCCGGCGTCCCACGTCGCGTGAACGACGGCATTCACGGCGGCGACCGTATGTTCGAACGCGCTACGCACCGAGTCGCCGAGCAGCGTGCGCGCGACGAACACCGCGCTCGTCAGATCGCCGACGCCTACCGGCTGCCGCGCGAACGGATAGAGCGGCCGTTGTCCCATCCACGCTTCACGCTGCGTGACGACGAGCATGTTGAAGCGGTCCGCGAGGCTGTTGCGATCGAGCAGATGCTTGACGAGCATCATCTTCGGCCCGCGCTCCATCACCTCGCGGCAAGCCGCGACGGCTTCCTCGACGGTCTCGATCTCGCGCCCCACGAGCCGTTGCAATTCGCTATGGTTCGGGCACATCACGTCGGACACTTCGGGCATCGTCCGGACCAGAAACTCCTGAATGCCCGGCTCGACGCGACAGCCCGTCGACGTGCCCATCACCGGATCGCAGAAATAGCGTGCATGCGGATTCGCCGACTTCACGGCGCGCACGATTTCGATGACCGACTGCGCCTGCTCAGGCGTGCCGAGATAGCCCGATAGCACGGCGTCGCAGCGAGGCAGCACGCCGATCGCGCCAATCCCTTCGACGAGCGCGAGCATCTGCGACGCATCGATCGCACTGCCTTCCCAATGACCGTACTGCGTATGGTTCGAGAACTGCACGGTATTGAGCGGCCACACGTTGACGCCAAGACGCCGCATCGGGAACACCGAGGCGCTATTGCCCGCGTGCCCGAATACGACGTGCGACTGGATGCTCAGAACGTTTTTCATGTCGAACCGATACGGCGCGAGAAGGGCGCCGGAAGAAAGAATGCGCGACGGATGAGCAGCTTCGATGCACCGCTTTGGCGCGGCGAACAACGAACGACGAACGACGATGCGCGACAGCGCGTCGCCGACAGGGCGCGTCACGCCCTGTTCATCACAAGATACATGAGTTTTCGCGCGCCGGAATCGATCCGGCCCCGTCGTGTTGCGCCGAACCATCAATGCGCAAGCCGATGTTGCGCAAGATCATGCGGCGCGCTTACCGGCTTATCCGCTCACACCAGCTCGCGGTACAGCGCGAGATAGCGTTCCGCCGACGCACCCCAGCCGAAGTCCTGGCGCATCGCGCGGCGCTGCGTGGCTTTCCAGTCGGTGCGCCGCGCGTACAGCGCGAATGCGCGGCGGATCGCGGCCGTGAGCGCTTCCGGCTCGAAGCGCTCGAACACGAAGCCTGTTGCCAGATCGTCGGCGATGTTTTCCAGCGACGCGTCGACGACCGTATCAGCAAGGCCGCCCACGCGATGCACGAGCGGCAGCGACCCATACGCGAGCGCATAGAGCTGCGTCAGGCCGCACGGCTCGAAACGCGACGGCACGGCAATCACGTCGCTGCCCGCGACGATCTGATGCGCGAGCGTCTCGTCGAAGCCGAGTTCGACGGCGACGCTCTCGGGATGTGCTTGTGCGACGAGCTGCAAGCCGTTTTCGAGCGCCGGGTCGCCCGTGCCGAATACGACCAGCTGGCCGCCACGCTTGATGATTTCGGGAAGTGCCGCGAGCAGCAGATCGAGGCCTTTCTGTTCGGTCAGCCGGCTCACGACGCCGAACAGCAGCGCGTCGCTTTTCGGCGCGAGATGGAAGCGTTCCTGCAGCGCCGTCTTGCACGCACGCTTGCCGGCAAGGCGCGTGTCCGTATAGTGCGCGGCGATCAGCGAGTCGGTGGTCGGCTGCCAGATCGTATAGTCGACGCCGTTCAGAATGCCCGACAGATCATGCGAGCGCTGGCTCAACAGCCCGTCCAGGCCGCCGCCCTGCGCGAGCGTCTGGATTTCGCGCGCATAGGTCGGACTGACGGTCGTGATGCGGTCGCTGTAGAACAGGCCCGCCTTCAGGAACGACATCTGTCCGTAGAACTCGACGCCGCTCATATTGAAAAAGTCGGCGGGCAGTCCGAGCTGGCCGAACTGATGCGATGGGAAGACGCCCTGATACGCGAGGTTGTGGACTGTGAACACCGTGCGCGCGGCGGGCTTGCCGTGCTCGCGTTCAGCCGCTTTCAGATAGGCGGGCGCGAGCCCCGCGTGCCAGTCGTGCGCGTGGACGATCTGCGGCGCCCATGCGGGGTCGAGATGCTGCGCGATCTGCGCCGCCGTCCAGCCGAGCATCGCGAAGCGTTGGGCGTTGTCGCCGTACGGCACGTGTTCGGCGTCGAGATACGGATTGCCCACGCGGTCATACAGCGTTTGCGCACGGATCACGTAGACGACCAGGCCATTCGCGGGCAGCGTGCCGCGCTCCAGCGTGACGTTCGACGCGCCGAAGCGATCGCCGATCCGCGCGACGGGCTGCAGGTCCGACAGCCCGGCCATCACAGCGGGAAAGCCGGGCAGCAGCACGCGCGCGTCGGCGCCCAGCTCGATCAGCGCGGGCGGCAGCGCGCCCGCGACATCGGCGAGGCCGCCCGTTTTCAGAAGGGGATACAGCTCGCTTGCGACATGCAGCGCGCGGATCGTCATGGGCTTCAGTCCTGTTCGCTAGGGTTGCGGTGGATTGCGCAGTGTCGTTTCGGTGCGTCGCACGGTGTCGATCCGCGCCGTGCAGCGCGCGCATAACGGAGCTTGACGGAGCGCAACGGAGACGGGCGGCGCGCGGCGGCACCCGCCGGAGCGCCGCACTGCGTCGTGCTTCGTCGCGTGCCGCCTGCGGTCGCCGTGCCTGCCGTGTCCGCCCGCCGGTCGCTACCGCGCTGCCGCCGACTGCCGCTTGAGCGCCTCGGCCGTCACCAGCACGACGCCGCTGTCGGTCCGGTAGAAGCGTTCGCCGTCGCGCACCGGATCTTCGCCGATCACGGTGCCGTCGGGAATCTGGCAGCCGCGGTCGATCACGACCTTGCGCAACCGGCAACTCGCGCCGATCGACACCTGCGGCAACAAGACTGCCTCAGCGATGTTACAGAACGAATTCACCACGACATTCGACGACAGCACCGAGCGCGAAATCTGCGAGCCGGAGATCACGCAGCCGCCGCACACGATCAGGTTGGTGCCCGAGCCTTGCAGCCCGTTCAGGTCGCGCACGAACTTGGCGGGCGGCAGCTGTTCCTGGTGCGTCCAGATCGGCCAGTTGCGGTCGTAGAGGTCGAGCGTGGGAATCGTGGACGCCAGATCGAGATTGGCGGCCCAGTACGCGTCGATCGTGCCGACGTCGCGCCAATACGGCTCGACGTTCGGGTCCGACGACACGCACGACATGCTGAACGGATGCGCGATCGCCGTCCCCGTCGTGACGACGCGCGGAATGATGTCCTTGCCGAAATCGTGGTCGGTCGCGACGCTGCTGATGTTCTCCTCGAGCAGCGAGTACAGGTAGTCGGCGCTGAACACGTAGATGCCCATGCTGGCGAGGGCGATGTCGGGGTGGCCGGGCATCGCGGGCGGATCGGCGGGCTTTTCGACGAAGCCCGTCACGCGGCGCTGCTCGTCGACGTGCATCACGCCGAACGCCGTCGCTTCCATGCGCGGCACCTCGATGCAGCCGACCGTGCAATCGGCGCCCGATTCGACGTGATCCATCACCATCCGCGTGTAGTCCATCTTGTAGATGTGATCGCCCGCCAGCACGACCACGTATTTCGGGCCGATGGAACGGATGATGTCGAGGTTCTGGAACACGGCGTCGGCCGTGCCGCGATACCAGTGCGCGCCTTCGACGCGCTGTTGCGCCGGCCACAGGTCGATGAACTCGTTGAACTCGCCGCGCAGGAAGCCCCAGCCGCGCTGCACGTGCCGCAGCAGCGAGTGCGCCTTGTACTGCGTGACCACGGCAATCCGGCGGATGCCCGAGTTCAGGCAGTTGGACAGCGCGAAATCGATGATCCGGTATTTGCCGCCGAAGTGTACGGCGGGCTTCACGCGCTTGTTCGTCAGCGGTCCGAGGCGCGTGCCGCGTCCGCCCGCGAGGACGATGGCGAGTGTCGTGTGTTGAAGATCGTTGAGGCTTGCCGGCGAATCCATGTGCGTCTCCGTTTATTGGTGAGCCCTGGTGGAAGCTTTTGTTTGCCCCGGCGTTGCTGTGTTTTTCTGTCTTTTATCTGACGCTGTGCGTTGTTGTTGTGGTCTTGGTCTTTTGCGCGATGGCTTCTGGCCCTGGCTGTCGGCTGGCGTCCGCAATGCACGTTCCCGCCGGCCAGCGATTAGTCTGGACCATGCGCCTGCCGCGCGCAACATGCCGCGTTCGCCATGCCACATTCGTGCGTGATCCGGAGGGAGAGGGCCGCGCACGGGCCGGTAGAAACGGCGGGCTCGCGATGCCTGGCCGTCAGCCGTTCGGGCAAATTATGCCGGACGGATCACGCGCGGAACTCGTTCGGGACTTGAAACGGCTGTTTGAAGCGCGGGCGCGGCTGCTTCGGGCGAGGCCATTGCACGCGCCGCTGCAAGCGGGCCGCGACGCGGGCATCATGACGGGCCTGTGTTTCCCTTGCTCCTGTCCTTGCCTTTGTCCGCCACCCTATGACACTCCGTTCATCCCTCGTTGCCGTTTCCCTGTCCGCCTGCATCGCCATGCTGGGCCTCGATGCGTGCGCCGCCGAAGCCGTCAATGCCGCCGCCGTGCCGCCGTCGAGCGCGCCCGCCGCCGACGACGGTCCCGCCTACGGCCCCGAGTTGCAGGGCTTCAACTATCCCGCGCCCGTGCGGCAGTTCGAGTTCACGTCGCAAGGCGAGGCGCTGCATATGGCTTACATGGACATCGCGCCCGAGCATCCGAACGGCCGCACCGTCGTGCTGCTGCATGGCAAGAATTTTTGCGGCGCGACATGGGAAAGCACGATCGAGCGGCTGTCGACGGCGGGGTATCGGGTGATCGCGCCCGACCAGATCGGCTTTTGCAAGTCGAGCAAGCCGCAGCGCTACCAGTTCAGCTTTCAGCAGCTTGCGCGTAACACGCATGCGCTGCTCGAATCGATCGGCGTGAAGAACGCGACTATCGTCGGACATTCGACGGGCGGCATGCTGGCCATCCGCTACGCGCTGATGTACCCGGCGCAGACGCAGCAACTGGTGCTCGTCAATCCCATCGGGCTGGAGGACTGGAAGGCGAAGGGTGTACCGTCGCTATCCGTCGACCAGTGGTACGAGCGCGAACTGAAGACCACGGCGGACGGCATCCGCCGCTACGAGCAGGCGACCTACTACTCGGGCCAGTGGCGCAGCGATTTCGAGCCGTGGGTGCAGATGCTGGCGGGGATGTACCGCGGGCCGGGCAAGAAGGAAGTCGCGTGGGATTCCGCGCTGTTGTACGACATGATCTACACGCAGCCGGTCGTCTATGAGCTTGGGCAGTTGAGCATGCCGACGTTGCTGCTGATCGGGCAGAAGGACACGACGGCGATCGGCAAGGATGCCGCGCCTCCCGAGGTACGCGCGAAGATCGGTCATTACCCTGAGCTGGGCAAGGCGGCGGCGAAGGCGATTCCGCACGCGAAACTCATCGAGTTCGCCGAACTCGGCCATGCTCCGCAGATGCAGGACCCGGCGGCGTTTCACAAGGCGTTGCTGGACGGGTTGGCGGCGGTGCCGACGAATCGGTGAGCGTTCAAACGGCTTTTTGTCCCGCCAGCGTATTCCTGCGTTGTTCATCGATAGGAAAAACTGTCGGGGCATTTTGCGGTGCAGTGCCTGGTCCAGGCGACCGCATGGCAAACCGAAGCTGTTGAGTGGTACGCGCCGTCACATGCCCGCAGGCAGCCACGGTTGTGGCGGCCGCTGTGAGGGGGCCGGCCGCAAAAAACCGGCGCTGCACGGCATGTTGTTGTGCTACGTTGTCTTCGAGCGTGCGACCGGCTCGCGGTCTGCCAGCCTGGGAGTCAATCAATGGAAAAAATGGTCTCGTACAAAGGCTTTGAGGTCACCGTGAAGCTTGAGTCGGTGCGGGCCGTGTCAAGCGAATTCACCTATGGGCCCCCGGTGGGGTACGTTGCAATGGTGAGTATCTGCACGGTGGACCCGATACGACCGGTAGGCTCACCGATTGGGCTCGTCGGAGAAGGCAATCGAGTCTTCGACACGGTGGATGACGCCTTGACGGCAGGATTCAACGCAGCAAAGCGCGTGATAGACGAGAGAGGCGCGCCTTGACGGGGGTTCTCATCTGCGGGCGAGTCGTACAGCTGAATGGATTATCTGTTGCCGGCACTTCTCGCAGCTCGACAACCGTTCTCCGTTGAATATGCGACGGAGAGCCGGGCAAGTTACGCAGCCGGTCGTCCATGAACTCGGGCTGCTGAAGATGCCGACGCCGCTGCTGATCGGTCAGAAGGACACGACGGCGATCGGCAAGGATGCCGCGCCGCCACCTCGAACGAGACGTGGCGGCGGAACCGGTTACGGCGACTGCACCTGTACGGGTGCCCCAGGCTTGCCCGACCCTTGCGGGGCGACCACGAGGTAGCGGCGCTTGTCATCGGCATAGACCATTCCTGGTGTGATCAGTTGGCGAATCTGCCCGAGAGCATTGACGATCGCCGAGCCGGCCGGATTGGACATGAAATTCGCGAGCACCTGCAGGTCACCCATGCCATCGGGGTTATCGGCAAGACCTAGTACGTAGGGCTGCTTCGGTTGCAGACCAGTGACAGCGGCCTGGAGAACCTGCACGAGGCCCTGGTCGAACAACGCGACAGTCGTAGGTACATGGGTGGCATCCGCCGTCTTGCCCGCCCCCACGGGCACCAGTGCAAGATGGACGCTCTGACCAGCCAGGCCCAGCGTCTGCAGGTTCTGCGTAGCATCGCCTTCGGGCACCGCATTCGGCACATAGGTGACAGCCTGCGGCGCCTGGCCAATGGGCACAGTCGCGATGACCGTGTTGCTCAGTGTGTCGATCGCAGTCATCGCATCGGCGTTCTCCAGCCCGACATAGATGCGGCTGCCGTCCCCCGACGGCCAGAGCCCATGCGGCAAGTTGCCGACAGGTATCGTCGCGACCTGCGAAAAGTCGTCGGTTCGGAACACCTTGATCACATTCAGGCCTCCAACGGAGACGTACGCGAACGTGCCCTTGTCGTTATGCACGATGTTCACGTG
This sequence comes from Paraburkholderia terrae, assembly GCF_002902925.1. Taxonomy (GTDB): domain Bacteria; phylum Pseudomonadota; class Gammaproteobacteria; order Burkholderiales; family Burkholderiaceae; genus Paraburkholderia; species Paraburkholderia terrae. The sequence continues at coordinate 2,214,959 of NZ_CP026111.1, read as the reverse complement.
ATTCGTGATTGGGCCGGTGTCGAGTGTTTTGATCAGCGCGAATGGCGGCCTTGCATCGAACACCTGGACCTTGCCGGTGTCCTTCAGCGTGAACCAGACCTGCTTGCCGTCGGGCGTCGCCGCCAGGTCGGGACAAAAGGGGCTGGCCTGCTGGACCCTGCCGACGATCTTATGGTCGGCCACGGACACCACCTCAATCTCCGGGTTGAAGGACGAGCAGACGTAACCGTATTTTCCGTCCGTTGAGAATATCTGCATTCCGGGGCCAGCCGGGACAGTAATGCGTGTTTTCTCCTCGTACGTTTTTCCGTCGAGTACAGCGACGTAGTTTTCACCGCGCACGGTCACCCAGACTTCCTTTCCATCGGGCGTAAAGAAAGCCTCGTGAGGCGAGCGGCCGACGTAGGTGACATGCTTGACGGCGTTAGTCTGCGTGTCGATGAATGAAACCGAGTTCGATCCGATCGAGACAACCGCAATCGTGTGATGGTCCGGCGAGAAACCCATGCCATGCACAAGTAATTGACCTTTGTACAACGGACTGAAATTGCCCGGCGAGGGATCGCCGAGGCGAATCAGGCCAAGCAGCTTGTTGTCGGCCGGGTCGATCACCGACACTGTGTTCGAAAACTGCTCAGCGGCGTAAACGCGATCGTGGTGGCTTACGGGAATGTCAGGGTCGGACTGCGATCCAGGGGCCTGCCCAGCCCACGCGAACTGCGCTGCCACTAGCATGGATGCCGACAACGCGATGTTGATTTTCGATTGGCGTTTCATTGCTGCTCCTCCTGCATAGGGTTTGGCATGTTCATTTGCATGCCTTGGCCGGACGTCCGGTGAACCGGGGCGACAGGCATGGATGCCGGCTTTTGCTGGTCGGGAGCGGGGGCAGGCGATGGCAATGGTTGTCCGAGTGCGACGCGCATGGCGACGATTTCCTGTTGTTGCTCGACGACGATCTCTTGCGCGATGCGGCGCAACTGTTCGTTGTGACCGTAACGCAGTTCGGCCTGCGCCATGTCGATGGCACCTTGATGGTGAGGCACCATCATTGCGACAAAATCGCGATCGACGTCGCCCGTCGGTCTCGTCGACATGCCGTCCATCATTCTTGTCATGGCGGTATTGTTCTCCGCCAGGAAGGGGGCTTCGTTAGAGGTACCGTCGGTCTGCAAGCCGGCAGTGAAGGCAGGTGAGTCGCAAAGCGCCGAGATCGCCAGGACAATGACGACGCTCAGGATCGTCCGCACGGTACGGGGACTTGGGGTACGCACGATGGTTCTCCCGTTGCTATAAACAGGTCTCATTGGAGTGAACCAGGCAGATGCGGAGTTATTCCGTATCTCACACAGATTTCGCGCAGATGGGGGTTCGCGGCCCGATTGGGCGCCGCGGCATCGCCTGTCGAGTGCCGTCAAACGCTTCCAGTGAGCTATCGCGTCAAGATCCCCGGATCGTGAAGGAATGGTAGTGCGCGAGGAGGGCGATCGGAAGATGACATCGCGTGGCCCACTCTGGTTGTGAACCGGAGCGAAGCGAGGTCCGAAGATCTTCAGAAGCGGCCCGTGGTGCCGCACCCGTCACAACGGCTAAAACGGGCCGGCAAGCGCCTTTTTGGGGGCATCGGCGAAACGTTTATTGTGCTGACTTTTATACGCAGCCGGTCGTCTATGAGCTTGGGCTGCTGAAAACGCCGACGCTGCTGCTGATCGGCGACAGGGACGGCGATCGGCAAGGATGCCGCGCCGCCCGACGTGCGCCGCAGATGCAGGACCCAACGGCCTTTCACAAGGCGTTGCTCGACGGGCGTGCCGCCGAGCCCGCAACCATTGAGCGGGGGACGATGGTCTGTTCGAAGCAAAGGCAGCGGTGCGTCTTCGCTTCAGCCGGACGCGGGCGCGCGTGCCGGCGCAGTTGTTGACTCTCTCCCGTTCAGGCGTCGGCCAGTTCGTCGCGCACTTGCGCGCCGATTTCAAACGAACGCAGTCGCGCCGCGTGATCGTAAATTTGCGCGGTGAGCATCAGTTCGTTCGCGCCCGTCTGCTGGATGATTGAGCGCAGTCCGTCGCGCACCGTCTCGCGATCGCCGATCACCGAGCACGCGAGCGAGTGCTGCACGCTGCTCAACTCCATCTCCGACACCGCGAGGTGATCGACGGGCGGCTGCAACTGGCCCGGCGTGCCCCGCCGCAGATTGATGAACTGCTGCTGCAGCGACGTGAAGAGGCGGCGCGCTTCGTCATTGGTGTCGGCGGCGAACAGGTTCACGCCGACCATCGCGTAAGGCTTGTCGAGCGTTTCCGACGGACGGAACTGCGCGCGATACACGTGCAGCGCCTGCATCATGTAATCCGGCGCGAAGTGCGACGCGAACGCGAACGGCAGACCGAGCGCCGCCGCCAGCTGCGCGCTGAACAGGCTCGAGCCGAGCAGCCACAACGGCACCTTCAGCCCCGCGCCCGGCACGGCGCGCACGCGCTGCCCCGGCACGGGATCAGCGAAATAGCGCTGCAGTTCGACGACGTCGTCAGGGAACGAATCGGCGCTGCCGTTCAGATCGCGGCGCAGCGCGCGGGCGGTGGTCTGGTCGGTGCCGGGCGCGCGGCCCAGGCCCAGATCGATACGCCCCGGAAACAGCGACGCCAGCGTGCCGAACTGCTCGGCGATCACGAGCGGCGCGTGATTCGGCAGCATCACGCCGCCCGAGCCGACGCGGATCGTCTTCGTGCCGCCCGCGACATGCGCGATCACGACCGACGTCGCCGCGCTCGCGATACCCGTCATGTTGTGATGCTCGGCGAGCCAGAAGCGCTTGTAGTCCCATTGCTCGGCGTGCTGCGCGAGATCGAGCGAATTGCGGAACGCATCGGTCGCGCTCGCGCCAGCCGTGATGGGAGAAAGGTCGAGGACGGAAAAGGGGATCATGGAATCGATGTGCGGCCAACTATCGTCTTTTGCAAGGACGAAGCGCGGGTCCGCGTGGCGTGCGGGAAAACGCGATTGTGCCAAAGCGCTCCCGTTCCTGCTGGCGGGCTGATCATGTCCCTGCCGGCAGCAGGGTCGGCGTGTTCGCGAATCGGAGGCCGTTCGGCCAGCGATGCAGAAAACCCCTGAAAACAGGGCTCGAAATGCGTTTCCGGTTGCTTCGAGAAGGTCCGATGCGTGTGCCGTCGCACGGAATGACGCGCGCGCGGGCGTTAATGTGTCATCGTCGCCGCCAACGACGCGGATCTGCGCAATGCATACCCGCGTGACGAGGCGGCGGCCTCCACGGACCTCGACGCCGGTCGGCCCCTCACGTCACGCGTAGGTCGGCTACGCAGTACACACCCGGACGAACCGGGTCGGCCGGGTCAGCCGGGTGCAGGCAGGATGCCCGGCGCGTCGGCGCGATGACTTCACACGCATCACGCAATCATGAGGCTGGCGTGCCGACGCTAATCGTTGGCCGCCGCACGCGAGATCGCATGCGATTCGTCAGCCGATTCGGTGTAAACGCGCTCTCGCGCATTTTCGAACCTGACGCTAGATTGTCAGCACTTGCCAGATAGTCGAGGGGCCAGCGGCCGCTGTCGTTTGCGGTCGTCATAGCAGTGAAAATTGCGTCACGGCCAGAAGCACATGTGGCTTCTGGCCGAAACGCTTTTCATGTTGCTGCATGCGCCACCACGTTTCCCTTCGCAAGCCTTCTCCGTGGGTTCATCGCAGGTCGCATTTCTCGCGCACGAGAAATCTCGCGTAGCAATTCTTTAACTTTCCATACACATCTGCGCAGCCATCGTTCGCGATCCGGCTGTCGACCGGGTTATGCTCTGTGTCGTTCACATCGTTTGTGTCTAGCAAGTTATCGAAGATGGTTAATCGCACCTCGTTGCGCAACATGATGCTTTCCGTGGCCATGGCAGGCGCGCTGTCCGCGCTCGCCGGCTGCGACGACCAGCAGAGCGAGCAAGCCGTGCAAAAGCTCAAGGAATTTTTCAACGCCGTCAAACCGGACGCGCTGCTTCTGAAGGGGCTCACGCCCGGCATCACGACGGAAGCGCAAATCCGCGACCAGATGGGCAAGCCCGAAACCGAGCGCCAGTTCACCGACGGCTCGAAGCGCTTCGAATATCCGCGCGGTCCACAAGGCCTCAACACGTACATGGTCGACATCGGCCCGGACGGCACCTTGCAGGCGATCACGCAGGTGCTGACGGCCGCGAACTTCGCGAAGATCCGCGCCGGCATGACGGAAGACGAAGTGCGCCGTCTGCTCGGCAAGCCCGGCGAAGTGGCCGTTTATCCACTCAAGCCCGAGACGGTATGGAGCTGGAAGTGGCGCGAAGGCGGTGTCACGCAAGAAGGCTTTTTCAACGTGCATTTCGACGTCAATCACGTCGTCTATACGACCTCGCGCTCGGACGTAATGCGCGGGCACTGACGGAGGGCGGATAAGCCTGGGCGAGCAGTGTGTCCGGAAGCGAGGGCTAAAGGAGGGCTGAAAACAAAAGCCGCGCGCCACGGTCCAAACAGAAAACGCCTGTAATCAAGGGAGAAAATAACAATGGCCACACGTAGGCGATACAAGCGCATCGGCCTCGTGCTCGGCGGCGGGGCCGCGCGCGGCTGGGCGCACATCGGTGCGATCCGGGCGCTGCACGACGCGGGCATCAAACCGGACCTCGTGGCGGGCACGTCGATCGGCGCGCTGGTCGGCGCCGTCTATGCGAACGGCGATCTCGACTGGCTCGAAGAGTGGGTGACGGGGCTCACGTGGCAGTCGGTCGTGCGTCTGCTCGATCTGCGCTTTTCGGGCGGGCTGCTCGGCGGCAGGAAAGTCATCCAGGTGTTTGCGAACCGCTTCAACGGACGCGAGATCAGCCAGTTGCAGATGCCGTTCGCCGCCGTCGCGACGGAACTCGATTCGGGCCGCGAGACGTGGCTGCAGGACGGCGGCGTGGTGGATGCCGTGCGCGCGTCGATTGCGATTCCAGGCATTTTCACGCCGGTGCTGCACGAGGGCGTGTGGCTCGTCGACGGCGGGCTGTCGAACCCCGTGCCCGTGTCGGCGGCGCGCGGCATGCGGGCCGACTGCGTGATCGCCGTGGACCTGAACAACGACATTCTGAATGGCCGCGACTTCGGCGGAGCGGTGGTTGATCTGCCGCCCATGCCGACGGAAGAATCGATCGAGGCCGTCATCGAGCGCGCCGTTGAAGAATCCGAGCCGCTGCCGCTCGATCCCGATGCGCCGCCGCCCGCGATCGCGACGCCTGCGCCACCCGTTTTGCTACGGCGCAACGGCAAGCCGTTTCCGGGCTGGCTGCAGCCTTCGCCAGAACAGTATTCGCGCGACGTGCGCGTGGCGCCCGCGCCGAGCGCGCGCGTGCCGTCGATGCTCAGTTCGATCGCGCAAAGCATCGACATCATGCAGGTGCGGATCACGCGCAGCCGCCTCGCGGGCGAACCGGCCGACATCCTGATCCAGCCGCGCCTCGCGGGTATGGGCATCTTCGACTTTCACCGTGCGGAGCCCGCGATCGCGGAAGGGCGCGCGGCCGTCGAGGCGATGCTGCCCGCAATCCGCGCGTGTCTCGGCATCGATTGATGCTCCGTCGGATACGCGCTCAGTCCTCGGACCGCTTCGCCGCGATGATGCGGCACACGCGTTTGCCGGAGCTTGCGCTGGTCGTGTCGTCGGCGAACAGGATCACGCAGCTGGTCAGCGCGTCCGTGACGAGCGACGGCTCGAACGCCGAATAAAGCCGTCCATCTGGCTGGCGCGCGTCCACGCCCTCCGTCACGCGCCACGACAGATACAGCATGCCGTTGGGCCGCAGGATGCGCACGAGGTTGTCGACGGCATCAGTGATCGCGTCGACGGGCAGATGCATCAGCACGGTTTCGCAGACCACGTTGTCGAACTGCTCGTCGATCTCGGCGAGCGACGGCAGCGATGCGGTGCGAAACGCGATCTGCGGATAGAGCCGCCGCGCTTCGTCGAGCAAACCCGCCGACGCATCGAACCCCGTCACGCGATACCCATGGTCCGCGAGCCACGCGGCGTCGCGCCCGTTGCCGCAGCCGATATCGGCCGTCTTGCCGGTCGGCAGCAGATGGCTTTCCCACAGCGCATACATGTCGTCGGGCGGCGGCTGGTCGAGCCATTCGCGCGAGTAGCGGGCGGCGTCGTGGGTGTAGGCGTCGAGCGTCGTGGAGTCGGGGCGAAGTGTCATGCGGCGATCCTTGTCGCGGAAGCGTCGGGTGTCGGAAGGGAGAAGCCAGTCTAACGCGTGTGCATCCGGACGGCTCCAATGGGAAGCGCCTGGCAGCATCGTGGCCTCCTGTCTTTCAGGGAAAGCCCCAATCGGCGCGGGTTTGCGAGCATGCGGGCGGCTTCGCGCGTCTATCGAAAAAGCGACCGCAAACTTGCTAATTCGCGGCACCTGCTGCGTGCGCGCCATCCGCTTACAAACAGATAGCGCCCGCTATACCGGGCGTCCAACGCCCGCCATGCGGCGCCTTCGTCGATGTTGCGATGCACAACAAGCGCATGTCCCGGTTTGAGCAATTTATTTTTGCTTGCGAGTATCCGCGCCATGCCGCAGTTCGTTGCGGCGGTCCGGATAACCTCAAAGGAGACACGCGTGTTCTTATATGGCTTTGGCCCGGTGCTCCTCGAGGGCACGATCAAGACGATCGAGCTGTCGGTTCTATCTCTGGCGACGGCCGTCGTGCTAGGCCTGATCGGTGCGGCGGCGAAGCTGTCGTTGAGCCGGCCGATGCGCGCGATCGCGACGGGCTACACGACGCTGATCCGCTCGGTGCCCGACCTGGTTCTCATGCTGCTGCTCTTCTACAGCATTCAGATCGCCGTCAACAACCTGACCGATGCGTTGAACCTGCCGCAATTCGACATCGACCCGTTCGTCGCGGGCGTGCTGACGCTCGGCTTCATCTACGGCGCTTACTTCACCGAGACGTTTCGCGGCGCGTTTCTCGCTGTGCCACGTGGCCAGCTCGAAGCGGGCGCGGCATACGGCATGAGCGGCGCGCGCGTATTCGCCCGCATCATGTTCCCGCAGATGATGCGCTTTGCGCTGCCGGGCATCGGCAACAACTGGCAGGTGCTCGTGAAGGCGACGGCGCTGGTGTCGATCATCGGACTCGCCGATGTCGTCAAGGCCGCGCAGGACGCCGGCAAGAGCACCTTCAACATGTTCTTCTTCATCCTCGTTGCCGCGGCGATCTATCTGGCCATCACGACGGTGTCGAACCTCGTGCTGATCTGGCTGGAGAAGCGCTATTCGATCGGCGTTCGACACGCCGAACTCTAATTCGCGCCACGCGCAGGAGACGATCATGATCGACATTCTCAACCAGTTCTGGCGCGCGTTCCTCTACTGGGACGGGCAACGTATCTCGGGTCTTGCCGTCACGTTGTGGCTGCTGGTCGCATCGATCGGCATCGGCTTCGTGGCGTCGATTCCGCTGGCCGTGGCGCGAGTTTCGAGGAAGCGCTGGCTGTCGACGCCCGTGCGCCTCTACACCTACGTGTTTCGCGGCACGCCGCTCTATGTGCAGTTGCTGCTGATCTACACGGGCATGTACAGCCTCGAGTTCGTGCGCTCGCATGCGCTGCTCGATTCGTTCTTCCGCAGCGGCTTTCACTGCGCGATTCTCGCGTTCGCGTTGAACACTTGTGCGTACACGACGGAGATCTTCGCGGGCGCGATTCGCGCGACCTCGCATGGCGAGGTCGAAGCGGCGCGCGCCTACGGCATGAGCTGGTTCACGATGTACCGGCGGATTGTGATACCGTCCGCGCTGCGCCGCGCGCTGCCGTTGTACAGTAACGAAGTGATCCTGATGCTGCACGCGACCACCGTCGCCTTTACGGCCACCGTGCCCGACGTGCTGAAGGTCGCACGCGATGCGAACTCCGCGACGTACCGCTCGTTCGAGGCTTTCGGGCTCGCGGCGCTGATTTATCTTGCTGTATCGTTCGCGCTGGTTGCGTTGTTCCGGCGCGCCGAGCGTCACTGGCTTGCGTACCTGGCCGTGCGGCGTTGATCGGCCGAGAGCCCGTAATACGTAAGCACCGTTTCACCCGTCTTCACTCTGGGAGAGCATCTTGCTCCACACGACTCAAACGGAAGCCTGCAAGCTCGCCGTGCAGGACATCCACAAGCGCTATGGCGATAACGAAGTGCTGAAGGGCGTCTCGCTGAATGCCAACAAGGGCGACGTGATCAGCATCATCGGTGCGAGCGGGTCGGGCAAGAGTACGTTCCTGCGCTGCATCAATTTTCTCGAGCGGCCGAACGCCGGGCAGATCGTCGTCGATGGCGAAGCGGTGCGCACGAAGGTCGATCGTCACGGCAACTTCGAGGTCGCGGATCACAAGCAGCTGCAGCGCATCCGCACGAAGCTCGCGATGGTGTTCCAGCACTTCAACTTGTGGGCGCACATGAACGTGCTGGAGAACGTGGTCGAAGCGCCGATTCACGTGCTCGGCCTGTCGCGCAAGGAAGCCGAAGACCGCGCGCGCGAGTATCTGGAGAAGGTCGGTCTTGCACCGCGTCTGGAGAAGCAATATCCGTCGCATCTGTCGGGCGGGCAGCAGCAGCGTGTGGCGATTGCGCGCGCGCTGGCGATGAACCCGGACGTGATGCTGTTCGACGAGCCGACTTCCGCGCTCGATCCCGAGCTGGTCGGCGAAGTGCTGAAGGTGATGCAGAAGCTCGCCGAAGAAGGCCGCACGATGATCGTCGTGACGCATGAAATGGGCTTTGCGCGCAACGTGTCGAACCATGTGATGTTCCTGCATCAGGGCCGCACGGAGGAAGAGGGTGTGCCGTCCGAGGTGCTGGCCACGCCGAAGAGCGAGCGGCTCAAGCAGTTCCTGTCGGGCAGTCTCAAGTAAGCGGGCGTCCCGCAGCACACGTTAATGCCACGTCCGTCGTCCAGTCCGGCACGCACGACTCAGGTCGCGATTGTCGCGTTGCCACCCGTTTCGATGTCGGGCGTCGGGCCTATTGTCGATGCGTTGAATCTTGCCAATGAGATCGATGGCCGCGCGTTGTACCGCTGGCAGGTGTGCTCGTGGGATGGCCGGCCGGTGCCGCTCGCGGGCGGCGCGCAATGGCCCGCCGATGCCGCATTCGGCGATGCGATTTCGTGCGACTGGCTGATTCTCGTTAGTGAGCGCTTTCAGCAGTTTGCGGATTACCGGTTGTTTCTTGCCAGTCTGTCGCGGGTTGGGCAGCGTACGCCGCTTGTGACGGGGATTCACCACGGCGTGTGGTGGCTGGCCATGGCGGGGCAACTCTCCGGTTATCGCGTGAGTGTGAACTGGGAGACGTATCAGCAGTTCACCGAGCAATTCGAGCGGTCGATCGTTACGCAGCAGATCTTCGAGATCGACCGTGATCGCGCGACCTGCGCGGGCGGGCAGGCGACCGTCGATTTCATGCTGGCGATGATTGGGCGTGAGCATGGGCCGGAGCTGGCTGACCGTATCGCCGATACTTTAGGCGTTGGCGTGCTGCGGTCCGGGGAAGAGCGTCAGCGGATTCCGTTCGTGACGGCGCCGGGCGAGCGGCATCCTCGTTTGAATGATGCTTTGCTGTTGATGGAAGCGAATATTGAGGATCCGCTGACTTCGGATGAGATCGCGGGTTTAGTTGGCGTTTCGCGCCGGCAGTTGGAGCGGCTCTTTCGGCAGTATCTTGGGTCGATGCCGTCGAAGTATTACCTCGGTTTGCGCCTTGCGAAGGCGCGGACGCAGTTGCAGCGGACTAGCAAGTCGGTTGTTCAGATTAGTCTCGCGTGTGGGTTTTCTTCTGCTGCGCATTTTTCTAATGCTTATCGGGAGAAGTTTGGCGTTACGCCGCGTGAAGAGCGTAGGAATTTCATCGAGAAGCAGCATGGTGGCGCACATGCAGCTATTGATGAACCAAGGGCAGCAGCGATGATCGAGCGGCCAGAGCGGGACGCGTAGCCGTGTATCTGACGCCCGGCCAGCGCGTCAGATACGATTCGCATCGCTTCGATAAGGCTTATTGGAGAGTCAAGCTTCGGCTTCGGACTCGTCGATTGGTACAGCCGAGTCGTCTGTGTTTTGCTTCAGATACGCGCTCACACAAACTTTGAGTTTTTCGGCGCAATCGAATATATCGTCGACTGATGCAATAGCAATCCGTTCTTCCTCCTTGTTCTCGTTGAATACACCAAGCACCAGCCGGGACGGGTTATTAAAGCGCAGGCGACAGATCGGTTTCCGGTTGTTATCAGCAAAGAGAATCGCGCAATAACTTGCAGCCGGCCGGATTGCGACCATGTTGGGCTTGGCCAGTGGACGTACGATAGCGCGAATGATCTGGTATGCGTCCATCTCGATCTCTGAAACCTCATGCTCGACGTGCTCGGGATCAGCGCCTTGTGTGTCCGCGCCTGTTGCGGCGCTTGGCAGAAGAGCCGGTTCAGGCGTCATGGCACCTTTCAGCCGCTCGTTGATCTTGTCTGCCAGCAACTGCTGGAACGCATGCTTGGTGATCTGCGTGAACTGATCCTTGACGGTTGCCCGAAACTGCTTGCCGCCAAGAAATTCCGCAGACACCAGACGAACGAAGTCTTCAGGCGGCTCGCTCATCCAGGTATTGAGCGTGCCCTTTATCGAGCGCGTGTACTTAAGATGGTTGGCGGTGTCGAGGATGCTTTCCAGATCGAACGCCGCTTTGGCAAACTTCTTTAGTTCTTCGACATCCTGTTCCCTGAAATCAAGAATGTTGAATTCGAAGAACGGCTTCTCATCCATCTTGTTCGGTTGCTCAAGGTCCGTGAAAAACCTGTAGTTGGTGCCGTTGGTGAGAACGCCGAAACGCGCTTCCGTAACGTGGAAATATCTGAAGAGCTGGCTTGCATGATTGATGTGCAGGTCGCCGCCGCATTTCTTGCACTCGAACAGGATGATCGGTTTCCCGTCCTTCAAGATCGCGTAGTCGACTTTCTCTCCTTTCTTCGTTCCCACGTCGGCAATCAGCTCCGGCGTTACCTCCAAAGGATCGAAGACGTTGTAACCGAGCAGGTGAATGAACGGCATCACCATTGCGTTCTTCGTGGTCTCTTCGGTTTGTACCATGTGCTTTGCTGTGGCGATGCGATTAGACAAGGCTCTGATCTCATCAATGAAGTCCATCTTCGTACAGTCTCCCGGGTAGCTGCTGATGCGATTGCGTGTCCATTAGTGAGGCACGAAACAATGACGCTAGACGAAGGAGTGGGTTAAATGAATAGGACGGTGCTTCGAATGGTGTCGGAATTGTTTGAATTTGTGTGCGAATGAGACTGGGCGCTGCTTGGCCACGAGCGGCTCGTGGCATGCAGTTGTCTTGATGGGCTCATCGACGCAGCTAGCAGGTTCACGATGCTTGTAACCTGCAGGGAATGTTCGGATGTTCTGGCTATCGCGTTGCCCGTTATACTTGATATCCATAAGAGTTTTTAGGATGACGTATTGTTACGTCTTGAATAAATTCGGGATAAGAAGATTAAGCTGGAACTCATGTCTATTTTCGAAAGTGCATTGGATGCACACAAATCTGGCCGCCTTGATGAAGCGAGTTCGGTTTATCGACAAATTCTCACTCACGAACCCCGCCACGCAGATGCGTTCCATATGCTCGGTCTGATTGAACTGGAGCGAGGGGAGTTGGTGGCTGCCGAGAACTCGATACGCCAGGCAATCTCCATCAACGAAAATGCGATCTATCTAACGAATCTCAGCAACGTCTTGCTGGATCAGCAGCGCATGACCGACGCCGAAGCGTTACTCCGCAGTGCTATTGCGTTGAACCCGTTCTACGCAGTGGCCCATTACAACCTCGGCTTGCTGTTGATGGAAATAGGGGTGTCGCAAGAGGCGCAAGTATCAATGCGTTGCGCCCTCGAACTTCATCCAGAATTTACTGAAGCACACGTGAGCCTTGGCGCTCTGCTAACCGACGCCGGGCAGTTCAGCGAGGCGGAGGCGGCGCTAAGACGCGGCCTCGCATTCGATGAAATGCATGCGAGCACGCACCGCCACCTTGGCAGGCTGATGCTGCTGGACAAGCGTCCCGAGGAAGCCGAATTGTTTTTCCGTCGAGCAATCGGGCTTGATGCTCGATCGGCATTGGCATACAGCGGGCTTGCTGCGGCGCTAACCGAATGCAAACGTCTGGAAGAGGCGGAAGCTGCGTGTCGGCAGGCGCTGGCAATCGATTCCGTTTGCGTGGACGCCCATGTGAATCTGGGTACCGTGCTTCTCAGGGCACGACAATCCGAAGCGGCGGAAGCGTCACTACGCTGTGCGATCAGGCTGGATCCTGAGCACGCCCTGGCGCACTACAACCTCGGCATGGTGCTGGCCAGCGAACAGCCCGCCGTTGCACGAATGCTGCTTGAGCGGGCGCACGAACTGGCACCATCCCATATCGAAACCTGCCACGCGCTGGGCTACGTACATGCGCTACAAAATCAGAACGCATCGGCGGAGAACTGGTTTCGATACGTACTTGCACACAAGCCGTCGAACATCGCTACGCAATGGTGTCTGTCGTTGGTGCTGCTGAGCGAGGGCCGTTTCGAAGAGGGATGGCGCCTGCATGAGTCCCGTACCGTCGTGGTCGACGGCGAAGCTGTGTCAATGCCTCCCGATGTCGACTTTCCGTCGTGGCAAGGTGAACCGTTGCATGGCAAGACGCTGGTCGTCCTGCACGAGCAGGGTTATGGCGATTCCCTGCAGTTCTGTCGTTATCTGCCAATGCTCAAACGGCTAGGTGTCAAGCGTCTGAGTGTGATCTGCCGTTCGGCGCTCCGGCCACTGATCGAAAGCATGGAGGGCGTCGATGTCTGTATCGAACAGGACTTCGCGCACGATGTACCCGAGCACGATTATTGGTGTTTCATGATGAGTCTGCCGCTCCGGTTTAACACGACCATCGACAAGATCCCTGCCGTCATGCCCTATCTTCGCGCGCCCGAAGAGAGGCGGGATTTCTGGCAACGACGCTTGCCGACGGGGGGCTTCAAGGTCGGCCTTGTTTGGGCCGGCGATCCAAGACCGGGCATGCCTGGCGCGAACGCGATTGACCGTCGCCGTTCGCTCAACGCGCGAGCTTTTTTGCCGCTTCTGGCAGTGCCGGACATTACATTCGTTAGTCTGCAACTGGGCGCGATCACACGCCCGCAACTCGATAGCATCCCACCCGCGATACGGCCTCTCGATCCGATGGGAGACGTGTCCGACTTCGGGGACACAGCCGCCATTATCGAGTGCCTCGATCTGGTGATCGCAGTCGACACCTCGACGGCCCATCTCGCCGGTGCGCTGAACAAGCCGGTCTGGATTTTGTCCCGTTTTGACACCTGTTGGCGGTGGCTGCGGGGACGCAACGATTCGCCGTGGTATCCGTCGGCACGCCTTTTTATCCAGGAAACGCCGGGTGACTGGGATGGTGTTATCAGTCGCGTCGTGGATGCATTACGCGAACGGGCAGCGACGTGAGCTTGCGCGCGACGGTTGCGGAACTCGTCGCGCTGTCGAGCATGGTCCTCTCGCGGCTTGCACGTTGTGGATATGTCCTGATGCTTGTCAGTTGACGATCATCTGTATGGATTTAGTATTTAAAATCAATGGCATGCGAGCATATTCATGCCTCTCGGCTTCTGTTGGCGACAGGCGAATCTTTCCCCACGCCCGCGCCGCGACGGTACTTCGCGGATGCCAGCACAAAGCGTGAGAACCCCCAAAACGTCGCAGACATAAAAAAAGAACCCGTCGCTTCCACGCAAGACGCCCCGCCCACTGTCACCTAAACTAAGTACCGTCAAAGTGACCAAACCCCGAGGCCCCGCCATGCATGACCAAAATGTCACCCGCCAGACCTTCGACGAAGTCATGGTCCCCGTCTTCGCGCCAGCGTCTTTCGTACCGGACCGCGGCGCCGGTTCCCGCGTATGGGACACGCAAGGCAAGGACTACATCGACTTCGCGGGCGGCATCGCCGTCACGGCGCTGGGCCACGCGCATCCCGAACTGCTGAAGGTTTTGCACGATCAGGGCGCCAAGCTGTGGCACATCGGTAACGGTTACACGAACGAGCCCGTCCTGCGCCTCGCAAAACGCCTCGAAGAGCTGACTTTCGCCGACCGCGCATTCTTCGCGAACTCCGGCGCGGAAGCCAACGAAGCCGCCCTGAAACTCGCGCGCCGCGTCGCCTTCGACCGCCACGGCGCACAGAAGGACGAAATCGTCTCGTTCACCCAGTCGTTCCACGGCCGTACGTTCTTCACGGTGAGCGTCGGCGGACAGCCGAAATACTCGGAAGGCTTCGGCCCCGTGCCCGCCGGCATCAAACACCTGCCTTACAACGATATCGAAGCGGCGCGCGCCGCGATCGGCCCGAAAACCTGCGCGGTGATCGTTGAGCCGGTGCAAGGCGAAGGCGGCGTGATTCCCGCCGATCCCGCATTCCTGAAGGCGCTGCGCGAAGCCTGCGACCAGCACAACGCATTGCTGATTTTCGACGAAGTGCAAACGGGCGTCGGCCGTACGGGCTTCTTCTATGCGTATCAGGACACGGGCGTCACACCCGACATCCTGACCACCGCGAAGGCGCTCGGCAACGGCTTCCCGATCGGCGCGATGCTGACTACGAATGAACTCGCCGCGCACTTCAAGGTCGGCGTGCATGGCACTACGTACGGCGGCAATCCGCTCGCGACGGCGATCGCGCTGAAAGTGGTCGATCTCGTCAGCGACCCGAAACTGCTGGAAGGTGTGCGCGCACGCAGCGAACAGTTCAAGGCGACGCTCGCGAAGATCAACGACCGCTTCGGCATCTTCAAGGACGTGCGCGGCAAGGGTCTGCTGATCGGCATGGAACTCACGGAAGCCTACAAGGGCCGCGCGAAAGACTTCGTCACGGCAGCCGGCAAGCACGGCGTGATCATGCTGATGGCGGGCCCCGACGTGCTGCGCTTCGCGCCGTCGCTGATCATTTCCGCTGACGACATGAACGAAGGTCTCGCGCGCTTCGAAAAGGCGATCGAGGAAGTCGTCGGCGCAACAGCGCTCGCGAAGTAACCTTCAAGCCACATTACACGAGACCACGATGCTCTTCGTCCGCCCTGGCCGCCTGGCCGATCTCGACGCGTTGCAACAGATGGCGCGCACCGCGCAGCCCGTGCTGCACTCGCTGCCGCACGACCGGCGCGCGCTAGAGGCGCGTGTCGCGTTGTCGGAAGACTCGTTTCGCGCGGAAGTCGATTTTCCGGGCGAGGAGTTCTATCTCTTCGTGCTGGAAGACAGCGAGACGGGCAAGCTGCACGGCACGTCGAGCATCGTCGCGGCAGCGGGCTATTCGGAACCGTTCTACGTGTTCCGCAACGACGCCCTCATTCACGCGTCGCGCGAACTGCACGTGAACCGCAAGATTCACGCGCTGACGATGTCGCATGAACTGACGGGCAAAAGCCGTCTCGCCGGTTTCTATATCGACCCGGCGATGCGCGGCGATGCCGCCGCGCATCTGATGTCGCGCGCGCGGATGATGTACATCGCCGCGAACCGCAAGCGCTTCACGTCCGAAGTGTTCTCGCTGCTGCTCGGCGTGACGGACGATACGGGCGTGTCGCCATTCTGGGAAGCCGTGGGCCGCAAGTTCTTCGGCCGCAATTTCGCCGATATCGAAGTGCAGTCGGGCGGCCGCAGCAGCACGTTCATCGCTGAAGTGATGCCGAGCTATCCGATCTACGTGCCGCTGTTGCCCGAAGCTGCGCAGCGCGTGCTCGGCGAGCCCGACGAAAAGGCGCTGCTCGCGTACGACATCCACATGGAAGAAGGCTTCGAGACAGATCGCTACGTCGATATCTTCGATGCGGGCCCCGTGCTGACCGCGCAAATCGAACGCAGCGCGTGCGTGAAGCGCAACGAGACGCGCACTGTGCGCGAAACATCGGCGCAACAGGGCGCGACGTATCTGATCGCAAGCAACAAGCCGGGCGAGTTCCGCTGCGTGCTCGCCGATCTGCCCGCGCAGACGGACAACGGCGCGCCGCTGCCGGCCGCCGCGCGTCATGCGCTCGGCGCGCAGGACGGCGATACGGTGCGTTGCGTGCCGCTGCATCAGCAGGAACCGACACACACCACGGGAGAAGCACAATGATCGTCGTTCGCGTCGTGCAGACGGGCGATGTGGACGCGCTCGTCGCGCTCGCTCAGGAGACGGGTCCCGGTCTCACGACCTTCAAGCCGGATCGCGATGCGCTCGCCGAGCGCGTCGAGCGCGTGCGCCGCACGCTCGAAGACAAGGCCGTGCCGCACGAAAAGGGTTACTTCTTCGTGATGGAAGATTCGCAGACGAAGGACATCGCCGGCGTCTGCGGGATCGAAACGGCCGTGGGACTCGAGCAGCCGTTCTACAACTATCGCGTGAGCACGGTCGTGCATGCGTCGCAGGATCTCGGTATCTGGACGCGCATGCGCGCGCTCAACATCTCGCACGATCTGACGGGCTACGCGGAAGTATGTTCGCTGTTTCTCAGCCCGCGTTATCGCGCGCATGGTGTGGGCGGTCTGCTGTCGCGTTCGCGCTTCATGTTCATCGCGCAGTTTCGTGAGCGCTTTCCGCAGCGCATCTGCGCGGAGTTGCGCGGCCATTTCGATGCCGACGGCACGTCGCCGTTCTGGCGCGCGGTCGGTTCGCATTTCTATCAGATCGACTTCAACGCCGCCGACTATCTCAGCTCGCATGGCCGCAAGTCGTTCCTCGCGGAGTTGATGCCGCGTTTCCCCGTGTACGTCGAACTGCTGCCCGACGAAGCGCAGCAGGCCATCGGCCTCACGCATAGCGACACCTTGCCCGCCCGCAAGATGCTCGAAGCGGAAGGGCTGCGCTACGAGAATCACGTCGATATTTTCGACGCGGGTCCCGTGCTCGAATGCCACGTTTCCGATTTGCGCACGGTGCGCGAAAGCGTTGTCGTGCCCGTCGAGATTGCTGCTGTCGCAGCGCAGGAGGGCGGCTCGCGTTCGCTCGTCTCGAACACGTCGCTGGACGATTTCCGCACGGGCGTCGCGGCGGGTGTCGTCGAGAACGGCGTGTTCCGTCTGACGGCGGACGAAGCGGCGGCATTGAACGTGAAGGCAGGCGAGCCGGTGCGCGTGCTGCCCCTGAAACAGAAATAAGGACTGACATGAGCGAGCTTTTCATCGACGGCGAATGGGTCGCCGGCACAGGACACGCATTCGCATCGCGCAACCCGGGCACGGGCGCGACGGTGTGGGAAGGCAACAGTGCGTCGGCGGAAGACGTCGATCGCGCCGTGATGAGCGCGCGCCGTGCGTTCGCATTGTGGTCGGCCGTGAGCCTCGACGAGCGCGTCGCTGTCGTGCGCCGCTTCGCTGCGTTGATCAACGAGCGCAAGGAATCGATCGCCGAGGCGATTGGCCGCGAGACGGGCAAGCCGTTGTGGGAAGCGCGCACGGAAGTCGCGACGATGGCGGCGAAGGTCGACATCTCGGTCCAGTCGTACAACGAGCGCACGGGTGAGCGGCGCGCCGCGATGGCCGACGGCACAGCAGTGCTACGTCACCGTCCGCATGGCGTCGTCGCTGTGTTCGGGCCGTACAACTTTCCTGGTCATCTGCCGAATGGGCATATCGTGCCTGCGCTGATCGCGGGCAACGCGGTTGTGTTCAAGCCTTCGGAACTTGCGCCGGGCGTGGCGCGCGCGACCGTCGAGGTGTGGCGCGATGCGGGTCTACCCGCTGGCGTGCTGAATCTTGTGCAGGGCGAGAAGGACACGGGTATTGCGCTCGCGAATCACCGGCAGATCGACGGGCTGTTCTTCACGGGCAGTTCCGACACGGGCACGCTGCTGCACAAGCAGTTCGGTGGCCGTCCCGAGATCGTGCTCGCACTCGAGATGGGCGGCAACAATCCGCTCGTCGTCGCGCCCGTCGCCGATCTCGATGCCGCCGTGCATCACACGATTCAATCGGCGTTCCTGTCGGCGGGGCAGCGCTGCACATGCGCACGCCGCATCTTCGTGCCGAACGATGCGTTCGGCGATCAGTTCCTCGCGCGTCTCGTCGAAGTCACTTCGCGCATTGCCGTGGGCGAATACAACGCCGATCCGCAGCCGTACATGGGCGCGGTGATTTCGGCGCGTGCGGCGGCGCGTCTGGTCGAAGCGCAGGAGCGTCTGATTGCGGACGGCGCGAAGCCGCTGTTGAAGATGGAGCAGCGCGATCCGAAGCTCGGTTTCGTTTCGCCCGCGATTCTCGATGTGACAAACGTGACGAACCTGCCCGATGAAGAGCACTTCGGGCCGCTCGCGCAGATCGTCCGTTACGGCTCGTTTGACGACGCGATCTCGGGTGCCAACGACACGGAGTTCGGCCTGTCTGCGGGCCTGCTCGCCGACGACGAAGCGCTGTGGACGCACTTCCAGCGCGCGATCCGCGCCGGCATCGTGAACTGGAACCGGCCGACCAATGGCGCTTCTTCGGCGGCGCCGTTCGGCGGCACGGGCCGCTCGGGCAACAACCGGCCGAGCGCGTATTACGCGGCCGATTACTGCGCATACCCGATGGCCTCTGTCGAAAGCGCGCAACTGCAAATGCCCGCGAGCGTGTCGCCGGGTCTTCATTTCTAAGGATCGACGATGCAAGCCACTGAAGCCAATTTCGACGGACTTGTCGGCCCGACCCACAACTATGCGGGGCTGTCGTTCGGCAACGTCGCGTCGCAGAACAACGACAAGTCCATCGCGAACCCGAAGGCCGCTGCCAAGCAGGGCCTGCGCAAGATGAAGCAGCTTGCGGACCTCGGTTTCAAGCAGGGCGTGCTGCCGCCGCAGGAGCGTCCGTCGATCCGCCTGCTGCGCGAGCTCGGTTTTTCCGGCGACGACGCGAGCGTGATCGAGCGCGTCGCGAAGAACGCGCCGGAGCTGCTCGCGGCGGCGAGTTCCGCATCGGCGATGTGGACGGCGAATGCCGCGACGGTCAGCCCGTCGGCGGATACGCAGGATGGCCGCGTGCATTTCACGCCCGCGAACCTGACCAGCAAGCTGCATCGCGCGATCGAGCATGAAGCGACGCGCCGCACGCTGCGCGCGATTTTCGCCGACCCGTCGCGCTTCGTCGTACACGAGGCATTGCCCGGCACGCCCGCGCTCGGCGACGAAGGCGCGGCGAACCACACGCGTTTTTGCGCGGAATATGGCGCGAAGGGCGTCGAGTTCTTCGTGTATGGACGCAGCGAATATCGTCGCGGTCCGGAGCCGAAGCGCTATCCGGCGCGTCAGACGTTCGAGGCGAGCCGCGCGGTTGCGCATCGTCACGGTCTTGCCGATGACGCGACTGTGTACGCGCAACAGACCCCCGAAGTGATCGATGCAGGCGTGTTTCATAACGACGTGATCGCAGTCGGCAATGCGCGCACGCTGTTCTGCCATCAGCTTGCGTTTGTCGAGCAAAAGGCCGTGTACGACGAACTCCGTTCGAAGCTCTCGAAGCTCAATGGCGAGTTCAACGTGATCGAAGTGCCGGACGCGCAGGTGAGCGTCGCCGATGCCGTGTCGTCGTATCTGTTCAACAGCCAGTTGCTGCTGCTCAACGACGGAACCAGCAGCAAGCAGGTTCTGGTGGTGCCGCAGGAGTCGCGTGAGAATCCGCGCGTGGCGGCTTATCTCGACGAACTGGTCGCCAGCACGGCGCCCATCGACGACGTGCTGGTGTTCGATCTGCGCGAGAGCATGAAGAATGGCGGCGGACCTGCGTGTCTGCGCTTGCGTGTCGTGCTGAACGAGGCGGAGCGCGCTGCGGTGACGCCGGGCGTGTGGATCGACGACAAGCTCTTCACGCGCCTCGATAGCTGGATCGACACGCACTATCGCGATCGCCTCGCGCCGACCGATCTCGCCGATCCGAAATTGCTGATCGAGTCGCGCACGGCACTCGATGAACTGACGCAGATTCTTGGTCTGGGTTCGCTGTATGACTTCCAGCGCTGATTCATCCGTGCCGGCGATGCTCGACGATTTCCTCGCGTGTACGCTGGCCGGCCATCGGCCCGCCGACGATGCGCGCGAGGGCGCGTGCGCGAACGGCTTGCGTTGGACATGGATCGACGACGGCGTGCTGCAGTTCGAGCCCGCCGGGTTGGCGAATGGCGAGGGTCGCAGCGTGCTGGCGTCGGCGGGTATTCATGGCGATGAGACGGCGCCCATCGAACTGCTGTCGTTTGTGGTGCGCGACATCGCACAGGGACGCGCTGCGCTTGCTTGCCGGCTGCTGGTGATACTCGGCAACGTGCAGGCGATGCGCGAGTCGTGCCGTTATATCGACGACGATCTGAACCGGCTGTTCAGCGGACGTCATGCGCAGTTGCCCGCGAGTCACGAGGCGCCGCGTGCAGTGGCGCTGGAGCGCATAGCGCAGCAGTTCTTCGCCGCGGCATCCGATGCGCCCGGCGCGCGATGGCATGTCGATCTGCACACTGCGATTCGTGCTTCCGTGTTCGAGCAATTCGCGCTGCTGCCGCATACGGGCGCGCCGTTGTCACGCGCGATGTTCGAATGGCTGCGCGATGCGCGGATTGCGGCTGTGCTGTTGCATACCACCAAAGGCAATACGTACTCGCATTTCACCGCCGAGGTTTGCGGTGCGGATGCCTGCACGCTGGAGCTTGGGAAGGTGCGCCCCTTCGGGCAGAACGATCTCGCGCGATTTGCCTCTGCCGATGCAGCGTTGCGCCAGCTGATTGCCGGTGAGCCTGGCGACGCTTCCTTGCCGCTGCCGCGTGTCTTTACCGTCATCGATCAGATCACCAAGCAAAGCGATTCCTTCGAGTTGCTGCTCGCAAAAGATGTGGCCAATTTCACGGCATTCACGCGCGATACGGTGCTCGCGCGCGATGGCGATTATCGCTATGTCGTGCGTCACGACGAGGAGCGCATCGTGTTTCCGAACGCAACGGTGAAGCCCGGATTACGGGCGGGGCTTCTGGTTGTCGAGACGACGGACCAAACGCACTCGCAACTCGCGTAGCCCGGGCGGGCGCGCAGTTTACGGTTTGGCTGTGTCGCTTGCATAGCCGCCACCCAGCGCTTTGGTTAGCGCGATGCCTTGCGCAAGGCGCTGGCCATCGAGTAGCAAAAGCGCCATCTGTTCAGCCAGCACGGGCAGGCGGGCCTCGGTTGCAATCTGACGGCTCGCGAGACCTCGCGTGTAGTACGCCTCGGCTGATTCTTGCGCGAATCGGGTTGCGCCGATCTTTTCCACTTGAAGTGCGCGCTCGTCATCGAGCGCCTGCAGACGGTTGCTGCTGACGGCGACGTCGCGTACTGCGTTGAGCACCGCCTGATTGTATTGTTCGATCAGCATGTCGCTGGCGGCGCGCGTGCCATGCAGGTTGGCGTTCAGACGGCCACCGTCGAAGATCGGCAGGTAGAGACCCGGTATCAGGTTGATCTGTTGACTGGCGCTGCGAAACAGCTTGTCGAGGTGAAGCGAGTCGAGACCGATCAACGCCTTGATGTCCAGACTGGGATAAAAAGCGGCCTTGGCGGCATCGATCTGGCTGAAGGATGACTGCACGTACCAGCGCATGGCCTGAAGATCGGGGCGTCGGGCGAGCAGTTCGTATTGCAGCGTACGTGGCAGGCTCGCTTCCACTTGGGGCAACGGCACGGGTTGGATGTCGTCCAGATCATCGGGTCCCGCGCCGACCAGTGCCCGGATCGATTCGCGCAGTTCCTTGACCTGTCCCTGTGCGGCGACGATCTGGCGGTCGACGGCCAGCTCTTGCGCGCGCGCGCCATGCAATGGCGTGTTCGCTTCCAATCCGTGCTGGACCTTGCTTCGATGCGCGTCGACCGCGTAGTCAAGTGCGTCCCGCGTTTGTTGCAGCAAATCGAGCATCCGATACGTGGTCTGCATGCTGTAGTAGAGCTGCGCGACGCCCGACGAAATGTCCAGTTCCGCGGCGGCCGTTTCGGCGATCCGCGCATTTTGCACGCCGAGCGCGGCTTCGACGGCCGAGCGGTGCATGCCCCACAAATCGATATTGAGATCGGCGACCGCCCCGAGCACGCCTTCCGTGTACCACGGCCCCGTGATGCCGAGACGCGGGAGATTCAGCGCGTAAGGACCCAGAAAACCGTTCGCCGATGCGCGTTGCTCGTTGATGAGCGCGAACGCGGCCATTTGCAGGCCCGTGCCGGCACGGAGCACGTCCGCCTGGGACCCCGCCTGAGTGACACGCGTGCGCACCATCGCGATAGTCGGCGAGCCCGCTAGCGCGCGCTGGATCAGCGCGTCGAGTTGCGGGTCGTCGTAGCGCTTCCACCATTGGGCGTCGGGCCAGCCGTCGTGGGCGAGATGGATGTCGTTGGCAAGCCGGATCTGTTCGGGCGTGATCTGCGCGTGCGGCGGCGTATCGTTGTGGATCAACGCGCAGCCCGACAGCAGCGCTGCGCAGCAGATCAGTATGTCGAGCCTGAAGCGTGAGAGTGAGTTTGCCATGTCAAATGCTCTTTCCCGGTTGCGTAGCGGCGGTGTCGATGCCGGAAGCAACCGTCGTCGTCCAATCCGGTAGTTCGATAATCTGCGTGGCCAGTTGCCGCGCTTGTGTGGCGAGGGGCGATCGCACGTCGGCGGATGGAGCAACGGGCAGCGAGCGGGGCGGGGTGGCCACGGGCGGTTGCGCAGCCAGGCCGTCGGCGTAGTGGTCGAGCGCCTCTGCGGCCTGCTGACGCCATGCGTCCCATGCCTGATCGACGGCAGGTTCTTCGTGGCCTTCGGCACCCAGCCTGTCACGCAGGACGTCCCATTGATCGACAATCCTTCGGCCGCCATGCAGAACGTCGCGCGCGCGTTGCAACATCGCTCGTCGCGTGGCGGATGGCAGGTTGACTTCCATCGCCACGCGCTCGACCATGTCTTCGCAGCTTTTGAGCGCGTTCCAGCAAGCCACGCGTTGTTGCAGATAGTCCAGGTGTTCGGAACCGTCCGCGCAGTCGGGGTGACGAATGAGCTTGCCCACTTCGCGCAACGCATCGGCGAGCTTCTGGCGGATCGTATTCACCTCGCTCTCGGGCCAGATGAACGTGTAGACCACGGCCGACACGACGATGCCAATCAGGATGCCGATCGCGCGGTCGCGAATCTCGCCCAGATCGGCAGACGGACCGAAGCCGTTTTCCAGCGTGGCCATCGCGAAGGTGAACACGAACTGCGTACCGATATAGGACGAGCGCTCGGAGCCCGTGGCTACCCAGGCGCCCGCGAAGAATATCGGTGCGAGCATCAGCAGAAAGCCAAAGATGCCGTCGAGGCGGGGGATGATGACGATGGTCGTGAGCAAAGCGAGCAGCGCGCCGATCAGCGCACCGCCACAGCGCAGCATCATTTTCTGGAACGACGCGCCGGTGCTCGGATACGCGACGATCACGCAGGTCAGCAGGCTGGTATGGATGCCGTCCCATTGCGCGCCGTGATAGAACACGTAGCAGATCAATGCGGCCAGCGTCACCTTGAGCGCGAAGCGCAGGTATACCGGGTTCGTCAGCGAGTCGGGGACGAACAATGCGTCTTTTGGCGCCTTCGGCGCCGGTTGCCCGAGGTCGAAACGCGCCAGATCTTGCAAGGTATGGCATAGACCGTCCAGACCGAACGTCGTGGCGGTTGTGCGTTCAGCATGGGTCGGTATCCATGTGCCGCGATACGGCTCGGCCTGTTCGACCGACGCGTTCAGCGCCGCCACTTCGTCCCTCAGCCTGCTCACGAGCGCACGTCCGGCATCGCCCATCGGGAGCGGGCGCGCAGTGAGTGCGTTCGTCTTCGCGCGCAGGTAGCCGACGGCGGCGATGCACGCTTTCCAGTACGGCGCGATCGCGCGATAGCCGGCGTCGTCCGACGTGGCGAAGGTGTGCAGCCCTTGCAGCGCCAACGTGTCTTTTTCGATGCGTGTGGCAGGCGATGCCGCTGATGCAACCGTCAGCGTCGTTCCGCGCATCTGTTCGAGACGGGCCGATACATCGGAGAGCTGACGATGCAATTCGCGCTGCAACAGGGCGACGGGACGGGACGGGAAGAGAAAGCCGCACACGATCACCATGAGCAAAACTGGATACATGCCCGCGACGACCGCCCACATCAACGCGCGTACCGCGATTTCGGGAAAGTCCAGCGAATCGGGGATGGTTTGACCATAGGCGGCCACCAGCGCAACCGCGAAAAACATCAGCCCGAGCTTGTTGACGCGCATCAGATACATGCTGGCGAACAGAATCAGGCCTGCGGCCGCGATGCGGATCAACGGATAACCGTAAGCGTATTTGAGCACCAGAAACAGGGCGCCGACGTCGAGCACGGTCGCGACGACGAATACGACGGCAACGACTCTGGTAAAGAACGCGTTCTGCTGTACGCCGTAGAACAGCACGATCAGGGATACGGCGATCAACGGCACACTTAGTGTCATCGACACAAAGACGACGAGCAGACAGAGCGAGCCCAATTGGGTTGCCTGAGCGACTCGCCCGGGACGCGCCTCAGTCAGTTCCTCGCGGAAAAAGCTCGCCAGAGCCTGGAGAGGCTCCGGCACGTAGTCGGCCAGTTTCATCGCGGACTCAGGAACGGGGTTTATTGGCGGCCTGCGGGTTCAGCTGGGGGTTCAACTGCGCGACGGCCGACGCGCCGATCCTGAACAGTTCGGCATCGGGTTGATCGACCAGGATCTTCACGGGAAACCGCTGCGCGACCCGCACCCAGTTGATGCTGCGCTGTACGCGCGGCAGTCCGCCGAGCACGAGGCCGCCGTCGTCGGGCAGCACGCCGTAGCCGATCGAATCGACCTTGCCCTTGAAGCGCTTGCCCGTATCGCTCATCAGGTAAACGGTAGCGGGCGTGCCGGGGCGAATGTTCTTCAGTTCGGTCTCGCGGAAGTTGGCGACGACGTACCAGTGCCGTGTATCGATCAGCGTAAAGATCGGTTTGAGCGCCGAAGCGAACTGGCCGACGGAAGTTTTCAGCGACACCACGCGACCGTCGAAGGGAGCGCGCACCGTCGTCATGTCGAGGCGGAACTGCATCAGCGCAATGTCGGCGAGAACCACGTCGCGTTGCGCGACTAGCGCATCGACACCCGTGACGGCCGAGGTGGCCTGCTGGGCCTGGAGCCGCGCGGCGACCAGGTCGGCCTCGGCCGCGCGTTGCGCGGTGCGGACCCGATCGACGTCCTCCGCGGACACGTAGCCCGGCGCCAGCAGAGGCTGCGTGCGCCGCAGCGTTTCCGCCGTTTGCGCCGCTGTGACGCGGGCGCGTTCGACGAGAGCATGCACGGAACCGGCGCCGTACTGCTGTGCCGTGACCACGCGCCGCGTGAGCGCGATCTGCTTGTCGAGCGCGACGAGCGACGCTTTGGCTCGCGCGAGTTCATCGTCGAACGGGCGCGGATCGACACGGAACAGCAGATCGCCCTTGTTGACGCGCTGATTATCTTTGACGGCCATCTCGACGATGCGTCCGCTGACGTCGGGCACCACATCGATGGTGTCGGCCTGGGCATAGGCGTCGTCTGTGCCGGGTGAAGTATCCACGCGCCAGATGACGTAGGCGAGCAGAGCCAGCGTGATGACGGCAAGCGTCAGCGCGGGCCACTTTCTGCTTTTCAATGTGTTGGGGCGAACGGCCATCGGAAGGCTCTGATTGACGATGTTGCAGCGTTAAAAGAAGACCAGCCAGACCAGCAGCGAAAAGAGCAGCATCAACGTGGGTTGCACGATGACGGGCGGCCCGAATGTGCGCTCCTGTCCGAGCCGGATCAGCAGGCCGCGCACGATCAGCGCGAGCCCGAGCCCGGCGATGGCACAAAAGAGCCAGTCCGGAAAGTACGAGCCGAGCACGGAAATGGATCGCGGCATCGTGCAGCCGGAGGCGGCCATGCTGAGCATGATCAACAGGATCGGTCTAATCACAGGCATAGCCTTCGAAAAATGATGTCGATGCGAGCAGGCGTCGCGAATCGGGTGCCTGGTGCGCCGTCAGCCGCGAGGCACGCGGGAAGCGCGTGCCTCGCGAGACGGGATGGCGCGTCAGTCGGACTTTTTGGTCATCGCTTTCGCGCGCGCGTTGTTGCGCGCGATCTCGGCATCGACGCCGGCACGTATGCCATCGACCGTGAAGCTGGCAGGCGTCTGCGCGGGCGGATACGCGACGAAGGTGTCGAGGAACTTCGCCGTCTCCGCAATCGCGCCGTAGAGCACATAGACGTTCTTGGTCGTCCAGTCGTAGTACTGGTCGGAGACGACGTCGGCGCGTTCGTACGGATCCATGCGCAGGTTGAAGATCTTCGGCACGCGCAGACAGGTCAGCGGGTTGTTCCACACTGCGAAGCCGCCAGGAGCGCGCTGTTCGCAATAGACGAACTTCCAGTCGCCGTAACGCATGTCGACCAGAACGCCGTCGTCATCGAAGTAGTAGAACTCCTTGCGCTCGCTTTTCGCCTGCTTGCCTTCCAGGTACGGCAACTGGTTGTAGCCGTCCAGATGGTTTTTGAAGGGTTGTCCGCCGATGCTCGCGCCCTTCAGCAGCCGCTCCTTGATGCTGGTGTCGCCGGCAGCCGCGAGCAGCGTGGGGAACCAGTCCATGCCCGAGAAGATTTCATTGGAGACCTGTCCCGGCTTGACGTGGCCGGGCCAGCGCACCATGGCAGGCACGCGGAACGCGCCTTCGTAGTTGGAGTCTTTCTCGTTGCGGAACGGCGTTGTTGCGGCGTCCGGCCATGTGAACTGGTTCGGACCGTTATCCGTCGTGTAGACGACGATCGTGTTGTCGGCGATCCCCATTTCGTCGAGCGACTTGAGCAGCTTGCCGACGTCCTGGTCGTGCTCCCACATGCCGTCGGCGTACGTGTTGCCGGCCATGCCGCCTTTGTCCTTGTACTCCGGGCGCACGTGGGTGAACACGTGCATGCGGGTGGTGTTCATCCAGACGAAGAACGGTTTGTCCGACTTGGCCTGTTCCTTCATGAAGTCGATGGCGCGGCCTGTCGTCTCGTCGTCGATGGTTTCCATGCGCTTGGACGAGAGCGGGCCCGTGTCCGTGCAGACCTGTCTGCCGACCTTGCCGAAGCGCGGATCGACGGTGGGGTCGTCATGGTCCGAGGCCTTGCAGTCCATCACGCCGCGCGGCATGAAATACTTCGCATAGGCCTTGCCCTGCGGTGTGTCGGCTTTCGGCCAGTACGGACGTTCCGGCTCTTCTTCCGCATTGAGGTGATAGAGGTTGCCGTAGAACACATCGAAGCCGTGGACAGTCGGCAGATACTCGTTGCGGTCACCCAGGTGATTCTTGCCGAACTGGCCCGTCGCGTAGCCGAGCGGCTTCAACGCCTGGGCGATCGTGACATCCGATGCCTGCAGCCCTTGCGGCACGCCGGGAACTCCCACCTTGCTCAAGCCCGTGCGCAACGGCGATTGCCCCGTGATGAACGAAGAGCGGCCCGCTGTCGAACTGTTCTCCGCGTAATAGTCGGTGAACATCATCCCTTCGTGGGCGAGGCGGTCGATATTGGGTGTCTGGTAGCCGACGACACCCTGGCCATACGCGCTGATGTTGGTCTGACCGATGTCGTCGCCGAAGATGACAAGAATATTCGGCGGCCGGGTGGTGTCGGCTGCGTGGGCGACGGGGCTCAACGCGAGCCATCCGGATACCGCCGCGGACAGCGCCGTGACGACCTTGCGTTTGAGCATGTGTCTAAGAAACAGGGTCTTTTTTTCCATCGATTGCTTTTGCTGGCTATGGGTGCGGCACTTGAAAATCTCCTGCGAAAAGGAGGCGGCAGGAGGCGACGTAGACGGACTTGCATCCGTCTCATGTTCGAACGCGTGGAGGGCGGGCGGGCCCGGCTATCCGGCGTGGAGGCTGCGGGCGATCTGCCGCAGCCTTGGGCCGGCGTGCGAATGAAACTGCCTGATCCCCGGGCATAGGTAGTTGAGTCCGGGCTCACCGTCCGGCGCACGAACGAGCCGGTTCTTCGGGCATTCGCCCCAGCACAGGTTCAGGTGCGGGCATTGCAGGCAGTACTTCGGAAGGGTGTCCTTCTTGCCGAATCCGAAGGCTTTCTGGCGCTCCGAAAACGCAACGTGATGAAGCGGGTGGCTGAAGATGTCGCCCAGTTCGTATTCGGGATAGACGTAGTGATCGCAGGAGTAGACGCGGCCGTCGTGCTCCATCGCGAGCCCCTTACCGCAGAAAGGGGCGGTGATGCAGAGTTGCGAGGGCATGCCCATGGTCTGCGCGACGGCCGTTTCGAACAGGTTGACCAGCACCCGGCCCAGATCTTCGCGATGCCACTCGTCGAAAGTGCGGCTCAGGAAATAGCCCCAGTCATCGGGATCGACGGACCAGTCGGTGACGACGGAATCCGCCGCGCCCGGTTTCGCCCGCTCGGTGCCGACCACAGGAATCGATGCCTCGTCCCAGAATTGCGGCGCGACCTGTTTGAATGTCCTGGCCTCCACGCACGGATTGAACTGCAGGTAAGTCGCGCCGACTTCTCGCGTGAGGAAGCGATAAACGTCGATCGGTCTGCGTGCGTTGAGCCGGTTGATCACGGCGAGCGCATTGAAGGCGACCCCGTGACGGTGGATGCATTCGAGCCCCCGCATGACCCTGTCGAACGTGGGCTTGCCCGAGCGCGACACGCGATAGGCGTCGTGCAGCTCGCGCGGCCCGTCGATCGACAGGCCGACGAGAAAATCGTGCTGTTTGAGAAACGCGCACCACGCGTCGTCGAGCGCGGTGCCGTTGGTTTGCAGGTTGTTTTCAATCCGCTGGCCCGCGCTTTTGTACTTCTCCTGCAGGCGCACGACCTTGCGAAAGAAGTCGAGCCCCATGAGCGTCGGCTCGCCGCCTTGCCAGGAAAAGACGATCTGCTCGCCGTCCTGCCCTTCGATGTATTGGCGGACGAACGTTTCCAGCGTCTGGTCGTTCATAAAATCGCCGCGGCGCTGTTCGAGCAACTGCTCCTTGTGCAGATAGAAGCAATACGTGCAATCGAGATTGCAGGCCGACCCCGTCGGCTTGGCCATGACGTGAAAGCGTCGCTTGAAGCGCGGACCCGATGGCGGCGCGTCGACGTCGCCCAGACTGGTCGCTAGTGGTGTCAGCGGAATGGTCGTGCTGTGTTTCATTGCAGTCGATGCTCGAAGATTCGCCAGGGGTGCGTGGAATGCAAGGGACGTCGACACTATTTTCTGTAAAAAAATAATGTCGGAATCCTTAGTGAAAATATCATACGCAATACGAAGCAATTATCGTATTAGCCTAAAGGCGTATTGCGTCGTCGTGTGTCGCCGGGTACGCTGACGCGCCGCAAGCACGACGGCATGCCAGTCGTCTGAATCGATCGACAGATTTGCATCACAACCTCTAGCTGTTTCTTGTGTGCTGGCGAATTTCCTAAGGAGGATTGCGTCGTTGCGACAGGATTTTTCTGATTTGAGCCGATCTCGATCAGCGCACCGCGACACGCAAAACCGGCGCACTCGACGGGGGGCTGAGGAAGACCCTGTAAAATCCCGCGCTCGCGTCGCCTTGTGCGCCGCACCAAACCGGACGACGGCGTTTGAACCGTATTTTTGGCGTGCCCATGATCGCGGCACGCCCAAGGCGGGCCATTCCGCCACAAGCACTTCTTGAGGAAAGCTTTAATGAAAATGAGTTGGCAAAAGATGGCCACGCTCGCCGCAGTGGCGGGTACCCTGACGGCCGCGACGGTAACGGCCGCAACGGCAGCCGAGATCAAGGAAATCCGCTTCGGCGTCGAGGCATCGTATGCGCCGTTCGAATCGAAGTCGCCCGCCGGCGACCTGCAGGGCTTCGACATCGATATCGGCAACGCCGTCTGTGCCAAGCTCAAGGCGAAATGCGTATGGGTCGAGAATGCGTTCGACGGCCTGATCCCCGCGCTCCAGGCCCGCAAGTTCAACGCGATCAACTCGGACATGTCGATCACCGACCAGCGCCGCGCCGTCATCGACTTCACCGATCCCATCTACGTGATCCCCAACCAGGTGATCGCGAAGAAGGGCAGCGGTTTGCAGCCGACAGCGGCATCGCTGAAGGGCAAGCACGTCGGCGTGTTGCAAGGCTCGATCCAGGAGGCCTACGCAAAGGCGAAGTGGGCGCCCCTCGGTGTCGACGTGATTCCTTATCAGGCGCAGGATCAGGTCTATGCGGACCTCGTCGCGGGCCGTCTCGATGCGTCGTTCCTCGACGGGGAAGCGGCGTCGAAGGGCTTCCTGAAGAAGCCGCAAGGGGCGGGATTCGAATTCGCCGGCCCGGCCGTGTCGGATGAAAAGCTGCTTGGTTCGGGCGTCGGCTTCGGTCTGCGCAAGGGCGACGCCCAGCTGAAGGACGCCGTCAATCAGGCGCTCAAGGAACTGAAAGCCGACGGCACGATCGACAAGCTCGCGGCGAAGTATTTCGACGTCAAGGTCACGCTGAAGTAATGCGCGCTTCGTCCGGCGCGGATCGTCGCGCCGGCGTCGAACGTCGAACGGCCGCTTCATGCGGCCGTTTTTTTTGCCCTTGTTTTCCCAGTCTTTTTTCGCTTCTTCATGCTCCTGCGCATGGCGGCGTGCGCTAAAATCTGCGCACGGGGAAAGACGGCTCGATATGCAGCGGGTGCAGCCGCACATGTCGGATGAAGCCGCCAGAACGATACTCAACAGACGAGAGCACGAAGCGCCACGCTTCGCCGCAACTACTTGCATGGGACCAGCGTAAGCAATGAAGCGCGAACGCTGGCCGGACAGGGGACCGGAATGACCACCACCGCAGTCGCTGAGGAACGCCAGGCAGAAGACGTTCCGGGCTTTGCGCAGGACGCGCGCGCAAACGTTTCGTTTGCCCGTCAGCCCATCCTGAACCGCGACAATATGTTGTGCGCGTTCGAACTCAAGCTGTATCAGGCGCCCGCCGCCGAAGACGGCGAATCCGGCGAGCAGGAAGCGGAAGCCAGGCAGGGAGAGGCGCAAGCCATCATCCACGCGATCCTGCAGCCCGACGTGCGCGCCGCGCTCGCCAATCATCCCGGTTATCTGCCCGTCACGCGCGAGCTGCTGTTCGACGACGCGATCCGCAGCCTGCCCGCCGAGCGCTTCATGTTCGAGCTGCCGCCCGACATCGTCGCGGACGATCAACTGATCACGCGCATCGTCGAACTGTATGGGCGCCGCTATCGCTTCGTGATCGACAACGTCGCGCAGGCCAACGACACCTTCGCGCGCCTGCTACCGTATGCCGACGCCGTGAAGATCGACATGCACCGCATCCCGCAAGCCATGCTCCCCAAGTTTGCGAGCGTGCTGAAATCGGCGGGCAAGCTGTTGATCGCGCTGGGCGTCGAATCGCAGGAAGTGTACGAGCAGGCGCTCGATCTCGGCTTCGACCGCTTCCAGGGCTATTACTTCGCGCATCCGCAGGGCGCGGCCGCGCGCAAGGTCAGCGCGCCGCGCCACGCGCTGCTGAATCTGCTGCAACTGCTCGGTGGCGAGCCGACCGTCGCGCAGCTCGAAGCCGAGCTGAAGCTGAATCCGGTCCTCGTCATGCATCTGATGCGTCTTGCCAACTCGAGCGGTCTCGCGATGGGACGCAAGGTCACGACCTTGCGCGAAGCGATCAACGCGACGGGCACGAACCGCATCGCGCGCTGGACACAACTGTTGCTCTACGCGGACGGCCGCAAGGTCGCGCTCGAAGACGATCCGCTGCTGCAACTCGCCGCGACGCGTGCGCGTTTCATGGAACTGGCTATCCAGCGTCTGCCCGAAGCGGGACGCGACGAAACCGATGCGGCGTTTCTCACGGGCGTGTTCTCGTTCGTCGACTCGGTGTTCGGAGGCTCGCTCGAACACACGCTGAATGTGCTCGCGCTGTCCAAGCCGATCCGCGACGCCATCCTGTTACGCGAAGGCGTGCTGGGCACATTGCTGACGGTGGTTGAGGCGCTCGAACGCGGCGCATGGGCCGACATAGAAAGCGTGTGCGAACGGCTCGAAGGTCTGCAGGTGCTCGATGTCGCGCAAATGGGTCTGGTGGCGGCCGCGTGGGCGGGCGTCGCCGACCGCAGCGCCGAGGCGACGGGGCTGGAGCGGATCGAGGATTGATGCGGGAGAATGCGCGGCTCGAACTTATGAGCCGCGCACGTCGATGGAAGAGGGCGCGCGTCTTTCGTTAGAGCGTTTCGACTTCGCTCACAGGCGCATGCGCGAAGAACCGTCCTAACTCGCGCGCCAGTTCGTTGAGCGCGGCCATTTCCCGCTGTGAGATGCGGCGCCGCACGTCATGATGCGCCCAATCGCCATAGAGCAGGGCGACTGTCGACTTGTTCTCCAGCACCACGGGCAGCAGCACAAACGAATGCACGCTTTCGAACGCGCGGCGATACCAGTCCGGCAAGCGCGCGCGCATCTTCGGATCGCGCGCGTTTTCGATAAAGATGCCGACCGAGTTCGCAATCGCGAGATGAAACACGTCGGGCGCGAAGGCCGTTGCGAAGCTGAGCTTCGGCAGCGCGGCTTCGATCTTCGCGCCGAAGCCCATCGTCGCCTTGAAGATGCCGCTGCCATGGCGCACGAATACGACGGTGCGCTCGAACTGCAAACCCGCGAGCACCGTTTCCGACGCCATCGCGAGCGCGGGCGCGAGTCCGCTGTCGCTCGGCAGCGCCTGCAATTCACTCACGCCGGCACGGATGCACGACTCGGGATCGAGCGTCTCGCGCGCGATCGCATCGGCATTCGCGCGCAGTTCGAAGATCTCGCGCATCACGCCGTCGCGGGTCTCTTCTTCGGCGAGCGTCAGGCTCATGTCGACGAGCACTTCGGGATCGGTGTTGAGCGTGCGGCTGTAGCGCTGCGCAAGCTCGGCGATGCGCACGTCGCGCTGCGCCTGAGGCAGATGCGGCTGCGTGAGCACGTTCGCGACTTCCGTCGAGTAGTTCGTGATCGCGCGCAGCCATTGCACCTGACGCGGTTCGTCGTCCTGCAGCGGATCGAACTCGGTCATGCCGACGCGGATCATCTCCGGCAAGCGCCAGCGCGACGCCGCTTCGAGTCCGATTTCCTGGAACGTCACGCCGAGCACGGTTTCGCAGGCTTCGTTCTCGCCCATGCCCGTATCGATCTGGCGGCGAATGTGATCCCACTCCGCATCGAGATAGAACACCACGAGCAGCTTGCCGATCTGGCGCATCAGCGTGCAGACCACAGCCTCTTCACCGTCGCGCAGATCGCCGCGCTCGGTGAGCTTGCGGGCGACACAGCCCGACAGCATCGTGCGGTTGAGTTCGAGTTTCGCGTCGATACGGCGCGGCACGCTGTGATGAAAGTGATCGACGATCTTCAGGCCGACCACGAGATGCCCGACGGCATCCATGCCCAGCACCATTAGCGCGCGCGAGACTGTGGTGATGTTGCCGCCGAACGCCATGTACATCGCCGAATTCGCGAGACGCAGCACCTTCTGTGTCAACGCGAAGTCGGAGAGCACGATCTGCACGAGGGCGCTGAAATCGAGGTCATCGTTGTTCATCGCCGCCATCGTCGAGCGGAGCGACTGCTGCAGCATCGGGAAATCGCCGCGCTCGTTCATGCGAGCCCAGAGCCGGTCAAGCAGCGCAGCCTTTAGCATGAGAGTCCCGCAAGAGCCATACAAGTTCCAGTGAGTGGCAAGTCGTGACGTTGACTGTGCCCAATATCAACACGCGTCATGTCAGTCACGCTTCACCATGCACGTGAAGCGCGCGCGATGCGAAGCGCTGCGCGAGTTCTTCCGATGGGAGTGCCTTGCAGACGAGCCAGCCCTGAATGTGACCGCAGCCCATCTCGGTGAGCAGCTCACGCTGCGCTTCCGTTTCGACGCCTTCGGCGACGAGCTCGAGATCGAGCGTTTGCGCGAGACCCACGACGGCGCTGACGATCGCCTGATCGTTGCGCGAGGTTAACAGATTCTCCACAAAACTCCGGTCGATTTTCAGTTTCGCGAGCGGGAAGCGTTGCAGATACGCAAGGCTCGAATAGCCAGTGCCGAAATCGTCGACGGCGAAGCGGATGCCGAGGCCCGTGAGCTCTTCGAGCAACGCCGTCGCGTGCTGCGGGTCGTGCATCAGCAGGCTTTCCGTGATCTCGAATACGACCCGGTGCGGATCGATGCCCGTGAGCGCGATCGCCTCGCGCACGCTTTCCTTGAAGCGCGGATCGCGGAACTGCTGCGGCGACACATTGACCGCGACGTATTGCAGCCGGATGCCTTGAATGTCCCAGCGGATCAACTGCATGCACGCGGCCTTCAGCACCCAGTTGCCCAGGTAGTTGATGAGGCCGACGGATTCGGCGAGCGGGATGAACATCGACGGCGGCACGAGCCCATGCACAGGGTGCTGCCAGCGAATCAACGCTTCGACGCCGACCACGCCGTGCGACTGACTGCTCGTGATCGGCTGGAAGTGCAGCGAGAACTCGCCATTGCGCACGCCGTCGTACAGGTCCGATTCGAGCTTCAGGCGCTCGGCGTCAGCGGGACTGTCGTCGGGTACGTAGAACGCGAGCGTGTTGCCACCTGCCGCCTTCGCGCGTGCCAGCGCATGGTCCGCCCAGCGCAAGAGCTGGCTGTCGCGCGGTGCGTGTTCGGGCGATTCGCCCGAGTGCTGCGTGTCCGGATAGAGCGCGATGCCGACGCTCGCCGACAGATGCACCGGCTGGCGGTTGAACGTGTACGGCTGCTGGATCGCCGTCAACAGACGCCGCGCGAGCGCTTCGGCAGCGATCGCGGTGTCGGCGCGCGCATGCGCGGGTGGCAGCAGGATCGCGAACTCGTCGCTGGAGATGCGCGCGATCAGTTCGCCTTGCGTCGTCATGTTGGACAGGCGGCGCGCGGTGTCGCGCAGCATTTCGTCGCCGGCGTCGTAACCGAGCGCGCGGTTCACGCGCTGGTAGTCGTCGAGATCGAGCAGCAGCAGGGCGGCCGACTTGCCCGTCGCGTCCGCCTTCTGCTGCGCGTGGCGCATTTCCTCGACGAGGGCGGGCACGTTTGCGAGACCCGTCAGGTTGTCGTGATGCAGCTGATGCTTGAGGCTCGCTTCCGTCGCGCGCCAGCTCGACACGTCGAAGCCCGCGATCGCATAGCCTTCGATGCCGTCGTGACAGTTGCGCGCAATGCGCAGTTCGACGGGCACGGGGTAGGTCAGCGACTTGATCAGATCCAGCGTGATTTTTTCGACCACGCCGCTTTCGTCGGCGCGGCGCAGCGCGGCGTCGAGACGGGCGACGTCGCTGGGTGCGACGAGTTCGTGCAGCGTGACCGTTTGCAGATACTCGCGGTGATAGCCGATGAAGCGCAGGCTCGCCTCGGAGACATACAGAAAGGTGAGATTGCGCGCCACGTGCGCGAGGAAGTCGACGGCATGCGCGGCCTGTTCGAGCCCGTGCGAAGCACCTGGCGAACCAGATGCGCCTGGTGCGACCGTCGCGCGCGCGGGCTGACGGGCCGCGCGGAATCGGTCGATTGCCGTGCGCAGCAAGCCCCGGCGGGCTGGGGTGATCCTGGTCGCTTCCATGTGTGTCGCTGACTACCCGGTTCGTCGTGAGGCTGGACGTCCTTGCGATGCCCGTCGGCGGACCGATCGGGGCAGGCGCGAGGCCGTCCATCAGAACGGGATAACGACGTTTGCGACAGAATCTTTAGCTTTCAGACACAAAAAGCGCCATAACATATGGTAAGGATTCGCGGCTACCCTGGATGCCTGTGCATTGCCGGTGGATTCCGCTAAAGTGGCGGCGAACGCGCTCCGTTATTCCCCCTGACGGGGCGCGAGTTGGCGACCCCGCAGGCAAGCCGTTTTCCGAATCCAAGCAGCCGTTAAACATGCCTGATCCGTTTCAAAACGACGAAGCCAGCCGCCCCCAAACGTTTGCGCAAGCAGGCGAAGAGGACGAGGCGATCTCATCGGCGCAGTTCGTCTATGTCGGGCGTCAACCGATTCTCGACCGCGACGGCGCACTGCACGCTTACGAACTGCTGTTTCGCGGCAGCGCGAAAAATTACGCGCAGGTCTCCGACGACGCGCAGGCCACCGCGCAGGTGGTGGTGCGCACGATCGGCGGCATCGGCGTGCCCTCCGTGCTCGGCGCGCATCGCGGCTATGTGAACATTGGCCGCGAACTGCTGTTCGACGACATCGTGCATCTGATGGAGCCCGAGCGCTTCGTGCTCGAAATCCTCGAGACGGTGCAGTTCGACGCGCGGCTCATCGCGCGCATCGCCGACTTGCGCCGCGCGGGCTTTCGCATCGCGCTCGACGACGTGTGCGAACTGTCGCCGAACCTGCTCACTGCGCTGCCGTACGCGGATATCGTCAAGGTGGATTTCCTGCAGACGGACCGCGCGCAACTGCCGGGCCTCGCGAAGGCGCTCGCCAGTCGTGGCAAGACGCTGATCGCCGAAAAGGTCGAGACGCGCGAAGACTTCGCGCTTGCCCGCGAACTCGGCTTCGATCTCTTCCAGGGCTATTTCTTCGCGCGGCCGCAGGTGCTGTCGACGCGCCGCACGCGCTCGTCGCGCACCTCGCTGCTGCGGCTGCTTGCGCTGCTCGCGCGTGAAGCGGGCATCGTCGAGCTCGAAGATGAGTTGAAGCGCAATCCGAATGTCGTGATGCAACTGCTGCGGCTCGTCAATTCGAGCGCGTTTGGGCTCGGGCGCAACATCTCGTCGCTGCGCGAGGCGATCATCGCGACGGGCACGCGGCAGATCGCGCGCTGGGCGCAACTGCTGCTGTACGCGGGCGGCGGCGATCTACCGTGGCGCTCCGACCCGCTCGTGCAACTCGCGGGTACGCGCGCGCGCTTCATGGAGCTGGCCGCGCGCTGGATTCGCCCGAACGACGAGGCGTTTGCGGACGCCGCGTTCCTGACGGGCGTGTTCTCGCTTGTGCATGTGCTCGTTGATTCGACGCCTGACGCTACACTCGATCCGCTCGATCTGTCGCCGCTGATTCGCGATGCTATCGTCGAGCGGGCGGGGCAGATGGGCGCGCTGCTGAGCATCGCGGAAGCGGCGGGCGAGGCGCAGGATGCGGCTGCCGTGGCAAGCGCCCAGTCGCTGGAAGAATTCGGCGCACTCACGCCGATCGTGCTGGCCGAGCTGAATCTGTCGGCGGCGGCGTGGTTTGGCGCGCATCTGGGCGACTGACTCGCGCGTCGTGCGCCTCCGACTTGTCCGGCTGACGACGCGCAATTGTCAAACGTGGTCCAATATAGGGCGCAAGTTGAGCCTCGACGCTTCATGTTGTAAGGCATAGCGTCGCGAGGCGTTGCACGGGCATCGTGCGCTTACGATTCGAGGATTCGACATGAAGCTGAAGATTGTGCCATTCGCACTGGCGGCTGTGCTGTGCGCGGGTATGTCGCTGTATGCGTTGACGGCTTCCGCGACGCTCAAGCCGGGCGACAGCGCGCCGGACTTTACGACGCAGGCATCGCTAGGCGGCAAGACGTACACGTACGCGCTGGCCGATGCGTTGAAGAAGGGCCCGGTGGTGCTGTACTTCTATCCGGCCGCGTTCACGAAGGGCTGCACGATCGAGGCGCACGAATTCGCGGAAGCTGTGGATGAGTACAAGAAGTACGGCGCGACCGTGATTGGTGTGTCGCACGACAACATCGACACGCTGACGAAGTTCTCGGTCAGCGAATGCCGCAGCAAATTCCCCGTTGCTGCCGATCCCGACTCGAAGGTGATCAACGCGTATGACGCGGGGCTGCCGATGCATGCATCGATGGCGAACCGCGTGTCGTATGTGATTGCGCCGGATGGCAAGATAATTTACGAGTACACGAGCCTGTCGCCCGACAAGCATGTCGAGAATACGATGCAGGCGCTCAAGGAGTGGGCTGCAACGCATAAGTAGCCCTGAGCGGGCGTCGGTCGATGTTTTCCTTTTACGCGGCGCGGCATCTGATTGCTGTTTATATTGCTTGCGTTTTCGATATCGCGCTGCCATTGCAGGACACGTTGCCATGCCTATCGTCGTTGCGCTGATTGCTCTGATTGCGTTGATTTATGGCTGCGTGCAGGCGTTTCATGCGCTCTCAGCGCATTTTGGGCTTGGCGTGGCCGTGGGTGTTGCGATCCTGTTTGCCGCACTCGTGCTCGCGGCACTTGCGTGGTGGTGGCGTCGGCATAAGGAAGTGTCGGCGAATATTCGCGAGGGCGACTGGACTCACGAACTCAAGGGCGAATGGGGCGGGGTTCGCCTCGCGGCGGGGAAGCGGTTGTGTGACTTGCAGGTCGCTGGTCTGAGGGGTTCGTATATTTTTGCGGATCTTCGCGGGGCGCAGCCGGTGCGGGATGGGGAGCGCTGGCAGGTCAAGGTCGATGTTAAGGATGCGGCGCATCCCGAGTGGCGCTTACCTGTTAGGTCCGAACGCGAGGCTCGGCAGTGGGTCAGGATTTTTGATCTGGCGATGGCGCAGAAGCTTTAAGGTTTGGTGTTTTTTTGTCTGCGACGCTGGGTGGGGCCGCATGGGTTTGCGCTGGCATCCGGTTTGGTTTTTTGGGCCGTTGCTCTGGCATCCGCGATTCGTCAGCGTGCTTCACGCGTTGCCCCTGTGCGGGGCGGCACCTACTTTTCTTTGCCGCCGCAAAGAAAAGTAGGCAAAAGAAAGCGGCTAACACCGCCAGTTCTTGTGTTTGCCCGAGGGCCCCCAAAGGGTCTTATGCTTCACACGGCAACCACGTGACCCATGTTCGTTGCCAGCGCTCTTGCAGTGCGCCTCACCCGCTTCACCCACCCGCGCTGCAGCATGCCGTGCCAGCTATTCCACCGCCGCCCAGGTGGCAAACTGTGTGTAGGCCGTAGTGCCTCGCGCGCCTCACTTCGGACCCGATAGTGAACGCTCCACCCTGTAAGAGCGCCGAGCTATACGACGCGACAACCTACACACAGTTTGCCACCTGGGCTGCATATATCATTCGCTGCCGCTAGCAGGTGTGCGGGTGTTTGAAGTGGGTGAGGCGTTTATTCGAGGCGTTGGGAACGAGCACCGACCAGGGCACTGTCATGTGAAGCGTGGGGACGTTGGGGGCCCGTGGATAGGAACACGGGCTGGCGGTGTGAGCCGCTTTCTTTTGCCTACTTTTCTTTGCGGCGGCAAAGAAAAGTAGGTGCCGCCCCGCACAGGGGCGACGCGTGAAGCACGAAAGCAAATCGCGGATGCCAGCGCAAAGGCCCAAAAAACCAAACCGGATGCCATCGCAAACACTAGCAGCCCACCCAGCGTCGCAGACAAAACCAACCCTAACTCATGCACCTGAAGCCGCCGCCCCCCGATTCCGCCTGGCTTCCCACCGAACCCGAATCCGATCCATATAAAGATAAACAACGGGAGTCGTATAGAGCGTGAGCATCTGGCTCACAATCAAGCCACCAACAATAGCGAGACCAAGCGGAGCACGCAACTCCGCCCCCTCACCGCGCCCAAACGCGAGCGGCAGCGCGCCAAGCAGCGCAGCGCAAGTAGTCATCATGATCGGCCGAAAGCGCAAAAGACAAGCCTGCTCAATCGCATCACGAGAAGAAAGCCCCTGCCGCGACGCATCAATCGCAAAATCGACCATCATGATCGCATTCTTCTTCACGATGCCAATCAGAAGAATCACCGCAATCAGCGCAATGATGCTGAACTCGGTATTAAAAAGGAGCAGCGCGAGCAACGCCCCGACCCCCGCCGACGGCAACGTCGACAGAATGGTCAGCGGATGAATATAGCTCTCGTACAAAATCCCAAGCACGATATAAACCGCTGCGAGCGCCGCGAGAATCAAGATCGGCTGGTCGGACATCGATTGCTGGAACGCTTGCGCCGTGCCCTGGAAGCTGCCGCGGATCGTCCCTGGCATGCCGATCTCAGCCATCGTCTGATAGATGATATCCGTCACTTCCGACAGCGACTTGCCCGGCGGCAGGTTGAACGAGATCGTCGACGCGACGAACTGGCTCTGGTGGTTCACCGCAAGCGGCGTGCTGCCCGGCCCGAAGCTCGCAATCGCGGAAAGCGGAATCATCGTTTCCTTCGACGTCGACACGGCCGCGCCCGTCGATGCGCTCGACTTGCCGCTCGC
The DNA here is from genome assembly GCF_002902925.1 of Paraburkholderia terrae. GTDB lineage: Bacteria > Pseudomonadota > Gammaproteobacteria > Burkholderiales > Burkholderiaceae > Paraburkholderia > Paraburkholderia terrae. Next base: position 2,174,734 of record NZ_CP026111.1, on the reverse strand, counting down.
CGCAATCGAGTTGTTCGCCAGATTGCGCGCGGCATCGCCCGCGACAGCGGCTGCGCTCGATGACGTCGTGCCCCCCGTGCCGCCCGACGAAGCACTCGACGTGACCGTGCCCGCCGTCGCATTGGTCGACTGCGAGCCGCTCGCGCTGCCGCCCGACGTGCTGACCCACACCTGCTTGAGCATGTCAGGGCTCTGCCAGTATTTCGGCGCGACTTCCATCACGACGTGATACTGGTTCAGCGGGTTGTAGATGGTCGAGACCTGGCGCTGGCCGAACGCGTCATACAGCGTGTTGTCGATCTGCGCGGGCTTGATGTTCAGACGCGCCGCCGTCGCCCGGTCGATCGTCACCATCGCTTCCAGACCGCCTTGCTGCTGGTCGGAGTTGACGTCGGTGAGTTCGGGCCGTTTTTGCAGCGCTTCCGTCAGAAGCGGCGTCCATTTGTAGAGATCGGCAGTCGAGTCCGATAGCAGCGTGAACTGATACTGCGCGTTCGATTGCCGGCCGCCCACACGAATATCCTGCACCGCCTGCAGGAACGTGCGCGCGCCAGCGACGTCCGACAGCGGCCCGCGCAACTGCTGGATCACCTGATCGGCGGAAATCTTGCGCTCGCTCTTCGACTTGAGCGACACGAACATGAAGCCCGAGTTGGTCTGCCGTCCGCCCGTGAAGCCGACCACGCTGTCGACGGCAGGGTTCGCCTGGACGATCTTCATCATCTCGGAGAACTTTACCTTCATCGCCTGGAACGAAGTGGACTGATCCGCCTGTATGCCGCCCACCAGCCGTCCCGTGTCCTGCTGCGGGAAAAATCCCTTCGGCACGATGATGTACAAATACACGTTCAGCCCGATCGTCGCGATCAGCACGAGCAGAATCAGGCGCGGATGCAGCAGCGACCAGCCGAGCGTGCGCGCATAGCCGCGCTGCATCCAGTCGAAGCCCCGCTCCAGCCAGCGTGCGAAACGGCCTTCCTCTTTCCTTTCGTGCGGCTCGGACAGCAGGCGCGAGCACATCATCGGCGTGAGTGTGAGCGACACGATCAGCGATACGCCAATCGCCAGCGACAGCGTCAACGCAAACTCGCGGAACAGCCGCCCGACGATTCCGCCCATCAGCAGAATAGGCAGAAACACGGCGACGAGCGAGATGCTGATCGACATCACCGTGAAGCCGACTTCGCGCGCGCCGACGAAGGCCGCCTTCATGCGCGGCATGCCGTTCTCGATATGCCGCGAGATGTTCTCCAGCACGACGATCGCGTCGTCGACCACGAAGCCCGTCGCGATGGTCAGCGCCATCAGCGACAGGTTGTCGATCGAAAAATCGAGCAGATACATCGCTGCGAACGTGCCGATGATCGAGATCGGCACGGCGACGCTCGGAATTAGCGTGGCGCGCCAGTTGCGCAGGAACAGGAACACGACCATCACGACGAGCGCCACCGCGATCATCAGCGTGAACTGCGTGTCTTTCAGCGAGGCGCGGATGGTGGTGGAGCGGTCGGCCGTCGGCGTGACTTCGACAGCGGCGGGCAGCGACGCCTTGAGTTGCGGAATCATCGCCTTCACGCGGTCGATCGTCTCGATGATGTTCGCGCCCGGCTGCCGGTAAAGAATCACCAACACCGAGCGCTCGTTGTTCATCAGACCGAGGTTGCGCAGGTCTTCGACGGAATCGACGACTTCGGAGACATCGGACAGATGCACGGCGGCGCCGTCGCGATACGCGATCACGAGATCTTTGTATTGCGAGGCCTTCTTCGCCTGGTCGTTCGTGTAGAGCTGCACGTGGTTCGGGCCGAACTCGATCGAGCCCTTCGGGCTGTTCGCATTCGCCGACGCCAGCGCCGCGCGCACGTCTTCTAGACCGATGCCGTAGTGAAAGAGTGCCTGCGGCTCCAGTTCGACGCGCACGGCCGGGTTCGCCGAGCCGCTCACGTCGACTTCGCCGACGCCGTCCACCTGCGACAGCGACTGCTGCAGCACGGTCGCCGCCGAATCGTACAACTGGCCCGCCGTCATCGTCTTCGACGTGAGCGCGAGAATCAGGATCGGCGCGTCGGCGGGATTGACCTTGTGGTACGTCGGATTCGAGCGCAGGCTCGCGGGCAGGTCGGCGCGCGCCGCGTTGATGGCCGCCTGCACGTCGCGCGCGGCGCCGTCGATGTTGCGGTTCAGGCCGAACTGCATCGTGATGCGCGCCGAGCCGACCGAGCTCGACGAGGTCATCTCCGTGACGTCGGCAATCGTGCCGAGATGCCGTTCGAGCGGGCTGGCCACGCTGGTCGCGACCGTCTCGGGGCTCGCGCCTGGCAGGCTCGCCTGAATCGAGATGGTCGGGAAATCGACCTGCGGCAAGGGCGCGACGGGCAGCTTCGCGAATGCGAAGAGGCCCGCCAGCGCAATGCCGATCGCGAGCAGCGTGGTGGCGACCGGGCGTTGAATGAAGGGACGCGACAGGTTCATCGGTTCGGCCTCTTCATTCAGGCGTCGGCGTCGGTGACGGGAGGCCGGGTCGGACCTTCGCCATGACCTTCACGATGAAAGCGCGCGCGCAGGCGCCGCGCAATCGAATCGAAGCCGAGATAGATCACGGGCGTCGTGAAGAGCGTCAGCAGCTGGCTGACGATCAGGCCGCCCGCAATCGCGATACCGAGCGGACGGCGCAATTCCGAACCCGCGCCCGTGCCGAGCATCAGCGGCAGCGCGCCGAGCAGCGCCGCCATCGTCGTCATCAGGATAGGGCGGAAGCGCAAGAGACACGCCTGATAGATCGCTTCGCGCGGCGACTTGCCGTGTTCGCGCTCGGCTTCGAGCGCGAAGTCGATCATCATGATCGCGTTCTTCTTCACGATGCCGATCAGCAGCACGATGCCGATGATGCCGATGATGTCGAGATCGTGGCCCGTGACGAGCAGCGCAAGCAGCGCGCCGACGCCCGCCGACGGCAACGTCGAAAGAATCGTGATCGGGTGTACGAAGCTCTCGTACAGCACGCCGAGCACGATGTACATCGTGACGATGGCGGCGAGGATCAGGAACAGTTCATTCGACAGCGACGCCTGGAACGCGAGGGCCGCGCCCTGGAAGCGCGTCTGGAACGAAGCGGGCAAGCCGATGTCCTTTTCCGCCTGCTGGATCGCCTTCACGGCCGCGCCGAGCGACGCGCCCGGCGCGAGATTGAACGAGACGGTCGTGGCCGGGAACTGGCTCAGGTGCGTGACGAGCAGCGGCGCAGGCCTTTCGTGGAAGCTCGCAATCGAGTTGAGCGGCACCTGTCCGCCCGACGACGTCGACGACGGCAGATAGATCGAGTTCAGCGACTCCGTGTAGTGCTGCATGGTCGGCTGTGCTTCGAGAATCACGCGGTACTGGTTCGACTGCGTGAAGATCGTCGAGATGATGCGCTGGCCGAATGCGTCGTAGAGCGCGTTGTCGACGGTGGCGGGCGTGATGCCGTAGCGGGCCGCCGACGCGCGGTCGATCTCGACATACACCGACTGGCCGTTGTTCTGAAGGTCGGTCGCGACGTCGACGATTTCAGGCGACTGCGCGAGGCGCTCCATTAGCTTCGGCACCCAGGTCGCGAATTCGTCGATATTCGGATCGGTCAGCATGAACTGGTACTGCGTCGGGCTGACGGTCGAATCGATGGTCAGATCCTGCACCGGCTGCATGTAGAGCGTCGCGCCGGGAATGTGCGACGTGTCCTGCTGCAACTGGCGGATCACCTGGCTGGCGGTCGCGTCGCGATCGTCGCGTGGCTTCAGATTGATCAGCATGCGGCCGCTGTTCAGCGTGATATTGCTGCCGTCTACACCGATGAACGAGGTCAGGCTTTCGACATTCGGATTCTTCAGGATTTCCGCGGCGAGCTGCTGCTGGCGCTCGGCCATCGACGCATACGACACCGACTGCGACGCCTGCGTGATCGCCTGGATCACGCCCGTGTCCTGTACCGGGAAGAAGCCCTTTGGAATGTAGACGTACAGCACGCCCGTCAGCACGAGCGTGAGCACGGCGACGACGAGCGTCGAGCGCTGACGGTTGAGCACCCATTCGAGCGCGACGGCATAACGTGCGATCACCCAGTCGATGGCCGCGTGCGCGCGCGCTTCGAAGCGGTGGCTTTCCTTCGGCGGCGTGTGGCGCAACAGCTTCGCGCACATCATCGGCACCAATGTGAGCGACACGATGGCCGAGATCACGATGGTCACCGCGAGCGTGATCGCGAACTCATGGAACAGCCGGCCGACCACGTCGCCCATGAAGAGCAGGGGAATCAGCACCGCGATCAGCGAGACCGTCAGCGAAATGATCGTGAAGCCGATCTGCTTTGAGCCTTTCAGCGCGGCCTCTAACGGCGTTTCGCCTTCTTCGACGTAGCGCGCGATGTTCTCGATCATCACGATCGCGTCGTCGACCACGAAGCCGGTCGCGATCGTCAATGCCATCAGCGATAAATTGTCCAGCGAGAAGCCGCACAGGTACATCACGGCGAGCGTGCCGATCAGCGAGAGCGGCACCGACAGGCTCGGGATGATGGTCGCGTAGATGTTCGCGAGGAACAGATACATGACCAGCACGACGAGCACGACCGACATCATCAGTTCGAACTGCACGTCGCGCACGGACGCACGGATCGTCGTGGTGCGGTCGGTGACGACCTGCACGTCGAGCGCGGCGGGCAGCGACTGCTGCAGCGTGGGCAACAGCTTCTTGATGCTGTCCACTACCTGGATCACGTTCGCGCCCGGCTGGCGCTGCACGTTCAGGATGATCGCGGGCGTATTGTCGACCCATGCGCCGAGCTTCGTGTTCTCCGCGCCGGCCACGATGGTCGCGACGTCCGTCAGCATCACCGGGCGGCCGTTCTTGTACGCGACGACTGCGCTCTTGTACGCGTCGGCGTCCGTCAGCTGATCGTTCGCGTTGATCGTGTATGAGCGCGACGGGCCGTCGAAGTTGCCCTTGGGCGTGTTGACGTTGAGGTTCGAGATCGTGGTGCGCAGATCGTCGAGATTCAGCCCGTACGAAGCGAGCGCGCGCGGATTGGCCTGGATGCGCACGGCGGGACGCTGGCCGCCCGACAGGCTCACGAGGCCGACGCCCGCGACCTGCGAGATCTTCTGCGCGAGGCGCGTGTCGGCGATGTCCTGGATCTGCGTGAGCGGCAGCGTCTTCGAGGTGATCGCGAGCGTGATGATCGGCGCGTCGGCGGGATTGACCTTCGCGTAGATGGGCGGCGCGGGCAGGTCGGACGGCAGCAGGTTGCCCGCCGCGTTGATGGCCGCCTGCACTTCCTGCTCGGCGACGTCGAGGGGCAGGTCGAGGCTGAACTGCAGCGTGATGATCGACGAGCCGGCCGAGCTTTGCGACGACATCTGGTTCAGCGACGGCATCTGCCCGAACTGGCGTTCGAGCGGCGCCGTCACCGACGACGTCATCACATCCGGGCTCGCGCCCGGATAAAACGTCTGCACCTGGATGGTCGGGTAGTCGACTTCGGGCAGCGCGGACAGCGGCAGAAAACGCAGTGCGACGAGCCCGACCAGCATGATCGCCGCCATCAGCAGGGCGGTGCCGACCGGGCGGAGGATAAAGGCGCGGGATGGATTCATGCGGTATCAGCCGTGCCTTATTCCGCCGACGTCTGCGACGCGTGCCGGTGACGGTGCGCGCCAGAGGCACCCATCGCACCCGCGGCACCCGATGCGCCCGAAGCCGCATGGGCCGCCGATGCGCCCGAAGCCCCCGAAGCGCCACGCGGACGATCGGCGGGAATGGTGATCTTCGCGCCTTCCTTCAGCCGGTCCGAGCCGTCGATCACGACGCGCTCGCCGACCTGCAGGCCCGACGCGATGCTGGTGCGCTCGCCATCGACGGGGCCGACCTTCACCTGACGCACCGTTACCGTGTTATCGGGTTTCGCGACGTACACGAACGCGCCCATCGAGCCGTTCAGCACGGCCGAAGTCGGCACGATCACGGCATCCTTCACGACGTTCACGAGCAGGCGCGTGTTGACGAACTGGTTGGGGAACAGCAGGCCTTCGTTGTTCTGGAAGGTCGCGCGCAGCTTCACGGTGCCCGTGGTGGTGTCGATCTGGTTGTCGATGGTTTCCAGATAGCCCGCTTCGAGCGAGGTCGTATTGCTGCGGTCGTACGCCGTCACCGACATCTTCTGGTTCGCGCGCATGCCTTTGAGAATGGCGGGCAGGTTGTCTTCGGAGGTCGTGAAGATCACGCTGATCGGCTGCAACTGCGTAATCACGACGACGCCGTTCGTGTCGCCCGGCGTCACGTAGTTGCCGGCGTCGACCTGGCGCAGGCCGACGCGGCCCGAGACGGGCGCCGTGATGCGCGCGTAGGTGAGATCGAGCTTGAAGGTGTCGATGTTCGCCTGATCCGCTTTTACCTGGCCTTCGTACTGCTTGACGAGCGACGCCTGCGTGTCCACCTGCTGGCTCGCGATCGAGTCTTGCGACAGCAGCGTCTGATAGCGCTTCAGGTCGAGACGGGCGGTTTGCAGAAGCGCCGTGTCCTTCGCGAGCGTGCCTTCAGCATTCGCGAGACTGATCTGATACGGACGCGGGTCGACCTGTGCGAGCAGATCGCCTTTCTTGACCATCTGACCTTCCTGGAATGCGACCGTCTGCAGCGTGCCCGTCAACTGCGTGCGCACGGTGACGTTCGCGAGCGGCGTGACGGTGCCGAGCGCATTCAGCACGACGGGCATTTCGCCTTGTTTCACGGTCGCCACGTGAACGGGTTGCGGCTGGTTCGCGCCGCCCGCGCCACCGCGGCGGCCGCCGCCGCTGGCACGTCCCGCCTGTGCGCCGCTGGCGCCCGCTGCCGCGCTCGCGCCGTCAGCGGTCTTGTTCCACGGATGCCAGCGCACCAGCACGATGCCCGCGATCACCACGACGGCGACGATCAGCGCGATCGTGCGGCCGCGATGCCGCTTGACGGCGCCAGGCCCAGGCCCGGGATCGCGCCCGGGAGGCGGGCTGGCGGGGGCGGCGTTGCGTGAAGGTTCAGGCTGCTTTTTTTGTTCGTCCATCGTTCGATCAGGTGGCTGGCTTAATGGGGCAAACGTGCTGGTGTAACGCGCGATGTGCGCGGCCGTGTTTCGCCGGGCGCCGCTTCGTGTTGATCGCGCATGCCGGCGCGATGCTAATTGATGCGTGATTCATCGCGATGACCGTGACGTGACGGCGGCCGCGCTTCGCGGCCAGACACGTTATCGGCATGACTGACGGCTCCTCCCTGTTGGCCGTGCTGGTGTCCGCCGCTGCGTCCGTTGCCGGGCGCGTTCCCGCCCGCGTTGCCGATGCGCATGCGCTGGCGGGGCGCGCGGGAGACTGTGGCGGCTTCCCCGGGCGCGCGGGAAAGCATGATGCTACGTCCCGGGCCGAGTTACAGTCCAGCGGCGTATTTTTCGGCGGATTACGACCGTTACACAGTTTTCGCGCGGTCGAAAGGCGTGCGTCAGCGGGATGTCGGGTTTCTCATCGGCTTGTCGCTGCGGCGCGCGGCTGCCGCTCGCCGTGCTCAGGCGTCGAGCCGGCGCCCCGGCGTGCCGCCGATCTCGTGAACGATCCGGTCGATCGTCTCGAGCAGCGCGGGCGCTGCGCGCGAAACGAGCCAGTCGCGCGGGCACTGATGCGCGGAGCCGCCGCAGTTGACCGCGTAACGTTCGCCCGAAGGCCCGATGAAGCCGGCTGCAATCGCGTTGAGCCCTTCGTGCCATTCACCCGTCGCGATCGCGAAGCCTTGCGCGTTCGTTTCGCGCAGCGCCGCGTCGAGCCGGGCGCTGATGTTTCCCCAGTCGTCGCCCGCCGCGGCCTGCAAGCCGATCAGCAGCTTTTCGCGGTCCGTGTCGGTGAGCGCCGCCAGATACGCGCGGCCGACGGCGGTACGGCTCAGGTCCATCCGCGAGCCGACGTCGAGGCGCGACACCAGCACGGCGGAGCGCGGCTTGATCGCATCGATGACGACCATTTCGAGGCGGTCGCGCACGGCGAGATGCACGGACAGCGAGGTCCGCTCGGCCAGTTCGATCAGAAACGGCCGCGAGCGGGCGCGGATGTCGAAGTTGCGCAGAAAGCCGTTGCTCAGCTCCAGCACCGATGACGTGAGCACGAACCGCTCGCTGTCGGGCAGACGAAACAGAAAGCCTGCGCTCACAAGGGTTGCGGTGATCCGGGAGACGGTCGGTTTTGGAATGCCCGTCAATTCGGTAAGTTCGCGGTTGGACAGCGGGGCGTCGGCGGCCGCGACCCGTCGGAGTACCGTCAGGCCGCGCGCGAGCGCGGTGACCTCGTCGCCGGAACCGTCTTTTTCCTTCGCGGAATCCATGACGGCCGGACGCGTCGATGACTGGTTCATGTGGTTTTTATGAAACGTTATTTCAATATTGTGGAACACGCTCCAGGATACAGCTTCCTTTGAAGCGCCCCAGGCCCTCTCTCAGTAAAGGCCTAAGTCCCTTTTTCCTACGACGATTCATTGTATAGGAATGTAATTTTTGAGCAGTCCGAGGCGATTAAATTTTGCTTGACTTAGTCAGCATTACCATAAAAAATGGAACTATATTTCGAAAGCGTGCAGTAATCGCGCGCGCGTCATAAGTTGATGCAGCCGCCGCGGCGCCGCTTTCCAGGCAGTTTTTCAGTACCGTCTCTCAGGTTCTAGCACGGCCCTCGGAATGGCTAGAACTTTTTGAAGGCGCCATGGAAACATGGCGCCTTTTTTTTGTGCTTTCGTTTTGTGTTTTTCACCCGTAACCAGGTCCGCTTTAACGGGGCCGTCGGAGAACCGTAGCAAGTTTTCGTCGGATCGATTTCCGTCGGCTCGCTGTGCGTTTTGCGACTGGAAGGGAAGAGGCGGAAGGGGAAATATCTCGTGAAGCGGGGATGTGCTGGGAACGAAACGGTCGATGCGACTCGCGTCAACCGTGCCGGTGACTACTCCACGGACATTCCCGAATCCCGGTTTTCGGACTGCGACCGGATGGGGGCGCTCGGCTCATTTCGCCAGATATCGACCAGCGGGATCGTGGTCACCGTGGCCGCGACGTTTTCCGATTCGGGCAGAAGCCCGAGAAGTGCCGCAATCCCAGTTCCGCAAGCGGCGATAAGGGCTAGCGCGGCGATGGCGACGATGGTCGTTGTGCGAATCGACCTCGGTTCGGCTGCATCCGGATAATGGCGCATCATGTCCTGCTCCTGTTTGACATAGCCAACAAGTGCAATGACCGTGCCGACGGTGATGGCTGCCTCGCTTCAACGAGCCCCGGCGGGGCTTCGGGCGGTTGTACGTCTCGATCTGAGTGGACGGCGGGACGCTTCGATGTTGGATGCGGGCGAACACTCCGCATGCGCTGATGTCGGAGTGCCGTTTTAGATCCAACGTTGTGCATTCATGAAAGTAAGCGGCGGCCGTCCTGCTGGACGGCCGCCGCGACGGCAACGGAAAGAAGACTCAGCGATTCGCCCGACGACTGTATGACGGGCGAACGCTGGGCCGAAGCCAAAAGTCAAAGCCGGATCAAAGCCCCCGATCCCGCACCGCGACAGGATCCACCGACGTCGTCGTCCAGTACGGATCGCGGTTGTAGTACTGATGCATCTGCGTACCCCAGGTTTCGTCGGCCATCGACGGCCAATGATCCTTGTCGAAGCCCGGTTCGTCCTTGATCCGCTGCGCGGTGATATCGACGCGGAATACCTTCTCGTCGGTATCGAGCGTCAGCGCGCTCCAGGGGATCGCGTGCAGATTGCTGCCCATGCCGAGGAAACCGCCCTCCGACAGCACTGCATAAGCGACACGTCCGCTGCGCACGTCGAGCATGATGTCCGAAATCTTGCCTACATGTTCGCCGTCCGACGAGACGACCTTGTTGCCATCCAGCGTTGCCGCAGCCATCACTTCAGGCCCCGGACCTTCGCCCACGCCACCGCCGACGATGCCTGCGCCCCCACGGGCCGGGTTCATTTTCGGGTCAAGTATGGTCATGATTTCCTCCTTTGGAAGTCCACGGGATGCATAGCGCATCCCGCGTGCCTGTCCGTTCGGGCGGCGCGCGAGGGGCGTGGCGTTCGTGTGCATGTTGGTCGGCGAGCGAGGCGCCCGACACGTGGCGTAGTTTTAGCTGTACTGGTTATCAGCGTGCGTCGATTGAACCGGCGCGCGGCTATGCGGAACATGGACGCCCTGAATCTCACCGCACCACGTCAACAGCCAGCACCAACGACGCGCAAGACAGTCGAATATCTGTACGCGACGATGGCGCTCGGCGGACGTGTCGTGCGCGCCGACGCGGCCATGCATGATCCGACGTTGCGCTGGTGCCTGCTCGAATACCGGATCGATGTCGACGATGTGGGCCGCGAGCTGTCGCGGTACATCTCGCTGAGTGCGCCGAAGGCGATCGTCGCGGCGCGGCGCGCGCTTGCGGATGCGAAGGCCGTGCATCCGGGCGACCTCTGCACGCTCGAACTCGATTTCGACGATGCCGAACAGCGCTGGACGAATGCCTGCAGGCAAAAAATTCAAGCACTACGCGTCAAGCTGACAGACATGCGCGCGCACACGGCGCCCGATGCGCACGAGTTCGTATTGCCCGAGCGTCGCGTCGAAGGCGGCGCGCTTGATATCGTCGCCCGCGCACGGATACTAGCGCCGCACTATTTCATCTATCTCGCTTCCGGCGAGAGCATGGCTAGCGGTAGCGGCCATGACGATGTTGCGAACGTTTCGCAGACGACGCCGTTGCCGCGGTTGCAACTACGCGCGGGCAACTACATTGGCGGCTGGCTGCAGGAGGAAAACGTGGAAGTGGCGGTGGCGGACGTCGCGTTATACGGATGGCCGTTATCCGCATTCCAGCGCTGGATTCAGGGCGTCGTCGCGTTGCGACGCAAGCCGCCGCGCGACGCGGGCGCGGCGGTTCCAATCGACTGCGTGCTCGCGCCAGGCCGGGGCTTCTGTCTCGTGATGGATCTGCCGACGTTCGCCATACGCAACCTGCCGCAGGACAGATAGACGCAGCATCAGAAGTCGCGATTTTGGCGCGATCGGGAAAGCGTATGATGTCTGCTGCATCGGTCGATGCATCACAAGGCATCTTGTTGTCGCTCCCGATACGAGGCCCCATGAAACACGACGATCGCGCGCATGACGTCGCCGATTCCGGCGGCGAAGCGCAAGCGGAGTCGACGTTCGCCGCGCTCGCAGCGCCGCTCGTCGACGAAGCGCTTTCGCACAACGCATCCATTCACGCCGACGCTTCGCCGGAATCCCTGCATCAGCTGCGCGTTGCGCTGCGGCGCTTGCGCTCGTTGTGGTGGGCGTATGGTCCGCTGCTCGACAGGCAGGAAAACACGCGGCAGCGCGCGCTGTACCGCTTCCTCGCCGATGCCGCCGGTAAGACGCGCGACTGGGACATCCTGCTGGAACTGCTGGCGGGCGAGAAGAACGAAACGAACGAAAATGGCGAAGAGGGCGCGACCTGCGTCACGCCAGCCTGTCTGCGCGAAGCGCGCGAGCGCGCGCTGGCCGCGAGCCGCGAGACGCTCGTCAACGCGGACATACGCAACGTGCTGCATGGCGCGCTCGCAAGCACATCGAAGGCATTGAACACGGCGCCCGAAAGGCACGCATTGCAGAAGTTCGCGGCAAAGCGCGTGCGTGCCGCCGAAAAGTCGTTGCGAAAGCGGATGCGCACGGCGTCCCGCGCGAAACGCGCCGACTACGATCTGCTCCACGACGTGCGCAAGGCGGGCAAGAAGGTTCGTTATCTGATCGAGCTTTTCGGGCCCGTGCTCGATGACGTCGGCCAGGACCAGACGTTGAAGCGTCTCAAGAAGCTGCAGCAGTGCTTCGGCGAACTCAACGACGTGACGGCAAGCATTGCGTTGTTGCGCGAAAACACCAGTCTGTTCGCCGACGAAACCGAGGCGCACGCGGCGCTCGTGTTTCTGAAAGAGCGTCGCAAGGCATGCCGGCGCGAGGCGGTGCGACTGTTACGCGAAGCGTAGCGGGCGCTGTCTTCTACACATCACCTGATGGCGAGCAGCACTGTCCGATAAACCGTATATACTGTTTATACCGTTAACGAGGAAACACGATGAGCACGCCACGAACCAAGGAACCCACCAAGAAGGCCTTCCACTTCCCGAAGAGCGCGAAGGAACCGGCTACCGAAACGAAAAAGCCTGCAGCAAAGGCTTCGCAGACTTCGGAAGCGAAGAAAGCAGCGACGGTCGAGCAGGCACCCGTGAGCGTGCCGGAAGCAGCAAGCGCAAGCCCGAAGACCGCCAAAGCCACGAAGACAGCGAGCGCCACGAGCGCGGCGGGCACTGTGAAAGCGGCGAAGAGCGCAAAGACGGAAAAGGCAGTGAAGCCCGCCAGCAACGCGAGCCCTGCCGCGAACGCGAAGCCTGCGAAGGCGCCTAAGGAAGCCAAGGCCGTCAAGACCGCGAAGACCGCATCGGCACCCGCCACCGCCGCCGAGAAAAAGGCGCGCGTGAAGAAAGAGAAGGAAAAAGTCGTCCGCGACAGCTTCACGATGCCGAAATCCGACTACGCGAAGATCGCCGAACTCAAGCAGCGTTGTCTCGACGCGGGCCTTTCCGTGAAGAAGAGCGAATTGCTGCGCGCGGGTCTGAATCTGCTTGCCGTGTCGCCCGCCAAGCGGCTGATCGCGGCCGTGCAGGAACTCGAAGCGGTCAAGACGGGGCGTCCCGCGAAGTCGTAAGCTGGCGCGGCGGCCGCGCGTGCCGCCGGGTTGCCAGAGAGCCATCCGCGTTCAGCCGTTCAGCGCGGATAGCGCTCCGCGAACGCCGTATGCATGCGCTTGAGCAGCGCGATATACGGAAGCGCTCGCGCCGTCATCATCGACGATGCGGCGAGGGCGTTCGTCTCATCCCACAGGCGCTCGAACTTGTCGTGCGCGACGTCGGGCGGAATGCCCGACATCAGCAGATCCAGAAAGTCCTTTTCGATTTCGTCGGCGCAGCGGGGTGGCCGCGCTGCCGCGTTGGTCTGCTCGTTGTCGGACGGATCGGAGGACACGGTCGTTGGCCCGCTAGTTCATCGATCTCAGGAACCGCCAGCGCTGGTCCATGCTGTGCAGCAACGCGATGTACGTGAAGGCGGCGTCGCTGTCGTCGCATGACTGCGCGGCGTGGTTGACTTCGTTCCACAGGGTTTCGAAACGCGCGGCCGCTTCGGGCCGGCTCAGCGGCTGCGCGAGCAGCTCCGAAAACGCAAACGACAACTCCTCTGCGCTACGCCGCAGCGGAAGCAACGAACGACGCGAAAGATATCTGTACTTCAAGAGGTCCCCGGCTGGCTTGCATGGGATGCGCGCGAGGCGGGCGCTGCGCGCGCCGTTCGGCCCAAGCCCTTTTTTGGCGACGATGCGACGATGCGAGGCTCGTCGCGCGTTCGGCGGCGGTGCGTGCGTGACCGGTTGTCACGATGCCCGCCACATATGACGTCGATGATACAGCCACGCGACGCACACGCGGCAGCGTTCAGCGATGATCTTTTGATGAACGGCGGGTGTCAGTCATCATCGTGGCGAGCGCGTCGCGTGGCGCGCGAGGGCCAATCAGCGCGTGCCGTTCAGCGCGAGACGACGGCGACCGTCGCGATGCCGAGCACGGTCATGATGACCGACGCCGCCACGTGAATCGCAATCTCCCCGGCGGCCCAGTTTAGGCGGCCTTGCTGCAGATGCTGGACGACTTCGGCGGAGAACGTGGAGAACGTCGACAGGCCACCCATCAGGCCTGTGATGATGAAGAGGCGCCACTCGGGCGCGATCTGCGGGTTGCGCCCGAAGTACGCGACGGCCACGCCAATGATGTAACCCGCGATCACATTCGACGCGAGCGTGCCGAGCGGCAGCGCCGGAAACAGCGCGTTGAGGCGCAGACCGAGAAACCAGCGAAACAGCGAACCGAGTGCGCCACCGATACCGACGGCAAGAATGGACAGATACATGAGCAAACCTGGAAAGCCGAACATCGACGAACCGGGCTGCGGCGAGGCGTGACGCTGCAACGTCCGCAGATCCGGGCGAAGCAGGCATCATCAGCCACGAGGGCGGTTTAGGAGAATGCCATCTCCGGCGCGCGCAAGTCTAACATCGGCGCGCGCGTTTGTATGAAGGATCGGCGGCGCGCCCAACGGCATGTCCCGACCTTCGAAACGCGAGGTTACACCAGACGCGGCGGGCTTGCAGAGGTGCGCCAGATCGCGTCAGCCGACTGTCTCGCGCTCAGGCGTCGACGTGATCTTGTGGATCGACAGGTCGGCGCCGTTGAACTCGTTTTCCTGGTCGATGCGCAGCCCGACCGTCATCCGGATCGCGCCGTAGACGATCGTGCCGCCGAGCGTCGCGAACACGACGCCGCCGAGCGTGCCGATCACCTGTGCCGCGAATGAGACGCCGCCCAGCCCGCCCAGCGCGTGCAGGCCGAAAATCCCCGCCGCGATGCCGCCCCATGCGCCGCACAGGCCGTGCAGCGGCCACACGCCGAGCACGTCGTCGATGCGCCAGCGGTTCTGCACGATCGTGAACATATAGACGAACAGCACGCCCGCGACGGCGCCCGTCATCAGCGCGCCGAGCGGATGCATCACGTCCGAGCCGGCGCACACGGCCACCAGTCCCGCGAGCGGGCCGTTATACGTGAAGCCCGGGTCGTTGCGGCCCGCGAGCCACGCGGTCAGCGTGCCGCCGACCATCGCCATCAGCGAGTTGACGGCGACGAGGCCGCTGATCTTGTCGATCGTCTGCGCGCTCATCACGTTGAAGCCGAACCAGCCGACGGCCAGCACCCACGCGCCGAGCGCGAGAAACGGAATATTCGACGGCGGGTGCGCGGCGATGCGGCCGTCGCGCGTATAGCGGCCGTGGCGCGCGCCGAGCAGCATCACGGCGGGCAGCGCAACCCAGCCGCCGAACGCGTGTACGACCACGGAGCCCGCGAAATCATGGAAGGGTGCGCCGAGCGTCTGCGTGAGCCATGTCTGGATGCCGAAGTGGCCGTTCCAGACGATCCCCTCGAAGAACGGGTAGATGAAACCGACCAGCACGAAGGTCGCGAACAGCTGCGGGTTGAATTTCGAGCGCTCGGCGATGCCGCCCGACACGATCGCGGGAATCGCGGCTGCGAATGTCAGCAGGAAGAAGAAGCGTACCAGTGCATAGCCGTTGTGCGCGGCGAGCGTTTCGGCGCTGCCGTAGAACTGGACGCCGTAGGCGATCGTGTAGCCGATGAAGAAATACGCGATCGTCGATACCGAAAAGTCGACCAGAATCTTCACCAGCGCGTTGACCTGATTTTTCTTACGGACCGTGCCCAGCTCGAGGAACGCGAAGCCCGCGTGCATCGCGAGCACCATCGCCGCGCCGAGCAGAAGAAAGAGGGTATCGGTACCGGTTTTCAGACTGTCCATCCGTTTGATTCCTGCGATGCGCAAAAAGCGGGCATCGAATGCAAGAAGTGGGCCAAATAGATGCGAGAACGCGTGTTGTCGGTGCGGGTCTGCACTGGAATGGGCTGGCGCGGCTCGATGGTCTTCCGGTTCGTTAGTTCGCGCAACGCATGTCCGCTATATCAGCACCGAGAATGTGCATGAGTGCGGAATTGGGGCATTTGCGTATCCCAAAAACGGGCATATTCCTATGATTTGCTTAATATTTCCCTTCGAATTCATAACGCGGTGATTGGCGAACGAGCGCAACGGAACGCAGCCCGAAAGTGCGCTGCGCCGGGCGCATGGGACTCACTCGCTCCTGCACCAGATTGGCGACGCGCCCGCCGCGCCGCGCTTTGTCACGGACTGCAATCGCCGACATAATGTGCCGTCCCCGGCGCGACCCGCCGGCTTCCGACTCTCCCGGCGCCCGCATGAGACTGACGACCAAAGGCCTGCTCCTGATTGCGATCCCCGCCGTCTTCGAACTGGCATTGCTGTCGGGCCTCATGAAGGCGCAGTCGGATGCCGAACAGGCCGAGCACTGGAGCATGCACAGCGAGGATGTGCTGCGTCAGACCGCCAGCATTCTCGCGCCCGTGCTGCTCGAATCGGTGCGGTTGCGCGGCGCCGTCGTCAGCGGCACACGCGATACCTCCACGCCCGTGGCGTTCTGGATGGACGTCGACCGGCGCATCGACCGGCTCGCCGAGCTGGTCGCCGACAATCCCGTGCAAGTCGAGCGCGCCGCGCAGATCCGCCAGGCCGTGCAGATGTACCGGCAATGGTCGGACCGCGTGCAGGACCTGATCCGTTCGGGGCGCCGGCGCGACGTGCTGCAGCGTTTTCGCGACCTCGCCGGAACCGACGTGCTCGACGGCTTTCGCGCGCAGATCGCGGCGTTCCAGGCGCAGGAGCGGCAGCTCGATTCGGTGCGCTCGGCCGAGGCCGCGGCGGCGCGGGAGCGGCAGCAGTCGCTGATCGTCGCGGCCGTGCTTGGCTCGCTGGTGTTCGTCGCGATCGCGTTCTGGGTGTTCGCGCGCGGGGTGCGCGGCCGGCTCGCGTTGCTGTCGGACAACGCCAGCCGGCTCGCCAGCAACGAGCCGCTGGCGCCGCTCACGCCCGGCAACGATGAAATCGCGCGGCTCGATCTGACGCTGCATATGACGAGCCGCAAGCTGCTCGAAGCGGAGCGCCAGCAGGCGCGCTTCCAGTCCGATCTGGGCCGCCACGCCGCCGAACTCGCGCAGACCAACGAAACGCTGCGCCAGCAAACCCAGGACAACGAGACGTTTATCTATAGCGTGTCGCACGATCTGCGTGCGCCCCTCGTCAATCTGCAGGGTTTCTCGAAGGAGCTGAACCATGCGTGCGACGATCTGCGCGAAGCCCTGCGTCAGTCGTCGCTGTCGACGCATCAGCGCGAGCATGTCGAGCGGCTGATCGACGAGGACATCGGTGAGGCGCTGCATTTCCTGCAGACGGCCGTGCTGCGCGCGTCGCACATCATCGACGCGCTGCTGCGGCTATCGCGCGTGGGTCGCGTGGAGTACCGGCGTCAACAGGTCGAAGTGCGCGACATCGTGCAACGCGTGATCGACGCGATGCAGGCCACGATTCGCGATCATCGCGCGCGCGTCATCGTGCAGGCGCTGCCGCCCGTATGGGGCGATCCGACAGCGCTCGAACAGATCTTCGCGAACCTGATCGGCAACGCGATCAACTATCTGAGCCCGGAGCGCTCGGGCGTCGTCGAAATCGGCACGGCGCCTACGCCGCCCGGCGTGCAGACGCTGCGCATCTTTTATGTGAAGGACAACGGCTTGGGTATTCCGGAAATCGCGATGCCGCGCCTGTTCAGCGCGTTCCAACGGCTGCACGGCAACGTTGCGGCGGGCGAGGGGATCGGTCTGGCGCTGGTGCGGCGCATGGTGGAGCGGCACGGCGGACGCGTGTGGGCGGAATCGACGGAGGGTGTGGGAACGACGTTTTACGTGTCGCTGCCGGATGCCGCCGCGCCGTCGCGCGACGAAGAGCACGATACCGCGACAACGGGCGATGGACAGGCGTTGCGGGCGGACGCGCGATAGCGCGTAGCGTGCCCGCAAAGCGCTCAGGAGGCGGAGAACAGACGGCGTGGCTTGAGCATTCTGCGGCCGCGGATTGACCAGTAGCCGCTCGCGATGATCAGCAGCAGCGCGCCCGTCAGGACGACCGTGGGCGCGACGTGAACGGCGCGTGAACCTAGCGCGAACAGCCCGCGCGTGAGGATGAGAAGCGCGGTCCAGAACGACAGCACAGCCTGAGCGAGCAGCCGCGTGCCGGTGAAGCGCCGCGCGCGGTTTTCGATCGACCAGTGGGCCGGCGCGCGCGAGCAGAAGAAGGTTAGCGAGATCAGCGCGACAGCGAGAATAATCACCCAGTTTGTGAGATCCATGATGGTGCCTTCCAAAGTTAACCTGCAACTCTAGGTGGCGGTACCGGTCACGGAAATCGGAGAACTCTCAAACAGGATAGACAACGCGCATGCGCGCCCGATCGACAGGCCGGACGCATGCCCGGCCTTGACGCGGATCAAAGTTCGATACGCGTGCCGAGCACCACGAGGAACTGCCGCAGCCATTCGGGATGCGCGGGCCACGCGGGCGCCGTGACGAAGTTGCCGTCGGTGACGGCCGCGTCGACGGGGATATCCGCGTAGTCGCCGCCCGCCATCTTCACCTCGGGCGCGCACGCGGGATAAGCCGAAATGCGCTTGCCGCGGATGACGTCGGCGGCGGCGAGCAGTTGCGCGGCGTGGCAGATCGCGGCGATTGGTTTGTTGCTTTCGGCGAACTGGCGTACGACGTCGATCACTTTCGCGTTGAGTCGCAGGTACTCCGGCGCGCGGCCGCCGGCGATCGCGAGCGCGTCGTATTGCGACGGGTCGATCTCATCGAAGCTTGCGTTGAGCGTGAAGTAATGGCCGGGCTTTTCGGTGTACGTCTGGTCGCCTTCGAAATCGTGAATCGCCGTTTTTATGCGCTCGCCCGCGCGCTTGCCGGGACAGACGGCATCGACGATATGGCCGACTGCCTGTAGTGCCTGGAACGGCACCATCGTTTCGTAATCCTCGGCGAAGTCGCCCGTCAGGAACAGAATCTTCTTTGCTGCCATCGCATGCCTCCAGTGGTTGAGGGAACACGTCGAACGTCGGCCAGTCTACTCCAGGGTCGTGGACAACATCGCGAACGCATGACCGATCCGATTCCTTTCGTCTCCCGCCTGTTCCGGCCCGCCGACGCTGCGCCGCTCGCCGCGCTCTTTCGCGACGCGGCGCTGGCTGCCGCGGGTTACGATCCGGCGGCGCGCGAGGCATGGGCGTCAGCCGCCGACGACCTCGCCGCGTTCGGCGCGCGGCTAGCGCGTGGCGTCACGCTGGTCGCTTTGCGCGGCGGTGCGTATGCCGGGTTCGGGCAACTCCATCCGGCCGATCACATCGAGATGCTCTATGTCGCGCCGGCCTTTATGCGTCAAGGGCTCGCGGCGGAGCTGCTCGCGCGGCTCGAAGCACGGGCGCGCGCTGCGGGCTCGCTTGCGTTGACGGCCGACGTCAGCGTCAGCGCGAGGCACGCATTCGAGCGGGCGGGCTTCGCGGTGGAGGCCGAAGAGTCGGTGACGCGCAACGGCGTATCATTGAGGCGTTTTCGCATGATGAAGCCGCTCGCTGCGGCTCGACCACAAGTATGAAACCACTCTCACGCCATCCGCTTGTCCGTACCACGGCCTTCGCTGTCATGCTGCTCGCAGGCCTTGCCGCCTGCCAGAAAAACGATGCATCGGCGGGGCAGACGTCGACGAAGCTCAACGATCTCTCGCAGCAGGCCGGTCAGAAGCTCGATCAGGCCGCGAGCTATGTCGGCCAGCAGGTCGACGCCGCGAAGGCCACGGCGCAACAGAATCTCGACACGGCCGCATCCGGCCCGTCGATCAACCTCGATCCGAACGCGCTCGCGTCGCAGGCGCGAGCCAATCTGGACAACGCCGCCAGCGCGACGAATGCCGCCGTCAACAAGGCGATGGGCTCGACGGGCGCAGGGCTTGAAACGGCGGGACGCAAGCTGCAGCAATGGTCGAGCGAAGCATCGACGACCAGCGCGCAATCCGCGCCCACCGAATCCAGCGACGCCCAGAAACAGATGGACAAATAATCCCGCGCTTGACCGGCGTTGTAACTGTAACTATGATGATTACACATCGTCGCCGGCTGGTGCGAGGTGATTTGCGCGTCTGATGCGTATCGGATGATCTAGCGTTGTGAATACGAGTAGCCGATTTGCCTTTGCGGTTCATGTGCTCGCCCTGCTGTCGTTGCAGGAAGGCGTGCCGCTGTCGTCGGACATGATCGCGGGAAGCGTGAACACGAATCCCGTGCTGATCCGGCGTTTGCTGGCGATGCTCGCGGAGGCGGGCCTCACCACGTCGCAACTGGGCGCAGGCGGCGGCGCGCTGCTGGCGCGCGAGCCCGAGGACATCACGCTGCTCGACGTCTACCGCGCCGTCGACGATGCGCAGCTATTCGCCATGCATCGCGAGACGCCGAATCCCGCGTGCATGGTCGGGCGCAACATCCAGACGGTGCTGACTGGCATCATCGGCGATGCGCAACAGGCGCTCGAAGCGTCGCTGGCGTCGCGCACGCTGGCCGACGCGACGGCCGACGTCGTCCGCGCGGAACGGGCGCGCGAACGCAAGCGCAAAGCCGCGGATGGTTGAACGCAGACGAAGCACGAAGCATGGAGCATGGAGCGCGGGGCATCGCCCCGATTTTTTTAAACAAATATGTAATCGACATAGTTACATTTAAGCGGAAGGAACATTGACATGAGCAAGACACTGAAGATCGCGCTGTTCGGCGCAACGGGCATGATCGGCTCGCGCATCGCGGCGGAAGCGGCGCGTCGCGGCCATCAGGTGACGGCTTTTTCGCGCAATCCCGAGCGCGTACCTGCCGATGTCGCGAACCTGAAAGCGGCGCAGGCCGACGTGACAGACGCGGCGAGCATCGCGGCCGGGGCGCGCGGACACGATGTCGTCGCAAGCGCCTATGCGCCGCCTCAGGACAATCTCGCGCAGATCGACAAGGCGACCCGTGCGCTCGTCGAAGGCACGCGCTCGGCGGGCATCAAACGTCTCGTCGTGGTGGGCGGCGCCGGTTCGCTCGAAGTGGCGCCCGGCAAGCAACTGGTCGACACGGAAGGCTTTCCGCCCGCCTACAAGCCAATCGCGCTCGCGCACCGCGACGTGCTGCCCATCCTGCGTGCTGCCAGCGATCTCGACTGGACGTTCTTCGCGCCCGCCGCGCTGATCGCTCCGGGCGAGCGCAAAGGCACGTTCCGCACGGGCGCCAACGCGCTGATCGTCGATGCGCAGGGCAACAGCAGCATTTCGGCGGAAGACTACGCAATTGCGTTCGTCGACGAGCTGGAGCAGGGCCGTTTCGTTCATCAGCTCGCGACTGTCGCATACTGAAAGCTTCGAAACGCCGCCGCGCGCCGCGCATCCGCCGCGCGGCGCGCAGGAGCGACTGTCACGCCGCCGCGCAAGCGCACTAACATTCGGTTACGCATCGGGGAGCTTTCCCTCGACGACACCCGCTAAACTTGGCGTCTCCCGTTCCCATGCAGATTGTTTGCATAAAAGTCACGGATTGCCATGAAGTCATGCCTCGCGCGGCGTGAATCGCAGGCTGCGCCGTCATCCGGCGGGCTTCTGGCGATTGACGCCGTTTTTCGCGCTTTATCCCAATTCTTTTCGCACGCCGGAGCATTGCGCCGGGTGCGTTCGGGCGCGCTCGCGTCCGCCTTGTGCGTGTGTTTCGCGCTCGCTGGCGCGTGCCTCGGCATGCCGGGCACCGCGCAAGCCGCGGGCGCCACTCCCGGCGCGCCGATGATTCCCGCGCTGCAGAGCCTGATCAACAGCGCGACGGTTTCGACGGCGGCGCCTGCGTCGGGCGCGTCGGCGGCGGATGCGGCATCGGCGCCGTCGCCCGCCAGCCAGGCCGAGCTGGAAAAATCGCTCGACAGCGTCATCACGACGCTCGACAGCGACCGTCAGCGCACCGCGCTCGTCACGCAGCTGAAAAAACTGCGCGACGCGACGAAGACGGTCGGGCCACCCGCGTCTGCCAGCGCGCCGTCGAGCGCCGGTCTGCTTGGCGCGATCGCCGCGGGCATTGCATCGTTCGAAACTGACGTGCAGCAGGGACGTTCGCCGCTCAACTACTGGTCGGGCCGCTTCAACGCGGCGGGCAACGAAATCTATACGATCGTCACGAGCCAGGGGCGCGAGCACTTCGGCCGCGTGTTGCTGAACATGATCGCCGTGCTAGCGGGCTGGGGCGCGTGTGCGGCAGGGCTGATTTACCTGCAGCGCAGGATTTACGCGCGCTTTGGCATCGTCGTGCGGCTCGATCCCAATCCAACCACGCGTGAACTGCTGATCTTCGCGTTGCGCCGCGTCGGACCGTGGATCGTCGCATTCGTCGCCGCGCTGATGTTCGTGCGCTCGATGCCCGATTCGCTCGGCCGCACGATTGCAATGGTGATCGCGTATGCGATCGTCGCAGGCGCCGTGTTCTCGGCGATCTGCCTGATCATGTTTTCGCTGTTCGGCTCAGGCCATCGACGCGCAGCCGTGCGCGTGCTGATCGAGCAGGCGCGCCGGCCGCTGTTCGCGATCGGCATCTGCAGCGCGCTCGGCGATGCTGCCGTCAATTACGACGTTGCGCATGAACTCGGCACGAATCTCGCGGCGCTGGTGTCGACCGTCTCGAACATGACGGCGGCCGTGTTGACCGCGTACTTCGCGCTCGCGTTTCGCCGGCCCGTCGCGCATCTGATACGAAATCGCGCTTATGAACAGCGGCACGATCACAAGGCCGCGACCGACGGCTTCGAAGTGCTCGCGTCGCTCTGGCACGTGCCGATGCTCGTGCTCGCGACAGCTTCCGTGATCGCGACGATCGGCGGTATCGGCAGCGGTGAGAACGTGTTGCAGATCTCCGTCGTGACGGCGCTGCTGCTGGTGCTCGCGTTCTTCCTGTCGGCTATCGTGCTGCGCGTGACGCGGCCGCGCAACACGCGCCGGCGGCGCCGCTCGCCGTATCTGACGCGCCTGTTGCGCTTCGCGGGCACGCTGATCACGCTGTTCGTCTGGCTCGCGTACTTCGAATTCGCGTCGCGCCTGTGGGACGTGTCGCTTGCTCAGATCATCGAAGAGAGCGTGACGGCGCGCGGCATCGCGCACGCGCTGACGGCGATCCTGATCACGGTGTTCGTGTCGTGGCTCGTGTGGATTCTGGTCGACACGGCGATCCAGGAAGCCGTCAATCCGAGCGGCCCGCGCAACAAGTCGAAGAACCCGAGCATGCGCGCGCGCACGATGCTGCCTCTGGTGCGCAACGTGCTGTTCGTGACGATCCTGACGATCGCGGGCATCGTCACGGCGGCCAATCTCGGCATCAACGTAACGCCGCTGCTCGCGGGCGCGGGCGTGATCGGTCTGGCGATCGGCTTCGGCGCGCAGTCGCTGGTGAGCGATCTGATCACGGGCCTGTTCATCATCATCGAAGACACGATCTCGGTCGGCGACTGGATCGACATCGACGGCGGGCACGCGGGCACCGTCGAATATCTGTCGATCCGCACCGTGCGGCTGCGTGACGGCCAGGGCGCGATTCACGCCATTCCGTTCTCGCAGATCAAGATCGTGAAGAACCTGTCGCGCGATTTTGCGTACGCGGTGTTCGAAGTGCGCGTGCCGTTTTCCGCCGATGTCGACGAGGTGACGCAACTGATCCGTGCCGTCGGCGCGGACCTGATGGCCGATTTCCGTTACCGGCGCGAGATGCTCGGTCCCGTCGAAGTGTGGGGACTCGACCGTTTCGACCCGAACTGGATGGTTGTCAAAGGACAGATCAAGACCCGGCCGCTGCAGCAGTGGAGCGTGGCGCGCGCGTTCAATCTGCGGCTGAAGCGCAAGATGGACGAAGCGGGGATCGAGATTCCCGTGCCGCAGATGCGCATACATACGTCGCGCGGCGACGAAGTGGGCGAGGTGTTGCGAGAGGAAGAGCGCGCGCAGCATGAGGAGCACGAGCGGGAACACGCACGCGAATCCGCGACGGGCACGACGACGCCGTTCAGGCCGAAGAAGGGCGGCCCGGGCCCGATGCCGCCGGCGCGCGACGTGTCGCACGAGCCGCGTCCGGCGCCGCCGTCAACGGGGCAAACGGCATCCGTGCCGCCGCAGATTCCAACGGCGGGCGACGGTGGGAAGACGTAAAAAAGGTAGGGGCTTGTACGAAAAAGGCGTCACGCGGTTATGCGTGACGCCTTTCGTTTGATGCGTACAACGCGGACGACGTGTTGCTCAGGCGGCAACGGCTTGCACGCTGTCGACGACGCGCACGATGTCGTTCACATGCGTCGTGATCTGTTCACCGGGCACGCCGTAGATGTGCAGCGAGACAGCGGTATTGCCGCTGCAATTGCCGAGTCGATGGATGCCGGTGCGGCCTGGGCGCGTGAACGATACGGCGCCCGGTTCGCGCATCTGGTCGCGTGCAGGTGTCGCGCAGCCGGTGTCCGCGTTCAGGTCGTAAATGGTTTCCGTCAACGCGCCGTCGATGACGGCATAGCCGCACCACGTGTGATGCGCGTGAACCGGGCTCGCCTGGCCGGGCATCCAGACGAGGGCAGCGATGGCATAGCGGCCTTGCGGATCGGCGGCGAGCAGATGGCGGCGATAGCAGGTGGCGGCGCCTTCGCGTTGCGCTTCGGTGAGCAGCGATGCGTCGGCGGCGGCTTCGGCGAGCGCCGCGCGGACGCCGCGCGCGAAGGCCGCGTGCCGCGACGGATCATCGGAGCCGGCGCAGGCGTCGAAGGCGGCGTCGAGCGCCGCGCACAGTTGTGCGATAGCTCCCGCTGCGGGCATGACGCAGGGGATGGAAGGGTTTTCGGTCAACGCGGGTTCGCGTGTGATCAGGCCGGCTGACGGGTTCATGGAAGGCTCCGCTGACGTTGTTTTTCGAGATTGGGACTGCCCTCATTTATACCGATTTGCGCAGAGAAAGAGTTTTCATATAATTCCCTCGTCTTGACGAGAAATAGAATAATTTTCTATCTGGGTGGAAAGATGGGAATGGACATCATTGATCGGCGGCTGCTCGAACTCCTGCAGGAAGACGCGACGATGCCGATCGCGGAACTCGCGGCGCGGGTGAACCTGTCGCAAACGCCATGCTGGAAGCGCGTGCAACGGCTCAAGGAAGCGGGCGTGATCCGCGCGCAGGTCGCGCTGTGCGATCCGCGCAAACTCGGCGTCGGCACGACAGTGTTCGTCGCCGTGCGCACGAACCAGCACACGGAAGCCTGGGCGCAGGACTTCACGCGCGCGGTGCAGGACATTCCCGAAGTGGTCGAGGTCTACCGGATGAGCGGCGAGACCGACTATCTGCTGCGCGTCGTCGTCTCGGATATCGACGATTACGACCGTGTTTACAAGCAACTGATCCGCGCCGTGCCGCTATACGATGTGAGCTCCAGCTTCGCGATGGAGCAGATCAAGTATTCGACGGCGTTGCCGGTGCGGGCGTCCGTGGTTGCTGAAGGGCGCTGACATTGCCGGATTGCTTCGTGTGGTCGCGAGGGTGCTCCATGAACGCACAGGCATGCCGGACTGCAAGCCGCGCGCAAGGTGCTTCGGCGTAGAATGCCCGCTCCGCCGCATCTACCTGCCAGCAGAGCCCGACACATGAACGATCCGCGCAAGAAGAAAAACCCGACGCTTGGCATCGCAGTGTTTATCGTCGTTGTCGTGTTGCTGGTGATCGCGACGATTCTCTACAACGCGATCTCCGAAAAGCGCGAATACGACCGCGACAATCCCGCCGATTCGACGGCGTCAGCAGCATCCGCGACGGCGGCTGCCGTGAATGCGGCAAAGGGTGCGTCGCAGTAAGCGCGGCCCGCTCAGTAAACCGCTCAGTTCTCGGGCAAGCGGATCACGCCCGCATCCTTGCGAATCTGAAACGACGCGGCGAGCATCTGCTTGCACTGATGCGCGAGCAGTTTCAGATCATGCACGGCATCGGGCGTGTAGTCGGGCGAGCGTTCCGCTTCGATCACCATCGCATCGAGTTCACGCGTCAACTGCTTTGAAATGTCCACCTGATCGGCGGGAGGCGGGTCGCCTTCCTCGGCTTTCGCAAGGTTGTCGCGTATCACCGTCAGCGCGCGTTGTAGTGGCTGATGTGACGGCCCGCCCATCTGTTGGGACGACGTGCGCAGCAACGGCGCCACCGCCGTGATCTGCGACGCGAGCACGTGAGAGCGCACGAGCAGGTCGTTCAGTTCCGGCACGAACTTCTGCGCGGACTTGGGTTCGAGCATCATCCGTTGAAACGCCTGGCCGAGATTGGCAAACGCGACATGCACGTTCTTGCGCGCGAGCCGGTAGCGATAGTCGCGATCGAGCGCGCTCGCGGCGGCAGCGGCGGCGGATGTTTTGGCTGCAGAGCCCGGCGAACCAGCAGATGCGGCCGCCCCTCCCGATGCATTCGATCCCGAAGCAGTTGGGTTGCCGGACATTTCCATGATCCCGCTAACGCCGCTCGCGGCAACTTCCGCGACTGCCACCGCAGGCGCAAGCGCAGCAGCTTCCGTTAGCGCGGACGGCGTGATGGCGGCAGCAGCCGGCTTGTCTCCCCACCACCAACTGGCCTCCAGATAGCTGCGCATCGCGGCGATCATGTCGTTGACGAGCTTGCCCATCAGTCGATATTCCCAGTACGGGAACAGGTGGCTCGCCGCAATCGCGATCGCGCAGCCGACGACCGTATCGATCGCGCGCTCGCCGATGATATGCAGGCTGCCGGGCGCAAGCAGATGGAACATCAGCAGCACATAAGACGACGTGAACACGACACTCGCCGTGTAGTTGAACAGCAGCAGGCTGTAGCTCATCACCATGCACGCGAACATCACGATGATAAGGATATGCGGCTCCTTCACGCTCATGATGAGCGCGATGCTCGCCGCGCAGCCGATCAGCGTGCCGACGATACGCTGTCCATTGCGCTGCTTGGTCAGCGAGTACCCGGGTTTCAGAATGATGACGGTCGTCATCACGATCCAGTAGGCATTGGTGAGCGGCAACAGGCGCCCGAGCCAGAAGCCGATCGCGACGGCGATCGTCATGCGCAATGCGTGCCGGAAGCTGGGCGAGGCCATCGTCAGGTTCGAGAAGATCGAGCCGAACGGCACGCGGCGGCTCGACACGAAGCGCGTGAGCGCCTGGTCGATGCGCAGATCGGTCTCCTTCGTGCTTTCTTCGTTCGCCAGGTTCTTGCGCATCCGGTCGATCAGGCGCGTCGCGCTCCAGACGCGTCTGAACGAAGCCGAGACAGTCGAGTAGGCTTCAGGATTTTTCTTCGGCAAGTCCTGCTTGCGCATCAGCTCGATTTCGTATTCGATCGCGCGCAACTCTGCCTTCACGTTGATCCGCGCGCGCGGCGGCTCGTCCTGCAGCACGGCGAGGCCGATGTCTTCGAGGTCCAAGGCCGCCTTGCGGATCAGGTCACGATAAAAGATCAGCAGGTCCGAACCGCCGAACGTATTGCGCACCAGCGGGTAGTCGGTATGAGCGCCGACGAACTGCTCGTGCAAATCGACGGTGTGGATGAACAGGTTGAAGAGCGTCGCGCGGCGTGGCTGCAAGCGGCCGCTCTTCAGCTTGGGCAGATTGCGCAGCACGATGTCACGCGCGGCGTCCTGCATCGCCACGGCCGCGATCTGCTTCGCGACGAGGTTGCGGTAGCACTCGTCGAGATCGTTGTCGAGGTCGAAGAAGTCCGCGCGCGCGAGCAGATAGTCGGCGAGCGCGAATACGCTTTCGGCGAGCGCCTGCTGTTCGATCCGGTACATCATCCAGCGGCTCACCAAGGTCGACCAGTATGTGAACCACAGTCCGCCCACGAGTATCCACGCGGCGTTGATGAGCGCCTGCATCGGCGTGAAGTGCTCTTCGAGTGTGACGACCATCATGAAGAGCGTCGCGAAGCTGATTTGCGGCCAGCGATTGCCGTAGACGACGATCAGCGACAGCACGAACGTGAGCGGCACGACGGTACACCACAGCGCGACGGGATTGACGGTCGCGAGTCCGGTGGCGAGCGCGGCGAGAAAGCCGATCACGCTGCACGCGAGCATCTCGTTGTGCTTGTATTTCAGCGGGCCAGGCATGTCGACAGCGCACGCGCCGAGCGCGCCTGTGGCGATCGTGAAGCCGAGTTCGCGGTTGTGAAAGACGATCAGGCAAAGGACGGCGGGCAGCGACACGCCCACTGCGATGCGCAAGCCGCCATAGAAGTACTGGCTATACAGAAACTTCTTGATTTCGACTGAATAGCGCATCGACCGCCTGGTGTCTCGTGTCTGTATGTTGATGATGCAGCCGGGGCCAACATTCTGGGGCTGTCGCCAGCTCGAACTGCCGTCGAGTCTAACTGATTTGGCCCCGCCCGGACCATCTGCCGGATGGCCAGGTTTCGTGTCTGCGAATGCGTTTGCTATGCTGTCGCATCGTTTCTTCACACGGCCCGTGCATCAGCGCGGCGCCGCCTGTTTCAAGCCATTCCATGCTCCAGCTTTTCTATTCGAACCGGTACGATGTGCTCGTCGGCGCGCTGCTCGACGGGCTAGGTGCCACGCCTTCCAGTCCGTGGACGGCGCAACCTGTGATCGTGCCGAGCGCAGCCGTGCGGCGGCGGCTGGAACTCGATATCGCCGCGCGTCAAGGCGTGTGCGCCAACATCCAGTTCAGTTACCTCGCCCAATGGCTGTGGACGCAGATCGGCGGCGTCATCAAAGACGTGCCGAAGAGTTCGCCTTTCTCGCCGGACCGGCTCGTGTGGCGCTGCTACCGTCTGCTCGGCGATGCCGATGAGGCGCGGCAGTGGAACGCGTCGCCGCGTCTGCGCAGTTACCTCGATGCCGCCGACGCGCCGATGCGTTATGAACTCGCGCGCCGCGTCGCGACGGTGCTCGACCACTATCTGACCTATCGTCCCGAATGGCTGTTGCAATGGCAGAAGGGCGGGTCGATCTTCGCAAGCGGCGCAGCGGACGACTCCGGCCCGCGTCTGACGGGCGCGAGCGCCGCGGCACGTGAGGACGAGCGCTGGCAGGGCGCGTTGTGGCGCACGCTGCTCGGCGAGGTCGCAGGCGACGCGCATTCCGCGGACGCCGCCACGCCGCCTGCCTATCGCTTTCTCGACGAAGTGCGCTCGCTCGATCTCGACGCGATCGCGCGAGCCGAGTGGCCCGAGTCCGTCAGCGTGTTCGCGCTGCCGACCATGCCGCCTTTACATATCGCGTTGCTGCGCGAGCTGTCGCGCTGGATCGATGTGCGTGTGTACGCGATGAACCCGTGCCGCGAGTTCTGGTTCGACATCGTCAGCGTGGGGCGCGTCGAAGCGCTCGATGCGGCGGGCCAGCTCGACTATCAGGAAGTCGGCCATCCGCTGCTCGCCGAATGGGCCCGCCAGACGCAGGCGCAGCTTCACATGCTGCACGAGCTGACGGAAAGCGCGGCCTCGGCCGAGGCCTCGTACTTTGCCGAAAACGCCGCACCGACATGGCTCGCCGCCGTGCAGAACGGCATGCTGGATCTGCGCGACGAGCGCGAACTCGACGCGCAGCCGGAAGAACGCGGCATCGAAGTGCATGTGTGCCATAGCCTCGCGCGTCAGCTCGAAGTGCTGCACGACCGCCTGCTGGGCTGGTTCGACGAGTTCGACGATCTGCAGCCTTCCGATGTGCTCGTCACATTGCCCGATCTCGGCGCGGCCGGCCCGCTGATCGACGCCGTGTTCGGCACCGCGCCCTCGGGCGACACGCGCCGCATTCCGTATCGCATTACCGGCTTGCCGCCGTCGCAGGCGAACCCGGTGGCGCGCGTGCTGCTCGACTGGCTCGCGTTGCCCGAGCGCAATGTCGGCGCGCCGGAGCTGATCGAATGGCTGCGTGTCGATGCGATCGCGGCGCGCTACGGCATCGACGCGGCGGCTCTCGAAGACATTCAGGAATGGCTCGCGGCAGCCGGTGCGCGGCGCGGTCTCGCACCCGTGCCGCCCGCCGACAGCACGATACCCGTCGCGCGCCACACCTTCGCCGACGCGCTCACGCGCCTCTTTCTCGGCTACGCGATGCCCGAAGGCGGTCAGCCGGTAGATGCATGGCTGCCCGTCGAAGGCGCGGACGGCTCGGATGCGGAATTGCTCGGGCGCCTCGCGAGCTTCGTCGACGATGTCGATGCGTTCGCACGCCGTTGCGCTGACGACATGACGCCCGTCGAGTGGACGCAGTTGCTGCTCGAAGTGCTGGCCCGCTGCTTCGACGGCGGCGTCGATTTCGCGGACAGCCTGGCCACAGTGCGCGATGCCGTCGATGCCATGAGCGAAGCCATGCGCGCGGGCGCGGGCGACACGGCGTTGCCGGCCGCCGTGGTGCGCACGTCGCTGTCCGAAGCGCTCGACGACCCGGCGCGCGGCGGCGTGCCGTGGGGCAGCGTCACGTTCTCATCGCTGACGAGCCTGCGCGGCTTGCCGTTCAGAATCGTCTGCATGCTGGGCATGGACGACGGTGTGTTGCCGAGTCTCGCGCGCGCCGACGAGTTCGATCTGATGGCGGCGTTCGGCAAGGCGGGCGATCGCCAGCGGCGCGACGACGAGCGCAATCTGTTCCTCGATCTGCTGCTCGCCGCGCAAGACCGTCTGCTGATCGCGTACACCGGGCGCAGTATTCGCGACAACGCGCCATTGCCGCCTGCCGCGCTCGTCGACGAACTGCTCGATCACCTCGCGCGTGTTTCGTCCGCGGAGGATGCGTCGCCTGCCGAACTCGATGCGGCACGGCGCGCGTTCATCGTCGAGCATCCGTTGCAGCCGTTTGCTTCCGATTACTTCAACGCGAATAGCGGCCTGTTCACATACGACACCGACCGCGCGGAACTGGCCGCGTTGCTCGCCGCACCGGCTAGCGCGGCGCCCGCGCCATTCTTCGATGCGCCGCTGCCCGCTGTGCCGAACGAGCCCGTGCCTTTCGACGATTTTCAACGTTTCTGGCGGCATCCCGCGCGTGCATTGCTGCGCGACCGCCTCGGCATCGTGCTTTCCGATGCACAGGGCGAGCTTCTCGACATGGAGCCGTTCGAACTCGACTTCGCGGGACGCGATGCATTGGCCGAGCGTCTGCTGCCTGCGTTGCTCGATACGGACTTCGACAGCGCGGCTTTCGAGCGCGTGCAGCGCGTCGCGGAAGCGAGCCCCGAGTTGCCGGGCGGCGCGACGGGCGCGGTATGGCGTACGCGCGAGCTGTCGGCGTTGCGCGGCCTTGCCGACCGCGTGCGGCGCGAAGTGGCGTCGGGCGTCACGCGCCTGCCGTTTTCGCTCGACATCCACGCGCGCTGGCCCGACACCGGCGACATCGCGCTCTTTGGCCCTTACGAAACGGCATTGCGCAAAACATCGGAAGGTCCGTTGCAACTGCAAGGCACACTCAATCTGCTGACGCCGACGGGGCAGGTCGTGTTCCGTTACGCGCGGCCCACGGCGCGCGATTATCTGTCCGCGTGGCTGTCGCATCTCGTCTATTGCGCGGCGTTGCCCGACGGTCCGCGTCGCACGGTTTGGCATGCAAGCGGCGAGTCGTTCGAGTTTGGGCCTGTCGAAAAGCCTTTGGAGCAACTGGCGCCGCTTGCCGCGCTGTTCCGCGCAGGGCGCGCGTTTCCGCTGCGCTTTTTCCCGAAGAGCGCATGGGCGAAAATCAGTGACGGCGATTCCGCCGCGCAAGGCGCGTGGATCAGCGACCGCGTGCGGGGCGAGTCCGATGACGCTGCGTTGCGCATCGCGTTTCGCGGCGCGTCGCTGACGCTCGACGAGCCATTCGGCACACTGGCCGCGATCGTTTTCAAGCCGCTGGTCGCGCATCTGAGGAGCGCATCATGAGCGGCACGGCATGGATGCATGCGCCCGCGGCGCAGGAACTCGACGTGTTCGCGTGCGATCTCGATGGTGTCAACCAAATCGAGGCATCGGCGGGAACGGGCAAGACATGGAACATCTGCGCGCTCTATGTGCGGCTGTTGCTGGAGAAGAATCTGAGCGCCGATCAGATTCTCGTCGTGACATTTACGAAAGCCGCGACGGCCGAGCTGCATGAGCGCATACGCGGGCGTCTTGCCGAAGTTCAGCGAGCGATCGAAACGGGCGACGATGGCGGCGATCCGTTCATCGTCCGGCTGTTCGAAACGACGCTTTCCGAAGAACGCGGCATCGACCTCGAGGCGGCCGCGAAGACGGTGCGCCGCGCGTTGCGCACGTTCGATCAGGCAGCCATCCACACGATCCACGCGTTCTGTCAGCGCGCGTTGCAGGAAGCGCCGTTTGCCGCCGCGATGCCGTTCGCGTTCGAGATGGAAGCGGACGATGCCGCGTTGCGTTTCGAGCTGGCCGCGGACTTCTGGCGCGAGCAGGTCGAACCCGTTGCGGGGGCGCATCGGTCGTTCGCGGCGTGGCTGGTCGAGAAGGGCGCGGGTCCCGCGTCGCTCGATGAACAGCTTGCGCGGCGGCTGAAGAAGCCGCTTGCGCAGTTGCGCTGGGGCGATGTCGGCGGAGCCGAAGGTGCGCCGAACGACATGCAGGCGCGCTTCGACGAAGCCTGTGAGATGTGGCATGCCGAGCGCGACAACATCGTGCGTCTGCTCGAACAGGTGCAGGAGCGTCTGAGCAAGACCTCGCACAAAGCCGAAACGGTGAGCGCTGCGATCAGCGCGTGGAGCGACTATTTCGCACAGGACGACTGTCACGCGCCGCCGCCCAAAGTTGCGCTGAAACTGACGGCCAGCGCGTTGACGAAAGGCACGAAGAAGAATTTCGAGCCGCCCGCGCATGCGTTCTTCATTGCAGCCGACGAGCTCGCCGCCGCCTCGCTCGCGGCGGAAGCCGCGCAGCGCGCGCGCTGGCTAGGTCTCGTGCAGAAGTGGCTCGACTACGCGCCGCACGAACTGACGGCAAGAAAGCGCACGCGCCGCGTCGTGTCGTTCGACGATCTGCTCTCGAACCTGTATCGCGCGCTTGCCAGCCACGTATGGCTCGCGGACGCGTTGCGCAAGCGCTATCCCGCTGCGCTGATCGACGAGTTCCAGGATACCGACCCGCTGCAGTTCGCGATTTTCAATCGCATCTTCGCGCCGAAGGGTCCGCTCTTTCTCGTCGGCGATCCGAAGCAGGCTATCTACAGTTTCCGCGCGGCCGATCTGCATACGTATCTCGCGGCGCGCGCACAGGCGTCGGCGCGTTATACGCTCGCCGTCAATCAGCGTTCGACGGCACCCATCGTCGACGCATGCAACCGCATATTCGAAGCGAACGCACGGGCATTCGTGCTCGAAGGGCTTGACTATCAACCTGTGCGGGCAGGCGAGCGGCAGCGACCACCGTTCATCGACCGCGACGGCGCGACTGACGGCGACTTCCGCGTGTGGACGCTGCCGCAAGGTGACGCGGTGCTGACCAAGCGCGACGCGCAGCGTGCGGCGAGCGAGGCGTGCGCGGTGGAGATCGTGCGCTTGTTGCGCGGCGCGCGCGACGGCAGCGTGATGATCGGCGACAAGCCGCTCGCGCCCGGCAACATCGCCGTGCTCGTGCAGACGCACAAGCAGGGCAGTCTGATCAAGCGCGTGTTGTCCGCGTGGGGCGTGGGCAGCGTCGAGCTGGCGCAGGCATCCGTGTTCGAATCGCTCGACGCCGAGCAGATCGAGCGCGTGCTGGCCGCCGTCGATACGCCGGGCGACTTGCGCCGCCTGCGCGCGGCGCTCGCGACCGACTGGTTCGGTCTCGATGCCGCCACGCTGTGGCGGCTCGAACAGGTCGACGACGCTTCGTCCATATCGGGCGACGCCGCGCACTCTGTCGATGCAATGAGTTGGGTCGAGCGCTTCTCGCGTTACCGGATGCTGTGGCACGAGCGCGGCTTCGCCGTCATGTGGCGCACGCTAATGCGCGAACTGCGCGTTGCGCAGCGCCTCGTAGAAGGCGCGGAAGGCGAGCGGCGCCTGACCAACGTCAACCATCTGGCCGAACTCGTGCAGGCGCGCGCCGCGACGCAGCCGGGCATCGCGCCGACCTTGCGCTGGCTGGCCGCGCAACGCGCGGAAAGCGGGCGGGGCGGCGAAGAAGCGCAACTGCGGCTCGAGTCGGACCGCAACCTCGTGCAGATCGTCACCGTTCACAAGTCAAAGGGTCTCGAATACGCGGTCGTGTTCTGTCCGTTCCTCAACGACGGCCGCCTGCGCGAGCCGTATGCGACTGTCCTGCCCGACGCGCTCGAATATCACGATGACGACGGTTCGGCCGTGCTTCACTACGGCAGCGACGACGAGCAGGCGGATTACGCAAACCGCCAGGCGATGCGCGAACAGGCGGCCGAGCGCGCGCGGTTGATCTATGTCGCGCTGACTCGGGCCGTGTATCGCTGTTACCTGGTGGCGGGCGCTTATCTGGCGTCGAGATCGACGAAGGAATCGGCGCGCAGCGTGTTGAACTGGCTCGTTGCGGGCAAAGCGCGCGATTTCGACGAATGGCTCGCAAAGCCGCTCGATGACGACTCGGTCTATCAGCATTGGGAAGCGCTAGCAGGAGATCCCGTGGCCATCGCGGATCTGCCGTCCGTTACGCGTCGGGTGCCGCTGGAAAGCCTGGCCGACAGTGGTGCTCGCATGCGCGCGCGAATGAACCAGCGCGCATTGCGCGACACATGGCGGATGGCGAGCTTCAGCTCGCTGATCGCGGCGGGTTCGCGTACCGACGATGCGTCGGCGGTCAGCGAAGAAGCGCGTCCGGATCACGACGAACTGGCGGACATCGCGACGGGCGAACCGCACGCGCCCGTTTTCGATGTGGTCACAGCGCCCGTCGAACTCGCGCCCGACGACATCCTCACATTTCCTCGCGGCCCGGCGGCAGGCGAGTGTCTGCACCGCATGTTCGAACTCGCGGATTTCTCCGACCGCACTACGTGGCCGCACGCAATCGAACGCGCGCTACACGAGCGGCCAGCCCCCGCCGAGCCTGAACTCGCGCAACGCCTGCCCGCGATGATGCACCGCTTGCTCGGCGATATCGTGAGCACGGAACTCGTGCCCGGCATGACGCTCGCGGCGCTCGATCCGAAGCGCCGGCTCAACGAGATGGAGTTTCTGTTCTCGGCGGCATCGCTGGACTTTCCCGCGTTGCGCGCGCTGCTCGCTGCGCACGGCTTCCCCGATGTCGTGTTGGAGCCGGGCGCACTGCGCGGCTACGTCAAAGGTTTCATCGACATGATCGTCGAGCATGACGGGCGCTTCTGGGTGATCGACTGGAAGTCGAATCATCTCGGCGACACGCCCGATGACTACACCGCCGCGCCGCTCGACGAAGCGATGGCGAGCCACGCGTATCACCTGCAGGCGCTGCTTTATGTCGTCGCGCTGCATCGCTATCTGCGGCTGAGGCTCGCGGACTATGACTATGACAGGCACATTGGCGGCTATCTGTATCTGTTCGTGCGCGGCGTGCGGCCCGACTGGCGACAGGGCGAACACGCGGCGGGTGTGCATGCGCGGCGACCGGACTACGCGCTCGTCGTGGCGCTCGATGCATTGATGGACGGAGGCGCGCAATGAGCACGTTCGATCAGCCGTTGCCCGATGTCGAGGTCAATGTCCCCGCACCCGCGGATTTCAGCACGGCGCTCGCTGAAGGCTTCGCGCGGCGCGTGAGCGCGCTCGCGCAACGCGGCGGCGCGTCCGCAGAGGCCGTGCGCTGGGCCGCGCGCGGCGCGTTCGCGGCGAGCCGCGCGACGTCGGAAGGACACGTGTGCGTGCCGCTCGACGAACTCGCGCAGCGCTACGACGCCGAGGTCGTGCAAGTGCGTGACGCGTTACTCGCGAGCGGTGTCGCAAGCGACGGCGCACAGCCGGCGCATGCGCTGCGCCCGCTCGTCGTCGATGGGCAAGGGCGGCTTTATCTCGCGCGTTACTACGATTATGAAAGGCGGCTTGCGCAGTCGCTCGTCGGACATGCGCGAGGCGCGGATCAAGATGCCGTGTCGGCGGGCATGTCATCTCAAGGTTTGCGCGACAGGCTGCTGCGGTATTTCGGTGAACCGCAGGACGATCAGATCGACTGGCAGCGCGTGGCCGCCGTGATGGCGCTGTCCGGGCGGCTGACGATCGTCAGTGGCGGTCCGGGCACGGGTAAGACGACTACCGTCGTTGGCGTGCTCGCCTGCCTGCTGGATGCGCGCGCGGACTTGCGCATCGCGCTCGCCGCGCCGACGGGCAAGGCCGCGCAGCGGATGCAGGAGGCGCTGCTTGCGCGCGCCAGTTCGTTGCCGCAGGAACTCGCGGCGCGTCTGCCGCAAACCTCGTTCACGTTGCATCGGTTGTTGGGCACCGGGCCGAACGGGCGCTTCCGTCATCATCGGGACAACCCGCTGCCGTATGACGTGATCGTGATCGACGAGGCGTCGATGATCGACGTCGCGATGGCGACGCATCTGTTCGATGCGCTCGCACCTGACACGCATCTCGTGATGCTCGGCGACAAGGATCAACTCGCGGCTGTCGAAGCGGGCGCCGTGTTCGCCGAGTTGAGCGCTCAACCTGCGTTTACGGCGAAGGGCGTTGGCTCGATCGCGACGGCACTGGGAATCGATGAACGCCGTTTGCGTGACGCGTTGCCCACGGGCCGCGACGATGCGCCGTCGGAAGAAACCCAGCTGTTTTTCGACGACCTGTTCGGCATGCCGTCCGACGTGCCGTCTTCATCGCAGGATGCGCAGCCGGCGCCGCTCGCCGACTGCGTCGTGTGGCTCGAACGCAACTATCGCTTCGGGCTGGAGTCGGCGATCGGCCAACTGTCGCTTGCGATCCGGCGCGGCGCCGCGCAGGAAGCGCTCGACGTGCTGCATATCGATCCCGCCAAACCCTGCGCCGCGGCGTTTCACGAAGACACCGATGCCACGCCTGCCGAACGCACGATCCAGCGGCTCGCGGCCGGTTTCGCGCCCTACGCGGACGCGCTCGCGACGGCGCTCTCCGACGGCGCAGCAGGTGCGGCCTCGCACGCATTGGCGCTGTTCGACGCGCTCAATCGCTTCCGCATCCTGTGCGCGACGCGACTCGGCTCGCGCGGCGTCGAGCAGATGAATACGGCGATGGCCACGCAGGTGCGCCGCATTGCGCGCGTGCCGCTGGCCGTCGGCGCGCAATGGTTCGCGGGCCGACCAATCATGGTCACGCGCAACGACTATGCGCTGGGTCTTTTCAATGGCGATATCGGTATCGCGCTGCCGGGAGGGGATGGCGCGCTGCGCGTGTTCTTCCGTAGCGCGGACGGCAGTCTGCGCGCGGTGTCGCCCGCGGCGCTGCCGCCGCACGACACGGCCTTCGCGCTCACGGTCCACAAGTCGCAAGGCTCGGAGTTCGAACACGCGGTGCTGATGCTGCCGTCGACGTTCAGCCGGGTGCTGTCGCGCGAACTCGTCTATACGGCCGTCACGCGGGCGCGCGATCGCGTCGAGGTGGTTGGTTCACGGGCCGTGCTGATGCGCGCGATCGCAACGCCGACGCAGCGGGACTCCGGGCTTGCCGCGCGAATCGTCGAGGCAATGCGGGATGACGTGTGAGAGGACGTGCGGGGTGACGTGAATTAGTTGGCAGCCGTGCTGGGCGGCGGTTCCGTTTCGGATTCCGCCTCGCTTTGCGCGAGGTCGCGCAGCGTGCGCCGGTACCACAGCGTCCAGACCATCAGCGCGCCAAAGATGCCGTAGCCGACGAACGGCGACACCACCAGCACGCGCTCGATCGGCCAGTGCCACGCCATCCAGCCGCGCAGCGCGGTTTCGCCCGTGAGGCCGAGGCCCCACGTAGCCGTCAGTACCCGGATTCCGCGGGCGAACGCGGGACGCTCGCGCCACAGCATGTCGATATGGGCGGCGCCGTTGGTCATCTCGCGGGCGACGAACGCGCGCGTCAGGTAAAACACGGCGGGCCGGCCCACCAGCAGTGACAGCAGGAACGCCACGCCAATCGCACCCGATACCAGCGATTCCCGGAACAGCAGCATGCGCGGGTCGCCGCCCAGCGCCATCGCGCCGATCGACAGCACGATGCCGAGCAGCACCGTCAGGCTGAGCGCGTCGGCGCGTCTGAAGCGCACGAGTTCGACGATGCTCCACGCGACGGGCGGCACGGCCGACGCAATCAATCCGCCCGTCTCGCCCCAGTATGGCTGCGCAAGGCGGTACGCGACCCACGGCAACACGAGATTGACGACGAGTTCGAGCACCTGCGCGGGGCGCATTTTCATCACGATAATTGGCCCTCGGGCTGAAAGTCTCAGTATCGGCGAGATCGGCGACGGACGGCAAATGCGTGGCGTGTTGAGTCAGCAATGCGGGGGCAACGCAAGCGCCACGCTGTGCGCACGCAATTCGCATACCGCTTATGCGTTAGCAAATAGCCGGTTACACTTTCCCGTTCCATGCACGACTTTTTGACATGACTTCACG
Source organism: Paraburkholderia terrae (assembly GCF_002902925.1). Lineage (GTDB taxonomy): Bacteria > Pseudomonadota > Gammaproteobacteria > Burkholderiales > Burkholderiaceae > Paraburkholderia > Paraburkholderia terrae. The sequence continues at coordinate 2,136,575 of NZ_CP026111.1, read as the reverse complement.
CTATCCGATCCCGCCGAACGAAATCGAACTGACGGCCGTCCGCGCGCAGGGCGCGGGCGGGCAGAACGTCAACAAGGTATCGAGCGCGATTCACCTGCGCTTCGACGTGCGTGCCTCGTCGCTGCCCGAGGTGTTGAAGATGCGCCTGCTCGCGATGAGCGACTATCGGATCACACGGGACGGCATCGTCATCATCAAGGCGCAGGAATACCGAACCCAGGAGATGAACCGCGTGGCGGCGCTGGCGCGGCTCGACGCGTTGATCGACAGCGTCAGCGTGACCCGCAAGGCGCGGGTCGCGACGCGGCCGACGCGTGCGTCGAAAGAACGCCGGCTCGAAGGCAAGGCGAAGCGCAGCGACGTGAAATCGGGACGGCAACGCGTCTCGCACGACTAGGGCGCGTCAGGCGTAGCAGCAGCGCCGCGCAGCGTGCTTCGCCTCAAACGGGGCTCGCGTTACACACTTCAGGCAGGAAATCGACGCAAAACACATGCGTCGCGCCTTCCCGCTGGACGGTGACAGCCGCCGTGTAGCAGTCCTGGCCATCCATCAGCGAACAGTGCGGTCCCATCATCGCGACGCGTCCCGGCGCGGCGAGCGCGTGCTTGAAATATGCGCGCCGCGACCAGTTGTTGCGCGTGTCGGGAAAGAGTGGCGCGAGCCGCGCGGGCGGCGAAGGCGTGCCGCTCGCGGTGATCGACGGCGCCAGTTGCTCGCCGCGCTCGCTCAGCACGAACACGCGGCGCGCGTCGGGCAGCAGGAAGACGGGCTTCGCGGCCTCGTCCAGGTCGCCCGTCTGCATGTAGAGCGCGGCGCCTGCGAGCACGGCTTCCGTGAATCCTTCGAAACCCGGACGCTGATAGCGCGAATGCGAGCGCTCGTAGCTTTCGAAGCGTTGCCACATCTGCTCGATCAGCTCGGGCACGCGCGCGGTCGCCGCCTGTATCGATGCTTTCGGCTGGCCGAACCAGTAGCCCTGAATGAAATCGACGTCGGCCTGCATCAGCGTCATCAGTTCGTCTTCCGTCTCGACGCCTTCGGCGAGCACCAGCGTTCCCGACTGATGCAGCATGTTGATCAGATGGCCGATCAGCGAGTTGTCGTTGTCCTGGCGGCCCGCGCGTGCCACCAGCGACCGGTCGAGCTTCACGATGTCGGGCCGGAAGCGCCACACGCGATCGAAGTTCGAAAAGCCGGTGCCGAAGTCGTCGATGGCAATCAGGAATTCGCGCGGCTGCGATGCGGCGAGCATGCTGGCGACGGCGGATTCGTCGTCGGCGGGCTGCTCGAGCACTTCGATTACGATGCGTTCCTGCGGGAGTCCGAAATGCTCCGACAGTTCATCGATGAACGGGCGCTGCGGCCAGCCCGTTTCGAATACCTGCGGGCGCGTGTTCAGGAACAGCCAGCCGGTGTCGATGCCTTGCGACATGAAGTTCGCCACATGCAGGCAGCGGGCAAGGCGGTCGAGCGCGCGCGCGTCGGCTGTCGAGCGGGTGCCCGAGAAGAGCACGGCAGGGGAGATCGGATGACCGACGGGATCGAAGGCCCGCAGCAACGCTTCGTAGCCGACCACGCGCTGATGCGTCACGGAGACGACCGGCTGGAAGACGCTGCGCAACGTTATGGTTCGCCACGGCGCGGCCCATCCGGCCTCGTCCTGCACCATATGCTGCAGAAGGCCAGTGAGCGTCGTATCGTCGACGTTTGGCATGACGGCAGATTGTCCTATGCAGCGTGCGGCGCTCGCCCGTGTGCAGCGACATGCCGGCGGCAGGCATGCGCAACATCGGCGCAATGGAGGTCGTGCTTAAAGGCGATCGGATCGATGCCGTTCACGCGCGACTCCGCTCAGTTGTGCAGTTCAGTTCGTCGAAATCAGTCTAGCAGTTCGTATGCGGTTCGAATGTTCGGGTTATCACAGACAGCTACAAGTGTCTGCGCAGTTATGACTCGAAGTTGGCGCAGATTGCCGGCGCGTTTGTGGCAGCGGCGCTATGCTGCTGGTTTTCCAGAACTGGAGTGCAGCATGTCGGAAATCGCGGTGGTGGCGATCTCGGTGGCGAAGCCGGGACATGAAGAGCAGTTGCGCGCGGCGCTCGAGGGTATTGTCGGGCCGACGCGCAAGGAGCGCGGTGCGTTGCAGTACGATTTGCATCGCGATTTGCGCGAGCCGCGCCGCTTCGTGTTCTTCGAGCGTTGGGAAAGCGAGGAGGCGCTGGCCGCGCACGCGAAGTCCGCGCACATCGACGCGTACAAAAAGGCTTCCGCGCAATGGATCGAATCGGCGGAACTGCGCATCGTGTCGAAGATCGCGTAACAGTTAGCAGGCGCAGCAGGCGAGGCTGAAAACAGCAAGGCCCGGCAGCGTGGCTGTCGGGCCCGGATTGAAGCGCGATGAACCGCAATGAAGCAATCAAGCGCGCTAGATGCTCAGTGCGGCTCAGTGCGTCGCTTGCGGCACGTCCAGGATCAGGATGATGGTCCAGTCTGCGTCGCCTTCATGATGATACTGGCGCTCCGCAACGATGAACGGCTGCTGCTTGCCGGCCGGTCCGAGAAACAGCACGTCGCCTTCCATCGGCAGACATTCGACGGGCGGCAGCGCAAGGAACGCATCCTGATTGCCACGCGGCATGAGTTTTTCGATCTTGCGGGATGCTGCTTCAGTCCATTCGATGTCCAGCTGGATGTTGCTCATTCTGTCCTCCGCACCAGGGGCGCACGCGGGTTGGGTGAATTGGGTTGATTCTTCGGTGCGCGACTTTAGCATAACGTCGATGCGCGCCTCGCGACATGCGATCGGCGCGTGATTTGCCCGCCGTACGTCATCGACGCCCGCCAGCCCAAAATAAAAAAGCCGAGGCCGTGTTGAACGGCTTCGGCTTTTTGCATTGCGCAGTGATTCGACCGCGAAGCGCGCCTACACGTTTCCCATGCGCGTCGGCCGATGCGCAACGCAGTGCGCTTACTGGGCCGGCGCGGCCGGCTTCTTGTGATGCATGCCCTTCTGATGCTTCATCGGGGCTGGCGGCGGGCTTTCCATCGCCTGCTGCTTTGCCTGTAGATCTTGCGCGCGCTGCTCGACGTCGGCGGCCTTTGCCGGATCGGTACTCATCCGCACGCCTTGATCTTGCGCGTAAGCCGCGCCCGTCAGTGCCGAAAGGGAAACCAGGATTGCCAGGGACACTTTCTTCATCGTTGCCTCCGTAGAGAGTGGTTATGGACCCGAGTATGGCCTGTCCGTTGGAACGACAGTGCATTCTAGCCAGCAATGTTCAGTCCAGCGTGTCTTCTGTAACAGAATTCACAGACAGTTACGTCTGGTTACATTCATGGGCCGCAGGCGCGAAGGCGCTCCGCAGAAGCCATCGCGCATCGGCCGTATTGTGATGCGCTTTGTCGCGCGTGTCGCGACAAGTCAGATTTTCCCACTCGTGCATGACGTGCAGCCGTCGGCAGGGCGCGTCGAATCCATCGGATAGCTAAGCAAGCTGCCACGCGCGCGGCGCCGCTCAGAACCAGCCAATCTGCCGATAGACATAAAACTGCGCGATGCCGATCAGTTCGTGCAGCGCGATCTCAGCGTTGAAGAAGTTTGCCCGGCGGGGTAGCAGGCCGCGCGTTGCGCGACGGGTGTTCGACACGACGGGCAGCGGTTTTATCCCGAAACGGTGAAAGTCGAGCAAGGCCCGCGGCATCTGAAAGGCGGATGTGACGAGGATCAACGAACCGTAATATCCGTCCGGCAGAATGGCAGCGACGTTGCGAGCGTTTTCGTACGTCGTCATGCTGGTATTTTCGAGGATGATCTCGCCGCGCGGGACCCCTTCGCGCAGCAGGTAGGGCAGGTAGGTGTCGGCTTCCGTCGCTTCGTGCTGCTGCGGATTGCCGCCGCTGACGATCACGTGACAGACGGGACTGACCCGCTTGCAGCGTGCATAGAGATCGGCGCTCTTGACGATGCGGGCGAGCCCGTCCGTGGGCGGAACGAGCTTGCCGTCGAGTTGACGCGTGCCCGTGCCCAGCATCACGATGGCGGTGTGAGCGGCGTACGTTGTGGGAGCAACTGTCTGTCCGCCAGGCGGCGCGCCGCGCTGGGCGAGATCGAGCAAGGGTTGGGCCAGCCAACCCGCGCCGAGCGCCCAGAAAACCACGATGGTCGTCACGCCAATCAGCGTGCGGGCGCTGCGCAGCAGCAGAAAAGCTGCAAAAAAAAGCAGCAATAAAGTTAAAAGAATCAATTTTATTGGGGTAACGTATGGTATTCGGACATTCCACGAACGGACTATCGCGGCTTCATGGGTCGCATCGACGCCAGTTGGAAGCAGAACGCTAGCACGGCGTTCACACGGGGGCCGAAATAAACGGCGGCCAATGGCCGCATTGGCGGATAAGGCGTGAAATCTTCGCTCTCCGTCGTGCGCACGTCAGCAGACGTGCCATTGTGTCGCGAACAAATAAGTCATGGCTGCACTTTAAGAAAGAAGTGAGATGACCGCTTATTCCAACGAAGTCGTACTCGAGGCGCTGCGACGGGCGCAATACCGTCAGGTGCCGTGGGCCAAGCGCCCGGGCGTTTTTCAATATCTCCGTTCGCTTGGCATGATGGACACCGTTCGTCAACGGACAGTCGCTCCTGCGCCGGGTTTCCATGCTCCTGTGGACATTGCGGTGCTGACCGAACTCGGCCGCGCCGAATTTGCGCGGCTCGCGCGCGATGAGCGCTCCCTCGACTGGGACGCGCGCCGTGTGCGCAACTATGTTTTCGCCGGCGCGGTCGTCGCCGGAGAGAGGGCAACTGCCGTCTAGGCGACGGTGTTTCGCAGGGCGCGCGCACGTGAGAACAACGGAGCGCGCGGACAACGCGCCACATGAGGCGCGTCGAGGGCATGTCGCCGCCATTTCCCCGTTTTTACACTTCTTTTATGACGCCCGATGTGTGCCGGGCGGCGCGCCGTGCTGCGCGGACCTGACCGCCCGTCGACGCAAAAAAAAGCCCGTATCGCGAGGATACGGGCATACCGGAATTACTTCTGCCACGCTGTGCTTAATGGCATTGATGAGACTGGTGACGCCAGCAGGTGGTTCCCGATATCGCACATCTTCCGCGTACGTCTTTGCGGGACACTCGCGCTCGGTCATGCGCTCGACGCGCTCAATGCTCAACGCGCCTAATGCGCGCCGGGCGCACGCCGCCGCTGCGGCACGTCGTCTCGCTGCCCGTCGGGCCGCGCCCGAACGTTGCTCGCGATATCGCCGCGCAGATCGCCACGCGGCGTCGGCGGTGTGAAATTCTGATTGCGCGCTTCCGCCTGCTGCCACGCCTGAAGCGTGGCAGGCTGCTCCGGCCGCCAGTTCCAGCCTTGCGGTCGTTGTTGCGCGAATGCAGTCGCGGCGAGCAGTGACACGAGCAGGCCGCAGACATGCAGTGACATTGGCCTCATGATCGGTTCCCGACAAGCCGGCCGGGACGGGCTTGTTTGCATACTCATACGGTATGCCGCGCTGCGAAAGCATGCTGTAAATAAAAGTAAATGGATGTTTCGTCCCGTCACCGTCGATCTGCTGATCGGATGACTGCGGACGCAGGCGGGTGGGAGGAGCGTCGGCGCTCGCTTGCGGCGATGCGCGAAGACGGACGCGCCGGCGTTGTAACCAGCGGAAAAATCGACGGACGATCAGGCCGTCTTCACCGAAGCGGAAACCCAGCGTCCGCGCGCATGCGATCGAACCCGCGCACGGGAGCGACGTCTCTGCAGATCATGGGGAATCGGGCCGAACGGGCGCCGGCCTCAGAAACGCGCCGGGCGCCCAAGGGCGCCCGGTTGCGTGAATAGCTGGATCAGGCCATCTTGACGGGCGCGCGCCACGATTCCGGATTGGTCCAGAATGCGCCGCGCAGACGGTCGCGGCTCGGCGGTGCGGGCGGCTTCGCAGCCGTCGCGCCAATGCGCCCGCGCAGCGAAATCTCGCGGCCGCTCGTACCGAGACGCTTCACAATTTCCGCGAGTGTACCGTCGGCTTGCCATTCGTCGAAACGACGACGGCACGTCGGCGGCGACGGATAACGGCCCGGCAACTTGGACCAGCCCTCGCCCGTCGACAAAACCCACAACACGGCGTTGACTACCGCGCGAGCTTCGACGCGTGGTCGACCACGGCGTTCGCTCCGTGCCGGCTCCGCACAGAACAACGCCTCAACCAGCGCCCACTCGTTGTCTCTCAAATCGTCGAACACCATCATGTTTCACCTCAGCGAAGCTAACTCCGGTGCGCTGCCCCGCGCTGCGCACTCTTCATGCGCCCGATCGGTATCGGGCGCCGGCGGAGAGCCGGCCTATGCCTAGCGAACGGTTGTTTCACCAGTCCGAATCGGCGCCGACTCTTGTGCAAGGGGAAATGCATGAAGCGTGCCACCTTACACTTAACCGCCCCGAAGCCCCGCCACATCAAGCCGTTCCGGGCGTTAGCCTGGCCCGTATGAGAATCCAAAAAACTCATCACGCAAATCGGGACAATCACCAATCTTGTGCAATCAGGCCCGTCCCGCGTGCGTTTGCGCCTTATTGCTGCATTGCAGCGAACTTCACGAAACTGTGCGCGAAGGTGTTTCAGGGCATAAAATTCGCATCAAACGACGTCATTCATGAGGAGAGGGGATGAATGTGACGCTGCGCCAACTGCGCGTGTTCATCGAAGTGGCGCGACTTCAGAGCTTCAGCCGCGCGGGGAGCGAAATCGGGCTGACGCAGTCTGCCGTTAGCCGCTGCGTGCGGGAACTGGAGGCCGAGATCGGCCTGAAGCTGATCGACCGGACGACGCGCGAAGTCCAGCTGACGGACGTCGGCGGCAATCTGGTCGCGAGCGTGTCGCGTCTCTTGACCGATCTCGACGACGCGCTGCGCGAGATTCGCGAAATCGGCGAACAGCGGCGCGGCCGGGTGATGGTGGCGGCCAGCCCGACCATTGCGTGCCGGCTGATGCCGAATATCGTCGCGGCGTGCGGGGCGCAGTTTCCGTACATCACGCTCGGGCTGCGCGACGACGTGCAAAGCGATGTCGTGCGCAAGGTCAAGTCGGGCGAGGTGGACTTCGGCGTGGTGATCGGCCCGCTGTCCGCCGACGACCTGTTCACCGAGCCGCTGATGACCGACTCGTTCTGCCTCGTGTCGCGCGAAGACCATCCGCTCGCGTCGCGCGCCCAGGTCGCGTGGCGCGAACTGGACGGCGAGCGCCTCGTGATGCTCGATCACGCGTCGGGCAGCCGGCCGATCATCGACGCCGCACTGGAAGCGCACAGTGTGAGCGCCAATATCGTGCAGGAACTCGGCCATCCGTCGACGGTGTTCGGACTGGTGCAGGCGGGTATCGGCGTGAGCGTGCTGCCGTGGCTCGCGATGCCGCTGCCGGCGGGATCGTCGCTGGTCGCCCGGCCGCTCGTGCCGCGCGCCGAACGGACTGTCGAACTGGTGCGGCGGCGCGGCCGCTCGCTGTCGCCTGCCGCCGACGCCGTGTGGAACCTGATTCATCAGGTGCCCGGCCGGACCGAGGATTTGCGCTGAGGCCTTGATCGCGCGCTTGCCGGATTCGCGCCGTCCACATTTTGCGACACGTTACACTCGCATCTTTCGACAGACCCGCCGGGACCCTCGATGCGCCAAACGGACTTGCCCCCGTCTCAGATGCCTGAATCGATGCCAACTGCGTCGATGCCAACCGCGCGACCGGACGCCCGCGACGCGGTTCGTGCGCTGCGTCCGTCGCAGATCCGCGAAGTGGCCAACGCCGGCTTTGGTTTGCCGGACGTGTTGCCGTTCTGGTTCGGCGAGTCCGACCGCGTAACGCCGCCGTTCATTCGTGATGCCGCGAGCGCGGCGCTCGCATCGGGCGCGACCTTCTACACGCATAACCTCGGCATCGCGCCGTTGCGCGAGACGCTATCGCGTTATGTGAGCGCGCTGCACGGGCCGACGTCGGTCGAACATGTGGCCGTGACGAGCGCGGGCGTCAATGCGCTGACGCTGGCGGCGCAACTGGTCGTGGGCGCGGGCGACCGCGTGGTGGCCGTGACGCCGCTGTGGCCGAACCTCGTCGAGATTCCGAAGATTCTCGGCGCACAGGTCGACACCGTGTCGCTCGATTATGGTGCGCAGGGCTGGCAGCTCGATCTGGAGCGGCTGCTCGCCGCGCTGACGCCGGACACGAAGCTACTGATGCTGAACTCGCCGAACAATCCGACCGGCTGGGTGATGAGCCGCGACGAGCAGCGCGTCGTACTCGAGCATTGCAGGCGCCACGGCATCTGGATCGTCGCCGATGAGGTTTACGAGCGTCTCTACTACGCAGGCGAGCCGGGCGAAAGCGCGCCGTCGTTCCTCGACCTCGCCGCGCGCGACGAGCGCGTGATCTGCGTCAACTCGTTCTCGAAAGCGTGGCTGATGACGGGCTGGCGGCTCGGCTGGATCGTCGCGCCGGCCTCGCTGATGGACGATCTCGGCAAGCTCGTCGAATACAACACGTCCTGTTCGCCGGCGTTCGTGCAGCAGGCGGGCATCGCGGCGATCGAGCAGGGCGCGGCGTGTACGCGCGAGCTGGTCGCCGATTTGCGGGCCTCGCGGGATCACCTGGTGCGGGCGCTGTCGACCGTGCCGGGCGTCGACGCAAAGGCGCCGCCGGGTGCCATGTACGTGTTCTTCTCTTTGCCGGGCGCGTCGCGCAGTCTCGATCTGTGCAAGGCGCTGGTCCGCGATGCGAGGCTCGGGCTCGCCCCCGGCAGCGCGTTCGGAGCAGAAGGCGAGGGCTTTGTGCGTTGGTGCTACGCGTGCGACACGGCGCGGCTCGACGCGGGCGTCGAACGGCTCAAAGACTATCTCGAACGACACGGCGCCGTGCGCTGAATGCGCTGAACGTGTTGAACCTGCGAAAGCGGCGTCGCGTGCCCAAGTCACGCGGCGCGCCGACGCGTTATGCATGGCCGTGTATGTCGATTACGGTGCAGTTTGGATTTCGTCTTTACGCACCGATTGTTTTTGCGTAATATGGCAGCCAGTCACGCGGTTCCCTCGCGGAATTTCGCTGCTCCGTCGTCCGGCTGGGTTTGGCTCGATGCCTTTTTCGCCTCCCCCCGGTGCGTGCTCCCATCAATATGACCGATCAGAATCGGGCGAGCGCGTCTTCAGTTCCACATCGTCTGTTTGATCCGGTTTCTTTGACCACAGGGTCTGACCTAGCTGCATGAATACCCAAGAGGCGAAGATCGTCCTCGAGACTGCCTTGATCTGCGCGCAGGAGCCGTTAAAGCTCGGTGATTTGCGTAAGCTGTTTGCCGACGGCGTGTCGGCGGATACGGTCCGCACGTTGCTTGAAGACCTGAAGCACGACTGGTCCGGACGCGGTGTCGAACTCGTCGGACTGGCGTCCGGCTGGCGTTTCCAGAGCAAGCCCGCGATGCGCACGTATCTCGACCGCCTGCATCCCGAGAAGCCGCCGAAGTATTCGCGCGCGGTGCTCGAGACGCTTGCGATCATCGCGTACCGGCAGCCCGTCACGCGCGGCGATATCGAGGAAATTCGCGGCGTGACCGTGAATACGCAGGTCGTGAAGCAGCTCGAAGACCGCAGCTGGATCGAAGTGATCGGCCATCGCGATGTGCCGGGCCGCCCGGCGCTTTACGCGACGACGCGCTCGTTTCTCGACGACCTCGGCCTGAAGTCGCTCGAAGAGCTGCCGCCGCTCGACGATCCGTCGGCCCAGTCGAACATCGATCTGCTCGCGCAGCACGCAATCGAGTTCACGGACGGCGAAGTGGTTGATGTCGAGAGCGTCGCGGTGGAAGTGGGCGACGACGCTGTTGATGGCATGGCTCATGCTGTACTGGAGGGCGTCGAAGCGCCGGATGCCGCCGCCGAAGCCGAGCGCGCCAGCGAAGAAACGCAGTCACAGCCAGACGCGGACGAAGCGGCAGCGTTTGAAGAAGACATGCACGCGGCGTCGCAAGCATCCGTTGACCATGCCGAACCCGACGTCGAACGCATGGATGCGTTGGCGCACACCGAACACCGCATCGCCGATGAGGCGACGCACGAAACAGAACTGGCTCATGAAGCCGGTTCCGACGCGCAGTCGGAAGAGCAACACGAAGATACGCGCGAATTGCATAACGAGACTGGGGACGCGGCTCGCGCCAACCCGGCCGGATCAGACCAGAGTCAAGCGGTGCATGACGATCATCATGATCGCCGCGACACCGCACCCGACGCGGGCGAACTCGCCGACGACGAAACCGAGTCGCGCAGCGCCTGACGTAACCGTACTTTTTGCCGCGCCCGCAACGGGCGCGCGACCTGACATTTTGAGGTTGTTTTGACAGACATCCACGACACCGATTCGTCCGAATCCGAGCGCGCCTTCGCTGCTGCGCGCCCCGACGAAACGCGCACAGCGCAAACGTCGGCGGGCGACAGCGAGCGGAATGCGCACGCGCCGGACGCCGAAGGCGACGAGCGTCCGCGCCGCGGCTTGCGCCGCGGTCCGCGCAGCCTGATCGCGCGCCGTCGCGCGGGGACGAAGGCGAAGGCGGCCGACGCTACCGCGCAACCGGCGCCCGTCGTGACGGAAGCCCCGCCTGACGGCGAAGTGGTCGCGCAAGTGCGGATGCCACGCAAGGACGCGGCCGCCAAGGGACAAGGCCAGGGCGGCCGTCGCGCGGGCGGCAAGGGACAAGGCCAGGGCGGCCAGCAAGGCCCGCGGCAAGGTAATCAAGGCAATCAACGCAAGAGCCGTGGCGGCGATGCGGGTGACGTGGCGCCCGTGGCAGCTGCCGAAGGCGACAAGCAGGACGATCTGTTCGCCTGGGTGACGTCGCCGGCCTTCGATGCCGACAGCTCCGGAACAGGCGGCGTGCGCGCACCGATGCTGCGCCGTGGCCGGCCTGCCGCGCCCAAGCGCGTGCTGTCGCCGGACGACGACGCGCCGAAGCTGCACAAGGTGCTCGCCGAGGCGGGCATGGGCTCGCGCCGCGAGATGGAAGAGCTGATCGTCGCGGGCCGCGTGTCGGTCAACGGCGAGCCGGCGCACATCGGCCAGCGCATCATGCCGACCGATCTGGTGCGCATCAACGGCAAGCCCGTCAAGCGCAAGCTGCAAAACAAGCCGCCGCGCGTGCTGCTGTATCACAAGCCGACGGGCGAAATCGTCAGCCACGCTGACCCGGAAGGCCGTCCGTCGGTATTCGACAAGCTGCCGCCGATGAAGACCGCGAAGTGGCTGGCAGTCGGCCGCCTCGACTTCAACACGGAAGGCCTGCTGATGCTGACCACGTCGGGCGATCTGGCGAACCGCTTCATGCATCCGCGTTACAGCGTCGAGCGTGAATACGCGGTGCGCGTGGTCGGCGAACTGGCGGAAGGCAACCGGCAAAAGCTGTTGCACGGCGTCGAACTGGAAGACGGTCCGGCGAACTTCCTGCGTATTCGCGACGGCGGCGGCGAGGGTACGAATCACTGGTATCACGTCGCGCTCGCTGAAGGGCGCAACCGCGAAGTGCGACGGATGTTCGAAGCCGTCGGCCTGATGGTGAGCCGGCTGATCCGCACGCGTCACGGTCCGATCACGCTGCCGCGCGGTTTGAAGCGCGGGCGTTGGGAAGAACTCGAGGACAATCAGGTGCGCAGCCTGCTGGCGTCGGTGGGTCTGAAGGCGCCGGCTGAAGAGAAGGGCGGACGCCGCGGCGAGCCGGAGCGTCGTCAGCCTGATCCGATGCAGACGTCGATGGGTTTCATCAACCGCGAGCCGGTGCTGATGTCGCATGGACGTTTCGACCAGCAGCAGCCACGCGGCGGCGGCCAGAACCGGCGCGGCGCGAAGGGCCCGGGCGCATTCGGCGCGTTGAATTCGGGTGCGGGCGGCGGCTTCGGCAATGCGAACCCCAATCGCGGCGAAGGACGGGGCCGTCCTGGTCGCGGCGAAGTCGACGGCAATCGCGCGCCTTCGGGCAACCGCGCGGCCGCGGGCGCCAATCCGAAGCGCGGTGGCAGCGGCGGTGGCCGCACGCCGAACGGCGCGCCGGGTGGCAACCGTTCGAGCAACGGCGGCAATCGCACAGGCGGCAGTCCGAACTCCGGCGGCGGAAATCGCACCGGCGGCGCGCCGCGCAACCGTTCGCGCGGACGCTGATCGGCGTCATCGTTGCGGGTAGTCTTGATCTGCCCGTCGCGCTGCATGATTGAATTACCGGGGCGTTCGCGCCCCGGTTTGCGTTAGGCCAACCGTGCTCGTGCCGCTTCGATGGTTTGCGGCGCGCGAGGCCATCCGCACGAAATGCCGTAAAACACCCCGTTTCGCGCCTTGATTACGGCGGAATCAGCCGCAAATGGGCGTCAGTGGCCGGTCGGCGGTTTGCGTTCATCGTGAAAAATGGCTACAATCACGAAGTCACTGGGCGTGCGGTTTCATTTTCATGTGCGGCTCAGGTGCGACCACCGGCAATAAGATGATGGGCGTTTCGCCCATTTTTTTTTGCCGCTTAGTTTATGTGGATCGGCATCTCGGGTAGCACGAACGTGCGCCGGCTTGGCGCGCAGCTCGCGGGTGTATCGCGAAGGCTTGCAGCGCGAACATCTTAGAGGGCACTGTGCAACTGACGGAACTGATTGAAACCACGGTCGTGGGCCTCGGCTACGAGCTCGTCGATCTCGAGCGCACCGGGCGCGGCATGCTGTGCGTTTATATCGACCAGCCCGCCGGCATCGGGATCGAAGACTGCGAAAAAGTTACCCGTCAGCTCCAGCACGTACTGACGGTCGAAAACATCGATTACGAGCGTCTTGAAGTATCGTCGCCGGGTCTCGACCGTCCGCTGAAAAAACTGGCGGACTTCGAACGCTTCGCGGGCAGCGAAGTGGTCATCACATTGAAAAAGCCATTGGACGGACGGAAATCGTACCGGGGCATCCTGCATGCGCCCGAAGGCGAAACGATCGGTCTGGAATTTGAAGGGAAGGAAGGCGCCGCGATGCTGGATTTCACGCTCGCGGATATCGACAAGGCACGCCTCGTTCCGAAAGTTGACTTTAGGAGCCGCAAACAATGAGTCGCGAAGTGTTGATGCTGGTGGATGCGCTGGCACGCGAAAAAAATGTCGACAAGGACGTGGTGTTTGCCGCGCTCGAGGCAGCGCTCGCGTCTGCATCCAAGAAACTCTTCGACGAAGACGCGGACATCCGCGTTCATATCGACCGTGAAAGCGGCGAGCACGAGACGTTCCGTCGCTGGAAAGTCGTGCCCGACGAAGCAGGGCTGCAGGAACCGGATCAGGAAATCCTGCTGTTCGAAGCGCGCGAGCAGAAGGCCGACGCGGAGATCGACGACTTCCTGGAAGAACCCGTTCCGTCCATCGAGTTCGGCCGTATCGGTGCGCAGGCTGCCAAGCAGGTGATCCTGCAAAAGGTGCGCGACGCGGAACGCGAGCAGATCCTGAACGACTTCCTCGAGCGCGGCGAAAGCATCATGACGGGCACCGTCAAGCGTCTCGACAAGGGCAACTTCATCGTTGAATCGGGCCGTGTCGAAGCGCTGCTGCGCCGCGACCAGCTGATTCCGAAGGAAAACCTGCGCGTCGGCGACCGCGTCCGTGCGTACATCGGCAAGGTCGATCGCACCGCGCGCGGTCCGCAGATCGAACTGTCGCGTACGGCGCCCGAATTCCTGATGAAGCTCTTCGAAATGGAAGTGCCGGAAATCGAGCAGGGCCTGCTGGAAATCAAGGCGGCCGCACGTGATCCGGGCGTTCGCGCCAAGATCGGCGTGGTCGCGTACGACAAGCGCATCGATCCCATCGGCACCTGCGTCGGCATTCGCGGCTCGCGCGTGCAGGCTGTGCGCAACGAGCTCGGTGGCGAAAACGTCGACATCGTGCTATGGTCGGAAGATCCCGCCCAGTTTGTGATCGGCGCGCTCGCGCCGGCAGCCGTCCAGTCGATCGTCGTCGATGAAGAAAAGCATTCGATGGACGTCGTCGTCGACGAAAACGAACTGGCCGTCGCTATCGGCCGCAGCGGCCAGAACGTGCGTCTTGCCAGCGAACTGACCGGCTGGCAGATCAATATCATGACGCCGGACGAGTCTGCGCAAAAGCAGAACCAAGAACGCAGCGTACTGCGCGACCTGTTCATGGCGCGTCTCGATGTCGACGAAGAAGTTGCCGACATCCTGATCGACGAAGGTTTCACGAGTCTCGAAGAGATCGCTTACGTGCCGCTCAACGAGATGCTCGAAATCGAAGCGTTCGACGAAGACACGGTTCACGAGCTGCGTAACCGCGCGCGTGACGCACTGTTGACGATGGCGATTGCGAACGAGGAGAAGGTCGAAGGCGTTGCGCTCGACCTGAAGAGCCTCGACGGAATGGATGCCGAGCTGCTTGCGAAGCTGGCTGAACACCAGATCCAGACGCGCGACGAGCTGGCGGAACTGGCTGTCGACGAGCTGGTCGAGATGACCGGCATGAATGAAGACGCCGCCAAGGCGTTGATTATGAAGGCCCGTGAACACTGGTTTCAATGAGATCCAAGACCATGAACCACTGACCTGATCGCGGCCGTAAGGCTGCATGACCCGATGCTAACCGCAAGGAACTGATCCTTGCATTAAGAGGAATGAATGGCGAGTAACAACGTAGCCCAATTTGCCGCGGAACTGAAAATGCCTGCAGGCGTGCTGCTCGAGCAGCTGCACGCAGCGGGTGTTCAGAAAGCGAGTGAGGACGATGCCTTGTCCGAAACGGACAAGGCGCGTCTGCTTGACCACTTGCGCAAGTCACACGGCTCGAACGATGCCGACAAGCGCAAGATCACGCTGACCAAGCGGCATACGTCGGAGATCAAGCAGTCCGACGCGACGGGTAAAGCTCGTACCATTCAGGTCGAGGTGCGCAAGAAGCGCACTTTCGTCCGCCGTGACGAAGCCGTCGAGCAAGGCGCGGAAGCATCGAACAATGTGGTCGAAGCGGAAGATCTGGAACTGCAGCGTCGCGAGGAAGAAGCGCGTCACGAGGCCGAACTGCTCGAGAAGCAGGCTCAAGAGCTGAAGGAGCGCCAGGACCGTCTCGCGGCTGAAGAATCCGAGCGTCAGGCACGCGAACAGGCGGCCGAGGCGGAGCGTCGCCGCGCCGAAGAGGAAGCGGCGAAGAAGCGCGCAGCGGCGGTGGCCGAAGCGGCGGCTCGCGAGCAGGCCGAGCAGGAACGTGCGTCTTCGCAGGATGAAGAGCGCGCGGCGGCCGAGCGCGCAGCGCAGCGTGAAGCGGCGAAGAAGGCTGAAGACGCGGCACGCGAACAGGCCGAGAAGACGCGCCTCGAACAGGAAGAAATCGCGAAGCGCCGCGCCAAGGCGGAAGCCGAAGCGCGCGCGATCCGCGAAATGATGAACACGCCGCGCAAGGCGCAGGTGAAGGCGCCGGAACCGGCACCGAAGCCCGTCGAGCCAGCCAAGCCGGCCGAAGCGAAGGGCACGCTGCACAAGCCGGCGCGTCCGGCTGGCGAAACGTCGGCGCGTCCGGCTGCGAAGAAGCCCACGACTACTACGGCACAACCGGCAGCGACTACGCAGCCGGCAGGTCCCGGCGGCGACAAGAAGAAGGCGGGCGGCAAGGGCGGCTGGCAGGACGACGCAGCGAAGCGCCGTGGCATCAAGACGCGCGGCGACTCGAGCGGCGGCGTCGATCGCGGCTGGCGTGGTGGTCCGAAGGGCCGTGGCAAGCATCAGGAAGCCACGACCTTCCAGGCGCCGACCGAGCCGATCGTGCGTGAAGTGCATGTCCCGGAAACCGTTACGGTGGCCGACCTTGCGCACAAGATGTCGGTGAAGGCTTCGGAAGTCATCAAGGTGATGATGAAGCTTGGCCAGATGGTCACGATCAACCAGATGCTGGACCAGGAAACGGCGATGATCGTCGTCGAAGAACTGGGCCACCATGCCGTCGCGGCAAAGCTGGACGATCCGGAAGCGATGCTGGTCGAAGGCGAGATCTCCGATGCGCCGCTGCTGCCGCGTCCTCCCGTTGTCACGGTGATGGGTCACGTCGACCACGGCAAGACCTCGCTGCTCGACTACATCCGTCGCGCGAAGGTTGCGGCGGGCGAAGCGGGCGGCATTACGCAGCACATCGGCGCGTATCACGTCGAAACGCCGCGCGGCGTCATCACGTTCCTCGATACGCCGGGTCACGAAGCGTTCACGGCAATGCGTGCGCGCGGTGCGAAGGCAACCGACATCGTGATTCTGGTCGTCGCAGCGGATGACGGCGTGATGCCGCAGACGAAGGAAGCGATCTCGCACGCGAAGGCAGGCGGCGTACCGCTCGTCGTCGCGATCAACAAGATCGACAAGCCGGACGCGAATCCGGACCGCGTGAAGCAGGAACTTGTCGCGGAAGGCGTGGTGCCGGAAGAATACGGCGGCGATTCGCCGTTCGTGTCGGTATCGGCCAAGACGGGTGCGGGCATTGACGATCTGCTCGAAAACGTGCTGCTGCAGGCGGAAGTGCTGGAACTGAAGGCACCTGTCGAAGCACCGGCCAAGGGCCTCGTGATCGAAGCGAAGCTCGACAAGGGTAAGGGTCCGGTTGCAACGATCCTCGTCCAGTCGGGTACGCTGAACCGCGGTGACGTCGTGCTGGCAGGCAGCGCCTACGGCCGCGTGCGTGCCATGCTCGACGAAACCGGCAAGCCGACCAAGGCGGCAGGTCCGTCGATCCCGGTCGAAATCCAGGGTCTGTCGGAAGTACCGGCTGCGGGCGAAGAAGTCATCGTCATGCCGGACGACCGCAAGGCGCGCGAAGTTGCACTGTTCCGTCAGGGCAAGTTCCGCGACGTGAAGCTGGCGAAGCAGCAGGCCGCGAAGCTCGAAAACATGCTCGAGCAGATGGGCGAAGGCGAAGTGCAATACCTGCCGCTTATCGTCAAGGCCGACGTGCAAGGCTCGCAGGAAGCACTGGTGCAGTCGCTGCTCAAGCTGTCGAACGACGAAGTGCGCGTGCAGATCGTGCATAGCGCGGTTGGCGGCATCAGCGAGTCGGACGTCAACCTGGCGACGGCGTCGAAGGCGGTCATCATCGGCTTCAACACGCGTGCGGATGCGCAGGCGCGCAAGCTGGCGGAAACCAACGGTATCGACATCCGTTACTACAACATCATCTATGACGCAGTGGATGAGGTGAAAGCGGCGATGTCGGGCATGCTGGCGCCGGAGAAGCGCGAAGTCGTCACCGGCATGGTCGAAGTCCGTCAGGTCTTCAAGGTGCCGAAGGTCGGCACGGTGGCAGGCTGTATGGTCACGGACGGTGTGGTCAAGCGATCGTCGTCGGTGCGCGTGTTGCGCAACAACGTTGTGATCCACACGGGCGAGCTCGATTCGCTCAAGCGCTTCAAGGACGATGTCAAGGAAGTGCGCCAGGGCTTCGAATGCGGTATGTCGGTGAAGAACTTCAACGACGTCCAGGAAGGCGATCAGTTCGAAGTCTTCGAAGTCACGGAAGTCGCGCGTACGCTGTAATTCAGGCGTCAAGCGCATGAGGGGCGGGGCGGGGCGCTGAAGCCCGGTCCCGCCCCTTTGTTTTTGTATCGACTTTTTTTGTCGTGTTTGCCGCGTTTGCGTTCGACTTGTCTGTGGCTCGCTGCCGCCGAATGCGCGACGAACATCTTGCCATCCGGCAGCACGGATCACGGATTCACCATGCCTAAGAAACGTACTTCTCCCAATCGCAATGTGCAGATCGCTGATCAGATTCAACGCGACCTGTCCGATCTGATCCGCGAGGTCAAAGACCCGCGCATCGGAATGGTCACATTTCAGAGCGTCGAATTGACGCCTGACTACGCCCACGCGAAGGTCTATTTCACGACGCTGACGGGCGATCCGCATCAGACGCAGGACGCGCTCAATCACGCCGCGGGCCATTTGCACAATCTGCTGTTCAAGCGCCTGCATATTCACACGGTGCCGACGCTGCATTTCCACTACGACAAGACGATCGAGCGCGCGGTTGAGATGTCACGCCTGATCGACGAGGCGAATGCTTCGCGCGCGAAAGACGACTGATCGCAGGTCGAGGCAAGCGCACATATGACTCAGAATCAACGTCCCAAGGTGCCGCGCCGAGCGCTGGATGGCGTGCTGCTGCTCGACAAGCCGGTGGGTCTGTCGAGCAACGACGCGCTGATTCGCGCAAAGCGTCTGTATCTCGCGAAGAAGGCGGGCCACACGGGCACGCTCGATCCGCTCGCGTCAGGTCTTCTGCCGCTCTGTTTTGGTGAAGCGACGAAGTTTTCGCAGGATTTGCTGGAAGCGGACAAAACGTACGAAGCCACGATGCGGCTCGGCATCCGCACGGCGACGGGCGATGCCGAAGGCGAAGCTATCGAAACGCGCGACGTTACGTGCGATCAGGGCGCTGTTGAAAGGGCCCTCGCGCAATTTCGCGGCGAGATCGTTCAGGTGCCACCGATGTATTCGGCGCTCAAGCGCGACGGTAAGCCGTTGTACGAGTATGCGCGTGCTGGGCAGACTGTCGAGCGCGAAGGGCGCCAGGTGACGATTCATGCGCTCGAACTTCTCGCGTGTGCGTTGCCGGATGTGACGTTTCGCGTGACGTGTAGTAAGGGGACGTATGTCCGTACGCTGGCCGAGGATATCGGCGAGGCGCTCGGCTGTGGTGCGCATCTTGTGATGCTGCGGCGCACGGGTGTCGGCGCGTTGACGCTTGCTAATTCGGTGACGCTGGATGCGTTGTCGGATGCGCTGCCGGACGAGCGCGATGCGTGGCTTCAGCCTGTTGATGCGTTGCTGTCGACGTTTCCTTCGGTTCAGCTCGATGCTGAAGCGACTCGTCGTTTTCTGCATGGTCAGCGGTTACGGCTTGCTGATCTTGCTGTTGATGAGAGTGTTCTTCTCGCTACTCGTACGCGGGTTTATGCAAGTGAGGGGAAGTTGCTCGGGGTCGCGAGAGTGGGTGAGGGGGTGTTGGCGCCTGAGCGGTTAATCGTGAGTTAGGTTTTTGCTTTCGCGGTTTGGTTTTGGTTTTGCCTTTCGCTGGTATCCGCGGTTTGGCTTTGTGGTACGGCTGGTTTGGTTGTTCTAGCCCTTGCGCTGGCATCCGCGTTTTGTCTCTGGTTCGCATGCGTTGCCCCTGTGCGGGGCGGCACCTACTTTTCTTTGCCGCCGCAAAGAAAAGTAGGCAAAAGAAAGCGGCTCACACCGCCAGTTCTAGTTCTTGCCTGAGGGCCCCCACAGGGTCTTACGCTTCACACGGCAATCACGTGACCCATGTTCGTTGCCAACGCTCTTGCGGTGCGCCTCACCCGCTTCACGCTCCCGCACTGCTGTATGCCGTGCCAGATAGTCCACCGCCGCCCAGGTGGAAAACTGTGTGTAGGCCGTAGTGCCTCGCGCGCCTCACTTCGCACCGATAGCGTGCGCCTCCATGTAAGAGCGCCAAGCTATACGACGCGACACCCTACACACAGTTTGCCACCTGGGCGGCGCAAACCATTCGCTTCCGCTAGCCCTTGTGCGGGTGTTTGAAGTGGGTGAGGCGTTCATTCGAAGCGTTTGCAACGAGCACCGACTAGGGCACTGTCATGTGAAGCGTGGGGACGTTGAGGGCCCGTGGATAAGAACACGTGCTGGCGGTGTTAGCCGCTTTCTTTTGCCTACTTTTCTTTGCGGCGGCAAAGAAAAGTAGGTGCCGCCCCGCACAGGGGCGACGCGTGAAGCAGGCAAAACAAATCGCGGATGCCAGCGAAAAGGCTAGAACAACCAAACCGGCCGTGCCACGAAGCCAACCCGCGGATACCAGCGAAAAGCAAAACAAACAAAACCAAACCAACCGCCCGAAGGGCAAATCAAAAGCACATGTTCAATGCGCCGCCGATGCCGCGGCAGCCGAATCCCCACCACCCGCACGCTCAGGCTTGGTCACCCAGATCAACGCAATCAGCGCAACAAAAATCCCCGCCGAAATATAAAACAGATCATTCACCCCAAGCTGCGCCGCCTGCTGCGTCGTCATCGAATTGACGAGCCCATACGCCTGCGACTGATTCAGCCCGAGCCCACTCATCTGCGTAACCGATTGATTGAACACCGGGTTATACGCATTCGCATGCTCGGTCAACTGCGCATGATGCAGAATCGATCGATGATCCCAGGCCGTCTCGAAGATCGACGTGCCGATCCCACCACACATGATCCGCACAAAGTTCGACAACCCCGACGCCGCCGGAATCCGGTTCCCCGGCAACCCCGACAGCGTGATCGACACGAGCGGAATGAAGAAGCCCGCCATACCGATCCCCTGGATCAACGTCGGCAGCATCAGCGAATAGGTATCGACGCCCGTCGTATAGCGCGAGCGCATCCAGAAACACAGCGCGAACACCAGAAACGACGCCGTCGAGATATAGCGCGGATCGGTGCGCGGCAGAATCTTGCCCGTCAGCGGCGAAAGAATGATCGCGAACACGCCGACAGGCGCCATCACGAGACCCGCGTCCGTCGCCGTGTAGCCGATGTCGGTCTGCAGCCACAACGGCAGCAGCACGAGATTGCCGAAGTACAGTCCATAGCCGATCGCGAGCGCCACCGTGCCGCCCGTGAAATTGCGCAGCTTGAACAGCGACAGGTCGACGACAGGATGCTTGTCCGTCAGCTCCCACACGATAAAGAACGCCAGCGCGATCACGGCCGTCAGCGCGAGCACCACGACTGTCGTCGATGAAAACCAGTCGAGATCCTTGCCCTTGTCGAGCATCACCTGCAACGAGCCGACCCACGTGATCAGCAGCACGAGACCGACCATATCGATCGGTGCTTTCTTGATGACGGAATCGCGGTTGCGGAAGATCGCCCATGTGGCGAGCGCGGCGATGATCCCGACCGGGATGTTCACGTAGAAAATCCACGGCCACGAGATGTTGTCCGAGATCCAGCCGCCCAGAATGGGACCGGCGACGGGCGCGATCAATGTCGTCATCGCCCACATGGATAGCGCCATCGGCGCTTTCGCACGTGGATAGCTCGCGAGCAGCAGCGTTTGCGACAGCGGAATCATCGGACCGGCCACGGCGCCCTGCAGCACGCGCGATGCGAGCAGGAACGGCAGATTCGGCGAGAGCCCGCACATCCACGACGAGATCACGAACAGCACGATCGACGCCATGAACAGGCGCACCTGGCCGATCCGGTCGGTAAGCCACCCCGTGAGCGGCACGGAGATCGCATTGGCGACCGCGAACGACGTGATCACCCACGTGCCCTGGTCGGACGACACGCCGAGGTCGCCTGAGATCGACGGAATCGACACGTTCGCGATCGACGTGTCCAGCACGTTCATGAAAACGGCGAGCGACACCGCGATGGTGCCGATCACCAGTTGCGCGCCCTCGAGCGGCGGGTGAGGGACTTGCGCTTGAGACTGAGCCATCTATTGTTCGAACCTTGTCTGATGCAGATGCGTGGCAGATGCGTACCGCTTACATCAGCTTGGCCGCAGCCTTCGAGCCCGTCGTCGCCTTCTGCGGCTGGCCTGCATTCGGGCCGGCGTTTTCAGTGATGATGCGGGCGATTTCCGCGTCGGCCTGATCGCCGTACTTTTCGAACACGTTGGTCTGATACACCGTGTTCACCGCGCTGCCGAGCTCGCCACCCGTGTCGTCCTTGATGCTCACCTCGACCTGCATCGACAGGCCGATGCGCAGCGGATGCTTCTCCAGTTCCTGCGGATCGAGCGCGATACGCACGGGCAGACGCTGCACGACCTTGATCCAGTTGCCCGTCGCGTTCTGCGCGGGCAGCAGCGAGAACGCCGAGCCCGTACCCGCCGAGAATCCGACCACCTTGCCTTGATACTTGACCGACGAGCCGTACACGTCCGCCGTCAGTTCGACGGGCTGGCCGATGCGCATGTGCTTGAGTTGCACTTCCTTGAAGTTCGCGTCGACCCAGACGGCGTTCAGCGGCACGATCGCCATCAGCGGATTACCCGGCGCGACGCGCTGGCCGACCTGCACCGAGCGCTTCGCGACATAGCCCGTGACGGGCGCGGGCAGCGTGTTGCGCGCGTTGTTCAGATACGCGTCGCGGACCTTGGCGGCCGCGGCCTGCACGTTCGGGTGGCTCGCGATCGTCGTGTTCGCCGTTAGCGCGCGGTTGGACGCGAGTTGCTGCTGCGACGCGTCGAGCGCGGCTTGCGCGCTCTTGACGGCATCGCGTGCGTGCGAGATTTCTTCCTGCGACACGGCGCCCGTTTGCGCGACCTGCATGCGGCGCTTCAAATCGTCCTGCGCGCGCGAGAGGTCCGACTGGCGCACGGCGACCTGCGCCTGGTACTGGCTGTCGTCGGCGTAGAGGCCGCGCACCTGACGCACGACCTGGCCGAGATTCGCTTCCGCCGATTGCAGCGCGATGCGCGAGTCCGCGGGATCGAGCACGACGAGCGGTTCGCCGACCTTGACGGTCTGCGTGTCGTCCGCGTTCACGGCGATGACGGTGCCCGTCACTTGCGGCGTGATCTGTACGACGTTGCCGTTCACGTACGCGTCGTCGGTCTCTTCGTGGAAGCGCGCGACGAGGAAGTAGTAGAGGCCGTACGCGATCGCGGCAATCAGGATCACGATGACGAGCAGCGTCATCATGCGCTTGCGTTTGCCGTTGCTGGCCGGCTGCGCGTTCGCGGGTTGTTGGGGCGTGCTCATGGATATGCTCCGGATTCTGTCAGTCTGTATCGTTTATTCGGATCGCAATCGGGTGTGCGTGTGCTTGCTTTGCTGTGAGCTCAGTTGGCCGCGTGGGCCGCCGAGACCGACGAAGCGGGCGCATCCGTCGGCACGATGAGGCCCGTCTGCGTCGCGTCGAAACCGCCGCCGAGCGCCTTGATCAGCGCGATCTGCAGATCGCGGCGGCGCATCTTCAGGTTCGTCACCGTCTGTTCGGCGGAAAGGCGGTTCTGGTCGGCCGTCAACACCTGCAACTGCGGCGAGAGCCCGGCCTTATAGCGGATCACGGCGAGGTCGTACGCTTTCGTCGATGCGTCGAGCGCGCGCTGCGCGTCGCCTTGCTGGTGGTCCAGCGAGCGGATCGACGAAATCTGCGTGGCGACGTCCGAGAGCGCGTTGATGAGCGTCTGGTTGTAGTTAGCGATGTCGAGGTCGAAGTCGGCGTAGCGGCCCTTCAGTTGCGAGCGCAGCGCGCCGGCGTCGAAGATGGGCAGATGGATTGCTGGGCCGAACTGGATCTGGCGGCTCGACGAGGTCAGGAATTTGCCCCAGCCGAACGCATCGAAACCGAAGCCGGCAGCGAGGTTCACGTCCGGGAAGAACTCGGCCTTCGCTTCCTTCACGTCGTGCATCGCGGCTTCGACCTGCCAGCGCGCGGCGACGATGTCCGGGCGGCGCGAGATGAGATCGGCGGGCACGTTGTCGGGCAGCGTGACGGCGCCGCCTGGATTGAACGTTGGCTTGGCGATCTGCAGGCCGCGGTCCGGCCCTTTGCCGAGCAGCGCGCCGAGTTCGTAGCGCGTGGTCGTGATCTGGCCGTCGAGTTCCGTCAGGTTCGATTGGCTCGTCGCGATGTTGCCGTTGGCCGTCTGACGCTCGACGTTCGTGTCGAGGCCGGCTTTCACGCGGTCGTTCGCGATGACGCCGATCGTCTGACGATTCTTAATCTCGCGCTCGGCGATGTCGCGCAGCGCATACAACTGCGCGAGCGAGTTGTACGTCCGCGCAACCGACGCGGCGAGCGTCACGCGGGCCTGCTGCATGTCTGCTTCGGCGGCTTTTTCCTGCGACACGGCCTGGCCGAGCCGCTGGCGGTTCTTACCCCACAGGTCGAGATCCCAGGAAGCGCTGGCGAGCACATTGTTTTCGCTGTACCAGGTCCCACCGTAGGGCGGCGGGAACAGCGCATTGGCGGAATACAGCTCGCGGGTCCACGAATAGCTGCCTTCGACCTTCGGATACAGCGCGGACTTCGACGATTCGATATAGGACGAAGCCTTCGCGATGCGCGCCTGCGCCTGCGCGATCGACGGATTGCCTTCGAGCGCTTCCGCGATCAGCTTCGGCAGCTGCGGGTCGCCGAACTGGCCGGCCCAGTCGAGCGCCGGCCACTGGCCGCCTTCGGCGGGCAGGCTTTGCGACGCTTCGAACTGCGAGGTCGACGCAATCTTGTTGTCGTTCTTCAGATCGAAATAGTTCGCGCAGCCGGCGAGGGCAAACGCCGCCACGGCCGCGGCGATGGCCGCACGTCCCGCCGAAGCGGGCGCGGGCCTAGAAAGGAATTTCATCGCTCGACTCTTTGCGTGTAATGGCATTTTTCTATAATGGACGATGCAACTAATTTCTTACGATTTGTTATCGGTATTGCTTGCCGAGTCACGGGTTTCGCTGAACACTTCGCAGCTGTTCGCAAGCACGCGTCTCAGAAGACTCTTGAGGAATCCCGTTTCCTCAGGCGAAAAGCCAGATAGCAGCTTCTCGGTCACGCTGGTGAAGACAGCCGGCATGCGCGCGGCGATTGCGTGACCTTCGGCCGTCAGCGCAAGGCGCACCGCGCGCCGGTCTTCAGCGCTGCGCACCCGCGTCAGCAGGCCGCGTTTTTCGAGGCGATCGATCAGCCGCGTGACGGCGCTGGCGTCGATGCCGTATTCCCGCGCGAGTTCGGCGGCGAGCACGCATTTGCCGCTGGCAACCATGAACAGCACGCTGGCCTGCTGGCTGGTGATGCCGAGTTCGGCCATCGTGCGCTGCGTCACGAGGTTCGACATGGTCGACTTCACGCGGGAAATCAGATAGCCGACGCTCTCGCCCAGCTGGTATTCGCTGACCTCGGGCGATGGCGTGTGGGACGGTTCGGTCATGATTCTCGTGCGAATGCAATGGTTGACTATGCAGGATTGTAGTGACGAATAATTGACGCGGCAAGCGTTATTACAGCTTAGGCAAGGATCTTTCTCGCGTCAGAGGAGAGTGCGCGGCGGCTGCGCGCGGCGTGTTGCGTGTCGCTTTATTGAGACTGTGGAGTCCGGTATCAGGGAATACCAGAAAAGCGTCACTCGTCCGTGCTATACTTATTGGTTCCCAAAAGTGCGCTTTGGGCTTGGCGAAGGTGGCTGGGCAGGTGGCGCACTCCACTCGTATCCCGCGTCTCCAGGTTCCTATGTCCCGCGCTCTTCGCAACATCGCCATCATCGCTCACGTCGACCACGGCAAAACTACGCTCGTCGACCAGCTGCTCCGCCAATCCGGCACCTTCCGCGAAAACCAGCAGATCGCTGAACGCGTGATGGATTCGAACGACATCGAAAAAGAGCGTGGCATCACCATTCTCGCCAAGAACTGCGCCGTCGAATACGAAGGCACGCACATCAACATCGTCGACACCCCGGGCCACGCCGACTTCGGCGGTGAAGTGGAGCGCGTGCTGTCGATGGTCGATTCCGTGCTGCTGCTCGTCGACGCCGTCGAAGGCCCGATGCCGCAAACCCGCTTCGTGACGAAAAAGGCGCTCGCGCTGGGTCTGAAGCCGATCGTCGTGATCAACAAGATCGACCGTCCGGGCGCGCGTATCGACTGGGTGATCAACCAGACGTTCGACCTGTTCGACAAGCTCGGCGCATCCGAAGACCAGCTTGACTTCCCGATCGTCTACGCGTCGGGCCTGAACGGTTATGCCGACCTGGACCCGAGCGTGCGCGAAGGCACGATGCGCCCGCTGTTCGAAGCGATTCTCGAACACGTGCCGGTTCGCCCGGCTGATCCGGACGGTCCCCTGCAACTGCAGATCACGTCGCTGGATTACTCGACGTACGTTGGCCGTATCGGTGTGGGCCGTATCACGCGCGGCCGTATCAAGCCGGGTCAGCAGGTTGTGATCCGTTTCGGCCCGGAAGGCGAAATCCTGAACCGCAAGATCAACCAGGTGCTGTCGTTCGAAGGCCTGGAGCGCGTGCAGGTCGCTGAAGCCGAAGCCGGTGACATCGTGCTGATCAACGGCATCGAAGAAGTCGGCATCGGCGCGACGATCTGCGCGCCGGAAGCGCCCGAAGCGCTGCCGATGATCACCGTCGACGAACCCACGCTGACGATGAACTTCCTCGTGAATTCGTCGCCGCTCGCAGGCAAGGAAGGCAAGTTCGTCACGAGCCGCCAGATCCGCGATCGTCTGATGAAGGAACTGAACCA
This sequence comes from Paraburkholderia terrae, assembly GCF_002902925.1. Classification (GTDB taxonomy): domain Bacteria; phylum Pseudomonadota; class Gammaproteobacteria; order Burkholderiales; family Burkholderiaceae; genus Paraburkholderia; species Paraburkholderia terrae. The sequence goes on along the minus strand of NZ_CP026111.1, from coordinate 2,110,340 downwards.
CAACGTCGCGCTGCGCGTGAAAGACACCGGCGACGAAACTGTGTTCGAAGTGTCGGGCCGTGGCGAGTTGCACCTGACCATCCTGATCGAAAACATGCGCCGCGAAGGCTACGAGATGGCCGTGTCGCGTCCGCGCGTGGTGCTGCATGAAGTCGACGGTGTGAAGCACGAGCCGTATGAACTGCTGACGGTCGACCTCGAAGACTCGCACCAGGGCGGCGTGATGGAAGAACTGGGCCGCCGCAAGGGCGAAATGCTTGACATGGCGTCGGACGGCCGTGGCCGTACGCGCCTCGAGTACCGCATTCCGGCGCGTGGCCTGATCGGTTTCCAGGGCGAATTCCTGACGCTTACGCGCGGCACGGGCCTGATGAGCCACGTGTTCGACGAATACGCGCCCGTCAAGGACGGCTCGCTCGGCGAGCGCCGCAACGGCGTGCTGATCTCGCAGGACGACGGCGCGGCTGTCGCCTACGCGCTGTGGAAGCTGCAGGATCGCGGCCGCATGTTCGTGAAGCCGGGCGATGCGCTGTACGAAGGCATGATCATCGGCATTCACAGCCGTGACAACGACCTCGTCGTGAACCCGATCAAGGGCAAGCAGCTGACCAACGTGCGTGCGTCGGGCACTGACGAAGCCGTGCGTCTCGTGCCGGCGATTCAGATGTCGCTGGAATACGCGGTCGAATTCATCGACGAAGACGAACTCGTCGAAGTGACGCCGCAAAGCATCCGTCTGCGCAAGCGTCATCTGAAGGAACACGAGCGCCGCCGCGCAAGCCGCGAAGCAGCCGTCGACTGATCGCGCGAAGTCTCGCGAAAGCCTCAAGTGAAAAGCCGCCCTCGGGCGGCTTTTTGCATTGGCGTTGCGCGTTTCGCTGCAGAGCTTCCTATAAGCGCCTAAAGTATTCTTCTGCAGTGCCGCAAACACTGTTGCGCAAGCATAAAACTTGCCGCAAAGCCCCGTACCACGGGCTTTCCAGTTGGGACCTGTCCTATGTCAACTATGGGTTATGTGATATGCTCCCGCGAGTGCAAGTTTTAGGTCCTTCCAAGCAAGACTTGATTCGCGCAATCCGCTAAACGGTCAGGCCGTGTCGCGGAAGGTTCAGTAACCCGCTATTTCTCGAGAAGCTCGAAGAAAGGTGAGCGTAAAATGATGAAGCAATTCCAGTCGAACTCGTATCTGTTCGGCGGCAATGCTCCGTACGTAGAAGAGTTGTACGAAGCATATCTCGACAATCCCGCGTCAGTGCCCGAGACCTGGCGCAACTATTTCGACGCTCTGCAGAACGTTCCTGCATCGGATGGCACCAGTGCCAACGACGTGGCCCATGGCCCGATCGTCGAATCATTTGCTCAGCGCGCAAAGGCGAATGCCTTCCTGCCGCGCACGGGTGGCGAGGATCTCACCACCGCGCGTAAGCAAGTCTATGTGCAGTCCCTCATCGGCGCATATCGCTTCCTCGGCTCGCAGTGGGCTAACCTCGATCCTCTGAAGCGCCGCGAACGTCCGAACATTCCCGAGCTTGAACCTGCGTTCTACGACTTCACCGAAGCCGACATGGACCAGACGTTCAACACGAACAACCTGTACTTCGGTTTCGAGCAGGCTTCGCTGCGGGACATCGTCAAGGCGTTGCGCGACACGTACTGCGGCACGATCGGCGCCGAGTACATGTACCTGAGCGACCCGGAACAGAAGCGCTGGTGGAAGGAACGTCTCGAATCGATCCGCTCCACGCCGAACTTCACGGCTGACAAGAAGAAGCACATCCTGAACCGTCTGACGGCAGCAGAAGGCCTCGAGCGCTTCCTGCACACCAAGTACGTCGGTCAGAAGCGCTTCTCGCTGGAAGGCGGCGAAAGCTTTATCGCGTCGATGGACGAAGTCGTGCATCACGCAGGCAAGAGCGGCGTGCAGGAAATCGTCATCGGCATGGCGCACCGCGGCCGTCTGAACGTGCTGGTCAACACGCTGGGCAAGATGCCCGCTGACCTGTTCGCCGAATTCGAAGGCAAGCACGTCGACGATCTGCCCGCAGGCGATGTGAAGTACCACAAGGGCTTCTCGTCGGACGTCGCAACGGAAGGCGGCCCGGTTCACCTGTCGCTCGCGTTCAACCCGTCGCACCTCGAAATCGTCAACCCGGTGGTCGAAGGCTCGGCGAAGGCCCGTATGGACCGTCGCGGCGACGAGAACGGCCTGCAAGTGCTGCCCGTGCAGATCCACGGCGATGCCGCCTTCGCAGGTCAGGGCGTCGTGATGGAAACGCTGAACCTCGCGCAAACGCGCGGTTACGGCACGCACGGCACGCTGCACATCGTCATCAACAACCAGATCGGCTTCACCACGTCCGACCCGCGCGACGCACGCTCGACTTTGTACTGCTCGGACGTCGTCAAGATGATCGAAGCGCCCGTGCTGCACGTGAACGGCGACGATCCCGAAGCGGTCGTGCTGGCCACGCAGCTGGCCATCGACTTCCGGATGCAGTTCCACAAGGATGTCGTGATCGACATCATCTGCTTCCGCAAGCTGGGTCACAACGAGCAGGACACGCCCGCCGTCACGCAGCCGCTGATGTACAAGACGATCGCCAAGCATCCCGGCACCCGCGCGCTGTACGCGGAAAAGCTGGTGCAGCAAGGCGTCATCACCGCCGATCAGGGCGATGAATTCATCAAGGCATTCCGCAAGGCGATGGACGAAGGCCACCACACGGTCGACCCGGTCCTGTCGAACTACAAGAGCAAGTACGCCGTCGACTGGGTTCCGTTCCTGAACCGCAAGTGGACGGACGCAGCGGACACCGCCGTGCCGCTCGCCGAACTCAAGCGTCTCGCCGAGCGCATCACGACGATCCCCGAAGGCTTCAAGGTTCACCCGCTCGTCGAGCGCGTGATCAACGACCGCCGTGCAATGGGCCGTGGCGAAGCGCAACTCGACTGGGGCATGGGCGAGCATCTGGCATTCGCGTCGCTGGTCGCATCGGGCTATGCAGTGCGCCTGACGGGTCAGGACTCGGGCCGTGGCACGTTCACGCACCGTCACGCGGTGCTGCACGACCAGAACCGCGAACGCTGGAACGACGGCACGTACGTGCCGCTGCAGAACATCGCCGAAGGTCAGGCGAAGTTCACGGTGATCGACTCGGTGCTGTCCGAAGAAGCCGTGCTCGGCTTCGAATACGGCTACTCGACGGCTGAGCCGAACACGTTCGTCGCGTGGGAAGCGCAGTTCGGCGACTTCGTGAACGGCGCGCAGGTCGTGATCGACCAGTTCATCTCGTCGGGCGAAGTGAAGTGGGGCCGCGTGTCGGGCCTGACGATGCTGCTGCCGCATGGCTACGAAGGCCAGGGTCCGGAGCACTCGTCGGCGCGTATCGAACGCTTCCTGCAACTGTGCGCAGATCACAACATGCAGGTCGTTCAGCCGACCACGCCGGCACAGGTTTTCCACCTGCTGCGCCGCCAGATGATCCGCCTGTTCCGCAAGCCGCTCGTCGTCTTCACGCCGAAGTCGCTGCTGCGTCACAAGGAAGCCGTGTCGGATCTGTCGGAACTCGCGAAGGGCTCGTTCCAGCCGGTTCTCAGCGAAACGGACGATTCGATCGACGCCAAGAAGGTCAAGCGCGTGCTGGTCTGCTCGGGCCGCGTGTACTACGACCTGCTCGCGCATCGCCGCGAAGCGAAGGCACAAGACGTCGCGATCGTGCGTATCGAACAGCTCTATCCGTTCGCGCACAAGCAGTTCGAATCCGAACTGAAGAAGTACGACAACGCAACCGAAGTGGTGTGGGTGCAGGACGAGCCGCAGAATCAGGGCCCGTGGTTCTACATCGAACATCACCTGCGCGAAGGCATGAAGGAAGGACAGAAGCTGGCATACAGCGGCCGTCCCGCTTCGGCTTCGCCCGCTGTCGGCTACTACGCGAAGCACTACGAGCAGCAGAAGGCGCTGATCGAAGGCGCGTTTGGCCGTCTGAAAGGCGCGTCCATCGTTAAATAACCACAGAGAGCGAACCGGGAAAGCGCTGAGCGCTTTCCCGCCCCGCGTCGGAAACATCCCATGTAAGCGCGTCTCTACGCGCAAATATCGGACGCGGCTCGCACAAGGTTCGTTGTCATCCGATACGTATTCAGAGAAATCAAATGGCTATTGTTGAAGTCAAGGTCCCCCAGCTGTCCGAGTCGGTCTCGGAAGCCACGATGCTGCAGTGGAAGAAGAAGCCGGGCGAAGCTGTCGCCCAGGACGAAATCCTGATCGAAATCGAAACCGACAAGGTCGTGCTCGAAGTGCCGGCTCCGTCGGCAGGCGTGCTCGCGCAGGTCATCAAGAACGACGGCGATATCGTGGTCGCCGACGAAGTGATCGCGAAGATCGACACGGAAGGCAAGGCGGGCGAAGCGGCTGTCGAGGCTGAAGTCAAGCCGGCTCCGCAAGCTGAGCCGGCAGCAGCGGCTGCACCGGCACAGGCTGCCGCTGTGGCAGGTGCAAGCACCACGGCATCGCCGGCTGCGACGAAGATTCTGGCCGAGAAGGGCGTCGCTGCAGGCGACGTCGCCGGCACGGGCCGCGATGGCCGCATCACGAAGCAGGACGCCGTCGCCGCAGGCGCACCGGCTGCCAAGGCTGCGCCGGCACCGGCAGCAGCGCCCGCTCGCGCTGCCAAGCCGGCCCTGCCGCAAGTGGGCGCGCCGGCATCGGCCGACCAGTGGCTCAAGGACCGTCCGGAACAGCGCGTGCCGATGTCGCGTCTGCGCGCGCGTATCGCCGAGCGTCTGCTCGAGTCGCAGCAAACCAACGCCATCCTCACGACGTTCAACGAAGTGAACATGGCGCCGGTCATGGACCTGCGCAACAAGTACAAGGACAGGTTCGAGAAGGAACATGGCGTGAAGCTCGGCTTCATGTCGTTCTTCGTGAAGGCGGCTGTCCACGCGCTGAAGAAGTTCCCGCTGGTGAACGCATCGATCGACGGTAACGACATCGTCTATCACGGCTACTTCGACATCGGTATCGCTGTCGGCTCGCCGCGTGGCCTCGTGGTGCCGATCCTGCGCAACGCAGACCAGATGAGCCTTGCGGACATCGAGAAGAAGATCGCCGAATTCGGCCAGAAGGCGAAGGACGGCAAGCTGTCGATCGAAGAAATGACAGGCGGTACGTTCTCGATCTCGAACGGCGGCGTGTTCGGCTCGATGCTGTCGACCCCCATCATCAACCCGCCGCAATCGGCGATCCTCGGCGTTCACGCGACGAAGGAACGCGCAGTGGTCGAAAACGGCCAGATCGTGATCCGCCCGATGAACTATCTGGCGCTGTCGTACGACCACCGTATCATCGACGGCCGCGAAGCCGTGCTGTCGCTGGTCGCGATGAAGGACGCGCTGGAAGATCCGGCTCGTCTGCTGCTCGACCTGTAATGCAGGATGCGCGGCGGCCGCGCGGCTTGAAGTCGTGCGCCGCCGTCGCCATATCTGCATCAGGTGTCTCTCGCATCTCCGCAGTATCTGAAGCCACGCGCGCCGCGAAGCGCGGCCGCGTCGGTTAGCCAAAAAGGATAGTCATGTCCAAAGAATTTGACGTCGTCGTGATCGGTGCCGGTCCCGGCGGCTACATCGCGGCCATTCGCGCTGCGCAGCTCGGCAAGTCGGTTGCCTGTATCGAAAAATGGAAGAACCCGGCCGGTGCGTTGAAGCTGGGCGGCACGTGCCTGAACGTCGGCTGCATTCCGTCGAAGGCGCTGCTGGCTTCGTCGGAAGAGTTTGAAAACGCGTCGCATCACCTCGCGGATCACGGCATCAGCGTGGAAAACGTGAAGGTCGATATCGCGAAGATGCTGGCCCGCAAGGAAGGCATCGTCGAAAAGATGACGAAGGGCATCGAGTTCCTGTTCCGCAAGAACAAGATCACGTGGCTCAAGGGTCATGGCAAGTTCACGGGCAAGACGGACGCCGGTGTGCAGATCGAAGTGTCGGGCGAAGGCGAAACGGAAGTGGTCACGGCGAAGAACGTGATCATCGCGACGGGCTCGAAAGCACGTCACCTGCCGAACGTTCCCGTCGACAACAAGATCGTCGCGGACAACGAAGGCGCGCTGTCGTTCACCGAAGTGCCGAAGAAGCTCGCCGTGATCGGCGCGGGCGTGATCGGCCTCGAACTGGGCTCGGTGTGGCGCCGCCTGGGCTCGGAAGTCACCGTGCTCGAAGCGCTGCCCGAATTCCTCGGCGCCGCCGACCAGGCGCTCGCGAAGGAAGCCGCGAAGCAGTTCAAGAAGCAAGGCCTCGACATTCACGTCGGCGTGAAGGTCGGTGAAGTGAAGGCCAGCGACAACAGCGTGTCGATCTCGTACACGGACAAGGACGGCAATGCGAAGACGCTCGACGCGGACCGCCTGATCGTGTCGATCGGCCGCGTGCCGAACACCGACAACCTCGGCCTCGAAGCGATCGGCCTGAAGGCGAACGAGCGCGGCTTCATCGACGTCGACGACCACTGCGCGACGTCGGTACCGAACGTGTACGCAATCGGCGACGTGGTGCGCGGCCCGATGCTCGCGCACAAGGCGGAAGACGAAGGCGTGCTGGTTGCTGAAATCATCGACGGCCAGAAGCCGCACATCGACTACAACTGCGTGCCGTGGGTCATCTACACGGAACCGGAAATCGCGTGGGTCGGCAAGACGGAGCAGCAACTCAAGGCTGAAGGCCGCGAAGTCAAGACGGGCCAGTTCCCGTTCATGGCGAACGGCCGCGCGCTCGGCATCAACAAGGCGGATGGTTTCGTCAAGATGATCGCTGACGCGAAGACGGACGAACTGCTCGGCGTACACATCATCTCGGCGAATGCGTCGGATCTGATCGCTGAAGCGGTTGTTGCGATGGAGTTTAAGGCTGCTTCGGAAGACATCGGCCGTATCTGCCATCCGCACCCGTCGCTGTCTGAAGTGATGCGTGAAGCGGCGCTCGCCGTCGACAAGCGCGCGCTGAACATGTAAGACGCATCTGCCCGGTTCTGAATTACGCTGAACATGGGCTGAAAGCGAAACACGACGAAGGCGGGTGGGTTGAATCCCTCCCGCCTTCTTCATTGCTGTCTCACACAATGAACGTCACCGAATACTACGAACAGGAATTGCAGACCCGGGGATACGAGTCTGATCCGGCCCAACGCGCGGCCGTCGATCGTCTGCAACAGTGCTATGAAGAGTGGGCTGCGTATAAGGCACGTCGTCCGAACGCCTTTATGAAGCTGATCATGCACCCTGATCTGCCGAAGGGTGTCTATATGTGGGGTGGCGTAGGGCGCGGAAAGAGCTTCCTGATGGACAGCTTTTACGCAGTCGTGCCGCTCGTGCGTAAGACGCGTCTGCATTTTCACGAGTTCATGCGAGAAGTACATCGCGAGCTCGAAGAACTGAAAGGGCAGGCCGATCCGCTCGACGAACTCGCGCGGCGCATTGCGAAGCGTTATCGGCTGATCTGCTTCGACGAATTCCACGTATCGGATATCGCGGACGCGATGATCCTGTACCGCCTGCTCGATCGCCTGTTCACGAACGGCGTGCAGTTCGTGATGACGTCCAACTACGATCCCGATCTGCTTTATCCCGATGGTTTGCATCGCGACCGTCTGCTGCCAGCTATCGAACTGATCAAGAGCAAGCTCGACGTGATCAACGTCGATGCTGGCGTTGATTACCGGCGGCGCACGCTGTCGCAGGTCGAGGTGTATCACACGCCGCTCGGCGCCGCCTCCGATAAAGCCCTGCGCGACGCATTCGGCAAGCTCGCCGCCGTGCCCGACGAAAGCCCGCTGCTGCGTATCGAGAAGCGCGAGCTGAAGGCGCTGCGCCGCGCGGACGGCGTCGTCTGGTTTGATTTCGCGACGCTGTGCGGCGGCCCGCGCTCGCAAAACGACTACCTCGAACTGGCGAGTCGCTTCCACGCGGTGATTCTGTCCGGTATTCCGCAGATGACGCCTCGTATGCAGTCCGAAGCGCGTCGTTTCACGTGGCTGATCGACGTGTTCTACGATCACAAGGTCAAGCTGCTGATGTCGGCCGCCGTGCCGCCCGAAGAACTCTACACAGAAGGGCCGATGGCCAACGAGTTCACACGCACGGTTTCGCGTATCGTCGAGATGCAGTCGCAGGAATATCTGGATACGCCGCGACGGATCGTCGATACATCGTTGACCTGATCAAATTCCCGCCTGCGGCCGCGCCGTTTGGGATAGCGCGATACGCGCGGAACCATGCTGCAGCGGCCGGCGGTGTATTTTCAAGATTCGGATTGGTCTGATATTCGGTAGTGGGGCGACTCTATATCGTCGAAATACTCTTGACGAATGGAGATCCCATGACCCCCTATCGCGATATTAGTGATGAAGAATGGCAGCGCATCGCGCCGCTGCTACCGGAACTGCGACCGCGTTCCGAACTGCGCGGCCGGCCGCTTGCCAACACCCGCTCCGTGCTCAACGGCGTGCTCTGGGTGATCTACAGCGGCGCTACCTGGTCCGCCATGCCGCGCAAATACCCGTCATATCAAACCTGTCACCGCCGTTTCAAGGCGTGGCATCAGGCTGGTGTATTGCAACGTGTGATGGACCAGTTGTTCGGCGACGCAAGTGGCGAATTGTGCAACACGATGGAGTCCCGCATGCGCACCCACGCGCCGAACGTGTCCGCAGCCGCGAACGATGCCGCGCAGCCGTCCGTGCCCGCCACGCCGCTGTTCACGCCGCCGTCTGTCGTGCCCGCGGCGCCGCTGGTGTTCGACTACACCAGTCCTTTCAAGAACGCGGCATGACGGATCGAACGAATTGAGCGCGCGCGACAACAAAAAGCCGGTCTGGCGACACTAAACGCCAGACCGGCTTTTTTTACGTCCTGCTGCGGCGCTCGCCGAAAAGCGAGCACCGCGCGACAACCTCAGTTCTGGCGAACCCACGTCTGCGAACGCCCCAGCAGCGATACGCCAATGTACCCGCGCACCACCAGTTTCTGTCCGCCGTCTTCGACGTGCATCTTGCATTTGTAGAGCTTGCCGTTCTCCGGGTCGAGAATCTGCCCGCCGTCCCAGCCTTCGCCGTCCTTTTTCATATCGTCGATGATCGTCATGCCGAGAATCGGCTGATCTTTGCGCGCGTCCGTGCAGGCGGTGCAGCGGCGATCCGCCTGATCGTTCGGGTTGAGCCCCTTGATGACCTTGCCGCTCAGCTTGCCGTTCCCGTCCTGCGTGATCTGCACGAGTGCTTTGGGCTGGCCCGTATGATCGTCGATGGTTTGCCATGTTCCGACAGGCGTGTCGGCTTGTGCGAATGCCGTGACGGCGCCCGCGAGCAGCGCGCCGGCCACGACAGCCTGTTTCAACATAGTGCCGAGCGCAAAGCGCGGGCGCCGGGTGAGTGATGTCATTGTCGTCCTCCTTGTTGAAAATCGTCGCGATGAATGTCGCGCGGCGCCGTGTGAGTGCTGATGCGAGGCGGCGCCATGCCTGTCTTTCGATGCATGGGAGAGGGCAGAATACGTGAAACTATCGGCCCCGTTTGATAGTGAACGCTCTAATTGGTGCATGTTCTGGCAACGACGCATGAGTCAGTTCAACTGATACGAAGGCAAGCCGGAGTTGTCCTTCGGATTGTCGCGATAGTGCGACGCGTCGATCTTCGCGCTCATCCCTTCACTGCCGATGGGCAGCGCGCCATGCGCCGCGAGATAGGTGACGTTATCGCGCCCGTGGTCGGGGCCGAGCGTCTCGCGTCGCTACCGGATATTCCGTACCGGCTCGCGGACGCCGTCGCCGACACGTATTCCTCCCGCAACGTGCGCGAGCTGCGCAACCTGGCGGAACGGATCGGCGTGACGGTGCGGCAGATCGGCGCGTGGGATGCGGCGCGCCTGTACGGGCTGCTTGCGGTTGCGCCCAGCAATCAGCCCATGCCTGCCGAGAGCGCGGCGGAAGTGCTCGTCGATCGCAGCAAGTGGGATATGGCCGGTTGCAACCGCGTGCTCGCGCCGCTCGATGCGAACAGTTGGCGCCGCCAGGAAACGGCGTAATACGTTGGCATCAGCCGCAAGGTGCTGTGGGAAAAGATGCGTAAGTACCAAATTTTCGACGAGGAACCCGCAACGCGTGAAAGTGAGTAATAATTGAACGGTTTTGCAAAACTAAAACACGACACGAGCAGAAATTACATGGACCAGAAGTCGAAAGTTCGACACATCGTGATGTCGGCAATGATCGTTTTCGGGGGCGTTCAAGGGGTCTACGCGCAGAGTTCTGCCAGTAACGGCACGAACGACGCGGCGGGTGTGATCGCTGCGCAGACGACGCCTGCTGCTGCTCCCGTCACTGCGGACAGTCAAACGATTGCGCTCACGCCGGACGAGGCGAAGCAGTCGGCGACGGGCAATGTCGCGGAACTGCAACAGAAGATGCACGGCGCCGATATCACCGAGTTGCGCACGACCTACAACGGCAGCTACGGGGCAAGCCTGTTGTTCTATGGCAAGGACATGACGTACTACGTCGCGCTCTTCCAGCAGAAGAACTTATGGCGCGTGATCAAGACGCAGGATGAAGCGCGCGCCGAGCTGATCTACCGCGACTTCGCGCGTCAGACGGCGCAGCTGTCCGATGTCGAAATCCGCCGCACCAAGCTCGAAGCGCAGAAGGCGTACACGGATCACCTCGTCGCGCTGTCGCAGGAACGCGCGAGCCGTCTGCAGGCCGACCTGAACATCGCGCACGAGCAGCAGACCATCGTCAACAGCATGCAGCAGCAGACCCGTGCGGAAGCTACGGCGCTTGCGCAGCAGAAGGCGCAGTCGCAGGAGCAGTTGCGCGCGGCGCAGCGCCAGGTGCGCGATCTGCAGCGTCAGCTCGAAAGCGGCTTGGCGGTGCGCTGACGTTGCAAGAGCCGCGCTGGCCTTCGATGGCTTCGCGGCTCGCCCTGCGTGTTGACCAGACCCACGCCGCGCATCTGATCATGCGTGGGTTCGTTCGTCTGCGCCGCCGCGAGGCGTTTGCGTCGACGTAGGCGGCGATAGCAACCTGAACCGTGCATGCGCGCACGGCACGCTTTTCGTCGTCGGTCACACGGCCGGCTTTATCCATCCCGCGTGCGCATAGCGTCCGCGCGGATGGTACATCTCGCCTCGCAACTGTCTTCCTCAGCGCGACTTCTTCTGCTTGCCTTGACGGTTATCGTCGTCGTCCTCGTCGGGATCGACCGCGATCGGGTCGCTGGCGGGAAAGGTCTCGTCGAGCGCCTCGTCGAGACGTTCGTCGCTGGACGGATGTTTGTCCGGCGCCTTCGGGGTGGGGTGTTTCGAAGTGGACATGACAGGCTCCGCTACATAGATTGAACTCAGCATAACGCAATCAGGCCATCGCAGCCGCCGAGGCCAATGGCATAGGCCAAACGCACATTGAACGCACACAACGTCGCGCGAATCGCACGCGGACCAGCAACTCAGGTTGAAGATTGCGAAAGCATGTTGTAGGTTCCATGCAGGCCAATGGAATTTCTCGCGGGATCGTTCGTTATAAGGGTGTCACACGACGCCGGCGCACACGAAAGCGCCGGGCGCAGATGGCTTACGAGGGCGACCATGCAACCGAACGGATATGGCAGCGGACAGCGCTTGAACGCGTCACATGTTGTCGAATCGGAACTGGAGCATCTGGAGTGGGCAATGCGTCAGCCGATGGTGCATCTGCTGAATGCCCGCTACTGGCAGCGACGGGTGCTCGAAGTAAAGTGCGGGTATGAACTGACTGCCCAACAGGGCGTGCGGATCGAGAGGATGCTCAAGCAACTGGCCAGTCGTCCCGGCTAGCCAGCTGCCCGTGTTGCAGTGCAGGCGCGCTGGGCGCGCGCCGCATTCTGCGGTGAAGCCTGTTGGGTTTATCCCGCCTTATTCAGTGCTGCCGCCGCCGTTGTTATTACCCTGATCGTTACCATTGTTGCCCGCGCCGTACAGACGCCTGCGGCGGGTGACGACCACGGGAGCGTCCGACGACGAAGACCGGTCCGACGGCCCTTGCGATGCGCCATACGACTCACGCGGCTCGCGCGGTTCCCGGGGCTCGCGGTGCTCACGCGAGCCATGCGGGCCGCGTGCCGAATGCTCGCCATGCGACGGCCGTCCTGCGCGCGGCGCGGGGCGCGTGCCCGTGTCCAGCTGGATCGTGGAAATGGCGCGCTTGTAGATGCCTTGCAGCCCGACGGGCGTGCGCAGCATCACCAGATACTGGTCGAACGACTCGATGCAGCCCGTCAGGCGAATGCCGTTGACGAGGTAAATCTCAACGCGCTTACGTTCTTTGCGCGCTGCGTTCATAAAGTCGTTTTGCGGATGCGATTCTGCGGAAGGCATGGACAATTGTGTGTAGAGAAACGGTTGTTCGCCGTGATTTTACCCGTTGTCGCTTTATGGCGACATGATGGGTTCCAAACGTCGAACGGGGTTGACGCCCACTATAACCACTTGTGGGCGCGGAAGCATCCTTTAAAGATCAAGTGTAACGCCGAGTTACCAAATCATGCGGCGCTATGCGTGCCAGCCAACGTTCACGGGCGGTTGAGGGCGCGAGACGGCGTCGATACGCACGCTCGCTCTAGACGAAAGATGTCGCCATTCGCGAATGCCGCGGAATAAAACGCCCGCCACGAGCGTTTATCGGTCAGGCATCGCACAAAAGCCGCGATGCCGTGAGAAGGAAAGACGGAAGTGTCAGTAGCACGCATCGGAAATGGGCGTCCGTCTTTGCAGAAGGTTTCCTCAACTGTCCAATGGGTCACCGGCGTCGCGTCATCTGTCGCTCGCGCGCGTGCCGCCGGTTCAACGCATGGCTATGCGATACGTCGCGCTTCGCTGTGCAGGAGGTTCTACATGAAAGTGTCCAGACTGGTATCGGCTGTATTCGTCGTGCTCGCGCTCGGGGTGGCATCTCTCTCGCTGACCGCGTGTCAATCCACGGGCGAAATGAGTCCGTCGGGTGGGAGCAGCAGCGGATCGAGCGGCAGCAGTGGCGGCTATTGACGATGCCTGTGCTCGCATGACAGCTTGCGCCGGGTGAACTTCGAAGCGGAAGTGATTTCGTGGCTCCCGCAGTTGCGGCGCTATGCGCGCGCGCTGACGGGTGACCCAGCTTGGGCGGACGATCTGGTTCAGGATACGGCCGAGCGCGCGCTCGCGCGCTGGAAGGGCTTTCGCCCCGACAGCAATCTGCGCGCGTGGCTGCTGACGATCCTGCGGCATCTGTATATCGACCAGTTGCGGGTGCGCCGCGAAATCGCCGTCGACGACGAAAGTGCGCCCTGGCGCAATCTCGAAGCGCCGCGCGGCGAAGTCGACGGTCTGGTGTTGCGCGATGTGCAGCGCGCGCTTTATTGTCTGCCCGTCGAGCAGCGCGAGGTGATGTTGCTGGTTTGCGTGGAGGAGTTGAGCTATCAGGAGGCGTCCGTGGCGCTCGGCGTGCCGATCGGCACGGTGATGTCGCGGCTGTCTCGCGCCCGTGAGCATATGCGGGCACTGTTGACGGAAGGGCCCGTTCACAAGTCGCCGTCGCTGAAAGTGGTGAAGGCCAGGTGAGAAGCGCGCAATGAACAACGACGAAAACACTACCGGTTCCGCGAACGCGCCAGATCTGCGCGCGCTGTCGGCATTCGTCGACAGCGAGTTGCCCGAGGGCGAGCGCGCCGCCGTGCGCGAGCATCTGGCGCGCGACCCGCAGGCGGCCGCGCAGGTCGCGTCGTGGCGCGCACAGAAGGCCGCGCTGCAGGCGCTGTGCGGCGCGCCCGAACGCGAGGAGCCGCCGTTCATCGTGCTGCGCGCGCGCATTCCGTGGTGGCGCCGCGTGGCCGTCGCCGCGTGCTGGCTCGCGGTTGGCGCGGGGCTGGCGCTTGCGCTCGGCCCGCTCGTGCCGCGCCTTGGGGGCGGCGGCAATGGCGACGTGATGTCGTTCGCGCGGCGCGCGGATATCGCGTATGCCGTCTACACGCCGGAGCGCCGTCATCCCGTCGAAGTGGCGGCCGCCGAGGAAGAGCATCTGATCAACTGGCTGTCGAAGCGCCTGAACCGCCACCTGTCCGTGCCGTCGCTGCAGGAGTACGGCTATACGCTCGTCGGCGGACGGCTGTTGCCGGGCGAGGCGGGACCCGCCGCGCAATTCATGTACGAGAACCAGGGCGGCGCGCGGCTCACGCTCTACGTGACGGGCATCCCGAAGGACGAGACCGCGTTCCGGCTGTTCCGCGACGGCAACCGGCGCACCTTCTACTGGATCAGCGACCACATGGGTTACGCGCTGTCCGGTCCGATCGAGGAAGACAAGCTGCGCTCGATCGCGATCGAAGTGTGCGGCGAACTCGGCGGCCGTCCGGAGACGTGGCAGTAATCGTCGCGCCGCGTCGTCTTTTCAGACGGCGGAAACATCGTGTAACACGATGTGCGCGGCCGCTTCCCGCGCAACAGGAATAGCGCCTTGTGTACAAGCGTTTAAGTTGTGCAGGCGCGTGATTTTTCGCTCCCGGCGAATCTGCAGCGGCCACTGGCCGCGCGTCCTGCAAGGCGAATCGATGGCGTCTTCACGGCGACGGCACGCGAACGTGCCGCGACACCGCACCGTCGGGCAGGACACATCATGCGTACTTTGTTTGGACTCGGCGCGACGCTGTGCGTGTGCGCCGGATGCGCGGTGCTGGCTTCACCGCCCGTTGCCGCGCAAGAGCCGCTCAACGATCAGATGACATGCCGCAACATCGTCGGCCAGGCGGAGATCGACGGCACGATGCAGCAGATCAGCGGGCTCGCTTGCCAGCAGCCGGATGGGACATGGCAGATCCAGCAGGGCGGCGACGCGGCCGCCGTCGTCTATCCGATTCCCGCCTATCCTTACTATGACCCGTGGTATTGGGGGCCGCCTGTCGCCGTGGGCTTTGGCGCGTCGTTCGTGTTCGTCGACCGCTTCCATCATTTCCATCACATGAACCACGTGCATTGGGGGCGGCAGGGCGGCGGATTCCACGGAGCGGGTGGCATGCACGGCTGGGGTGGCGGGCACACATGGGGAGGCATGGGTGGCATGGGCGGCGGGCATCGGCGATGATCGTGCGCGATGCGTGTCGCGCGAACGCCTTTCGTCGACTGCCAGTAACGAACAAACGCTAACGAACTACAGCCAGCAACCCAGTCAGCCGATACCGCTTCGACACGACGAGAGGACACCTTGACACGCATCCTGCCGCCGGACATTTCCGCCGCGACGTTCGACCACGCGCTCGCCGCCTTCGAGGCGATCGTCGGCGCGACCCAGGTCGCGTCGTCGCCGGCAAGCCTTGCGCCTTATGCCGATCCGTTCGCACCGGGCTCGCTGGCGGCATCGTTCGTGCCGTCGGCGGTGCTGTTGCCCGCGAGCGTCGATGAGATCCGCGCGATTCTGCGCGTAGCGAACGAGTACCGCATTCCGCTCTGGACGGTGTCCACCGGACGCAACTTCGCGTACGGCGGCGCGGCGCCGCGTCTGCCCGGATCGGCGGTGCTGGATCTGCAGCGGATGAATAAAATTCTCGCCGTCGACGAGCAGCTCGCCTATGCACTCGTCGAACCCGGCGTCAGCTACTTCGATCTGCATCACCATCTGCGCGAGCGCGGCTACAAGCTGTGGGTCGATCCGCCCGCGGCGGGCTGGGGCAGCATCGTCGGCAACACGCTCGAACGCGGCTTCGGCACGACGGCCTACGGCGATCACGCAGCGGCGCAGTGCGGGATGGAAGTGGTGCTCGCAAATGGCGACCTCGTACGCACGGGCATGGGCGGGATCGAGATCGGTACGTCGTGGCAGGCGTTCAGGTATGGCTACGGGCCGTCGTTCGATCCGATGTTCATGCAGTCGAACTACGGCATCGTCACGAAGATGGGCGTCTGGCTGATGCCCGCGCCGAGCGCGTATCTGCTGGGCGAGATCCAGTTTCAGCGCGACGACGACCTGGAAGCGGTCGTCGAGACGTTGCGGCCGTTGCGGCTAAACGGCACGATCGGCAACCAGGCGGTGATCGAAGGCGCGCTGCGGCGCGCGGCGGGCATCGGGCCGCGCTCGCAGTGGTATCAGGGCAAGGGCGTGATGCCGGAGAGCGCGATCGCGTCGATGACCGAGGCGCTGAAAATCGGCCGCTGGAATCTGCATTACGCGCTCTACGGCGAGCGCGAAGTGATCGACGCGCAAGAAGCGATCGTGCGGCGCGCGTTTGGCCGCATTCCGGGTGCGCGGATGCTGTCGAAGACCTACGACGGCAGCGCGGAGCCGGAGGCGGGCGGCGATCGCAATCTCGCCGGCATTCCGGGCATGACGGCGTTTCGCATGCTCGACTGGCGTGGCGGCAGCGGCGCGCATGTCGACTTTTCGCCCGTCTGTCCGGCGACGGGCCGCGACGCGATGCGCCAGTATTCGATGGCCAAAGCGCGCGCCAACGAATACGGCTTCGACTATTACGGCGGCTTCACATCGGGCGAGCGGCATCTGCATCACATCGCCGCGGCGATCTTCGATAAAAGCGATGCGCGGCAGAGCGAACTGGCCGCCGATCTGCTGCGCGCATGGATGAGCGACGCGCACGGCGCGGGTTACGGCGAGTACCGCTCGCATCTCGTCTACATGGACTTCGCGGCGGCGCGCTACAACTTCAACGACGGCGCCATGCTGCGGCTGTCGGAGACGATCAAGGACGCGCTCGATCCGGCGGGGATTCTGTCGCCGGGCAAGCAGGGCATCTGGCCAAAGGCGTTTCGCAACTGGCGCGGATATACGTGAACCATGAGCGTGAGGGCATGACATGCGGCGGCGCACATTCATCGCAACGGGCGCATGGTTGTCGGCGGCACCGGCTTTCAGCGTGCCGTGGCTGCATCTGGACGGGATGCGCGCCGACCTCGCACTGATCGACACGGCGCTGCCCGAATCCACGGCGCTGAGCGATCACGCCGCGCGCATGCGTCTGCCCGTTTTCGACGTGAGCGCCACGCCGCACGCCGATATCGCCGCGCTCTGGTATGACACGCTCGCGCCGCGCGTAATGCGCTCGGGTGGACGGCTGACGCTCGTCGGTGTCACGCGCGCCGCCGATTTCTTCGTGCTCGCGCGGCTCGCGCTGCCACCCGCCGCACCGGTCACGCGCGCGCGCAGCGTGCCGCAGCGCGCCTCGGTCGCGTTCGCGCTGACGACCTGATCAGAACCGGTATTCGGGGTTTTTTGGATCGAACGCCATGTCGTCGAAGGTTTTCGGCGTGATCGTCAGGAACACGATGCGTTCGAAAATCTGTCCATCGTTGCCGTACGATTCGGCCATCCGGAAATACGGGTGCCGCAGATCGAGGCCGAGCACTTCTTTTTTCGCGTAGTACTCCGGCTGGCCCGTGGGCGTTTCGTACGTGAAGGCAATGACGCGCACGCCGTCGATGGTTCGCACGTCGATCTCCGCAGGCCGTGTGATGCCCACATTGGCGAATTTTTTGCCTTCGTCGAGAAACTGCTGCGCGATAAATTCGGTGCCGAGATCGCGCACCTGATGGTTCGATTGCGAGCGCGCCAGCGTGCCGTTGATCGATGTCCACAGCGGGATGATGTTGAAGATGCCGCCGAGATGGCCGTACATCTCGTCGGCGCGCTTCGACGCGTCGTAGATGATTTCCTGGCCCGCATGGGGGCCGTCGGGCAGCCACCGGCCGTAGATGCGCAGCGGCTCGCGCGTGAGCCGCACGAGCATGTGATCGGGCCGGCGCGGCCAGATGCCGCGAATGCGCTCCTGGCGCAGCATCGTGAACTCGTACGACGGGTAGCCGTTCGGTCCTTCCTCGATATAGCGCGGCAGCGTGAGTGGATCGAACGATTCGAACAGCGCGACGAGCTGCGCGTCGTCCATCTGTTCGAGCGCGCCGCTTTGCGCGGCGTTGCGCAGCCATTTGACCTGCTGCTCGAGCGGCAGCTTCGCGGCATTTGCGACGGCCTCACTGGCTCCCAGCGTGACCTGCGGGGCGACAAGCGCGGCGAGCGCGGATGCATCGTTCTGCGCAGCGGCGGCCCCCGCGATCAACACGCAAACCATCTGCGCGACGAGCAGCGATATCCAGCGCGAGCCAGCACGCCAGCGACGACTGAACCGGTAGCGCGAACGCTTTCCCACAAACTCCGGGTGACGCATCAATCGCTCCCAAAAGCGCGGAAGGCTTCGCCATTGCTACGCGGTCAGGCGCGCGAAACCGTCACGAGGTTGTCTGCTTTGCCAGCTCCTGATCGCGCAGCTCGCGCCGCAGGATCTTGCCGACATTCGTTTGCGGAAGCTCGTCGCGGAACTCGACGACCTTCGGCACCTTGTAGCCTGTGAGATTCTTGCGGCAATGCGCGATCACCTGTTCCTCGGTGAGCGAAGGGTTGCGTCGCACGACGAAGACTTTCACGCGCTCGCCCTGTGCGACGTCGGGAATACCGATCGCGGCCACTTCGCGCACGTCGGGGTGCATCGCGATCACGTCCTCGATCTCGTTCGGATACACATTAAAACCCGACACAAGAATCATGTCTTTCTTGCGGTCGATCAGCCGGATATAGCCGCGCGAATCCATCACGCCGATATCGCCTGTCGCGAGCCAGCCGTCGTCGTCGAGCACCTTCGCGGTTTCGTCGGGACGGTTCCAGTAGCCTTTCATCACCTGCGGACCTTGCACGCACAACTCGCCCGGCTCGCCGATATTCGCCCAGCTGCCATCGTCCTTGCGAAAGCGCACCTGAGTGGACGGCGCGGGCAGGCCGATCGAGCCGTCGAACTCGCGCATGTGCTTGAGATCCACCGGGTTCATCGACACGATCGGCGAACATTCCGTCAGCCCATAGCCCTCGATGATCGGCTTGCCCGTCACCTCGCGGAAACGGTCGGCCACGGCCTTTTGCATCGCCATGCCGCCCGCCATCGCGAGCTTGAGCTTCGAGAAGTCGCGCTGGCGGAATTCTTCGTTGTCGAGAAACGCGTTGTAGAGCGTGTTGACGGCCGTGATGCCCGTGAAGGTTTCGTTACGCAGGATCTTCATCACCATCTTGATGTCGCGCGGATTCGCGATCAGGATGTTGCGCCCGCCCAGTCCCATGAAAATCATCGCGTTCACGGTCAGCGAGTAGATGTGATAGAGCGGCAGCGGCGTGAGCACCGTTTCGATATCGTCGGTCAGCTGGCCTTCCGCCCAGACTTTCGCCTGCAACAGATTCGCGACCATGTTCCGGTGGGTGAGCATCGCGCCTTTCGCGACGCCCGTCGTGCCGCCCGTGTATTGCAGGAACGCGAGGTCCGTGGGGGAAATCTGCACGGGCGCCAGCGTGCGTCTGTAGCACGTTGCGAGCGCATCCAGTAGCGGCACGGCTTGCGGCAGGTTGTACGCGGGTACGAGCTTCTTCACGTGGCGCAGCATGAAGTTGATCAGCTTGCCTTTCAGGTTCAGACCGTCCTTGAGCAGATCACCGAGACCCGTGACAATCACGTTCTGCACGCGTGTACCCGGCAGCGAGTCTTCGACCGTCTTCGCGAAGTTCTCGAACACGATGATGGTTTGCGCGGCGCTGTCCTTCAGCTGATGCGACAGTTCGCGCACCGTATAGAGCGGATTCACGTTGACGACGATCGCGCCTGCCTTCAGCGCGCCGAACAGCGCGATCGGATACTGGAACGTGTTCGGCAGCATGATCGCGACGCGGTCGCCGGGCTTCACGCCGATGCTCTGCAAGTAGGCCGCGAACGCCGTCGCCTTGCGCGCCAGTTCGGCGTACGTGAGACTTTCGCCGACGCTCACATAGGCGACGCGCTCGCGAAAGCGCGTCGTGCATTCGTCGAAGAACTCGACCAGCGACGCATACTGCGACACGTCGATCTCGCGCGGCACATCGGGCGCGTACGATGCATACCAGATGCCGTCCGTGTTCGGCGCGCGCTGCGCTTGTGTCTGTGCCTGCGTCTGGGTTTGCATCTGCGTCTGCGTTGATTGTGATGTGGTCGGCTCGGTCATAGCGGTGTCTCCCGGTGTACTAGCTTTGTCGTTGTATGTGTCGTGTGCATGAATCGTGCGGGTGCGGATGGCGCGCGATTCTACCGTTCCAGAATCGCGACCACACCCTGGCCGCCCGCCGCGCAGATCGAAATCAGCCCGCGCGCGGTGCCCGCCGGCTTGTCGAGCTGCGCGAGCATCTTTGCGAGCCCCGCGACGATCCGTCCGCCCGTGGCGGCGAACGGATGGCCCGTCGCGAGCGATCCGCCGTGTACGTTCATTTTCGCGCGATCGATGGTTCCCAGCGCGCCTTCGAGTCCCAGTTGCGTGCGGCAGTACTCATCGTCCTGCCAGGCGGCGAGCGTGCAGAGCACCTGCGCCGCGAACGCCTCGTGAATTTCGTAGAAGTCGAAATCCTGCAACGTCAGGCCCGAGCGTTTCAGCATGCGCGGCACGGCGTATGCCGGCGCCATCAGCAAACCCTCCTTTTTGTCGAAAAAATCGACGGCGGCCGTCTCGTGCCAGGTGAGCCATGCGAGCACGGGAAGGCCGCGCGCCGCTGCCCATTCCTCGCTCGCGAGCAGCACGGCCGATGCGCCGTCCGTCAACGGCGTCGAGTTGCCCGCCGTCATCGTGCCCGCGTCGCGGTCGAACACGGGTTTTAGCGTGGCCAGCTTGTCCAGCGTCAGATCGCTGCGCAGGTTGTTGTCGCGCGCGAGACCGCGAAACGGCGTCATCAGGTCGTTCAGAAAGCCGCGTGCATACGCTTCCGTCAGCTTGCGGTGGCTATCGTAGGCGAGCACATCTTGTGCCTCGCGCGAAATGCCCCAGCGCTTGGCCATCAGCTCGCAGTGCTCGCCCATCGACAGCCCCGTGCGCGGCTCGCTGTTACGCGGCAAAAGCGGCTTGAAGAACATGCCGGGGCGCAGCTTCGCGAGCGCGCCGACGCGCTGTCCCGCCGACCTGCCGCGGTTCGCTTCGAGCAGGATCTTGCGCATCCGTTCGTTGACGCCGATGGGCGCGTCCGACGTCGTATCGGCGCCGCCCGCAATGCCCGCGTCGATCTGGCCGAGCGCGATCTTGTTGGCCACCAGAATCGCCGCTTCGAGGCCCGTGCCGCACGCCTGCTGCACGTCGTAGGCGGGCGTTTCCTTCGCCAGCGTGGTCGACAGCACGGCTTCGCGCGTCAGGTTGTAGTCGCGCGAATGCTTGATGACGGCGCCCGCCGCGACTTCGCCGAGGCGCTCGCCATGCAGGTTGTAGCGGTCGATCAGACCTTGCAGCGTGAAGGTCAGCATGTCCTGGTTCGAGGCCGTCGCGTAGGCGGTGTTCGAGCGCGCGAACGGGATGCGGTTGCCGCCCAGTATCGCGACGCGGCGCGCGGTGGGAAGCGCTTGTAAGAATGGGTGTGACGAGTCAGGCATCAATGGGCTCCCGGGTCGTGTCCGTCTGTTGGGCGGATCGGATCGTGCATGCAGCGCCCGTCACCTGCTTGAAACGAATCAGGCCGGGCATTGATTCCAACGTCGGATGCATGTCGTGCAGCGCGGTGCGCGCGGCACGGCGTCATTGCAGATTCCACTGGAAGCGGCCGCGCAGATGCGGCTTGCCGCCTTCGGGATCGCGTACTTCGAATTCGCGCGCAGTGGGCGAGGGCGATGCCGTCCACAGCGACGCTTCGCCCGGCAGCAGCATCGGCAGCTTGAACTCGCCTGCGAGTGTCGCGTCGGCGAGGCGCTTGGGCGGCTGGAGTGCCGCCGCCGTGCGTGCGAGCGTCCACATGCCGTGGGCGATCGCGCGCGGAAAGCCGAACGCTTTTGCCGAGAGCATCGACAGATGGATCGGATTGAAGTCGCCCGATGCCTTCGCGTAGTCGCGGCCCAGTTGCGACGGCAGTTGCCAGCGCGCCGCGCGCACCAGCGCATCGCCCGCCGTCTCCAGCGGCGCGAGCGGATCGCCGCTCGCCGCGACGCCGCGCTTCAGATACACGCTGTCGCCGTCCCAGACCGCCTCGCCGCGGCGATAGACGCGCGTTTGCACCACGAACGCCTGGCCCTTGTCGTGGCGCAGGCGCGCGCCGAATTCGACTTCGACGCGCAAGGTGTCGTCGAACGAAAGCGGGCGGCGCATGTGTACGCTGTTCGCCAGATGGACGAGGCCGAGGGCGGACCATGGAAACGCGGGGTCCGTCAGCAACAGCAGATGCAGCGGAAACGCCAGCAGATGCGGGAACGTGAATGGAATGCCCTGCTCGGGGAAAAAGCCGCACACGCGCGCATAGCGCTCGATCGCGACGGAGTCGAGCGACACGGCGGGGCGCACGAGCCGAAGCGCGGGCAGATCGGTCGAACGGTTGCGCTGGAAGCCCTTGACGACGCCCGTCAGCGCCCGCGCATACAGCTTCGCGGGTTTGGGCAGCTCCGGCAGCACGACCGTTTTCAGGCGCGGCGCGCCGAACATCGAGCTGGAGTCGTAGAACGCCATGACGGTCACGCTCCTATCAGGCTTTGCCCGCACACACGCACGACCTGGCCCGTCACGCCCGCCGAGCCGGGATGCGCAAGCCAGGCGATGGTCTGCGCGACGTCGGCGGGCTGGCCGCCCTGGCTCATCGAATTCATCCGCCGGCCGGCTTCGCGCAGCGCGAGTGGCATCTTCGCGGTCATCTGCGTTTCGATGAAGCCGGGCGCGACCGCGTTGATCGTGATGCGCCGCGCGGCCAGATACGGCGCCATGCCCTGCACGCGGCCGATCACGCCCGCTTTCGATGCCGCGTAGTTGGTCTGTCCCATGTTTCCCGCGATACCGCTGATCGACGATACACAGACAATGCGCCCGCCGTCGCGCAGCGTGCCCGCTTCGAGCAGCGCGTCGTCGATGCGCTCCTGCGCCGACAGATTGATGTCGATCACGCTGCGCCACGCCGCTTCCGTCATCTTCGCGATGGTTTTGTCTTTCGTGATGCCCGCGTTGTGTACGAACACGTCGACGCCGAGTTCGTCGAGCGCTGCGGCGATCTGCGCGGGCGTCTCAGGCGCGGCGATGTCCAGCGCGAGCGCCGTGCCGCCGAGCGGGCGCAGGGTGGCGTCGAGCGCGTCGGTGGCGCTGGGAATGTCGATGCCGATCACATGTGCGCCTTGCGCTGCGAGCACGTTCGCAATCGCCGCGCCGATGCCGCGCGCGGCACCCGTCACGACGGCGCGCTGGCCGGCGAGCGGCTGGGTCCAGTCGAAGTCGGGGCCGAAGTGCTGCGCGATTCCGCCGGGCGCCGCGCCGATCCGCACGACCTGGCCTGACACGTACGCCGAGCGAGGCGACAGAAAGAAGCGCAACGTCGATTCGATGCCGCTTTCGGCGCCTTGTGACACATAGATCAGATTGGCCGCGATGCCGCGCCGCGCTTCCTTGCCGAGCGAGCGCGTCACGCCTTCGAGCGCGCGTTGCGCCGTCCACTGGCGTGGGCTGACGCACGCCTCGGGCGGGCGGCCGAGCACGACGATCCGGCCGCATTTGCCGAGCGAGCGCAGCGCGTCGTGAAAGAACGCGTAGAGCGACTCCAGTTGCACGCTGCTTTCGATGCCGCTCGCGTCGAACACGAGCGCCCTGACGCGCGCCTGCGAGCCGGTTGCGGGATCGGCGGGTTCGAAGCGGCCCGTCATCAGGCCGTGGCGGTTCGCGAGCGGCACCCACAGGCCCGCGCTGGCATGCGCGACGCTCGTCATGCCGATATGCGCGACGACGTCGGCGAGCGCGTCGAGCAATTGCGGCGCCGGCCCCGCGCCGACGGCGACGATGCCGTCGAATTCCGGCGCATCGGCGCGGTAGCGGCGCAGTACCTCGGGCTTCGGCAAACCGAGCGAACGCGCGACCCGCGCGCCCAGCGGCGAATTGACGAAGTTCAGGTAGGAATCGTTCACGTTATTGGCTCCTGGCTCCCGGACCGGCGGATGAACGACAGTGTGCATGGAGCGCGTGACTTGCCGCAAGTTGGGGGACGGATTTGCGAGGGCGGGGTGTCTGCATGGGCATGTTGCGGTGCGTTGCGTGGAGCCGATTCTGTCATGGGCGAGCCGCGCCGCAGCCGGAAGCTTCAGCCCTGGCCGGTCAGGTTTCGATCGCGCGCACGGGAAGACGCAGCGCGGCGATCTTGCCGTAGGCGTCCGCGCTGGCCCGCAAGCCCCATTTTTCGAAGAACGGACGCAGGTCGTTGCCGGATACCATGCACATCGCCATCACGAACTGGTCTACCTTTTCCGCCTCGGATACGTCGTAAGGCAGAGGATGCTCACGGTAATACCGGAACAGCCGGGTGAAGAGATCCCAGCCGTAGGCGTGCTTCAGCTGATCGAACATCACGAGCCGCACGAATGTCAGCTCCTCGTATTTGCCGCCCGGGTCCGATACGTAGTTGCGCGCCGCGCGGGCCAGATAATCGCGCGCCCGCTCGCGGGGCGTGATGCCGTCATATTCGGGCTCGTCCAGCCGGTTGGGCTCACCCAGCTTCTCCTGCACATACAGCGAGAACAGGTTGACGGAGACTTCGGCCAGCGTTTCCCATGTCCAGGAGTCCTGCTGGTGCGTATGTCCGACCTCATGCCAGATAGCCCATTCACTGCGCAGACGCGCCGGGTCGGTCAGATCGGCCGTGTTGCCCGCGAACATGCCGATGAATTGATCGGTGGCGTACATGTACACGCCTGTTCTTTCCTTGGGCAAGGTGCGGAAGTCGACTACGAAGTGCTCGCGCAGCGGCGTGCGCGCGTCGGTCGGTTTTGTGTCGTCGAATCCTGCCAGCGCATCCTGCATCGCCAGCACCTGCCCGATGGCCGCCAGAGTGGCCGATGGATCGGCGATGGGTGCGTGCCGGTACACGCCGCGTGGCAACGTGATCATGCTGTACTGGCCGACGATCTGAACGAACGGCGCGTCCGCGTAGTTGTCCAGCTGCGCCCGCCAGTCGTCCATGCTCGTGCGGCCTTGCACGAAAAGGGGCAAGGGCTTGCCATCCGCGATCGATACATCGACTTCAGTCGACATGGCGGGCTTGCCGCCCGGCGCGGTGATCCTGATGAATAGCGGACCGTTCTGCCTGGCGACGAAGCGGTTGTTACCGTTGCGCAGTGGCGCCGCCTGCTGACCCGTCGACTTTCCGTACATAGGGCGGAAGCCGACCATTGCGCTCGCACGATACGCATTTGGCATGCCGCTGATGTTCACGCGCACGGTCTCGCCCTTGCGCACGTAGCGACCCGTGGGTTGCTGATCCGACAGTTCCATGATGGTGTTCATGCGTTTCATCTCGGCTTCGGCCGAGGGTAGCGGCGTGAATGAATAGCGTCCCGACCGGTTGTCGAAGTTGGCAGCGGACGCTGCCGAGGCGATAAAGACAAGGCCGACAAGTGTTGGAATCCTTAGCATCTGTATGTCCCTTCTTCGAGTTGTTTTGGGAATGCTAATGGATTGGCGAAGAAAGCAGGGCGTTTGCCGGTCGACGCCCTGCAGTAACCATCAAAACGATGCGCGGCGAATCGAGCCGATGCGTCACGCGGCCAGTTCCATCGCCTTGTCGAGCGCTTCCTTGCGCCGTTGCAGATCGGCGAGCAGGCCGAAGTCCGCGGGAAAATCGTCGACCTTTACGACTTCTGCGCCATAACGCGCGTAGTCGTCGAGTACCTTGCGCTCGTCCTCGTCGATCAGTCCGCGCTGCTGCGCCGCTTCCGTCCATTCGGCGAGGTCGGCGAGGCTTTGCGGAATCGGCTCGATGCGGCCACGTTTGATCGCTTCGCGCAAGCGCTGTTCTAGATGAGCGACCTGCGGCGTCAGCGCAAAGGCCAGCTCGCCGTAGCCGATCGCGTCGACACTGGCGTGCGGCACGTACGAATCGGCGAGCAGCCGGTCGCGCGTGTCGCCCGGCGTCTGCATCAGCTCGGCGATCGCGCTGCCGAGCGCATCGGACGGCGCGCGATGAGGCAGGCCGAACGGAAACGCGAGCACCCGCACGAGCCCTGCGGCGAATCGGTTCGGATAGTTTTGCAGCACGCCGTCCAGCGCAAGTTGCGCGCGATACAGCGCATCTTCGACGCCCCATTGCACGAGCGCCAGATCGCTGCCTTGACGGCCTTCGTCTTCGAAGCGCTTGAGCGTCGCGGAGATCAGATAGAGCTGCGACAGCACGTCGCCCAGACGTGCCGAGATACGTTCGCGCCGCTTCAGTTCGCCGCCGAGCACGAGCATCGACACGTCGGCGAGCAGTGCGAAGATGGTAGAAAGCCGCGTCGCCGCGCGATAGTAGCGTGCAAGCGGCGCGTGCGCGCGCTGCGGTTTCGCGATCAGCGCGCCGCCCGTCACGCCATGCACGAAACTGCGCACCGCATTCGACAGCGTGAAACTCATATGTCCGAAGAACGCGTCGTCGAAATCGCGCAGCGCTTTTGCGCGATCGGGTTCGCGCGTCGCGGCCATTTCCTTGAGCACATACGGATGGCAGCGGATCGCGCCCTGACCGAAGATGATCAGGCAGCGCGTGAGGATATTCGCGCCTTCGACGGTGATCGAAATAGGCACCTGCTGGTACGCGCGCGCGAGAAAGTTCGACGGCCCCATGCAGATGCCTTTGCCCGCGACGACATCCATGCCGTCGTCGATTACCTCGCGGTTGCGCTCGGTGATGTGGTACTTCGAGATCGCCGAAATCACCGACGGCTTTTCGCCGAGATCGACGGCCTGTGCGGACAGGCGGCGCGCGGCGTCCATCACGTAGAGGTTGCCGCCCATGCGCCCGAGCGCTTCCTGCACGCCCTCGAACTTGCCGATCGCCGTGCGGAACTGGCGCCGCACGGCCGCATACGCGCCAACGCCGCGTACCGCGAGCTTCGACATCCCGACGTTCGACGACGGCAGCGAAATCGCGCGGCCGGCTGCGAGGCATTCCATCAGCATGCGCCAGCCGTTGCCGACCTGCGCGCGTCCGCCGATCACCCAGTCGAGCGGGATGAACACGTCGTTGCCCCAGTTCGGGCCGTTCTGGAACACGGCGTTGAGCGGCCAGTGACGGCGGCCGATGTGTACGCCCGGATGGCGGGTCGGAATCAGCGCGCAGGTGATGCCCGGTTCGTCATCGCTGCCGAGCAGATGGTCGGGATCGAGCGCGCGAAACGCGAGGCCGAGCACCGTCGCGATCGGCCCGAGCGTGATGTAACGCTTGTTCCACGTGACGCGAAAGCCGAGCGTTTCGCGTCCCTCGAACGTGCTCTTGCAGATGATGCCGACGTCGGGAATCGCCGCCGCGTCGGAGCCTGCGTAAGGGCTCGTCAGCGCGAAGCAGGGGATCTCGTCGCCGCGCGCGAGACGTGGCAGATAGTGGTTCTTCTGCGCGTCGGTGCCGTAGTGCAGCAGCAGTTCGGCTGGGCCGAGCGAGTTCGGCACCATCACGGAGACGGCGGCCGCCGAGCAGCGCGTCGAAAGCTTCATGATGACCTGCGAATGCGCGTAGGCGCCGAAGCCTTTACCGCCGTACTGCTTCGGGATGATCATCCCGAGAAAGCCTTTGTCCTTGACGAACTGCCACGCTTTCGGCGACAGGTCCTGCCAGATGGCCGTGGTTTCCCAGTCGTTCGCGAGGTCGCAGAGTTGTTCGCACTCGTTGTCCAGGAACGCCTGTTCCTCGACCGACAGCTTCGCAGGGCCGTAGCCGAGCAGCGTGTCCCAATTCGGGCGCCCCGAGAAGAGCGAGGCGTCCCACCAGACGGTGCCCGCTTCGATAGCGTCGCGCTCGGTCGGCGACATGTCGGGCAGGATCTTGCGGAACAGGTCGAGCACCCGCGCACTGAGCAACGTGCGGCGCAGCGGTTTGAGCGTCAGCACCAGCGCGGGAAGGACGAGCACGATCGAGAGCAGGATCGTCGCCGTCACACCGGCTGCGTGCGTCACGAAGGCAGCGGCGACCCACACGACGAGGAACGCAAGCCACCACGAGGCCCGCGCCTGCACATAGACGAGCGCCGCAGCGGCGACGATCAGCGCAACGATGAACCAGATCATGGCGATCCCTCCTTTTCGATTTTTAAGGGCGAGCGCAGCTTGCGATGTATTCGAGTTGTCTGGTGCGGGGCGAGCGCCCGCTCTTATCCGTTGCAGCCTGTGTGCCCGCCGCCCCGAGCGGCGCGTCTAATGCGGTTCAGGACAGGCGTGGTGTCGTTTGATTTGAAGCGCAGGCACCTGTGATAGTGCCTGCGCGTTTGCCGCAGCGGGCGTCAGCTATGCGTCGCGTAGTATGTGCCGCAATTCCGCGTGTCGGACTGCCGGTCCGCTTGCGCCGGTTGCGCTGGTT
The DNA here is from genome assembly GCF_002902925.1 of Paraburkholderia terrae. Classification (GTDB taxonomy): domain Bacteria; phylum Pseudomonadota; class Gammaproteobacteria; order Burkholderiales; family Burkholderiaceae; genus Paraburkholderia; species Paraburkholderia terrae. The sequence continues at coordinate 2,081,966 of NZ_CP026111.1, read as the reverse complement.
GCGCGAATGACCCCAGGCCGGTGCGGTGGACCGCGTCTGTCGATGGTTGCTGCTGCGGTGCTTGCGGCGTCGATTGGGTCTGCGGCTCCGAGGCCGGGGCCGTCTGCGATCCGTCCTGTGCCGCCTGCCGAACCGCATCGCACGCGATGTCGGCGCTGCCCGCATCGCCAAGCACGGAGGCGAACACGGCGAGCTGGCTCGCGTCGGGCAGCGGCGCTTTCAGCGCGGACACGATCAGCGACGCGAGCCGTGCGATCAACTGCAGGTCGTTCATCGACTTGCCTTGCGAGAACTCGTTGATCAGGCTGTCGGTGTCGGCGCCCGCCAGCACGCCGGAGAGCGCGCCGATCGCGAAGTGCAGCCGCCAGCCGAGTTCCTCGCGCGGCAGATGCGGCAGCGCGCGCTGGAACGCCTCGAAAAAGCGCACGGCGACGGACGCGTAGTGAGCATTCAGGAAATCGCGGATGAACGGCGACGGATCGGTGTACGCGCGGCCCAGCAGCCGCAGGAACGCCTTGCCGCCGATCCGCGTGTCGCGCGAGACGCGCAGCGCCGGAATGAACATCGCGCCCAGCACGTGCTCGCAGGTCAGACGCGCGCCGAGCATCGTGTCGAAACGGTCGAGCAGCTTGAGGCGCTCCTGATTCAGCAGATCGAGGCGGCGCGACAGCATCGCGTGCATCAGCGCTTCCTTGCTGCCGAAGTGGTAGTTGACGGCGGCCAGATTGACCTCCGCCTTCGACGTGATCTGCCGCAGCGACATCGCTTCATAACCGCATTCGATGAAGAGCGTCTCGGCGGCATCGAGGATGCGCGATTTCGTGTCGCCGGCCTGGCGGCTCGTTGTCCGTGTCGTCATTTATGTCTCCCTTTGTCGGCTCTCACCGGCCTAAACAATCGATTCAAATCGAAATTTGAAACGTGCGTTCTTTTTCAGGATAAGAATGCAGTCGGTGATCGGGCAAGAGGTGAGTGTCGATAAATCCCTCTAAAAGTGCCCGACCGCACGCGCCCTCGAAGACGACGTGGACAAAAAAGGCCGCTCCGAAACGAATCGGAGCGGCCTCGTATCTGCTGCATTGGCCAAGGCGCCGCGGCGCCCTTATGTTGGGTATGCGGTGCGTGTACTCAATGCACCGTCGCCGCGACCTGTTCGGCAGATTGGGTCATATCTATGCCGCGTCGTTCGCGGCTAAAGAGGATAAAGACGGCGATCACGACGGCGACGATGCCGATCACCGTCGCCATCACGGTCGCGTAGTCGTTGCCGTGCGCTTCGGCGATGCCCGCCTGGAGCGGCCCGTTCACCGACGCGATCAGGTTGCCCAATTGGTACACGAGGCCTGGAAAGGTCGCGCGAATCTCATCCGGCGAGATTTCGTTCAGATGCACGGGAATCACGCCCCACGCGCCTTGCACCGAAATCTGCATCAGGAATGCGCCCGCCGCGAGCAGCACGGGCGTCGACGAGAACGCCCACAGCGGCAGCACGGGCAGCGCGATCAGCGCGGCGAAGCAGATCGCGCGTTTGCGGCCGATCTTCTCGGACAGCGCACCGAAAAACAGGCCGCCGCAGATCGCGCCGATGTTCAGCACGATCGTGATCCATTGGACGGTATGGGCGTCGTGGTTGTGCTGCACGCGCAGGAAGGTCGGATATAGATCCTGTGAGCCGTGCGAGAAGAAGTTGAACGCCGTCATCAGGATGATTGCGTAGACGGACAGCTTCCAGTTCTGCTTGAGCGTGGCCACGAGGCCGGGGCGGGTCTTTTTTTCGAGCGTCTTGAACGCGGGCGATTCGGGCACGTGCGCGCGGATGTACAGCACGAGCAGTGCAGGCAGCACACCGATGAAGAACATGCCGCGCCAGCCGATGTACTGGTACAACTGCCCGAACACGAGTCCCGCGAGCAGATAGCCGCTCGGATAGCCCGCCTGCAGCAGGCCGGAGACGAAGCCGCGTGCTCTGGGCGGCACGGTTTCCATCGTCAGCGCGCCGCCGACGCCCCATTCGCCGCCCATCGCGATGCCGAACAGGGCGCGCAGCACGAGCAGCGTAGTGAGATTCGGCGAGAGCCCGGACAACAGTTCCAGCAGCGAAAAGCACGCGATGTTGACCATCAGCGTGGGGCGGCGACCGAACTTGTCGGCGAGGTAGCCGAAGATGAGCGCGCCGACGGGCCGCATCATCAGGGTCAACATGATGGCGAACGAAACCGATTTGATATCGGTGCCGAATTCGCTTGCGATATCTTTCAGAACGAAAACCATCAGAAAGAAATCGAATGCGTCCAGAGTCCAGCCTAAATATGCCGCGATCGTGACGTTTCTCTGTTCCCGAGTCCAGCTCATTTCAATTGTTCTCCTGTCGATCGGAGTTGGCGCTTTAGCGCTTACTCTGATTTCATGCAACCTGGTTGCGGTCTCCAATGGTTCGTGCCATTCAATAAGCGGTGAAAGACCTGGGATGGCACGGCGTGCCCCGTAGCTGAAGGCTTCGACGAGTGTACGCCGACCATTAAGCGGTTGCATGAAACAAGCCGGCTTTGTCAGTGCTAATCCCTAGATAATCGTTTTCGGAATGCGCAATAATGTTTGGCGAATGTAATTAATGTATTGATTCCGATTGAATATGGTTTGTGATTCGTAATTTACGGGAATAACAATTGCTGCCTTCTTTCGCTTCGCAGAGGCTGGCTTTAAAGCCGCGCACGCTAGCCGATCTCGACGATTGCATCGCGATGGATCGTGATCCTGAGGTCACGCGGCATGTCGAAGGTCCGTGGCATGAGCCGGATGCGCATCGACGGTTTGTCGTGGATCGCATCACCCGCGCGTATCCGGATGGACTCGGCTACTGGTCGATTTTCGAGCGCGACGCGCCGGCGCGATTTGTCGGCTGGGTGCTGCTGATTCCAGAAGACACGCATGGGCCGGAGGTCGAGATCGGCTGGCGCCTCGTGCGCGATGCCTGGGGCAGAGGCATTGCCAGCGAGGCGGCGCGTATCGTTGTCGCGCATGCGTTTGGCACGGTTGGGCTGGAGTCGGTGGTTGCGGGTATCGCCGAGGGCAATGTCGCTTCGCAGCGCGTCGCGCAGAAGCTGGGGATGAGGCGCGAGGGAAATGTGGACGGATATGTCCGGTTCAGGCTGGCGCGCGCTGCCTTGAGCAGTTGTTGTGCAAGCTGATGCGATGTACGTGCAGTATGCAGTATGAGCACGCGGGTCGTTCTGTTGCGGATCGAGCCCGCATGAGACCGACCAAAAACAAAAAACCCCGCAGGCTTATCGCTTTGCGGGGTGATTTGTTTAGCTTAAGAGAGTGGTGCCCAGGAGAGGACTCGAACCTCCACGGTGTTGCCACCGCTAGGACCTGAACCTAGTGCGTCTACCAATTCCGCCACCTGGGCACGTCTCAAGCTAGACCGCTATTTTAACGAGAAGATTCTGCGTGTCAATCGGTATTTTGAAAGCGCTTCATCTTTTCGTCAGGTTGTTCGCGCATCAAATGACTCGACGATCAACCGTTACTGCAACTTCCTGCGTTGCTTCCTCGCGACCGTAAAGCCGCCGCGAAGCGCAATGCACTCATAACAATGAAAAACCGCCCGAAGGCGGCTTTTCATTTGAATCTTGGTGCCCAAGAGAGGACTCGAACCTCCACGGTGTTGCCACCGCTAGGACCTGAACCTAGTGCGTCTACCAATTTCGCCACCTGGGCAAGGTGCGTTTGAAGCAGAGACCGAGATTATAGCGGGTCGAAGAAGCGTGTCAAGCATTTCGCGAAAACATTCGCACGACGGCCGCAACGCACGCGCACGAGCACCGCGCGCGTCGCGCAATCGCCCGCCGGGCGGCGCGTAGCGGGCGAGACGGGTGTTAGAATCGCCGCAGTAGCAGGCTGGCGCGGGGCATCCGTCCGTGGTCCGCGTGACGGGCCGGCGGGGTCTCGGTCGAGGCCTCGCTCGGGGCCGCATTCGCGGCCGAACGGTTGTCGACGGTCAGAGAGCAGTCGCAGTCAACGAAGTCATCGAAGTCACAAGAGCAGCAGTTGCAGTTCAAGTTCAGTTAGAGCAGCGTCACCATCCGCCGACGTCCACGCAACGAGAACAATCATCGACAAGCCCTTGAGCAAATATCCGTATCCGATTCCAAGCCGCGAAGAAATCCTCGGCGTGCTGCGCACGAGTGAAACGCCGCTTGCAGCGAACGACATCGCCGAAGCGCTGTCGATCAAGCGCCAGGAGCGCGAAGGGTTTTTCAAGCGCCTTGCCGCAATGGAGCGTGATGGCCAGATCAGACTCGATCAGCGCGGCCATTATCAGCTGACTCATCCGTCGAACTTCGTCGCGGGCCGCGTGCAGGGCCATCGCGACGGGTATGGCTTTCTGATTCGCGACGACGGCCAGGACGACCTGTTCCTGCCGACGGGCGAAATGCAGAAGGTCATGCACAACGACCGCGTGCTGGCGCGCATCGTCGGCTATGACCGGCGCGGGCGCCCCGAAGGCCATATCGTCGAGGTGACGGACCGCGCGAACAAGCGCGTGATCGGCCGGCTGCTGAACGAGAACGGCGCGCTGATCGTCGCGCCCGAAGAAAAGCGCATCGGCCACGACATCCTGATCACGCAGAACACGAAGAAGGCGAAGGTCGGGCAAGTGGTGGTCGTCGAGCTGACGGACTTTCCGAGCCGCCATTCGCAGCCGCTGGGGCGCGTCGTCGAAGTGCTGGGCGACATCGACGACCCCGGCATGGAAATCGAAATCGCGGTGCGCAAATATGGCGTGCCGCACGAGTTCAGCCAGGCCGCTCTCGACGCCGCCGCGAAGCTGCCCGACGAAGTGCGGCCGGTCGACATGAAGCACCGCGTCGACCTGCGCGACGTGCCGCTCGTCACGATCGACGGCGAAGATGCGCGCGACTTCGACGACGCCGTTTACTGCGAGCCGGTGAAGGTCGGGCGCGGCGATGGTTTCCGGCTGATCGTCGCGATCGCCGACGTGTCGCATTACGTGCTGCCCGACGGCGGCCTCGATGTCGATGCGATCGAGCGCAGCACGTCGGTGTATTTCCCGCGCCGCGTGATTCCCATGCTGCCGGAGAAGCTGTCGAACGGTCTCTGTTCGCTCAATCCGAACGTGGACCGCTGCGTGCTCGTGTGCGACATGGTCATCACCGCGCGCGGCGAGATCAAGGCGTATCAGTTCTATCCTGGCGTCATGCATTCGGCCGCGCGTCTCACGTACACGGAAGTCGCGGCCGTACTGACCAACACGAAGGGTCCGGAAGCGACGCGCCGCGCCGCTTTGCTGCCGCAACTGCAGAATCTGTATGGCGTCTACAAGTCGCTCTTCGCCGCGCGCCAGAAGCGCGGTGCGATCGACTTCGATACGACGGAGACGTACATCGTCTGCAACGCGCAGGGCAAGATCGAGCAGATCGTGCCGCGTCATCGCAACGAAGCGCACAAGCTGATCGAAGAATGCATGCTGGCCGCGAACGTGTGCGCGGCCGACTTCATGAAGCGCAACAAGCATCCGGGTCTGTACCGCGTACACGCGGGACCGACGACGGAGCGCCTCGAAAACCTGCGCACGTTCCTGCGCGGCATGGGCCTGACGCTCGGCGGCGGCGACACGCCGCACGCCAGCGACTACGCCGCGCTGATGGCGCACATCCGCGATCGTCCCGACGCGCAGATGCTGCAGACGATGCTGTTGCGCTCGATGCAGCAGGCCGTCTACAGCCCGGACAATATCGGCCACTTCGGTCTTGCGTATGAAGCGTATGCGCACTTCACGAGCCCGATTCGCCGCTATCCCGACCTGCTGACGCACCGCGCGATCTACGCGATCCTGCAGGGCCGCAAGTACGAGCCGCAGGCACCGCACGGCGTCGAGCTGAACACGGCGCTGTCGCCGCGTGCCCGCGCGTTGCAGGCGGAAGACGAGAAGCGCGGCAATCGCCCCGAGCGCGGCCGTCCGAACACGGCGATCTGGGAAGAACTCGGCCTGCATTGCTCGGCGAACGAGCGTCGCGCGGACGAAGCATCGCGCGACGTCGAGGCGTGGCTCAAGTGTTACTTCATGCGCGACAAGCTCGGCGAAGAGTATGGCGGCATGGTGAGCGGCGTGACGTCGTTCGGCATCTTCGTGCAACTCGACGCGCTGTTTATCGAAGGGCTCGTACACGTGACGGAACTTGGCTCGGACTACTTCCAGTACGACGAGATCAAGAACGAGCTGCGCGGCGAGCGCACGGGCATCCGTTATCGTTTGTCGGATCGCGTGCGGGTGCAGGTGAGCCGCGTCGATCTCGACGCGCGCAAGATCGATTTCCGTCTGGTGCGCGACACGCCCGTGAAGTCGCAGTCGCATCGCGCGGCTTCTTTGGACAAGGCGAGCGATGTCGGCGGCCCGCGCGTGCGTTCCATCGACCGCGCGACGCAGGTCGACGGCGCGCGGCGCAAGAAGGCTGCACCCGCGCAGACGGCTGCCGTAAAGGAAGCGCGCACGGCGCGCAAGGCGGCGGCGTCGAAGAAGCGCGCGGCGTCGAAGTCGACCGCGAAGCCGGTCCACAAGAAGCGTTGATTCTGTATTAACGCCGCGCGCGCTTCATGCGTGTACGGCGCTCATTCTCATCGGGCGCGCGCTGACTGGTTCGATTGGTTCAGTCAGGCGCGCTCATTCAAAGGTTGTTCTAGTCATGTCACGTCTCAAGGTTCTCTACGGTTTTCATGCGGTGACGGCACGCTTGCGTCACGATTCATCGACGGTCGAAGAAATCTATTACGACCAGAGCCGCCGCGATCGCCGGATGAACGAGTTTCTGGCCGTGGCGAAAGAGGCGGGAGTCCGCCTGATTGCCGCCGACGAGACGCGGCTGTGGGGACTTGCGCATACGGAGCGGCACCAGGGCGTAGTGGCGCGTGCGGGCGATCTGCCTTTGGCGCAGAACCTTGCCGAACTGCTCGATGGTGTTCAGGGGCCGGCGTTGTTGCTGGTGCTTGATGGGATTACGGATCCGCATAATCTCGGCGCGTGTTTGCGGGTTGCCGATGCGGCGGGCGCGCATGCTGTGATTGCGCCGCGCGACCGGGCGGTGGGTTTGAATGCCACGGCGGCGAAGGTGGCCAGCGGTGCGGCTGATACGGTGCCGTATATCACTGTGACTAATCTCGCTCGCGCGTTGCGTGAATTGAAGGATGCTGGGGTTTGGGTCGTTGGCACGGCCGGGGAGGCGACGGCGTCGCTGTATGAGACGAAGCTCGATGGGCCTGTTGCGATTGTTGTCGGTGCCGAAGGCGAGGGGATGCGGAGGCTTACACGCGATACGTGTGATGAGGTGATGAATATTCCTATGGCTGGGTCTGTTGAAAGCCTCAACGTTTCTGTTGCCTCAGGCGTTTGTCTTTTTGAAGCCGTGCGGCAGAGGGGTGTTAAGAAGTAGGTTTTTTTGTCTGCGACGGTGGGTGGTCCGCTTTGCTTTGCTTTGCTTTGCGCTGGCATCCGCGATTCGTTAGCGTGCTTCACGCGTTGCCCCTGTGCGGGGCGGCACCTACTTTTCTTTGCCGCCGCAAAGAAAAGTAGGCAAAAGAAAGCGGCTCACACCGCCAACATTTCTTCTTGCCTGAGGGCCCCCAACGGGTCTTACGCTTCACACGGCGGCGCGTCCGTTCAGCGCATGTTGCCAACGCTCCGAATGAGCGCCTCACCCGCTTCAAATACCCGTACACGTGCTAGCGGCAGCGACTGGTATGTGCCGCCCAGGTGGCAAACTGTGTGCAGGTTGTCGCGTCGTATAGCTCGGCGCTCTTACGGGGTGGAGCGCATGCGCTACCGGTCCGAAGTGTGGCGTGTGTGGCACTACGGCCTACACACAGTTTGCCACCTGGGCGGCGGAGGACTATCTGGCAAGGCATGCTGAAACGCGGGCGCGCGAAGCGGGTGATGCGCACAGCAAGAGCGCTGGCAACGGTCTTGAATCGAGAAGTTGCCGCGAGAAGTAAGGGACCGGTTGGGGTCCCTCAGGCGGGAAGAAATGTTGGCGGTGTGAGCCGCTTTCTTTTGCCTACTTTTCTTTGCGGCGGCAAAGAAAAGTAGGTGCCGCCCCGCACAGGGGCAACGCATGCGAACCAGAGACGCAACGCGGATGCCAGCGCAAAGGCCAAAACACCGACCGATGCAACCCGCGCCGCGAACGCAAAAACCGCAAAAAGCCAGGAACCGAAACAGCCCCAGCCGCGATGAAACCCACCTCAATCCCCCTGGCACCGCTAGCGCTAGCAGCAACACTACTAACAGCCTGCACCCCGACCATCATCCACCACACCACCTACTACACAGACACATCTCACACAGCGCAATACCAGGACACCCGCATCCGCTTCCTCGTGATGCACTACACCGAGATCGACGAAAAACAGTCGCTAGACGTTCTAACGCATGAACAGGTCAGCGCCCACTACGTCATCCCCGATCATCCAAAAGAAAAAAACGGCGAACCGATCATCTGGCAACTGGTGCCCGAATCACAACGCGCCTGGCACGCAGGCCTCAGTTCCTGGCAAGGCACAACAGAACTGAACGCCGCCTCGATCGGCATCGAAAACGTGAACCTCGGCCCCATCGACACACCGCAGGGCCGCACCTGGCAACCCTATCCGCCGGAGCAGGTCAGCGCGATGATCCGCCTCGCAAAAGACATCGTCACGCGATACAACATTCCGCCGACGCGCATCGTCGGCCATAGCGACATCGCGCCGCAGCGCAAGATCGACCCGGGCCCGCTCTTCCCGTGGAAGCAACTCTACGATGCAGGCGTCGGCGCATGGCCCGACGATGCAACCGTCGCAAAAGAACTCGCCGGCCGCGATCCGCATGCGCCCACCGACGTCCGCGCGCTCCAGCAAAAGCTCGCACGCTACGGCTATGAAGTCGCGACGGACGGCGTGCTCAACGACAGCACGCGCCGCGTGTTCGCCGCGTTCCAGATGCATTTCCGTCCCGCCGATTACTCGGGTAATCCCGATGCGCAAACCGATGCGATCGCTCAGGCGCTGCTCGACAAGTACGCGCAGGCCGCCCCGCCAGAACCGGCACGGCCCGCGCCATGAACGGCAAGCGCACGCTCAACATGCGCAATAAATCCGGCCCCGCGCCTCGACTCCGGTAAACTTGCATTTTTCCGCTTGCCCTGGCATTTCTCATCATGACTCAAGACGAACTCAAGCAACTGGTCGGCCAAGCCGCCGCCGACTACGTGATCGCAAACGTGCCCGAAGGCGCCATCATCGGCGTCGGCACCGGCTCGACGGCGAACTGCTTCATCGACGCGCTCGCCGCCCACAAGTCGCGCTATCGCGGCGCGGTGTCCAGCTCGGTCGCGACGACGGCGCGCCTGCAATCGCACGGCATCCAGGTGTTCGATCTGAACGACATCGAATCGCTGCCCGTCTATGTCGACGGCGCCGATGAAATCGATCACGGCGGCGCAATGATCAAGGGCGGCGGCGGCGCGCTCACGCGCGAGAAAATCGTCGCGTCGGTGTCGGAGAAGTTCGTGTGCATCGCGGACGCGAGCAAGGTCGTCGACGTGCTCGGCCAGTTTCCGCTCCCCATCGAAGTCGTACCGATGGCGCGCACGGCAATCGGCCGCCGCGTGACAGCGATGGGCGGCGTGCCCGTCGTGCGCGTGACGAAGGACGGCTCGCCGTTCATCACCGACAACGGCAACGAGATTCTCGACGTCAAGGGCCTGCGCATCAGCGATCCGCGCACGGTCGAAACGCACATCAACGCGTGGCCGGGTGTCGTGACGGTGGGCCTGTTCGCAACGCGCGGCGCGGATCTCTGCCTGCTCGGCACGGCGAACGGCGTCGAGACGATCGACTACGCGAAACGCTGACGACCGCAGCCGCCGGTGCGCGTGAGCGCAGCGCAACCGCGCCGGCGGCCCTCGCGTCGTGCCATCGTACTGACGACGCGACGCGATATCAGGACGGCCCGCAGGGCTGCTCCGATGTTCTTCCTTCCAATGAAAGCGGTCCACGTCGGACAGTCGGACGGCATCCATTCCGTCAGACTTGCGTTGTCCTGAATCGCCAGCGGTATCCCGAGTAAGCGGCTTGGCGAGCGACGACAACACGGCGCGAAAACGTCTCTCATCCCATTCCGCATTCGGGTATACGCGCGCCTTCTTCGACGTGCGTCGATTCTTCCGCAAGTAGTTAAGATTACGAATCGAAAGTACGGTAGATGCGCCGACCAAAGAGCGTGCGCGTGCGTTCGCGAGCTTTGCCCGAATGGATCGTAGTGAGCTTGAACCTAAGCATATGTGCGCTCGCGCACACTACGCGCACACGCTCCGCAGATACAAGATCAATAGACGTGCTCGTGCCATCACGCGTGGATCGCTGTAAAGTTTCGCATGCACACGACTCTCTACAAGCGCTACGGTTCGAGCACGACAGAGAGACGTTGCTGCGTGAACCGACTGACAACACGACGAAGCCACACACACTACTAACGCTCGTCGCAGATCTCTTCGAATCGCAGAGTCGCAGAACATTTCTCGCTCTCAATAACGACCTCGCAGCGATTTCAACCCTTCAAACACGCGTTGCGTGCGCGAGCGCACGCAACGCGCAAAGTTGTCGCCGCATCTAATCGGGTTGCACCGAAGGCGCATCCGACGATCGCGAATCGTTGGTGGGATTGCGCACGGAATCGCTGCTGCCATCCCCGTACCTTATCGATGTGATTTGCGCATTACCTGCCTGCATCGATGGCGGACGGCGACATCACAGGGGACCGCGCAAAGTGGGCGGCCCGCAAAGCGAAAGCGGCAACGTGCAGCAGCAAATGGACACAGCAAGGTTGCTGCCGGACACGATGGCTTTCGCGATGCGAGCGACGACTATGCGAACAGCGGCGGCTAAACATCGACCATTGAACACGCGACGCAGTGGGGTAGGGACATGTCCGAGCTGGTGCATCGTGCGATCGATATCGCGCTAATCGTGCTGGGCGCTTTTGGCGCACTGCACTTGAACCTGAACCTCAACGTGGCCGCAGTGGGTCCGGCACATCAGCTCGACCCAACGCTCGTCGCGTTCGTCGCGGCGCTGGCGTTATCGGTGTTTCCAGCGTGTGGAACCTATCCGCCGCGAGGGCGGCATCCCGTCGCGAGCGTCGCCGGCCGGACGGCATTTGCATGGCTCGCCGTGCAGCTCTGCGGGCTTGCCTTGCTCTACGCGATTCATCGCGACAACCTGATTTCCATGCCGTGGTTCATCTACTGGACACTGACCACGGGCATTTCGCTGCTCGCCTCGCATACGCTTTTCTTCGCGCAATTCAGCGTCGCCCGCCAGGCCACCGCATGGCTCAGGCGCGAGGACACGGACCTCGATCTGGTCGAAACCGAACCGCATACGGGCGCGGTCGGGCATGCCGTCAAGCGGGTCTTCGACGTCACGGTCGGCCTGACGATGATCCTGGCGCTGCTGCCCTTGCTCGCGCTGATTGCGCTGGTCGTGAAGTTGGACGGTGGTCCGTCGATCTACGGTCATACACGCGTGGGCCGCAATGGCGAAAAGTTTCGCTGCCTCAAGTTCCGCTCGATGGTGGTCAATTCGCAGCAGGTACTCGAAGAGTTGCTCGCGAGCGATCCCGTGGCGCGCGCCGAGTGGGACCGCGAGTTCAAGCTCAAGAATGATGTGCGGGTGACGCGCATCGGCCACTTCCTGCGCCGCACGAGCCTCGACGAACTGCCGCAGCTATGGAACGTCGTGCGCGGCGAGATGAGCCTGGTCGGCCCGCGTCCGATCGTTGCCCAGGAACTGGAGCGCTATGGCGCCAACAGCAAGTACTACCTGATGGCGACGCCCGGCATCACCGGTCTCTGGCAGGTGAGCGGGCGCTGCGAAACCGATTACGCCACGCGGGTGTCGCTCGACGTCACTTACGTGAAGAACTGGTCGTTGCACAGCGACATCGGCATTCTCTTCAAGACGATCCTTGTTGTGATCAAGGGGAACGGCGCTTACTGACTTTGCGGAGATTGCGGTCTGAATGTCGCTCGTGGCACGAGGCAACACGGGCATGGGCATGTACGAGAGGGCATCACCAGGCATCGTGGAATGAGTAGCACCGGGCCCGTATTCGCTGCGCACGGTACGCAGCGGGACAGCCAACACGCAACAGGGGGTTTGACCATGCAACTCAACCGAGTTTGCGAGAAATGGAAGACACAGGCGCGCGCCGCGCGCCTGTGTTCGTGGTGGCGAACGGTTCGCTCGCGTGTGAGGCTCGACCTTGCACGCGCAATCCGTTTGGTCGCATCTGGATGGGCGGCGCCCGCAGCCGCGGCTGTGCTGCTGTCGGGATGCGCGCTGTCGCCGGGGATGACATTCAGGGGTATGCCTTCGGGCAACACCGTTGGGGCGGCGGGTGCCGCGCAGACCGCGGCAGGCCGCGCAGGTTCGCAGGATGCGACGGGCGGCGATCGCGCACCCACGGGTTCGCTCGTCGAAATCACCGATGACCTGGTCGCGAAGCAGCAAGAGGAACGGCCAACAGGCGTGTCGGCCGATGTGCGTAATCTGTTCGCAAAGGCGGAGCCTTATGTGATCGGGCCGGGTGACGTCCTCAGCATCGTCGTGTGGGATCACCCGGAACTCAGCATGCCGGCGGCAACGACGGGAGGCGGACCGAGCACGTCGGGCGCCCCTGCCGTCGCGCCGGGCTATACGGTCGATACGAATGGCTTTATCCAGTACGCCTATATCGGGCCCATCAAGGTTCAGGGGTTCTCAGAAATGGGCGTGCGGGACATGCTCACCGCCAAGCTGGCCCGCTACGTCAGGCAGCCGCAGATGACGGTGCGCGTCGAGACTTACCGTAGCAAGCGCGTCTATCTCGACGGCGAAGTGAAAACGCCGGGCGTGCAGGTGCTCAACGACGTGGCGATGACGCTTCCCGAGGCGATCAACCGGGCAGGCGGCTTTACCGACAAGTCGGATCGATCGAAAGTATCGCTGACGCGCGGCGACGAGACGGTGCTTGTCGATATGCCGGACATGATCCGCAACAACGTGAACCCGGACCGGATCATCCTGCGCGATGGCGACCTGGTCCGTGTTTACGCGGCGAACGACAGCAAGGTCTTTGTGATTGGCGAAGTCCAGCGTCCCGGCGGGCTGCCGTTCAACAACGGGCGCATGACGCTGAATCAGGCGCTGGGCGACGCGGGCGGCATCAGCCAGACTTCCGGCGACGCGTCGCAGGTATACGTCGTGCGTGGCCGCGAGGTGAGCAAGCGCGTGGTCTACCACCTCGACGCGACCTCGGCCTCCGCGATGGCAACGGCCGACTCGTTCGAACTCAAGCCGAACGATGTCGTGTTCGTCGACGCTTCCTCGCTCGTCAAGTGGAGCCGCGTCATTGGTCTGATCCTGCCGGCCACCCAGGCGGCGTCGGCGACCCGGGCACTCGGCTACTGATAGTTGTATATCCATGCACGTGCCCGGCGCGCTCGCGGGCACCGACGGAGAGATAGATTGAAACAGCGTGAATATCTGCTAGAGGGGTCGGTCGACGACGGCGTATTGCCGCCGGAGGGCGGGTACGTCGGCAAGCTTCTCGATACCCTTTATGAAGGCCGCAAGACTATCGTCATCATTGCGGCGCTCTTTACACTCGTGGGCCTCGTCTACGCGATGCTCGCGCGCCCCGTCTATCAGGCGGACATGCTCATCCACGTGGAGGATAGCGATGGCGCCGCGAAAAACGCACTAGCCGATGTGTCGTCGATGTTCGCGGTGAAAACGGCGGCCTCGGCGGAGATCGAAGTGCTGCGCTCGCGGATGGTCGTCTCGCGTGCCGTCGAAGCCACGCAGCTTTATATCAACGCGTCGCCGCGCTATTTCCCGGTGGTGGGCCGGTGGATCGCGACGCACCTGAACGTGTCGAGCTGGTCAGGCCGTGGCGGCTACGCGTGGGGCGACGAGGCGATCACCGTGGCGCACTTCGACGTACCCGACCGGCTGCACGGGGCGAAATTCATCGTCACGCTGAAAGGCAACGGTGCGTACACGCTCGTACACAATGGCATGGACCTGCCCGGCCGGGTCGGCGAGACGCTGCATGTCGAGGTGCCGGGCGGCGCGATCGACCTGCTGGTGAGCGCAATCGACGGACACCCCGGCGTCACCTTCGAGCTGTCACGCTCGTCCGCGCTTGCGGCGACCCTTGATCTGCAAAGCAGGCTGATGATCTCCGAGAAGGGCAAGGAGTCGTCGGTGATCGGCGCGGCACTGGAAGGCGGCGACCCGGTGAAGACGAGCGTGATCCTGAACGCGATCGGCAACGAGTACATGCGGCAGAAAGTGCAGCGCACGCAGGAGGAAGCCGAGAAGTCGATTGCGTTCCTCAACCAGCAATTGCCGGAGTTGAAGGCGACGCTCGAAAGGGCCGAAGAGGAATACAACCAGTTCCGTTCGGAGCACGGTGCGGTCGATCTGGGCGCGGAAGCCTCGGCCTTGCTGCAGAGCTCTGCGCAGGCGCAAAACCGCATTGCCGAGTTGCGGCAGCAGCGCGCCCAGCTCGACGCGCGCTACATGCCCGACAATCCCGCGCTGATTGCGATGAACGGGCAGCTGGAGGAGGCTGAGAAGGCGATGGCCGAACTGGCCGTGCAGACCAAGCGGCTGCCGCCCCTCGAGCAGAGCGTGCTGCGGCTGCAACGCGAAGTCCAGGTCGACACGAACATCTACACGAACCTGCTGAACACCAAGGAGCAGTTGCGTCTGGCCAAGGCGGGCAAAATCTCGAATGCACGTCTGATCGACAGCGCTGCCGTGCCGGAGGGCCCGATCCGGCCCAAGCGCGCGCTGATCGTGGTGGCGGGTTCGCTCACGGGTCTGTTCGTCGGCGCGGGGCTCGTGCTGTTCAAGCGCAGGATGAATAGCGGTATCGCGATGGTCGACGAAATCGAGGCGGGCGCGGGTCTGCACGTCTATGCCTCCGTGCCGCGCAGTCGCGTGCAGCAAATGCTCACACGGCGTCTGCCGGAGGGCCTGCCAGGTACGTGCAGCGTGCTGGCGCGCACGGCGTCGTTCGATTCGGCCGTCGAGAGTCTGCGCAGCTTCCGGGGTGCGCTCGAGTTCGCGTTGCGCGATGCGCCCAACCACGTCGTCTTGCTCGCCGGCCCGACGCCGATGGTGGGCAAGTCGTTTGTGTCGGTGAATCTGGCGGCGCTGCTGGGTTCGTCGGGCCACCGTGTGCTGCTCATCGACACGGACCTGCGGCGCGGCACGCTGAACGCCCACGTAGGCGTGCGTGCGAGCCCGGGTATCACGGACATCATGCAGGGCGCACACTACGATGCCGTGGTGCATCGGAGCATCATGCCGGGTGTCGACTTCGTCGCGAACGGCGGCTATGTGACCAATGCGGCCGAGCTGCTTCGGCATCGCAACTTCGCGCGCTTTGTTGAATGGGCCGACAGCGAGTACGACGTCGTTCTGATGGACGCGCCGCCTATTCTGCCAGTTGCCGATCCAGGCATCGTCGCCCATCTGGCGGGCATGGTGTTCCTGGTTGCGCGCCAGGGTGTGACGAGCGTATCGGAGCTGCGCGAATCGGTGCGCCGTTTTGAACAGATCGGTGTGCCGATCCGCGGTGTCGTCTTCAACGACATGACGTCGCGGCCCGGCAAGTACGGCAGCGAATATGCCGCCTATGGCTACGCGAGCTACAGCAATACGGGCGGCGACGCAGCGGGCGGAACCTGAACGCAGAAGCCCGGCGGTGTCATGGGCAACTCGCAACTCGCACTACGATCGCTGGGTGCTGCACCGGGGGCAATCGGGTCGGCGCTCGCGCGCGAGGCCACACGGGCGATGGCGATCGATGACCGATCGAAGTACCGCTCGCGGAAGTTCATCTTGAGCATCTGCGATTGGGTATCGTAGGTGCTAAAGGAAAGTCACCCCAGCCATCTGTTTGCGTCATCGACCAGTGCCAGTCGAGATGGTGCAAACGCTGCTTCCCGATTCCGACGACGTGTCGCATCCCCGGGCGGTCCGGGAGGTGCCGGCGCCGCCGTTCACCAGAGGCGCAGCCCGCACACCGGGATACGCCGATCCTCTCGAACCTGGGCAGATCGCTCGCCGGCGTGGAGTTCAGCACGCCTCGCGCTCACGACGTCATGCCAGCAACTGGGGTAATCGACATTGCATTGCATGCCGCGGGTGATGGTGCGCTCTCGTTCCTTGAAGGCCGCACAATCCTGTCTCACCTGAGCCCGCTGGGGAATTCGCGCGAAACGCATGTCCGGGCAGGAGGATAACGGCGTGCGCTATCTTAGGTTTCTTCCCAACGTGCTCTGAAAAGATGAGATGCGATGTGTTCAACCCGCCAAATGGGTGAGCGGCAAACATCTTCCGACTGCGCACTGATCCTGCACTGATTGCGCGCTTCGCGGGTCAGCGTGTGTCCTGGTTGACAGGCACATTGCGCGCCGTCGGGTCATCGGCGGTCATGAGCGTGTGGTTGAAGCCTGCCAGGCTGGCTCCGCGCAACCGTATGGCCGGTACGCTCTGCAAGAGCCGGCGTGCGCTCCTGTGCAGCGGCCTGTCGACGAACCAGTAGAGTGCTCCGCCCACGGCTGTCGCCACGATGATGATCATCGTCACCGCGACGGGGCCGGTGGCGTCAACGCCATCGATCGCCGACGTCAGTAGCTTGCGCGCGGCTTCGACACAGTACGGATGGCTAAGGTAGATGGCGTAACTGGCGTCGCCGACGAATATCGCCCCTTTGGTGAGCGGGCCTGAGCCCATCGTCGATTCGAGACTCAGGCTGCAAGCGACCAGCAGGAAAGCCGGAACGCCGAAATACAGCAGGTGTGAGTCCGACAGGGCGTTCCAGCTCACGTATGCCATCCACGTGTAGGCCGCGACTGCTATGCCGCCGGCAAGCGCTGGCTTGATCCGCAGCCCGCGGTTCCACAGCCGGTAAACCACGAAGCCCAGCGGAAATTCGAAGATGCGCTGTAACGAATAGAATTCTGCAATCGCACCATGTGAACGGGATGCATTCGCCGCGACAAATATCACGAGGATCAGCGCCGACGCGAACAGCAGCCGGTAGCGGCGCATCAGCATCAGCGAAATGGCCGCGACCACGTAGAACATCATCTCGTAGTTCAGCGTCCAGCCGACAAACAACATCGGGAAGATAAAGCCACTCTCCTTGCGATAGGGAATGAAAAGCAGCGACTTCAGCAGGTTTCCGAAGGAAGCTGTGGTCGAGTTGAACAGGGAAGGCGCGATGAGCGTGCCGGCGAGCACCACAAGCGTGAGCACCCAGTAGAGCGGCACGATTCGGGCAATGCGGTCAGAGAGGAAGCGCTGTGCGGTGATGTGGGGGCTGTCCAGCACGAGCGCGATGACGAAACCGCTCAGCACGAAAAATATGTCGACACCGAATTCTCCGAGCGCGTGCCCCGTCGGCACCATGATGTGATAGAAGATGACGTTTGTGGCGGCAACGCCTCGCAACACGGTAAGAGACTGTAGCTTGTTCATGTGTGGGGCGCGATTTGCGCGTTTGCCAATGCCAGCCGGAGCGGATGCTCTGCGATTCCGCGATTATTCTGACATTGCAAGGGCGCACGTGAGTGGCAGTTTCGTGTGTGACCGTACGCAATCCGGTAATTTTTTGAAAGGTACCGAGCACTGCCAGCAAGAGATCTCAGACAGAAAACGCATTTGCACCCGCGAGCAGGTGCCGCTCGACGTGCTCAGGTTCCCGCTGTGTCCGCGAGTGTGACTTCGAGCAGAATCACGTGGTCGGGTACGTCAATAGGGAGTTGGCGCACGTCGCGCTGACTTGCGATCGGCGCCGCCGAAACGAGCGGATCGTACACGTCGACACGGCGTGCTGTCGCGCCGAAATCGACGTTGACGCGGGCTGGCGGCATGGTGACGGGCGTTCCCTTCGCCCGGTCCCAGATCTTCGTTTCGTTCCATAGCGCAAGCACGAAGCGACCGTCCTTTTTCTGCAGCAGCAGACTGTTTGCCGATGGAGGCATATCCGACAGGGTGTACGAAAGCGTGCTGCGCGCCGCGTCTTTTGCACGGGGCGTCGTGCTGGCTTTGAGGATCGTCGTGAGATTGCGAACTGCGTGGGCCACGGGCTTCGGGCTGTTATCGAAGCGAAACATCCCGAAGTGCATTTCGCCGCTCTTGTTCTGCGGATCGGACTTTTCGTCGAGCAGTTCGTAGATATAGATCCGCTTCACGCCCGCCGCGGCCGAGTCCATATAACCGTTGAGAATGCCTTTGGCCTGGGACGCCTCGTCGACACCGATCATGTACCAGCCCGACTGAGGCATCGAGAAGTAGCCGAATTCGGTGATGACGACCGGCAGATTGTATTTCTTGATGCTATCGATGGCCGAAGGGATCCAGCTGCCGCCGTGCGGTGCGTTATAGCTGGGTTGATCGCCGTTTTGCGGATAAGCATGCTGGTTTGCGTAATCGGCGGAACCCGCGCGCGTTTCGACTGACTTGAGGTCGTAGCCAGTGAGGTCGTAGACGGGTACACCGGCAAGCGCCGGCGTGCTCCGCACGCGTGCGTAGATATCGCGCTGCGCGGCGAGGCCGGCAGGGGTGCCGTTGAGGCCGCGATACGGGACCGGAAAGTTGTCGATCTCGTTGAAGCCTTCGATCGCCGCAACGCTGCCGGGCACGGCAGTGTTCAACTGCGCGGCCAGATCGACCGACTCCGCGATGTTCGAGCGCACCAGGAAGTTGAACCTGACGCCGCGTTGCGCGAGAAACACATAGCTCTCGAATGGCGCGCTGGGGCCGGGCGTGTAGTCGCGAACGTAGCGCAGGCCGAGCCAGTTCATATCGTCGGCGACGTTACGCACATTGGCGTAGGCACCGTCCGTATAGTTGACGTGGGTGACGACACCGAGCGTGTCGATGAAGGCGTCGACAGGCATGGCCCGCACGGGATCGGCCGCGTACGCGGCCGATGCCCACGCGAGCACGCAGAGGCTCGTAGCGAGACTTTCGCCGGCGCGCGTACCAAACCACCTGTGAGGCTTCGCCCGGCTTGCGTAGCGCGAACCGTGAGAGGCCGACTGGCAGGCAGGCAGGGCAGGGATGCTTGCTACGGGATGCTTCACGGCGTATTCCTCGCGTGCGACGGCTGCCGGCTCCGGGCGCTTTGCCCCATGCCGGCACCGTCGATGTGTTTGCCTCGGTCGGAGGCGAATGCAGCGGTCATTCTGATGCGTTGCGGCATCCGTGGTGTGTGCGACGGCGAACGGATACCTGTTTCGCGGAGCATCAGATTTCACTTGCGATGCAAACGGCGCCGTCCGTAGACAACTATCAGGCGTTCAGCACCGGCATCGCGCGCGAATTGGCGTGCCATGAGCGACGGCGAACATTCGCCGCAGGGGACATCGGACACACTTCAAGCCATATAACTAGTAAGGCGTGGCTTGTCGAATCCGGTCGTGTGTCGCGGTGACTTCGCGCACGGATGACGTCCGGTCATGAGCGACACCTCGGACCCTGTCGATGACACACGTGCATACCCCCAACCTGTTGATCAATGGCCGCTTCCTTGGCCGACGTGCGACGGGTGTCGATCGTTTCGCATTCGAGACCATCCGCGCGCTCGATCAACTGATCGAGCTGCGCGATCCGCTTGTCGCCGGATTGCAGGTCGAGATCATCGTTCCCGAAGCACTGACCGCCATGCCGAATCCTTTTCGGCACGTCGGGCTGCGAGCCAGTGGGAAAGGCGGCGGTGTGCGTTGGGAGCAACTTGCGCTACCGCAGGCTGCGCGCGGCCGCCTGCTGCTCAACCTGTGCAACTCGGGACCGCTGATGTACCGCCGTCAGGTGACGGTCCTGCACGACGCAGCGCCCACGCGCGTGCCCGACAGCTACAGCCGGTCGTTTGTCGCCTGGTATCGCCTGATGGCGCCGCGCCTTGGCCGTGTATCGCGCCGTGTCATTACCGTTTCGGAATTCTCGCGGCGCGAACTGTGTGACGCTTACCGGATTCCGGTCGGCAAGATCGGCGTCGTGTCGGAGAGCGGCGAGCACATGTTGCGCGTGCAAGAGGACGAAGGGACCGTGGCACCCACGCTGAATGGGCGTCCGTTCGTGCTTGCCGTCGGCAGCCTCAACCGGCACAAGAATTTTCAGCTCGTGGCCGAGGCCGCGCGCCTTATCGACGATGCGCAGTTCGACATCGTGGTGGTGGGCGGCGGCGATCCGCGAGTGTACGGGGCAGGCAAGGACGCGTTGCCCGCCTTCGTGAAGCACCTCGGCTACGTGAGCGATGGTGAACTGGCCGCGCTTTACCGGCGTGCAGCGTGCTTTGTCTATCCATCGCGCTACGAGGGCTTCGGGCTGCCGCCCGTCGAAGCGCTGGCACTGGGCTGTCCCGTGATCGCTTCGAGACTGCCCGCCGTACAGGAAGCGTGCGGCGATGCCGTGCTCTACACGTCGCCTGACGATCCCGCAGAACTGGCGCGCCTGCTCGAACGGATCACCGCCGACGCCACGTTGCGTGCAAACCTGCGCGAGCGTGGCCGCGCACGGACGGAAGAACTGACCTGGCGCGCGACGGCTGCCAGGTTGATCGAGGAGATTTCGCCGTGGCTAATGTAACGCTTGCCCCAACCCCTGCTAACGACATACGTCGCTTTGGCCGCGTAGCGCTCGTCCATGACTGGCTCGCTGCGTATGCGGGTTCGGAGAAGGTGGTCGAGCAGATACTTCAACTGTTCCCACACGCCGATCTGTACAGCGTCGTCGATTTTTTCCCTGAGGCGCAGCGTGATGTGCTGGGCGGAAAACGCGCGCATACCTCCTTCATTCAGCATCTGCCGCGCGCGCGCAAATCATTTCGCCACTATCTTCCGCTGATGCCGCTGGCGATCGAGCAGTTCGATCTGTCCAGCTACGATCTCGTGATTTCGTCGAACCATGCGGTGGCCAAGGGCGTACTGACGGGCCCGCATCAGGTCCACGTGAGCTATGTGCATTCGCCGATTCGCTACGCGTGGGATCTGCAGCATCAATATCTGGCCGAGGCGGGCATGCAGCGCGGCGTGAAGAGCTGGATCGTGCGTCTGCTGCTTCATTACATGCGTATCTGGGATCACCGCACCGCGCATGGCGTGGATGCTTTCATCGCCAATTCAGCCTTCGTGGGCCGGCGCATTCGCAAGGCCTACGGCAGCGACGCCACGGTGGTCTATCCGCCCGTCGATGTCGAGCGTTTCGAACTCAGCACGGAGCGCGAGGACTTTTATCTGATTGCTTCGCGCATGGTCCCGTATAAACGCATTCCGCTGATCGTCGAGGCCTTTGCGGCGATGCCTTCGCGGCGCCTCGTGGTGATCGGCGATGGGACGGATTTCGCGCGCGCCAAGGCATGCGCGACGCCCAACGTGACGCTGCTCGGCTATCAGCCGGATGCCGCACTGGTCGACTACATGCAGCGCGCGCGCGCATTCGTCTTTGCCGCGGAAGAAGACTTCGGTATTTCGGTAGTCGAAGCGCAGGCCTGCGGTACGCCCGTCATTGCGTTGGGTCGCGGCGGCGTGCGGGAAATCGTCATCGAATCACAGGATCCCGAACGGGCGACGGGGCTCTTTTTCAACGAACAGAGCGTCGCTTCCATCGTCGATGCGGTGGAGCGCTTCGAACAGTCGCCGCCGTTCCACGCGGAAGTGTGCCGCCGCAATGCACTGCGCTTTACGAAAGAACGGTTCAAGCGCGAGTTCCTGGGTGTGGTGGAGCGCGCCGTCGAAGCCAGCAGAGTACCCGCCGATCCGGCGCCGGAGATTCGCCGCTGGCGCTCTGCCTGAGCCGTGCAACACAGCAAGTCCGCTCGCGCATGCGTGCGGCGAATGGAGGGGGTGAAGCAGTGCTGTCAATATACGGAGTCTTGGTAATCGTCATCGGACTACTGGTGCTCTATTCGTCATTTCGCGGTGCTATTTACGCGATGGCGGCATTTTCGCTGTTCGCAATGACGCTTGCGCTGAATCTGGGCGGCGTGGGCATCATGCCGGCGCAGCTCTTTCTCATTTTCTTTGCCCTAAGGGCGTTCAATCTGGTCGGTGGAAAGGGGATCGGCGACACGCTCTCGATGGAAAAGCCGGGTTTCTGGCTACTCTGTACCTGCGTGTGGGGTGTCGCAGGCGCCGTGATCTTGCCGCGTCTGCTGCAGGGCTCGACGCTCGTGTTCCCGGTCGACCGCAGTATCCCGGGTGTTGCCATGCTGCAGCCGCTCGGCCCCGTTTCCGGCAATCTGTCGCAGGCGATCTATCTGATCGGCGATCTCGTGGTGTATGCCTGCATGTATGCGTTTCTCAAGTATCGCGGTGCATACCGGGTATTGGCGAACGGCATTTTCCTGCTCACCATTCTCGATGTGTCGGCGGGCGTGATCGATTTCGTCACTCATGCTGCCGGTCTGGATGTGATGTCGGTCATCAAGACGGCTCAGTACGCCGATCTGAGCGGGGAAGAGTTGGGCGGACTGGTGCGCATCACGGGCACGTTCGCCGAGACTTCTGCGTTTTCGAGTTTCACGCTGCCGCTGTTCGTCTTTTGCCTCAATCTCTGGCTGCTCGGTTATCGCGCGAAGCTGTCGGGGGCGCTCGCGATAGCGACGGGGACACTGTTGCTGATGTCCACTTCCGGCACGGCGTATGTCGGGCTGGCCATATACATGTGTATCCAGGTGTTCAGCCGGCCCGGCCGTGTTGCGCCCGGTGCCGTCGAGCGCCAGCAGCGGATGTGGATCATCGCGGCTTGCGCGGGCGTGCTTGGCACCCTCTACGTGATCCTGTTCATGCCGAGCGTGGCGAAAGCGCTGACCGATTTCGTCGACGCCACCGTCATGAGCAAGGCGGGTAGCTCGTCGGGCATCGAACGGATGAGCTGGAACACGCAAGGCGTGACGAACTTCCTGGAGACTTACGGGATAGGCGTGGGCCTGGGCAGCATTCGTGCATCGAGCTTCCTCGTCGTGGTGCTGGCAAACCTGGGCGCCGTCGGCGTGATCTGCTACGGGATGTTTATTGGCAAGGCGCTGCTGTCGCCTGTCTCGGCGCATTACCCGCTGACGGAACGCGCCGTCTGCCACGCGGCACGGCACGGCATGCTCGCGACCTTGATCGTCGCTTCGCTTGCTGCTGGGGTGTTCGAACTGGGCGCGCCCTTCTACCTGTTTGCGGCCGCAGCGAGCGCGCTGTCGCAGCGTGTGCCGAGACGCGCGCCCAGGCGTCAGGAATGGGCCGCGCGGCGCATTCAGGGAAGCGTGTCGGGTGTTGTTTCTCGCATCCGTGAGCCGTAGCGCATGCACTACACGCTTCGGCTTTCAGGAAGCGCGCGTTTGCGTGGGGTAGGCAGCAGTGCTGCGTTTGCGGCATCGATAGGATGATCCTCGAGATGCTGGCGGGAATGGCTTGCTCCCATGGCACGGTCGGGACGATTGAGTCCGGTGCGAGACGGGCTGCCGTTTTCCGGTTTTCAGAAAAACATGCATTGGCCGACGAGGTGAATGTTGAATTCGACTGTCTGTTCGCAAGTAGCCGTGTCCGGGGAAATGAGCCTGCCATCGTCCGTCCGGCAAACAAAGGTCTGTCTGATCTTCGCCACGCGCGGGCGCGCCGAAGTGCTTGAACGTGTCGTCGCCTTCGTCGATGCGCAGACTGTGCAGCCCGATCTGATCATCATCTCCTGTGTATCGGACGAGGATGCCGGCAAGCTCGCAAGCCGACCCGGATTGCTCGTGATCAAGGGCCAGCCCGGTCTGACCGTACAGCGTAACCATGCCTTGAAGCACGTGCCGGATGACACCGACGTCGTGGTCCTGCTGGACGATGATTTCCTGATGCACAGCCGATGGATCGCGGAAGTGCTCAAGGCCCTGGATAGCGATCCCTCTATTTCCTGCGTCACGGGAGCGGTACTCGCCGATGGTATCCATGGGCCGGGTTATTCCGTCGAAGAAGGGCAAGCGATCCTGGCAAGGGCGACAGGCGTGCCGGAAAGCTTGCGCGTCGTTTCGACGCGCTGCCCCTACGGCTGCAACATGGCCTTTCGAGCTAGCAGCATTGCCGGACTCCGCTTCGACGAGCGTCTTGTTCTCTATGGCTGGCAGGAAGATCGCGACTTCGGCGGCCAGATCTTGAGTCGCGGCGGTCGCCTGGTGCGCATCAATACTGCACTCGGCGTGCATCTGGGCGTCAAGCGGGGCAGGGTGTCCGGCCGCAAGCTCGGCTATTCGCAGGTCATCAATCCGCTTTATCTGGTGAGCAAGAAGACCATGCCTTTGCGCGATGCAATCGATCATGTTCTGCGCAATGTCGGTAGCAACGTGGTGCGAAGTTTTGCGCCGGAGCCGTGGATCGACCGGCGAGGGCGGCTGGGCGGCAATCTGATCGGCCTGTGGGATTTCGTGCGAGGCAGGCTGACGCCCGAGCGGGCAGCAAAACTTTGAGAACCGGTGCTGCATGTACAAGACGATAGCGTTTAACGGCAAGTTTTTTGGGGCAGCGCCAACGGGCGTGCACAGGGTTGCCGAGCAGCTCATCGCCGCGATGGATGCCCTGATTGCAGAGCAGTCCGCCAATGGCGCGGACTATGCGCTCGTAGTCAGAAATAGCGCGGGCGTTCCGTCTTACCGCAATATTCTGTGCGTCAAGGAGAATCCAATTGCTCGCCGGATGCACAGAATAGCGTGGGAGCAATGCTATCTCCCGCTGGCTCGCCGGAAAGACTTCATTCTCAATCTCTGCAATCTCGGGCCGTTGTGTCATCGCGATTCAGCGACACTGATACACGATGCCCAGGTGTACTCCGCGCCCGAGTCGTATTCGTTGTCTTTCCGGCTGTGGTACAAATTTCTGTTTTTCTTTATCGGCAGACGGCACAAGCTGATCCTCACCGTGTCGGAGTTCTCAAGGCAAGAACTCGTGTACTACGGCGTTGCGAGTGCTGACAAGATCGTGGTCGTCTACAACGGCTGCGATCATGTCCTGGAGGTGCGGCCGGATGACGGGCAGCTTATGACGTTGAACCTCACACGGAAGCGCTATGTTCTCGCGCTCGCCAATACGCAGAAGCACAAGAACATCGCCATTCTTCTCAAGGCGTTCGCGAAGTCCGAATTGAAGAACGTGACGCTTGTGCTGTTCGGCGGAGCGACGAAAGCCGATTTCGAAAACCTTGGGCATGTCGTGCCGCCCAACGTGCGATTTTCTGGCCGCATTACCGATTCCGAACTCGTAGGCTTGATGGCCAACGCCGGCGCGCTTGCTTTCCCATCGCTGACGGAAGGGTTCGGTCTGCCGCCGTTGGAGGCGATGGCGCTTGGCTGTCCGGTTGTGGCTGCGCCGTTTGGCGCGCTTCCTGAGGTCTGCGGGAAGGCCGCGCTGTATGCGGACCCTTTCGATCCCGACGCGTGGAGCGAGAAGATTCGAACCGTGCTCGACGATGAAACGGTGCGTCAATCTCTGGTGTCGGCGGGGCGCCGGCAGGCTGGCATCTTCACATGGAAACGGGCGGCGCGAAGCCTGTTCGAGGCCGTGAAAGCAGTGACTCCCGCATAGCTGGAGTAAGGCTGCCGTCTGCATGAAAATGCGATGTGTTGTTGCGATGAAGAGCCACGAGCTGGAACGTGTCGTCTGATTCGTCTGTCGGATAGTAAGGATTGCGCATATATGTCAATGCTTTAAAACGAACGGCCGGTTGCGTGTCACGCGAACCGCGTTCGTCTGGAATCCATGCGCTTGCGTGCGTTAGCCAGCACAGTGCGTGCCGGTCGAGCCGATACCATCGACGTTCAAGCTGAGCCGATCAGCCATCGGCGAGGCTCGCGGTCACACGGACGTACGAGGTAAATCAACGGTGAGCGCTACATCTCGCAAGCCCGCACAGGGTTACCGGCCGGACATCGACGGTTTGCGCGCGATCGCGGTCGTTTCCGTGGTCATTTTTCATGCGTTCCCAGCGACGCTGGCGGGCGGCTTCGCCGGCGTGGACATCTTCTTCGCGATCTCCGGCTACCTGATCTCGCAGCACATCATCGAGACGCTCGATCACGGACGCTTCAGCATCGTCGACTTCTACGCGCGACGTATCAAGCGCATCTATCCGGCTCTGATGATCGTGCTGGTCGCCACCCTCGCGGCGGGCTTCGTGTTGATGACGTCGGGCGAACTGGAACGGCTCGCGCGGGAAGCGCTCGCGAGCGTTGCATTCGTCGCAAACGTCTATTTCTACTTGACGCGCGACTACTTCACCCAGGACGCGTCGGCAAGCGCGCTGCTGCATCTGTGGTCTCTCGGCGTGGAGGAGCAGTACTACATCATCTGGCCGGTCGCGCTGTTTCTGCTGTGGCGTTACACGAGCCGCCGTATGGCAACCTTGGTCATTGTCGCGGCGATCCTGCTGTCGCTCGCGAGCAGCGTGTACCTGAGCAGCTCACATGCGATCGCGGCGTTTTATCTGCCCATCGCGCGTTTCTGGGAATTGCTGTTCGGTTCGGTGCTCGCATGGGCCGAGTTTCACGCGCGCAAACGCAGTGCCTCGCAGTCGGGCAGCGAAGTGTCGACGCTGCGCGATCTCGTCGCGTTCGCTGGCCTTGCGCTGATCGTCGCGAGTTTCGTGCTGCTGGATCCGAAGAGCGTGTTTCCGGGCTGGCGCGCGGCACTGCCGGCGGGCGGCGCGACGCTCGTGATGGCCGCGGGACCGGGCGCGTGGCTCAACCGACGTGTGCTGTCGCTCAGGCCTTTCGTCTATCTCGGACTCGTCAGCTATCCGCTTTATCTCTGGCACTGGCCGGTGCTGGTCTTCGTGCGCCTTCTGAGCGGCGGCACACCGTCGATCACGATGCTGTTCGCCGCGCTCGTGGTCGCCGTCGCGCTATCGTCGATCACATTCAGCTCTATCGAAGCGCCTGCGCGCTTCAGCTTCTACGCACGCCAATACCCGGTGCGCGTTGCGAGCGTGCTATTCGCGATGATGATGGGTGTGGGCCTGTCCAGCTACGCGATCTCTCGCCACGATGGCTTGCCCGAGCGCTTCCCTGATGCGAGCTTCGGCGCGCAGCAGGAACGCTGGGTCTTCACTGACACCTGCAAGAAGGACTTTCCGGGTTCCGAATTCTGCGTGATGCCGGCGCCCAACGGACGCCCCCAGGTGGCGCTGCTCGGCGACAGTCACGCCAATCACTATTACGAAGGGCTCAAACCGGCCTTGAGCGCTCGCGGGACGGGGCTGTTTGCAGTCGGCAGCGGTAACTGTCCGCCGTTCTACGGTGTCGACATTTCGCTGGGTGGGCACGTCAAGCATTGCTCCGCGCTGTTCGACGGCGTGCTCGATTACATCGTGAAGTCGCACGACATCCAGTGGGTAGTCCTTTCGAGCTACGCCATTTCGTCGATTGCAGGCGGCCTCGATTACGACAACGGCGACTTTATCCGCCTCATGGCCGTGGACGGCAAGCGGGTGAGCGCAACGACGAACCAGTGGAAGGGCGGGAACAATCTCGACGTCTATCTCGCTGGTCTCGAACGGACTTTGGACAGGCTTACGGCAGCCGGCAAGTACGTGGTCTTCGTGCTCGACACGCCGGAGCTGGATTTCGATCCGAACGCCTGCGTGCGCCGCCCAGTGCAAATTTCGCTGCGCTCGCCGTGCGCGGTCCCGCGTGCCAAGGTAGAGCAGCGGTTGACGGGCACGCAGACACGCATCGTCGCGTTGCTGGACAAGTATCCCGACGTGAAGGTGTTCAATCCGCTGCCGTTGCTGTGCGACGCGAAGAACTGCTACGCGCGTCGCAGCGGCGAGTTCCTGTATGCGGACCGGGACCATCTGTCGCCGGACGGTTCCCGATATCTCAGCCGGAGGATCATTCAGGACATTGAGTCACGGGGCGCGAACTGAGCGATCTTGCCGTTGCGCGGATCTGCACATGATTGATGTGTGGCTTTTCGAACGGTCTCCCAGACGGCATGCCCGGTACATTGTGCAATACGTGTACAAAATCGTGCTTTTTTCGCTATCCACACGCCGCTGCGCGCTTTGCGATGGCGACTGAAAGCGAAAGCCGCTCAGGCGACACATTGCGAACCGAACGGATGAATGGCTATTTTCAGACGTCCACGCCGGCACGCTGGCTCGCGCATCGGTTTTGGGGGCAATGCAATGAAGAAGTTGGATTCGATTCAGGTGCTTCGCGCAGTCGCGGCCTTGCTGGTGGTGTTCTGCCACGGAGCGGCCGAGGTGGGCCACCATGGCGCCGCCGCAGAGCAACTGTGGCCGCTCGTGAATACGAAGGGGTTGTTCGGCGTCGATATTTTCTTCGTCGTCAGCGGCTTCGTGATGATGTATATCGTGTCAGGGCAACGCTCCGGGAGCGCGAGCGCCAGCTGGTTCATCTGCGACCGCATCGTGCGCGTCGTGCCGCTCTACTGGATGGCGACGCTGCTCTCGGTTGGCATCGGTCTCGTGCTCCCCGCACTGAAGCACAAGAACGCGTATGGCGTTGAGTACGTGCTGCGCTCGCTGTTCTTCGTGCCGTCCGCAAACCCGATGACGGGTGCATCGGAACCGGTGCTTGGGCTGGGCTGGACGCTCAACTACGAGATGTTCTTCTATGTCGTGATTTCGCTGGTGCTGCTGCTTGGTATCCGGCGCGTTTATCTCGCGGTGGCGGCGATATTCGTGAGCTTCGTCGCGCTTGGCCTCTTGCTGAAACCCGAATACCTGATCCTCAAAAGCTGGACTCATACGATCATTCTCGAGTTCGTGTTCGGCGTGCTGTTTGCGCAGTTGCGCCTGTCGGGATTCCGGATCGGCGTGCCTGCTCAGATCGCCCTGGTCGTGGCGGGTGTGGCAACCTGGCTGGCAATAGGACCGCCCGCGGACGGCGCATTCGATATGCGCGGCCTCGTGTGGGGACCGGCTGCCGCGGCGATATTCGCGGGCGTCGTCATGGGCCGCCGCGATGTCGCGTATCCGAAGCTGCTTCTTTTGATTGGCGATGCGTCGTATAGCCTGTATCTCACGCATCTGTTCATCATGCGCGGCACGTCGCTGGTGGTGGATCATCTGCCTGTCGGGGCTGTGCCGCGTGTCGTGCTGTTTTTCGTCATCTTCATACCTTGCGCGCTGGGGTTTGCGATTTTGTCCTATCGCAAGTTCGAAGTGCCAACGATGCGCCTTGGCCGGCGCCTGCTGCGGGCGCGGCTCAGCAAGCCGGTTCTTGCCGAAGGTGTGTCGACGGGGACGCAGGGTGCGGGAACCTGAGCAGGGCTGGCGCATGAGGTGATGCGTGAGCCAGGTCTCGTGCGCGGGGTTCGGGCCGCGATTTCGGCGGCTATCGGGAACTGTGGTTGGGTTCGTCGGCAGCCGTTGTCCGTATTACCGATCGTCATTGCATGGCTCGCTCAAACCGTGCGCGATCTCCACTTCGTTGAACACCACTCTTTATCACCGGGATCGACTATGGCGATCGCGGCTGCTCGTGTTCTCACAGCGCGCGAGTTTGCCCGGTTGATGTTCGTATCGAGGGAGTGATGCAGACGTGGTCGGTCTTGCATGTTGCCGGCCGCAACATGGGGAGAGCAGGGCGACGAAGCTATTGATCGAAGGAAGCAGCTCGCTGCCGCCACACAATCTGTTTCGCGGCATTCATTTGCGATATGTCCACGTCGAATACACCAAACGTGTGCCCGGTCGGCGCAAGGATGTGAAACAAGACAACCGTTATGACCGCAATTGCGCGCAGCACGGTGAGAGAGTGAAGCTTCTTCTTGTCTTTGGGTCGCAGTCTGATGTGTTAGACGATGCTGACGGACGCGGTACGCTCTGCATCATCGCGGCTATTCTGACGCCGCTGGGGGAGGGATTGCGCAGTCTGATCCGTGACCGTGCCAAACACGCTAATCATGGAACGAGTCGCTCGCGAGATCCTGTCGAAGTCCAGTATTTCCGGTCTGTGAGTCGTTGAGGTTGCGATTGGCGGCGACGCCATTGACAAAGGTACGGGGTATTGCGCGTTGCCATCCCGCGTGATCATTGGCTTTGCGCCCAACGTCGCGTGTAGTTGCGCATCGACGCGACGATGTCGAGCACACGTCCCCATGCCTGTGGTTCGGTGCGCGCGCTCCACACGAGCGAGACGACGGTCATCCCGAGCCACACCGCGATGGATGGCCATGTGAGCGGTTCGAAAACGAGTGTGCCGACATACGCTGCCACGATGATCAGCGCAGGCAGGACCAGCTTGCGTGCCGGCCGCGCATCCAGGCGCGCGGCATGGAACAGAAGTACGCCGTCGAGCAGACACCGCGCGCTCCAGGCGAGCGCTGCGCCCAGCACGCCGAAGTAATTCAGCATCCACCACAGCAGCGCAAAGAACGGCAACATTTCGTAGGCCTGGAAACGCGCGACGATGCCTGGTTTCCCAGTCGCCTGCAGGTGGCAGGCCGCGATCGATGCGAGTGAGTTGATCCAGATGCCAACGAGTATGGCTTCCCCGACCGACGTGGCGCGCGATGCGAATTCCTGACCCACCCACAGTGTGAGAAAGGGATGCATGAGGAATATGCCGAATACCGTCATCGGCGTGAGTGCGGCGGCGAGGCCGCGTATTGCGCCAGAGGAGAGTGCCGCGGCGCCTGCGGCATCGAGCGACGACAGGCGCGGAAATAGCGTCCGGACGATGGCGTTTGGAAAGAGTCGTACGCGCGCTGCGAGATTGAAGGGCACCTGATAGTAGGTGACTGCCTGCGGCCCGAGCGCATGGCCGATCATGAGACGGTCGGCCGTCTCCAGCAGCGGCTGCGCCAGGCTCGTCACGCTGATCCACGCGCCGTAGGAAAACAGTTGGCCGACCAGGTCGCGGCGCGGGCCGCCGGCGAGGCGCAACGGAAAGACGCGCCAGACCGCGAACGCGGTCACCGTCAGCGCCGCTACCCCGGCCACTAGCGTGCCGAACACCAGATAGCGCAGATTCGGCCCGAAGATGAGCGCCGCCCCGAGAGGCACGAGCTGATACATCAGCGTGACCGGGAGTGTTACCGCGTTGAGCGTGCCAAAGCGCTCGCGCCCCACGAGTGCGCCGTTGAACACGAAAATGAGATTCGAGAGCGGCACGAGACAGGCTACGTACGGCAATGCGGGCAACAACTCGACGCGCAGGGCCTCGCCCATGTCGAAGTACGCGAGCAGCACGTGCATGAGCGCATACAGTGCTATGCCGCCCACGAGACCCAGTGCTGCGTTGAGGAGCATCGCTGTCCACAGGACTGCTTCGCGCTCGCGGTGTGGCGCATCGTCGAGTTGCGCGATGCGGTTGGACGTCGCCGAAGACAGCCCCAGATCGAGAAAGCCGAAATAACCCTGCACCATCCAGACGATGGCGAGCACACCGTAGCGCCCCGCGCCGATGTGGTGGAGATAAATCGGCGTCGTCACAAGCGCAACGAACATAGGCAGGATTCCGCCCACGAAGTTGAGCGTGGCGCTGCGTTTGAGACTGGGTTTTTCGGTCATGGGGCACTCCAGTGCGCGACTTGCACATTCTGGCTGAGGCAGGCGAGAGCGTTTGTGTGTCCGCGTACGGAGAGATGGGATTTAAAGGTTAAATCTATCGAGGCATGTTCTGCGTGCGGTATCCAGCAGTGCTGCGTCTGCTACACCGATACCATGCCCTTTTATGTGCTGCCTGGAATGGCTTGCGGCTGGCAAGCGCTGACCAGACAAGCCTTGGACATCGGTTCCTGCCGCGCTTGCGACGTTGTCTAACCCAGTTTGGATTTACAACAATGATACCGTCTGCCGATTCTCTACTGACCGTTGATCAAGCCGTCTACAAGACCGCGTTCAACAATACTCCGTTCGGTTTCAAGCACTGTCTGCATCAGCTGTCGATGTTCCAGCCGGAGGCATTAGCGGAGTTGGCGAAGAAGTATGGTGCGAACCCTGCGGATTATTACGTCTCCAATTCGGCTCCCACGCCGGGGACCCGATTCTTTGATGTCAAAGCAAAGACGTTGAAGCCGGATGAGGCGCTTGCTCAGCTTGCCACGGGGCCGACGCGCGTGCTTTTGAAGCGGCCCGAGAACTATGACGCCGGCTTTCGGGAACTGTTGGACAAGCTGTTCGAAAAAGTGGTCGAACTACGCGGCGGTCTCAATGGTGAAAAGGTCGAGCGGCTCGAATCTGGCATCTTCGTTAGCTCTGCCTCCTCGACCACGCCGTTCCATTTCGATCCAGAAATCAATCACTTCTTCCAGATCGAGGGCGACAAGCACTACCATGTCTATCGTCCCAGTGCCGTCCGGGAAGACGAGCTCGAGGATTTCTACGTGCAGGGCATAGTCGAGATCGGCCAGGTGGATCTGGCCACGCGAGACAAGAGCCTCGAACATGTCTTCGACCTGGTGCCCGGCAGTGGCTTTCACCAGCCGCAGGACGCGCCCCATTGGGTTCAAACCGGCGCGGAACGCAGCGTGTCGTATGCAGTCGTCTACGAGACCGACGCAACCCGGGCCCGTGGCCGTATCTTTGCCGCCAATCACTACTTGCGCAAACTCGGTGTAAATCCGCAGCCGCCCGGTGCGGACCCCGGTACCGACAATGCGAAGTCATCGGTGATGAAAGTTGTTGTTCCCGTCCGCAGGCGCATCGTTCGCAATCTGAGTCGGGGTCGTTGATCTGTAAGCGCTAAATTGAGCGCACGACCCAGGCAATGCTGGTCAAGTCCCGGTCCACCGCTGATCGTCGCCATACATGTCAGGCCTGATTGGATGAGGTGATTGGTCTATGTCCCGTTTGCGTATTGTGTTACTGGTCGCGTTTTGCGGCGCGCTGACGGTAGCCGGCCTGATTTTTGTGAGACTGGCCGCGCCCGACCTGTTCCGCCCAACCGCCGTCGTTACTGCCGGGCCGGTGCAATCTGGCAGGATACGGGTTGCAGTGCTCGGGGATTCCGACAGCCAGTCCTACCACGATACGTTGATGTTGACGGATCCGCGCATGCGAGGAGGCTCCCGGCGCGCCACCACCTGGCAGTGGGCCGAGGTCCTGGGCCGGCTGCGGGGCGATGAGATCGACCTCGGCCAATGGGGGGCCTGGGGAACCAACAAGTATCGCGCCTATTTCGACGAAGCTCTCGGTCATCTCGCCCGGACGCCGCCTAAAGACGACTACCGTTACAACTTTGCCGTCAGTGGCGCTAACTGTAGCCAATTGATGAGACATCCGTCGCGTCAGGCGATCCGTCTCGTGGATTTGATGGACACAGAGCCACAAGCGTGGAGAGGCGGAATCGTGCTGATCCGGATCGGCATCAACGATGTCGGCGCGCGCGACGTCCTTGACGCGTTGTCCCGTGATCGGGCTGCAGCGCGTCCCAGGGCGGTGATCAACGCCTGTATTGACGCGATCGGCCAAGCGGTCACGCTGATCCGGAGGCATCACCCGGATACCTATGTCGTACTGGTGGGGGTGCTGAGCAATGCGGATTCGTCGGATAAGTTCGACAATTGGCAATCGGCCAGGGAGATGGCCAATATCGACGCCGGCCTCGATCTCTTCGACAATGGCTTGCGCAAACTGGCCGCGGCGGATCGCCATGTCTACTTTCTCGACGATCGCGCCTTGTTCAGGAGCCTGTGGGGCGAGCGTGACGGCCAAGGTCGTCCGCTCTACAAGACATTGCATCTGTCGCCTGGCTGGGCCGTCACCAATACAACCGGCGACGATCCGCACAACGCTCTCGTTGCCGACGGTCACTGCGGCGTGGTCTGGAATACCCTTTGGGCACAGCACCTTGTCACTTCCCTGAATGCCGCATTCGGATTGCATCTCAAACCGATCACGGATGCCGAGGTCATCGGCTTTCTGCAGCCCAGCTTCGCTGCAAGCGCACGATCGGCCCTGGCAATGCCGGCATCCTTATCGAAGTAGCGTGGCATGAGCGACGCCGAACATTCGCCAGGGTGAAGATCGGCAACACTTTTATCGCGGGAAATCCCCCAGCTCTGCTGGGGGACTAACACGGTTTGACGTTTCCAGGAGTCGGCTTTTTCCCATGATTTGTGCCGCTTCTCACCCGGGCCACCGTCGGTCGATATTGGAGCCTTTTACCGATGGCGAACAGACCCCTCTGAGGGGCCAGCCATCGAAAGCCACCGGCTCTGCCGGTGGATCGTTACTTTTGAGGACCGCGAACTGACGCACTCTCAAGTAAATCTTGGAGCGATCAGATCGTAAGTTATCCATCAGTGGGGGCATCGTTGCAAATCGCTATCGTCATTCCTTGCTACAACGCCTCTGCGTATATCGACACTACGTTGCAAACTGTAACGTCACAGACGCATGACGAGGTCGAAATCCTGATCGTCGACGACGGCTCATCGGACGATACCGTCTCGAAGGCTCGGGAACACCTCAAGGGTTGCCGCCATCGGTGGACGATTCTCACGCAGCCCAACAAGGGGGTTAGTGCTGCCCGAAACCTGGGATGGCAATCGACGACAGCAGATTGGATTCAGTTTCTGGATGCCGACGATTTCCTGGCTCCTACAAAACTGCAGCTTCAGTCGATCGCCTGCCGGACTGCTGATCCGAGTGTCGCCTATGTGATGTCGCGATGGGAAGAGGTTGTCGTCGAACCCGATGCTGCGCGAAGGGTCCGCCTCGCCGAGTGCTCAGCGTTTTCTTCACAGCCGGGCGAATTGGAAATTCTCGCCAAGGGACCTCTAATACATTTAGGTCAGAGCGTATTCAGAAGACGATGGATCGCGGATGTGGCCGGCTTCGACGAGAATATCAAGGTAGATGAGGACCAGGACTTTCTACTAAAGCTCGCGAGAAAAGGCGCAAAGGTTTTGACGGTCGAGAGCGCAGACCCGCTCTTCGCGTGGAGACAGCAACGACACCGCCGTCTTGGGCTCCGAGGAGCGCGCTACAACGCCATACACCTCACAGAACAATACATGGAGAACTTCTTCAGGATCACCGAGGGACATCGGCATTCTTTAGACGTGCTTTCGGCGGACGATCAGGAAATGCTCAAGCAACGCCTCTCGTCATACATGCGGCTGTTGTATCGATACGATGTCATGGCGTTCCGGACCCGCCTCGCACAACTCGACCAGATGTTCGGACGCTTCCTGCCCGTAAGTCCATCATATCTCAAGGCATTGTCGCGTTTCGTTGGATTCGAACGAGCAGAGGATGTCGCCTCAATATATCGGCGTGGCAAAGCCGTGGCCGGAGTCGGCGTCGAATAGATCAACTCTAGTCGACCAGACGCGCAAAAATGCGTTGTGATCTAAGGACAGCGGGATTGTGTGGAACCAGTGGCCGATGCCGGGTCTTGTGGAGGCGCCTGGTTCTCCATGAAGGGCCGTATTTCCGCGAACGGAGCTGGCTCCGTCAACAAAGGCTGATCCTCGCCTAGCAAAAAGCGGGTGAAGAATGCAACAACGTAGCGATTGATCTCGGACCAGGTCTTCGCCCTGTTGATTTCAGATTTGCCGAATGCGGCCTTCCATGGGGGTTTCGCGAGCTTGTCTGCGAAATCATCATGTACCGTACCTTTTACCGTGAAGGTCCAGTTGTTCGGGAGCGTGGCCTGGCGAATCTGGTGCGCAACTGACTCGACCGTCAGCACCGAGTTGATCCGCGTGGGGAAGTCACTATGCATGAGTTCCTCGCAAGTCGGATAGGTCCAACCACTAAAGAACACCATGTAAGGCACCTCGACATTGCCGCGTTCAGGGCGGCCATACAAGGAGCCGTCAAAATTCACGACGGCCCTGATGCGTCGATCGTCGCTACTCATCTGCGCTGCCGTCGCGCCTCCGAACGAGAATCCGACGGCGCCGACCTTCGCCATATCCACGCGTTGTCCAAACACCGGAATACTCTGAAATGCGTCGATGATGGCAGAGCCCGATTTCGCCGCTAGTTCAGCCCGGAGGGCTGCGACGGGGCGATAAGCCTCGAAGCTTTCCATCGAATCGCCGGGGATCTCCGATGCCTGAGCTTGGCCCTCTCGTCCGGGAAGGCGAGGGGCATGCACGATGTCGTCCACCGTAGCGACGACGAAACCATGGCTCGCCAGGTTTGCGGGCGTAAATGTGCTCTGTTGGCGAACACTGAACCATGATGGAAAGTAAATGATGAGGGGATATTTAGCACGGGCCTCGGACAGCTTTCCATTTGGCGTGAACGGCGGCGAGGTAGGATGTCCGATTGCTGCGATCCACTGCAGAATTGAGCGCCCAATGCCATCGCCGGGCGCCTGCGCGGGGTACCAGATATCGACCGGAAGCGAAGGGCCATCGCTTCCCGTTTTTACATCAATACTGGCGAAGCCGACGGCATAGGGCCCCTCCAACCGAGGCCTGTCTGTGTCGAGGAATATGGCGGCACGGATCATTTCCTTCGGGTCGGCAAGCCCTGCATACCAGCTGACGCCAATCACCGCCGCGACCACGAGCGCGACAAGACTTGAAGGGGCAAGAGCCCAAGAACAAGGCGCTCCAGAGATCATGCGGATGCCTCGTCGCTGTTAGGAACCCAGGGAAAGGGACGTGTCCGATTCGATTTCAGGGGAAGCTTCCTCCGCGATGGCCGTATTGATCCAGGCTTCACCGATCGATTCTATCAACTGTTTGCCCTTGGCCGTTGCCGCTTCGGCGGTTCGGTCCGGAATGCTCCATCGTGACAGAAGCCTGTATCCAAGGGCGTCTCGTGCCCGATCCAGATCTGCAATTGTCGTCACATGGTAGGGAATGCGGGCGCGCCCTAAGGATTCAAGTGTGTAGAAGGCGCTGCCCTTGGAAATGGCAACCTTGTTCAACAATATGAGGCGGGGGCGAGACGGCAAGCGGGCGACAGCTTCTGCCAGTGAATAGTCGAGATATTGCAAGACGCCGGAACAAAGCAACACGTCGCACGGAGCTGTCTTTTCTGAATCCTCGAAATACTGCAGAGACGTTTCCCCGGATCTTTGGCGCCTTCTTCCCTCCTTGCACACAGCCGGGACGTCGACGACTTGCCATGATGTGTCTTTGGGGAGGTCCAGGAACTTTCGGAAGGCATGGTATTTGACACCCAGATGACCTCCGAGATCCGTGACGGTGGTAAGCCGCCCTCGGCGTTTGAGGTCCATCATGAAGAACATTACCGGCCAATCGAAGGAATGGACAGTCGAGAACGCCTCGACATTCATCACGGCCATGTCTTCGTTGTCCGCAGTTGCGCGTCGAGAGGGTCGAAGAAACCGTACCGCATCTTCCCGACAAGGGAATGCGCCCCAATAAGCACCAAATCCGAGCCGAAGCTTGTGATTGAGCCACCCCGATCGACGCAATTGCTTCAAACCGGGAATCCGCCAAACTATGCTCCTCATTTTTGCCTCCTTTAGGCAACACGGCCGAATTTTGGCGCCTGAATTCGTGGCCAAATTTTTCCCCCGGCCCCGACTTTAATAGGTTTAACTAACTACCGTTCCGGCTACTCCAAGGCCGTGCATTGGCCTCGATTTCGGTCAAGCGATCACGCAATTGATTGCCTATGGCCGCCGAGCCCGCACTGTGGAATAACTGGTCACGCATGCCGGGAACCTCAGTCACGACCAGGTTGCCCGTTACCTCCGAGCGCGATCACAAATCCGCTTGGCACGAGGAAAATGTCTACACCGAATTCGCCGAATGCGCTGCGTTTGAGACTGGGTTTAGCGGTCATGGGGTGCTCCAATGCGCGACTTGCACATTGTGGCCGAGGCGGGTGAGAGCGTTTGTGTGTCGGCGCACGGAGAGGTGGGGTTTAAATTACTAAATCTAGCGATCTGGCGCCGCCAGTGGATAAGCGCCCTGGTACCGCGCGTGGCCGGGAAGAGCCCGTGTCAGGCGCTTGAAAGTGGATGTTCGTCAACGCACATCTGCCCGTGAGACGGGATAGTAGGCTTCAAGCAATGTTCTCTGTCAGCATCAACTACTGCATGAAGTCGCTTGAGAAGTGTACTTGGGTTTATCAAGCCATTCGGAAATCGTTCGCACGCCGGTCAACAGGTTGACATGGCCGCCGAATGCGATTCAGCGGCTAGTCAGGCGCTGACCAGACAAGCAATGGACATCGGTTCCTGCCGCGTTCGCGACGTTGTCTCACCCAGTTTGGATTTACAACAATGATACCTTCTGCCGATGCTCTACTGACCGTTGATTCAGCCGTCTACGAGACCGCGTTCAACAATAAACCGTTCGGTTTCAAGCACTATCTGCATCAGCTGCCGATGTTCCAGCCGGAGGCATTAGCGGAGTTGGCGAAGAAGTATGGTGCGAACCCTGCGGATTATTACGTCTCCAATTCGGCTCCCACGCCGGGGACCCGATTCTTTGATGTCAAAGCAAAGACGTTGAAGCCGGATGAGGCGCTTGCTCAGCTTGCCACCGGGCCGACGCGCGTGCTTTTGAAGCGGCCCGAGAACTACGACGCCGGCTTTCGGGAACTGTTGGACAAGCTGTTCGAAAAAGTGGTCGAACTACGCGGCGGTCTCAATGGTGAAAAGGTCGAGCGGCTCGAATCTGCCATCTTCGTTAGCTCTGCCTCCTCGACCACGCCGTTCCATTTCGATCCAGAAATCAATCACTTCTTCCAGATCGAGGGCGACAAGCACTACCATGTCTATCCTCCCAGTGCCATCCGGGAAGACGAACTCGAGGATTTCTACGTGCAGGGCATAGTCGAGATCGGCCAGGTGGATCTGGCCACGCGAGACAGGAGCCTCGAACATGTCTTCGACCTGGTGCCCGGAAGTGGCTTTCATCAGCCGCAGGACGCGCCCCATTGGGTTCAAACCGGCGCGGAACGCAGCGTGTCGTATGCAGTCGTCTACGAGACCGACGCAACCCGGGCCCGTGGCCGTATCTTTGCCGCCAATCACTACTTGCGCAAACTCGGTGTAAATCCGCAGCCGCCCGGTGCGGACCCTGGTACCGACAATGCGAAGTCATCGGTGATGAAGGTTGTTGTTCCCGTCCGCAGGCGCATCGTTCGCCATCTGGACGGGAGCCGCTGATCTGGCATCACAGTCGTCATTTCCTTATAAGGTTACAAGGAGCGATCGCATGGACATGTCCACGGATTTCCCGGTCCCTGAAGCGACATTGCCGGACAAGTGGATCGACGCAGATCCCTCAGTGTTTCGAGAACGTTTCGAGCGGAAGAGCTTCGATGTCTCCCACCACCTTGCATCTCATCCGCGCTTTCAACTCCCTCAATTGATGGAGTTGACGGAGCGAACCCTGAGAACGCGCCCATCTGATCTCTACTACGACATGGGTGACGTCGCGCCTGGTCAAAAATGGAAAGATACGAATCATGCATTCTCACCGCTGGATGCATTAGGGCAACTGGAAGATTCAAATGCCTGGTTCATCCTGAGAGACGCGCAAAAAGATCCGGCCTACACCGAGCTATACCGGCATGCGATCGCAGAGGTCAAGGATATGATTGGCGGCGGCATCGAATCCAAGATCAGAAATGAGGAGATCATCATTTTCATAACGTCACCGAAGCGGGTGACGGCATATCACATCGATCGTGAATGCAATTTCATTCTTCAAATCCATGGGAAAAAGGATTTGTACGTCTTTGATCGGGAAGATCGGCAGATTCTTCCGGAGGAGGAAATCGAGCAGTTCTGGACGATCGACAACAACGCGCCAAACTATAGACCCGAACTGCAGGACCGATCGCGCTTGTACAGATTGGCCCCGGGAAATGGCGTTCACGTTCCTGTCAACTGCCCCCACTGGTTGAAGAACGACGACAATATCTCGGTGACTTTGAGCGTAAATTTCCAGTTTGTTGACTCTATTCGAGCGGATATCTATCGGGCCAACTATTACCTCAGGAGGCTTGGAATCAATCCCAATCCGCCTGGGCAGAGCGCGGTGCGTGATCGGGCCAAGGCAATGGCGTATTCGACGGCGAGTGCCGCCCGGCAAGCTATCAAGTCGGCTTTGAAAAGAGGCGGCTAGTCGCGCCATGTAAGACCTGCTGGTCGACGCCACGATCATCACGGCCTGCCAGAAGCAGGCTGTGAAATACAACTGTGTCGCTACGCCTTGCTATCCCCTTCGCGGCTGACGCCGCGATTTTTTTTCTCTGTGGGTGCTGCATCGGTTCACGAATCCTTCGTGAACCGAGGTGCAGTCCTTATGAAGTGGGTTCTAAGCCTTGGCGCGGCTCAGATATGCTGCGGGAGCGTCCTCTTCGCCAACATTGGCTTCAGCGCTGTTCTCCCCGATCCGCGCCAGACGCTCACGCAGTTGCTTGCCGATCACAGCCGCGCCGGCCGAGCGGAAGATCTGGTCGTGCATGCCCGGAACCTCGGTGACCACCAGGTTACCCGGTTTGCCTGTCACTACCGCCCCCCATCCCAGGTCCCGCGCGAACAGGCGTCCATTGAGCACCTGGCCACTGCGGAAGATCTGCACGTCGCCGTCATAGGGGGCAGGGCAATACCGCGCCTGCTGCGCCAGCAGATATTCGATGTACCAGCGATTCTCTGAAACCATATGCTCCGAAGCATTGCCTTGAATCAGGCCGAGCTTGAGAGCAAGCTTGGCAATGCCGAGCCAGCGAACGATCCGATACTGATTGAGGAAGGCGACCATCGAGGTCTCGCCCCGCATGGCCTTGCGGAAGTCGCGCGGAATGTTGTCCGCACGCACCTGCATCTTGCGCAACTGCCGGTCGTACCAGGGCATCGACTCGCGATAACCCGGGCACCACGAGTCGTTGAGAATGACGAGTTCCACTGTTTCGCCTTCGCGCCTGAGTTGATGGGCCGCCTCCAGCGACAGCGCGCCGAGCACGCAATGCCCCATCAGGATGTACGGGCCGTTGGGCCGGGCCAGCCTGATCAGCCGCACGGCGTCCGCGGCGACGTCCTGGAAAGCACGCTGCGGGAACTCGCGCGGGGCGCCTTCCGGCACCATCGGAATATCGATGATGGGACGGTCGGTGCCGATCTGCCGGGCCAGTTCATAGAACACGGCCATGTTGTTGAGCGCAATGATGGGCGTTCCCGGCGCATTCTCGTTGAAGCGCACGATATTGCGCGCTTTCGCCTCCAGTTCGGCCTGACTCATGAAGCCGCTGTTGCCGACGCCTGCCACGAATGTCGCCGTTGCTTTCGCGGCAGCGGGCGCCACCGGCAGCTTCGCGTCGATCTCGACGGTTTCCAGCATCTCGCGCCACTTCGCCAGATGCCCGTCGATGGTCGCCACGTCGTAGAGATCCGTGTCGCCTTCACACGAGATGCGCCAGCCATCCGGGCGCCGCACCATGAAGAAGTTGAGGTCGTAGAGCGCGCCCGCGTTGAAGGAGGGCGAGGTCGTTGCAGCGAAAACGCCCCGGCGAACTTCATCGCCGCCGCCGACGAAGCTTTGCTGCAGGGCGAAATTGACCGAGCACAGCGGCGGGCGATCCCCATCGGATACCTCGCCCGCCATCTCCATCATCTCTTCGAACGGCAGGTGCAGATGTTCGATGGCGTCGCTGAGCTTGGCGCCGCACTGCGCTGTCACGGCGGCCA
The DNA here is from genome assembly GCF_002902925.1 of Paraburkholderia terrae. Taxonomy (GTDB): domain Bacteria; phylum Pseudomonadota; class Gammaproteobacteria; order Burkholderiales; family Burkholderiaceae; genus Paraburkholderia; species Paraburkholderia terrae. Next base: position 2,040,274 of record NZ_CP026111.1, on the reverse strand, counting down.
CGGTGCTGCCTTGAGGCATGTCGAGGCGCAGGATCACCGTGTTGATCAGCGGCCCGACCACGCCCTCGAGTTCCTGCTGATCCCGCACCGACATCTGGGTGCCCATGGCAACCTTCGTCTGCCCGGCCGACTTTTGCAGCGCCATCGCGAGGCCGGCAGCCGCAACGCTGAACAGCGTGACGCCTTGCGCCTTGGCAGCCGCAATCAGCCGGTCGCTGAGCGCGCCGGGCAAGAGAATCGAGCGGATGATGCCCTGGAAGCGTCGCGCCTGCGGCCGCGGACGATCGCCGGGAACATCGAAGCGGCTGAAATCCCGAAGCTCCTGGCGCCAGTGGGCGCGGGCGCGATCGAGCGCGCCGCTGGCAAGGAACTCTTCCTTCCACAGCGCGTAGTCGCCGTGGTGAAGATCGACATCGGGGTAAGCGGGCTCGAGGCCGGCATGGACGGCGGCAAGTCCTTCCACGAGCTCGCGCACGAGGATGGCGAACGACCAGCCATCCATCACGAGCGAATGGAAAGTCAGCTGCAGTTCACCCTGAGTGGCCGACCGGGGCAACCACACGGCCCGGAAGAAGGAAGGCGACGACAATGCGAAAGGCGTGCGGGCCTGCTGTCCGCCCACGCGCTCCGCCTCCGCAAGGCCATCCTTTTCATCGAAACCGGTGAGGTCGACCACTTCGAGCTGGAAGGGCGTGTGGCTCCAGACCTGCTGTCGCAGCCCCGCACCCGTCATCAGGAAGCCGGTACGTAGTACCTCGTGCCGTGCTACCAGTTCGCGCAGCACCCGCTCGATACTCGCGGCATCGAGCGGACCCGACAACTGCAGCCGGAACGCGATGTTGAGCGCGGAGGCCTTCGGCGACGCCTTTTGCTCATGCCAGAACCTGACCTGGCAGGCGGTCGCCGGGAACACGGCGTAGCTGGCTTCGACCTCGTCGGTCGGGGCGATCTTAAAGGCCAGTCCGTTCATCGCTCAGACTCCCTCCGCAACTCTGCGCTTGAAATTGAGGATCGACGGCCGGGCTACGGCAGGCGCCGCCGTCCGCTCGTCCGCCGGCGGGCCGTCGAGGCTCGCCGCCAGTTCGGCGATCGTCAGATTCTTCATAAGCTGACGCGCATCGACACCCAGTCCGCGTTCGTTCATTCGCGCGACGATGCGGAACAGCTGGAGGCTGTCCGCGCCGAGGCTGAAGAACTGCTGATCGATGCCGACATGCTGGAGACCGAGCACGTCACCCCAGATCGCCGCGATGGTGGATTGCGTCTGCGTCATGGCCACGGGTTCAGCCGCCACAGGTTCGATCGCAATGGCTTCAGCCGCCGCGGGTTCGATCGGCATCGGGGCGGGCGGAACCACCTTGAGCGCCGCATGCGGATGGCGCACGGGTGCGGCCACCATGTCCGCGGTCGGCACGGGCAGGGCTTTGCGATCGAGCTTGCCGTTGCTGGTCTGCGGCAGGGCGTCGAGCGTCATCCACAGGGTCGGCACCATGTAGGCCGGCAACTGCCCGGCAACATGCGCGGCGACGGCTGCCTGGTCAGTCTTGTCAGAAGCCGTCTCGACGATGTAGCCCACCAGACGCGGACTGTCGCTGACGGTATGCAGCGCGACGGCAGCGGCGGCCACGCCGGGCGCCTTGCGCAACGCAGCCTCGATATCCTCGATCTCGATGCGGAAGCCGCGCAGTTTGATCTGCTGGTCGCGACGGCCGAGCTGTTGCAGCGAGCCATCGGCGAGGCGTTTCGCAAGGTCACCCGTGCGGTAGAGGCGGCACGGCGCAGCGCCTTCGATGGCCACCGACCTGAACGCCGCATCGGTGAGATCGGGGCGGTTGAAATAGCCCTTTGCGAGACCGTCACCGCCAATCCACAGTTCACCGCTCACGCCTTGCGGCGCGAGATGCAGGTCTTCGGTGAGCACGTGCAGTTGCGTATTCGCGAGGGGTGCGCCGATCACCACAGCGCCGTTCGCCACGACACGCGAGGCGGACGACCAGATCGTCGTTTCCGTCGGACCGTAGAGGTTCCACACTTCAGCCCCAGTCTCCAGTAGCGCGTCGGCGAGATCGCGCGGCAGCGGCTCACCGCCACACAGGATCTTGAAGCCCTGCGGGACCTTGAAGCCGGCTTCCAGCAGCATGCGCCAGAGCGACGGCGTCGCCTGGAGAACGGTGGCAGCCTGCTCGTTCAGCCGGCTCACCAGCTCGTAGCCGGTGCGCACCTCTGCATGGCCTGCGATAAAGGTCTGTCCGCCGGCGATCAGCGGCAGGAACAGCTCGAGACCGGAAATATCGAAGGAGAACGTCGTGACGGCCACGATGCGGTCTCTAGCCGTAAAGCCCGGCGCTTCCGACATCGACAGCAGGAAGTTGCTCAGCGCGCGATGTCCGATTTCCACGCCCTTGGGCTGGCCCGTCGAGCCCGACGTGAAGATCACGTAGGCCGAGTCGGCATCCGATACGTTGGGCAGCGTCACGGCTGTGTCGTCGCGTTGCGCAAGGAGCGTCTCCAGGTCCAGCACGCGGTGTGCGCCCGGTTCCAGCACGGCCTGGCTAGCGCCATCGGTGAGGATGGCGGCGATGTCGGCACCGTCGAGGATCTGGCGCAGGCGCGCAGGCGGCATCGTCATGTCGAGCGGCACGTAGGCGCAACCGGCCCGCCACACGCCGATCATGGCGGCGACCGTCATCACGCTCCGGTCCATCGCGATGGCGACGCGTCCGCGCGGCGCGATCCCTGCCGCCACGAGACTGCGGGCGATCTGGCTGGCGCTTGCATCGAGCTCGCCGTAGCTCAGGCGCAGGACCTCATCCGAGACGGCCGGTGCATTGGGCGTCTGGCGGGCTTGCGCGGCGATCATCGCCGGAGTCGTCTGCGACAGATCGTAGGCACGCTGAGAGTCGTTCAGTTCGTCGCGCAGGTGATGGATCTCGGCTTCGTTGAGCAGCGACAGTGCTGCGACCGTCGTTTCGGCATCGCGGGCAACCGCCGTCAGCACGTTTTCGTAGTAGCCGAGCCAGCGCTGGATCGTCGCTTCGTCATAGACGTCGGTGTTGAAGTCGCAATCCAGACGAAGACCCTTTGCCGATTCGATGACGTTCAGGAACAGATCGAAGTTGCTGTAGGCCTTCGCATTCGGCGTGAAGCGCGTGGTCACGCCCGCCATGTCGAGCTCACCGTCGACCTTCTCCAGATTGAACTGCAGATCGGTCAGCGGCAGCCGGTTGAGGTCGCGCTTGACACCGAGGTCGCGCACCAGCGCGCCATAGGTGTAGTTTTGCCGGTCACCGGCGTCGTACAGATGATCGCGCACCGCCTTCATGTGCGTGGCGAAAGGCTGGTTGCGGTCGAACTTCACGCGCAGCGGCAGGAAGTTGACGCAGTGCCCGACCAGCAGCGCTTCGCCCGCTTGCGACTGGCCAGCCATCGGTGCGGCGATCACGACATCGTCATTGTTCGACAGGCGGCCAAACAGCACCTGGGCAGCGCCGAACAGCGTGGCGAACAGCGAGCAGCCTTGCTTCGACGAAGCGGTCTTCACCTGCTTGAGAAGATCGGCTCCCAGATGGCGTGTCGTCGAAGCGCCGCTGAAGCTCTTGAGTTCCGGGCGCGGACGGTCGCCGGGCAAATCGGGCTGCGGCGCGGGGTTGCGATGGAGATTCATCCAGAAGTCGCGCGTGTCCGCGTCGACACCGGCTTCATCCTGCGCCTTGGCGAAGGCGAGAAAGCTTTGCACTTCGTCGAGTTCAGCTTGTGCGCCCGACACTTCAGCCGCGTAGAGGGCGGACAGATCGCGCAGGATGATGTTGATCGACCATCCGTCGCAGATGATGTGATGGGCGGTAAACACGAAGGCCGATTTCTGGCTTTCCAGCCGCACGAGCCCGGCACGAGCCAGCGGAGCGCGGGTGAGGTCGAACACTTCGCGGGCTTCGGCATCGATGATGGACGCGAGTTGTCCGGCCGGATCGGCGTGGCCGGACAGGTCGATCTTTTCCAGCGGAACGGTTGTCGCCGGGTCCGCGAACATCATGTCGCCGACGCGCGAGAAGTGAACACGCAGCGCATCGTGGCGGGCAACCGTGGCCGCGAAGGCGCGTTCGAAAGCGGCTTCGTTCAGGTTGCCGTTCAGTTCGAGCGTGAAGGACTCGTTGAACGCGAGCGAGGCTTCGTTACCCACCTGAGCCGACAGCCAGATTTCTTTCTGCGGTTCGGTGAGGGCCGCTTGCGTGAGTTGCAGCGGTTCGGCCTGCGGCACGGAAGCCGGCGCTTCCTGCGTGCTGCCGAGAATGCCGACGCGCTGGAGCGCGGCGATGCTTTCGATGAACGCATCGCCGATCTTGCGGATGTCCTCGTCCGAATGGCTGGTCGTCAGGAAGCAGGGGAAGCCTTCCATGATGTGAACGCCGAGGTAGCGCATATACGGATAGAACAGGCTGCCCAGACGGTCTTCGCCTGCAAAGCTGACATAGAACCAGCTTGAGAAGGATTCGGCGCGCGCCGCGATGCCGACTTTCTCCAGATGACCGTTGATACGCTGCACGAGCCCGTCCATGCGCGCGGCGAGCGTTTCCTGCAGCGCCGGGCCGGCTTCCTTCAGGTGCAGAAGCACGGCTTTCATCGCTGCCAGCACCACGGGGTGACGCACGAACGTACCAGCGAAGAAGGTCGGCGGGACTTCGGGCACCGACGCGTCGCCGAATTGCCACTGGCCGCCGTCGAGCGCATCCATGAACTGAGCGGTGCCGGCGAGCACGCCGACGGGCAGACCGCCGCCGACCACCTTGCCGTAGGTCGCCATGTCGCCCTGGATGCCCCAGTAGCCTTGCATGCCGGCCTGATGGACGCGGAAGCCCGTCACGACTTCGTCGAAGATCAGCGCGGACTCATTGGCTGCCGTGATCTCACGCAGTTGCTGCACGAATTCCTTCGGCCGCAGATTGGGGTGGCGCGACTGCACCGGCTCGAACAGCACACCGGCGATATCGTCGATGTTGGCCTTGATCCACTCGAGGCTTTCGGACCTGGCGTAGGGCAGCACGACCATGTTGCCCACCGAGTTCTGCGGGATGCCGGGGGCGAGCGGGAAAGCACGCGGGACACCGGCTTCGCTGCCCGGCTTGACGAGGACTTCGTCGAACTGACCGTGGTAGTCGCCGTCGAAGCAGACGATCTTGTCCTTGCCCGTCACGGTGCGCGCGAGGCGCATCGCTGCCATCACGGCTTCGGAACCGGTATTGCAGAACGTGACGCGCTGATGCCCGGTCATGTCGGCGAACATCTGCGCGACTTCACCCGCGAGCGGGGACTGCGGTCCGATCGCGAAGCCTTCCGCCATCTGCGCGTTGACGGCGTCCACCACGAAATCGGGCGTATGGCCGAACGCGGTCTGGCCGTAGCCATTGACTATGTCGATATATTCATTGCCGTCGACATCCCAGATCTTCGAACCCTTGGAGCGCTGGGCGACGATGGGATAGACCAGCTCTTTCCATTCCTCGCGGAAGCCGCTGGCCGTACGCGGATCGGCAAGCACGGCACGGTAGGACTGCGTACGAGCTTTGGACGTGGGTGTTTTCGCCGAGTAACGGGTCGTCAGATCCGTGATGAACGCCGTCTGCGCATCGGTCATCTGCGCCGAGTTCGTGGCGCCCGGCTTGTATGCGGTGAAGCGCGTCGGGCGATTTTCTTCGAACTTGATCTCGGGGCCGGCGGATTGCTTGGGCGCTGCGGCTGCGACGACGGGCGCGGGCGCAATGACTTGCACCGGCGCTGCGGCGGCCTGGATCACGGCGGCGGGCTGCTGGACGGCCAGCGGCGCGCCTTGCAGCACGTCGAGCTGACGCGCCATCAGGGACTGCATCGCAGCGATCTGGTCGCGGATCACCGACTGGACATCGCCCGAGGCCGGGGCTATGGCCATCATGGGCGCGGCGAAGCCAGGCGCAGCCGCGACGGCGACGGGTGCCGCAACGGCAACGGGCGCGGCTTCGACGACGGGCGCTGCCTCAACGACGGCCGGCTGTTCCGGATCGGGCGGCATGGCGCCGTCGAGGAACTGGGCCAGCGCAGGCAGCGTCGGATAGTCGCTCATGATCTGCCGGAAGCTGATCGTGACGTCGTAGCGGCGGCGAAGCTGCCGGGAGACCTGTCCCATCAACAGCGAGTCGTAACCGAGGTCCCAGAAGGTCATGTTCGGGTCGGACGTATCCGGCGCCTCGCCGGAGATCTCAGCGAGAAGCGAGGCCAGTTCGGCGATGAGGCGCGGTTTGCGGTCGATTTGGACGGTTTTGGTCATGGCGGTCGGAGAGTTGGTGGTTATGGCGTCGGACGAGGCCGGAGCGGCAAGCGCGGCGGCTTCCGTCGTGGGGTTGCGTGAAGAGGCAGTTGCAGGCGCTTCGATCCAATGCCGTTCCGGTTCGAACGGATAGGTCGGTAGTGAAACGCGGCGGGCAGCTTCTGGCTGCACGGTTTTCCAGTTCGGCGTGACGCCGTTCAGCCACAGGCGTCCGGTCGCTTCGGCGAGCAAGGCAAGCTCGCGGTCGCGCATCGCGAAATCGGGCAGGGAGGCAATCGCGCCCAGATACCGGTCCTTGGGCAATCCTTGCATCGCGAAGGTCGTCAGCGTCCGGCCGGGGCCGATTTCGAGCAGAAGCGGCTTGCCTTCCGCCGTCACCGTGGTCAGCGCGTCGCTGAAGCGCACCACGTCACGGCAATGCCCGGCCCAGTAACGTCCGTGTACGGGCTGATCCATCGACGCCCATTGGCCCGTCACCGAGGACACATACGGAATCTTCGGTCGTGCGAAAGAAAGGGTATCTGCGAGCCTGGCCAGATCTTCGACGACGCCGGACATCATGCGCGAGTGGAACGCATGAGACGTGTGCAGCCGCCGATGCTCGATATCGCTTGCCTTCAGCGTGGCCTCGAACGCCTCGACGGCGGCGAAGGGGCCTGCCACCACGCTGAGCGTCGGTGCATTGATCGCGGCCAGGTCGACATCGGCGGGCAGAACGGGCCGGAGATCGGCCTCCGACAAACGCACCACCAGCATCGCGCCCGGTTCGGCCGACTGCATGAGTGCGCCGCGCTTCGCGATGAGGTACAGCGCATCCTCGAAGGCGATCGCCTCGGCCACGCACGCTGCGACCAGTTCGCCGACGCTATGGCCGATCATCGCCGTCGGCTTGACGCCGCGCGAGATCCAAAGTTGCGCCAGTGCGTATTCGACGAGGAACAGCGCCGGCTGCGCGTAGATCGTCGAACGGATGGGGTGCGGGGTATCGTCGCCTTCCGGGGTCTCGCTGAACATCAGCGTGCGGATATCCAGCCCGACGTGCGCAGCTAGCACCTCGGCGCCCTTGTCGATCCATTCGCGATAGACCCGCTCGGTGCGATAGAGCGCTTCGCCCATGCCCGGATATTGCGAGCCCTGGCCGGGGAACATGAAGACGACGGGCGGCGTGGCTTGAGGGGCCTGTGCTTCGATGGCGCCTTTTTGCAGCTTCGCTTGCGCCTGATCGAGGCTGTCGGCGATCACCACGGCGCGATGCGTGAAGGCACGGCGACCCGTTTGCAGCGTCGCGGCCACGTCGGCGAGCGAGACGCCGGGATTGACCGCGAGATGGCTGGCGAGATTGGCCTTCGCGCGTTCGAGCGCTGCTGCGCTTTTTGCCGAAAGCGGCAGTATCTGCAGCCCGTCTTGCTGCTCAGATGCGTCGACACGGCACGGCGCTTCTTCCAGCACCACGTGTACATTCGTGCCACCGACGCCGAACGAACTCACACCGGCGCGGCGCGGCGTCGAGCCATCAGCCCAGGGACGCGCAGCCTCGTTGAAGAAGAACGGGCTGTTCGTCACGTCGATAGCCGGGTTCGGCGCATGGAAATGCGTGAGCGGCGGCAACGTGCGGTTGCGCAGCGCGAGCGCCGCCGCCATGAAACCCGTCACGCCGGCTGCCGCGTCGAGGTGTCCGACATTGGCCTTCGCCGAGCCGAGCGCGCAGAACTGGCCGCCCTCGACACCGCCCAGGCGGAATGCCTGCACGAGGCCCGCGAATTCGATCGGATCGCCGAGCGGTGTCGCCGTGCCGTGGGCTTCGATATAGCCAACAGAGGCGGGATCGATGCCTGCCTCGGCGTGCGCGATGGCAATCGCGCGAGCCTGCGCATCGACGCTAGGCGCAGTGAAGCCGACCTTGTCGGAGCCGTCATTGTTCATGCCGACACCACGGATCACCGCATAGATGGGGTCTTCGTCAGCGATGGCGTCTTCGAGACGTTTCAGCAGGACCACGCCCGCGCCGCTGCCGAACACGGTGCCCTTCGCGTTGGCATCGAACGGGCGGCAAACGCCATCGGGCGCGCCCATCCCGCCTTCTTCGTAGAAGTAGCCGCGCTTCTGCGGGAAGGTGACCGATACGCCGCCTGCCAGCGCCATGTCGCAGCGTCCCGCCCGAAGGTTCTCTACGGCAAGGCCAATCGCCGTCAGCGACGTAGAACATGCCGTCTGCACCGAGATGGCGGGCCCCCTGAGGCCGAGCTTGTAGGCCGTGCGGGTGGCGACGAAATCGCCGGCACCGACCAGCTTTTGATACTCGCCGATCTGGAACTGGCTCGTGAACTCATCGATCACGCCACGATCGGTCAGGACGTGCTTGAGGAAGTAGGTGTTCATCGACGTGCCGGCGAACACCCCGACGGCACCGGCGATCGTCGCCGGATCGTAGCCGGCATCTTCGAACGCCTCCCAGGCGATCTCGAGGAACAGGCGCTGTTGCGGGTCGGTCAGCGCTGCCTCGCGCGCCAGCACCCCAAAAAAGCCGGCATCGAAGCGATCGACGTCCTGAAGGATCGGCCGTGCCTTCACATACCGATCTTCGCGGCGAGAGCCATCGTCGAAACTGTCTTCCAGTTCCGCCAGATCGAAATGCGTGATGCAGTCGCGCCCCGCGAGGATGTTGGCCCAGAACTCGCGGACATTGCGCGCGCCAGGAAAGCGTCCGGACATGCCGACGACAGCGATAGCGCCGTCTTGCACGTCCCGGCGCCGCCGGATGGCCCCTTGCTGTGCCACGCCGAGGGCGTCGCGCAGATGCGTGGCCAGCGCCTCGACATTGGGATGGCGGAACAGATCCACCAGCGCGACCTTGGCCGACACGTCGCGCGCGATGATCGCGTGAGCCCGCATCAGATCGAGTGAGCGCAGTCCGAGATCAAAGAAGTTCGAGCGGCGATCGACGGGGTCGCCGAGCAGCCCCTCGAACACAGCCGCCAGCTTTCCGGCGATGTCGTCGTCGATCGGCTCGGGTTCGGCGGGCGCCGCGACAGGCGTATCGAGTCCCGCAAGCAGGGCTTTGCGGTCGATCTTGCCATTCGGCGTCAGCGGGAAATCCGGCAGGACACGCAGCTCCGTCGGCACCATGTAGTCGGGCAATGCGGCCTTCAGATGCGCGCGCAACCCGTCGACGAAGACGGCGGCAGCCGCTGCATCGGCGACATCGGCCTTCACGAAGCCGGCGATGGACTTGCCCCTGCGGCTCTCGAATGCCGCCACGGCCGCATCGGCTACGCCGGGCGCGACACGCAGTGCATGTTCGATTTCATCGAGCTCGATGCGTTTGCCCGCGATCTTGATCTGCCGATCGTTGCGGCCCAGGAAATCAATCGCGCCGTCCGCGCGGCGGCGCACGAGGTCACCCGTGCGGTAGAGCTTGCCGCCGGGCGTGAAGACGTCGTCGATGAATTTTTCTGCCGTCAGCTCGGGGCGATTGAGGTAGCCGAGCGCTACGCCGTCACCGCCCGTGACGAGTTCGCCGACTTCGCCATCGCCGACAGGAACCAGCTTGTCGTCGACGATGTAGACCCGCGTGCCCGCAATCGCGTCGCCGATAGGAATCGCGTCGCCATGTGTTGATGCCTCGCTGTCGCGCGTAATGCGGTAGCAGCAGGTGAAAGTCGTGTTCTCGGTCGGCCCGTAGCCATTGATGATCTGCAGCTCGGGGTGGGCCTCCATGACCTTGCGGATATGCACGGGCGACAGCACGTCGCCGCCCGTCAGCACTTCCTTGAGCGGCAGAAAGGCCTCCAGCCGATAGTCGGCGAGCGCATTGAAGAGGCCAGCCGTGAACCACGCACTCGTGACACCGAGCCGTGCCATTTCGGAGGCGATCGTATCGAGTGAAGGCTGGACCTCGTTGATGATCGCGGCGCTGCCGCCGTTCAGCAGCGGCCCCCAGATCTCCAGCGTGCTGGCATCGAAGGCGAGGGGCGCGAGGTTGAGGAAGCGCGTTTCCGACGACAGGGCAGTGAAGGTCTGACCCTGCACCAGGCGCAGAATCGCGCGATGCGGGACGATCACGCCCTTGGGCTTGCCCGTCGAGCCGGACGTATACATGATGTACGCCGGGTCGTCAGGGTCCGTCGGATGCAGCGGAGCGGGATCGACAGCCGCCGACGATGCCACGATATCGGCCAGATCGATCAACACGCCATTCAGGTCGCCCACGCTGGCAAGCGCCGCGCCTTCCGCGACGATCAGTTTGGGCAGACAGTCAGCAACGATGAAATCGAGTTGCGCCTTGGGGTAAGCGGGATCCAGCGGCACGTAGACGGCGCCCACACGCAGGATCGCCAGCATCAGGGCCAGCGTGTCCCGGCTGCGCGGAACCATGATCGCGCAACGATCGCCTTGCCCCAGTCCCATGCTGGCAAGGACGCTCGCGAGGCGGGCCGAACGCTCGCCGAGGGCGGCGTACGGCTCTTCACCCGTCTGGTCGATCACGGCAAGATGATCGCCAAACTCGCCACATACGGCATCGAAGCGCGCCGCTACGCCAGGTCCATGACCTGCGCCGCCCGGCAAGTCGCTCAAATATCCATCTCTATGTGACATCTGCCGGTCTCCAGAAGTTTGATGAAGGTATTGAACTGAGCCACGCGTGGCGCTTAGCGCTCATATCGGCGGGGCCGGTCACGGGAAGCGCAGGCAGCACGTGGCTATCCACGCCTGTCCCACGCCTCAAACGCGAAATTTGCGGTAAGTGAAAGTTAAACTTCTGCGGGATGCCTATCCGTACGCCGTCGCACACACGAGCGACGCAACAACACTTTGAGCAGAGGAGTTCGTGCGGAATGGCGCCAAGCCGCTCCCGATGCCGCAAACAGGTGCATCGCGGCGATGCTCCCGACCTACCTTGCGTGGCGGGAGCGGGTCTGCCAGTAAGCGTAATGTCGGCCGGACGAGGGTTGCTTCGACGCGATAGTCAACGGTTGGCAGTCGTGTTGCGCGTGGCGAAACCGCGTCGGGGCATGACGGCAAGAGAGGAATGGCGCTTGCCCGAAACAAATGGCGGGCCCGCGTTTTGGCATGCTCGTGCGGGTCGACGTGCTTTGACGACACCGCCAGTCGATGGGGTAGCCGTATCTTTCGCCTGTCTATTTAGTTGGTACTGCGATGTATATCGAGAGGCAAGGTCGGGGGTGGGCGCAGGAGTGCGAGATGCTATATGTAGAGCAATTGCCGCGCTGCACGCCCGCAGACGCCGGCCGTCAGTTCATTTTGACGATCGACCAGTCTGTGTGTCGTGCTGCCACCGCTCCCGCACAGGTCGAACTGGATGACAGGGCACAAATGCGCCAATGCGCCGCTTCTTCCGCCTCGCCGCCGACGAAGCGGGGTGTCGTGTCGCCGCGAATGGAAAGATCGAATTCGAAATGAGTCGGTGGCAGGATGAAGCCAGTGCCGAGTGCCTTCAGGCAGGCCTCTTTGCGCGCCCAGCTTTCAAAAAAGACGTTCTGCCGTTCGGCGTCCGGTAAGGCGGTGAATTGCGCGCGCTCCCGCGTGGAGAATACTTCGAGCGGCAAACTTTCTTCGATCGGTCGGAACTGTTCTACGTCGATGCCGACCTCGAAACCGTTCGAGATGGCGAGAGCCGCCTCATTCTCGCTGTGACTGAGGTTGAAGCAGATACGCCACTCAGGAGGCTGGGTCGCGCAGAACGGTTTGCCATCCGAGCCATAGCGCAGGGTGATCGCCGACGGTGCTAACCCGAGGTAACGGCTCAGGAGCCGCCTGAGTTCGCCTCGGCCTGCCACGTAGCGACGGCGATGCCGTTCGAAGCGGAATTTGTTGGCGCGCTCGCGCTCTTCCTCCGATAGCGTTTCCCAGTGCCGATCAAATTCACCGGCACAGACATCGAGGTCCCACTCCCAGACATGCACTTCTTGCGGAGAGGGCGGCGTGAGGAGAGAAGAGGACATTGAAAGCCTGGACTCGACTGGCGGTGGGGCTGGTCGATTCTACAGGATCAACATCAGCGTGTTGACATGCGTCCCTTGCGATCAGTCGTGACACGATCTACGTGTTCGTTCATCCGCATTTACCGGCAACTCGCCATTGCGATCCAGGCGGGATTGTTGGGCAACCCACGGAATCGTGTCGGGAACCGTCCTACGATCCGTCCCTGAAGATACGATGGCGCTGCACGGCATGCGTGGCCCGAACAGGCGCAAGTACATTACGATCGGGAAAATGCCCCGACTGAAGCCCGTGGGACTTTCTGAAAATAGCAAGACTGCATGCTCGGCACTTACGACACGAAGGACCCAATCCGTTATGGCCTGGTTTTTACTATGTACGCCGATCAGATCCGCGTCGAACTGAAAGCACGCCCATAGCATTGATTATGTGATTGGTAAGTTATTGGAAGGATTGGTGTAATAAATGGCTGTATCGATAATGTAATCAGTAAAGTGTTGGCAAGGTCTGTGTAATTAGATGTGGCAGGTGAAATCGGATAATTTCGCTCTATGTAAGGGATTATCGAAGATAAAATTCGGGGTGTAGCATGGGGCGTGATTTTGACGATGTCCATACTGTAAGTGTGATAATTCCACACTACAATAGCCTTGATTTGCTTTGGGTGGCGATAGAATCAATATCCCTCCAGACAGTTGTTCCGCGGGAAATTATTGTTATAGATGATGCGTCCGGGTTGCAGTTCGAATTGCCGAGTCATTGCGGAAATCAGATCCCATTGCGGCTGATCCGCGAGACCGTGAATCGCGGGGCGGCGTGGTGCCGAAACCGGGGCATCGAAGAAGCGACCGGTGACCTGATTGCCTTTCTGGATGCTGACGACCGGTGGCTCCCGCACAAACTCGAACGATGCATCGCTGCCTTTGGCCCCAAGCCTTCCGTGAACGAAGTGAAAGTGTTGTTCAGCAACGTGACGCTAACCGACGGGATCCGATGTTTACCGGGCAACCGGACTCCCTATGACGGTCAATCGATGCTCGACTTCATTTTATTGGATGGCGGATATATTCAAACCTCATCTATCATGATGTGGCGTCATCACTATCCCTTAATTGGTTTTGACGGATCTTTGCGGCGCCATCAGGATTGGGATTTTGCCATTAGTGCTGACATGGCCGGCTGCTCGTTCATTTATTTGCACGACGCACTGGTGGAGTATTCTCTGAACGGGGGTGTGAATAAAATATCGAGGGCGGTCAGCTGTGAGCCGAGTCTGGTGTTTTTCGAGAAATATAACGGGTTTATGTCGCGAGGGCATGTCTCTTCATTTATTTTTAATGTCCTGATTTACAAGAACCTGAGCATTGTATTAAGGTTTCATATCGTAGGAAGTATTATGTTGAAAGATATTGTCATTCCGGGTAAGTGGTCGATGTTGTTGTTTGCGCGACTGGTTATCGGAAGCGGTGGTGTGAATCTGATCAAACAGCTGCGGCGGAAGCTTCAGATTCCGAGGCTGTGACGCGCGTCAAGCGACGCCATCACCCGAGCGCGGCCTCCGGATCGACGAATTCCTGAGATGGTAGGGATTGCTAACGGAGTGGCGATGTGAAGTTGCCCCGGGCATACGGCGAATGCAAGGCGGGACGAGATTGAATCAAAATTGCAACTCGATGTTCTTCGCCGCACTTCATTGGCTCGTTCATCGGCGTAACGCGATTCGCCGGGTAGATGCGGCAGGCGCGCAACCAGATGACGCGACAGGGACGTTGTCGTTCGAATCGAACGGGATCGCGTGGGCGAAGCCGCATGTCGCGATCGATTCCCGTCGCATGGGCGTTGCCGACAACGATTGCACCGATGTGCCCGATCATGGCTGCTCGTCAGGCGTGCGCAACGCTGGTTTAGCACACGCTCATCTCACGCAACCTGGCTTCATTTGGGCGATGAGATCCGCTATCGCGTGCGATCGCCAGGCCAATGCTGACGCCGCACGCTATCTCTTCACGGAACTGTTCAAAGCTGTCGATTGCAAACCTATGTGCCGCAAACTGCAATCGAGGCCGTCGACACCATCGCCGCAGCTGCACACTTCAACTCACCGTTTCGGCTTCACGCAGACGCGGCAACAGACGGTCGAACTCGCGTTTCACGAGCCCGTAGCATTCGCATGCGCGCGCTTCGAGACCCTTGCGATCGAGCACGCGGATGTGGCCGCGGCTGTGATGGATCAGGCCGTCGTTGTGCAGCTTGCCGGCCGCTTCCGTGATGCCTTCGCGACGCACGCCGAGCATGTCGGCGATCAACTGTTGCGTGACGGACAGATCATCCGATGCCACGCGGTCAACTTCGATCAACAGCCACCGGCAAAGTTGCTTGTTCAACGAGTGATGCCGGTTGCAGGCGGCCGTCTGCGCGACCTGGGTAAGCAGTGCGTGCATGTAGAGCAGCATCAGGCGACGCAGGAAATCCGAGCGTGCGAACTGCTGACGCAGCGCCTGCGCCGTCATCCGGTACGCGAAGCCCGAGCACTGCACCTGCACGCGGTTCGGCATCGTTTCACCGCCCGTCAGCACGGGCACGCCCGTCATGCCTTCGCGACCCACTGCGGCGATCTCGACGGAGCCGCCGTCTTCCATTGTCGACAGCATCGAGATGATGGCCGTGGTAGGGAAGTAGACGTGGTGGATACGTTGTCCCGAATCGCACAGCAGTTGTTCCGTGCGCAGATGAACGAGTTCAAGATGAGGGGCAATGGCCTGCCACTCATGGGATGGCAATGCGCCGAGCAAATGATTGCCGTGCAGATCGGATTGAAGCGTTAGCATGATCGGTCCTCGCATGAAGCCGTGCCCTGCACGACCCCTTGTTTTTTAACCCAGCGCTGCACGCTTCCCGATGTCTTGCCGCCTGGCTTGCGGCGAGATACGTACAGACCGGCCCCGTCTACCATCCGTCGATGCGGTTGTTTTGAATGTCTGCATCGACGTTGGCATTTTCACTGCGCCCATCATCTAGCGAGGACTGTGCCAATCGACTGGAAAATGAGCGCTGGTGCGGCGCAGCGTCGCGAACAATATCGTCGAATCGGCTAAAACGTATCTTTTTGTTTCAAAACTGCACAATGGCATTTGTCGGTGGATTCGAGAATTCATCTTAACTTATAGGCGCTAACTCACTGATTTTGCATGGGTTGAAAATAACCAGGAGAATGCCTGCTGACCCCGATCAGGCATGAAACATGGGCGAAACGCCCACCAAAGAGTGATTCCGCGCTGAACGCGATTTGATTCAGATGTGTTCCATGAATTTAGTGTGCTGCCGCACCGAAAACTGATTTTTGGAGGAGAGCGGGATTTTTAAAGCGCGATTGTGTCGTACGAATACCAACGTCCGTAGCAGGAGTGTTGGCGCGCCCCGTCATTCTTCAGTCGGATGCGTGATAGCAAGCCCGCAGGGATGCGCAAACGTTTTGCGGTAGTACATTGCACCTTTCGCGTTGAGTGCCAGTACTTCGTCGTTGCGGTACTGCCCGGCGGCGTATGGGCAGAGCGTGTGGAGCGTTGCGCTCGGGCAAATGGAACCTTGTAAAGCGATGCGTTACTCGCGACGTCACTGTTGGGCGCGCGCCTCGCATGGGCGACGTTGACGGCATCCTCACGCAGCCGGGCTATTTCAACCTGCAGGGTCTGTGTCCGGTTTGTCTCATTGATGAGAATCACCTCGGGACCGTTCAGTCGTTCGCCGGTCACGACGACCTGCACCGGCAGCAGCACGCCCGCTAGCGCATGCGTTCGACGTGAGCGCGGCTGCTACAACGTGTCGGGCGAGAACGCTCCAGCTGCAGCCGCCACCTGAATGAGCGGCGCGTTCATGCCGCCGCCTCGAGCCCCCTGCAATTCCGTGACGGCCGCCGCCAGCGACTCGATGCTCGAAAAGACGTCGCGCGTGAGCATGCGGTTCGGAATCTCGATGTCGAATTCGTCTTCGATCGATAGCATCAACTGGACAGTCCCGATTGCCGAGAGGCCTGCTGCATAGAGGTCTGCGTCGTCGGCGAGCATGTCGGGCGGCACGTCGAGCCGTGCCCATTCGGAAAGAATGCGTCGCAGTACCGTTTTCATGAGCGCAGCCCTCAATGAGTGTAGGCCAGCCGCTAGTGGCTTTAAGTCCGGCGTATGGGCTTGCGGCTGCCAGGGCCAGTCGATGATCCGGGATGGTCGATCGCGACGGGGGCGCCGGTTGAATCTATTTAACGGATTGCGACGCGTCGGCGTCCGTGCGTTGCCACACGGAAACGCGAGAGTGCATGCGCGAGGTACTACAGTAGATATGTTCCGATATCGATAAGCAGAACGAGACGGCGCTGCACGGTATCAGGCACGCGGCTCGCATCCATGCCAAAGCGCGACGAAAGTGTGTGTACACGTACAGAGCAGGACGCTGAAGATCGGTTCCAATGGCGCTCAGATGTGTTGCATCGAAGCATTGACGCGTGATGGACGTCATGGTGATTCGAGTGAGCGTGATGCATCTTTGCACGGGATGACCAGGCGCTATGAGAGGAGGGCCTATCGGAAAGAAGGTGCGCAGTACGCTCGATAAGCGGGCCGGGCAGATCAAATGGGTGAATCGGTGAGAGACGACACGCCCTGGTAATTTGCATGCGGACTGCTAATTGATTCGATCGGTAACAAACGTAACGAATGTAACCGCAAGGGATTATCGGACCTATGCGTGCAGTACTTTCGATGCAATTTTTCCCCATTTTCGCAGGCTGTTTGCGATGTGCTTCGGACTTCGCTTCACGACGCGTTACACGAAAGAAACAATTGATCGGAGGGAATACCCTGTCGAGTAATTTCCCGACTGGCGTATCCAGATAAAGCAACGCAACGTATTGTTCACAAAATAAAAAATGACACGAGGGCACGTGATCAACATTCATCGCAGGCGAGAAACGCCGCATCGGGGAGAAGGATGATGGAACAAACCAATAAAGAACGTTCCTTGGTCAGCAAGGTCATGGATGGTCTTGTGACCGGGATCGTCGAAGAGAAGTACGGTGCGGTGTTACCGCCGCAAGACGTATTGTCGAAGGAATTCGACGTCAGCCGCACGGTGATGCGCGAGGCGCTGTCGATGCTGCTCGCCCGTCACATGCTCGACGTGCGGCCCAAGATCGGCACGCGTATCAGGCCGATGCACGACTGGCGCATGATCGACGAGGACGTCGTGAACTGGCGCTTTCGTGCGAAGCCCGATCCGACGTTCTTGCGCGACGTGATCGAGTTCCGCGTGCTGATCGAACCGCGCGCCGCTGCACAGGCGGCCACGCGCGGCAACGCCTCGGACATCGCCGCGATCCGCGATGCGTTCGAGGCTTTCCGCAACAGCCCGCCTGGCGAACCCGGGCATCAGACTGCGGATGAAGTACTGCATACGCGCATCGTAATTGCGAGCGGCAACCAGTTCTTCCAGCAGATGGCGGCGATCATTCGCGGTGCGCTATCCGCGTTGAAACCGCTGGTCGATCTGCCGCACAGCGCGTGGGAGGAAACGGTGCGGTTGCACTCGCGGGTGGTCGAGGCGATCGAGCGGCACGACGCGAAGGAAGCGGAAACTGCGTCGATTGCGTTGATCGATTTCTCGATGAGCCGCCTGAGCGGTGCCATGCCGGACGCTGCGGCATAGCAACAGGACGAGGCAGGGCAGCTGAGTTTCAACAGGTTTCACCCGGCAGCACCGGTAGCACCCCAGGCCGTGCGAAGGCGAGTCCGACGAAGTGATACGCGACATCGGCGACAATGTCGGCTGTCACTCACTGGATGGACACCCTTTTTGCGACCGATGAATAACGCAGCAACCCACCACCATTCCGGGCATCCCGCGACGTTACGCTGGGGCATCGTTGGCACAGGCCGCATCGCCCATCGTTTCGCGCAAAGCCTCGCGCATGTCCCCGACACGCGGCTGACAGCAGTCTGGTCCCGCCGCCGCGCTCCCGCTGAAACGTTTGCGCAGCAACATGGCGGACAGGCGCTCGACAGTTTCGACGCACTCCTTCAAAGCGGCATCGACGCGCTCTATATCGCGACGATGCAGGACAGCCACGCGCACTACGCGACGGCCGCGCTCGAAGCCGGCATTCATGTGCTTTGCGAAAAGCCCGCGACGGTCAACGCGGCGCAACTCGATCGCGTGATCGACAGTGCGCGCGCGTCGCAACGGCTCTTCATGGAAGCGATGAAGCCGCCGTTCTATCCGCTCTACAGGAAGCTGCGCGCCCATCTCGCGGACGATCCCATCGGTGCGATCGGCCTCGTGCGCGCCGGCTGCTCGGTGCCGGGCGTGCCCGACGATCATCCGTCGCTGTCGCTCGAGCAGGCGGGCGGCGCACTGCTCGATATCGGTATCTACGAGATGTTTCTGGCCGTCGACTGGCTCGGCGCGCCGCTCGACGTGCAGACGCTGGGACGGCTCGGGCGCACGGGCGTCGATACGTTCGCGAGCCTCAACAGCCGCCACGAAAACGGCATTGCGCAGATCTTTTGCGGACTGGACCTGTTTGGCAAGGGCGATGCGTTCATCGCGGGCACGCTGGGCCATGTCACGATTCACGAGAACTGGTGGAACCCGGCGCGCGCGACGGTGCGCTACGTGGACGGACATGTCGTCGAACTGGATGCGCCGTTCGAAGGCGGCGGCCTGAACTACGAGACCGCGCACTTCTGCGAGCTGATTCGCAGCGGCGCGCTCGAAAGTCCCATCATGACGCACGCGAAGTCGCGCCAGATGATCGAAATGGCCGATGCGGCGCGCGCGGCACTGGGGCTCAGGTTTCCATGCGAGTGACGCTGCGTGACGGGCGCGCGCAATGATAGGATCGTCGCGGCCGGTGCGGGTGTGGACGGTGGGTGTTCGGCCCTGTGTACGCCTGAAAACCAGGCCCGCTGGTTTCGTTTCCCTTCCGTAGACAAGCTGTTTCGAGGAGCGCGATGATGCGCATGCTGGCCAGACTGTGGCGCGAGTACAAGAGTCTCGTCGCGTTTATCGTTCTGATGGTGCTGTTTCGCAGCGCGATCGCCGACTGGAACGTCGTGCCGAGCGGCTCGATGCTGCCGACCATCCGCGAGGGTGACCGCATTCTCGTCGACAAGATGGCTTACGATCTGCGCGTGCCGCTCACGCACATTGCGATCGCCCATCTGCATGACCCGCAGCGCGGCGACATCGTGACGATCGATTCATCCGCCGCGCACGAGCTGATCGTGAAGCGCCTGATCGGCCTGCCCGGCGATATCGTCGCGATGCGCGACAACGTGCTGTACGTGAACGGCGTGCGCGCGAGCTACCAGCCGCTTGCGCTCGCGCCGCTGCCCGGCGACGCCACTTCACCCGGCGACTATCTCACTGAGCGTTTCGCGGGCGTCGCGCATGTCGTGCGGCTCTCGGAAGTCGCGCCGAGCCCGCGCCGCTCGTTCGACCCGGTGACGGTGCCCGCGGGCGAATATCTGATGCTCGGCGACAATCGCGACGACAGCGCGGATTCACGCTATTTCGGCTTCTTCCCGCGTGAAGAGCTGATGGGCCGCACGCGCCGTGTTGCGTTTTCACTCGACCCGGATCACTTCTACAAGCCGCGCTTCGACCGGTTCGGCACGCCGCTCGATGCGGTGGCGGCGCGTTGAAGTTGCACCGCTAGCGGTGTTCGTTCGCGACGCGGTTTCGCTCAGGAACGGCGTTTCGCAAGCGCCTGCGCGCACTCGGCGACGAGGGCAGGGCCGCGATAGATGAAGCCCGTGTAGAGCTGCACGAGCGATGCGCCCGCATCGAGTTTCGCCTGCGCGTCCGCGCCCGAGAAAATCCCGCCCACGCCGATGATGGGCACCTCGCTGCCGACTTCCACGCGCAGCTTGCGGATCACCTCATTCGATGCATCGAACACCGGACGCCCCGACAGGCCACCCGCTTCGTCGGCGTGCGGCAGGCCTTGCACGGCAGTGCGCGAGAGCGTCGTGTTGGTCGCGATCACGCCTTCGAACCGGTGACGCAGCAACGTATCGGCGATCGACTTGATCTGCTCGTCGTCGAGATCCGGCGCGATCTTCAGCGCGAGCGGCACGAGCTTGCCGTGCAGATCGGCCAGGCGCTGCTGCTTGTCCTTCAGCGCGGCGAGCAGCGCGTCGAGTTCGTCCGCGCCTTGCAACTGGCGCAGGTTCTTCGTGTTCGGCGACGAGATGTTGACGGTCACGTAGCTCGCGAACGGATAGACGCGCTCGAGGCAATACAGGTAGTCGTCGGCGGCGCGCTCGATCGGCGTGTCGGCGTTCTTGCCGATGTTCAGCCCGAGCGTGCCGCGATAGCGCGCGGCCTGCACGTTCTTCACGAACTGGTCGACGCCCGCGTTGTTGAAGCCCATCCGGTTGATCACGGCGTTCGCCTGCGGCAGGCGGAACATGCGCGGACGCGGATTACCCGGCTGCGCACGCGGCGTCACGGTGCCGACTTCGATGAAGCCGAAACCGAGTGCCGCGAGACCGTCGATACACGCGCCATCCTTGTCGAGACCTGCCGCGAGGCCGACCGGGTTCCTGAACGTCAGCCCCATCACGGTGCGCGGCGAATCGGGCACGTGCGGCGCGAGCGCGCCCGCGAGTCCGGTGCGTCCGGCCGCGCCGAGCATGCGCAGGGTGAGATGGTGGGCGTCTTCCGCGTCCATGCGGAAGAGTTGGGCGCGTACGAGCGGATAGAGGGAACTGAACACGGCGGGGCGCCTGGCGGCTGAAAATGAGAACCCGCTATTTTAACGGTTCGGCGCGGCGGCTATCGACGTTTCGGTTTTGAAGCGCGTCGGGACGCGCGGGCGGCCGCGAATCCGCTACGCCACGCGAGCAATCAGCCTCGTTCGCCGCGTATGCCACGCACGCCCGCTTTCGCGGCATCGACGGGGGAGAGATCCAGCGCGGTGGGGTCGAGCACCTTCCATGTGCCGTCGAAAAGCCCTTCGAGCGGCGTGAAATTGGCCTTGTAGGCCATCTTCGGGCTTTCGCGAATCCAGTAGCCGAGATACACGTGCGGCAGCTTGAGGCTGCGCGCCTGCTCGATCTGCCAGAGGATGTTGTAGGTGCCGAAGCTCGTGTGCGGCAGGTCGGGATCGAAGAACGTATACACCGACGACAGCCCGTCGCCGAGGATGTCGATCATGCTGACCATGCGCAGCGTGCCGGGCATGTCGGGATGGCCCGCGTAACCGGGATTGGCGGGCTCACGGAATTCGACGAGGCGCGAATTGATCCGGCTTTGCAACAGGAACTGTTCGTACTGGTCGCGGCTGTCGCGGTCCATGCCACCGCCCGCGTGGCGCGCCGACTGATAGCGCATGTAGAGCGCGTAGTGCTCTTCGTCGTAATGCAGCGGCGCGACGGTCGCGATCAGGTTGCCGTGCCGTTTCCAGACGCGCCGCTGCGTGCGGTTCGGCGTGAAGCGTTCGACGGGCACGCGCACGGGGACGCACGCGCGGCAGCCGTCGCAGTATGGCCGGTACGTGAACACGCCCGAGCGGCGAAAGCCTGCGCGCACGAGTTCGGTATAGACGTCGGAGTTGATCAGATGGCTGGGCGTCGCAACCTGCGAGCGCGCGACGCGCCCTTCCAGATAACTGCAAGGGTAAGGCGCTGTTGCATAGAATTGCAGCGCCGAAAGCGGTGAAAGCGGCAGCTCATTCGGGTGAGTCACGTTAGCAGCTCTCGAAGCGTTTCTGGATTTGCCAATCCGGCACGCTGCTCAACGGTAGTGTGCAGCGTGCCCGGCGGACGCGTCCATGGCGATTGTCATCGTTCACGTGGCGTCGGCCCTCGACGACGCTGCGCATCACACCGCCGGCGCAAAAAGATCGCGCACGACGGTCTTGTCGAACGACCAAGGGATCGGCGCCGCGTCGACGTTCGCGCGCACATGCGCGACGAACGCCTTGCGCGCGATCTCGCGGCCGCCCAGCGACGCCAGATGCGACGTGTTCTGCTGGCAGTCTATCATTTCTATTTCGTGACGTCGCAAGTGGAAGACGAGCGCGGAGAGCGCAATTTTCGATGCATCGGTGACGTCCGCAAACATCGATTCGCCGAAGAACATTTTGCCGAACGACACGCCATACAATCCGCCGACGCGCTTTCCCTCGTGCCACGTTTCGATGCTGTGCGCTTCGCCCCGGCGGTGCAATGCCGTGTAAGCGTCGATCACGTCCGACGTGATCCAGGTGCCGCGCTGGCCGTGACGTGGCGCGAGCGCGCAGGCGCGCATCACGGCGGGGAAATCGGCGTCGACGCGGATTTCCCACGCGTCGTCACGCAGCACGCGCTTGAGTGTCTTTTTCAGCGAAGGGGAGATCTTGAACTCGCGTGGACGCAGGACCATGCGCGGGTCGGGTGTCCACCAGAGCACGGGCTGACCGTCCGAATACCACGGAAAAATACCGCGCCGGTACGCGTCGATGAGCCTCGACGGCAGCAGGTCCGCGCTTGCCGCGAGCAGGCCCGGCGCGCCGCTCGCTGTGGACAGCGCGCGTTCGACGGGCGGAAACGGATCGTCGGGGCCTAGCCAGGGAACCATGCGACAGCTGTCGTTGTGGTCAGCCGTCGCGCAGCGAGCGGAAGATGTCGCCCGTGTGCAGACCGTAGTTGCCCGACGCGCGGTCGGTGAAGAAGAAGCGTAAGGTTTGCGCGACGGTCGGGAACGCGATGTCGTTCCATGGAATTTCGTGCTCTTCGAAGAGGCGCACTTCCAGGCTCTCTTCGCCTGCTTCGACGTCGAGATCGAGTAGCCGCGCGAGATAGAACAGATGCACCTGATGCACGTGCGGCACGTTAAGCAGCGTGTACAGGTTCTGCACTTCGACGCGCGCACCGGCTTCTTCCAGCGTTTCGCGCGAGGCGGCTTCCGAGGTGGTCTCGCCCATTTCCATGAAACCTGCGGGCAGGGTCCAGTAGCCGTAGCGCGGCTCGATCGCGCGCCGGCACAGCAGCACCTTGTCGTCCCAGACGGGAACGGTGCCGACCACGTTGCGCGGATTCTGATAGTGCACGGTGCCGCAGCTCGCGCAGACGAAGCGCTCACGGTTGTCGCCGGGCGGAATGCTCAGGCTCACTGCGTGGCCGCAGACGGAACAGAATTTCATAGGAAAGGGATGGGAAACGGTGATGGGAGTGTATCACCGGGGAGCGGCGTGACGATGACGGAGGCGGACGACGTGAGCGTCGCGCGCGCGTGATGATTTCGTGTTGAAGCGAAGGGCGACCCGCAAAACAAAAAACCCGCCATGGGCGGGTTTGATGGTGCGACGGCTTGATCACACTTGGAACATATAACCAGTGAGTACTGGTTGCGGGGGTAGGATTTGAACCTACGACCTTCGGGTTATGAGCCCGACGAGCTGCCAGACTGCTCCACCCCGCGTCCGTCGAAGAAAAGATTATAGGGCAACCGCATGCTCAATGCAATCAGTTTTTAAGGATCGACATGAAAGTGCGGAAAGCGACGGTGATCTGGCTTACCGCGACAAGTGCGTAGAAGGCGCATCGAATGCCCGTCGTTACTGTGAGAGCATGGCCACGTAGTACACAACACGTGCGCTAGAATCGCCGTTCTTCGGTGCTGCGCCCAGCTTCATATCACGTGCGGCACCGCATTCATCAATGCTCTCTCGACACGCCATGGACATCGCTCACGATTTGCAGTCGATTGCTGCGCAGGAACACTCGCTTGTCTTCCCTCACTTCGATGCCGACACCGCGTGGCAACTCGGCGCGTATCTGCGTGAGGTCGCGAAAGCACGCGGCCTTGCGATCGCCATCGATATCCGCACGTTCGGCCAGCCCATGTTCTTCTCGTTGCTGGAAGGAGCGACGCCGGACAACGTCAACTGGGCGCGCCGCAAGGGCAACACGGTCGCGCATTTCCGCCGCAGCTCGTATGCCATCGGGCTGAAGCTGCAACAGTCGAACGCGACGCTCGCCGACAAACACAGTCTTCCCGAGGCGGATTACGCATCGCATGGCGGCGCGTTTCCGCTGACCGTGAAGGGCGCGGGTGTAATCGGATCGGTGACGGTGTCGGGCCTGCCGCAACGTGGAGATCACGAACTCGTCGTCGAGGCGCTGTGCGCGCAACTCGGCCACGACTACAGCAAGCTCGCGCTTGCGAAGGCCTGACGCATGCGTGTGCCGCCCTATGCACTGCTCGGCATCGCCATCGTCGCCGAAGTGA
The DNA here is from genome assembly GCF_002902925.1 of Paraburkholderia terrae. Classification (GTDB taxonomy): domain Bacteria; phylum Pseudomonadota; class Gammaproteobacteria; order Burkholderiales; family Burkholderiaceae; genus Paraburkholderia; species Paraburkholderia terrae. Next base: position 2,015,751 of record NZ_CP026111.1, on the reverse strand, counting down.
TCGCGACCTCGGCGCTGCGCGCGTCGGAAGGCTTCACGCGGCTCGTGCCCGCGCTCGTCGTGCTGCTCGGCTACGGCATTTCGTTTTACTGCCTGTCGCTCACGCTGAAGAGCCTGCCCGTCGGCATCGTGTATGCGATCTGGTCCGGCGTTGGGATCGTGCTGATCACGCTGGTCGCGATCGTGATGTATCGGCAGGTGCCGGATCTTGCGGCTGTCGCGGGCTTGAGCCTGATCGTCGCTGGTGTCGTCGTGCTCAACCTGTTCTCGAAGATGCAGGCGCACTGACGCCGCGTGGCGCTGGCAGCTAGTGGATCACTTGCAGCGAATCACCATCGAACGGTTTTTCACGCTCGCCGACACCACGTTCGTGACGCTGCCGCCGGCTAGGCCACCATCGTCGTTGTCCTTCGAAACGATGTCGTAACCCGTCGCGCCGCACGCTTTGCCCGCCAGTACGTAACACGATGCCCAACTCGAACTCGCGTCCGCGCCGCTGCAGCTGACCGCGAAGCCGGTTTCGCCGTTGGGCAGGTTGATCAGCTTCGTTTCGTTCGACGACGCGCATGCGCCAAGGCTCGCAATCGCGAGTGCGGCAAGCGGCAGCGCCGCAGCACGGATCGCGTGGGAGACAAGAGGATGGCGCGCGCGCCGTTCGATCGACTTCATTGTGTTTCCTTCCAGAAATAAGCTGTGACGCGAGCGCTGCGAACGGGAACCGCCAGCGTCGTCCACCCGATGTGGGCGACGAGCTACCGCTGGCGTGCCGCATAGCGGACATGACGCGGGCCATTGTGGCTCGACGAGAGGTCGGAGACCTCAGGCTTGCGGCCGGAGGCTCAAGTGTCCCGTTTCGGACAGGTCGATGCGGATGCCAGCCTGCCCGACGAGGCGCCGGCTTTCGGCGCCTTCTTCCATCGCCGCGTCCTCCCAGATGCTGATCGCCTTCGGAATGTCGATGCCGTGACTTTCCGCGTAGGCGAACCACGCGTTGGCCGCGTCCGGTTCAGCGATCTCGCGCTCTTGAAGCGAATATTTTCCCATATCGTCGGTTCTCGTCCGGAAATTGCAGGCGGCGCGCCCGTGCGCGCGCGTTGGGAGGGCCGCGCAGAACTTATCGCGCGGCGGGCAGACTTACCGTGTATCGCACGTGGCGTGCCGCGTGCTGTCGATTCCATTGCAGCAACATCGAACGAGAGGTGAACATGGCAGAGCGGGTGAGCGGCCCCTATCGGGGCTATTACATCAGCGCATCGGCGCGGCTCGTGCCGCCGCATGAGCAGGCGCGGCGCGCGGGCGAGCGGGAAGGGCTGTATGTCGGAGCGGTCAGTCTGTCGGAGCGCGGGCCCGACGATCCGCACCGGATCGAAACGCTGATCGAAATCGGCGACGAGCATCGCTTCGCGTCGGAAGACGAAGCGCTGATTTTCGTCGAGAAGGCGGGCCGGGCGTACGTCGATCGGCTGCTTGACGGTGAGTGATTCATGGCCTTACGCGCGGCGGTCGAGCACACGCATAAGACGGGACGGACGTGCCGCTGACAAGCCCGGTAAAACACGACATACCCGATGCTGGACCGCCGCATGCCGCTACGAGTACCATTAAGCCCGCTGATTGGGCCAGTCGTCCGCATGCCGGTTCTCGCGCACCTATGCGGCCACTCGCCTGGAACGCCGGATTTTCCCGATGAGGTCACCATGGAGATTCGTTTTCCCGCCGACGCGCCCGCTTACCGCGACTTCAATCTGACGCTGGTGTTTCCGGCGCTGGTCGACGGTGAACGGGTGCCGTGCGCGATTTCCGTCGAAGCGCTCGAAGATCATTTCGGCGCCGACGCGAACGACACCGACGCCTGGCGCCGCGCATTCGACGCCGGCCGCGAGCGGATCGAAGCCGTCGCGCGCGAACATCTGCTGATCAGCAATGGCACGCCGGTTCTGCTCAAGAGCGGCCACTTTCCGCCAGGCAATCTCGCCAGTACCTGAAACGCACCTCACGAAGCGTTTGCGAGGCGGCGTACGTCACGCCGCCTGCGCGCCAGCGGCCTGTTGCATCGCACGCTGCGCAGCCGCCAGCGACTGCGCAATGCCCGCTTCATACGATGTCTTCCTGACGGGACCAATCAGTTTCGTCAGCGCCGAGTCGTCGAGCACGACGGGGTCCGTCAGCAGGTAATGCATTTCGACCATTTCGCGCAGCAGCGGGTTGAAGAGACCCATGACGCGCAGCATCGTCTTGTTCGCCACCATTAGCTTCGGTTCGCGCTGCGCGAGCGCGTAGGCGCGCTCGGCGATTTCGCGCTGCGTGATGGTGCCCGCGCCCGCCAGATGCAGCACGCGGCCGAATGCTTCAGGCGTGCGCGAAAGGCGTTCGATAACGGGCCCCACATCGGGCATGAACACGAATTCATGCGGCACGTCGATCGGGCCGATCATCTGCGCTCGTGTGCCTTTCGCTGCGCCTTCGAATACGCCATGCAGGAAGCTGCGCTCGACGCCCGGACCATAGAAGTCAGGCAGCCGCAGCACGAGCGTTTCGACCCCGTCGTGGCCATGCGCGTCGATCACGAGATTTTCCTGCGCGAGCCGCATCTTGCCTTTGAACGTATGCGGCTCGCGCGGATGCGACTCGGTGACGGACGTGCTGCGCGCGCGCCCGTACGGATACACGGTGCCGATCAGGATCAGGCGCTGCACACCGGCCGCGCGCAGCCCGTCGAGCGTCTTTTGCATGAGGACGGGATGCTGTTCGAACTGGTGATACGGCACACCGACGAGATACACGGCAGTCTGCAAGCCGGCGGCCGCGGCGGCGATCGTGGCGGGATCGTCCGGATTCCACGTGGCGACTTCCGCGAGAGGATCGTGACCGAACGACGCCTGTAGCGCCTGCCGCCCGCGCCCGATCACCCGATAGCGCCGGCCCGCCGCGCTGAGCGCGTGGGCGATGCTGCGTCCGGCGGCGCCCGCCGCGCCGAACAGCCCGATCTGTGCTGCGTTTTCCATGACATCTCCCGTCGACGGCGCCCGGTTTTATCAGTTGAAACTGAGCGCAAGAAATTTACTGAACACTGTTCACTGAACGATGTTCAGTTTAAATTGACTTTTCAGTTTGTCAACCGGAAAATCGGCGTCATGGGAATCGCCGAAAGAAAGACTCGTCAGAAACAGGAACTGCGCACGCGCATCCTCGACGCCGCGCGGCGCATCGTCATGCGTGAGGGATTTGGCGCGCTGTCGATGCGCAAGATCGCCGATGCAATCGAATACTCGCCGGCCACGCTGTATCTGCATTTCGAAAGCCGCGACGCGATTGCGCGCGCGCTGTGCGCGGAGGGCTACGCGCAACTGCTCGCCAGTTTTGAGCCGTTGACAGCCATCGCCGATGCCGCCGAACGGCTCAAGGCGTTCGGTCGCGCGTATGTCGCGTTCGGTGTCGCGCATCCGGAAACGTACCGGCTGATCTTCATGGAAGACCCGTCGTATACGGGCGCCGCGCTCGGCGGCGAGGCGGGTGCGGATGAAGGCAGCGACGCCGACCATGCAGACGATAAAGCCTTCCGTCTGATGATCGAATCGATCGATGCGCTCAAGACAGACGGCCGTCTGCCGGACGCGCCCGATAGCCAGGTATGCGCCGAGGCGTTCTGGGCGACGATGCACGGCATCGTCGCATTGCATCTGACGTGCCCCGTGTTTCCGCGCGCGCCGCTCGACGCCGTGGTGGACGCAGCGCTCGTCGCGTGGTTCGGAGCGGGCGACGCGAAAACAGCTACGAACTCGGACCAAGCGTCAGGCGAGGGCGCGACATCCGATCAGACTCAGCACGCCGACAAGCCGTCAAAGGCGCGGCGTGCCGCGTCATCGAAACCGAAAGCCGCATAAGGCCACGCCGGCGCATCCACGCCTGCCGGTTTCACTGAAGAAGTCCGATACGCGTGCTACCGTTTGCGTCGCATGCCCATTCAACCGCTTCACGCCCACACCATGTCGATACCCGAATCGCCCCGCGGCTCCGATGAGCTGATCGCCTATGTCGCCAATCGGATTGGCTTCATCGAACTGAACCGGCCGAAGGCGCTCAACGCGCTGTCGCTGGACATGATGCGCGCGATGCATGCGGCACTCGACGAATGGCGCGAAGATCCCGACGTGCTGGCCGTCGTCGTGCGCAGCACGAGCGAGCGCGCGTTCTGCGCGGGCGGCGACATCCGTTACCTGTATGAATCATTCCGCCGTGGCGACGGCGATGCCGTGGACATGTTCTTCATCGACGAATACCGGCTCGACCACGCTATCTTCACGTACACGAAGCCGTACATCGCGTTCATGAACGGCATCGTGATGGGCGGCGGCATGGGCATTTCGCAGGGCGCGCATCGCACGGGCGGTTTGCGCGTCGTGACGTCGACCACCCGCATGGCGATGCCGGAATCGCGCATCGGCCTGTTTCCCGATGTCGGCGCGGGCTGGTTTCTCGCGCGCACGCCGGGCGCGATCGGCCGCTATCTTGCTGTGACGGGCGAGACGATCGGCCCGGCCGACGCGCTCTACGCAGGTCTCGCCGACGCCTGGCTGCCCGATCAGGCGATTCCCTCACTGATCGACCGCCTGAAGACTGAGTCATTCGAGCAGGGCGCCGACGTCGTCGCGGCCGTGCTGCACGAAGCGCAATCGCACAAGATCGTGCCGACGCCCGACACGTCGCCGCTCGCCGACGCGCGCACGTCGATCGACCGGCACTTCGCGCTGCCGGACATCGTGCAGATCATCCAGTCGCTCGATCGCGAAGGCGATTGCAACTACGCCGACTGGGCCGAGCAGACGGGCGCCGTGCTGCGCGAGCGCTCGCCGCTGTCGATGGCCGTTGCATTGGAAGTGGTCACGCGCGCCGAAGGCACGATGGCTGAATGCCTGCGCCGCGATCTGGATCTGACGCGCTCGTCGTTCGAACGCGGCGATGCGCCGGAAGGCATCCGCGCGCGCATCATCGATAAAGACAACAAGCCGCAGTGGCGCTTTGCGCGTATCGAGGACGTGACGCGCGTGGACGTCGAGAAGATGTTCAACAGCCCATGGCCTGCGAACGAGCATCCGCTGCGCGACCTGCAGGGCTGAAGCAGAACACGAAGGAACGGGCGGGCCGCCTTAGTCCTCGCTCGCCATGAAGGCGCGCATGAAAACGAGCGCGCCCCAGCCCCACATCGCATTCGACGCGAAGCCGAGCGCAAGGCGCGGCAGCATGTTGCCCGTCGGCCAGATGCCGCGAAGGGGATCGACGACGAACACGCCCGCCGCCGTCAGCACGATGCCGCCGAACACGAACGCCTGAACCCACGGCGCCGGCCGCTCGGGCGACACGCGCAACAGCCACGCCATCAGCACGCCCCACACCGAACTCCAGATCGCGTTGGCGATGAACTCGGGCAGCCCGACGGGCACGAACGGCGCGGTCGAGAACCCCGTCGGGTCGATGAGGCCGGCGGCGTGCAGGAGCGCGAGCGTCGACTCATGAAAGAACAGCGACGCCAGAAAGCCGGACACGAACGGCAGGATGATTTTTTGCATGCTTGACAGCGACAGTCGCGGGGCGTCATTGACTTTGCGCAACGCCCGCGCAGGTTGATCGGAACGAGCGCCATTATATGGGTTGCGCGGCGCGGATCAGGTGCGCTGGCGGACGGTTCGCGTGCGCGACGTATGCTGCAGCGTCAGGTAAAGCACGAAAGTGGAAAACCTAAGCTCAAAAAAATCGTTCAAAAGAAAGAGCGCGGTCCATAGACTGTTTTCCCATGCAGGCGGCGCGGCACGTTACGTATGAAGCACGCATGAAGCGTGCGTGAGCAGTGCGACGCCGCCGCGACACGCATCGCGCACATTGGATGCCGCGCGTTGCGTGCGCCGATCATATCGATTCACTTGAGAGAAACCGTCGCGATGTCCCATCCGATGCCCATTCGCGCTTGCCCGGCTGCGCCGTCCGCGGCGCGCGATCCAGGCCTGCCGGGCAGGCCGCCTCGCTGTCGCCGCTGACGCGGTCTTCTTCAATCACCCGTTTTCGATGCGCTGCGCGTACGCGGCAGGGCGTGTCACGCCTTTCGCATGCGGCGGCACGCAACGCATCCCGTCATCCCTAAGACATCAGACGAACAAGGCAGGAACTGCAGATGAATGTGTTCTGGTTCATTCCGACTCACGGCGACAGCCGCTATCTCGGCACGTCGCAAGGCGCGCGTGCAGCCGACTATGACTATTTCCGACAGATCGCCGTCGCAGCCGATACGCTCGGCTACGAGGGCGTGCTGCTGCCGACGGGCCGCTCGTGCGAGGACGCATGGGTCGTCGCGTCGAGCCTGATTCCCGCCACGAAGCGCCTGAAGTTTCTCGTCGCGATCCGTCCGGGCATCTCGTCGCCGGGATTGTCGGCGCGCATGGCCTCGACCTTCGACCGCCTGTCGGGCGGACGTCTGCTGATCAACGTCGTGACGGGCGGCGATGCCGCCGAACTCGAGGGCGACGGGCTGTTCGTCGATCACGACACGCGCTACGAAATCACCGACGAATTCCTGCGCATCTGGCGCGGCCTGCTGACTAGCGCGCATCAGGGCGAGAGCTTCGATTTCATCGGCAAGCATCTGACGTCGAAGGGCGGCAAGGTGCTGTATCCGCCCGTGCAGGACCCGCATCCGCCGCTGTGGTTCGGCGGCTCGTCGCCGGCGGCGCACGAGATGGCGGGCGAGCACATCGACACGTATCTGACGTGGGGCGAGCCGCCCGAAGCGGTGGCGAAGAAGGTCGCCGACATCCGCGCACGCGCCGCGCAGCACGGCCGCAAGATCAAGTTCGGCATTCGCCTGCATGTGATCGTGCGCGAGACGGAAGACGAAGCGTGGGCAGCCGCCGACAAGCTCATCAGCAAGCTCGACGACGACACGGTCGCACGCGCGCAGGCGTCGTTCTCGAAGATGGATTCGGAAGGCCAGCGGCGCATGGCGGCGCTGCACGGCGGCAAGCGCGGCTCGCGTCAGGATCTCGAGGTGTATCCGAATCTGTGGGCGGGCGTGGGGCTCGTGCGTGGCGGCGCGGGCACGGCGCTCGTCGGCAGCCCGGAGCAGGTCGCGGCGCGCATGCAGGAATACGCGGATCTCGGCATTGAGACGTTCATTCTGTCCGGCTATCCGCACCTCGAAGAGTCGTATCGCTTCGCAGAACTTGTGTTCCCGCTGCTGCCGGGGCGGCAGCAGGCGGCGGTGAGCGGCAGCCTTCCGCTGTCGGGGCCGTTCGGCGAGATCGTCGGCAACAACTATGCGCCGAAGGCGTCGCAAAGCTGATTCGTTGTCCGGAGGCGATGCGCAACGACGCGTCGCTTCATGAAAGGAGTGCTGGTTTATGTCGACTGTTTCTGGCAACCGTGCTGCGGGTTTCAATCTCGCGCGCCTGAATCTCGGGCCGCTCGCGCTCAGGCTCGCGCCGTGGATCGTGCCGCTCGTGATCCTGCTCGCGTGGGAATTCGCTGCGCGCAGCGGCGTGCTGTCGACGCGCGTGCTGCCCGAGCCGCTCGCCGTTGTGAAGGCCGCGTGGTCGCTGATCCAATCGGGCGAAATGTGGGCGGACGTCAAGGTCAGCACGTGGCGCGCGGTGTCGGGCTTCGCGATCGGCGGCGGCATCGGCTTCGTGCTCGGGCTGGCGACAGGTCTGTTCCGGCCCGTCGATATCGCGCTCGACACGACCGTGCAGATGATCCGCAACATCCCCGCGCTCGCGATGATTCCGCTCGTGATCCTCTGGTTCGGTATCGAGGAAGAGGCGAAGGTGTTTCTGGTGTCGCTGGGCGTGTTCTTTCCGATCTATGTGAACACATACCACGGCATCCGTTCCGTCGATGCCAATCTGATCGAAATGGCGCGCAGCTACGGCGTGAAGGGTTTCGCGCTGTATCGCGACGTGATCCTGCCAGGCGCGCTGCCGTCGATTCTTGTCGGCGTTCGTTTCGCGTTCGGATTGATGTGGGTCACGCTGATCGTCGCGGAAACGATCTCCGCGCAATCGGGCATCGGCTACATGACGATGAACGCGCGTGAGTTTCTGCAAACGGATGTGGTGGTGGTCGGGATTCTGCTGTATGCGGCGCTCGGCAAGCTCGCCGACATGCTGGCGAAAGGTCTGGAGCGCGTGTCGCTGCGCTGGCATCCCGCGTATCAACGAGGAACGAAAGCATGAGTGCGAGCACATTGTCCGTATTGATGGGCGGGATCACGGGCGCGGATCTCGAAGACGAGCTTCGGCAGCAGAGCACGCATGAGCTTGTGTCGACGCAAGCACCCGCGCTGCGCGAGATCGCTCGTGAAAAGCATGATATTTCGGTCGAACTGCGCGGCGTCGGCAAGCGCTACGGCGAGCGCGCGGTGCTTACGGACTTCGATCTGTCGATCGAGCGCGGCAGCTTCGTGTCGATCGTCGGACGCAGCGGCTGCGGCAAGTCGACGTTGCTGCGGCTGATCGCGGGTCTCGAAGCGCCGACCTCGGGCACGCTCGACAAACACGCCGACGGCTCGCAGCCCTTCGACACACGGATCATGTTCCAGGACGCGCGCTTGCTGCCGTGGAAGACCGTGCTGCAGAACGTGATGCTAGGACTCGGCCGTTCATCGCGGGATAAAGCGCGCGCGGTGCTCGACGAAGTCGGCTTGCTCGAACGCGCGAACGACTGGCCCGCGCAGCTGTCGGGCGGCCAGCGGCAGCGCGTCGCGCTGGCGCGCGCGCTCGTGCATCGGCCGCAATTGCTGCTGCTCGACGAGCCGCTCGGCGCGCTAGACGCGTTGACGCGCATCGAAATGCACGCGCTGATCGAGCGCTTGTGGCGTGAGCACCGTTTCACCGCGCTGCTCGTCACGCACGACGTGCAGGAAGCCGTCGCGCTCGCCGATCGCATTCTGCTGATCGAGGAGGGCAGGATCGCGCTCGATCAAGCCGTGCCGCTCGCGCGGCCGCGCGAACGGGCGACAGCGGCATTCGCGCAACTCGAAGAGCGCGTGTTGCAGCGTGTGATGAAGACACGCGTAACCGACGAACCGGCACCTCAGGATGCCCGCACCGTGCATGCACGCGATATCCGCTGGGCAGTTTGAACGCTGGCTGGATACTTTTTCATCGACCCACCGGAGCTATCCGATATGAGCATTTCCGCGATTAACGTACGCAACCAGTTCAAAGGCAAAGTGAAGGAAATCATCCGCGGACCCGTCGTGTCCGAAGTCGATGTCGATACGCCGTTCGGCGTCGTCACGTCGGTCATCACGACGCGCTCGATCGACGAACTCGAACTGAAGGTCGGCGCGGAAGTGGTCGCGCTCGTCAAGTCGACGGAGGTATCGATTGCGCGCCTGTAACGCGCTTTGCGCTTGATGCGCGGCGGTCGCTGAGCCGCCGCGCATCGCAGGTTCACACGCTGCCCGCTATTTCGCGTTCGTCGCGCTGGCGGGCGGGTGAACCGACATGTCGTCGTTGGGCTGCTTGCGTGGCTTCTTGACGGGCATGTTGTCGGGATTGGTCGCGCTCGCCGCGCCCGAGGCCGCCGCGGGCGGCGGTTTCACCATCGGCGTGCCGCCCGTTTGCGGCGCGACGGTCTGGCCCCACGCCAACTGCGCGACACCCGCCGATGCCGCCAGCACGGCGGCGGCTCCTATCGACGCCCATGCGTGACGTCTGAGTTTCATCATCGTCGCAATCATTGGGTTCTCCCTGCGGTTTTTCTCTCCTTTCGCTAGGCGCGTGCCAGCCCCTGCGGGACGCCCGTTTCTTCTCGGATAGCGGGGTGCGGGGGCGCACCGCGTCCCGTCCCGGCAATCCTGGCTGGAAGTGCTAGCATGAACTCAGCATCGACTGGCGCATTGCCATACGGGCGGCGCGCCGCCAACGAATGTGGAGGCTGCGATGACGAAGTCCTTGAGTGCGGGTGCAATCGATACCTTGCGGCAACTGAACGACATCGGAACCGGGCAGGCGGCGCCTGCCGTCGAGCCCGTCGTCGAGAAAGAATTGCTGGGCGCGGGGCTGGTGGCGAAAACGGGGAAGGGCGCGGGCGTCGAAATCACCTGCGACGGCAGGAAGTATCTGTCCGGCGATTGCGACTGATCCAGTGACTGAGCCCGACGACTGACCCTGACGAGCAAACCTGAGACGGAGGGACGCGCGATGGAGCCGAAAGGCATCGACATGGGCGACTACCAGGAGCGCTACAAGGAGTTCGAGATGGAGGTCTGCGTCGAGCAGGTGCTGACGGGCGTCAAGGCGCACTTCCGCATACTGAAGGACGACGCGGTGATTCTGGACTGGCGGCTTGTGCCGATCGACGGCTTCTGGCCGACGGAGCACGCGGCGGCCGAAGCGGGCTTCCGGGCAGCGCGCGAAGCCATCGATGTCGAACTGCTGGCCGCAGGCGGATAGTCGTTTTACACAGCGCAAAAAATAAAGCCGGATGCTCTGAGAAGAACATCCGGCTGAACTACACCTGCAACAACAGACTGCGTGGTACTGCCAGGGTACGGCAACTTCCAACTACTGGTACTTCCAGATACTGCTACTTCGCCATCAACGGTACTGCTTTACTACGGTCAAGCTTTGATTGCGGTACTGCTACATCTGGAACTGCAACTTCAAGATTACCTGCTGCCACTTCTACAACGACTGCAACTGCAAGTACTGCGTGCTACCAGTGCTGCTCGATACTGCTGGGTACTGCCTGCTACGAAAGCTGCTGTTTGCTTCTGGTCCTGTTTCGGCTTAGTGGCCGAAGAACACCGAACCCGGGCCCGTCACGGGCTCATGCTTGCCAGCTTGCGACGAACCGTTTTGCACGCCGCCGTACGCGTTTGCGTTGGCTTGTTGCGCTTCAGCTGCCAGCGTTTCCGTGTTCTGGCCTTGTTGCGATGCCGGTGCGCCAACCGTCGGGTTGTAGTGCGGAGCCGGACCGTAGCCGCTTGCGAAAGCGGGAGCAGCCAGGGTAGCGGAAGCGGCGATCAGAACTGCGGCGATAAGCTTGGTCTTCATGGTGAACTCTCCGTAATGTTTTGATTCAGTAAGACGTTGCGCTCTTTGCTTTGCAGCGGTCTGTTCGCAACGTCGATGGAAGCCAGTGTATACCCCTACTATCGGTTTTTTGTGCCGATAATTTGAAATTACTATTCTGAGATTCGAAACAATGCTGGGAGGCACGCTGGGCGGGGTTTTGCCGCGTATGCGCCCCTATAAGCGGGGCGTTACGGCTTGAAAAACCTTATGTAAATCATGGGCTTCCGGGGTTGTTGCGGCGCAAAACGAGGGGTTCGGGGCGCGCTTGCGGTAAAATTGCGGGCTGAATTCACGCTGTTTTTCTTTCTGGTCTGCCGCCTCATGTCTTCGAAGCCTGTTTCCAGTCCCCGCCGCGTATCCGTGGCGCCCATGATGGACTGGACTGATCGCCACTGCCGCTCGTTTCACCGCACGCTGTCGCGGCACACCTGGTTGTATACGGAGATGGTGACGACGGGCGCGCTGATTCACGGCGACGTCGAACGTCACCTTGCGTTTACCGCCGACGAAGCGCCCGTCGCGCTACAACTCGGCGGCAGCGAGCCGGACGATCTCGCGCGCTCGGCGAAACTCGGCGAGCAGTGGGGCTACGACGAGATCAATCTGAATTGCGGCTGCCCGTCGGAGCGTGTGCAGCGCGGCGCATTCGGTGCGTGTCTGATGAACGAGCCGCAACTTGTCGCCGATTGCGTGAAGGCGATGCGCGATGTGGTGTCGGTGCCCGTGACGGTGAAGCACCGGATCGGCGTCGATGACGTCGAAGACTATGCATTCGTGCGCGACTTCGTCGGCACGATTGCCGAGGCCGGTTGCGAGGTCTTCATCGTGCATGCGCGCAATGCGATCCTCAAAGGCCTCAGCCCGAAAGAGAACCGCGAGATTCCCCCGCTCAAGTACGACTACGCGTATCGATTGAAGCGCGACTTTCCGCAGCTCGAGATCATCATCAACGGCGGGATCAAGACCCTCGACGAAGTCGAAGCACACTTGCAGCACGTCGACGGTGTGATGCTGGGCCGTGAGGCGTATCACAACCCGTATGTGCTCGCCGATGTCGACGCGCGTTTCTACGGCTCGACGGATACCGCGCCGACCCGCGAGGAAGCGGAAGCGAAGCTGATCGAATACTGCCGCGCCGAGATCGCGCGCGGCACGTATCCTGGCGCGATCGTGCGTCATGCGCTGGGGCTGTATCGCGGCGTGGCGGGTGCGCGCGGGTGGCGGCGCGTGCTGTCGGACAGCAAGAAGCTCCAGGCGCGCGATCTCGCGATTTTCGACGAAGCGCGACAGCATTTGCGCGAACCCAGCGAAATCTTTGAATAAAGGGCTTTGCAAATACGGTTCGTGTTTGTATAATCTCGCTTCTTCGTTGCTGAGCACCGCTCTGCGGCAGGCGGCGAAGATGTAGTGCAGTGGTGGCTGTAGCTCAGTTGGTAGAGTCCAGGATTGTGATTCCTGTCGTCGTGGGTTCGAGTCCCATCAGCCACCCCAAAGAATTCAGAAACGGCATTGCGAGAAATCGCAATGCCGTTTTTGTTTTGGCGTCCGTGACTTGCAACGCGCTGTCGTTCAAAGAATCGAACGCGCGCGCATCAGGCCAACCGCAGATTCACCCCTTCCTCAACGGCTTCAGCAACTCCTTCAAGCCGTTGTGATCGATCTCATGCATCAACGCGAGCAGCCTGCCGATCTCACCAGGCGGAAACCCTTCGCGCGCAAACCAGTTCAGATAATGTCCCGGCAGATCGGCGATCACGCGCCCTTTGTATTTGCCGTAAGGCATCGTACGCGTCACGAGCAATTCAAACTGTTCGACATTCATTTCAAGTCCACCTGTTCAGCGCCGGGCATCTCAAACCCGTTTCCGCCGATGATGCCCGCTCACATGCGCGCCCGCATCACGTTCGAGCCCGAACACATCGACGATCGCTACTAGTCCGACAGCCGCCACCAGCAGGAAAGCAATGCTGAAATCGGCGGGCGTCACCGACTGCGCTTCGTGCCCATGTAACCATGCTGCAACCCGCAGCGCAATCGCGCCGAGCGCGACGCCCATGCCCATTGTCATTTGCGAGAGTGTGCTCGATAACGTCGATGCGCCGCTCATCTGCGGCTTCGGCACATCGGCGAACGCGAGTGTATTGACGGCCGTGAACTGCAACGAGCGCGACAGGCCGCTCGCAAACAGCACGATAGCCATCGGGACGAGCGGCGTCGAAGCCGTCAGCAGGCTCATCGCCGCAATGCTGATCGCAGCGAGCGCGCCATTTACGAGCAACACCGGACGAAAGCCGAAGCGCCGCATCACGGGCGTCGTCACGAGCTTCATCGACAGGTTGCCGGCGAACACGATGAGCGTCAGCAGCCCCGAATGGAACGCGTTCATGCCGAAGCCGAGCTGGAACATCAGCGGCAGCAGAAACGGCACAGCGCTGATCGACACGCGGAACAGCGAGCCGCCACCCATCGCGACAGCAAACGTCTTCACGCGAAACGCCGACAGATCGACCACAGGATGCGCGCTGCGGCGCAGATGAAAGAGGGCGCCGATGCCCGCAGCGACGCCACCCGCGAGGAACGCGAGCGCTTCGCGCCACGGCGCATCCGAGCGTCCGAGCAGTTCCATCGCATACATGATGGCCGTGCCCGCGATGCCGCACAGCGCGAAGCCGATACCGTCGAACGGACGCTTCTGCGATTCGCCTTCCGCGCTGATGAAGCGCCACGCGAGCACGATGCCGAGAATGCCAAGCGGCACATTCAGATAGAAGATCCAGCGCCACGACGAGTACGTCGTGATGAAGCCGCCCAGCGGCGGTCCGAGCACGGGCGCGACGAGCCCGGGCCACGTGATGATCGAGATCGCTCGCATCAGGCCGTCCTTGGGCGTCGCGCGCAGCACGGCGAGGCGCCCGACGGGCACCATCATCGCGCCGCCGATACCCTGCACGATGCGCGCCGCCGTGAACTCGACGAGCCCGTTCGTCATCCCACATACAACCGACGACGCCGTGAACACCGCAAGCGCGGCCGTAAACACGTTGCGTACGCCGAAGCGGTCGGCGGCCCAGCCGCTGATCGGGATGAAGACGGCGAGCGTCAGCAGATACGACGTGATGCCGATGGAGAGATCGACGGCATGCACGTTGAACGACTGCGCCATCTGCGGCAGCGCGGTCGCGATGATCGTGCCGTCGAGGTTCTCCATGAAAAACGCCGCGGCCACGAGCGTCACGATCAGCGACTGCCGTCCATTCGACGGGACGGATGACGTGGACGGCGCATCTGACATCGACATGATTCTCCGAACGTTGTAAGCGCATCGAAACCGTCCAGGTCCCGGCGCGGCCAGCCGCTATTCTAGCCACGCACGCGGTTTGCGCGGACATGGTAATTTCGCGTTTTACCGATTTATCACCCGCAAAAACACGAACAGGAACCAGGCGATGGAATACCGCAGACTCGGCGATACGGATGTGAAGGTCAGCCTGATCGGTCTCGGCACGATGACGTGGGGCGAGCAGAACACGGAGCGCGACGCGCACCAACAGATCGATTACGCGCTCGACCAGGGCGTCACGCTGATCGATGCCGCCGAGATGTACCCGGTGCCGCCGCGCCCGGAGACGCAGGGCTTGACGGAACGCTACATCGGCACATGGATGGCGCAGCATCGCAGTATGCGCGACAAGATCGTACTCGCGACGAAGATCGCGGGTCCCGCGCGTCAGCCGCACAACCCGCGTCACATTCGCGGCGAGGGCAACCAGTACGACCGCAAGAATCTCACCGAGGCGCTGAACGACAGTCTCAAGCGTCTGCAAACTGACTACGTCGATCTGTACCAGTTGCACTGGCCCGATCGCAGCACGATGACGTTCGGCCGCCCGGCGTATCCGTGGATCGACGATGCGTACACGGTGCCCATCGAAGAGACGCTCAGCGTGCTCGCGGATTTCGTGAAGGAAGGGAAGGTGCGTCATATCGGCGTGTCGAACGAAACGCCTTGGGGCGTCGCGCAATTTCTGCGCGCGTCGGAGAAGCTCGGCTTGCCGCGCATCGTATCGATCCAGAATCCGTATAGCCTGCTGAACCGCACATTCGAAGCGGGGCTGTCCGAGTTCTCACATCGCGAGCATGTCGGGCTGCTCGCGTATTCGCCGCTCGCGTTCGGCTGGCTGTCGGGCAAGTACGAAGGCGGCGCGCGTCCGGCGGGCGCGCGCATCACGCTGTTCGAGCGCTTCCAGCGCTACAGCAAGCCGCAAGCCGTGCAGGCGACGACGCGTTACGTCGAGCTGGCGAAGCGCCACGGCCTGTCGCCCGCGCAGTTCGCGCTCGCGTTCGTCAACAGCCGGCCGTTCCTGACGAGCAATCTGATCGGCGCGACGTCGCTCGATCAGCTGAAAGAGAACATCGCGAGCGCCAATGTGAAGCTGTCGCCGGAAGCGCTTGCGGAAATCGACGCGCTGCACGAACTGCAGCCGAACCCCGCGCCCTGAGCGGCACGCCGCGCGCCGCGACGCCTATGTCGCGGTGCGCTGGCGGCAAGTGCGCGAACGCACCCGACGTCACGTTCAACAGCACGCGGGCGCGGGTAAAAGCCACCCGCCGCGCCGCTTTCGCCCCCACTTTTTACGATCCCGTTCGATCCGTGTAGAGTGGCCGTTGCCGCGTGCCGATGCGGCAGCCCAGCCGGCGCGCGAACCCGTGCGTGCCGCACGAACGGCAACGTAGTCAACAACACAACGACCGACCCCCACGACGATGAACGCTACGCGTCCCACCACTTCGTCCGCCGCCTCGACCTGGCCGATTTTCGTGCTGCTCGCTATCGCGGGGCTTTTCTACGTCAAATGGTTTCCGTATTACAACCGCGCATTCACGGCGGCATCGACGCATTCGATCGGCGCGTCGATCCTGATGGGCAAGGCGTCGAGCCCGCCCGCGCCGTCGTGGAGCGCGGCGCTGGCCTACGCGCTCGCGTACGGCAAGGCGATCTGGCAGGCGATGGTGCTCGGCCTGCTGCTCGGCTCGGCGGTGCAGGCCCTGCTACCCGCGCACTGGGTCGCGCGGCTGCTCGGCAAGACGGGCTTCGGCAGTGTCGCGGCGGGCGGCCTGCTTGCGCTGCCGGGAATGATGTGTACGTGCTGCGCGGCGCCCGTCGTCGCCGGACTGCGGGCGCGGCAGGCTTCGCCGGGCGGCGCGATCGCATTCTGGCTCGGCAACTCGGTCCTCAATCCCGCGACGCTCGTGTTCATGGGCTTCGTGCTCGGCTGGCACTGGGCCGGGCTGCGGCTCGTGCTCGGCATCGCGATGGTGTTCGGCCTCGGCTATCTGGCGAACCGGCTCGTGACACCCACAGAAGCGCAAGCGGCCGACGCGCGCCTTGTCGAACTGGTCGGCGAGCAGCGTGACGGCAATCCGTTCGCGCGCTGGCTGTCGATCTTCGCGCGGATGGCCGTGCGCCTCGTGCCGGAATACATCGTGCTGGTCCTGCTGCTCGGCGCGGCGCGCGCGTGGCTCTTTCCGCAAGTCGGGCCGGAGATCGGCAACGACATCGTATGGATCGTGGCACTGGCCGTCGCGGGCATGCTGTTCGTGATCCCGACGGCGGGCGAGGTGCCCATCGTTCAGGCGATGCTGTCGCTCGGCATGGGCGTCGGCCCGGCGGGCGCGCTGCTGCTGACGCTGCCGCCCATCAGCGTGCCGTCGCTCGCGATGCTCGCACGCTCGTTCCGGCCGCGCGTGCTGAGCGTCGTCGCCGTCGGCGTGGTCGCGTTCGGCGTGCTGGCTGGGCTGCTGGCCGTGGCGCTCGGCTTCTGAGCAAGCACCCGTAACAGGCGACCGTAATAAAACGCGGCGTCGCGGCGGCGAATCTCGTCCTAAACTGGGGAGGCAAGCGCGTGATCGCATGCGTCGCCGGGTGGCATGGGGCTGGCCTTGTTGCACTGCAAGACGCAGCCGGACGGATGCAAATGCTACGATGGCGGCCGTTCATGCCGCCAACGCGGCGCAAGGCAGGACGAATCATTCAGCTGCACAAAACGGCGTGCAAGCGCCAACCAGTTAAATTCAGGACATCGCATGGCCCAACAAAAGACCAATCCGAAACTCGAGCAGGCGCTGACCCGCGGGGATCTCGCTATCCGTCAGGCCAACTCGGCACGCGCCACAGCCGTGCTGCGCGCATTGGGCAAGATGATCATTGACGCATCGGCGACGATCGGCGTCGAAGCGCATACGTCGATTCCCGATGGCGACCGCATTTATGATCCCGTCGACGGCATGTGGCCGCAGGCGCTGCTCGTTTCGCTCGATGGCCCCGTCGAGGAAGCCGACCCGGAAGAGTTGCGCACGATCCGTTTGCGCTCCGATGATCCGGGCACGATGTTCCGAGTCGAATGGCATCGCGCGGACGGCAAGATCGGCCGCCAGGAAGGCGGGCCATTCGCGACGGTCGAGTTCATCTCCGACGTCGACGTGCCGTGGTCGGACGACGAAGAGTGATCTGATTGAATCAGCTTGAGGGCGCCGCCGCGCATGAACCTGCGCGCGGCGCCCTCAGCGCATCATGCGGCGGCGGAACAGCACCGCCGATATGCAGAACGGCACCACCACATACGCGGCCAGCACGGCCACGTGGAGCGCTGCGTCGTTCATCGGGCGGTCGAGAAGCGCCGGACGGATCAGGTCGACGGTGTGGGCGAGCGGCAGCAGTTGCGCGGCGAACTGCGCCGCAGGTGGCAATTGCGACAGCGGAAAGAACACGCCCGAAAGCAGCAGCATCGGCGTGAGCACCAGCGTCTGATAGAACATGAAGAAATCGTACGAGGGCGCGAGCGCCGTCACGATCATCGCCGTGCTCGCAAACGCAAGCCCCGCCAGTACGATGACGGGCAGCGCGATGAGCATCGACGGAAAGCTCGCATAACCGAGCGCGCCCGCCACGACCATAATGGCGGCGCCCGACAGCACAGCCTTGCTGCCCGCCCACACGACTTCGCCGAGGACGATGTCGCCGAGCGTGAGCGGCGTGTGCATGATCGCCTCCCAGGTGCGCTGTACGTGCATCCGCGAAAAGCCCGAATACATCGACTCGAAACTCGCCGACATCATCACGCTCGACGCCACCGTGCCCGCGGCGAGGAACGAGATGTACGAGACGCCGTCGACATGTCCGACCATCAGCCCGAGGCCGAAGCCGAGCCCAAACAGATAGATCATCGGATCGGCGAGATTGCCGAACATCGACGCGAGCGCGAGCTTGCGCCACACCAGATAGTTGCGCCGCCAGACGGCAATCCAGTTGACGGCGTTCGCGGGCAACGCGGCGAACCGCTCGCGTGACGCGGCGTGCTCGGGGGTGTCGTAGGTGCGTAAGTCCATGTGTTCGGTGCGCCTTGGATGTCGGTGGCGAATGGTTGTGTGCCCGTCAGTCTTGCATTTCGCGGCCCGTCAGACGCAGAAACACGTCTTCGAGATTCGCCGGCCGGTGCAGATAACGCAACCCCGCGCGCTGCTTCAGCCGCGCGTGAACGGGTTGCGGATCGTCGACATAACAGAAGAGCGTCTCGCCGCTGATCTCGGTGCGCACCGACAGCGGCGCCAGTTCGTCGCGCAGCGTCGCGGGATCGGGGCCGTACACTTCGATCACGTCGCAGCCTATTTCCGAAGCGATCAATTCATTCGGCGCACCTTCCGCGATCTTGCGTCCTTCCTCGATCACGCACAGCCGGTGACACAGGCGCTCGGCTTCTTCCATGAAGTGCGTGGTCAGCAGAATCGTCTTGCCGCGCGCGAGCAACGAGCGCAGCCGTTCCCAAATCAGATGGCGCGCCTGCGGATCGAGGCCTGTCGTCGGCTCGTCCATGATGAGCACGTCAGGGTCGTTGATGAGCGCGCGTGCGAGCGTGAGCCGCCGCTTCATCCCGCCCGACAGCTCGCCGACGCGCGCATCGGCCTTGCTTTCGAGCCGCGCGAATTCGAGCAGCGTCGGCACCATCGCGCGACACTGCGCGCCGGACAGGCCGAAGTAGCGGCCGAACACGAGCAGGTTTTCGCGGACCGTGAAATCAGGATCGAGATTGTCGAACTGCGGCACGACGCCGACACGCGCCCGCGCGAAGCGCGAGCGTATTGGAATCGGTTCGCCGCACAGACGGATGCTGCCTGCATCGGGTGCCGCAATGCCGAGCAGCATGCGCAGCGTCGTGGTCTTGCCCGCGCCATTGGGACCGAGCAGCCCGAAACATTCGCCCTTGCGCACATGAAACGACAAGCCGTCGACGACAGTTTTCTCGCCGTAGCGCTTCTCGACCTGATGAAATTCGATTGCAGCTTCAGACATATGAAGACGGATGTTCCCTGAATAGGTGCGTGGCCGGTGCAAAGCGCGAGACGGCTGCCTATTTTAGGGCATCGTGCGTGCCGCGTTTGGCGCATGGATACGCATCGCTGGCGGATCGTATGCACGATCTTGCACCGCGTCATGGCGCACTGCGCGGGCCACCGCACTTAGCGTTTTCCATCCCTTGCATGTCGAATTGCGGCGCACCATGATTCAGATGAGACCGCGATAGTCGCGGGCATGGGGGAAGCAAAATGGCGAGCTACAACAAGATTCTGCTGTGCTATGACGGCTCGCGTGAAGGCCGCAAGGCATTGCGTTGCGGCGCGAATCTGGCGCTCGATCTGGGCGCGGAGACGCATTTGCTGTCGGTCGTCGACATGCGTTCGAGCATTGCGCAAAGCGCAGGCCTGCTGACGGACGTCGCATGCGGCAGCTTCGAAAAGACCGCGCGTGAAATCCTTCAGGAAGGCGTCGACTGGCTCACGGAACGTGGCGTGAAGGCGACGGGGCATTTCGCGTTTGGTCATCCCATCGACGAAATCGCGTCGCTGGCGACCGAGTTGCACGTCGATCTCGTTGTGGTCGGGCATCGTTGCCGCACGGGACTGTCGCGCTGGTGGATGGGCGCGGGCAATACGCCGCTGCTGGACCGCGTGTCGTGCAGCATTCTGGTCGCGTGCTCGTCGGCGGCTGAAGAGGAGCAGGCGGCTGCGTGAGGCAGCCGCCATCTGGCGCACGTGTTGTGAAGAAGCGTCAGCCGTTTAGATCGACGGCTGACAGCTTCCACGTGAAAAGCCCCTGCCTACGAAAGATCGCCGCATAGCGCGTGTCGCCGACACCGTGCTGATAGCTCACAACGAACTCATTGACACCGCGATATCCCGCCGTGGTTTGCGGCGGCTGCGGCGGCGTGTTGCTATTGGCGTTAGCCTGGCTAGATGCGGGCGCCAGTGTTGGTGGCGAGTTGGGCGCCGGATTGTCCGCTCGAGCAGCGGGCGGAGGAGGCGGGCGCTCGCCCGGTTCGCCGCGCGGCGGAATACCGTTGAGCAACGCGGCGACTCCATCCGGCGTCGCATAGGCATCGACGAGCGGACCAATCAATGCAACGCCGATCATCGCGCCGATGGCGGCAAGCGGATTGCCGTTGTGCTGCACGTCGAGCCTGCGCGTCAGCAATCCCGTGACCTGTAGCTTGAGGCTGTCGCGTAGCGCCGGGTAATCGACGTACGCGTTGACCGTTTCCACATCGCGGGAATCGGCGGCGCGTTTGAGCCGGTCGAGCGCGATATACGGCGATGCGTACGCGTAACCCAGCGCAGCCACGACGACGATCACAATCAGCGCGATCAGAAGTGGCCGGCCAACCCGGCCTTTCATCCTTACCAAACCTGCCATTGTGCGGAACGCTCCGTTTTCAATATCGATCAGGTGTGGACCTGATCGGCACCGAAACGATCCCACAAGTTTGCAAGCAAGCGTTTCTAAGCGTCGATATCAAGCGCATGTGGCGCGCTCACGCTGCCTGCTGCGTCAGTTGATCGCCTTGCTCGGCAATCGCGCGATCGATCATGTTGCACACGGCGTCCACCGTGCCGACCATGATGAGTCGCGATGACCCGTGATAGACCCGCACGGGCGCGCGCCGCGCCGGTTCCGCGTTGAGACCCGAGTTCAGCGACACGCGCGCGAACGCCGGTTGCGCGGACGGCAGCGGTTGAGGTTCTTCATCGAACAGCGATGCCGTGCGACCCGCGACGTTCGACGCAAGCGCCGTCAGCGAACCACAAGGGACGAGCTCGCGCAGATGGCGCAGACGACCGAACTGGCGAAAGGGCAGCAAGCGGGCAAGGCGTTCCATGAGTCTCTCCAGACAGTGTTCAGCTAATTAGAATTCCGTCGGCCGGATCAGCCCGACCGCGATGCCTTCCAGCGCGAACTCCGCGCTACCGGCCTGAACAAAAATGTTTTCGTAATCGGGGTTCTCGGCGATCAGTTCGATGCCGTTGGGCCGGCGCTTCAGGCGCTTCACGGTCACGTCGTCACCCAGACGCGCGATGATGATCTGGCCATCTTTCGCTTCGCTCTTCTTCTGCACGGCGAGCAGGTCGCCGTCGAAGATGCCCGCGTCGCGCATCGACAGGCCGCGCACCTTCAGCAGGTAGTCGGGCTTGCTCGAGAACAGCGACGGGTCGCACGTGTAAGTCTGCGAGATATGTTCTTGCGCGAGGATCGGGCTACCGGCTGCCACGCGGCCTACGAGCGGCAGCGACAGCTGCATGATGCTTGCGTGCGGCAGCGTGAGCTGGTGCGGGGAATCGTCCTGGCCCGCAAGCAGGCGGATGCCGCGCGACGCGCCCGCCGCCAGCTCGATCACGCCCTTGCGCGCCAGCGCCCTCAGGTGTTCTTCCGCCGAGTTCGCCGAGCTGAAGCCGAGTTCGGCCGCGATCTCGGCCCGCGTGGGCGGGAAGCCCGTGCGCTCGATAGCGCGGCGGATCAGTTCGAAAACCTGTTGCTGACGTGCGGTGAGTTTGGTCATGGCGCCACTGTATGGATAGACAGGTGACTGTATTTTTATACAGTATCCGGCGCATTTCAAGCTTTACTTTAAGTTCGTCGCGGCGGGTGTCGTGTGAACGTCGAAAGGCGACGCTGAAACGGCGCTACGGACGCGCTCGCGGATGCAAACCATTCCTTTACCACTATTGCGTATTAAAAAATGAAGAAACATTATTTTTAATGATGAAGCTGCCCGGATAGACTGGCCTCCATTGATGCAGCAGCAACGCCCACGCAGCGGCAGAGGCGCTTGCCGCTTGCGCAGCAGCGAATCGCGGCAATCAGCGGAAAACAGGCAGTCACACCAACAAGACGGAGAAGGTCGATGGGTATTCGGATCACGGGGTTGGCAGGAGCAAAGGCAAAGCGCGGCAGCGCGAAGCGATTGGTCGCGGCGCTCGCGCTGGGCGCGGCGTCGGCGGTCGGGATGATCGCGCAGGCGCATGCGGACACCACGCTGCTGAATGTTTCCTACGATCCGACCCGCGAGCTGTATCAGGACGTCAATCAGGCCTTCGGCAAGGAATGGAAGGCGAAGACGGGCGAGACGGTCACCTTCAAGCAGTCGCACGGCGGCTCGGGCGCGCAGGCGCGTTCGGTGCTCGACGGCCTGCAAGCCGATGTCGTGACGCTCGCACTCGCTTATGACATCGACGCGCTTGCCAACAAGGGCCTCATCAACAAGGACTGGCAGAAGCGCCTGCCCGACAACGCATCGCCGTACACGTCGACGATCGTGTTTCTCGTGCGCAAGGGCAACCCGAAGCACATCAAGGACTGGGACGATCTGGTGAAGCCGGGTGTGTCGATCGTGACGCCGAACCCGAAGACCTCGGGCGGCGCGCGCTGGAACTATCTGGCGGCATGGGCGTACGCGTCGCATCTGCCGGGCGGCAACGACCAGAAGGCCAAGGAATTCGTGTCGAAGCTGTATAAGAACGCGGGCGTGCTCGACTCCGGCGCGCGCGGCGCGACGACGAGCTTCGTGCAGCGTGGTATCGGCGACGTGCTGATCGCATGGGAAAACGAGGCGTTCCTGTCGGTGAAGGAATTCGGCACCGACAAGTTCGAGATCGTCGTGCCGTCGGCGAGCATTCTGGCCGAGCCGCCCGTCGCCGTGGTGGACAAGGTGGTCGACAAGCACGGCTCGCGCAAGCTCGCCGACGCGTATCTGAACTTCCTCTATAGCGAGGAAGGTCAGGAGATCGCCGCGAAGAACTTCTACCGTCCGCGTTCGAGCAAGGTGCCGGCCGCGCTCACCGAGAAGTTTCCGAAGCTGAAGCTGTACACGGTCGACGACTCGTTCGGCGGCTGGACGAACGCGCAGAAGACGCACTTTGCCGATGGCGGCGTGTTCGATTCGATTTACCAGCCGCAGTGAAACCACGCAGCGGCAATGTTTGAACAAAGGCGCGCCCTCGGGCGCGCTTTCGGCAATGGTGCGACGGCACGCGTTGCAACGCATAAAACCTGAAAGAGCTTTCGCATGACGACGTTGACCTTTCGCAAGCCGAGCGCGATACCCGGCTTCGGCCTGACGCTCGGCATCACGCTGGCGTATCTGAGCCTCGTGGTGCTGATTCCGCTCGCGGCCACTTTTCTCAAGACGGCGACGCTGGACTGGAGCCAGTTCGTGCGCGCCGTTACGTCGCCGCGCGTGCTCGCGTCGTACCGGCTGACGTTCTTCTCGGCGCTCGGCGGCGCGCTGATCAACGCGGTGTTCGGCTTTCTGGTCGCGTGGGTGCTGGTGCGCTACAAGTTTCCGTTCAAGCGCATCATCGACGCCGTCGTCGATCTGCCGTTTGCGCTGCCCACATCGGTGGCGGGCATCTCGCTCGCGGCGATCTATTCGGGCAATGGCTGGGTCGGCCAGTTTCTCGAACCGCTCGGCATCAAGATCGCGTTCACGCCGGCGGGCGTGCTGGTTGCGCTGACCTTCATCGGCTTGCCGTTCGTCGTGCGGACCGTGCAGCCCGTGCTCGAAGAGTTCGAGCGCGAGCAGGAAGAGGCGGCTGCGTGCCTGGGTGCGTCGCGCTGGCTGACGTTCCGGCGCGTCGTGTTTCCCTCTGTATTTCCCGCGCTGCTGACGGGTTTTGCATTGGCGTTCGCGCGCGCGTTGGGCGAATACGGCTCGGTGATCTTCATCGCGGGCAACGTGCCGATGAAGTCGGAGATCACGTCGCTGCTCATCATCACGAAGCTCGAGCAATACGATTACGCGGGCGCAACGGCGCTGGCTGTCGTGATGCTGGTGGTGTCGTTCCTGATGCTGCTGCTGATCAACACACTCCAGTGGTATCTGCAGCGGCGCACGACCCGCGGCCGCACGGCGCCTACCGTGCCGGTTGTGTCGTCGGCTGCGCTGACGGGAGGTGCGCAATGAGCCAGGATTCCGTAGTGCTTTCCAGCTCGGGCGCGGGCAACGCCAACACTGTGCGCCGTCCCGATCCGGTAACGGAGCCGCGCGTCGTGCGCTGGATTCTGACGGGCATCGCGCTGCTGTTTCTCGCGCTGTTTCTCGCGCTGCCCCTCGTTGCCGTGTTTTATCAGGCGTTCAGCAAGGGCGTTGCGTACTACTTCGAGTCGCTCGCGGATCCCGATGCTGTGTCGGCGATCAAGCTGACGCTCTTGACGGCAGCGATTGCCGTGCCGCTCAACCTCGTGTTCGGTCTCGCGGCATCGTGGTGTATCGCGAAGTTCGAGTTCCGCGGCAAGGCGCTGCTGACGACGCTGATCGACCTGCCGTTCTCGGTGTCGCCCGTGATCTCCGGCCTGATCTACGTGCTGATGTTCGGCGCGCAAGGCTGGTTCGGACCGTGGCTCGCCGATCACAACGTGCAGATCATCTTCGCGGTGCCGGGCATCGTGCTCGCGACGATCTTCGTCACGTTCCCGTTCGTCGCGCGCGAGCTGATTCCGCTGATGCAGGCGCAAGGCAACGATGAAGAAGAAGCCGCGCACGTGCTCGGCGCGTCGGGCTGGCAGATTTTCCGGCGCGTCACGCTGCCGAACGTCAAATGGGGTCTGCTGTATGGCGTGATCCTGTGTAACGCGCGCGCGATGGGCGAGTTCGGCGCGGTGTCGGTGGTGTCGGGCCACATTCGCGGACAGACGGACACGATGCCGCTGCACGTCGAGATTCTCTACAACGAATATAACTTTTCGGCGGCCTTCGCCGTGGCGTCGCTGCTCGCGTTGCTCGCGCTCGTCACGCTCGGCCTGAAGCTGCTCGCCGAGCGTCACATGTCGGCAGAACTGGCGAGCGCGCGCGACGTGCCCGCGCATGCCGGTCCCGTGAGCAAGCCGGCCACGCCGTCGACGAATACCGCCGCACAATCGGTCCAGTAAGGAGAGTTGTCAAAGATGGGCATCACCGTACGCAATCTGCAAAAGCGCTTTGGCGATTTCACCGCGCTCGACAACGTCTCGCTCGATTTTCCGCCGGGCGAACTCGTCGCTCTGCTTGGACCTTCGGGCTGTGGCAAGACCACCTTGCTGCGCGTCATCGCGGGCCTCGAATACGCGGACGCGGGCCAGGTCGTGCTGCAAGGCCAGGATGTCGCGGAAGTGGGCGCGCGCGAGCGCAACGTCGGCTTCGTGTTCCAGCATTACGCGCTGTTCCGTCATATGACGGTGTTCGAGAACGTCGCGTTCGGGCTGCGCGTGAAGCCGCGCAAGGAGCGCCCGTCCGAAGCCGTGATCCGCGAGAAAGTGCATGAACTGCTGAAGCTCGTGCAACTCGACTGGCTCGCGCAGCGCTATCCGTCGGAACTGTCGGGCGGTCAGCGGCAACGTATCGCATTGGCGCGCGCGCTGGCCGTCGAGCCGAAAGTGCTGCTGCTCGACGAACCGTTCGGCGCGCTGGACGCGAAGGTGCGCAAGGAACTGCGCAGCTGGCTGCGCCGTCTGCATGACGACCTGCATATCTCGACGATCTTCGTCACGCATGACCAGGAAGAAGCGCTAGAAGTCGCGGACCGTATCGTCGTGCTGAACCACGGGCACGTCGAGCAGGTGGGCAGCCCGCAAGACGTCTACGATCATCCGCAGACCTCGTTCGTCTACGAGTTTCTCGGCGCGGCGAACCGGCTGCATGGCAGCGTCGACGGCAGGGGGTTCGTCGTCGATGGCGCCGCGCAGCCGATCGCGATCGAAGCGAATTTCCAGGGGCCCGCGTTCGCTTATGTGCGTCCGCACGATCTCGTGCTGTATCCGCAGGCTTCGGGGCATCGCGACGGCATCGTCGTCGGCGTGCGGCGCGTGGTGACGCTGGGTGGCTCGGTGCGTGTCGAGCTCGAAGGGCGCGCAGGTCACGTGCTCGAAGCGGAACTGGATCGCGAAGCATGGCGCGAGTTGCAGCTTGCTGTCGGCGACGGCGTGACGGCCGTGCCGCGCGCGTTGCGTGTATTCCCTGCACATTGAACGGCGCGCCGAGCGCATTTCAACCCAGGCATTGAACAACAAACCTACTCTGGCCGAACCGGAGACATCGATATGAATTTCCAGCAGTTGCGCTTCGTGCGCGAAGCCGTGCGGCAGAACATGAACCTGACGGAAGTCGCGAACGTGCTGTACACGTCGCAGTCGGGCGTCTCGAAGCAGATCAAGGATCTCGAAGACGAACTGGGCGTCGATATTTTCATTCGACGCGGCAAGCGTCTGACGGGGCTGACGGAGCCGGGCAAGGCGGTGCATCAGCTGATCGAACGCATGCTGCTCGACGCGGAGAACCTGCGCCGTGTTGCGCGCCAGTATGCGGATCAGGACAACGGCCACCTCGTCGTCGCGACGACGCACACGCAGGCGCGATACGCGCTGCCGAAGGTGGTGCGCCAGTTCACTTCGGTTTTTCCGAAGGTGCATCTCGCGCTTCGCCAGGGCAACCCGCAGCAGATCGCGCAGATGATCATCAACGGCGAGGCCGACATCGGCATCTCGACGGAAGCGCTCGACCGTTATCCCGACATCGTTACGTTCCCGTGCTATTCGTGGCATCACGTCGTGGTCGTGCCGAAGGGGCATCCGCTGGTGGGCCGCGAGAACATCACGCTGGAAGAGATCGCCGAATACCCGATCGTCACGTACGACCAGGATTTCACGGGCCGCTCGCACATCGACCAGGCATTCGCGAAGGTGGGCGCGCTGCCCGACGTCGTGTTGACGGCCATCGACGCCGACGTGATCAAGACCTACGTCGAACTCGGCATGGGCATCGGCATCGTGGCCGCGATGGCGTTCGATCCGAAGCGCGATACCGAACTCGTCGCGCTCGACACGCAGCATCTGTTCGAAGCGAGCACGACGCGCATCGGCTTGCGCAAGGGCGCGTTCCTGCGTGCCTATGCGTACCGGCTGATCGAGATGTTCGCGCCGCAACTGCATGAAGCGGATATCGCGAGTCAGTTGCGCGAAGCGGCCTGATAACGGGTGTTTTGCGCGCGAGCTTCATCTAGAGGCTCGCGTTTTCATCGATGGCGGCGGCGTGCGCATCGCTTACAATCGCCGCCATGAATACCTCTACTTCTGCATCGCGCGCGCTGCCGCGCATCGCCGTGCTTGCGACGGGCGGCACAATCGCGGGCGCCGCGCCCGACGCGACCAATACTTCGGGTTATCAGGCTGGCGTCGTTGGCGTCGGGCAGTTGCTTGCCGCTGTGCCGTCGCTGGCTGCTGTTGCGAACGTGCAGGCCGAACAGGTCGCGAGCGTCGACAGCAAGGACATGGCGCTCGCGTTGTGGAGCACGCTCGCGCAGCGCATCAATACGCTGCTGGCCTCCGATGAAGTCGACGGCGTAGTCGTCACGCACGGCACCGATACGCTCGAAGAAACCGCTTATCTGCTGCATTTGAGCGTCAAGAGCGACAAGCCCGTCGTGCTGACGGCGGCGATGCGGCCATCGTCGGCGTTGTCGGCCGATGGCCCGCTGAATCTGCTCAACGCCGTGATCGTCGCGGGCAACGCCAAAGCGTGCGGGCAGGGCGTGCTGGTCGCGTTCAACAACCGCATTCACAGCGCACGCGACGTCGTAAAGACGAGCACGTATGCCGTCGATGCGTTTCAGTCACCGGAAATCGGTGCGCTCGGCTGGGTGCAGGATGGGCGCGTCGAGTTTCAACGCAGCGTCGTGCGGCCGCATACGGGCGCGACACCGTTCGTGATCGATTCGAACAGCGCGGCATGGCCGTTGGTCGAAGTCGTGACGAGCTATGCGGGCGTGTCGCGCGTGGCCGTCGATGCGCTTGTTTCAGCGGGCGTGAAGGGCATCGTCGTCGCGGGCACGGGCAACGGCTCGATTCACTCGACCGTGCAGACGGCGCTCGCCGAAGCGGCGGCCAAGGGCGTCGCGATCGTGCGGTCGTCGCGTGTCGGTTCGGGGCACGTGATGCGCAATGGCGCAGCCGCCGACGATGCGCTCGGCTTCGTTACGGCAGGCGCGCTCAATCCGTACAAGGCGCGCGTGCTGCTGATGCTCGCGCTCGCGGCAGGCCATGCGACGCCGGTTGCGTTGCAACAAGTCTTCGATACGTACTGATTCCTTCCGCATCACAAGACGACGCGATCGTTCCTCGCGGATATAACGCGTCGCTCGCTGACATTCCCTCGCCTGGAAGCCTGCTTCGCGGGTGCCGCGTGGCAGGCATTCGTTCAGACGTTTGACTGAACATCGTCTATAACAGTCAATAGCCCGACGCACGGTAAGCTTTCAGATGGCATCGCAATCGGGTTCCGTTGCACTTGCAACGGCTTGCGGCGTCATCAAACGATGCACCCTTTACGTTCATGTCTTTCCCGTATCCGTCGTTGCAGGTTCAACAAACCGCATCAGAATGACAGGAGACACTCCGATGAACGCATCCCTGAAACTTTTGCCGCTCGCCATCGGCGCAGCACTTGCGGTCCTGCCCGCCGCGTACGCAGCGCAGGACAACGTGCAGACGCTGTCGAACTTCAAGACCACGGGCAACACGAAACCAGCCGAAACGGTGCCGCAGACGGGCGCGCGCGCCGACGCGCTGCGCGAGAACCTGAAGGCGATCAAGCTGCCGCCCGGCTTCAAGATCGAACTGTATGCGATCGTGCCCGAGGCGCGCGCGATGACGATCGAGCCGTCGACGGGCGTGGTGTTCGTCGGCACGCGCAAGGATCGTGTGTGGCAGGTGACGGACCGGACCAAGCGGCGCGTTGCCGACGACGTCGTGCAGTTCGCGAGTTCCGTTACGTTCAAGGTGCCCAACGGCGTGTGCTTCTCGCCGGATGGCGTGCTGTACATCGTCGAGCAGAACCGCGTGCTGGCGTTCCCCGCCGCGCAGTTCTTCGGCGAGGGCGGGCCGGACGTGGCCGCTGCTGTGGTCGTGCCGCAGGGCAAGCTGATTCCGCCGCAGTTCGAAAGCTTCAACCATGGCGCGCGTTATTGTCGTGTTGGACCTGACAAAAAGCTGTACATCGCGCTCGGCCAGCCGTGGAACGTGCCGCCCAAGGACAAGCTTGCCGAGCTCGACAAGAATGGACTCGCGGGCATCATCCGCCTCGACCAGAACGGCAAGAATCGCGAAGTGTATGCACATGGGGTGCGTAACTCAGTGGGCCTCGATTTCAATCCGAAGGACAAGTCGCTGTGGTTCACCGACAACCAGGTGGACGGCATGGGCGATGACATCCCGCCTGGCGAGCTGAATCACGCGACGAAGGCGGGCGCAAACTTCGGGTTCCCATGGTATGGGGGCGGACATGTGCGCACGGAGGAATACAAGGACCAGACGCCGCCTGCGGGCGTGGTGTTCCCGATGGTCGAGTACGCTGCGCACGCGGCGGATCTTGGCAT
The DNA here is from genome assembly GCF_002902925.1 of Paraburkholderia terrae. Lineage (GTDB taxonomy): Bacteria > Pseudomonadota > Gammaproteobacteria > Burkholderiales > Burkholderiaceae > Paraburkholderia > Paraburkholderia terrae. The sequence continues at coordinate 1,985,954 of NZ_CP026111.1, read as the reverse complement.
GTCGTTCTATACGGGCAAGATGTTTCCGGAGAAGTATCAGGGCGGCATCTTTGATGCGGAGCATGGGTCGTGGAATCGCACGAAGCCGATTGGTGCGCGCATCGTGTACACGCCTGTCAAGGACGATGGCTCGGTCGGGGAGACCGAGGTTTTCGCGGAAGGTTGGTTGACGCCGAACGGTGAGTACATGGGACGTCCTGTCGATGTGCAGCAGTTGCAGGATGGGTCGTTGCTCGTGTCGGATGATTATGCTGGCGCGATTTATCGGATTTCGTACGCGAAATGAAGGGCTTTTTTGGGGTACCTCTAGTGGTTGCGTTCGTTGTTGCAGGGTTCGCCTGCGCGGCGAATGCAGCCGATGTCGCCAAGGGGCGTGCCAAGGCCGTGCAGTGCCAGGCGTGTCATGGGATGGATGGCATCGCCAAGATTCCTGAGGCGCCAAATCTGGCTGGGCAGAATGAGGACTATCTGATTAAGGCGCTGAAGGACTTCAAGTCGGGAGCGCGGCAGAATGACATGATGTCGTTGGTCGCGAAGCCTCTGTCTGATGACGATATCGCGAATCTGGCGGCTTTTTATCATAGCCTTCGGTGAGGTTTTTGTTTGTCTTCGACGTGCTGGTGTGGTGTGCCTGTTTTTGCGCTGGCATCCGGGTTACGGTGTTTGCTGCGCGAGCTCCGGCGCGGTGTGTTTGCCTTTGCGATGGCATCCGCGGTTTGGCTTCGTGCTTCAAGCGTTGCCGTTTGGTGTTTTGGCCTTTGCGCTGGCCTCCGCGTTATGCCTTCGTGCTTCAAGCGTCGCCCCTGTGCGGGGCGGCACCTACTTTTCTTTGCCGCCGCAAAGAAAAGTAGGCAAAAGAAAGCGGCTAACACCGCCAGTTCTTGTGTTTGCCTGAGGGACCCCAACCGGTCTTACGCTTCACACGGCAACACCCTTGTTCACGTGCGTTGCTAACGCTTCGAATGAACGTCTCACCCGCTTCGAATACCCGTACTCGGGCAAGCGGCAGCGAATGGTATGTGCCGCCCAGGTGGCAAACTGTGTGTAGGTTGTCGCTTCGTATAAGGTAGCGCTCTTACAGGGTGGAGCGTGCGGTATCGGTCCGAAGTGTGGCGTGTGTGGCACTACGGTCTACACACAGTTTGCCACCTGGGCGGCGGAGGAATATCTGGCACGGCGTGCTGTAACGCGGGGGTGTGAAGTGGGTGATGCGCTGGATTAGAGCGTTGGCAACGAACACGAACAAGCAGGTTGCCGTGTGAAGTGAGGGACCGGTTGGGGGCCCTCAGGCAAGAAGAAATGTTGGCGGTGTGAGCCGCTTTCTTTTGCCTACTTTTCTTTGCGGCGGCAAAGAAAAGTAGGTGCCGCCCCGCACAGGGGCAACGCATGAAGCACGCTAACAAAGCGCGGATGCCAGCGAAAAGGCAAATGCACAGGTACAACGCGCGAATGGCAAACACCGCAACGCGTATGCCAGCGCAAAAACAGGCACACCACACCAACGCGTCGCAGACAAAAAAAACCAAACCACAGCAGGACACCCGACGATGACGTCTGACCGACCAAGGCTTCCCCGTCATCGCCGGGTGCCGCTGCGGACCCCACTTGCCGCTCTCAGCCCAGAGCGACATGATTTGCCCAATCCGATGCGTGCCGCGCGCCGGACCAGGCGCCCCACTTGTGCGCCACCGTGATTCGCACACGGCAGCCGTCATTGCATTAAAGCGCTACAGGCTCGCTCAAGCCGCTTTCTGATCAGCAGCAGGCGCCTGCGCGACTTCAAAATTCGCCATGATTTCGAGCGCGCGAACCATCGCGGAGTGATCCCATGCCTTGCCGCCGTTCGCCGCGCACACGCTGAACAGTTGCTGGGCACTGGCCGTATGCGGCAACGCGATGCCAAGCTTGCGCGCGCCATCGAGCGCGAGGTTCAGGTCCTTCTGGTGCAGCTCGATCCGGAAGCCCGGGTTGAACGTGCGCTTCGTCATGCGCTCGCCATGCACTTCGAGAATCCGCGACGACGCGAAGCCACCCATCAACGCCTTGCGCACGCGCTCCGGATCGGCGCCCGAACGCGCCGCGAACAACAGCGCTTCCGCGACCGCTTCGATGTTCAGCGCGACGATGATCTGGTTTGCCACCTTGCAGGTCTGTCCCGCGCCGTTGTCGCCGATCAGCGAGATGTTCTTGCCCATCAGGTCGAACAGCGGCTTGGCCAGATCGAATGACTTTTGCGGACCACCGACCATGATCGTCAGCGTCGCATCGCGTGCGCCGATTTCGCCGCCGGAGACGGGCGCGTCGAGATAGTCGCAACCCAGTTCGTTGATCTTCTTCGCGAACGCCTGTGTGTCGAGCGGCGAGATCGAGCTCATGTCGATCACGAGCTTGCCCTTCGTCAGGCCCTTCGCAACGCCGTCATCGGCGAACAGCACGTTCGCGACGTCGGGCGTGTCGGGCACCATGATCACGACGATGTCGGCCGCCTGCGCAACAGCCGTCGAATCAGCAACCGACGTGGTCGTTTTGGCGAGATCTTCCGGCACCGGGTACGCGCCATTGACGAACAGCGTATGGCCGCCCTTGATGAGATTGCGCGCCATGTGCGCGCCCATGATGCCGAGGCCGATGAAACCGATCTTTGCCATTGAATGAGTCTCCAGTAAATAAGGTTCGAAATGTGCTCGTGTGTCGTTGCAATCAGGCGCCGATATCAGGCGGAGGCATGAGCGCGCTTCACGCCCGCGACGCTCTCCAGCCAGCCGAGGCCTTCCGCCGTCGTCGTACGCGGCTTGTACTCGCAGCCGACGTAGCCCTGATAGCCGAGCGAATCGAGCAGATCGAACAGGAACGGATAATTGATTTCGCCCGTGCCCGGTTCGTTGCGGCCCGGGTTGTCGGCGAGCTGGATGTGGGCGATCTGCGCGAAGTTCTTCTTGATCGTCGCGGCGAGTTCGCCTTCCATCCGTTGCATGTGATAGATGTCGTACTGCAGGAACAGGTTGTCGGAGCCGACGGCCTGAATCACGTCGAGACCTTCCGACGAGCGGTTCAACGCGAAGCCCGGAATGTCGTACGAGTTGCACGGCTCGACGAGCAGCCGGATGCCTTCGTTCTTCAACGCTGCAGCGGCGAAACGCAGGTTATCGACGATCGTCGCGCGCGCCTTGTCGGCATCGACGCCCTTCGGAATGCCGACGAGGCAGTTCAGTTGCGGTACCTTCAGCGCCTTCGCGTACTCGATCGCGCGGCCCACGCCTTCCTGAAACTCGCCGACGCGATCCGGCAACGAAGCGATCCCGCGTTCGCCTGCTTCCCAGTTGCCGGCGGGCAGGTTGTGCAGCACGAGCTTGAGCTTGTTCTGCGCGAGCCGCTCGGACAACTCGGCGATCTGATACGGGTACGGGAACAGAAATTCGACGGCGTCAAAGCCCGCGTCGGCGGCCGCTGCAAAGCGGTCGAGGAACGGGACTTCGTTGAACAGCATCGTGAGATTCGCGGCAAATTTCGGCATGTTGCTTTTTCTCTCTGGTCGGTCAAATTGAACAGCACGGCGCGGGCGGATGCGTTTCGCTGGAAACGCGTCCGCCCGGATGAGGCGGGTACGGCAATCAGTCGAGCAGGCTGACGGCGCTCGGCGCATCGGCGCGCGTCACGGCGAGATCCTCGAACTCGTTGATCGCGTCGATCTCGGCGCCCATCGAAATGTTCGTCACACGCTCGAGAATCACTTCGACGATCACGGGCACGTTGTACTCGGAGAGCATCGACTGCGCTTTTTCCAGCGCCGGCTTGATCTCTTCCGGCTTGAACACGCGGATCGCCTTGCAGCCGAGGCCTTCCGCCACCGCGACGTGATCGACGCCATAGCCTTCGAGTTCCGGCGCGTTGATGTTGTCGAACGCGAGCTGCACGCAGAAGTCCATGTCGAACGCGCGCTGCGCCTGGCGGATCAGGCCCAGATACGAGTTGTTCACGACCACATGCACGTACGGCAGCTTGAATTGCGCGCCCACGGCCAGTTCTTCGATCATGAACTGGAAGTCGTAGTCGCCCGACAGCGCGACGATGGGGCGCTGCGGATCAGCGGCACGCACGCCCAGCGCTGCCGGAATCGTCCAGCCGAGCGGGCCCGCCTGGCCGCAGTTGATCCAGTTGCGCGCCTTGAACACGTGCAGGAACTGCGCGGCAGCGATCTGCGACAGACCGATCGTGCTCACGTAGCACGTATCGCGGCCGAACACCTTGTTCATCTCTTCGTACACGCGCTGCGGCTTGATCGGCACGTTCTCGAAGTGCGTCTTGCGTTGCAGCGTGCGCTTGCGTTCCTGGCATTCCTCGACCCACGCGCCGCGGTCCTTCAGCTTGCCTGCAGCCTTCCATTCCTTCGCGACTTCGACGAACAGTTCGAGCGCCAGCTTCGCGTCGGACACGATGCCGAGATCCGGGCCGAACACGCGGCCGATCTGCGTCGGTTCGATATCGACGTGTACGAACTTGCGGCCCTTCGTGTACACCTCGACGCTGCCCGTGTGACGGTTCGCCCAACGGTTGCCGATGCCGAGCACGAAGTCGGAGGCGAGCATCGTCGCGTTGCCGTAGCGGTGCGACGTTTGCAGGCCGACCATGCCGGCCATCAGAGGGTGATCGTCGGGAATCGCGCCCCACGACATCAGCGTCGGGATCACGGGCACGCCGATCGTTTCGGCGAACTGCACGAGCAGATCTTCAGCGGCAGCGTTCAACACGCCGCCGCCGGAGACGATCAGCGGCTTCGCGGAGTCGTTGAGCAGCGTGAGCGCGGCTTCGATCTGCTTGCGCGTCGCGGCGGGCTTGTAGATGGGCAGCGGCTCGTAGGTCTCGATGTCGAACTCGATCTCGGCCAGCTGCACGTCGATGGGGAGGTCGACCAGCACGGGACCAGGGCGGCCCGAGCGCATCAGATGGAACGCCTGCTGGAACACCCGCGGCACCAGAGCCGGTTCGCGCACCGTGACGGCCCACTTCGTGACGGGCTTGGCGATCGATTCGATATCGACGGCCTGGAAGTCTTCCTTGTACAGACGCGCGCGCGGCGCCTGGCCGGTGATCGCGAGAATGGGGATCGAATCGGCGGAGGCGGAATAGAGGCCCGTGATCATGTCGGTGCCGGCGGGGCCCGACGTGCCGATACACACGCCGATATTGCCCGGCGCTGCTCGCGTATAGCCTTCCGCCATGTGCGATGCGCCTTCGACGTGGCGCGCCAGCACGTGACTGATGTTGCCTGCCTTGCGCATGGCCGAGTAGAACGGATTGATGGCGGCGCCCGGAACGCCGAATGCCGTGTCGATGCCTTCTTTTTCGAGCACGAGCACCGCTGCGTCGACGGCTCTCATCTTGGCCATGAATGTCTCCTGGAAGTCTGTAAAGCGGATGGGTGTTAGACACACTTTAAGACTGCATCTAAGGTTTGATAAGATCATTCACGGTCGCTTATTCCAAAACAAAAAGTATGGAATGCGGGTGGGACGCCCAGTGGGGCGCGTTGCGGCGAGAAGCCCGTGCCACAGCACCTGGAGACGAAAAATGGATCGCTTTAAACAGATTGAAACGTTCGTGCGCGTCGCGGACGCGGGCAGCCTGGCGTCGGCGGCGCTGGAAGAGGGTGTGTCGCCCGTGATTCTCGGACGCCGGATCGACGCGCTCGAAAAGCGCCTCGGCGTCAAGCTGATGTACCGTTCGACGCGCCGGCTGGTGGTCAGCGAAGAGGGCGCGGCGTTTCTCGAACGCTGCCGCGGCCTGCTCAGCGAATGGGATCAGGCGGAAAACGAGTTGATGGCGGGACGGCGTTCTGTCAACGGGCATCTGATCGTGTCGGCGCCCGCCGCGTTCGGGCGTAAACATGTTGCGCCGCTCGCGCCCGAATTTCTGAAGGACAAGCCCGAATTACAGGTTTCGTTCAATCTGACCGACCGCGTCGTCGATCTGGTGCGCGAGGGCTACGATCTGTCGATTCGCATCGGTGGCGCGGTCGATCCGAACTTTGTGGCCGTCAAGCTGGCGACGAACCGGCGCGTCGTGTGCGGGACGCCTGAGTACTTCCGCAAGCATGGCAAGCCGAAGGCGCTCGAGGATCTGCCGGCTCACAATTGCCTCGCGTTCAATCTGCAAGGCGGGCAGAACCGCGGCTGGTACTTCCGGCGCAATGGCAAGCTGACGACGGTGCGTGTCGGTGGCACGCTCGATTGCAATGATGGCGAGCTGCTGCACCGCTGGGTGTCCGAAGGGCTCGGGCTCGGCTGGCGTTCGACATGGGAAATCGATCAGCAACTCGCAAGGGGCGAGCTCGAGACCGTGCTCGATGAATATGCGCTGCCGGATTACGACATTCTTGCTGTTTATCCGCAGCAGCGGTATGTGCCTGCCAAAGTGCGGTATTTCATTGATTATCTGAAAGAGGTTTATGCGCGGCCTGATTACTGGGTCAATGCGGGGTGATTTGGTTTTTTGCCTTGCGGCGGGAGGGTTTTGGTGTTTTTTGCGGTTGGGCGTTTGTGGCGCCGCGGGCGTTGCCATTCGGTGTTCTTGCCTTTGCGGTGGCATCCGCGCTATGCCTTCGTGCTTCAGGCGTCGCCCCTGTGGCTTTGCGTTTTCACTGGCATCCGCGTTACGTTAGCGTGCTTCACGCGTTGCCCCTGTGCGGGGCGGCACCTACTTTTCTTTGCCGCCGCAAAGAAAAGTAGGCAAAAGAAAGCGGCTAACACCGCCAATTCTTCTTCCTGCCTGAGGGCCCCCAACTGGTCTTACGCTTCACACGGCAGCCTTTCTGTTTGCGTGCGTTGCCAACGCTTCGAATGAACGCTTCAGCCGCTTCGAATACCCGTACTCGGGCAAGCGGCAGCGAATGGTATGTGCCGCCCAGGTGGCAAACTGTGTGTAGGTTGTCGCGCCGTATAGCCTGGCGCGCTTACATGGAGGAACGCGTGCGCTATCGGGTCCGAAGTGAGGCGTGTGGAGCACTTGGGCCGACACACAGTTTGCCACCTGGGCGGCGGTGGACTATCTGGCAAGGCATGCTGAAACGCGGGAGCGTGAAGTGGGTGAGGCGCACCGCAAGAGCGCTGGCAACGAACTTGAACCGAGAAGTTGCCGCGTGAAGTAAGGGACCGGTTGGGGTCCCTCAGGCGGGAAGAGATGTTGGCGGTGTTAGCCGCTTTCTTTTGCCTACTTTTCTTTGCGGCGGCAAAGAAAAGTAGGTGCCGCCCCGCACAGGGGCGACGCGTGAAGCACGCTAACAAAGCGCGGATGCCAGCGCAAAGGCAAACACACCGCGCCGGAGCCCGCGCAGCAAACACCGTAACGCGGATGCCAGTGAAAAGGCAAACGCACACGGGCAACGCGTGAAGCACGAAGACAAAACGCGGATGCCAGCGAACACCAACCTTGGCAAAAACAAAACGCATCGCGGATGCCATCGAAGACCCAAGCGAACCACCTACAAAACAAACAAAGCCCTATCCAACCACAATCGTCCCACTCATCGTCTCATGCCCTGACCCACAAAAAATATCGCACAAAAAATCGACAGTCCCAGCCGGTCCAGCCTGCGCCGGCACGCGCACCACAGCCCCAGGCGGGACATCCGCCCGCACGTTGAACTGCGGAATCGCGAACCCCATCACCGTATCCAGAGCGGTCAGCTCAAACACAACATTCTCATGCGGCGCGAGCTTGATCTGATTCGGCGTGAATACGAACCTGCGCGCACTGACCTTGATGACGCGCGGCTCGGCGGCTCGCGCGTCGAAATGGCCCGCGACGGCCAGCACCGCGCCCATCGCGGCGAGCGTGAAAATGCGGCGTCGCTTCCTGTCGACGGCAAACGTCTGCATGTTGGTCTCCCCGTTATGACGTCTTGATCGGCATTTCATCGAGCGCGAGCGCGCCCGACGGCCTCGCGACCTGCACCTGCCGCCAGCCCAGCCCGCGATACGGCGCGGACGCGTCCCACGGCACCGGCAGCTTCTTGGGCTGCGACATCGCAGCCGGCAGCGGGAACATCAGCGAGCGCGCCGCGTGATGCGCAATGTTGCCCGTCACCATGTGATGCTCCTGATGGATGTGGCCATAGAACACGGTCACGTTCTTGCGCCGGCTCAACACGTCGATCACCTGCCCGCCGTCGCGCGTCGCCCAGTCCCATTGCGGCGCGAGATCGAACAGCGGCCGGTGCGTGAAGACGACGATGCGTGCGTCCTGCGGCTGTTTGTCGATATCGGCTGCAAGCCACGCGATCTGCTGCTCGCCGACGCGGCCCGCCGGGTCCGACACGTTGTCGATCGTAATGAAATGCACGCCCTTGTGATCGAACGTGTAGTGCGTCTGCCCGAAGTGCTCCTTGTACGCCGCGCCCGCGTCGAGGCTCGCGTCGTGCTCGCCCGGCATCAGGTAAAGCGGCTTCACCTTCAGTTGCGCGATGATTTCCTGAAACTGACGCATGCGTTCGTGGCGCAGCGCGGTGTCGTCGGTGGTGTGGGTCAGGTCGCCCGTGAAGATCACGAAATCGGGCGGCGATGGCAGCGCGTTGACGGCGGCAATCGCCTTCGGCAGCGTGCCTTTCGAATCGGGATTCACGCCGGGGCCTTCGAAGCCCCAATGAGCATCCGACAACTGGACGAAGTAGAAATCATCGTCGCGTCCATACGAGAAGCCGGGCAACGCCGACGCGAATGCCGCACCGCCGACGGCCGCCAGGCGCAGGAAATCGCGCCGCTTCAGACATTTCAGACTGTTTTGCATGATTCTCCTCGCGAGTGAATGACTCATTTGCGGTACTGCGAGGCCATGCTTTTTATTCCCGACTTTTTTTCGCGGCAGGCACGAAAACCGGGAATAAACTGGTTTCGAGATGGGTTTTGCAGCCGTGAAGTCTGGGCAAGCCTGGAGGCGATCGGTGAATGAGACCGGAAAACATGCTGGGGGCGACGCGCGCGCCGAGGCCGCGCGCAGTCTGCGCTTTCAGCAGATGGCGCTGCCGCATCTCGATGCCGCGTACAACCTTGCGCGGTGGCTATGCGGCAACGGACACGACGCCGACGACGTCGTGCAGGAAGCGTTCATGCGCGCTTACCGTTTCTTCGACACGTTCCACGGCGAGACCGCGCGGCCCTGGCTGCTCGCGATCGTGCGGCGCACCTGGTACACGGAATGGCGAAGGCGTTCGGGCGGCGTCAACGCGACGATCGAGTTCGACGAGAACCTCGACGACGAAACCTTCGAAGGCTGGAGCGCGAACTCGCCCGACCCCGAAGCGCTGCTGATCCGCGACGAAAACACGCGGCTCGTGCATGAGGCGCTGGAAATGCTGCCTGTCGAATATCGCGAGGTGCTGATCCTGCGCGAGCTGGAAGAGTTGAGCTACCGCGAGATCGCCACGATTGCGGATCTGCCTGTCGGCACCGTGATGTCGCGGCTCGCGCGAGGGCGACGCAAGCTCGCGACGGCGTTGACGACCTTGCAATCGAAGGGGAGCGCGCGGCCGAGAGGCGGCGCGCGCGATGGGAGCGCCGCGCAGCGCGGGCCGGACGGAGCAGACGATGTGCCGGGCGCCCGGCCAGCCATGCGCGCATCGGCCCGGACCCAGGGGCCGTCCCGTCCGGGGCACGCCAGCGGCGGAGCACCGCCCGGCGGATCGCCCGATACGCCACGTAAAACCGAAAGCGGCTGGATGCCGCACGCTCCCGGCGCGCTGCCGGGTGGACTCGCACAGGAGGCGCCAGATGGACTGTAACGAAGCACGGCCGCTTCTCGATGCGAATGCGGACCACGAACTCACGCCGCCGCAATCGCGCGACGTGCAGCGGCATATCGAAAGCTGCGAGGCATGCCGGAGGGAAAGCGAGATGGTAAGGGCAATGAAGGGCGCGGTGCGCTCGGCCAACTACTATCGCGCGCCGGATGAACTGCGCGCGAAGATCATGGCGGCGCTGCCGCCGACCGAGCTTGCCGCTTCGCAAGGGGCGGTGCGCGACAGCGAAATGCGGCCCGAGCCACGCGCGAGGCAGCGCAAAGGCTGGTTCGACTGGGTGCGGCTGCCGCAACTGCCACAGCTTCCGAAAGGCGGCGGCTTCGGGCCGCTGGCGGGCGAGGGCGCGAGCGGCGCGATGAGCGGCGGCGGATGGCACACGGGCGCGGCCTGGCGCGGCGGTCTCGCGCTCGCGTTCTGTGCGCTCGTCGCGGCGGGCATTGCGGTGTCGCTGCACCGGACGGGCGAACCGATGCCGCTGGTCGACGAAGTGGTGGCGAGCCATGTGCGCGCGCAACTGTCGGGACACGATATCGACGTGGTGTCGACGGATCAGCACACGGTCAAGCCGTGGTTCAACGGCAAGCTCGACTACGCGCCGCCTGTGGAGGATCTCAGCGCGAGCGGCTTCCCGTTGGCGGGCGGGCGGCTCGACTATGTGGGGCATCGGCGGGTGGCCGTGCTGACGTACCGGCACGCCAAGCACGTGATCGACGTCTACGTGTTCCCCGAGGACGACCGCGCGGCGGGCAAACCGGGCGCTCCGCTGATTCAGGACGGCTATGCGGTGGCGCGCTGGCGCGACGAGGGGATGATGTGGTGGGCCGTGACGGACGCCGCGCCCGAGTCGCTGACGGCGTTGCAGGCCGCGCTGACGGCCCGGCTGCATGGCGCGGAGCCGGGGGCGCCTTATTCCGGCAGTTGACGGAGACTGAAGACTATTGATGGCATTCGAAGGGCGGCTGGCGGCGTGTTTTTGTGCCGCCAGCCGCCCTAAATCATTGAAAACACGCCCGAATCCGGCGGATGCCACCTGCTTTATCTTGCAAACAGTGCCGATTCAGGTTATATTCTTCGGCTTCTCACTTGCCACACCGGTTCGACGCCCGGGTGGCTTCTATCCATAAGTCAGCACAAGGAGTGAACATGCGTCATTACGAAATCGTCTTTATCGTGCATCCCGATCAAAGCGAGCAAGTGCCCGCCATGATCGAGCGTTACAAGACCACGATCACGTCGCACGGTGGCCAGATCCACCGCATCGAAGACTGGGGCCGTCGCCAACTGGCCTACATGATCGAGAAACTCGCGAAGGCTCATTACGTCTGCATGAACATCGAATGCGACCAGGCTACGCTCGACGAACTGGAACACGCGTTCAAGTTCAACGACGCCGTTCTGCGTCACCTCATCGTCAAGATGAAGAAGGCCGAAACCGGCCCGTCGCCGATGATGAAGGAAGTGCAGCGCGAAGAAGCCAAGAAGGCGGCTGCATCGCAGCCGACGGAAGCGCAGGCTTAAAGCAGAACCATTAAGCCATCAGAGTCACGCGGCGCGCTCTCATTCAGCGTCCGTAAAAGGAAGCGATGAACCGGCTGCAACTCACGGCAAGCGTCGTCGAACGCGAAATAGTGCGGTACACCCCCGCCGGCGTTCCGATTGCAGGCTGTACGTTGCAACACCGCACGCAGGTCGTCGAAGCGGGCGTTGCCCGAACCGTCGAGCTGATCATGCAGGCGGTCGCGGCCGGTGAGGCGAGCGGCAAGCTGGAGCGGGTTGAAATGGGCGTTGAAACGCTCTTCACCGGCTTCCTGGCGAAGAAAAGCCGCAACGCGAGAACTCTGGTGTTTCACATCACAGAATTGCAGGACATTGGAAAGGACTGAACATGCCCCGCCCGACTGGTAAGAAATTCGACAAGCGTCGTCAGCAACAAAACCCGCTCTTCAAGCGCAAGAAGTTCTGCCGTTTCACGGCTGCAAATGTCGATCAGATCGACTACAAGGACATCGATACGCTGAAGGACTTCATCGGCGAAAACGGCAAGATCACGCCGGCACGTCTGACGGGTACCAAGGCCCACTATCAACGCCAGCTCGACACGGCGATCAAGCGCGCACGTTTCCTCGCGCTGATGCCGTACACCGATCAGCACAAGGCCTAACCGGACGACGTCAAGGAGCATCCGAATGCAAATCATTCTTCTCGAAAAAGTTGTGAACGTCGGCAACCTGGGCGACATCGTCAAGGTCAAGGACGGCTATGCACGTAACTTCCTGATCCCGAACAAGAAGGCACGCCGCGCAACGAAGGAAGCGATCGCTGAATTCGAAGTTCGCCGCGCAGAACTGGAAAAGGTCGCAGCTGAAAAGCTGACGGCTGCTCAGGCACAAGGTGAAAAGCTGTCGGGCCTGACGGTTCAGATCGCGCAGAAGGCTGGCGTCGACGGCCGTCTGTTCGGCTCGGTGACGAACGCCGACATCGCCGAAGCACTGGGCAAGCAAGGCTTCGCAGTTGAAAAGGCGCAAGTGCGTCTGCCGGAAGGCCCGCTGAAGATCGTTGGCGACCATCCGGTTCACGTCTCGCTGCACACGGACGTCACGGTTGACGTCACGGTGTCGGTGCTGGGCGAGCACGTCTAAGCCAGGCAGAAAATAAGATCGCCGGGACGTTGCTGGCGATAAAAGGCAGGGGCCGGGAAACCGGCCTCTGCCTTTTTTATTGTCCGAATTCGCTTTGCCGCGCGCTGCGGCGGTTCGATTTTCAGGATGCTATCCCGCCGTCCCACTTTGCCTGATAATTCCACCCCATGAACGCACCGTCGAAAGATCCTCAAATCGAGTCGCTGAAAGTCCCGCCCCATTCCATCGAGGCCGAGCAATCGGTGCTGGGCGGTCTGCTGCTCGACAACGCCGCATGGGACCGCATTGCCGACTTCCTCTCGCAAAGCGATTTCTACCGCTACGACCACCGCCTCATTTTCGAGCACATCGGCAGGCTGATCGCGTCGACGCGTCCCGCCGACGTCGTGACCGTCTATGAAGCGCTGACCACGTCGGGCAAGGCCGAAGAGGTGGGCGGGCTCGCGTATCTGAACGCGCTTGCGCAGAACACGCCGAGCGCGGCGAACATCCGGCGTTATGCGGAAATCGTGCGGGATCGTGCGGTGCTGCGCCGGCTCGTGTCGGTCGCCGACGAAATTTCCGCCGATGCCTTCAATCCGCAAGGCAAGGAAGTTCGCCAGCTGCTCGACGAAGCGGAATCGAAGGTGTTCTCGATCGCCGAAGACGGCGCGCGCGGCACGCAGGGCTTCCTCGAAATCGGGCCGCTGCTGACGCAGGTCGTCGAACGCATCGACACGCTGTACCACACGGCCAATCCGAGCGACGTGACGGGCACGCCAACGGGCTTCGTCGACCTCGACCGGATGACCTCGGGCATGCATGGCGGCGAGTTGATCATCGTGGCGGGGCGCCCGTCGATGGGTAAAACAGCGTTCTCGATGAACATCGGCGAATACGTGGCCGTCGAATACGGTTTGCCAGTCGCCGTGTTCTCGATGGAAATGCCGGGCACGCAACTGACCATGCGTATGCTTGGCTCGGTCGGCCGGCTCGACCAGCACCGCATGCGGACCGGGCGCCTGACGGACGAAGACTGGCCGAAGCTCACGCATGCCGTCCAGAAAATGAGCGAGGCGCAGCTTTTCATCGACGAAACGGGCGGCCTGAACCCGATGGAACTGCGCTCGCGCGCGCGGCGTCTGTCGCGCCAGTGCGGCAAGCTCGGCCTCATCATCATCGACTACTTGCAGCTGATGAGCGGCTCGTCGTCGGGCGAAAATCGCGCGACGGAAATTTCGGAAATCTCGCGTTCGCTGAAAAGCCTCGCCAAAGAACTCGACGTGCCCGTGATCGCGCTGTCACAGCTGAACCGCGGTCTCGAACAGCGCCCGAACAAGCGACCGATCATGTCCGATCTGCGCGAATCGGGTGCAATCGAGCAGGACGCGGACGTGATCCTGTTCATTTACCGCGACGAGGTCTACAACCCGGACAGCCCCGACAAGGGCACCGCCGAAATCATCATCGGCAAACAGCGTAACGGTCCGATCGGCCCAGTTCGGCTCACGTTCCACGGGCAATTCACGAAGTTCGACAATTTTGCGGGCGCGCAGAATTTCTACGGCAGCGAGTAGCACACTCCACGTGAACGGGGGCACCGGGTTGCGCCCGCCGTTGCGCGCGCGCACAAAACACGGCCCCGCGTCACACCCGGAATGGTCCGGAACGGTACAATATTGCGGTTTTATGACAGCACCACCGTGACCATTTTCTGGGACCCCAATGTTCGGTCGATTCATGCCCACCGAGGGCAAATTTTTTGAAATCTTCAACGCTCACGCGAAGCACATCGTCGCGGGGAGCCACGAACTCGAACTGTTGATCGACAACCTCGGCGACGCCGAGATCCACAAGCAAAACGTGCAAACGGCCGAAAAAGCGGCCGACAAACTGACGCACGAAACCATCGATCTGCTGCACAAGACTTTCATCACGCCGCTCGACCGCGACGAAATCCACAAGCTGATCACCACGATGGACGACATCCTCGACCTGATGGAGGACGTCGCCACGGCCATTTCGCTGTACGACGTGCGGGCGGTGACGTCGGAAGCGAGCCAGCTCGCGCACATTTCGACCGCTTGCTGCGAACGCGTGCAGGCGGCTGTCGCCATGCTGTCGGACATGAAGCAGGCGCGCGAGATTCTGAAGGCGTGCGAAGACATCGACCGTCTGGAATCCGACGCCGACCGCGTGCTGCGCTCGGCAATGTCGAAGCTGTTCCGCGAAGAGGACGACGTCAAGACGCTGATCAAGCTGAAGGCGATCTACGAGCTGCTCGAGTCGATCACCGACAAGTGTGAGGACGTGGCGAACATCATCGAAGGCATCGTGCTGGAAAACGCCTGATGCATTCGATACAACTCGCTATCTGGGCGGTCGCGACGCTCGTGGTCGTCGCGCTCGTTTTCGACTTCATGAACGGCTTCCACGACGCGGCGAACTCGATCGCCACCGTCGTCTCGACGGGCGTGCTGAAGCCGCAACAGGCCGTCGCGTTTGCCGCCGCGTTCAACGTCATCGCGTATTTCATCTTCCACCTGAAAGTCGCGCAGACGGTCGGCAAGGGCACGATCGACCCCGGCATCGTCGATCACTACGTCGTGTTCGGCGCGCTGGTCGGCGCGATCGGCTGGAACATCGTCACCTGGTACTACGGCATTCCGTCCAGTTCGTCGCACGCGCTGATCGGCGGGCTGGTGGGCTCGGCGCTCGCCAAATCCGGCTGGGCCGCGCTCAACTGGGACGGGCTGATGAAAACGGTCACGTTCATCATCGTGTCGCCGCTGCTCGGCTTCGTGCTCGGCTCGTTCTTCATGCTGCTGGTGTCGTGGATCTACTTCCGCACGCCGCCCAGCAAGGTCGACCGGCGT
This sequence comes from Paraburkholderia terrae, assembly GCF_002902925.1. GTDB lineage: Bacteria > Pseudomonadota > Gammaproteobacteria > Burkholderiales > Burkholderiaceae > Paraburkholderia > Paraburkholderia terrae. The sequence goes on along the minus strand of NZ_CP026111.1, from coordinate 1,970,670 downwards.
TTTCGGCGTCTGCAACTGGTGTCGGCGGGGCTGTACAGCCTCGGTCACGGCGGCAACGACGCGCAGAAAACCATCGGCATCATCTGGATGCTGCTGATCGCGACGGGCTACGCGTCGGCCGCGGCCGACGCGCCGCCGCTGTGGGTGATCGGCGGGTGTTATCTGTCGATGGGCCTCGGCACGCTGTTCGGCGGCTGGCGCATCGTGCGGACCATGGGCCAGAAGATCACGAAGCTCAAGCCTGTCGGCGGCTTCTGCGCGGAGACGGGCGGTGCGATCACGCTGTTCATCGCGTCGTTTCTCGGCATTCCCGTCTCCACGACGCATACGATCACGGGCGCAATCGTCGGCGTCGGCGCGACGCAGAAGCTGTCGGCCGTGCGCTGGGGCGTCGCCGGCAATATCGTCTGGGCGTGGGTGCTGACGATTCCCGCGTCTGCCGTGCTCGCGGCGGCCGGCTGGTGGCTCGGCCATCGCTTCCTGTAAGGCTGCTTTAAAAATGGCGCGCCGCGTTCAGATCAGCGGCGTGCTGCCTCCATCCATCGGGACGATCGCGCCCGTCACATAACTCGCGCGGCGGCTCGCCAGAAACAGAGCAACGTCGGCTATCTCCTCCGGTTTCGCGAAACGTCCGAGCGGCACGCGCGCCTCGCCGCGCGCCTGTGCTTCGGCGGTTTCGATTCCTTCGCGCGACGCTTCCAGTTGCAGGGCTTCTTCGACACGCTCCGTCAACGTCGCGCCCGGATTGATCGCGTTGATGCGGATGCCGTAGCGCGCGTAATAGTGCGCGAGGCCGACGGTGGCGAGCATCAGCGCCGCGTTGGCCGCGCCGCCCGCGATATGGATGTCGCTCGCGATCTTGCCGCCCATGCCGATGATGTTGACGATCGTTCCCGGCTCCTTCGCCGCGCCGGACTTCACGCGCTCGGCCATGCGCCTGAGCACTTCCTGCTGCGGATAGATATACGGGAAGTATTTGGCTTCCATCGTCGCCTTGAAGGCGGCGGCGTCGAGCGATTCGGGGTCGTAGCGGCGCGCGGCGCCCGCGCTGTTGATCAGGATGTCGATCGGGCCGACGGCGCTCGTCGCTTCCTCGACGACGTCGGCGGCGCTATGCGGCTCGTGCAGATCGGCGCGCGTCAGGTGTACATGCAGCCCTTCGCTCGAAAGCTGCTCGCGTGCGCGGGCGAGGTTCGCGGGATCGCGTGACACGATCGCGACTTTGGCGCCCTCCATGGCGAACGCCCGCGCACACGCGAGTCCGATGCCCTTGCTGCCGCCCGTTATCAGAACCACTTTGTCTTTGAGCCCGAGATCCATCGTCGTCACCTGCCATTGGGGAAATATCGTCAAAAGATAGCAGAGGTGCGGCGGCGCGGGTGAATCGGGCGTCAATGGCCCGTGCCTGAATCAGTAGTTGGCGAAGCCCGCGATGGGGTCGTCGTTGGTTTGCGTCGGCGCGGGAATGGGGCGCGACGCCGTCGATGCTCGCATGATCTGTACGCCGCCCGATTCGCGGCTGTCGCCGGAGAACTGCGCCTGGCGGGCCTGGCGCGCCGCTACGGCGGCGGGAGGCGGTGGTTCGTAGGCGTCGGCGGCGGCGTCGATGGCATCGGGGGCGGAAGCGGGCGATGGCGCGGCACTGTAGACGCGCGAGGGCGTGGCATCCGCGGGCGTGGAGGCGGCCGGCGAAGCGACCGGCGTCGGCGACATGGCGCCCGCTGCGCGCGCCTGCATCTGCGCGGCGCTCATGCCGGGAGGCGGCGGTTCGAATTGATCGCCCGATGCGGCCGTCGTGGCGGCTGGTGCGGCGACGCCCTGATTCGCCACGGGCGCGGGTTGAGCGCGAGTCTGCGCCACGTAAGCGCCGCGGGACGAACCGTACGCGCCGCCGCCGACGTCGGGCGCGGCCGGTTTGGGCGCTGCTTCCACCGTTGCAACGGCGGGCGCCGGAGATGCAGGCGTCGCGGCCTCATAGCTCGGTGCATCGAACGGCGTCGTCGTGGGCTTGTTCAACGCGGGCGCCACCCGGCGAATGCCGTCGAAGCGCTTCGCCCAGTAGGGATTGGTCAGATAGTCGAGCCGCACGGTGCCGCCCGTCGACGGCGCGTTCACGAAACGCAGCTTGCCGACATAAATACCGACATGCGAATGCGGCCGCCCCGTCGTGTTGAAGAAAATCAGATCGCCCGGCGCGATTTCGTCGGGTTCGATGGAATCGCCGCGTGAGCTCATATCGGCCGTCGTGCGCGGCAGGTTCACGGAAGCCGCGCGCTGCACGACGTAGTGTACGAGTCCGCTGCAATCGAAACCGCTATCCGGCGTATTGCCGCCCCAGCGATAGGGCACGCCGACGAGGCTCATCGCCTGAATGGAGATTTCCTCACGCCCGATGCTGTGATCGACGAAACGGGGGAAACCCGGTGGCGTGGTCCGATACGCGCCGCCCGACGACGCATACGATCCGCCCGAACTGCGCACGGTCTTCTGCGGCGCGCCTGAGCAGGCGGCGAGCAGGGCGACGAGCAGCAGTGACAGGGCGAGGCGAAGCATGAAAGCGAAGGCGAGCGACGACGCCCGCGGGAAACCGATGATGCCCGATGGTAGCCCGTCCGACGGGCCTCTCGCAAGAAATGTTGATGGGTTACTTGAAGTTTGCGCGCTAAATGTCAATTTTGAGCGGCGGGCGCTATGTCGATTGCATCGCAATCAGAAAAGGCGAAACACAAAGAAAAAGCCGCTTCCGGCGCGAACCGGAAGCGGCTTCTGAACCAGCAAACAAAGCGCGTTAGAGAATATCCGACGCGTAATCGGCCAGCCGCGAGCGCTCGCCGCGCGCCAGCGTCACATGCCCGCTGTGCGCCCAGCCCTTGAAGCGATCGACGACATACGTGAGGCCCGAGCTGCCTTCCGTCAGATACGGCGTATCGATCTGCGCGATGTTGCCAAGACAGATGATCTTCGTACCCGGACCGGCGCGCGTGACGAGCGTCTTCATCTGCTTCGGCGTGAGGTTTTGCGCCTCGTCGATGATCAGATACTTGTCGACGAACGTCCGGCCGCGCATGAAGTTCATGCTCTTGATCTTCAGGCGCGAGCGGATCAGTTCCTGGGTCGCCGCGCGGCCCCATTCGCCCGCTGCGTCATCCGTTTTCTGCAGCACTTCGAGGTTGTCGTCGAATGCACCCATCCACGGCTGCATCTTTTCCTCTTCCGTACCTGGCAGAAAACCGATGTCTTCACCGACAGGAACCGTCGCGCGCGTCACGATGATCTCGTTGTAGCGCTTGTCGTCGAGCACCTGTGCGAGGCCCGCCGCCAGCGCGACGAGCGTCTTGCCGGTACCCGCCTGACCGAGCAGCGTGACGAAGTCGATCTCGGGATTCATGAGCAGGTTCAGCGCGAAGTTCTGCTCGCGGTTGCGCGCCGTGATGCCCCACACGTTGTTCTTGTGGTGGCCGTAGTCGCGCAGGGTCTGCAACAGCGCCGTCTTGCCGTTCAGCTCGCGCACGATCGCGTGGAACGCCGGCTCGCCGTTCTGCGGCTCCAGATAGACGAACTCGTTGACCAGCATCGACGCGCACTGCGGGCCCGTCACGCGGTAGTACGTGGTGCCCGTCTTGGTGTCCTGCCAGCTCTCCATGTCCTTCGCGTGCTTCGTCCAGAAGTCGGGCGCCAGCTGACGGATGCCGGAGTAGAGCAGATCCTTGTCTTCGAGAACCTGGTCGTTGAAGTAGTCTTCGGCGGGCAGGCCGAGCGCGTGCGCCTTGATGCGCATGTTGATGTCTTTCGACACCAGCACGACCTGGCGGTCCTCGCGGTCGCGCTGCAGCGCGCGCACGACGCCGAGAATCTGGTTGTCCGCCTTGCCTTGCGGCAGGCCTTCGACGGGCTCGATATGCGTGAGCTTCGTCTGGAAGTAGAGGCGTCCCAGCGCTTCCCGGCTGCCCAGACGCGCGAGCGAAATGCCTTCCGACATGTCACCCGCATTCGCGACGAGCGAATCCAGCGTGCGGCTCACCTGACGTGCGTTGCGCGCGACTTCCGACATCCCCTTCTTGTGGTTGTCGAGTTCTTCCAACGTCATCATGGGCAGATAGACGTCGTGTTCCTCGAAGCGGAAGAGGCAGGTCGGATCGTGCATCAGCACGTTGGTGTCGAGCACGAACAGCTTGCGAACCTCCACCTGCGCACCCTTGGTCGCGCCTTTCTTCGTGCCGGTGCGGGTCGGCTTGGCGCTTGCTGCGGCGGGCGCTTCCGCTTCGGCAGAACCCTTGCCACGCGCGACGACAGGCGCTGCCGTCGCGGGGGCGACAGCGGGCGCGGCGGGGACGGGCTGCAGCAAGGCGGCCGTCTGCTTCGACTTGCGACTGCGGGACGGTGTGGCTTCGGCAACGGGCTCGGCGGCGCTGTGAACGGGGCGCAGCGTGGTGGCCGCGTTGGCGGCGTGCGTCATCGGTGCGGCGACGTTGGCGCGGCCATATTCGGCCGATGCGGCTTGCTCCCCTTCATACGCCTGTTTTCGACCAGGCTTTGCAGGCTTCGCCGTGTATTCATCAGGCGGCAACAGATTGCCGAGCTTGCTGGGTGGGGTAGGCAAAGGCATGGTTTCCCTCGAGTAAAGCGGGTCACAATTCTTCGCCGCCTGCCGCAAACTGTCGTGCGTCGTGCGCCCGCAATTTGCGTCCGGTGGCGCGTGTCGGATTAGTAATGCCGGTTCGCCTGGTCTTCGATCGGCTCCTTGACGAAAGTGCGCTGCGAACGACGCAAACTGCTGCGCGCAATTAAAAAAGCCGCCGCCCCGGCAGACGGGGCAAGCGGCTCAACTTCGGTCATCGCATTGCGCCTCATGGATCGCCTCATGGCCGGGGTCACTGCCTTACTGCCAGCGGCGACGACGACGCGATCTGCAGCGCAACTGCGGAAAAAAGTATGTGAACAGGCACTCATTGCGGCCCAATATAACGCGCCTCAAAGCGCTTGTACAGCCTCCAGAATCTCGTCGACGTGACCTGGCACTTTCACGCCGCGCCATTCGCGGCGCAGCACGCCTTCAGCATCGATGACGAATGTGGAGCGCTCGATTCCCCGTACTTCTTTGCCATACATTTTCTTCAATTTCATGACGCCGAAGAGCGTGCACAGCGTTTCGTCCGGATCCGATACCAAGGTAAACGGCAGTTCCAGCTTGGCCTTGAAGTTATCGTGCGAACGCACGCTGTCGCGCGACACACCGATGATCTCCGCGCCCGCCTTCTTGAACTTCGGATACAGGTCGCGGAACTGCAGTCCTTCCGTCGTGCAACCGGGCGTGTTGTCCTTCGGGTAGAAATACACGACCACTTTTTTGCCGCGCAGGCTGGACAGCGTGAAGTCGCCGCCCGTAGCCGGGGCGGTGAAATCGGGAACGGCTTGATCGACTGCGATGGGCACGAGGTCCTCCGGTTTGTTATCGGTTGTTATCGGTGTCGGCGGCGGCGTGGGCCGCGCCTGAGCGCCTTCTTTCGGGGTTGCTGGGTGTTCTTCGGGACGTGTCGCGCGTTCGGCAATGAGGTCTTTGACATTGGGCGAACGCGTGTCGAATGATGCCCGGCCGCCGTGCGGCTAGTCGGGCTGAACGATCAGTTCGCCGGAACGGCCCGGAATCTCGCCCCACGTCACAGGGTACGACGGCAGTGTGTCACGGTCTAGCGTGGCGTGATAATCGCCCATCGTGGCAAACGTGTGGCCCTGAGCGCGCCAGCCGGCAAGCAGTTGCTCGAACACGGGCGCAAGCTTCTGGCCCTCGAGCTCCGCGTGCAGCGTGAACACCTGATCGTGCGGATTGTTTTCCGTGCGCTTGAGCATCCATGCAGCGACGTTGTCCGTGTCGATGCCGTCGATGCCCAGCACTTCGTCGAGCGTAGGCAGCGTGGTCGGCATCTGCACATGCGTCAGCGTGCGGCCGCCGACCACGGGGAAGTACGGCGTATGCCCGCGTCCATCGGACGCGTACTGCATGCCCCACGCGTCGATCTGCTCGAACGCATGGCCGTTCATCTGCCAGCCGGCCGCGCCGTGCGTGACGGGCGGCATGCCGAAGATCTCGCCAAAGCGGTCGTGGCTCTTCTGCATCTGCGCGACGGTCCAGTCGCGCGGACGCGAACGCACGTTGTCCTGCCAGTACACGTGATCCCACGTGTGAATGCCGCATTCGAAGCCGGCTTCGTGGATCGCGCGCATTTCGGAGCGGGCGCGCGCGCCGATGTCGGGGCCGGGCAGCAGCACGCCGTACATCAGCTGCTTCACGCCGTAATGCTCGACCACCGACGTGCGCGACACCTTCTTCAGAAAGCCTGGCCGCAGCACGCGCCGCATCGCCCAACCGGTGTGGTCCGGGCCAAGGCTGAACAGGAACGTGGCGCGCGCCTTGTAGCGGTCGAAGATACGCGCGAGATTCGGCACGCCTTCACGCGTGCCGCGCAGCGTATCGACATCGATCTTCAGGACGATCAGAGCCAAGCGCGGCAGCCCTTACTGTTGTTCGACGAGGGCGCGTGCTTCGGCGACATGGCCGCGGTACGCTTCGAAAATCTTGCGCAGCGCTTCGTCGAAGGTCGAATGCGGCGCCCAGGAGAGTTCCTGCATCGTGTTGTCGATCTTCGGCACGCGGTTCTGCACGTCCTGATAGCCCGCGCCGTAATACGCACCCGACGACGTCTCGACCAGTTGCACCTTCTTCGCCGTTTCCGCGTACTCGGGGAATTCGGCGGCGAGCGCCAGCATCTTGTGCGCGAGCTCGCGCACCGAGAAGTTGTTGGTCGGGTTGCCGATGTTATAGATCTTGCCCGTCGCGACGCCGTCCTTGTTATCGATGATCTTCATCAGCGCGCTGATGCCGTCGTCGATATCCGTGAACGCGCGCTTCTGCGCGCCGCCGTCGACGAGGCTGATGTTCTCGCCGCGCACGATATGACCGAGGAACTGCGTGACCACGCGCGACGAACCTTCCTTCGGCGTGTAGATCGAGTCGAGGCCCGGGCCGATCCAGTTGAACGGACGGAACAGCGTGAAGTTCAGGCCTTCCATGCCGTAACCCCAGATCACGCGGTCCATCAGCTGCTTCGAACACGCGTAGATCCAGCGCGGCTTGTTGATCGGGCCGTAGGTGAGGGCGGATTCGTCCGGGTCGAATTGTTCGTCGGAGCACATGCCATAGACTTCCGACGTCGACGGGAAGACGAGATGCTTGCCGTACTTCACGGCCGAACGGACGATGGGCAGGTTCGCCTCGAAGTCCAGTTCGAACACGCGCAGCGGCTGCTTCACGTACGTAGCGGGCGTAGCGATCGCGACCAGCGGCAGGATCACGTCGCACTTCTTCACGTGATACTCGACCCACTCCTTGTTGATCGTGATGTCACCCTCGAAGAAATGCATGCGCTCGTGGTTGACGAGATCGCCGAGGCGTTCGGTCTGCATGTCCATGCCGAACACTTCCCAATCGGTCGTTTCGAGAATGCGCTTGGACAGGTGATGGCCGATGAAGCCGTTCACACCCAGAATCAGGACTTTTTTCATGTGTTACGGGAAGATTGAGTGAGCTGGGTGAATTCGGCGGGGGTGACGACGCGTTCGTTGCCGTCGCGCAGATGCCGCAATTCGTGGATCACGATAATGCGGCCGTCGCCGCATGTCGCAAAAAAGCCATTATCGCCTACGTGGATGCCGGGCGGCAAATCCCCGCCTGGCGCGCCGGGCGGTGCAAGCCGCGCCCGTGCGACGACGAAACGTTCTTCGTCGATTTCCGTAAACGCTCCCGGATACGGCGGCGCAACGGCGCGAATCAGGTTGTAGACCTGCTGGCCGCTCTGGCTGAAGTCGATGCGCCCGTCTTCCGGCTTGCGTCCGCCGAAGTAGCTGCCGTGCGCGAGATCGTTCGGCAGATGCGGCGCCTCGCCCTTGAGCAGCGCGGGCAGCGCGCGCCACAGCGTCTGCTCGGCGGCTACGGTGACCTTGTCGAACACCTGCGCGGCAGTGTCGTCGGGCAGGATGGGCACGGGCGTCTGCGCAATGATCGCGCCGGCATCCGGTTTCGCGGCCATCTCGTGCAGTGTCGCGCCCGTCTCGGTTTCGCCGTTCAGCACGGCCCAGTTGGTCGGCACGCGGCCGCGATACTTCGGCAGCAGCGAGCCGTGCATGTTGTACGCGCCGCGCGGCGCTACAGCCAGCAGATCGACAGGCAACATGTGCCGGTAATAGAACGAGAAGATGAAGTCCGGCCGCGCCTCGACGACGCGCGCGCGCAATTCAGGGCTCTTCGGATCGGCGGGCGTGGCGACGGGAATGCCGTGCTCGGCTGCCACCGACGCGACGCTGCCGAACCAGATGTTTTCCGTGGGACTGTCTTCGTGCGTGACGACGAGCGCGACGTCGACGCCGCGCGCGAGCAGCACCTGCAGACAGCGCACGCCGACGTTGTGATACGCGAAAACGACGGCGCGCGGCTTCATCGGATGAGCCCCTGGTCATCGCCCGTGACGGGCGCGGGCTGCACGCCCGGGATGACCGACTGGCGCGGCTGCGCGGCAACCGGCTCGCCGTTGCGTTGTTCGAGGATGGTCTGCACCAGGTAGCGCGGCCGCGCGCGCACCTGCTGATAGATGCGGCCGATATATTCGCCAAGCAACCCGAGCGCGAAGATGATCACGCCGAGCATGAAGAACGTGATGGCGAACAGCGTGAACACGCCTTGCACTTCCGCGCCGATGATGAAGCGGCGAATCAGCAGCAGCACGAACAGGGCCGCCGAGCCCATCGAAAGAATCACGCCGATGAACGACAGCCATTGCAGCGGCACGACCGAAAAGCCCGTCACGAGGTCGAAGTTCAGGCGGATCAGGCTGTACAGCGAATACTTCGACTCGCCCGCGAAGCGCTCTTCGTGCGCGACGTCGATCTCGACGGGGTTTTGCGCGAAGGTGTAGGCGAGCGCGGGGATGAACGTGTTGATTTCGCCGCAGCGGTTGATCGTGTCGACGATATGGCGGCTGTACGCGCGCAGCATGCAGCCCTGGTCGGTCATCTTGATGCGCGTGATGCGCTCGCGCAGCCGGTTCATCACGAGCGACGCCTTGCGTCGCCACAGGCTGTCCTGGCGCTGCATGCGGATCGTGCCGACGTAATCGAAGCCTTCGCGCATCTTCGCGCACAGCTTGCCGATTTCTTCAGGCGGATTCTGCAGGTCGGCGTCGAGCGTGACGACGATCTGGCCGCGCGACTGCTCGAAGCCCGCGAGAATCGCCATGTGCTGCCCGTAGTTGCCGTTCAGCAGGATCACGCGCGTGGTGTCGGGACGGGCGCGGAACTGCTCGGCGAGCAGCGCCGGCGACCGGTCGCGGCTGCCGTCGTTGATGAAGATCACCTCGTAGCCCGTGCCGAGCGCGTCGAGGGCCGGGTACAGGCGCGAGAACAGCTCGCCGAGCCCCGCTTCCTCGTTGTACACGGGGATGATGACCGAGAGTTCGGGAGCGACCGGGCGTGGGTCCGTTTGATTCATTTCCGCTGGGTTTCCGCTTGGTTGACCGCTTGATTGACCAGATTATCGGCCGTATTGTTCGCAAATCTCGTTGACCGCGCGACACACGCGCGCGACGTCGCCTTCATTCATCTGCGTGAAGAGCGGCAGCGTGAGCGTGGTCGCGCCATAGTGCTCCGCATGCGGATACATGCCCTCCTTGTAGCCCATCGCGCGGTACAGCGAAAACAGGTGGATAGCCGGGTAGTGCGTGCCCGTGCCGATGCCGCGTTCCTTCATCTGCTCCATGAACCCTGCGCGGCTGAGCGACAGGCGCCCGAGCGGCAGCGTCACGAGGAACATGTGCCAGTTGCTGTTTTCGAAGTCCGCGAGCGGCAGGCCCATGCCGAGCTTCACGGCTGCGCCGCCTTCGAAACCATCGAAGTACGCGTGCGCGAGCTTCCTGCGCTGCGCGTTGAAGCGCTCGATATGCTGCAGCTGGCCGAGGCCGACGCGCGCCGCGACGTCCGTCAGGTTGTACTTGCCACCCAGCAATTCGCAATCCATGCCGTCGAAACCCGTGCGCACGATGCCCTGCAGCCGGTATTTCTGCGCGAGGACGGCTTCTTCCTCGTTGTTCAGCACGAGCGCGCCGCCTTCGATCGAGGTCAGGTTCTTGTTGGCGTGGAAGCTGAACGACACGATGTCGCCGAGCTTGCCGATACGCTCGCCGTTCCACGTCGAGCCGAACGCCTGCGCGGCGTCTTCGATCACGCGCAGCTTGTGCGCGCGGGCGATTGCGTAGAGGCGGTCCATGTCGACGGGCAGGCCCGACAGGAACACGGGAATGATCGCCTTGGTGCGCGGCGTGATCGCCTTTTCCATCAGATCCAGATCGATGTTGCGCGTGGCCGGGTCGATATCGACGAACACGGGTGTCGCGCCCACTTCGAGGATCACGTTGCTGGTCGATACCCACGACGCCGGCGTCGTGATGACTTCGTCGCCGGCACCGACGCCCGCGATGCGCAGACCGATTTCCAGCGTCGCCGTACCCGAGTTGAACGTACGCACCGGGCGGCCGCCGCAGTATTCCGACAATGCCTTTTCGAACGCCTGGTTCTGCGGGCCCGTCGTGATCCAGCCGGAGCGGAGCACGTCGACAACACCGCGGATCGTTTCTTCATCGATCTCGGGACGGACGAACGGCAAAAACGGAACGGATGACTGGGTCATGGATGGTTTTGCTCGATATTTAAAAGGGTCACTGGCTGCTTTTCTTAACGAAGCCCGGCATTTAGCTTTCATTAAGCTTAATTTGCCGCGGCTGCGCTGATCAGTGCCGGAATGCGGCGGCGATAATGTGCGAGTTCCGCTCCAATGTCCAGCGCTCGAAACAATTTGGAATACGTTAGCAGACGCCGGCGTGCTTGCCAGGGGCGTTTCTTCTATGTCCGGACCGCGCCGGCAGGCCGTGCCGTCAGCTACGCGCGACGAGCACCACGCCGACCAGGATTACGCCAATGCCGATCAGGCGTTGCGCCGACAACACCTCGCCGAACAGATACCACGCGGCGAACGCGTTCACAACATAGCCGAGCGACAGCATCGGATAGGCAATCGACACGTCCACACGCGACAGCCCGACGATCCACACGACCACGCTCAGCACATAGCAGGCGAGGCCGCCGACGATGGGCGGCTGCGTCGCGATACGCCAACCGATCGGAATGATGTTGGCCATCGTGAAGTCGAAATGGCCGACGGCATTCGTGCCGGCCTTCAGAAGCAGTTGGGCCGTCGCGTTCAGCGCGACGCCAGCGAGGATGCAGAAAAGCGAAATCGGGTTCATCGAAGGATAGTTCGAGTGAGGGAGGAGGTCATTGCTGCGGCTGTGGCGCTGAAGCCGCGGCCGGCGCGGCGCCTTGCGAAGCGGCGCCTGCTTCAGCGGGAAGCGGCTTTTCGACGATCACGCGGCGCGAATCGCGCGCGACGACGGTCATCGGCAGGTGCTGTTCGCTGAATTCCTTGTATCGGTCCGGCGACATCAGCGCCAACGCGTAGCGGTCGGCCTTCCAGCGCTCGACCCATTGCGGGACCGTCGGCACCCATTTTTGCGGTTCAACCGACACGCCGAACGCCAGTTCGTCCGCATGCTCGACCATGATCATCGTGTGGTCGATGTAGAAAGGCAGCGTGTGATCGAGCACGCCGACCGAGTAGAACGGCGTGTCGGCGGGCAGCTTTGCGAGCGCCGCCTTGACGTCGGGCGCCAGCGGCGCGCCCGACGACAGCCGGCCGAACGCGTCGTGGCCCGTGCCGGCGATCGTCGCGAGCAGCACCCAGCCGATGCCGAACGCCGTCGCGGCACCGACGATGCCCGTCGATGTTGCGTTCGCGCTTGCGGTGCCCTGCGTGGGGTTCATGGCGCCAGCGGGCAGACCGTTCTGCGCGCCGCTCGAGGCGCCGCGCCTGCGCCGGTTGATCCAGATCGCGACGAGCGTCAACACGAACCCGATCGCGAGCGCCGCGAACACCCATGTGCGGAATTCCAGGTACAGCGCATTCGGATTGCGCCGGTCGCCAAGACGCCCGAGAAACACGGCGCCGAAGCCGCCCGCCACGAGGAACAGCGCGTAGCCCGTCAGGTGCCGGTGAAACTGCTCGCGCGTGACGAGGGGCAGATACATGCCGATCACGAGCGCGATCGCGGGCGCGATGGGCAGCGTGTACGACAGCAGCTTCGAATGCGACGCGCTGAAGAACACGAAGATGAACGCGGTCCACACGAACAGCAGCGTGACGGGCGCGAAGCCGTTTGCCTGGCGCGGCATGCGCAGCGCATGCCGCGCGCTCTGAAAAGTGACCGAGAGCCACGGCAGGAAGCCCACCAGCATCACGGGCACGAAGTACCAGAGCGGGCCGGGGCGATTCTGCTCGGGCGTCAGATAGCGCCTGAACTGCTGGACGACGAAGAAGAAATTGAAGAATTCGGGGTTGCGATCCTGCACCAACACGAACCACGGCGTGACGACCGCGAAAAACACGATCAGCCCGCTCACGAGATACAGACGCTTCCAGAGCGCCCAATCGCGCGCGACCACCGTGTACAGCACGAGCACGGCGCCCGGCAGGATCAGCCCGACGAGGCCCTTGGACAGCACCGCGAGCGCCATCGACGCCCACACGAGCCACATCCACAGCCGCTGCTCGCGCGCGGCGAGCCCCGGGCGCTGCGCGAGCAGCAGCGCGCACAGCGTGACTTCCATCCAGAACGACAGGCCCATGTCGAGCGTGTTGAAATGGCCCATCAGATACCAGTACGGCGCGCTAGCAAGCACGAGCGCGGCGAAGAAGCCCGTCGCGACATTGAACACGCGCGCGCCCGTGTAGCCGATCAGCAGCACGCCCGCGAAGCCCGTCAGCGCGGTGTAGAGGCGCGCCTGCCATTCGCCGATGCCGAACCACGCGAACGACAGCGCGTTCAGCCAGGTTTGCAGCGGCGGCTTCTCGAAGTACTTGTAGCCGTTGTAGCGCGGCGTGATCCAGTCGCCGGTGACGAACATTTCGCGCGCCATTTCCGCGTAGCGGCCTTCGTCGCTCGGCAGCAGATGACGCCAGCCGAGCGGCACGAACCAGATCACGGCGAGCGTAAGCACGAGCAGCAGGACCGTCGTGCGATTGAGCGTCAGCCCGGACGGCTTGTCGTTCATGTGTTTTTCAACCTTTGTCGGCGCCGCTGTCGCGGCTTCTTTCTTATTCCGTTCGGACGGAATCTTTGCTGCGGCGCGTTGGGGCGGCGCGCAGCGCGAATTCCGCTGCCGGCGTGTCGCAGGGCGCGCGCGGGCTGGGCGTGGCGCGGCTGCGCTGCAGCCGATGCTGCGCAGCCCGCCGGCGCGCATTGTCCGTGCGCGGTCCTTAACACAACCTTATGCAGCCTTATGCAACCTGATTGGTGGCGTGTTTCGTGGCCCGCTTTCGCCTGCCATCGCCCGCTTTCGGGCGCCGGGCCGCGCAGTGTACTTGATCCGCAAGACAGCCAATCCAAAAACGCCGCGGCGTTTTCTGGAAGGGCGGGCGCAGACGCAGCGTTCAGCCTTCGATCAGCAGCGCGGCGGCGACCTTGCGGCCTTCCGCCATCAGGATGTTGTAGGTTCGGCAAGCGGCCTTGAAGTCCATCGTCTCGACGCCGATCCGGTGGGCGGCGAGCGCGGCCGTGAGGCGCGGATGCGGAAATCGCAGGCGTTCGCCGCTGCCGAAGATGACGACTTCCGGCGCGGGCTCGATCAGCAGCGCGAAGTGCTCGGGCGAAAGGGCCTCGAACGACGACACAGGCCAGCTGATGACGGGGCTTTCCGGCATCACGATGATGCTGCCCGTATGACGTTCGAGATTGATGTCGACATAGCCGGCGCCGTAGCCCGTGACGGTGTTCAGGGCGCCGCTTGAATCCTGGTGTAATTTCAAACTGGTTTTCCGTGGTCGTCGTTAGACATGCAGTCGCGGTTCGACCGGCATGCGCAAGCTCGGGTTCAATGCCACAGGGACAGTCGAGACTCCGGGCACCCGCGCGAACGGCGGCTTCGGCGCCCCGCGCGCGTGGGCGGGCGCTTGCCGCCGCGTGCTCCAGGCTTGCAGAGCCTTGCGTGGTGCATTGCGGAAGTCGGTCAAAATCCGCTAAATTATAACTTTTTAGCCGCCCGGCGGCTCCCTTCAGGTTCGCGCGCTGCCACAAGCCGCGCCCGCAAGGCTGGCGACCGCGCCCGCCGCAGCCAGTGGGGTGTATCGCGGGGTGCTCCGCGGATGCCCGTGGGCTGCCCGGAAAGCGTCGGCGAAAGGCGCTACCCGAACGTCTGTCCGGCCCCCGACGGCCGCGCGCCGCCCACGTCCCGTATCATGCTTGGTGCCGGTCCGGCCCGCGCCGCGCGGACCGGGACCGCCCGCCGCGCAATCCCGTCTCATCGCTTGCCCGCTGCGTGGGGCGAGTGCTCCATGGTCCCGCTCACCCGGTGGTCCCGCTCATTTACCCAGGACGAAGTGCCCGTCGTGAAACCGATACTTAAATCCAACAAGCTGTTGAACGTCTGCTACGACATTCGCGGGCCCGTTCTCGAGCATGCGAAGCGCCTCGAAGAAGAGGGCCATCGCATCATCAAGCTGAACATCGGCAATCTGGCGCCGTTCGGTTTCGAAGCGCCGGATGAAATCATCCAGGACATGATCCGCAATCTGCCCACGTCGTCGGGCTATTCGGACTCGAAGGGCGTATTCGCCGCGCGCAAGGCGATAATGCATTACGCGCAGCAGAAGGGCGTCGTGGGCGTCGAACTGGACGACATCTACATCGGCAACGGCGCGTCCGAACTGATCGTGATGGCCTTGCAGGCGCTCCTGAACGACGGCGACGAAGTGCTGCTGCCCGCGCCCGACTATCCGCTGTGGACGGCAGGCGTGAGCCTGTCGGGCGGCACGCCCGTACACTACATCTGCGACGAGTCGAACGCATGGATGCCCGACCTCGACGACATCCGCGCGAAGATCACGCCGAACACGAAGGCGCTCGTCGTCATCAACCCGAACAACCCGACGGGCGCGCTGTACTCGGACGAACTGCTGCTCGGCCTGATTGCGATCGCGCGCGAGCACGGCCTCGTGATTTTCGCGGACGAGGTCTACGACAAGATCATCTATGACGGCAAGACGCACACGTCGATGGCGTCGTTGTCCGAAGACGTGCTCACGGTCACCTTCAACAGCCTGTCGAAGAGCTACCGCTCGTGCGGCTACCGCGCGGGCTGGATGTGGGTGTCGGGGCTGACGGGCGAAAACCGCCGCCGCGCGAAAGATTATTTCGAAGGGCTCGGCATTCTGGCGTCGATGCGCCTGTGCCCGAACGTCCCCGGCCAGTATGCGATCCAGACGGCGCTGGGCGGCTATCAGAGCATCAACGAGCTGATCGCACCCGGCGGCCGGCTGTACAAGCAGCGCGAACTCGCGTACGACATGCTGACGGCGATTCCCGGCGTCACCTGCGTGAAGCCCGAGGCGGCCCTGTACATGTTCCCGCGTCTGGACCCGAAGCTGTACCCGATCGAAAACGACCAGCAGTTCATTCTGGATCTGCTGCTGGAGGAGCGCGTGCTGCTGGTGCAGGGCAGCGGCTTCAACTGGAAAACGCCGGATCACTTCCGCGTCGTGTTCCTGCCGAACGTCGACGATCTCGCCGATTCGATCCACCGGATCGCGCGCTTCCTCGACGGCTATCGCAAACGCCACGCGGCCTGAGCGCGGACCCTCCGCGCCCGAACCGATTTACCAATCTCTCACTCGACACACACGCTGCATGGAACCGATCAAAGTTGGACTGCTGGGCTTCGGCACGGTAGGCAGCGGCACCTTCACGGTACTGCGCCGCAACCAGGAAGAAATCAACCGACGCGCGGGCCGCGGCATCGAGATTGCGCGCATTGCCGTGCGCAATCCCGCCAAGGCAACAGCCGCGCTCGGCAGCGAAGCGGGCACGGTCGCGATTACCGACGACTTCGGTTCGGTCGTCGACGATCCCACTATCGACATCGTCGCTGAAATGATCGGCGGCACGGGCATCGCGCGCGAACTCGTGCTGCGCGCGATCAAGAACCGCAAGCATGTCGTGACGGCCAACAAGGCGCTGCTCGCCGTACACGGCACGGAAATTTTCGAAGCGGCGCGCGCCAACGGCGTGATGGTCGCGTTCGAGGCGGCCGTCGCGGGCGGCATCCCGATCATCAAGGCGCTGCGCGAAGGCCTGACGGCCAACCGCATCCAGTACATCGCGGGCATCATCAACGGCACGACGAACTACATTCTGTCGGAGATGCGCGACCGCGGCCTCGACTTCGCGACGGCGCTGAAGGCCGCGCAGGAACTTGGCTACGCGGAAGCCGACCCGACCTTCGACATCGAAGGCGTCGACGCCGCGCACAAGGCGACGATCATGAGCGCAATCGCGTTCGGCGTGCCCGTACAGTTCGACAAGGCCTACGTTGAAGGCATCAGCAAGCTCGCCGCGATCGACATCAAGTATGCGGAAGAACTCGGCTACCGCATCAAGCTGCTGGGTATCGCGCGCCGCGCCGACAACGGCATCGAACTGCGCGTGCATCCCACGCTGATCCCTGCCAAGCGTCTGCTCGCCAACGTGGAAGGCGCGATGAACGCCGTGGTGGTGCATGGCGACGCCGTCGGCACGACGTTGTATTACGGCAAGGGCGCGGGCGCGGAGCCGACGGCTTCCGCCGTGGTCGCCGATCTGGTCGACGTGACGCGCCTGCATACGGCTGACCCGGAGCATCGCGTGCCGCATCTGGCATTCCAGCCGGACCGTCTGTCGAGCACGCCGATTCTGCCCATCGACGAAGTGACGAGCGGCTACTACCTGCGTTTGCGCGTCGCCGACGTGACGGGCGTGCTGGCCGACATCACGCGCATTCTGGCCGACACGGGCATCTCGATCGACGCGCTGCTGCAGAAGGAATCGGAGCAGGTGGACGTATCGAAGAAGGGCGAGACGGACATCATCCTGATTACACACGAGACGGTCGAAAAGAACGTCAACGCGGCGATCGCGAACATCGAGGCGCTGAAGACGGTCGTGTCGAAGGTGACGAAGCTGCGCATGGAAGCGCTGAACTGACGCACCGCACACACGTAAAGAGGCTAGTTCATGAATTACATTTCCACGCGCGGCGCCGGTATCGGCGAGCGCCATACGTTCTCCGACATCCTGCTCGGCGGTCTCGCGAAGGATGGCGGTTTATATTTGCCGAACGAATATCCGAAGGTCTCGGCGGATGAACTCGCGCGCTGGCGCGCGTTGCCGTACGCGGACCTCGCGTTCGAAATCCTGCGCAAATTCAGCGACGACATTCCCGATGAAGACCTGCGCGAGCTCACGCGCCGCACTTACACGGCGCAGGTGTACTGCAACGTGCGCGACGAGGAGAACGCTGCGCAGATCACGCCGCTGAAGACGCTTGGCGTCGAAGGCGGCACGCCCCTGTCGCTGCTCGAACTGTCGAACGGTCCGACGCTCGCGTTCAAGGACATGGCGATGCAACTGCTCGGCAACCTGTTCGAGTACACGCTCGCGAAGCACGGGCAGACGCTGAACATTCTCGGCGCGACCTCGGGCGATACGGGCAGCGCGGCCGAATACGCGATGCGCGGCAAGAAGGGCATTCGCGTGTTTATGCTGTCGCCGCATAAGAAGATGAGCGCGTTCCAGACGGCGCAGATGTATTCGCTGCAAGACCCGAACATCTTCAACATCGCGATCGAGGGTGTATTCGACGATTGCCAGGATATCGTGAAGGCCGTATCGAACGATCACGCGTTCAAGGCGCAGCAGAAGATCGGCACTGTCAATTCGATCAACTGGGCGCGGGTCGTTGCGCAGGTTGTGTATTACTTTAAGGGCTACTTCGCGGCGACCAGGAGCAACGACGAGCGCGTGTCGTTCACGGTGCCGTCGGGTAACTTCGGCAATGTGTGCGCGGGGCATATCGCGCGCATGATGGGTTTGCCCGTTGAAAAGCTCGTGGTCGCGACCAATGAGAACGATGTGCTCGACGAGTTCTTCCGTACGGGGATTTATCGCGTGCGCAAGTCGTCGGAGACGTATCACACCAGCAGCCCGAGCATGGACATTTCGAAGGCTTCGAACTTCGAGCGGTTTGTCTTCGATCTGCTTGGGCGTGATCCGAAGCGTGTGTTGCAGTTGTTCCGCGACGTCGAAGAGAAGGGTGGATTCGATTTGCAGGCGAGCGGTGATTTTGCGCGTGTGCAGGAGTTCGGTTTTGTTTCCGGGCGTAGTAGTCACGACGATCGCGTCGATACGATTCGCGATGTGTTCGAGCAATACGACACGATGATTGATACGCATACTGCGGATGGCGTGAAGGTTGCGCGTGA
The DNA here is from genome assembly GCF_002902925.1 of Paraburkholderia terrae. Classification (GTDB taxonomy): domain Bacteria; phylum Pseudomonadota; class Gammaproteobacteria; order Burkholderiales; family Burkholderiaceae; genus Paraburkholderia; species Paraburkholderia terrae. The sequence goes on along the minus strand of NZ_CP026111.1, from coordinate 1,952,222 downwards.
GCATCTGCAGGCAGGCATTCCGATGATCGTGCTGGAGACGGCGCAGCCGATCAAGTTCGGCGAGACGATTCGCGAAGCGCTCGAGCGGGAGCCGGAGCGGCCGGCGGCCTTCAGTGGGATCGAGGATTTGCCGCAGCGGTTTGAAGTGTTGGGGAATGACGCGGAGCGGGTGAAGGAGTTTGTAGCGGAGCGGACCCGGTAAGGGTTGGGTTTTTGTCGGCGACGCTGATGGGGTTTGTGCTCGCATCAGGGGTAGTGGTTTCGCGGCGCGGGTGGGTTGGTTTGCTGGTGGTTTCGCTGGCATCCGCGATTTGACTTCTTGCTTCGTGCGTTGCGGTGTTTTGGCGTTTGTGCTGGCATCCGCGATTTGCCTTCGTACTTCAAGCGTTGCCCCTGTTCGTTTGCCTTTTCACTGGCATCCGCGTTTCGTTAGCGTGCTTCACACGTTGCCCCTGTGCGGGGCGGCACCTACTTTTCTTTGCCGCCGCAAAGAAAAGTAGGCAAAAGAAAGCGGCTCACACCGCCAACATTTCTTCCTGCCTGAGGGCCCCCAACCGGTCCCTTACTTCACGCGGCAACTTCTCGATTCAAGTTCGTTGCCAGCGCTCTTGCAGTGCGCATCACCCGCTTCATGTCCCCGCGTCGCCGCATGCCATGCCAGAGAGTCCACGGCCGCCCAGGTGGCAAACTGTGTGTAGGCCGTAGCGCCACACACGCCTCACTCCGGACCGATACCGCACGCGTTCCACCCTGTAAGAGCGCCAAGCTATACGACGCGACAACCTACACACAGTTTGCCACCTGGGCGGCACATACCAGTCGCTGCCGTTCGCTCTTGTACGGGTGTTTGAAGCGGGTGAGGCGTTCATTCGAAGCGTTGGTAACGCACGCAAACAGAAAGGCTGCCGTGTGAAGCGTAAGACCCTGTGGGAGCCCTCAGGCAAAAACTAGCACTGGCGGTGTGAGCCGCTTTCTTTTGCCTACTTTTCTTTGCGGCGGCAAAGAAAAGTAGGTGCCGCCCCGCACAGGGGCGACGCTTGAAGCACGCTAACGAATCGCGGATGCCAGCGCAAACACGAGCAAACGCAAACCAACACTCGCGCCGCGAAGGCAAATCGCGGATGCCAGCGCAAACGCTAAAACACCGAATGGCGACGCTTGAAGCACGAAGGCATAGCGCAGATGCCAGCGTAAACGCTAAAAACCTCGACCGGCAACGCCCACCCACCTAACGGCAAAACCCGCAAAACCACCCCGCATCGCAGATATAAAAAAACCTGCCAACTACATACGCCGCCCCCTCCCGCTACAATGATTCTTTCCGAATCGTCCTCATCCGCTCCGATGTCCACACCATCACCTGCGCCGCGCGCACCGATGCTTTCGACAGCTGACGCGCTAGCGACCCTCCTTGGCGCCGCCGCACAAATCGCCGGCAACGAAACGCTGCCAACCCTGGAAGCAATCAACCGCGTGCTCGCCTCCGACGTCATCTCGCCCCTCGACGTCCCGCCGATGAACACCAGCGCAATGGACGGCTACGCAGTGCGCGTCGCGGAGCTATCGCAGGGCGAGCGCCGTCTGCCCATCTCGCAGCGCATCCCGGCGGGTCACGCGCCGCAACCGCTCGCCGAGGGCACGGCGGCGCGCATTTTCACGGGCGCGACGGTACCGCCCGGCGCCGATGCCATCGTGATGCAGGAACAGACGGAAACGGCCGGCGACGAAGTGACGATCCTGCACACGCCGAAAACAGGCGAATGGATCACGCAGCAAGGCGCCGACATCCACAAAGGCGCGACGATCCTGCCCGCGGGCACGCGCCTCACGCCGCAGGCGCTGGGCCTCGCGGCGTCGGTCGGTTGCGCAAATCTGGACGTGGTGCGGCGCGTGAAAGTCGCCGTCTTCTTCACGGGCGACGAACTGACCATGCCCGGCGAGCCGCTCAAGCCCGGCGCAATCTACAACTCGAACCGCTTCACGCTGACGGGCCTCCTGCACAAGCTCGGCTGTGAAGTGACCGACTATGGCATCGTGCCCGACAAGCTCGACGCAACGCGCAAAACGCTACGTGAAGCCGCGCAAGCTCACGATCTGATCCTCACGTGCGGCGGCGTGTCAGTGGGCGAGGAAGATCATGTGAAGCCCGCCGTCGAGGCGGAAGGGCGTCTGTCGATGTGGCAGATCGCGATGAAGCCGGGCAAGCCGCTCGCGTTCGGCGCGATTCGCCGCACGGCGGCGCCCGATACGCAAAACACCGGCTCGAACGAAACCTTCTTCATCGGCCTGCCGGGTAATCCCGTCTCGACCTTCGCCACGTTTTTGCTGTTCGTGCGCCCGTTCCTGCTGCGCCTCGCCGGCGTGCGCACGGTGACGCCGCGCGCGCTGTCGCTGCGCGCCGATTTCACGCAACAAAAGGCCGATCGCCGTAACGAATTTCTGCGCGCACGCGTCAATGCCGCGGGTGGCCTCGATCTGTTCCCGAACCAGAGTTCCGCCGTGCTGACGTCGACGGTCTGGGGCGACGGCCTGATCGACAATCCGCCGAATCATGCGATCAGCGCCGGCGAAACCGTGCGCTTCATCCCGTTTTCCGAGTTGCTGAACTGAGGACGGCCCCCAAGGGCCGCAATTGGGTTGTTACCGACGATGAACATCCAGCTGAAATATTTCGCGAGCGTGCGTGAAGCGCTCGGCCAGTCAGACGAATCCGTGGACGTGCCCGAGGGCATCGCGACGGTCGGCGACGTGCGCGCGTGGCTGCGCGTGCGCGGCGGCGTGTGGGCGGAGACGCTCGCCGAAGGCCGCGCGCTGCGCATGGCTTGCAATCACGTGATGACGGATGCGGGCACGCGTATCACCGACGGCTGCGAAGTCGCGTTCTTTCCGCCCGTCACGGGCGGCTGACGTAGCCAGCGAGGAACGATATGACCGTCCGAGTCCAGACAGAAGACTTCGACCTGTCGACGGAAGTGGCCGCGCTGCGTGCGCAGAATCCGAAGGTGGGCGCCGTCGCGTGCTTCGTCGGCACGGTGCGCGACATCAACGAAGGCGAGACCGTCCAGACAATGGAGCTTGAGCACTATCCGGGCATGACGGAGAAGTCGCTGGAGGCGATCGTCGACGCGGCGCGCGAGCGCTGGCCGGGCACCGAGGTGCTGATCGTGCATCGCGTCGGCAAGCTGATGCCGCTCGACCAGATCGTGCTGGTCGCGACGACGTCGAAGCATCGCGGGAACGCATTCGCGTCGTGCGAGTTCGTCATGGACTACCTGAAAACCCAGGCGCCGTTCTGGAAGAAAGAGAAGACGGAAAGCGGCGAGCGCTGGGTCGATGCGCGCGTGGCCGACGACGAGGCACTCGCGCGCTGGGGACTGAAGTCGTTGAATTCGCGCTGAATTCGCGCGGAATTCGAAACCGGATTAAGCGTTATTCATTGAACGTTTCAAAAAATAACGCGCAAGCGATAATCCCGGTTGAAATGTTAAATCACGATTCTCAAGTCCCAATTTTCGAATCACCCGATTAATCCTGACCGTTCGATCAGCTTAATCGTCGTCGCGCGATTTACCGATGATTTTCGTCGGAAATGGCTCACCGCGCGGCCGCGCATGTTCGGCTGCGTGCTCTTCGCGCGACCGGCGGCGCGGTGCGATACGGTCCAGTAAATCCTGCTGCTCGGCGGGAATCTGATAGTCCCAGCCGAACTTGCTCAACTGCAGGCTCTGCGCGATACGCAGCGCGGGTTCCATGAAGCGCACGGCCGCCGCGGGTTCGTAACGTGACTCGACCGTGTCCAGGAACAGAAACAGCCAGCGGCTGAAGTGGCGCGGCTCGAGGCCCGCGAGCGGCATGTGCGCCTGTTGCACGTTGCCGCGATACTGCTTCGCGCCCAGCGCCAGCGATCCCCAAAACACGCACATCTTCGGCAGATGCTCATCCCAGCGCCCGGCGAGCTTCTGCTCGAAGGCGGGGCCGAGCAGCGCGTCGGCGCGCACGCGGTCGTAGAACGCGTAGACCAACTCGCGGATGTTGTCCTCGGTGGGTTCGGCGTAACGCGTGGCGAGTCGTTCGATAGCGGGAATATCTGAAGAAATATCGGACTTCATATCTGGAACAAAAGTGAGTCGGGGCAAACGCGTCATCGCAAACGTTTTAGCCAGACGCGCTCTAAAATCAGAAAAAGTGCGCTTAAAAGGAAAGTTACCGTTTATAGTTACGCGAAATAACGAGATAAACGTCGCAATAAGATGTGTTATGTACGCATGTTATTGCGCAGCAGTACCGGCGTTAGTGGAGCCGGCGTGAACATTCCGCACGCTGACTCCGTCGCAATTTGCCTTTCAATGAGACTCACAGACTATACCGATTACTCGCTGCGCGTGCTGCTTTACCTCGCGGTTCGTTCCGAAGGACTGGCAACAATACAAGACATCTCCGATGCATATGGCATATCGAAGAACCATCTGATGAAGGTGGTTCAGCGGCTCGCCGAACTTGGCTGGGTCGAGACCGTACGGGGGCGCAACGGCGGTCTACGGCTGTACGAACATTCGTCGTCGCTGACCGTCGGCGAAGTGGTACGGGCGGCCGAGAACGACTTTGCGCTGGTCTCGTGCTTCAACGGCACCGACACCAGCGGCGTGCATCGCGAATGTGTCATTCAGTCGCAATGCCGGCTGAAGGGCATCCTCGAATCCGCGCGCTCGGCCTTCTTCCGCGAACTCGACAGCTATACCATCCGCGATATCGCCGAGCCGGCGTCGCCGCTGATGTCGCTGCTCGGATTGAAGCCATCGGCGACCATCGTGCCGATCGTGCCCGCTGTGTCGACGGGCACCTGAGCGCCCGGGTCGGAGAAAGCAGGCCGGGCGCGCCGCCGCCCGGCGGCGTCACCGAACGCTCGTCCGCTCCGGCGTACCACGCGCGGAGCACGCCCGCAGGCCTGGGCCGGCCTGCGCTCGCGAGTCGCCCAACTGCCCGCCGGCTATCCGCGCCGGGTCGCGCGTCCTGCCCCGTACCTTGCTTTCGTCCGATCCTGCGCCGGGCTACACTCGGCTGTGTCGACGGACTTCTGGCGCCGTTCACGCGTCCCGCACGATCGTGCCGCTGGCGTGTAAATTCTCTCTCCCTGATGCAAAAAAGCGCTTGAAACTGGCAGAAAACGCCTCATTTTGGTGGTAATCGAAATTGGAGGTCTCCTAGATGAGAGTCGACAAACTCACCACTAAATTCCAGGAAGCGTTAGCCGATGCGCAAAGCCTTGCCGTCGGTCATGACAATCAGTACATCGAGCCGGTTCACCTGCTAGCGGCCCTCGTCGCGCAGCAGGACGGCTCCGCGCGCTCGCTGCTGTCGCGCGCCGGCGTTCACGTGCAGGCGCTGCAAACGTCGCTCGCTGACGCCATCACTCGCCTGCCGCAAGTACGCGGCACGGACGGCAATGTGCAGATCGGCCGCGATCTTACCGGTCTGTTGAACCAGGCCGACAAGGAAGCGCAGAAGATCAACGACACCTACATCGCGAGCGAAATGTTCCTGCTCGCGATCGCCGATGACAAAGGCGAAGCGGGCCGTCTCGCGCGCGAACACGGCCTGTCGCGCAAGTCGCTCGAAGCGGCCATCGTGGCCGTGCGGGGCGGCGCGCAAGTGCATAGCCAGGACGCCGAAAGCCAGCGCGAAGCGCTGAAGAAATACACGATCGACCTGACCGAGCGCGCCCGCGCGGGCAAGCTCGACCCGGTGATCGGCCGTGACGACGAAATCCGCCGCTCGATCCAGATTCTGCAGCGCCGCACCAAGAACAACCCGGTGCTGATCGGCGAGCCGGGTGTCGGCAAGACGGCGATCGTCGAAGGTCTCGCGCAGCGCATCGTCAACGGTGAAGTGCCCGAGACGCTCAAGGGCAAGCGCGTGCTGTCGCTCGACATGGCGGCGTTGCTCGCCGGCGCGAAGTATCGCGGCGAGTTCGAGGAGCGGCTGAAGGCCGTGCTGAACGACATCGCGAAAGACGAAGGCCAGACCATCGTCTTCATCGACGAAATTCATACGATGGTTGGCGCGGGCAAGGCGGAAGGCGCGATGGACGCGGGCAACATGCTGAAGCCGGCGCTGTCGCGCGGCGAGCTGCATTGCGTCGGCGCGACCACGCTCGACGAATATCGCAAGTACATCGAAAAGGATGCCGCGCTGGAGCGCCGCTTCCAGAAGGTGCTCGTCGACGAGCCGAGCGTCGAAGCGACCATCGCGATCCTGCGCGGCTTGCAGGAGCGCTATGAGCTACACCACGGCGTCGATATCACCGACCCGGCGATCGTCGCGGCGGCGGAACTGTCGCATCGCTACATCACTGACCGTTTCTTGCCGGACAAGGCGATCGACCTGATCGACGAAGCGGCGTCGAAGATCAAGATGGAAATCGACTCGAAGCCCGAGGAGATGGACCGGCTCGATCGTCGCCGCATCCAGTTGAAGATCGAACGCGAGGCCGTCAAGAAGGAGAAAGACGAAGCGTCGCAGAAGCGCCTGCAACTGATCGAGGAAGAAATCGAGCGGCTCGACCGCGAATATTCGGATCTCGAAGAAATCTGGACGGCGGAAAAAGCGGCCGTGCAGGGCAGCGCGCAGCTGAAGGAAGAGATCGAGAAGACGCGAGCGGAAATCACGCGTCTGCAACGCGAAGGCAAGCTGGAGAAGGTTGCTGAGCTTCAGTACGGCAAGCTGCCGCAACTCGATGCGCAACTGAAAGCGGTCACCAAGGCCGAGGCGGAAGAGCAGAACAATCCGACGCGTCCGCGCCTGTTGCGCACCCAGGTCGGCGCCGAAGAAATTGCGGAAGTCGTGTCGCGCGCGACGGGCATTCCCGTGTCGCGGATGATGCAAGGCGAGCGCGAGAAGCTGCTGCAGATCGAAGAGAAGCTGCATCAGCGCGTGGTCGGCCAGGATGAAGCGATCAGCGCCGTCGCCGATGCGATCCGCCGTTCGCGCGCAGGTCTGTCGGACCCGAACCGTCCGTATGGCTCGTTCCTGTTCCTGGGGCCGACGGGTGTCGGCAAGACGGAGTTGTGCAAGGCGCTCGCGGCGTTCCTGTTCGACGCGGAAGATCACCTCATCCGCATCGACATGAGCGAGTTCATGGAGAAGCACAGCGTCGCACGTCTGATCGGCGCGCCGCCGGGCTACGTCGGTTACGAAGAGGGTGGCTATCTGACGGAAGCCGTGCGCCGCAAGCCGTACAGCGTGATCCTGCTCGACGAGATCGAGAAGGCGCACCCGGACGTCTTCAACGTGCTGCTGCAAGTGCTGGACGACGGCCGTATGACGGATGGCCAGGGCCGCACCGTGGACTTCAAGAACACGGTGATCGTGATGACGTCGAACCTCGGTTCGCAGGTCATCCAGTCGATGGTCGGCCAGCCTGAAGAAGCCGTGAAGGATGCCGTCTGGGAAGAAGTGAAGCTGCATTTCCGGCCGGAATTCCTGAACCGGATCGACGACGTTGTCGTGTTCCATGCACTCGATCGCTCGAACATCCAGTCGATCGCGAAGATTCAGCTGGAACGCGTTCACGAGCGGCTCGCGAAGCTCGACATGCAACTGGTCGTGTCGGATGCGGCGCTGGAGTTGATCGGCAAGGTCGGTTACGACCCGCTGTTCGGCGCGCGGCCGTTGAAGCGCGCGATCCAGCAGGAGATCGAGAACCCGGTCGCGAAGCTGATTCTGTCCGGCAAGTTCGGTCCGAAGGACGTGATCCCCGTCGAGGTGGACAACGGCAAGCTCGTGTTCGACAGGGTGGTTCACTAAAGCGGCAAGGGAACGGAGCGTCGAAGCTCGACGCATCCGTTCCGGATGAAAAACAAAAAGGGCAACGAAGCGATTCGTTGCCCTTTTTTCATGCGCGGCGCTTCAACGAGGCCGCGCGTAACGAACGGCTGCGTTCAGGCGTTCTTGTTGCCAAACAGCCCCGCGATCTGGCCGAGCGCGCCCAACGCTCCAGACACGCCGCCTGCATCGAGCTTGCCGTCGGCGGGCACTTCGCCATTCGGCGTCGCCGCGTTGATCACGTGCGGCAGCACTTGCGACAGCAGGCCCGTCACCATCGACGGCTCGACGCCGGCCTTCGCCGCGATATTGGTTACGGTTTCGGAGCCGAGCACGTTATGCAGCGTGTCGGCGGCGATCGGCTGGTTTTCGCCCGTGCCGACCCACGAACTGATGATGTCGCCCGCGCCGTTTTGCTGGAAGCGCTGGATCAGGCCGTTCAGGCCGCCCGGCTGGTTGTTGACGAATTCGAGCGCGGCGGAAATCAGCGCCGCCTGGCCGCCGCCTTGCGGCGAGTTGCCGCCGCCGAGCATGGAACCGAGGGAGTCGAGTAGGCTCATGACAATCTCTCTTGAGAAGCCGGTGCGACGCGTGTGAAGCGTGCGCCGGCGGGGAACGAAACGCCGCGCGAAGCGCGGCACCAATAGTGACAGCAACGGCCGTTGATATAGGCGTGAGGCAGTGCGGCCACTGGACGCTGCTGGAGTGCGCGTCCTTATACGCCCGACGCAGCGGACGCGGCCTTGCTCTTCTTCGATTTCTTCGATTTCGAAGCGGTCGTGTCCGACGCCGTAGCAGGCGCGGAAGCCGCCGTAGCAGCGGGCGCCGATGCCGCAGCGGCGTCAGCCGTGCTCTTCTTCTTCGACTTGGACGCCTTGCCGCCGGAAGCGGCGTCGGCAGGCGCCGGCGTTTGCGCCGTGGTCGCGGCGGGCGCGGGCGTGGACTTCGACATCGTGCCCGCCGGCGCTTTGGCGGGTGCGCCTGTCGGCGGCGCGGACGAGCCGTTGATCGTCAGGCCAGCCGCTTCGAGATTCTTCACCGACTTTTGACCGATGCCCTTGACCCGGTTGGCGAGATCGTCGGCATCCTTGAACGGGCCGTTCTTGGTGCGTTCGTCGATGATCGCCTTGGCGTGGGCGGGGCCGATGCCTTTGACCGATTCAAGCGCGGCCTGGTCGGCGGAATTGACTTCGACAGCGGCCGCGAATCCCGCCGACAGCGACAGGACAAGCGCGACGAACAACATCAACAGCTTTTTCAACATGGCAATCACTCCATTGAGGGCAAACAGGTAGCCGGGAACGGACGACGCTTTCATTTGAGCAAGCACTGCGTTCAAGCATAGGACAATTTACTGTCCTCTTTCACCGAACGGCGCGAGACGAGGCGCGAATCGGCCGATTTATACCGTTCGGATGATGACAAGGCAATGCGAACTCACCAAATTTAAAGCTTTTGCCCGTTCGTTGTGCTGTCTTGCAGTGTGGATGTCAGGGGAGTTGGAGACGGTTGTGACGCCGCACGGCCGCGTGCCGTACCCGGCTTGCCGGCGCGCGGCGGCGCGGCCTGGTGCGCGATCGCGCCGCGCACTTCGAAGCGCACCGAATCGGCGCTCGATCCATCCGCATTGACGAGTTCGAGCACATGCCGGCCCGGCCACGGCAGCCACAGCACGCGTTCGTCGCGGCCAAGCGGCTTGCCGTCGAGGCGCCAGCTGGCGCGCCCGGACGAGCCGTTCGCGCGTTCGAACACGATGCGCTGACGCGTGGCGGGAATGTCGGGGTCGAGCGCGAACAGCGTGCCGTCTGTTGGCGAGCCGATGCGCGGCGCGGCATTCGAAGACGACGCGGCCGTTTTGCCCGATGCGTGCGCCGCGCGCGCTATGCCGCTCGCGTTGTCCGTTGAAATGGCATTCGCGGCCAGTCCGACTGTCTGCGTTTGCGTGCCGTCGACGAACCATTCGTTGCGCGCGGGCTCGATATTGCCGTCGAAGTTCACGCGCGCCTGCACGACACCTGCCGGCGCGCGCGGCTCGACGCTCGGCACGCGCCGGTGCAGATAGCCGACGATCGCGGCCCAGATCGGCGCGGCGCCCGTCACGCCGGACACGTCCCACATGGGCTGGCCGTCCGCGTTGCCGACCCATACGCCGACCGTGTAGCGCGACGTATACCCGACCGTCCAGTTGTCGCGCATATCCTTGCTGGTGCCCGTCTTCACCGCCGAGAAAAAGCGCGTCGCGAGCGGGCTGTCGAAGCCGAAGGTGCGCGTGCGCGCGTTGTTGTCCGACAGCACGGTCGTGATGATGTAGCTCGCGTCGGCGCTGAAGACGCGTTGCTGCGAAGGCGCAGCGGACGGCGCACGGCGCGGCAGATCGAAAGTCGGCGCCGCGACGCCGTTGTTGGCGAGCGCCCGATACGCATTGGTCAGCGACAGCAGCGTCACATCGGCGCTGCCGAGCGCGAGCGAATAGCCGTAGTAGTCGCCGCTTTGTTCGAGCGGCAAGCCTAGCGCGGTGAGCGTCTTCGCAAAGCGATGCGGCGTGACCATCACGAGCGTGCGCACGGCAGGCACGTTCAGCGACGAGCCGAGCGCCGTGCGCACGCTGACCCAGCCCTTGAAGTCCTTGTCGTAGTTTTGAGGTATATACAGGCCGCCGCCCGCCGCGAGATCGAGCGGCGCGTCGTCGAGCAGCGAGGCCGTGGTGAGCCGCCGTTCGTCGATGGCCTGCGCGTAGAGGAACGGCTTGAGCGTCGAGCCCGCCTGGCGGCGCGCCAGCACGGCATCGACGTCGCGCGCGCCCGACAGTCCGCCCGACGAGCCGACCCACGCCAACGCTTCGCCCGTCGCGTTATCGAGCACGACGACGGCACCGTCATGCACGTTGCGCGGATGCGCGGGCGCGTTGAGTTCGATCAGCGTGCGCGTGAGCGTATCGCTTGCGAAGCGCTGGAGCTTTGCATCGAGCGTACTGGTCACGCGTGCGCCCGCAACGGGATGCGTTTCGCTCGCGATGCGCCGCGCGAAATGCGGCGCGAGCGTCGGCGCATCGGGCGAGACGGACAGCAAGGCGGGAGCAGGGCGCGCGAACGCGAGTTGCACGAAGGCAGTGAGGTTAGCGCAGCGCTCGGGCGCGTTCATGTCGCGCAAGATGCGGCACGCGCGTTCGCCGACCTTCGCGTATGAGGCATTCGGCGCGCGGATCAGCGCAGCGGCGACGGCGGCTTCGCGCTCGTCGAGACCGGAAGGCGCCTTGCCGAACAGCGTGATCGACAGCGCGGACAGGCCAATCGTCTCGCCGCGAAACGGCACGAGGTTCAGATACGCTTCGAGAATCTGATCCTTGCGCCACGTATGTTCGAGCCACAGCGCGCTGACGGCCTGATTCGCCTTCTGCGCGATCGAGCGTTGCCCCGAACGTTCACGATCGTCGTTGAGCAGACCTGTCAACTGCATCGTGACCGTCGATGCGCCGCGCGTGCGCGTGTTCCACAGGTTCGCCCACGCGGCGGCCGCCGCGCCGCGCCAGTCGACGCCGCTGTGTTCGTAAAAGCGCTTGTCTTCCGATACGACGATCGCTTCGCGCAGCGCCGGCGAGACGTCCGCGAGCGCGACCCAGTCGCCGCGCCGCTCGGTTTTGTCGATGCGGGTGCGTTGCAGCGGCACGCCGTCGCGCGATAGCAGCAGCCAGTCGGAGCTGCGCCATTGCGCGCGCACGTCGTCGAATGTAGGCAGCGCGTGCGCGGCGAGGGGTTCGGCGAGCAACAGAACGCATAGCGCGATGCGCACGAACGTGAACGCGATGCGCCACGGCCGGTTCGGCGGCGTGTGGCGGCTCATCGCATTGGTCCAGGCGCGCATCACGCGTTCTCCTTACTTCGCAGCCGTTGCCGGCTTCACGACGACGGGTGCATTCGGCAGCACACCGAATGTCGACGGCGCGTAGAGCGCTTCGACGCGCGTCGGCGGCAGGCCGAAGGTGCCGACGTTGTTCAGCCGCACCGTGTACTCGATCGAGAACTTGCCCTTCGGCACATAATCGTAGTACGCGCGATAGCCGTCGAAACCGCGCTCGACAAATGCCGGCCACGCCTCGCCCTTCGACTTCTCGCCTTGTGTCGCGGCTTCCGAATCGCGGCCGAGGCCCGAGCCGAGTATCGTCGCGCCCGCCGGAACGGGGTCATTGACGACGACCCAGGTCATGTCCGTCTGCGCGTCGATATCCAGATGCACGCGCACGATATCGCCGCGCGTGGTCACGCCCTTCACGGCGGGATCGACAGGTGTGACCGTCTTCGTGATCCGGTAGCCGGCGGCGAACGGCGCCTTCAACGCGACAGCGGCGAGGCTTTCGATCGTGGCCCACGGCTTGCCCGTGCCGTCATGCGTGAGCGTCAGGGACACGGGCGCGCTGCGCGTTTCGGGCGGCCACGGCAGCAACTGACTGCGCGTGTCGGCCGTCTTCGTGATGGCCGTTGCGGACGCATAGTTTGCGGCGGCAGCGGCGGGCTGGCTCCACGAAATCGTCTTGTCCGTCGAGCCGAGTTGCAGCTTCGTTTGCCCCGTCACAGGCACGCTCTCGAATACCTGCGAGAAGCGCTGCACGGCGATCGATCCCCACAGGTTAGCCGTCGTCGTCTGCCATGCGCCGTTCTTCTGCAGTGCGAGCATCCCCGCGACGAGCCGCGGCATCTCGTCCTTCCAGCCGGGCATATCGACGAACGTCAGCGCCGTGCGCGCCGCGTTGGTTTCCGTGCCCGACATCAGCCACCACAGATCGTCGTTGTCGGCCGTCGAGAAGGTGAGACGCGTGCCCTGATACGTTAGCCGCGCGCGGATGATCTGCTCGACCTGCGCGAGCTTTTCGTCGCGCTGTGGAATGTCCTTCACGCGCGACAGCACCGCGTAGTAGTCGAGCACGGCCGAGGTCGGCCACTGGTTCGGCGCGATTTCGATCGAACCGAGCATGCTCGCGCGGGCGGCGCCGTGACGCGACAGCGCTTCGAGCGCGGCGAGCTTGCGCAGATCGAGGTCCTTGCGCGGCGCCCAGACGTTGCGTTCGAGCCGGCCTTCGACGAAGTTCACCAGACCGCCTTCGAGCTTCGCGCGTAGGTCGTCGGGCAACGCGAAGCGCGGGTCGAGTTTCGCGGCTTCGTCGGTGACGGACAGCAGATACGCGGTGAGCGTGGTGCTGCCCGTGTTGCCGCTATCGTCGCCAGGCGGGAAGTAGTTGGCGAGACCGTCCTTGTCGAGATAGACGGGCATGCGCGCCAGCACGCCTTGCCAGCGCGCCGCGTCGCGCAAGCCGAGCGCAACCGATGTCTGCTGTTCAAGGCAGCTATACGGATAGCGCTCGAACCAGCGGCGCACGCCGGGCATGCCGTCCGACAGCTTCGATTGCAGCGACACCGCGATGCCGCCGCGCAGCGCGCCCGCGTGCGTCGTCGTCGCGTTCGGCGGCGCGGCGACGGGCAGCGAGAACGTGCCGTCGACTTGCGTGAGCGTCGCCTGCTGCACGGTGATCGGAATGGCGGCCGTCACACGCTGCGTGACCTTGAGCGCGTCCGTCGCGTGCGAGGCGCCTTGTTCCGTCGCGCTGATGTTCCAGGTCAACGCTGCCGGGTTCGCCTCTGAAAGACCGTCGGGAGGCGAGACCGTCCATGCGACTTCGCGTGCCGAATCGGCGGCGATATCAACGGTTTGCGCTTGCAACGACAGGCCCGGCACGTTTGGCGTGACGACCACTTTCATCGCACGCGTGGTCGTGTTGCGTACCGTGAACTGCGCTCGGAACTGGTCGCCTTCGCGCACCAGCGGCGGCAAGCCGGAGATCAGTTGCAGGTCTTGCGTGCTGCGGATCGACGTGCTGCCCGTGCCGAAGGTGCCGTCGCCGACGGCCGCGATCGCCACGATACGGAAGCTCGTCAACGCGTCGTTGAGCGGCACGTCGACGGATGCTTCGCCGTTCGCGTCGAGCGTCACGCGTGGGTTCCAGAGCAGCAGCGTGTCGAACAGTTCGCGCGTCGAACTGTGTCCGCCACCGCCGCCCGCGGGCACGGCCTTGCGGCCGAAGTGCCGGCGTCCGACGATCTCCATCTGCGCGGTCGACGTTTCGACGCCGTACGCGCGCCGTTGCAGCATCGCGTCGAGCACGTCCCAGCTGTTGTTCGGCATCAGTTCGAGCAGCGCTTCGTCGACGGCGGCGACGGCGATCTGCGTGCCCGCGGGCGCGGGCTTGCCGCCCGGCATCTGCACGCGCAGCTTCACATGCGCCTTGCCGCGCACCGTGTATGACTTCGCGTCCGGCGTGACTGTCACGGCGAGTTTATGCGCGGCCGTGCCGACCTTGATCTCGGCGAGGCCGTAGCGGAACGCGGGCTTCGACAGATCGACGAGCGGCGTCGGCGCTTCGTAGTAGCGACCTTCGTACCAGAACGCGCGCGCCCATTCGAGCGGCGCTTTCCAGCCCCACGTGAAGAACGAGTACCACGGCACTTCGCGGACGCGTCCGCGCAGCGCGAGCACCGACACATACACGTTCGGCCCCCACGCTTCGCTCACTTTCAGCTCGACGGTCGGGTCCTTGCCGTCCAGTTTCACGACATGCGTTTCTACGATCCCTTCACGCTCGACGGCGACGAGCGCCGTCGCGAAGCGGAAGGGCATGCGCACCTGGAAGCGCGCCGTTTCGCCGGGTTCGTACGCGCTCTTTTCGGGCAGCACGTCGATACGGTCGGTGTTTTGGCCGCCGAACCACAGGTCTTCCTCACGTGTGACCCACACAGACGTCGCGGCCGTCGATGCATGGCCTTCGCCGTCCTTCGCGGTGACGACGAGATCGACGTTGCCCGCTTCCTTGAGCTTCGCGTCGCAGGTCATCAGGCCGTGGTCGTCGCTCTTGCCGCTGCACAGCGTGCCGAGGTCCTTGGTTTCCGTGTGGTTGTCGTACGCATAGAAGCCGCCGACCATGCGCTTTCTCGACGTGATCGTGATGCGCGCGATGCCGCGCACTTCGAGCGGCACGCCCGCGCGCGGCTTGCCTTGCAGATCGACGGCGAGCGCCTTCACGGGCACCGCGTTGCCGACCGACACCCATTGCCCCGACTTCACGCCCGCGACGACGGCAGCGGGCCATAACGTCGCGTTGCCGCTGATCGTCTGCACTTCGCCGTTCGGATCAGCGAACGTGGCTTCGAGCGCGAGACGCTTCGGTGCGTCTACTTGCGGCAGGTTTTTCAGACTCAGGCTGCCCGCGCCGTTGCGGTCGAGCGTGACGGGTTCCTTGTCGGCGATCAGCTTCGACGTGTCGTCGTCGGCAGCCTGTTCGGTTTCTTCGTCATCGGAAGACGACGCGTTGGCGTCGTTGCGCTTCTTGTACGGCGCGAAGCTGAACTCCGGATACGTGCCGGCGAAAGCGGGCGTCGTGCTCTTCATCAGCGCCGATACCTGCACGGGCAAACCCGACGCGCCGCCTCCCGACATATAGTCGATCTGCAGCATGACGGGCGCTTCGCTCGCGGCGACGAGCGGGTGATTCTTTTCGTCGCGTACTGCAATCGTGCCTTTGAATACCGGAAGGCGAAACTCTTCGACGCGGAAGCTGCCCGACGAATAGCTATGGCGGGCCGAGTCGGCGCTGCTGTCGTCGTCGCTGTCGTTGTTCGATGTGTCGTTCGATGCCGCGCTCGCATCGCCATCATCGAGCGACACGCTGTATTCGCCGAGCTTCGCCGCGGCGGGAATCGCGAAGGTCGAATCCGCTGTGTGATCGGCGGTCCACTTGAGCGGCATATGCCAGGTCTGTCCGCTGCCGAGATGGCGGATCGTCAGGCGCGTCGGGTACGTCTTCGGGAACGTGAGGCCGTGCATCGTCTCGACGCGGATCATGTGCTTCATCGACACCGTTTCGCCTGCGCGCAACAGCGTGCGGTCGAACACGGTATGCGCACGCACCGTTTGCTCGATGCTCGTGTCGGTCGGCACATTGAATCGCCACGCTTCGATGCCGCGATTCCAGTCGGAGCGCACGAAGGCCATGTCGTGGCCCGTCTTCGGATCGTCGATGCGCGCCGACACAAAGAAGCCTTCGAAGCTGTCTTCCTTGCACTCGTTGCGGGACGTCAGCGACTGGTTGATCGTCAGCACGCCGTGCGCGTCGGTTTTGCCCGACGCGAGTTCGTCGCCATTGCAATCGCTCACGTGTACGTCGGCGTTCGGCACGGGCTGGCCTTTGTCGAGCGTCGTGACCCACACGACGCTGTTCTCGCGGCCTTGCTTGAAATGCACGCCGAGGTTCGTGACGAGCACAGCCGTACGCACGTACATCGGCGCCTGCTTGCCGAGCAGCGATGTACCGAGCGCGGGCGACGCGAGTTCGATCACATAGAAACCGGGCTTCGTCACGGGCACGCCGACCACTTCGAAAGGCCGCAGCGCTTTCGGATCGGCCTTCGGCAGTGCGAGCGTTTCGACGTTCGCTTGACCCGCAAGCAGCGACAGCGAGCGGATGTCGATCAGCGGATTCTTGCGGTCCTCCTTTGGGTCCGAGTCGTCGGCTTTGCGCGGCACGATCACGGGATGTGGATTGTGCGCGAGCAGTTGCGGCATCTGCTGGTTGATCGACTGGCGGTCCATCATGAAGCCGTCGAAACGATCGACGTTGCGCATCCAGCGGCGGATATCGCTGTCGGCGTCGACGCGCAGCTTCGTGAACTGAGCGTTACCCGCATTGAGCCCCGCGATATGCAGATCGGCCTCGACGTTGCGCAGCGTAACAGGCACGAGCGCGGGCATGTCCGGTTCCGCGAAGCGCTCGATGATGCCGAACGTGCCCGACGAAAACTTCGCAAGCGGCGGCATCGGTGCCGTCGCGGTCTTGAGCGGGAAGAGGTCGGCGTTGGTCAGCGCGCGGCCGCTAACGTCCTTGAGATTCGACGGCAGCTCGATGGTCAGGTCGGTGCGTTCGGGCAGCGGCGCGGCGAATTCGACAGTGCTTGTTTGCGGGTCTTTGTCGTCAGCGGAGAAGGTTGGCTTGATCTCGCCGTTCGGCCCCTTAATGCGGATTTCTTCCGCATCGGTGCGCAGAATGGGCGCGTTGAACTGGACGCGCAACGGCCGCAACGGTGTGCAGGGCGCCTTCGCGTTCTCGCGCTCGCAACTGAAGCTCGCGGCGAACGGTTCGCGCACATTGAAGTCGAAGCGGCGTTCGACGTCGTTCGCAATGCCGCTCGGACTTGCGACGCCCTTGCCGTAGACGAGTTGCGCCTTCGCGCCGGACGGCAGCGTCTGCTGGCATTGGAGCGTCAGCACGCGCGCCGCTTCCTTTTGCAGACGGAAGCGCTTGAGCAGTTCGGTGCGTGTTGTTGCGTCAACGTTTTTCACGGGAATCCGGTTGCCCAGACCGCTCGATTCGCACCAGACGTGCTGTTGTACGGACGCATCCGTCGCTGGACCGTTGAGCCGCACGACAAACGCTTGGTCTTCCTCGATTTCGCCGCCGTATGGCTGGACGTTCTGCACGAACGGGCCGCCCGTTTCGAACGCGTAGTGACGCGGCCCCGTCAACGCCTGACCCGCCGACGATTTCAGCCCGTCGTTCAGATCGACCGAGCAGGCGACGCCGGGCGGCAGATCAGCGGTGAAATCCCATGCCCAGGTCTTGTCGTCGATCCAGCGCGGCTGGCCGGCGCTCGCCGACGCGTCGTTGCACTTGATGCGCGCGGGCGCGGGCAGATCGGGCGCGCCGAACGCAACCATCGATTCGTCGAACTTGACGACCACCTGGCGGACTTGCGCAACTTTGCCTTGTGGCGTGACCTGTGTGATGCGTGCTGCATCGGCGCGCCATGTGACGCCAATGAGAAGACCGAGCATCGCAGCCGCAGCGGCTGCCCATATCGCTTGACGTTTGATGGTGCCGCTTAGCATCGACTGCGCTCCCGGTTTCATTTTTCTTTCGGATCGCCGCCGATTCTAACTGACGCTTACGACGTTCCCAACCTGCTTCACGGGTAGGATCACGCTGATTTGCACGCATTGTCAGATAGCACTTGACTTAGAGTTCACTCGAAGTCCTAACCTGAGTTCCGTCATGTCGAAAGCTCTCACCATCGGTCAGGTCGCCGCAACGAGCGGCGTCTCCACGCATACGCTGCGCTACTACGAGCAGGCGGGATTGTTGCGGTCCATCGGCCGCACGGACGCGGGGCATCGCCTGTATGCGCCCGCCGATCTCGACTGGCTGCAATTCGTGATGCGCCTCAAAGCCACGGGGATGCCGATCGCCGGCATGCAGGCTTTCGCCGCGTTGCGTGCCGAAGGCGACGCGACATACGGTGCGCGGCGCGCGATGCTGATCGAGCATCGCGACGCCGTGCTCGCGCGCATCGCGGAGTTGCAGACCAACCTCGAAGCGATCAGCGACAAGATCGTGTTTTATGAGGCGGCCGAGCGTGAAGCATCGACAGGACGCATCGACAACTCATATGTAAAGGACTCGCCATGAATCACACACACGACGATCGCTACGCACGCGGCTGGGACAAGCTGAAGGAAATCGACGGCACGGCAGGGGAGAAGGTGATCGCATCGCTCGCGCCGATTGCGCCGGATTTCGCGCGGCTGTTGATCGAGTTTCCGTTCGGCGATGTGTATAGCCGACCACAACTGGACCTGCGTGCGCGGGAAATCGCGACGATCGCGGCGCTGGCCGCGCTTGGCAACGCGCAGCCGCAACTCAAGGTGCATATCGAGGCGGCGTTGAACGTCGGTTGCACGCGCGAGGAGATCGTCGAGGTGTTCATGCAGATGGCCGTGTATGCGGGATTTCCGGCTGCGTTGAATGCGCTGTTCGCGGCGCGTGAGGTGTTCGAGCGGCGCGATGAGGAGGAAGCGGCGGAGGCTGCGGTCTGAGTCGGGGGTGATCGGCGGCGGGTTCGCAGAAGAGTTAGAATGCAACTAACGGTCTGTTTTAACGACCTTCTCCGAAAAGACGGTTGCGGGGCCTTCCAAATGCTCGGTCTGTAAAGGGAGGTCGTCGGCTTACGGAGAAGCAGATCAGTGCTGGGTTTCGGCGAGCACGGAGGCCCAGCACTACTACGTCAACACAGGCTGCAGTGGAATCAGGCCGCGCTATCCGCCTGCTTCACAGCGCCCATCCGCACGGACCGTGCGCTGATCGTACGCAGATAGATGGCGAGGCCGATGCCCGCAATCAGCAGGCTGGCCGTATTCGCGAGCCAGAATCCGCGCGCGCCCGTGAACGATTCGGGCACCCATCCGCCGACGTCGAACCCAAGCGCATAACCGCCGCCCAGCCCGACGCCCCACAACGCAACGGCATAGATCAAGGTCGGCACGACAGCCACGCGATACGCGCGCAGCACGAACGCCGACGTGATCTGCAACGCGTCGCACAGATGGTAGAAAACGACGATGAGCACCAGCGGCATCGCGGCTTGCACGACCTGCGCGTTCGGCGTGTAGCCCGCGATGATGACGGGCCGCAGCGCGAGCACGATCACGCCGTAGCAGCACGCGATCGCAACCGCCATCGCAATGCCGTGCCGCGCCAGTGTGCGCGCCGCTTCGTAGCGTTGCGCGCCGAGCGCCTGCGCGACGAGCGTCGAGGTGGCGATGCCGATCGACAGCGGCGTCATGTACAGCACCGCGCCGATGTTGCCCGCGATCTGATGACCCGCCAGCGTTGTCGTGCCGAAGCGTGCGATAAAGAGCGCCATGAACGTGTACGACGTGACTTCGATCAGATACGACAGCCCCATCGGCACGCCGAGCTTGAGTTGCGCCGCCTGACGCCGCCAGACGGGCCAGCAGAAATGCCGGAAGATCGCGAACGGGCGGAACACGTCGAGTTTCGTCATCACCGTCATGCCGACGACGGCAAGCGTCCAGTTGATCAGAATGCTGGCGAGCGCGGCGCCCGGACCGCCGAGCGGCGGCAAGCCGAGCTTGCCGAAAATCAGCAACACGTTGAGCGGCAGTTTCAACAGCAACGCACCGATCTGCAGGATCATCACGAGCCGCGGCTGGCCGACGGCATTCGTCAGCGAGCTATAGACGCGAAACGCGAGACTCGCCGGCAAGCCGAACGCGAGTATCTGCAGATACGACACGGTGCGCTCGCGCAGCGCCTCGGGCGCGCGCGCAAGCTGCAGCAGCGGGTGAGGGAAGTAGAGAATCAGAAAGCCGATGGTCGCGAGCGCCAGCGCGAGCCACAGCGCCTGGCGCACTTCCTCGCCGATTTCCTCGTAGCGCGCCGCGCCATACAGCTGACCGGCGATCGGTTGCAGCGCCGTGAGAATGCCCGTGAGACCGATATACACGGAAATGTAGATCGACGAGCCGAGGCCCAGCGCGGCGAGATCGGTTGCCGAAAAACGGCCGACCATCGCCGTGTCGATCACGCCGAACGCAATGATCGCCAGTTGGCCGATCAGCACGGGCCACGCCAGCCCGGCGATTTTCCGCACGTCGGCGAACATGGTTAGCCGGCTTTCTTCGGACGCCACGGGCGCTTGGCGGGCGGCTGCGGCCGGTCGATACGCACGTACAGGCGGAAGCGTTCGTCGCGGTCGGCGACGCGGCGGCCTTCCCAGACGAGCTTCCAGACGAAGTTCGACATCGCGCTCGGCTCGCCGAAGTCCTGCGTGTCCTGGCGCAGGAGCACGTCGCAGTCATCGTCGAACGAAAAATGCATGTCGCCGAAGTAAGCGAACGTGGCGATCTGCGCGTCGCCCAGGCGCGCGGGCGAAATGCAGTTGTAGTCGGATGGCAGGTGCGCGGCGATCTGCTGGGCGACGTCCTTGTAGGTCCGGCTGTAGTTGACGACGGGCAGCCATAGTGTCATCAGCAGCACCCACATCAGCGTCGTGCCTGCGCTCGACAGCACGACGCTGCGCCACAACACCTTCGGATGACGCGCCACGCGCCATTGCACCAGCACGAACCAGCAGACGGTCACGGCGACCGCGCAGACGAACGACAGGATCTTGAACTGCGGCGTGAAGCCCGGCGCGAGTCGCGCAAGGTTGCGGGCCAGCTGATGCGGAAAGCCCGTCATGCCCGCGAGCCACACCAGCCAGACGAACGAGCCGAGCACGGTGAAGCTGAGCACCGCAAACCAGTCGATGGCATTGATCGCGCCGCGCTTGAGCGTCGGCAGCGCGAACGCGGCGATCACCGCGAGCGCGGGCGTCAGCAGGATGAACAGACGGTTCGACCCATGGCTTTGCAGCACGACGAGAACCAGCAGCGGCGTGATCACCGACAGAGGAATCGCAATGTGCGGCGCACGTCGCAGCCCGGCCCAGCTGAACCACGCCCAGATCGCGAGCGGCCACGCAGGCCACGCGTAGAGCGACAGATTCTTGACGGCGTAGAGCAGCGTCGAGCCATACGGGCCCGCGAACGCGTGCAGACTGCCGCGCATCCATTGCTGGAGGAACCAGACGGCATCGTCGGGAAAAAGGGCGATGGCCGCGAGCGGCCACGCAACCGACAGCGCCAGCGCGACGGGCAGACCGGCCAGCATCAACGTGCGCCAGTGGGTCTCGTGGACGATCACCATCATCGCGAAGGTGCCGATCAGCAGCGCGCCGACCAGCACGGGACTGCTCGTCAGCGTGACGAGGCCGATCGCGGCACCCCAGATCAGCGCGCCCTGAACGGGTTTGTCGACCATCCGCACGAGGCCGTAGATGAGCATCGCGATGCAGACGAACTGCGCGATCTGCGGTGTGGTTTCGTGGCCGCGTTCGGCGAGGCCGAAGGTGGCGAGCAGGATCAGCAGCGCGCCGTCGCCGAGCGTGCGGCCATAGTCGCGCGGCTCGGGCTCGCCGCCGAATGCGTATTTGAACGGCTGCACTTCGGGCCGGCGGCCGAGCAGATAGGCTGCGTACCAGACGAACGCGCACGCGGCGCAGAACAGCAGGCCCGTGAACACGCGCGACGCATTGCTTGCGTCGACCAGCGGGTCCAGCACGCGGATCGCGCTCGCGCCGAGCCAGTAGCCGAGCGGCGCATCCGACGTCATGTACTTGCCGACCAGATTCGGCAGCAGCCAGTCGTGCAGCGAGCCGTTGGCCATCGTCCACATGACGCCGAAGCCGGCTGCATCTTCGTTCTTCCACGGATCGCGCCCGAACAGGCCGAACGACGCATACACGACGCAGATGGTAAGCAGCAGCCAGCGCGGCAGCGCGCTGGTGGCGGAGGCAGTGAGGCGAACGACAGATCTCATGCGGTGTTCGTGTGGGGCCGCGCGCGTGGCAGCCGTGAGTTATTGGTGGAGCGCAGGAGGCGTCTCGGATTCAGACATGCGGCATTGTAGACGGGTGGCGCGGTGCGCGTCACACGCTGCCTTACAGACGGTTGCACGCAAGTTGCATGGCGGGTTGCAAGGCAAGCAGGCGGGCGAGGGGCGGGCGGTGTCGATGCGGACCCGGGCAGTGTGTCGACAAAGCGTCCACCGACAAAAAAGGGCAGCTTGCGCTGCCCTTTTTGCATCGTTGCGGCCCGGACGGGAGTCGGGGCACGCACGTGTAACCGGCGGGGTATTACTTGCCGGCCTTGCCCGAAGCGCGGGCGCCGAACTTCTTGTTGAACTTCTCGACACGGCCTGCCGTGTCCATGATCTTTTGCTGACCCGTGTAGAACGGATGCGATTCCGACGAGACTTCGATCTTCGCCAGCGGGTACGTCTTGCCTTCGAATTCGGCCGTTTCACGCGTCTGGATCGTCGAGCGCGTCACGAACTTGAAGTCGATCGACATATCGACGAACAGGACTTCGCGGTAATTCGGGTGAATGCCTTCTTTCATGGTCTTTCCTTTAGTCTGGCGGTAGCCAACCCGGGAGCCGGAGAATTCCGCAACCGCGAGCCACTTGCCTAAGGTCGAAAAACGGCGATTATGCCAGAAAATCAGACCTTTGACGAGGTTTGCGGCGGTTTTTTAGCAGGCGCGGCAGCGGGTTGCTTTCAGCCGTTTTTCCTTTCGGATCAAATGCTTGCGTCGCCGAGCGCACCCGTGCGCGCCGGGTCCTGCCGGTAATAACGCGCGAGCAGCCGGTACAGCTCGGGATACTCCGCCTCGAACTCGCGCGGCTTCACGAACAGCGCCTCACTGCACACGGCAAAAAATTCCGATGGGTGATCGGTTGCATACGGATCGATCAGCGATTCACGCTCGAAGCGCGCCCAGCGGCGATCCGGCACGGCGTCCACCTTCGCGCAGAACTGGTCGTATGCGTGATCGAACACGTCCGCCCATTGCGCGGAATCGAGCGGCGCATGCAGCTTGCGAAAGAGAGGCGGGTGGCCATCCGCTTCGCCCGTCACCATGTCGATCTTGTGCGCGAATTCGTGGATCACGACGTTGTAGGCATCCGGGCTGTCCGTCATCTGCGCGTCTTCCCACGACAGGATCACGGGTCCACCTTCCCACGCTTCGCCGCTCGCGTCGTGCTCGACTTCATGCACGACGCCGTCTTCGTCTTCGACCGTTTTGCGGATCACGAACTCGCCCGGATAGACGATCACGCCGACCCAGCCGCGATACAGTTCCAGCCCGAGATTGAGCACGGGCAGGCAGGCCTGCACGGCGATCGCGACGGTGATCTGTTCGGTCAGTTCGAGCTCGTGCGCGGTCGAGAATTCCTTTTGCGCGATGAAGAGACTCGTTATCTCGCGCAGGCGCTGAAGGTCGGCGGGCGCGAGATGCGACAGGAACGGCAGGCCGTCGAGCGTCGCCTGCCAGAGCGCGTCGTCGATTGCGTAGGTGCGCAGCGCGCGGTCGCGGCGGCGCGTGTCGAGCCATCGAGTGAGTTTCGAAAACATCGCGTGCCTGGATTCGTTTGAGTGATCGATGTCGGGCGGTTGCGAGACATGCGGGGCCGCACGTGCGGCGTTCAGGCTTTCGTGCCTTTGGTGCGCTTCAACGCGGCCGATGCGCGCCGCTTCTGGATCAGTTCGTCGGCGCTCTCGCCGGCGAGACGGCGCTGCACGTAATCCAGGTCGTCGCTCAGTTCGGCTTTGAGCTTCTGCGCTTCCTTCAGTTCGCGCTGCACGGATTCGATCCGCGCGTCGAGCGACTCGACCTGCTGCGCGAGACCGTCGCGTATCTGCTGCAACGATTCCATCGAATAGCCACGGCGTCCGCTTTCGGTGTTTTCGAGCGGCCGCTTTAGCATTTCGGTGATGCCCGCGAGCGAAAAACCGAGCGCGCGCAAACGCAGGATGCGCGAAAAGCGTTCGAGGTCGTCCTCGTCGTACAGGCGATAGCGGCCTTCGCTGCGGCTGGGCGTAACGAGCCCGCGTTCTTCGTAGTATTTGAGCGTGCGCGGCGTGACGGCGAGGCGTTCGGCGGCGTCGCGCACGGTCAGCAGAGTGGGGGAATCGGCGATCGGCATGGTGATGCTTCACTGGTCGGCGGGACGTGAAGCATTATAGAGATAGGTGCGCGATCGCATTGTCGCTTGCGCAGGCGCAGAGCGTGAAAATAAAAAAACGCCTGCTCGAAAGCAGGCGTTTTTTTTTGTGGACGCGAACGTCGACGGGTGCGATGGCTATTTAGCCGCCGCCGCGACGCATCATGTCGAAGAACTCGGCGTTGTTCTTCGTCTGGCGGATCTTGTCGAGCAGGAATTCCATTGCTTCGACTTCGTCCATGTCGTGGATGAACTTGCGCAGCACCCAGATCTTTTGCAGGATCTCGGGCTTGATGAGCAGTTCTTCGCGACGCGTGCCGGACTTGTTCAGGTTGATCGACGGATAGACGCGCTTTTCCGCGAGACGGCGCTCGAGATGCACTTCCATGTTGCCCGTGCCCTTGAACTCTTCATAGATCACGTCGTCCATGCGGCTGCCCGTTTCGATCAGCGCCGTGCCGATGATGGTCAGCGAACCGCCTTCCTCGATGTTACGGGCCGCGCCGAAGAAGCGCTTCGGACGTTGCAGCGCGTTCGCGTCGACACCGCCCGTCAGCACCTTGCCCGATGCCGGGACAACCGTGTTGTAGGCGCGTGCAAGACGCGTGATCGAGTCGAGCAGAATGACCACGTCGTTCTTCATTTCGACGAGGCGCTTGGCTTTTTCGATCACCATTTCGGCGACCTGCACGTGACGCGCGGCCGGTTCGTCGAAGGTGGACGCAATGACTTCGCCCGCCACCGAGCGCTGCATTTCCGTCACTTCTTCAGGACGTTCGTCGATCAGCAGCACGAACAGGATCACGTCCGGATGGTTCTGCTTGATCGCATGCGCGATGTGCTGAAGCATCACGGTCTTACCGGACTTCGGCGACGCGACGAGCAGACCGCGCTGGCCCTTGCCAATCGGCGCGATCATGTCGATGATCCGGCCCGTGACGTTTTCTTCGCCACGCATCTCACGTTCGAGCAGCAGCACCTTGTTCGGGTGCAGCGGCGTCAGATTCTCGAACATGATCTTGTGCTTCGAGGCTTCCGGCGGCTGGCCGTTGACCTTGTCGACCTTCACCAGCGCGAAGTAGCGCTCGCCGTCCTTCGGCGTGCGGACTTCACCTTCGATCGTGTCGCCTGTATGCAGGTTGAAGCGGCGGATCTGCGACGGGCTGATGTAAATGTCGTCCGTGCTGGCGAGATACGAGGTTTCCGGCGAGCGCAGGAAGCCGAAGCCGTCCGGCAGCACTTCGAGGGTGCCGTCACCGAAGATCGTTTCGCCCGTTTTGGCGCGTTTTTTTAGAATGGCGAACATCAGTTCCTGCTTGCGCAGGCGGTTCGCACTTTCGATCTCGAGACCATTGGCCATCTCGATCAATTGGGAAACGTGCTGAGTCTTAAGCTCGGATAAATGCATACGGAGAACCCGCAGAGAAGGTGCGACCTGAAATGAAATCTGGGAGGAGAAGTGAGCGGAACCGCTCAAGGACTTACCCGTCTTTTCGACGTTTTGTGGATTCTAGCATAGCACACGCCAAAACCAGCCTGCGCGGCCGGTTCTTTGTCGGCGCATGATTCTTGTTGTCATTGTTGTCCAGCGACAACAAGAATCATGCGGCTCGCTTCATGCGCGGCGTTGCTTCATTGCCGACGCACTGCGCGAGCCGGGCACGCGCTGGCTGGCGCGTGCCGTGTATGCAGATTAAAGGTTGCCGTCGAGGAACGCGGTGAGTTGCGACTTCGACAGTGCGCCGACCTTTTGTGCAGCGACCGCGCCGTTCTTGAAGAGGATCAGCGTGGGGATGCCGCGCACGCCGAACTTGACGGGCGTGGATTGATGTTCGTCGACATTGATCTTGGCGATCTGCAGGCGATCAGCGTAGTCCTTCGCAACTTCGTCGAGGATCGGCGCGATCATCTTGCACGGGCCACACCATTCCGCCCAGAAATCGAGCAGTACGGGTTTGTCGGATTTGACGACGTCCTGTTCAAACGACGCGTCGCTAATATGCTTGATGTGTTCGCTCATTTGTGTGAATACCTCTTTCGGTTCGAGGCCTGCTTTGAATGCCCGCCACGATACAACAAAATCAGAAAACTTTCCGTTCGCTTTGCCACAGGACAAACCATGAAACGCGCCGCGGGAAAGTATCGTGGGGACACCTTCAGGAGGGCGGGCTGGCTTGGCTTTGCGGGCCACTTGAACGTCAGTTTAGCCTAAATTGCTATGCGTTGCCCGTCGTGATAGTACGCATTCCGACAGTAGGGTTTCGCGCCGCGCCTTTACATCACCTCACGTGATGCCTGTGTCGATGCGAAGCGCGGCAGCTCCCTCGTGACATCACCTATCTGGAGTTCGCGCGCGCGAACACAAGAGGGTGGCGACGAAGTCTGAACGGGGTTTCTGCGCGTTTTGTCTGCGGGCCTCTCGCGCGGCGCAACGAGCGATGTTAGAATACGACGTGACGGGCCTCCTCGCATGGAGGTGCGGTCAACCTGGTCAGGTCGGGAACGAAGCAGCCACAGCCGTTTTCCGCCAGTGCCGAGGGTCAGGCTCGTCACCTTCCTTTTTTCCCTTCGCTTTATTTCCCCTGTTTGTTCTCTTTGCGGCGTCGTTCGAAACGCGGCATCTTCTATCGCTCCCTTAGCGAAATTCAATGAAGCGTCAGAGCGTTGTCACGCCTCGCTTGAACGCGCTATCGGGCGCGTTATCGATTCGTCTTTACGCGTCAGTCTTGCTGATACAATTTCCGGATGACCTATCAAGTTCTCGCACGCAAATGGCGGCCGAAGGATTTCGCTTCGCTCGTCGGACAGGAGCACGTGGTGCGCGCGCTCACGCACGCGCTCGACGGCGGCCGTCTGCACCACGCCTATCTGTTTACCGGCACGCGGGGCGTCGGCAAGACGACGCTGTCGCGGATCTTCGCGAAGGCGCTCAACTGTGAAACGGGCGTCACGTCTACGCCATGCGGCGTGTGCCGTGCGTGCCGCGAGATCGATGAAGGGCGCTTCGTCGATTATGTCGAGATGGACGCGGCGAGCAACCGTGGCGTCGATGAAATGGCTGCGCTGCTGGAGCGCGCGGTCTATGCGCCCGTCGATGCGCGCTTCAAGGTCTACATGATCGACGAAGTACACATGCTGACGAACCACGCGTTCAACGCGATGTTGAAGACGCTGGAAGAGCCGCCGCCGCATGTCAAGTTCATCCTCGCCACGACCGACCCGCAAAAGATTCCCGTCACGGTGCTGTCGCGCTGTCTTCAGTTCAACCTGAAGCAGATGCCGGCAGGGCATATCGTGTCGCATCTCGAGCACATTCTCGGCGAAGAAAAAATTCCGCATGAAGCGCAGGCGCTGCGCCTGCTCGCGCGCGCCGCAGACGGCTCGATGCGCGATGCGTTGTCGCTGACCGATCAGGCCATCGCCTACTCGGCGAACCAGGTCACCGAGGAAGCCGTGCGCGGCATGCTTGGCGCGCTCGATCAAAGCTATCTGATCCGCCTGCTCGACGCGCTCGTCGCGGGCGAGGGCGCGGCCGTGCTGTCGGTTGCTGACGAAATGGCATTGCGCAGTCTGTCGTTCTCGACCGCGCTGCAGGATCTGGCGAGCCTGTTGCACAAGATCGCGTGGGCGCAGTTTTCGCCGTCGTCGGTGCTGGATGAGTGGCCGGAAGCCGCCGACCTGCGCCGTTTCGCTGACACGCTGAGTCCGGAGCAGGTGCAACTGTTCTATCAGATCGCGACGATCGGCCGAAGCGAGCTGGGCCTTGCGCCTGATGAATACGCAGGCTTCACGATGACGCTGCTGCGCATGCTCGCGTTCGAACCGGCCCCGAACGGTGGCGGCGGAGGCGGCGTGACGCCGGCTGGCCGCTCGAGCGTCCCGGCTGCTGGAGCGAAGCGGACGGGCGCGCCTGTCGCGGCGGCTGGTGCTGCCGCGCCGCAGGCTCGCACGAGCGATGCGCCAGCGGCTACCGTTGCCATTGCGCCGCGCGTCGCTTCGGTGGCGAAACCCGAACCGGCACCGGTTCAGCCGCAAGCCGTTCCTGAGCCGGCCGTGTCGCCAGAGTCTGCACCTGAAATTCAGGCCGCGCCTGTCGATGCCGCCGTCACGCCGCTGTCGGTGGCTGCGGCTTCGACCTCAGCCGAATCGACAGTGAACGTCGATTCGCCGGTTGCATCGATCGGGCAACAAGATAACGCTGCGCCGGCAGATGATTCCTCCACGCAGACCGAATCCGCTCCGCGCCGCGCAGGCGGTGCAAGCGCCGCGCTCGACGTGCTGCGCAACGCGGGCCTGAAGGTATCGACGGGAAGCCGTCCGGCCTCGGCCGCGCCCGCGTCAGCGACGCCTGTGGCACCGGCCAAACCCGCCGCGCCGCGCGTTGCCGTGCGCGTACCGACGCCCGATCCCGCGCGCCGCGCCGCAGCCGCCGCGCAACAGGAAACCGCCGGGCGCACGCAGACGCCGCGTGCCGCACAGCCGCAGGGCGCCTCGGCCGTCCCGCCGTGGGATGACATTCCGCCCGACGACTACATGCCCGCATCGTCGGACGATGCGTTCTTCGCGGCTTCCGACGACAACTTCATTCCCGTCTTCGACAGCGGCCCGGACGACATGCTAGTCGGGCGAGGCAATGCGCCCGCTGCGCCCGTCGCGACAGCCGCGCCCGTCGTCGATATCCGCACGCTGCCGCCCGCCGTGCCGCTCGATGCGATCGGCGTCGAAGGCGATTGGCCGGCGCTTGCCGTCACGCTGCCGCTCAAGGGCATCTCCTATCAGCTCGCGTTCAACAGCGAACTGATGGCCGTCGAGGGCAAGACGCTCAAGCTCAACGTCGCGGTCCAGCTCTACACCGAATCCGCGCAGGTCGCGAAGCTCAAGGCGGCGCTGGCCGAGCGGCTGGGCAGCGAAATCGACGTGCAGGTCGAGGTCGGCCCCGTGCGGCGCACGGCCGCCGTGCTCGACTCGATCGAACGCGCGAAACGCCAGCAGGAAGCCGAGCGCGAGATCGGCGCCGATCCGTTCGTGCAGTCGCTGATCCGCGAATTCGGCGCGAGCATCGTGCCGGGCTCCGTTCGCCCGCTCGCGCCGGGCGCCGAAGGCGGCCAGAGCGCGGCCGGCCACTGACTTCCGCGCGCGCCTCCCGTCACGCCGACGCGCACGCGCCCAACCGAATCCATTATTACGAAGGAGCAAGTCCATGATGAAAGGTCAACTCGCCGGGCTGATGAAGCAGGCCCAGCAGATGCAAGAAAACATGAAGAAGATGCAGGAGCAACTCGCGCTGATCGAAGTCGAGGGGCAGTCGGGTGCGGGCCTCGTCAAGGTGACGATGACCTGCAAGAACGACGTGCGCCGCGTATCGATCGATCCGAGCCTGCTCGCCGACGACAAGGACATGCTCGAAGATCTCGTCGCCGCTGCCTTCAACGATGCCGTGCGCAAGGCGGAAGCCACTGCGCAGGAAAAAATGGGCGGCATGACTTCCGGCCTGCCGTTGCCGCCGGGATTCAAGCTGCCGTTCTAACAACGCGCAGCGTGTCGCGCGCGGCGCATGGCCGCATCGCCTCATGGCCATATGCCCGCGCGTTCGCCGTTCGTTGTCGAATGGCGCGGCTTCGCTCGCTGGAACACATCCGCGATTCAACCCACTACACGTCGACGCCGCCGTACCAGCATGAAACAACCTTCCGCCTTGTCGGCGCTCGTCGAAGCGCTGCGCGCGCTGCCCGGCGTCGGTCCGAAGTCCGCTCAGCGCATGGCGTATCACCTGATGCAGCACGATCGGGAAGGCGCCGAAAAGCTCGGCCGCTCGCTGCTGTTCGCCACCGAGCATCTGCAGCACTGCGAGAAGTGCAACACGTTTACGGAAGCGCAGATCTGCGAGGTCTGTAGTGACGCCGAGCGCGATCCGACGCTGCTGTGCGTCGTCGAAACACCTGCCGACCAGATCATGCTCGAACAGACCATGACCTACCGTGGCCTGTATTTCGTGCTGATGGGGCGCCTCAGTCCGCTCGATGGCATCGGCCCCAAAGAAATCCATTTCGACCGGCTCGTCAGGCGTGCTTCGGACGGCATCGTCAAGGAAGTCGTGCTCGCGACCAACTTCACCAACGAAGGCGAGGCGACGGCCCATTATCTCGGCCAGACGCTCAAGGCACGCGGCCTGTCCGTCACGCGGCTTGCGCGCGGCGTGCCCGTGGGCGGCGAACTCGAATATGTCGACGCGGGCACGATTGCGCGCGCAATGCTCGACAGGCGTTCGATGTAACGGCGCGTCGTCCGAACCACGACGCGTGACAGCAGGATCGCCCGGCCAGCACAACGAAGATCAGCGAAGATCAGGAGACACATGAGCGCAACCACTTCAACGCCAACGGAAAAAACCGAAGCGGAAAAGCCCAAGGGACCGCTCGCGGGCGTCAAGGTGCTCGAACTCGGCACGCTGATCGCGGGTCCGTTCGCCGCGCGTTTTCTCGGCGAGTTTGGCGCGGACGTGATCAAGATCGAAGATCCGAAGGGCGGCGATCCGCTGCGCAAATGGCGCAAGCTGTATCCCGAAGTGGGCGGCACGTCACTGTGGTGGGCCGTGCAGGCGCGCAACAAGAAATCGGTGACGATCAATCTGAAGGCCGACGAAGGCAAGGAAATCGTCCGCAAGCTCGCGAAAGAAGCGGATATCGTCGTCGAGAATTTCCGGCCTGGTCTGCTCGACAAGCTGGGGCTCGGTTATGACGTGCTGTCGGCGGAAAATCCCGGTCTCGTGATGGTGCGTCTGTCCGGTTACGGGCAGACGGGCCCGTATCGCGATCGACCCGGGTTCGGCGCGATCGCCGAATCGATGGGCGGGTTGCGCCATATCACTGGCTATCCGGACCTGCCGCCGCCGCGCATCGGCATTTCGATCGGCGATTCGATCGCGGCGCTGCACGGCGTGATCGGCGCGCTGATGGCGCTGCATCATCGGCAGGTGAACGGCGGCAAAGGGCAGGTCGTCGATGTCGCGCTGTATGAGGCCGTGTTCAACATGATGGAAAGTGTGGTGCCCGAATACGGCGTGTACGGCATGGTGCGCGAGCGCACGGGCGCGTCGCTGCCTGGCATCGTGCCTTCCAACACGTATCCGTGCCGCGACGGCAGCATCGTGATCGGCGGCAACAGCGATCCGATTTTCAAGCGCCTGATGCTCGCGATCGACCGCGAAGATCTTGCGAACGATCCGGCGCTTACGCATAACGACGGCCGCGTGCCGCGCACGCAGGAGATCGACGGCGCGATCGCCGCTTGGCTCGCCAGCCGCACGATCGACGAAGCGCTCGACGTGCTGAACGCCGCCGACGTGCCCGTGGGCCGCATCTACAGCGTCGCCGACATGTTCACCGATCCGCAGTACGTCGCGCGCCAGATGATCCAGACGTTCAAGTGGCAGGACGGCCGCGACATCACGCTGCCGAACGTCACGCCGAAGCTCTCGGAGACGCCCGGCGAGACACGCTGGCTCGGGCCGGAACTGGGTGAACATACGGATGAAGTTCTGCAAACGCTGGGTTATGATGCGGACCACATTGCAAGGTTGCACGCGCAACAGATCGTGTAGCGGGCACACACGCTAGCGCACGAAGACGGGGCGGATCAGCCCGCGACAGAACAAAAAACCGGAGACAGGACCATGCAACGAAGAAGCTTCCTCGCAGGCGGCGCGGCACTCGCGGGCGCCTCGCTCGTCGGCTCGCCGCTCGCGTTCGGGCAAAGCAAGCTGGAGACGTCGAAAGTCGCGATCGCTGTCGGCGGCAAGAATCTTTTCTACTACCTGCCGCTCACCATCGCCGAGCGCCGCAATTTCTTCAAGGACGAAGGGCTCGAAATCGAAATCTCCGATTTCGCGGGCGGCTCGCAGGCGTTGAAGGCGGCTGTCGGTGGCAGCGCGGATGTGGTGTCGGGCGCGTTCGAGCATACGCTGCTGTTGCAGGCGAAAAACCAGTACTTCCGCGAATTCGTGCTGCAAGGACGCGCGCCGCAGATCGTACTCGCCGTGTCGAAGAAGACGATGGCGAACTACAAGTCGATCGCCGATCTGAAGGGCAAGAAAATCGGCGTGACGGCGCCGGGCTCGTCGACGTCGATCATGGCGAGCTTCGTGCTCGCCAAAGCCGGGTTGACGGCGAAGGACGTGTCGTTCATCGGCGTCGGTGCGGGCGCGGGCGCGATCGCCGCGTTGCAGTCCGGCCAGATCGACGCGCTCGCCAATCTCGACCCCGTGATGACCAAGCTCGAACGCTCGGGCGAGATTCGCGTCGTGTCGGATACGCGCACGCTCAGCGACACGCGCACGGTGTTCGGCGGCAACATGCCGGCCGGCTGCCTGTACGCCTCGCAATCGTTCATCAGCAAGAATCCGAACACGACGCAGGCGCTGACCAACGCGATGGTGCGCGCGCTCAAGTGGCTGCAGACGGCGACGGGCACCGAACTGATCAACACCGTGCCCGAGTCGTACCTGCTCGGCGACCGCGCGCTGTATCTGGATGCGTGGCAGCACGTGAAAGAGGCGATGTCGCCCGATGGCCTGATGCCCGCCGACGGCCCCGCAACGTCTCTGAAGACGCTGCAGGCGTTCGACGAGACGATAAAGGGCAAACCGATCGATCTGTCGAAGACCTGGACGAACGACTTCGTGAAGAAGGCGCTCGCGACGGTCAAGGCATAACGCGCGATCTAAACTTCGATTCAACCTCGATCCGTGCCCCGGCGACGCGCGTGCGGGCGAAAGCCCCGCCGCGTCACGACGTAGCGACATCGAACCACCGAAGCATCGAAACAAGCGAGCCGAACGATGACCGTTGCCGCCCTGGCGCTCGAAAACATCACCTGCACGTTTGCGTCGCGCGAGAAGCGCGGGCAAAGCTACACCGCCGTCAAGGACACAACGCTGCGCATCGCGCCGGGCGAATTCGTTTCCGTGGTCGGCCCGACGGGCTGCGGCAAGTCGACCTTGCTGAACGTCGGCGCGGGGCTGCTGGAGCCGTCCTCGGGCGCGGTGACGGTGTTCGGCGAGAAGCTCACGGGCATCAACCGGCGCGCGGGTTACATGTTCCAGGCCGACGCGCTGATGCCGTGGCGCTCGGCGCTCGACAACGTGCTGGCAGGACTGTTGTTCCGCAACGTGCCGCGCGCCGAAGCCCTCGCGCGCGCCGATGAATGGTTGAAGCGCGTTGGTCTCGGCGGGTTCGGGGACCGTTATCCGCATCAGCTGTCGGGCGGCATGAGAAAGCGGGTCGCGATGGCGCAGACGCTGATCCTCGATCCCGACATCATCCTGATGGACGAGCCGTTTTCCGCGCTCGATATCCAGACGCGCCAGCTGATGGAAAACGAACTGCTCGACCTGTGGGCCGCGAAGCGCAAGGCCGTGCTCTTCATCACGCACGATCTGGACGAAGCGATCGCGATGTCGGACCGCGTCGTGGTGCTGTCGGCGGGGCCGGGTACGCGACCGATCGGCGAGTTCACGATCGATCTGCCGCGCCCCCGCGATGTCGCCGAAGTGCGCTCGCATCCGCGCTTCGTCGAACTGCACGCGCAGATCTGGAGCGTGCTGCGCGATGAAGTGCTCAAGGGTTATCAGCAGCAACTGACGGTCGCGCCGGAGGGCAACTGAGATGTGGAAAGCATTGCGCCCGAACCGCGCGAACCTGGTGATCTGGCAGTGGCTGCTGCTCGTGCTGTGCTTCGTGCTCTGGTACGTGCTGACGAGCCCGACGCTGCTACCCGCGTTCTATTTCGACGACGCGAACAAGGCCGCGTTCTTCTTCGGCGAGCCGCAGAAAGTGCTCGTGCGGATCTGGGAATGGTTCGCGTCCGGTGAAATCTATCTGCACCTGTGGATCACGCTGATCGAGACCGTGCTCGCGTTTGCGCTCGGCACGGTGCTCGGATTGGGTGTGGGCTTGTGGCTCGCGCTGTCGCCGCTCGCGAGCGCGTTGTTCGACCCGTATATCAAGGCCGCTAACTCGATGCCGCGGGTGATTCTCGCGCCGATTTTCGGTGTGTGGTTCGGCCTCGGCATCTGGTCGAAGGTCGCGCTCGGCGTGACGCTCGTGTTCTTCATCGTGTTCTTCAACGTCTATCAGGGCGTGAAGGAAGTGAGCCCCGTGGTGCTCGCGAACGCACGCATGCTCGGCGCGAACCGCAAGCAGCTGCTGCGCGCCGTCTATCTGCCGAGCGCGATGAGCTGGGTGTTCTCGAGCCTGCATACGTCGGTCGGGCTGGCGTTCGTCGGCTCGGTGGTCGGCGAGTATCTGGGTTCGGCGCGCGGCGTCGGCTATCTGATCCTGCAAGCCGAAGGCACGTTCGACATCAACACCGTGTTTGCCGGCATTCTCGTGCTGACGGCCTTCGCGCTGATACTCGATGCGATCGTCGGCGCGCTGGAGAAGCGCTTGATGAAATGGCAACCGAAGAGCGGCGAGACCGAAAAGCTCTGATCACCTGACGTTCTAATTGAAAACGGCGCGTGACCTGTGAAGGTCACGCGCCGTTTTGCCTGGTGTTTCCACGCATGCCTACGGCGTGATCACGATCTTGCCGAGCACGCGCCGCTGCGCCATGTCGTTGAGCGCGCGCGCCGTGTCTTCGAGTGGATAACGCGCCGACACGAGCGGCGTGAGCTTGCCTTCGCGAATCCAGCCGAGCATCTGCTGAAACGCGGCGGCATTGCGTTGCGGCTCACGCCGCGCGAAATCGCCCCAGAACACGCCGACGATGCTCGCGCCTTTCAGCAGTGCGAGATTGAACGGCAGCTTCGGAATGTCGCCATTAGCAAAGCCGACGACGAGATAGCGCCCGCGCCAGCCGATGCTGCGAAATGCCGGCTCCGCATAACTGCCGCCGACAGGGTCGTAAATCACATCGGGCCCGTTGCCGTCCGTGAGCGCCTTGATGCGCTCGCGCAGGTCTTCCGTCGCGTAGTTGATGGTTGCATCGGCACCGTGCGCGACGCAGGTCGCGAGCTTCTCGTCGCTCGATGCCGCCGCGATCACGCGTGCGCCGAGCGCCTTGCCGATTTCGACGGCGGCGAGTCCTACACCGCCTGCCGCGCCGAGCACGAGCATCGTCTCGCCCGCTTTCAGTGCCGCGCGATCGACCACGGCGTGATGCGACGTGCCATAGGCGAGGGTGAAGACGGCTGCCGTTTCGAGGTCGGCGTCGTCGGGCAACGGTACGCATGCGCTCGCGTCCGCGACGGCCTGCTCGGCGAAGCCGCCTTGCTGCGTGTAGGCGACCACGCGCATGCCCGGCCTGAACTGCGTGACGCCGTCGCCGACGGCGCGCACGATACCCGCGACTTCCGCGCCGGGCGTGAAGGGCAGGGGCGGTTTGAACTGATATTTGTTCTGGATGATCAGCACGTCGGGAAAGTTGACGCTTGCCGCTTTGACGTCGATTGCGATCTGTCCGGCTTGCGGCACGAGATCGGGCAGTTCCTCGATGCTCAAGCTTTCAGGCGGGCCGTACTGGTTGCAGCGGATTGCGCGCATCGTGTCTCCCATCGGTCAATGTGCGTTGCAGGCTTCACGGGTTCATGCATGTTTCATAAGCGTGCTTTCGAGTGCGTGCCGGTCGCGTGCTTCGCGCAACGGGTGCGCAGCAACGAAGCAAATAAGTCGCCATCTTGCCGAACCCTTATAGCGAAGCAGTGTAAAGCAAGCTCGAACGACCGTGCGCTTTCGCAAGGCTGCTGCACACATGCCACGCTGCATGAAAGCATAGGCATGCGCGGGGCCCGTGTGTCGTTCGCGTGCCTTGTTTCCTCGGTTACAATCGCCGGATGCGAATCCTACTCAGCAATGACGACGGTTATCTGGCGCCAGGCCTTGCTGCGCTTTACGAAGCGCTGAAGCCGCTCGCCGATGTCACCGTGATGGCCCCCGAACAGAATTGCAGCGGCGCGTCGAATTCGCTGACGCTGTCGCGCCCTCTGTCGGTGCTGCGCTCGGCCAACGGCTTCTACTACGTGAACGGCACGCCGACCGATTCCGTCCACATCGCACTGACGGGCATGCTCGATCACACGCCCGATCTCGTCGTGTCCGGCATCAACAACGGGCAGAACATGGGCGAGGACACGCTGTACTCGGGCACCGTCGCCGCGGCGACGGAAGGCATCATGTTCAACGTGCCCGCCATCGCGTTTTCACTCGTCGATAAAGACTGGGTGCATCTCGAAGACGCGACGCGTGTTGCCGCCGAAATCGTCGCGCATTATCTCGAGCGTCCGTTGCCCGGTTATCCGTTGCTGAATGTCAACATTCCGAACCTGCCTTACGAGCAGTTGCGCGAGTGGCGCATCACGCGCCTCGGCAAGCGACATCCGTCGCAGCCGGTGATCCGGCAGAGCAATCCGCGCGGCGAGCCGATCTACTGGATCGGGCCGGCGGGCGGCGCGCGCGATGCCAGCGAAGGCACCGACTTCCACGCGGTGGCCAACGGCCTCGTGTCGATCACGCCGCTGCAACTCGATCTGACCCATACGGCTATGCTGCCCGCGGCGCGCGACTGGCTGAGCGCCGGGAGCGGCGCTTCATGACGGGCGAGCGCGCAAAGCGCTTTCCGCTTGGACTCGAAGACCTGGTGCGCGAGCCGCGCCGGGCGGACGCGCGCGGCGCGAAAGCAGGTGTGGCCAAGCCGGCTGCATCGAAGCCTGCTGCAACCAAGACGGCCGTACCCAATCTGAACGCGCCGGCAGCAGGCCGCACGCGCAACGGCGTGAGCGGCACCGTAACCGCAAAAACGCCGGCGGCCGCGAAGGGCGCGACCGGCATCCTCAATTCGAACGCGAAAACGGCCGGTTCGTCCGCGCGCACGCCCGCGATTACAAAAAGTCCGTCCGCAATCGTCAATACGAAAGGCGCAACCACGATCCGCAATGACGGCGCGCGCAATCAGTTGCCGCGTCCCGTGACGGCGGTGTTCGAGCGCACGGGCGCGCCCAACGTCGCGTTGACGAGCGCCGT
The DNA here is from genome assembly GCF_002902925.1 of Paraburkholderia terrae. Classification (GTDB taxonomy): domain Bacteria; phylum Pseudomonadota; class Gammaproteobacteria; order Burkholderiales; family Burkholderiaceae; genus Paraburkholderia; species Paraburkholderia terrae. Next base: position 1,914,942 of record NZ_CP026111.1, on the reverse strand, counting down.
CACGCTGACGTCAGAACGCGTGCGCGAGCGGATGGTCGAAAGGCTGCGGGCGAACGGCATCACGGACCCGCGCGTGCTCGACGCGATGGCGATGGTGCCGCGTCATATGTTCGTCGATCCTGGCCTCGCGACGCAGGCTTACGAGGACGCGGCGCTGCCGATCGGCCATCACCAGACGATCTCGAAGCCTTCCGTGGTCGCGCGGATGATCGAGCTGGCCGCGCAGGGCCGCACGCTCGCGAACGTGCTGGAAATTGGCACCGGCTGCGGCTATCAGGCCGCGGTGCTGAGCCACGTCGCGCGCGACGTGTATTCGATTGAACGCATCAAGCCGCTTTACGAGCGCGCGAAGACGAACCTGCGTCCGCTGCGCATCCCGAACATCCGTCTGCACTACGGCGACGGACGGATCGGTTTGCCGGCCGCCGCACCGTTCGATGCGATCGTGATCGCGGCAGCTGGACTCGATGTGCCACAGGCGCTGCTGGAGCAGCTTGCCATTGGTGCGCGGCTCGTGGCGCCTGTCGGATCGCAGGACGGACAGTCGCAGGTACTCACGCTCGTCGAGCGCACGGGGCCCGCGCAGTGGCGCGAATCGCGGCTTGATCGCGTTTTCTTTGTCCCCTTAAAATCCGGAGTGATTTAACCCCGATGAGTATGTTTCGCGCGATGCAAAGAACAAGCCTGAATGTCCCATTGTCCGTCGCTCAGCGCAGCGTTTGCGTGGCCATGCTGTCCGTCCTGGCCGCATGTGCAACGCGGCTCGATAACGCGCCCGTCGTCGATCGCTCCGGCACCCTCGGCACCGTCACGCAGGCGGGCGCCGCGCCCGGCGCGCAGCCGGCCGTGCCGCTCGGCCCGCCGCCTCCGGGCTACTACCGAGTGAAGCCTGGCGATACCTTGTATAGGATCGCGCTCGAAAACGGTCAAAACTATCGCGACATCGCCGCGTGGAACAACCTGACGAACCCGAACCAGATCGAAGTCGACCAGTTGCTGCGCGTGGCGCCGCCGGGCGCGAACGGCGCGCCAGTGGTGCCGGGTGTCGCGACCGCGCCGATTGGCGGTGGCTCGGTGCAGAACGCGCCAATTGCGGGCGTGCAGCCGGCGCCGTCGGCGGGCGCGGCCAACCAGCCGCCCATTTACGGTGCGGCGCCGGGCGCGTCAGGTACACAGCCGATCACGCCGCCGCCCGCCGCCAGCGACGCGACGGCGTCGAACGGCAACGTGACGTTTGCGTGGCCCGTGCGTGGTCCGTTGTTGAACGGCTTTGATGATTCGAAGAACAAAGGCGTGAACATCGGCGGATCGGCGGGTGAAGCGGTAAAGGCTTCCGCCGATGGTCGCGTGGTTTATGCAGGAAATGGGCTGCGCGGTTACGGCAATCTCATTATCATCAAACATGACGCGACGTATCTCACAGCGTATGCACATAATCGTGCTTTGATGGTAAAAGAGGGTGACGCGGTGACCAAAGGTCAGAAGATCGCCGAAATGGGCAACAGTGATTCGGACCGCGTGATGTTGCATTTCGAAGTTCGCCGCCAGGGTAAGCCTGTCGACCCAATGAAGTATTTGCCGCCGCAATAAGCCAAGCGATACGACCATGCCGAAATCGAAGCGCCGCCCGTCGCAAGCAGAGACTGAGTCCGTGAGCCGTGCCACGCCTGTTTCGGTGGACGACGCTGGCGCTTCGGAGGTCGATGACGACAACGTCGAGGACCTCGACAACGCGAACGATCCCGAAGAGCGTGCGTCGGGTCGCGACGAGGAATCTGAGGGGCGCGAAAGCGCAAACGATTCCGCGCCTGATGCCGACGATTTCCGCGCGCTGCTGCAGGCCGAACTTACGGCCGACACGATCCAGCACTACCTGAACCGGATCAGCGTGAAGCCGCTGCTCACCGTCGAGGAAGAGCAGCGCTATTCGCGTCTCGCGAAGGCGGGCGAATTCGAAGCGCGCCAGGTGATGATCGAGCGCAACTTGCGGCTCGTGGTCAGCATCGCGAAGGGCTATCTGAATCGCGGCGTGCCGCTGCTCGATCTGATCGAAGAGGGCAACCTCGGCCTGATGCACGCCATCGAAAAGTTCGATCCGACGCGCGGCTTCCGTTTCTCGACGTACGCCACCTGGTGGATACGCCAGAGCATCGAGCGCGCGATCATGAATCAGGCGCGTACGGTGCGACTGCCCGTGCATGTGATCCGCGAGCTGAACCAGGTGTTGCGCGCGAAGCGCCACCTCGAAAAGAATTCGATGAATTCGGGTGAAGCGGCCGAGCGCCGCGACGCGAGCATCGACGACATTGCGTATCTGACGGGCAAGACGACGGACGAAGTCACGGATATCCTCGCCTTGAACGAGCACACCGCGTCGCTCGATGCGCCGCTCGATCTCGACCCGGCGAGCAGCCTGCTCGATCTGTTATCGGACGACCAGAGCCAGTCGCCCGATGCCGAGGTGCAGCACCGCGAGCTCGAGACGCTGACGCGCGCGTGGCTCGCGCGGCTGTCGGACAAACATCGTCATGTGATTGAGCGCCGCTTTGGGCTGAATCACATCGAACCGGCCACGCTCGAGGAACTCGCCGACGAAATGGGCCTCACGCGCGAGCGTGTGCGCCAGATCCAGCAAGAGGCGCTGGTGCGACTGAAGCGCTTCTTTGCGTCCAATGGCGTTCGGAAGGACGCTGTTCTCTAGAAACTGATGACTCCAATTCTGGTATTCGACATCGAGACGATTCCCGATGTCGCCGGCATTCGCCGGCTTGAAAGTCTTCCCGCAACGATGTCCGACGAAGAAGTAGCCGAGCACGCGTTTGCGGCGCGGCGCGAGAAGACGGGCAGTGATTTTCTGCCGCATCACTTGCAGCGTGTCGCGGCGATTTCATGCGTGTTCCGCGATAACAATGGTTTTCGGGTGCGTTCGCTTGGCACGACTTCGGATGGCGAGGCTTCGCTCGTGCAGTCGTTTTATCGCACGATCGAGAAGTACACGCCGCAGCTCGTGTCGTGGAATGGCGGCGGCTTTGATTTGCCGGTGCTGAATTACCGTGCGATGGTGAATGGCATTCGCGCGAACCGGTTTTGGGATCTTGGCGAGGATGACCGCGATTTCAAGTGGAACAACTACATCAGCCGATACCACGCGCGGCATACTGACTTGATGGATGTGCTGGCGATGTATCAGGCGCGGGCGAATGCGCCGCTCGATGCGCTTGCCAAGTTGTGTGGCTTTCCCGGCAAGCTCGGGATGGATGGTGGGCAGGTGTGGCATGCGTTTCAGGCGGGGCGGATCGATGAGATTCGTAACTACTGTGAGACGGATGTCGTGAATACGTATCTGCTTTATTGTCGGTTTCAGTTGATGCGGGGTGGGTTTTCGCCGGAGGAGTATGCGGATGAAATCGCACTCGTGAAGAACTCCTTGGCGCAGGAGGCGGCGCCGCACTGGGCTGAGTATCTCGCTGCGTTCGATAATTAGTGGGTTTGGTGTCTGCGACGCTGCGGTATTGGCGACTTCGGCTTGCGGCGCGGGCGGTTTGGTTTGCTTGTGTTTGCGCTGGCATCCGCGATTTGTTAGCGTGCTTCACGCGTCGCCCCTGTGCGGGGCGGCACCTACTTTTCTTTGCCGCCGCAAAGAAAAGTAGGCAAAAGAAAGCGGCTCACACCGCCAGCCCGTGTTCTTATCCACGGGCCCTCAACGTCCCCACGCTTCACACGGCAGTGCCCTGGTCGGTGCTGGTTGCCAACGCTTCGAATGAACGCCTCACCCGCTTCGAATGACCGTACCCGGGCAAGCGGCAGCGAACGGTATGTGCCGCCCAGGTGGCAAACTGTGTGTAGGGCGTAGTGCCTCACTCGCCTCACTTCGGACCGATAGCGCATGCGTTCAACCCTGTAAGAGCGCTACCCTGTGCGACGCGACAACCTACACACAGTTTGCCACCTGGGCGGCCGTGGAATATCTGGGACGGTATGGAGCAGCGCGGGTGCGTGAAGCGGGTGAGGCGCTCATTCAGAGCGTTGGCAACGAACATGGGTCACGTGTTTGCCGTGTGAAGCGTAAGACCCTTTGGGGGCCCTCAGGCAAACACAGGAACTGGCGGTGTTAGCCGCTTTCTTTTGCCTACTTTTCTTTGCGGCGGCAAAGAAAAGTAGGTGCCGCCCCGCACAGGGGCGACGCTTGAGCTGCAAACACCGTAACGCGGATGCCAGCGCCAACACCAGCAAACCACACCAGCGTCGCAGACAAACAAAAATCAACCCATCTCTACGACTATCGGCTGATGATCCGAAGCGCGGGTCGCGCCATCGACCTCACACCTTCGTAGCCGCGTCCGCAAATCCTCGGTGACAAATACGAAATCACACGTCAGCGGCCCATCTGCCCACTGGACCTTGTCATAGACACCCGCCGTCATAGGCGGCGTCTGCCCGGGATGCAACGCAGTCCACGCATCGATAAAGGAAGGACTACCGTCGAGCGGCTCCAGCATCCGCCGGTAGGCCTCACTATCGTATGCGCTATTGAAATCGCCACACACGAGCGCACTGACGGGCCGCCCGGTATCAGCAAAAGGGCCGATGGCATTCTCGGCGGGTACGGGGTGCGCCGCATGCCCCGCGGCCTCCTGCTGCAACTGGCGCAGCCGATCAACCTGCGCAATCCGCTGCTTAAGCGAATAAAACTCCAGATGCGTCACGATCACCCGCACCGACCCGCCCGGCGCGCGCAGCACAGCCTCAAGCGCGACGCGCTGCATCGACGGCGCCTCCGAATCGGCAGGCCACGGCAACGAATGCCGGATCACACGCTCAACAGGCAGCCGCGTCGCGATCGCATTGCCGAACTGCCGCCGCGGCGCAGCCGGCGCGTCCAGCTTCAGCGCGGGCAGATCTGCGCCGATCGCCTCCAGCACCGTGAAGCCGGGCAGGGCGTCGGCGATCTCGGCGAACTGGTCGTCGCCCGGATGGCCCGCCAGCACCGAAAAGCCGCGCGTGACTTCCTGTAGGCACAGCACGTCGAAATCAACGAGCCGCCGCGCCTCGTCGATCGTGCGCGACAGGTTCACGTCCCCGTGCGCACTGCGTCCCCACTGGACATTCCAGCTGATCAGTCGCATCGTCAAATCTCCGTCGGTGTGTGTCGTTCGTCTACAATCTCGTGTTTGGTCCCACTTTTACACAGTCTGTCAGGAAGTCGCAGGTGTCCGAAACTGTCCCCCACATTGGTAAAACGCGCTCGTCCAGAAAGAGCAAGCAGGCGCGCGAAGACGCTGCCGCTGGTCCCTTCAAGGCGCCCGAACTCGATATCGATTCGCTCGACATGGAAGCGCGCGGCGTCGGCCGCACCGTCACGGAAGACGGCTCGCCCGGCAAGGTGATCTTCGTCGAGGGCGCGCTGCCCGGCGAACGCGTCACCTATTCGAGCTACCGGAAGAAGCCGAGTTTCGAACAGGCGCAGGTCGTCGATATCCTTAAAGAGAGCGTGATCCGTACCCGCCCGCAGTGCAAGTTTTTTGGCATCTGCGGCGGTTGTTCGATGCAGCATCTCGACGTACGCGCGCAGATCGCCGTCAAGCAGCGCGTGCTCGAAGACAATCTGATGCATCTGTCGAAGCTGCGCCCGGAAACCGTGTTCCGGCCGATCCACGGCCCGTCGTGGGGCTACCGCTATCGCGCGCGTTTGACTGTGCGCAACGTCGCGAAGAAGGGCGGCGTGCTGGTCGGTTTCCACGAAAAGAAGAGCAGCTACGTCGCCGATATGACGAGCTGTGAAGTGCTGCCGCCGCATGTGTCCGACATGCTGGTGCCGCTGCGGCACATGGTCGAAGCGCTGTCGATTCGCGACCGCATGCCGCAGATCGAACTGGCCGTCGGCTCGTCGGTGACGGCGCTCGTGCTGCGCGTTCTGGAGCCGATCAACGAAGCCGACGAACAGGTGCTGCGCGATTTCGCCGATCAGCACAACGTCCAGTTCTGGCTGCAGCCGAAGGGTCCGGACTCGGTCTATCCGTTCTATCCGCTCGATGCGCAGCTCGACTACACGCTGCCCGAATACGGCATCCGCATGCCGTTCCGCCCGACCGACTTCACGCAGGTCAACCATCAGATCAACCGTGTGCTGGTCGGCCGCGCGCTGCGCCTGCTGGCGCCCGCGAAGACCGACCGCGTGCTCGATCTGTTCTGCGGCATCGGCAACTTCACGCTGCCGCTCGCGCGGATCTCGCGGGAAGTGGTCGGTATCGAAGGCAGCGAGGTGCTGACCTCGCGCGCGCTCGACAACGCGAAGGAAAACGGCGTCGACAGCCATACGTCGTTCGCGAGCCGTAACCTGTTCGAAGTCACCGCCGACGACATCCGCGCGCTCGGCCACTTCGACAAGTACCTGATCGATCCGCCGCGCGAAGGCGCGCTCGCGGTGTCGAAGGCGCTGGCGGATATTGCGCAGAGCGGCGAAGGGCCGTTGCCGAAGCGCATCGTCTACGTGTCGTGCAACCCGGCGACGCTCGCGCGTGACGCGGGCCTGCTCGTTCATGAAGCGGGCTACCGGTTGAAGGGTGCGGGCGTGGTGAACATGTTCCCGCATACGTCGCACGTCGAGTCGATTGCGCTCTTCGAGCGCGACTGAACGCGACGGGCTGAAGCGTCCGCCCAACGCGGAAACGCAGAAACGCGGACGCCAGAAGCAAAAACGCCACGGTATGTAACCGTGGCGTTTTTTATCCCGTCAGGGTCAGGCGGCTCAGAACTGCCACCACGACTTTTCCTTGCCCGGACGGGCACGGCCCGTGATGTACGGGCTGTCCGGGAAGGTGCCGGCCAGGATGCGCTTCGTGTCGTCCGCAAGCTGCGGCTGATCCAGTTTCTGATACGACAGCATCATGATGTGCAGCGCGTCTTCGATCGCGGGCGCGTTCTTGTATTCCTTGATCGCGAGCTGCGCACGGTTGATGGCGGCCACATACGCGCCGCGGCGGTAGTAGTAGTCCGCTGCATGCACTTCGTGCGACGCGAGGGCGTTCACGATATAGCGCATGCGCTGGGCTGCGTCCGGTGCGTACTTGCTCTGCGGATACTTGTCGACGACGACCTTGAACGCGTCATATGACTCGCGCAGCGACTTCGGATCGCGCTCGCTCATGTCCTGGCCCGAGAAGCGGCCGAACAGGCCCAGATCGTCGTTGAAGTGGATCATGCCCTTCAGGTAATACGCGTAGGGGATGTCCGGGTGATCAGGGTGAAGCTGGATGAAGCGGTTGACGGCCTGGTCGGCGGCGTCCGTTTCGCTGTCCTTCCAGTTGCAGTACGCAACGTTGATCTGCGCCTGCTGCGCGAAGTGGCCGAACGGGTCGCGGCCTTCGAGTGCTTCGAAGTATTTCGCGCACTTGCCGAAGTCGCCACCGCTCAAGGCGTCTTGCGCCTCCGTATATAATTTGTTGTTAGTCCACGTGGCCGTTTCGTCGGTCTTTTCCGGCAGGCCGTGACAAGCCGCTACCAGCGTAACGGCCGCCATGGAAGCGCCATAGAGGGCTGCTTTCCTGGCCAGCTTTTGGGCCACCGTCTTTCGAACAGTTTGAGTAATGATGTTCAAGGCTCGCATTTTCCAGTCTAGCTTTACGTCCAGGTGACCCAGTCTCGATGACCCGTTCCAATACTCCGCGCCCCGGTCAGGGCGCGCGGAAGAGCAACAAAGATTATAGCCCAAGCGCCGACCCCGCCAACGTATCGGCAGGTGACCCGGGCGCCGATACCCTCGACGACGATCTCGTCGACGACGCGCTCGCCGCACCGTCTGTATCCGCCGAGGAGCAAGGCTCCGCGCGGCGCGCGGACGAAACGCCACGCGTCGTCACGGTGCCGTCCGAGCTCGCCGGCGAGCGGCTCGACAAGGTGCTCGCCAAAGTCTTTCCGGAGTTTTCACGCAGCCGGCTGCAAAGCTGGATCGAGGCGCAGCGTGTGCGCGTCGACGGACAGCCCGCGAAGATCCGCCATCCGGTGCCGCTTGGCGCGTCGATCGAGCTCGTGCCCGATCTGCTGCCCGAGCAGCTCGCGTTCACGCCGGAACCCGTGCCGCTCGATATCGTCTATGAAGACGACACGCTCGTCGTGATCAACAAGCCGGCCGGTCTCGTCGTGCATCCCGCTGCGGGGAACTGGAGCGGCACGGTGCTCAACGGCCTGCTGCATCGCTATGGCGACGCGGCGGCGGGCTTGCCGCGCGCGGGCATCGTGCATCGGCTGGACAAGGAGACATCGGGGCTGATGGTCGTCGCGCGCACGCTCGAAGCGCAAACCGATCTTGTGCGCCAACTGCAGGCGCGCACCGTGAAACGCCGCTATCTCGCGCTCGTGTGGGGCAACATGCGCGACGAAGGCACGATCGACGCGCCGATCGGCCGCGATCCGCGCGAGCGCACGCGCATGGCCGTGGTGACGGGCGCATCGGGCAAGCCGGCGCGCACGCACTTTCGGCGCATCGATTCGGCGATCTGGGAGCGGCAGCCCGTTTCAGCGATTCACTGCGATCTGGAGACGGGCCGCACGCATCAGATCCGCGTGCATTGCGCGCACATTGGTCATCCACTGCTGGGCGACCCGGTTTATGGGCGCGCGCGCGGCAAGCGTTCGGTGGCGCCGCTGCCGGGCGGCTTCGCGCGCCAGGCGCTGCATGCATGGCGGCTCGCGCTGGTTCATCCGCGCACGGGCCGCACGATGCAATGGCGCGCCGACGTGCCCGACGATATCGCTGAACTGTCCGAAGCGTTGGGCCTTGGCCGCGAGCACGAAGCCGCGTACCAGGAAGATTTCGACGAGTATGACGACGACTACGATGACGAAGCCGAAGTATCGATCGAAGACGACTACGACGATGAAGACGATGCCGACGACGAAGCCTCACCCGACAAGGACGACCGCGCATGACGCTGCCTGACCTGACCACGAACGACGTGCTGCGCCCCGAGTGGTCCGTGTCGTCGCGCGTGCGGGCGCTCGTCACGACGCGCAACGGCGGCGTGAGCCTGCCGCCGTTCGGTACATGGCACGATGGCGTCGATGGTGCGGGCGGGCTGAATCTCGGCAGGAAGTCGGGCGACGATCCCGCGCCTGTCGAAGCAAACCGCGCACGTCTGATGAAGCTGACAGCGCACGATGAAGCCGCATGGCTCTCGCAGGTTCATGGCGCGACCGTCTTGAATGCCGACGACGTGCTGGCCGCCACACAGCGCGGCGAGCCGTTGATGCAAGCCGACGCCAGCGTGACCGACCGGACGGGGACGGTATGCGTGGTGATGATCGCCGATTGCATGCCCGTTCTGCTATGCGATCCGCAAGGCCGCGCGGTGGGTGCCGCGCACGCGGGCTGGCGTGGTCTCGCGTCGGGTGTCGTGGAGAACACGGCGCAGCGTGTCGCATCGCTCGCGTGTACTGACATGTCAGTACTGCATGCTTATCTCGGTCCATGCATCGGCCCGCAGGCCTTCGAGGTCGGACCAGACGTGCGTGACGCCTTCATGAAGGGTGTCGGCGGCGCACAACGCGATATCGTCGCCAGCGCCTTCGTCGAGCACCCGCTGAATGCCGGCAAGTTCCTCGCGGATCTGCCGCGGCTCGCGCGTTGGCGTCTCGCGCAGATCGGCATCACGAACGTGACAGGCGGCGATCACTGCACGGTCACCGAACGCGAGCGTTTCTACTCCTATCGACGCGATCGCGAGACGGGCCGGATGGCCGCGCTGATCTGGCTCGCAGACCAATGACGAAAGCGGCTAACTGCCGCTGCGCAAAGGCAATTTTGCTGCGCGCGGCCCGACGTCGAGCGGGGTCTTGTGCAGTCTTATGCTGCACTGCGCGAAAATAAGAAGACCTACGCGGTTGCGCAGTGCATAAGCGTTCCGCGCGTTCCCCCATCAGCCAGACGAGCCCGTAGTAACGGGCTCGTTTTGCATTGCACAGCACGATCGTTTCTTCCATCGGCAATTCGATTTCATATACATCGGGAAAACGATGATGAAAAAATTATCGCAGTGCGGCAAAATCGGGAACAAGCATTGACATGCCTTGCGATGGGGCGCAAGAATGTTCTCCACCGGGCAAGGGCGTAACGCGGTCGCGATCCATTCGCGCCTGCCGCGCAAGTACCTGCCTCTCAACCCGTCCGCGAGGACCTTTCGGTTAAAAGCAGGCATGGCTGCATCTCAAACTTCCTCGACTTCTTCTCGCACGGACACCTCGTCGGACCGCACGCAGCAGCAAGCGGATGCGGCAGGGGTCCATCAATGGTTCGATGCCTGGATGAACGCATGGCGTTCGATAGGCGCACAGGCTGCAGCGAACGGCAATCCTTTTAGTGTCCCCGCTATGCCCGACTTCGCGAAAGCGGCGACGGCGCAGGCCGGTTCGCTGCCGTTCGCGAATCCCTTCTTCGAGCAAATCGCCAAACAGTTTGCGCAAACGCAAGCTCAACCGAACGGTCCGGCCGAAGGCCAGCCGTTCAACGCATTCTTCGGGCAGGCATTCAATCCTCAGCTCGCGCAACAGTTCACGCAGCAGCTTGCCGGGTTGAAGGTGCCGAGCGCATCGATCCCGTCCACGCGACTTCAGCAGTTGCAGTCCGACTATTCGCGCGAGGCGATGCAGTTGCTGCAACAGTCGACGCAGACAAGCTCGACGGGTCTCGAACTCAAGGACCGGCGCTTCAGTTCGGAGGCGTGGAAGACGACGCCCGTCTACGCGTACACGGCAGCGTGGTATCTGTTGAACGCGCGTTATCTGCAGGAACTGGTCGATGCGCTCGAAACCGACCAGAAAACCCGCGAGCGCATCCGCTTCGCCGTGCAGCAATGGACGGCGGCCGCTTCGCCGAGCAACTTCTTCGCGCTGAATCCCGAAGCGCAAAAGACGCTGCTCGAAAGCAACGGCGAAAGCCTGCGCCAGGGCGTGATGAACCTGCTCAACGACATGCAGCGCGGCAAGATTTCGCAGACCGACGAATCGCGTTTCGTCGTCGGCAAGAATCTGGCGATGTCGGAAGGTTCCGTCGTGTTCGAGAACGAGCTGATGCAGCTGATCCAGTACAAGCCGCGCACGGCGACCGTGTACGAGCGGCCGCTGCTGATCGTGCCGCCTTGCATCAACAAGTACTACATCCTCGATCTCCAGCCTGAGAACTCGCTCGTCGCGCACGCGGTCGAGTCGGGCCACCAGGTGTATCTGATTTCGTGGCGCAACGCGGACCAGTCAATCGCCGAGAAGGGATGGGACGACTACATCGGCGACGGTGTGCTGGCGGCGATCGAAACCACGCGTCAGATCAGCGGCCGCGAGCAGATCAACACGCTCGGTTTCTGTATCGGCGGCACGCTGCTCGCGACGGCGCTGGCCGTGGCGTCGGCGCGCGGCGAGCATCCCGCGGCATCGATGACGCTGCTCACGGCGATGCTCGACTTCGCCGACACGGGCATCCTCGACATCTTCGTCGACGAAGCGCATGTGCAGATGCGCGAGCAGACCATCGGCGGCAAGAACGGTACGCCGCCGGGCCTGATGCGCGGCCTCGAGTTCGCGAACACGTTCTCGTTCCTGCGCCCGAACGATCTCGTGTGGAACTACGTCGTCGACAACTACCTGAAGGGCCGCACGCCGATGCCGTTCGACCTGCTGTACTGGAACAGCGATTCGACGAGCCTGCCGGGTCCGATGTACTGCTGGTATCTGCGCAACACGTATCTGGAAAACAAGCTGCGCGAACCGGGCGCGCTGACCACGTGCGGCGAGAAGGTGGACCTGACGCGCATCGACGTGCCGACGTTCATCTACGGCTCGCGTGAAGACCACATCGTGCCGTGGGAAACGGCGTATGCGTCGGTGCCGCTGCTGACGGGGCCGCGCAAGTTCGTGCTCGGCGCGTCGGGCCATATCGCCGGCGTGATCAATCCGCCGTCGAAGAAGAAGCGCAGCTTCTGGTCGGTAGCGGGCGACGATAAAACGCTGCCCGAGAACCCCGCCGACTGGCTCGAAAGCGCAACGGAAACGCCTGGCAGCTGGTGGCCCGAATGGACGAGCTGGCTCGACCAGTTCGCTGGCAAGAAGGTGAAGCCCGCGGCGCAAGCGGGCTCGGCCGAGTTCCCGGTGATCGAACCCGCGCCTGGCCGCTACGTGCAGGAGCGCGAATAATCGTTCGGGTGCCGAATCATTCGCATAGGGTCGCCGTCGAAGTCAAAAGAGCGACCTCCGCCTGACGGATAACGAGTGACGACGGATGGAGTGAGACAGACGCTGTATCGCAGTAATGCTGACTTGACCGGATTAACAACTTTTGACGGGGTACTGTGGAGCATGTCGCCGCAGCCCCGAAGGAAACGAAAATGACTGACGTAGTGATCGTATCGGCGGCCCGCACGGCTGTCGGCAAATTCGGTGGGTCGCTGGCGAAGATTGCGGCGCCGGAACTGGGCGCCACGGTGATCCGCGCCGTGCTGGAGCGCTCGGGTCTCAAGCCCGAGCAGATTAGCGAAGTCATCCTGGGTCAGGTGCTGACGGCGGGTTCTGGGCAGAACCCGGCGCGCCAGTCGCTGATCAAGGCCGGTCTGCCGATGGCAGTGCCCGGCATGACCATCAACAAGGTGTGCGGCTCGGGCCTGAAGGCCGTGATGCTGGCCGCCAACGCGATCATCGCGGGCGATGCGGACATCGTCATTGCGGGCGGCCAGGAAAACATGAGCGCGGCGCCGCACGTGCTGCCGGGCTCGCGTGACGGCTTCCGCATGGGCGACGCGAAGCTGATCGACAGCATGATCGTCGATGGCTTGTGGGACGTGTACAACCAGTACCACATGGGCGTGACGGCTGAGAACGTCGCGAAGGAATACGGCATTTCGCGCGAAGACCAGGACAAGTTCGCGGCGCTTTCGCAGAATAAGGCGGAAGCCGCACAGAAGGCCGGTCGCTTCGATGATGAAATCGTGCCGATCCAGATTCCGCAGCGTAAGGGCGATCCGCTGTCATTCGCAACGGATGAATTCGTGCGCCACGGCGTCACGGCCGAAGCGCTGGCGGGTCTGAAGCCGGCCTTCTCGAAGGAAGGCACGGTGACGGCGGCGAATGCCTCGGGTCTGAACGACGGCGCGGCGGCGGTTGTCGTGATGTCGGCGAAGAAGGCTGAGGCGCTGGGTCTCACGCCGCTCGCGCGCATCAAGGCGTACGCGAACGCGGGCGTCGATCCGAAGGTGATGGGCATGGGCCCGGTGCCGGCATCGCGCCGTTGTCTGGAGCGTGCGGGCTGGGGCGTGAACGACCTCGACCTGATGGAAATCAACGAGGCATTCGCGGCGCAGGCGCTGGCCGTACACAAGCAGATGGGCTGGGACACGTCGAAGGTCAACGTGAACGGCGGCGCGATCGCGATCGGCCACCCGATCGGCGCGTCCGGTGCCCGGATTCTCGTCACGCTGCTGCACGAAATGCAGAAACGCGATGCGAAGAAGGGCCTCGCGTCGCTGTGTATCGGCGGCGGCATGGGCGTAGCGCTCGCGCTCGAGCGTCCGTAAGCGGTCGTTTCACAAGGAGGCCGCCGCGCGTGCCGGTGTCGCCTGACGGCGACTGGCAGCGCGGCGTGGTCCGATGCTTTCGCGCGGTTGGCTGCATCGAACGCGCCGAACGCATCGGATATTGGAAGGCGAAGCACGAGGCGGCTGGCGTCTCGTAAAACGATAATGGAGTGTGTGTTATGTCACAACGAATTGCGTACGTAACGGGCGGCATGGGTGGCATCGGCACGAGCATTTGCCAGCGTCTGCTGAAGGATGGCTACAAGGTGGTCGCAGGCTGCGGCCCGAATTCCCCGCGTCGCGTGAAATGGCTCGAAGATCAGAAGGCTCTGGGCTTCGACTTCGTTGCGTCGGAAGGCAACGTGGGCGACTGGGAGTCGACCAAGCTCGCGTTCGACAAGGTCAAGGCCGAGGTCGGTGAAATCGACATACTGGTGAACAATGCGGGCATCACGCGCGACGTCGTGTTCCGCAAGATGACGCATGAAGACTGGACGGCCGTGATCGACACGAACCTGACCAGCCTTTTCAACGTGACGAAACAGGTGATCGACGGCATGGTCGAGCGTGGCTTTGGCCGCGTGATCAACATCTCGTCGGTGAACGGCCAGAAAGGCCAGTTCGGTCAAACGAACTATTCGACCGCGAAGGCGGGGATTCACGGTTTCACGATGGCGCTCGCGCAGGAAGTGGCCACCAAGGGCGTGACGGTCAACACCGTTTCGCCGGGCTATATCGGCACGGACATGGTGAAATCGATTCGCGCCGATGTGCTGGAAAAGATCGTCGCGACGATTCCGGTGCGCCGTCTGGGCACGCCGGATGAAATCGGGTCGATCGTTGCATGGCTGGCGTCGGACGAGTCGGGCTTCTCGACGGGGGCTGACTTCTCGCTGAACGGCGGCCTGCATATGGGCTGATCCGTGAGCGTCCTGTTTTGTCGCAGCGAGAACGAAGCGGGACGTTACATGGTTCAGATGTTTCTGGCGGCGTCTCGTACGCGCAGCGTTTCGCTGTGCGTGCGACAGGACGCCGTTTCTGCGCTTCATTCGCGCTCAAAGGCGTTACATGACCACTACTACAAAGAAAACAGCCGAACGACTCATTAAGAAATATCCGAACCGTCGACTGTACGATACAGAGACCAGCACTTACATCACGTTGACCGATGTGAAGCAGCTCGTGCTGGATCAGGAGGATTTCAAGGTCATCGATGCCAAGAGCAACGAAGACCTGACGCGCAGCATCCTGCTTCAGATCATTCTCGAAGAGGAGAGCGGCGGCCTGCCGATGTTCTCGTCGATCATGCTGTCGCAGATCATCCGCTTCTACGGGCACGCGATGCAGGGCATGATGGGCACGTACCTGGAAAAGAACATCCAGGCGTTCATCGACATTCAGAGCAAACTCGCGGATCAGTCGAAGGGCCTGTACGAGGGCAAGACGATGAATCCGGAGGTCTGGTCGCAGTTCATGAACATGCAAGCCCCGATGATGCAGGGGATGATGACCAGCTATATCGAGCAGTCGAAGAACATGTTCGTGCAGATGCAGGAGCAAATGCAGAACCAGGCGAAGACGATGTTCAGCACGTTCCCGTTTACGCAGCCCACGCCGCAAGGGAATCCGGAGCCGGAGAAGAAGTAGGGCGAAGAGCGTCGTTCGAGGGAACGAAAGCGGCAAGAGATCGCCCGGCGTCGCGCCGGGCGGCCAGTCGCTGTGGAAGTGTCTTCGTTGCAGACGGCGCTGGTTTCCGGCTTGTTCCGTCCCATGCGTGACTCTCGGGAGCGGACGCGTCGGATTCGCCCGTCATCCGGCGGCACGGGCTGCGCCTTGTCCATTTGATTGATTATTTACCGGCACAAATATCCAACTAATCCGAAATTAGTAAGACGGGTTTGAGAATTTTTGGGTGCGCAGATTAGTGTTCGTGGTTTATCCGGTGTTCATCTTCGTTTAATGGAATTCCCTAATTTTCTGTATGGAATTTTCAGAATCTCTGGTGTTGACATAAGCAACACGGCGCATTTAATATCATTCCACGTTCAGGCCTAGCTTGAATCGCTCGTCGAACGGGGATAATCCTCGGCGACAAATACGGCCCAAGGCCGCCAAACAGCCGCTCAAGCGGCTGTTTTCATTTTGCGAGGAGGTCGCATTGTCATACATCTGCTATATCGACGAAGCAGGATGCAGCGCTCTTCTTCCAGCAGGAAAAACTAATATCCAACCATTGCTCGTCATTGCCGGCCTGATAATCCATCAGGAGGCGCTTGCTGATATAACGCACGACTTTCTGACATTAAAGCGGACATATTTCCCCGGTTTACTTAAATCACCCCATCCGCTTGATGATGTCCGCGAAGAGATCAAAGGGTCCGACTTGCGAAGGGCAATTCGAAAGCGCGGTCATCAAGCCAAGACCGAGTTCAGATTCATCGACGACACGTTGGCCCTGCTTGAGAATTTTCAATGCCACGTTCTAGGTACCGTCTGGATCAAAGGCATCGCTACCCCGTTCAGGGCGCGTGAAACTTACACGCGCTCGGTCCAATACGCGTGTAGCGGGTTTCAATCTTTCCTTGAACAACGGAGGGCGCGCGGCCTCATGGTGGCGGATTTCCGGACGACGCAACTGAACGATCAGGTCGCGCATTCCATCTTTACGCAGAAGTACCGTGCCAGGGGCGATCCATTCGACCGCCTGCTTGAATTGCCCACGTTCGGGATCAGCAATAACCACGTTGGACTTCAATTGACAGACGTCCTGTCAAGTGCGCTTCTGTTTCCGATGGCCTCGTCGGCATACTGCTTCGGGCGCGTGACAGGCGTCCACGTCAATGGTCGCGATCTGGTCATTCGCCGGCGATATGCAAAGCGCTTGAAGCAACTTCAGTTCAAGTCGGATACGCGGTGGAGCATCGGCGTCGTCGATCATCACGAGAGGCGTTCGTCGGCGGCATTATTCGTCGTCCCGCCCGTCAAGGTCCAGCCTGCGACCGACCATTTTCAACCTGAGTTGGGAACGCGCTGCATAGCGATTCCTGCCGGGCGCTACGGCGATAGACTACAGTCTGTGTCTGTGCGGATCATTGCCCCCGTTGCTTGAGTTAGCGCCGCATCATGCTTCCGGCCCGTCGAGCACCGCTTGCACATCCCTCTCACGGTATAATCCGAGGTTGCTTGTGCGGGCCCAACCGACTTCCCACAAGATCCACATGGCCCCATTTCGCGACGGTCCTCGCCACGAGGACACCGTCGCACGGTGCGCCCACGTTTGCCGCGATTCCGGCGCCCGGGCGGCACGCCCAAGCCCTCATATATCGCGTCACTCATCGCTCTCGCCGGACCATTTTCTATGTCGCAGACTTCGACCCCCGCCGCGCCGACCGCTTCGATTCCGAAGGTCGGGTTCGTTTCCCTCGGATGCCCGAAAGCCCTCGTCGACTCCGAACAGATCATCACGCAACTGCGCGCGGAGGGCTACGAAATCTCCGGCACCTATGACGGCGCGGACCTCGTCGTCGTCAACACCTGCGGCTTCATCGACGAAGCCGTCCAGGAAAGCCTCGATGCCATCGGCGAAGCGCTCACGGAAAACGGCAAAGTGATCGTCACCGGCTGCCTCGGCGCAAAGCAGAGCGCGAGCGGCTCGAACCTGATCGAGGAAGTGCATCCGAAGGTGCTCGCCGTGACGGGCCCGCATGCGCTCGGCGAAGTGATGCAGGCCGTGCATAGCCACCTGCCGAAACCGCACGATCCGTTCGTCGATCTCGTGCCCGCCGCGGGCGTCAAACTCACGCCGCGTCACTATGCGTATCTGAAGATTTCCGAAGGCTGTAATCACCGCTGCACGTTCTGCATCATCCCGTCGATGCGTGGCGACCTCGTGTCGCGTCCCGTCGCCGAAGTCATGCTCGAAGCGGAGAACCTGTTCAAGTCGGGCGTGAAGGAACTGCTCGTGATCTCGCAGGACACGAGCGCGTACGGCGTCGACGTCAAGTACCGCACCGGCTTCTGGAACGGCAAGCCGATCAAGACGCGCATGACGGACCTCGTCGGCGCGCTCGGCGAACTCGCCGCGCAGTACGGCGCATGGGTGCGTCTGCATTACGTGTATCCGTATCCGAGCGTCGACGAAGTGATTCCGATGATGGCGGAAGGCCCGCTGAAGGGCCACGTGCTGCCGTATCTCGACGTGCCGTTCCAACACGCGCATCCCGAAGTGCTCAAGCGCATGAAGCGTCCTGCAAACGCCGAGAAAGTGCTCGAGCGCGTGCGCGCATGGCGCGAGATCTGCCCGGACCTGACCATCCGCAGCACGTTTATCGCGGGTTTCCCAGGCGAGACGGACGAGCAGTTCGAAACGCTGCTCGACTTCATCCGCGAGGCGGAACTGGATCGCGTCGGCTGTTTCGCGTATTCGCCTGTCGAAGGGGCGGGTGCGAACGAACTCGACGGCGCACTGCCCGATGAAGTCCGCGAGGCGCGCCGCGCGCGTTTCATGGAAGTCGCGGAAGAAGTATCGGCGAAGCGCATCGCGCGCAAGGTCGGTAAGACGCTGAAGGTGCTGGTCGACGAAATCAATGCCGATGGCGGCATCGGCCGCACGGCGGCGGATGCGCCGGAGATCGACGGTGTGGTCTATATCGCGCCAGCGACCAAGGCGTCGAAGCGCTACAAGGTCGGCGATTTCGTTTCGGTGAAGATCACGGGTGCTGACGGCCACGATCTGTGGGGCGAGGTCTAAGCGATGCTCTCGAACACACCGTCCATCCTCGCGCTAGGCGAGGCAATGGTCGAATTTAACCAGTCCGGCAAAGACCAGCCCACGTACCTGCAAGGCTTCGGCGGCGACACGTCTAACTTCTGCATCGCGGCCGCGCGGCAGGGCGCGTCGACGGGTTTCGTATCGGCTGTCGGCAATGACCCGTTCGGGCGTTTGCTCCTCGATCTGTGGCAGCGCGAGCAGGTCGATACCTCGCTCGTGCGCGTCGACGATCAGGCGCCGACGGGCGTGTATTTCGTGTCGCACGGTCCGTCCGGCCATCAGTTCGACTATCTGCGCGCGGGTTCCGCTGCGAGCCGCTACGCGCCGCGCGATCTGCCGCTCGACGCGATCGCCGCCGCGAAGGTGATCCATCTGTCCGGCATCAGTCTCGCGATCAGCGTGAGCGCCTGCGATGCCGCGTTCGCCGCGATCACTCACGCGCGCGCGAACAACGTGCTCGTGAGCTTCGACACGAACTTGCGCCTCAAGCTGTGGCCGCTCGCGCGGGCGCGCGCCGTGATGCTCGAAGCGATCCGCCAGACGGATATCTGCCTGCCCAGCTGGGACGACGTCACCGAACTGACGGGTTTGACGGAACGCGACGACATCGTCGATTTTCTGCTCGCCCAAGGGCCGCGTGTCGTCGCGCTGAAACTCGGCAAGGAAGGCTCGTATATCGCGACGCCTGACGAGCGCCGCGTCGTGCCCGGTCACGTCGTCAACGCCGTCGATGCGACGGGCGCGGGCGACTGCTTCGGCGGCGCGTTCATCGCGCGCATCGCCGCAGGCGACGATCCGTTCCAGGCGGCGCGCTACGCGAACGTCGCGGCCGCGCTGTCGACGCAAGGCTTCGGCGCCGTCGCGCCGATTCCCGATCGCGCGACGGTCGAACAGCTTCTCGGCGCCTGAGCGCACACTGAAGCGCGCAGTTCGCCAGCACCGCAGCACAATGGCGTCAGATTCAGCGCGGAAATCCGGCAACTCGGGTATGTTCAGCAAGGCAAGGTCATGCGCGTCTTCAACGAGGCGCGTGACATTCATCTGAGACAACAGAGAGGAGCAAGCGATGCAACGTGAAGTGGTGGTAGTGAGCGGCGTGCGCACGGCAATCGGCGACTTCGGCGGCAGCCTCAAAGACTTCGCGCCGACGGATCTCGGCGCGCGCGTGGTGCGCGAGGCGTTGTCGCGTGCAAGCGTTTCCGGCGACGAAGTCGGCCATGTCGTGTTCGGCAACGTCATCCATACCGAGCCGAAGGACATGTACCTCGCGCGTGTCGCGGCGCTCAACGGCGGCGTCGCGCAGCATGCGCCCGCGCTGACCGTGAACCGGCTGTGCGGCTCGGGCCTGCAGGCAATCGTATCGGCGGCGCAATCCGTGTTGCTCGGCGACGCGGATATCGCGATCGGCGGCGGCGCGGAAAGCATGAGCCGCGCGCCGTACATCATGCCGTCGGCGCGCTTCGGCCAGCGCATGGGCAACGCGAGCATCGTCGACATGATGCTCGGCGCGCTGCACGACCCGTTTCAGACGATCCACATGGGCGTAACGGCCGAGAACGTCGCGAAGAAATACGACATCTCGCGCGACGTGCAGGACGCGCTCGCGCTCGAATCGCACCGCCGCGCGGCGAAGGCGATCGAAAGCGGCTACTTCAAGGAACAGATTCTCCCCATCACGATCGCGTCGAAGAAAGGCGACACCGTCTTCGACACGGACGAGCACGTCCGCATGAACGCGACGGCCGACGACTTCGCAAAACTGAAGGCCGTGTTCGCGAAAGAAAACGGCACGGTCACGGCAGGCAATGCCTCGGGCATCAACGACGCGGCAGCGGCCGTCGTGCTGATGGAGCGCAGCGTCGCCGAGAAGCGCGGCGCGAAGCCGCTCGGCCGGCTGGTCGCGTACGCGCATGCGGGCGTCGACCCGAACTACATGGGCATCGGCCCCGTGCCGGCGACGCAGAAGGCGCTGGAGCGCGCCGGCCTGAAGGTCGGCGATCTCGACGTGATCGAAGCGAACGAAGCGTTTGCGGCGCAAGCCTGCGCCGTCAGCAAGGAGCTGGGCCTCGATCCCGCGAAGGTGAACCCGAACGGCTCGGGCATTTCGCTCGGCCATCCGATCGGCGCGACGGGCGCGCTCATCACCGTCAAGGCGCTGTACGAGTTGCAGCGTATCGGCGGCCGTTATGCGCTCGTGACGATGTGCATCGGCGGCGGGCAGGGCATTGCAGCGATCTTCGAGCGGATCTGATCCGTTCGAGAGACGGGACGGGGGCGGCGACGTGGTGTTCCGCCGCTCCGTCTCTGAACGAACTTGCGGTATAACCGGTCGAAGCGGGTTATCGAGGTATCAGGCGTTAGCAAAACGCCATCAAGCCGGTTGAAAGGAAACAACGGATGCAGGAAACCAGGTCGAAACACAGGGCGTCGTGGCCCGCGATGATCGCGGCTGCGGCATTGGCTGTCGCGGCGGCGATGCCCGTCGCGACTCACGCGGAAAGCGACGCCGTCAAGGCACTCGCGGCGCCGCCGCCGATCCAGCTGCCGCTCAAGCCCAGCCCCGAGTTCGCGAAGTTTCCGCAGTACGCGGGCACGCTCGGCACGCGTCAGATCGTGCTGCGGCTGGGCGCGAAAACCGACGATCCCTCCGGCGTACACGGCGAATATCAGTTCGCCGACACGGGCGAAGTGATCCTGATTGCGGGCGACCGCGACGGCGACACGCTCGAAGTCGAAGAGTCGAATGACGGCACGCATATCACGGGCAACTGGGTCGGCAAGTTCGCCGCCGATGGCTCGATCGAAGGCGAACGGATGAACGTCGACGATTCCAATCCGCTGGAATTTTCGTTGCGGCCGCTCGCAGCGGGGCAGAAAGCGCCGTCGGCCGCGCCCGTTCAGGCTCAGAAGCCGACACAACAGCCAACGCAGCAACCCGCGCAGCCGCGCACCGGCGGCCAGCCCGTCAACGGCGTGAACAATCTGACGATCGGCGAATAGGCGCCGCGCGCATCACTGACGAATCCAACTTTCTTTGACCATGACTCAAAAGACTCCGAAGCACGGCTTGCAGACCCGCATCGTCCAGCCGTCCGATCAGCTGACGCCCGGTTGGGAATCGTTCTCGGTGCCCGTCGCGCGCGCCTCGACGGTCGTTTTTCCGGACCTCGCGGCGATGCGCGCGCTCGACTGGCGCAACGACGCCCAATGGCGCTACGGCCTGCACGCTACGCCGACGTCGATCGCTCTCGCGCAGCGCCTTGCTGCCCTCGAAGGCGGCAACCATGCGCTGTTGCAGCCGTCGGGGCTGTCGTCTATTTCGAACGTGTACTTCGGCCTGATGAAATCGGGCGACGACGTGCTGATCCCCGACAACGTCTATTCGCCGAACCGCGATCACGCCGAGTGGCTCGCGAAGGACTTCGGCATCACCGCGCGCTACTACGATCCGATGATCGGCGCGGGCATTGCCGACCTGATCCAGCCGAACACCAAGCTCATCTGGCTCGAAGCGCCCGGCTCGGTGACGATGGAAGTGTCCGACATTCCCGCGATCACGGCCGTGGCCCGCGCGCGCGGCGTCGTCACGGCGATCGACAACACGTGGTCGGCGGGTCTGTCGTTCCGTCCGTTCGATCACGGCGTCGATATTTCGATGCAGGCGCTCACGAAGTACCAGTCGGGCGGCAGTGACGTGCTGATGGGCGCGACGATCACCGTCGACCGCGATCTGCATCTGAAGCTGAAGCTGGCGCGCATGCGGATGGGCATCGGCGTGTCGGCGGACGATTGCTCGCTGATCCTGCGCAGTCTGCCGTCGATGAAAGTGCGTTTCGAGCAGCACGATAAAAGCGCGCTCGAACTAGCGAAGTGGCTGAAGACGCGTCCGGAAATCGCCGTGGTGCTGCATCCGGCCTTGCCCGATTGTCCCGGCCATGAATTCTACGAACGCGACTTCACGGGCGCGGGCGGGCTGTTCTCGGTCGTGTTCGACGCGCGCTATACGCCGGAACAGATCGACAGGTTCTGCGAATCGCTGGAACTGTTCTCGCTCGGCTGGAGCTGGGGCGGCGCGCAAAGTCTGGCGATGCCGTACAACGTCGCGTCGATGCGCACCGAATCGCAATGGCCGCATCGCGGCACGCTGGTGCGGTTCTACGTCGGTCTTGAAGACGAAGCGGATCTGCGCGCGGATATCGAGCGTTGCCTCGTCGCGCTGGGTTGAACCTGTCGCGCGTGAAGCGCTCGTAGCGCTTCGTCGAGCCAGAAGCAAAAAGGCCCGCTCGGTTTCGAGCGGGCCTTTTTTGTTTTCGTCCGGTCAGAAAAGCCGCAACAGTCCATCCAGTCCGACGTGATTGAATGCGACGCTCGCCGCTTCGCGCACAACCGGCTTCGCGCGGAACGCAACGGACAGGCCAGCCGCCGCCATCATCTTCAGATCGTTCGATCCATCGCCCATCGCAATCGCGCGGGTTGGCTCGATGCCGAGCTTGTCGCAGGCTTCGCGCAGCGTGCGCGCCTTCACGTCGGCGTTGACGATCTCGCCGAGCACACGGCCCGTCAGCTTGCCGTCGACGATTTCCAGCGTGTTGGCGCGCGTGAAATCGAGACCGAGACGCGCCTGGAGCTTCTCGGTGAAGAAGGTAAAGCCGCCCGATACCAGCAGCGTCTTCATGCCCGCCGCCTTTGCACCCGCCAGCATCTTTTCTGCGCCGGGCGACAGTTGCAGACGTTGCTCGTAGACCTTTTCGAGCGCGCTTGCGTCGAGGCCTTTCAGCAGCGCGACGCGGCGCGTCAGGCTCTCGTTGAAGTCCTTGATCTCGCCGCGCATCGACGCTTCCGTGATCGCCGCCACTTCCGCCTTCAGACCGCAAAAATCCGCGATTTCATCGATGCATTCGATCGTGATCAGCGTCGAATCCATGTCCATGGCGACGAGGCCGAAGTCGGTCAAACGTCGGCCCGCTTCGACGAACGCGTAGTCGAGCGCATGCGTTCCGCAGTAGACGTCGAGGTCGGCGCGCTGTCCGAGGTCGGCGTTTTCGATGCGCACTGCGCACGGATCGATCACGGTGAGTTTCGAGCCGCGCGACAGCGCGACGAGCGGCTTGTGATGTTCGGCGGCAAGCGGCGTGAGGCTTTGGATGACGAGATTCATGTCGACGCGGGAAATGGGCAGCAGCAAGAAGGCACGGGAAACGCCCATTGTAACGGTTCCGTGCGACGCGGCCGCGCAGGCGAGGGTGGTGCGTCGTGCAGATGGTATCGACGCGTAGTGCGTTTTAGTTTCACGGAACGCGATCGTAGTGATCGAGGTTATCTCATAAATATCCCGCTAATAATACTTGGTACTACGGAATGAATGGATGGGGCAAGCGGGGTTTACTACATGGTTTTTTATTGATTCGGATCGCTAATATTCTCTGCGTTGTTTGACAACATATCGGCAAATGGCACGGCTTGTCAGATGACGGGCGAACGTGATGCGCCTGTCGGAAGTCTGCTGACGCGATTGCACGACTTAGAAAATTCCAGGGAAAACAGAGCGATCATGAACACTCGCATCGAACATCTTGCATCGACGCCGACACGACCCGCGCGAGCGGCCTCGGCGTGGCTTGCTTCGCTTTCGACGGCGCTGATTCTCACGGCCTGCGGCGGTGGGTCGGGGCCGGCCGCGTCGGACGTATCGGGCGGCAACGTGGACAACAGCGGTGCTGTTGCGCCCGCTGCGGCTTCCAGCGCGAGCGACGCGAACGCTACGACACCCGATCAGACGGCCTCCGACGTAACGCCAGCCAGCGACGCCGCCCCCGCCAGCGATGCAAGCAGCACGCCCGCGCCGGGCTTCCAGGTCGGCACGGCGACATTCGATGCCGCACTGCCGCCCGAACCGACATTGCCAACTTCTGCACAAATCTGTCAGACGCTGCCCGCCACACTGACAGCGCAATCGAACGGCCTGCTGCCCGATAGCGCCGACACTGCCAACACGGCCCCCGACACCACGCGCATCCAGGCCGCGCTGACGTCATGCACGAACGCCGCGAGCACAGGCCTTTCGACGAACAAGGTCGTGCGCCTGACGTCCGGCGCGAATGGAGCGAACGCGTTCCTGTCCGGCCCGCTGAATCTGCCGAGCGGGGTCACGCTGTGGATCGACAGGCGCGTGACCTTGTTCGCATCGCGCGATCCGCGCCAGTTCGACAAGACCCAGGGCACGGCGAGCTGCGGCCTGATCACTGCCAGCGACAACGGCTGCAACGCGCTGATCACGGCCGCCAAGACGAGCAATAGCGCCGTCGTCGGCGACGGCACAATCGACGGGCGCGGCGGCAGCCAGCTTGTCAGCAGCGTGCGCGACGATCCCAATCTGCTCAAGCGCCCCGATGGCTCCGCGATGAGCTGGTGGGACATCGGCTATGAGGCGAACGTCGTGCAGAACAAGTCGCAGAACAACCCGCGTCTCATCCAGATCAACAATGGCAGCAATTTCACGCTGTATCGCGTGACGCTGCAGAACGCGCCGAAGTTTCACGTCGTGCCGAGCGGCGTGCAGGGCTTCACCGCATGGGGCGTCAAGATCTACACACCGACGGCCGCCTACGAGGCGATGAACAACTACAAAGGCGTGCCGTACAGCACCGTCAATGCAAAGAACACCGACGGCATCGATCCCGCGAGTTCAGGGCAGATCACGAGCAATCCAGGCAACCCTGGCAAGCTCACGGGCGACGCGAGCAACATGCTCATCGCGTACACATCGATCCGCACGGGCGACGACAACATGGCGATCAAGGGCGGCACCGCGTCCGTCAACGGCCGCACGTACAACATCACCGTCGCGCACAGCCACTTTTACGAAGGGCATGGGATGTCGATCGGCAGCGAGTCGGCGGGATCGGACAACGGCGTGGCCAACGCGGACGTGACGCCCGTGGGCGGCGTGTTCCCGAGCGTGAGCAACGTGAACGTGTATGACCTGACGATCGACGGTGCGGACAACGGCTTGCGCATCAAGTCCGACTGGAGCCGCGGCGGCCTCGTGTCGAACATCCGTTATTCGAATGTGTGCATTCGCACCGGCAACCAGACGTCGAACCCGCAGGCGCTGATTTTCTCGCCGTACTACAGTCCCACGAAAAGCCTCGGGCTGTATCCGAATCTGCAAGGTATCGCGCTCGACGGCATACGCATCGTGAACGCATCGAACTACACGTTCCAGGGCTTCAATTCGGCGAGTCCGGTTCTACTCGGCTCCGGCTGGTCGGCGGGAACGGTTGGATTCCCGAGTCCGCCTGTGGTCAGTCCGTTGCTGATCTCGCTGAACAACGTCGTCGCGGATGTGACGCCGCTCAGCATGACCGTTGCGGACGCACAGTTCTCGATTGGCGAAGGCGGCACGACGTTGCCGTTGCAGGCGGGCAGCGGGGTGACATTGACGCGCGCGGCGGACGCGCAGGTGTCGCCTGTCGATTGCAGCAAGGCGTTCGTGCCGTTCCCAGCGAAGTCGTGACATAACGAGGCGGGCGTGACGCGCATCGACGTCACGCCCTGCAAGCAATACGGCGTCGGCATGGTTCATACTGGCAACTCGAAACATTCAGCCGCGCTCGCGGCGAAGATCAAAAAGGAGACGCCCATGCACCCGTCCAACGCGACGTCGAACGATGCCGACATCGCCCGCCAGTTCGATTTACGACACCTCGACGCGTCGTTTCACGCGGACCCGTATCCCGTCTATCACGCGCTGCGCACGCACGAGCCCGTCAAGCGCATGCCGGACGGTTCGCTCTTCCTCACGCGCTATCGCGACGTGCAGGCCGTCTATCGCGATCCGAAAACGTTCAGTTCCGACAAGAAAGTCGAGTTCGCGCCGAAGTACGGAGCGACGCCGCTCTTCGAGCATCACACGACGAGCCTCGTCTTCAACGATCCGCCGCTGCATACACGCGTGCGCAAGCTGATCGCAGGCGCGTTGACAGCGCGCGCGATTGCCGCGATGGAGGACGGGCTGGTGCGTCTCGTCGACGGCTTGCTCAATCATGCGGCTGAGCGCGGCGAGATCGATCTGATCGGCGACTTCGCAGCGGCGATTCCTGTCGAGGTGATCGGCAATCTGCTCGACGTGCCGCACGACGAACGCGAGCCGTTGCGCGACTGGTCGCTTGCAATTCTCGGCGCGCTCGAACCTTCGCTCACGCCAGCGCAACACGACCGCGGCAATCGCGCGGTGACGGAATTCGTCGCGTATCTGAAGGATCTCGTCGCGCGACGCCGCGCCGCGCCGGGCGACCCGCAGCACGACGTGCTCACGCGCCTGATCGAGGGTGAAGCCAATGGCGAGCAGTTGTCCGAAGTCGAATTGCTGCAGAACTGCATCTTCATCCTGAACGCCGGCCATGAAACGACGACCAATCTGATCGGCAACGGCCTCGTCACGTTGAGCGAATGGACGGACGAACGCGATGCGTTGCTGCGCGAGCCGGCGCTGATCGAAAGCGCCGTAGAGGAATGCTTGCGCTTCGAGAGTTCGAACCAGCTCGGCAACCGGATGACGATGGTCGATACGGAAATCGGCGGCGTGCCGGTGGCGGCGGGCACGCCCGTCACACTGTGCATCGGCGCGGCGAACCGTGATCCCGAACAGTTTGCGCAACCGGACCGCTTCGACATCCGTCGCACACCGAACCGGCATCTCGCATTCGGTTTCGGCATTCATCAATGCGCGGGACTGTCGCTTGCGCGCCTCGAAGCTCGCATCGCCATTGGACGCTTCGTGCGGCGCTTTCCTTCATATCGAATCAGCGGCGAGCCGACACGCGGCGGACGCGTGCGCTTTCGTGGCTATGCGGCCGTGCCATGTACGGTCGAGTGAAATCTGCGGGCCGATAGCGCAGACTGAAAGCGTTCCGGCATCCGTAGCTTTTTCCGCCTCTGAGGCAAGACTTACAGCGGGATTGCGTCGCGTAGCTGCGACCGTCCCTTGGTGGCACAGCGCGGCGTGGATAGCGGCTCGCGTCGGCGCTGGGCACGCTTGCTGCTTCTTAAGGAGTTCAACTTCCGGGAGCGCGCGATGGCTCATATGATCTGGAAAGGCGCGATCAGCTTCGGTCTCGTCCATGTGCCGGTACAGCTGTATCCGGCGACCAAGTCCGAAAAAGTCGGCTTTAACCTGCTCGACAAGCGCTCGATCGATCCCATCGGCTATCGGCAGATCAACAAGCGCACGGGCAAGGAGGTGACGCGCGATAACATCGTGCGCGGCTTCGAATACGAGAAAGATCGCTACGTCGTGCTGACCGACGAGGAAATTCGCGCGGCGAATCCCGAGTCGACGCAGACTGTCGACATCCTCGCGTTCGTCGATGCACCCGATATCCCGTTTCTCTATCTCGACACGCCGTACTACCTCACGCCCGATCGCAAGGGCGAGAAGGTGTACGCGTTGTTGCGCGATGCGATGAAGGCGACGGGCAAGATCGGCGTCGCGAATGTCGTGATGCACAACAAGCAACATCTGGCCGCGCTGATTCCGGTTGGGCCGATGCTCGCGCTCAACACGCTGCGCTGGGCCTCGGAAGTGCGTCCATTCGATGAATTCAAGGTGCCCGACGAAAGCGCGAAGAAATCCGGCGTCACGGCGCGCGAACTCGACATGGCGAAAAAACTGATCGCCGACATGAGCGACACGTGGGACCCGTCCGAATACAAGGACACGTTCCGCGACGACATCCTCGCGCTGGTCGACAAGAAGGTGCAGGCCGGTAAGACGGAAGAAGTGATGGATATCGAAACGCCGCGCGAAGCGCGTCGGTCGGCGGATATTCTCGACTTGTCGGATCTGCTGAAGCGCAGCCTCGGACGCGGCGGCAAGGGCAAGACCGCCACGCGCGCAGCGACCAGCGATGACGCGGACGACGAGGAAGAGGCACCCGCGAAACGACGCGCACCTGCGAAGAAAGCGGCGCGCCGCGCGACCGGGGCAACCGCGAAGACAACCGCGCGCAAAACCACGAGCACGGCTGCGCGCAAGCGCCGCGCAGCCTGATCACGGATCGCGCCGCTGACGAAGCCCACGCAACGCAAAGCGCACACCGATCATGGCCGACAAGCTCGATACCTATCAGCGCAAGCGCCGCTTCGATGTAACGCCGGAGCCGTCGGGGACCGCTGCGCGCGCGAAGGTTACCAAGACAGCCGCAAAAAAGACCGCAAAGCAGCACCGCTTGTCGTTCGTGATCCAGGAACACGACGCGCGACGCCTGCATTACGACTTCCGTCTCGAACTCGACGGCACGCTCAAATCCTGGGCCGTGCCGAAAGGACCGAGCCTCGATCCGTCCGTCAAGCGGCTTGCCGTGCATGTCGAAGATCACCCGCTCGAATACGGTTCGTTCGAAGGCTCGATTCCCGAAGGCAACTACGGCGCGGGCTCGGTGATCGTCTGGGACCGCGGCACGTGGGAACCGACCGGCGGCGAAGCGGGCGCGCGCGACGCATACAAGGCAGGCAAGCTCAAGTTCCACCTGAACGGCGAGAAGCTGCACGGCGGCTGGACGCTGGTGCGCAGCCACATGCGCGGCAGCGGCGACAAGGAGCAGTGGCTGCTCATCAAGGAACGCGACGACGACGCGCGCAGCGAAGCCGATTTCGACGTGCTCGAAGAGCGGCAGGGCAGCGTGCTGTCGGATGCGCCGGGCGCGCGCGGCGGCACGAACGGCACAAGCGGCTCCGGCAGAGCCGCCGCGGGCAAGTCGAAGAGCAAAGAGGAGCGCGCCAACGCGTCGATCAAGGCGACGAAAGCCGCCGCATCGCGCAGATCCAAAGGCACGCCCGCCGACCGCCCCGACATCGTCGCGACGCGCAATGCCGAATCGCTTCGCGAACTGGCCAGTCATCCGTCGATAGAAGGGGCAGTCCAGGCAAAGCTTCCCGCCGCACTCAAGCCGCAACTGGCGATACTCGTCGACAGCGCGCCCGCCGGCGACGATTGGCTCTACGAGATCAAATTCGACGGCTACCGTGTAATGGCGCGCATCGATCACGCGTCGAAAGATTCCGTGAAGATCTTCACGCGCGCAGGCAACGACTGGACCGCGAAGTTCAGCAAGCAGGTGAAGGCGATCGCGCGCATCGGACTGGATAGCGCGTGGCTCGACGGCGAGGCCGTCGTGCTCGACAGCAACGGCGTGCCGAGCTTCCAGGCGCTGCAAAACGCATTCGATGCACAGCGGCCGCAGGACATCACGTTGTATCTGTTCGACCTGCCGTATCTGAACGGCTACGACCTGCGCGGCGTGCCGCTCGAACAGCGGCGCGCGATCCTGCACGCGCTACTCGAAACCGTCGACGACGACACGCTGCGCTTTTCCGAGGACTTCGGTTTCGACGCGGACCAGTTGCTGAAGAGCGCATGCGACATGCAGCTCGAAGGCATCATCGGCAAGCGGCGCGACAGCTATTACGTGTCGGGTCGCTCGCCTGCGTGGATCAAGCTCAAGTGCCGGCGCCGCCAGGAATTCGTGATCGGCGGTTATTCGGAACCGGCGGGCAGCCGCGAGGCATTCGGCGCGCTGCTGCTCGGCGTCTACGACACGAAGGGCAAGCTGCAATACGCGGGGCGCGTCGGCACGGGTTTCGACGCGGCCAAACTGCGTTCGATCAAGCAGGAACTCGACGCGCGCGAAACGCAGAAGATGCCGTTCGCAAGCGAGCCGCGCGAACGAAGCCGGACGCCCGTGCATTGGGTGAAGCCGGAACTCGTCGCCGAATGCAACTTCGCGGAATGGACGAGCGACGGCGTCGTGCGGCAGGCATCGTTCGTCAGCTTGCGCAGCGACAAGCCCGCGAAGCAGATCGTCCACGAAGCGCCAAGCAAAGGAGCCGACGTGCAACAGATGACGGAAGAGATGAACGCCGGTCAGGCGAAGACATCGACGGCGAAAAAGCGCGCGTCGAAGACGGCGGATGTCGAGCCAACGCCCGCAACGAAACGTGCGAAGACGAGCGGCGTGGAAACGCGAGGAAAGGCGGCCACGAAATCGACGAGCAAGACGGCCACCGTGACGATTTCCGGCGTGCGCATTTCGCACCCGGACCGCGTGATCGACAAGAGCACCGGCGCGCGCAAGATTGAACTCGCCGAATACTACGCGTCGGTTGCGTCGTGGATGCTGCCGTTTCTAAAGGATCGCCCGGTCGCGCTCGTGCGCGCACCGGAAGATATCGGCGGCGAACTGTTTTTTCAGAAACACAGCCAGAAGCTCGCGATTCCCAATATCACGCAGCATTCGGGGCTGGACCCGGACCATCCGCCGCTGCTGACCATCGAAAGCGAAGCGGCGCTGGTCGGCGCCGCGCAGATGGGCACGATCGAACTGCATACGTGGAACGCGGTGGCCGCGAACATCGAGAAGCCAGACCGCATGGTGTTCGATCTCGACCCGGACCCGGCGCTCGGCTGGAAGCGGATGATCGAAGCGGCGCAGCTCACGCGCGAACTGCTCGAAGAACTTGGCCTCGCGTCGTTTTGCAAGACGAGCGGCGGCAAGGGACTGCACGTCGTCGTGCCGATCGCGAAGCAGCTCGGCTGGGACGAGGTGAAGGCGTTCACGCAAGCCGTCGCGCAGCACATGGCGGCGGCGCTGCCGAAGCACTTTGCCGCGAAGATGGGCGCGCAGAATCGCAAGGGCAAGATTTTTGTCGACTATCTGCGCAACAACCGTGGGTCGAGCACCGTTTGCGCATTTTCGCTGCGCGCGCGGCCGGGGCTGGGCGTATCGGTGCCGCTCGCATGGGACGAAGTGCCCGGCACGACGGCGGGCGATCAATGGAACATCGCGAATCTGCACGAGCGGCTAGACGCGCTGAAAAGTGACCCGTGGGCCGACTACGCGAAGACGAAGCAGCGCATCACGGCCGCCATGCGGCGCAGGCTGGATATGGCGGAGCACGATTGACCGCTGCTTGCACGGAGCGAGCGGCAAAGCACGAGACGCATCAGCGTCATCGTGAGCACATCAGGGAGAGGATCATGAAGACATCGCAACAACATGCGACGGGCGACGAGCACGAAGCGCAGACCGCGCGCCCCGAAGGCAACGATCAGTCCAACGTGCTGAAACGTCCGTTCAACGAGCAGGCTGCGCCGTTGCCGCATGAAGCGGATCAGAGCCCGGATTCGCAGCAGGAGCACGAGCCGCGCGGCGTCGGCAAGCAGGCGCATCGCGATCTGGAACGCGGGCTCGAAGATACCGACCGGCGCGGCGGCGACGAGTATCAGGAACGCACACAGAACGACGCGCAGGCCAACGAGAATTCCGCCGAAACAGGCAAGCGCCGCTGATCCGCAAACCGATACGCGCGCAACGGGCACGGCAACGACATTACGGTAGCGCGCCTTAGCTCGCCTCGCGGTCCCGCTCGATGTCCCAGTAGGGCGGATCACCGAAATGCGCGGCGAGGAAGTCGATGAACGCGACCGTTTTCGGCGGTACGAACGCGCGCGACGGATAGACAGCCCAGATCGCGACCGTTTCCCCGAGTGGATACGCGTCGAGCACCGTCACCAGTTCGCCGCTGCGCAAATATGGCGCGACATCCCACGTCGATTTCAACGCGATGCCGAATCCCGCCAGCAACGCGTCGCGGATCACTTCGCCGTTATCCGTCGCCAGGCGCCCGCCGACGCGCACGGTCAACGGTCCCGCTGGCGTGACGAACGACCAGTCGCGCTGATCGGAGAGGATCACGCATTCGTGCTGCGCGAGATCGGACGGATGATGCGGCGTGCCGTGCTCTTTCAGATACGACGGCGCGCAGCAGATCACACGCCGGTTCGCCGCGATCCGTCGCGCGATGAGCGTCGAGTCCTTCAGCGCGCCGAGCCGGATGCCGACATCGACGCCGGCATCGACGAGATCGACGATCTTGTCGGTGAGCCGCAGATCGACGCTCACGCCCGGATAGCGGCGCAGAAACTGCGTGATCACCGGTGACACATGTTGCCGTCCGAACGACGACGGCATCGACACGCGCAGCCGTCCCTGCGGCTCGGCCTGGCCGCGTCCAACTGACGCGCGCGCGGCGGCGGCCGCGTCGAGCAGCGTTTCGGCACGCGTCATGAAGACTTCGCCTTCCTGCGTGAGGCTGACGCGGCGCGTGGTCCGGTGCAGCAGTCGCGCGCCCAGCAGCCGTTCGAGACTGGCGATACGGGCGCTCGCGACGGCGGGTGACAACCCGAATTCGCGTCCCGCCGCGGATACGTTGGCGAGCAACGCGGCGCGCACGAACAGCGCGACGTCGAGCAGATCGAGGCGGTCGCGTTCATCGGGTGACGCCTGGGGAATCGGATCCATTGATTATTCGGAAATTCCAGAAGATGTTTCAGTCATTATGTTGGTTTTCGCAGCGTAAAGAATTTCCTACAGTAGAGTCAACGCGATTGGCGCGGTGTTTCAGATGCGTTGCCCGCCGTTGTCTTCGAAATCTCTGGAAAAACGTCACACGAATCAAGGAGTTGTCATGAAAGCGATTGGCCTGACCCGTTATCTCCCCATCGACAATCCCGAGTCGCTTATCGACATCGAACTCGACAAGCCGCAGCCGGCCGGCCACGACATTCTCGTGAAGGTGGAGGCGATTTCCGTGAACCCGGTGGATACCAAGGTGCGCGCGCCGAAGGAGACGGTCGAGAAGACGCCGCGCGTGCTCGGCTGGGACGCGGCGGGCACGGTCGAAGCCGTCGGGCCGGACGTGACGCTGTTCAAGGTGGGCGATCCTGTGTTCTACGCGGGCAGCATCACGCGGCCGGGCGCGAACAGCGAGTTTCATCTGGTTGATGAGCGCATTGTCGGCCGCAAGCCGGCGACGCTGGATTTCACGCATGCAGCCGCGTTGCCGTTGACGGCGATCACCGCGTGGGAAGCGATGTTTGACCGGCTTGGCGTGTCGCCGCAGGGCGCGGATGCGGGCAAGTCGGTGCTGATTATCGGCGGCGCGGGCGGGGTTGGCTCGATTGGCATTCAGCTTGCGAAGCAACTGGCGAAGCTGACCGTGATCGCGACGGCGTCGCGGCCGGAATCGGCGAAATGGGCGAAGGAGTTGGGCGCGGATCATATCGTCGATCATTTTGGCGATATGCCTGCGCAGTTGAAACAGATCGGTTTTGAGCAGGTCGATTATGTGTTGATGTTCAACGACACTGATCGGCATTTTCCGGCTGCTGCTGCAGTGATCAAGCCGCAGGGCGGGATTGCGACGATTGTCGAGAATGCGAGGCCTGTTCCCGTTGAGCTTCTGAAGGCGAAGAGCGCCGCGTTTCATTGGGAGTTCATGTTCACGCGGTCGATGTTCGGGACGCCCGATATGATTGAGCAGCATAAGCTGCTGACTGAGGTTGCGCGGTTGATTGATGCTGGGACATTGCGGACGACTGTGGGTGAGGATCTTGGCAAGATCAATGCGGGGAATTTGCGGCGCGCGCATCAGATGCTGGAAGAGGGGCGGGCAATTGGGAAACTCGTACTGAGTGGGTTTTGATTTTTTGTTTTTCTGGTTATTTGGTTTTTCGTCTGCGACGCGGGGCGATGGCGCCTGCGGTTTGGTTTTTTATGCCTTCGCGAGGCGGTGTTTTGCTGCGCACGCTGTTTGGTTTATTTGGCTTTGCGCTGGCATCCGCGGGGTGGTGTTTGCTGCACAAGCCGTTTTGGTTTTTTTGCCTTTGCGAGGCGGGGTTTGCTGCGCACGCGGTTTGGTTGTTTTGCTTTTGCGCTGGCATCCGCGCCATGCC
Organism: Paraburkholderia terrae; assembly: GCF_002902925.1. Lineage (GTDB taxonomy): Bacteria > Pseudomonadota > Gammaproteobacteria > Burkholderiales > Burkholderiaceae > Paraburkholderia > Paraburkholderia terrae. The sequence continues at coordinate 1,880,825 of NZ_CP026111.1, read as the reverse complement.
TCCGTGCTTCAAGCGTCGCCCCTGTGCGGGGCGGCACCTACTTTTCTTTGCCGCCGCAAAGAAAAGTAGGCAAAAGAAAGCGGCTCACACCGCCAGCCCGTGTTCTTATCCACGGGCCCTCAACGTCCCCACGCTTCACACGGCAGTGCCCTGGTCGGTGCTGGTTGCCAACGCTTCGAATGAACGCCTCACCCGCTTCGAATGCCCGTACCCGGGCAAGCGGCAGCGAACGGTATGTGCCGCCCAGGTGGCAAACTGTGTGTAGGCCGTAGTGCCTCACATGCCTCACTTCGGACCGATAGCGCAGGCGTTCAACCCTGTAAGAGCGCTACCCTGTGCGACGCGACAACCTACACACAGTTTGCCACCTGGGCGGCCGTGGAATATCTGGCACGGCATGGTGCAGCGCGGGTGCGTGAAGCGGGTGAGGCGTATCGCAAGAGCGTTGGCAACGAAGATGGGTCACGTGATTGTCGTGTGAAGCGTAAGACCCTTTGGGGGCCCTCAGGCAAACACAAGAATTAGCGGTGTGAGCCGCTTTCTTTTGCCTACTTTTCTTTGCGGCGGCAAAGAAAAGTAGGTGCCGCCCCGCACAGGGGCAACGCCTGAAGCACGCTAACGAATCGCGGATGCCAGCGAAAAGGCAAAAAAACCAAACCGGCTTGCGCAGCAAAACACCGCCCTGCAAACGCCATCACAAACTCAAAAAAACCACCCGCGCCGCGCAGGCGCCAACGCGAGAAATGCCAGCACAAAAGCTAAACCACACCGACAAGGCATGCGCAGCCAAACACCCCACCGCGCGGCAGCGCAAAAAAAATCCACCCCATCCCCGGGTTAATCCCAGCCCAAACCAAACTCCACGCCAACCACTTGGCGTTAGACTTCCCGTGCAACATGCAAAAAAACCGCCACGCGCGGCCAGCGCGATCGCACCTGCATGGCACCGCGCGGCAGCACAACAACGAGGTGACAGTATGAGCATCAGCGTCAAACTTCCCGCCGTTTCTGTTGTCGCTTCTATCGCATGCGCAACGCTTGCGCTCGCCGCATTGCCGGCACCGGCGCACGCGGCGACACCCATCACCGTGACGTCGCAGGCGGCCACGGACGGCCCCATCCGCTATACGGTCAAGGTCACGTCGAAGCAGTTCGGCAATTCGCAGGAAACCCGCACCATCCGTTCCGGCGAATCGGACGACTTCACCTGGAAAACCGTGCCGCCCGGCGGCCCCGTCGCAGCCGATGGCGACTGCCCGGGCCTGTCGTCGCTGCCGCTCGATACGAACGGCGCCATGATCCGTCAGACGCAGATCCGCTTCGCACCCGTCGTCGCCAAGGACGGCACCGCGACCGTGCAGATGAACTTCCAGGCGCAAACGCCGAAGGGAACGAAGGCCGTGTCGAACAACGGCAAGTCGCTCAAGTGCCCGAACTACGCGAGCGTCAGTCAGGTGCTGCGCTTCACCATGCCGACCAACGGCACCACGAAGACGCTAACACTCACCGACGGCTCGCAGGTGGCCGTCTCGGCCAAACGGTGACGCTAGCGTTTGAGAATCGGAGTCGGTATCGCAAGCCATGCATATCGACTGAATTGCATACGATGTGCATGCATCGATCACGGCGCGCGCCTGGCGCTGCACGTCAGCGTTTCGAGCGCCGCTCGACAAGCCGCGACGCCAGAAACCGGTGCTCCGGCGAAAACAGCCGCCGATACGTCAGCAGCACGGCGCCCACGGTCCCCAGCGCTGACGATGCCGCGATCAGAAACATGATCACGATCTGATAGCGCACGGCCTGCAGCGGCGATTGCCCGGCGAGCACCTGGCCCGTCATCATCCCCGGCAGACTCACGACGCCGACCACGGCCATCTGGTTCAGCGTCGGAATCATGCCGGCACGCACCGCCTGACGGGCCGGTCCCTGCGCGGCTTCCCAACGCGTCGCGCCAAGCGCGAGCGCCATGTCGACGCGGTCGCGGCGCGCCGTCAGTTCCTCCGTCATCCGTTCGATGCCTAGCGACACGCCCGTCAGCGTATTGCCGAGAATCATCCCGAGAATCGGAATCGCATATTGCGGCTCGTACCACGGTCGAATGCGGATCACGGCAAACAATCCAACGGCCGCGACGAGCCACGCGCTCGCCCAGATCGACAGGATGCTGTCGACGCGCTGTCCGGCATACGTGCGCGAGCCGCGTCCCGCGCCCGCGAAGCCCGCGATCAGCGTCATCGCGATCATCAACGGCAGCACGACGTACCAGCGGGCGTACGCGAACACCCACGCAAGCACATAGCCGATCGCGAGCAACTGGACGACGGTGCGCACGGCCGCCCACGCGAGCTTGCGTTCGAGATCGAGCTTGAGCAGAACGGATACCGCGCCGTTCACCACGATCAGCAGCGCCGCGAGCGCGACGTCCCAGAGGCTCAGGTTCTGCAAGGTCATCGCGGCGTCTCCCCGGTGTGCGCGGACGTATCGGACGTATCCGGCATATTGCGCTGTGCGTCGTCGAGCACGCCGGCGCGCATCGTCAGATGACGGTTGCTCACGCGCGCCGCTTGCGCCGGATCGTGCGACACCCACAACCATGCGCGCACCTGCGGCGCGGCATCGAACCATGCGCGCACCAGGCCTTCGATCGCCAGCGCGGATTCGGGATCGAGCGAAGCCGTCGGTTCGTCGAGCAGCAGCACGTCCGGCGCGAGCTGCAGGACGCGGATCAACGCGGCGATCTGCGCTTCGCCGCCCGACAGCTCGCTCGCAAAACGTTCGAGAAAGTCGCTCGCACGTCCCGCCTGTGACGCGAGCGCGGCAGCCTGCGCGCGGTCGAAGCGGACGTCGCGATACGCGCGCAGCGTGTACGGATAACGCAGATTGTCTTCGACGGTGCCGTCGAGCAACGCGGGCCGCTGACGAATGTAGGCGACGTGGCGTCGGTAGCGCGGGATCGTCGCGCGTGCAATGCGCTTGCCGCGCCACAGCACCTCGCCGCTATCGAGTGGATCGAGCAGCGCGAGCGCGCGCATGAACACGCTTTTGCCCGACCCGGACGGACCGGTGATCGCAATCCGCTCGCCCGCGTGGATGGCGATGCTGGTGGCATGCAGCAACGTCTGGCCGCGCGTCGCGTCGCGCCGCACAAGGTCTTGCGCGTGGACGAGGGGTGCGTCCGCTATATTCGTGTCGTGGGGCATGGCATGTTGGAATCTGTCGCAGCGCATCATCATAACGAAGCGTACACGCGGGCACAGCACGTGCTGCGCAAACGAATGACGCAGGTATTTCTCGGAGCGCTCATGGCTGTGCTGCACTCGACTGGCATATCCGTCCGCAAGACAATCGGCAAGACCCTCGCGTGGCTGTTCGCGGTGCTGGCGATCCTGATCGTTGCGCTGGCGGTTTTTATTCTGACGTTCGACTGGAACCGCGCGCGGCCCTATGTGAACGACAAGGTCAGTGAAGCAATCGGCCGGCCGTTTGCCATCGAAGGCGATCTGAAGGTAGGTTGGCGCCATCCCGTTGGCGAGACGGGATGGCGCTCGTGGGTGCCGTGGCCGCGCTTCTCGGCGCAGAACATCACGATCGCCAATCCCGACTGGACCAAACAGAAGCACTTCGCAACGCTCGATGAAATCGACTTCCAGGTGAAAGTGCTGCCGCTGCTCGCGCACGACATCGTGATCCCGGCGATCAATGTCGTGAATCCATCCGTCGATCTCGAACGGCTCCTCGACGGACGCAACAACTGGACGTTCAAGCTGAAATCGTCGGCGGGACCGTCCGAGTGGAAGCTCGATTTGCACGACATCCGGCTGAACAAAGGCAATATCGCGCTTTCGGACCAGCAGAAAAAGATCGACATGCAGGCCGTCGTCGATACGCTCGGCCAGCCAATTCCGATCGGCGAAGCGATGAAGCAACAGGAAGAGGCGTCGCGCAGGTCGTCGGCGGAAGTCGTCGGCAAGCAGGGCGCGAAGCAACTGACCGCGCAGGCGAAGGCGGTCGCCGCTTCCGAGGCGTCGGGTGCGTCTGCAGTGGCGCCTGGCGTGCCTGTTGCGTCGGGCGCGTCCGTACCGGTGGCGACGGCTGGCGTGGGCGCATCGAGCGTAGTGGCCGCGTCCGGCGTGCCCGCGAGCGCGACAGGCTCGCCCGTCGCGCAGAGCACGAACTCACCGCAATACGGTATCGGCTGGACCGTGAAGGGCACCTACAACCGCTCGCCCATATCGGGCAGCGGCAAGCTCGGCGGCGTGCTTGCGTTGCAGGACACATCCCGACCGTTCCCCGTGCAGGCCGACGTGAAGGCGGGCGATCTGCGTATCGCGCTGGTCGGCACCGTTACCGATCCCGCGCATCTCGCCGCCGTCGATCTGCGTCTGTGGCTGCAGGGCACGAGCCTCGATCATCTGTATGACCTGACGGGCATCACGCTGCCCGAGACGCCGCCGTACGCGACGGAAGGCCATCTGGTCGGCAATTTCAAGCAGGGCGCCAGCGTGTTCCGGTATGAAAATTTTACAGGCCGCGTGGGTGGCAGCGATGTGAACGGCACGGTCGTCTATACGCAACGCGCGACACGTCCGCTGCTCGAAGGCACGCTTGTCTCGAATCTGTTGCAGTTCAAGGACCTCGCGCCGATCATCGGCGCGGACAGCAACGCGAGCAAGGCGAAACGCGGCGACACCGCGCGCCAGCCGTCCGACAAGGCTCTGCCGACCGAAGAGTTCAAGACCGACCGCTGGAAGGCGATCGACGTGAACGTGAAGTTCACGGGCCGCCGCATCATCAAGGACCCGGCGCTGCCCATCACCGATCTCTACACACACGTCGTGATGACGGACGGCGTGCTGTCGCTCGAGCCGCTGAAGTTCGGCGTCGCGGGCGGGTCGCTCGCGTCGAACATTCATCTCGACGGCAGCGCCACGCCGCTCAAGGGGCGTGTTTCGACGGAAGCGCGGCATCTGAAGCTCAAGCAGTTGCTGCCGACCGCGAAGACGATGCAGAACGCGCTCGGCGAGGTCAACGGCGACGCCGCGCTGTCGGCGACGGGCAATTCGCCCGCGGCGCTCGCGGCTTCGTCGAACGGCGAAGTGAAGCTGCTCGTCACCGATGGCGCAGTGAGCCGTTTGCTGATGGAAGCGGCAGGGCTGAACGTGGCGAACGTCGTCTATGAAAAGCTGTTCGGCAATCGTGACGTACAGATCAATTGCGCGGCAGGCGACTTCGTCGTGACGGACGGCGTGCTCGATTCACGCGTGTTCGCACTCGACACGCAGGACGCCGTTATCAACGTGGACGGCACGGTGAACCTGAAGAACGAGTCGATGGACCTCGGCGTGCATCCGCACACGAAGGGCTTCCGCGTCTTCTCGCTGCGCTCGCCGCTCTACGTGAAGGGCACGTTCAAGGACCCGCACGTCGGCGTGAACGCGGCGGCGCTCGCGGTGCGCGGTGGCGCGATGGTCGGGCTCGGTCTGATCAATCCGTTCGCCGCGCTGATCCCGTTGATTGCGCCGAGCAACAACAAGCCTTTGCCGTGTCAGCAGCTGATGGCGGCAATGGAGGCGCAGCATCCGACGGCGCCGCCGCCGGGACAGCGCGAAAAGGCCAAGGCTCTGGCGCTGCCGCCGGGGACGCCGGGCGCGTCGGCCGTCTCGCCGTCAACGGCGCCGTCGAAGCAGCCTGCAAAGCCGAACAATGGCGCGGCACTGCCGGGACCCGCGAACGCAGCGGACTATAAGGGAAGTTGAGAGGGAAGTTGAGCGCGCGGGGGCGGATGCATCACCCGCAATGATTGCTTCGCAAAAACACCACGGCCGCGAATCTTCGCGGCCGTGTTTCGTGTGAATTGCTACGCGTAATCTGCGGGATTCAACGCAGCGAGCGCGGTGTCGCGTCGCCCGCCGCATCCTGGCGACGTACGCCGCGCCGCGTGCTGGCGGCCGTGCGCGTCGCGCCAAACTCGGGCAGGATGCGCGCTCTCGCGCGGCTCGCGAACACGAGGAAACCGAAACCGTCGGCCTCGTACCAGTAGCCGCCGTTCTCCAGTCCGTCGAGTGGCTGCTCGAGCGCATTCGCAATGGACTCGATGCAGCGCCTGCGCAACTCGGCGACGGCGGGATACGGTGGATGCGCGCCGCGCACGCTGCATAGCAGGACATCGAGTCCCGGCAGCACATGCGCGTAGAGCACTGGTTCATCTTGCGCGCGGGCGCGCGCAATCTTGGTGTCGAGCTGACCGAAGGGCTTGAAGTGTCGCAGCACAGCGAGGAACGACTCGTCGCCGTCCACCTTCGCGCGCCTGCGCTTTTTCGGGAAGGACATAAAAACTCGCCTGAAAAAGAATTGCAAGAAACGCAGCGTCCTCATGCGACCACTCCCGGCTTCGCGCGCCGCACGTCGATCTTTTATAGCATACGAAAATGCCGGATACACGGTGATTCGTCTGTCTCACTCCATCGTTCCGTGCGAACCAGGCCGAATCGCGTCGCCGTGCGCTTTCGCATCCCCTGTGCATCTGGTCTCAATAATAGACTCACCCGCGCTGCGCGTGTTTCCGGCACCGTAAAAAAAGACATTTTTATGTGCGCCAAGCCCTCCTCGGCGTGCATTGAAATATCCGTTGGGCCCGCCGATAATGGCCGCGTCCCAGTTGCGGCGCGGCTTTCACGCACATTGCGCCGATCCGGCGAGTCAACGGGCGCGGCGCATGAGTGAAAATATCAATGGCGCTCGCCGCGCAGCGACGTTAAGGCGCGGCGCACAGCCATGATGCATGCGCGCCGCTCATGATTGCGCGCGTCAGTTCCACATGTCGGGAAGCAGTTGCCTCGCACGTTCATGCCGCATTGCGCCAGCCATCGATGAAACTGTTCACCAAAGGTCTATTGCTGATCGCGTTGCCGAGCGCCATTGAACTGGCGCTGCTCGGCGTCGTCTTCGACATGCAGGCGCAAACCACGCGGGCCGTCGAGCGCTCGTCGGACAGCAAGCAGATCCTGTATCAGGCGACCGCGCTCGAAAACCCCGTGCTTCGGCAAGTCGCTCGCGTGCGTACGGGCATCGTCGCGGGTGACGCTTCGTTCATGGACCGCCATGCGGCATGGGTCGATATCGGCGACCGGCTCGCGCGGCTTGAAACGGCCGTCGTCGATACGCCCGCGCAGCGCGCGCGCGTGCTGCGCATGCGTGACGAAGTGGACAGCTACCGGCAGCAGGCGCTGTCCGTCGCGCAGTCGATGCGTACGGGCGCAACGATGAAACCATTCGTCACGCTCGAAGGCGGCGAGTTGCCTGCGCAGGTGATGCGCTTTCGCGAGCAGTTGAAAGAATTCATCGACGAAGCATCGCGGCTCGAAGTCGAGCGCAACGCGACGCTCGCGAAAACGCGCCAGCGGCAGCAATGGACGTTGGTGGGCGCCGTGATCGGCTCGATGCTGCTGTGGGCGGGCACGGCATTTGGATTCGCGCGCAGTATCGGCCGGCGGCTGGACGTGCTTGCGGAAAACGCGCAGCGGCTCGCCAGCGGGCAGCCGCTGCCCACGCCGCTGTCGGGCAATGACGAAATTGCCGCGCTCGATTCCGCGTTGAATCGCACGAGCGCGCTGTTGCGCGAGGCAGACGAGAAACAGGCCGCGCTCAAGACGTCGCTGCAAGTGCGCGCGGCGGAACTGGCGAGCGTCAATGAGACCCTGCGTCGGGAGACGCAGGACAACGAGATGTTCATCTACAGCGTGTCGCACGATCTGCGTTCGCCGCTGGTGAACATGCAGGGTTTCTCGAAGGAACTGCAGGTTTCGTGCGACGAACTGCGCGCGACCATCGACGATGCGCGGCTGCCCGAGGTCGAACACAAGCGCCTCGCGCACGTGCTCGATGGCGACGTGCAGGAATCGCTGCGCTATGTGCGCTCGTCGGTGACGCGCGCCGCGGCCATTATCGAAGCGCTGTTGCGCATTTCGCGCGCGGGGCGGCTCGAATATCAATGGCAGCGCGTGAGCGTCGGCCGCGCAGTCGCGCGTGCCGTCGACGCGCTTCAAAAGCGGATCGACGAGCGCAAGATCGTGGTCGTCGTGCGCGACCTGCCCACGGCATGGGGCGATCCGTCCGCAATCGAACAGGTGTTCAGCCAGTTGCTCTCGAACGCAATCAATTTTCTCGATTCGTCGCGGCCGGGGCGCATCGAAGTCGGCGCGCTGGATGGCGCGCTCGCAGAAAGCGCGCTCGCGTCGGCGCCAAGGACGCGCACTTACTTTGTGCGCGACAATGGAATGGGCATTCCCGCCGCCTACATGTCGAAAGTATTTCGCGCGTTCCAGCGGCTGCATGGCGATGTCGCGCAAGGCGACGGCATTGGCCTTGCACTCGTGCGGCGCACAGTCGAGCGGCATGGCGGGCGTGTGTGGGTCGAATCGGCGGAGGGGGCGGGGTCGACATTCTTCGTCACGCTGCCCGATCAGCCGATGCGCTATTGATGCGCAATCGATACGCATGAGAGCCAGCGCCGCTCATGCGCAAAGGCGCAGCAAGCCGTAAGCCAACGGCCGCATAATAGCGGCGGTGCGTCATACCATTCACGCAGTCGCAGCTCGCGCGCAACGCATCAAACAGATGCGGCGCAAGGGCTTCGGAGGGAACATGTCACACGGGGAAGCGGTCGGTAAGTCGGTCGGCATCGTGCTGGTCGAGGACGATGACGGGCATGCCACGCTCGTCGAGCGCAATCTGCGGCGCGCGGGGATTTCAAACGGTTTTGTCCGCTTCGGCGACGGCCAGGAGGCGCTCGATTATTTCTTCGGCGAGCCGCACGCCGGCGACCGCGCCAATGGCCGCCCGACACGCGACGAGCTCGCGAATTACGTGGTGCTGCTGGACCTGAAGATGCCGCGCGTCGATGGCTTCGAGGTGTTGCGGCGGCTGAAGGAATCGCCGTCGACGTCGTCGATGCCCGTCATCGTGCTCACGACCACCGATGATCCACGCGAAATCGAACGCTGCTACGAACTGGGCTGCAACGTCTACATCACGAAGCCGGTCGAATACGATGCGTTCATCGAAGCCGTGCGGCGGCTGGGCTTTTTCCTGCAGGTCGTGAAGCTGCCGCCGGGACAGCGCTATGCGCCCGCAGCATAATTGCCGATACGTCAAAGCATTTCACGAATGTTCACGCGACGTGTACGAAGCAATGCCGCAGCCCTCGTCCGTTACATTGACCTGAATCATCTGGCATGACAGAAGACGTCACCACGCTACCCGCAGCCCTCGTGCTCGTCGTCGACGACGACGAAGGCATCTTGCGTCTTGCGCGCAAGTCGCTGGAGCGCGCCGGCTGCCGGGTCGAACTGAGCAGCAGCGTCGAGGTTGCGCATCGCGCGATCGTTGCGAATCCGCCCGATCTGATCGTGCTCGACTATCAGCTCGACGGCGCGGAGACGGGGCTCGACTTTTTCCGGCGCCTGCGCAACGAAGGCGTGCGCATACCCGCCATTCTCGTCACCGGCTTTACGGATGAATCCCGCGTGATCGAAGCGCTGCGTTCGGGCGTCTCCGACGTCGTGCCGAAAGCGGGCGACTATCTCGACTATCTGCCCGAAGCCGTCGAACGCGTGCTATCGCAGATGCGGATGCAGCGCGCATCGGCGGAAGCGCTGCTGCTGCGCGAGCGCGAGGCGCATTACCGGATGTTGTCGGAGGCGCTGCCGCACCTCGTGTTCACTTGCAATGCCCATGGCGACTGCGATTTCGTGTCGAAGCAATGGGTTGAGTACACGGGTCTCGACGGCGCGCGTTCGCTGGGTCTTGCGTGGATCGACGCCGTGCATCCCGACGACCGCGAAGAGACGCGCCGCAGCTGGCTCAGAACGGTGCGCGGCGACGGCGCCGACTATCGCAGCGAATTCCGCATCCGCCGCCACGACGGCGCGTATCGCTGGTTCGACGCGCGCATTGCCGCGATGCGCGACGCGGGCGGCGTCGTCAGTAAATGGTTCGGCAGTTGCACCGACATCCATTCGCAACGCGAAGCCATCGAGGAGCGCGAGCGTCTGCTTGCGTCCGAGCAGGGCGCGCGCCAGGCGGCGGAAGAAGCGAACCGCGCGAAGGACCGTTTTCTGGCGATGCTGTCCCACGAATTGCGCACGCCGCTCACGCCTGTGCTGGCGGGCGCGCGCATGCTCGAAATGATGCAGGATCTGCCCGACCCGGTGCGCGCGGGCGTCGTGATGATTCGCCGGAATGTCGAGCTGGAAGCGCGCCTGATCGACGATCTGCTCGATCTGACGCGGGTCGCGAACGGCAAGCTGCGGCTCTCGCTGGAAACGGTCGACGTGCATGAAGTCATCGACAGTGTGCTTGAACTGTTCCGTAGCGAGATCCAGACCAAGCAGCAGGACGTACACATCAGCACGGATGCGCACCATCATTTCGTGCTCGCCGACCGTGCGCGTCTACAGCAGATGCTGTGGAACCTGATCCGCAATGCCGCGAAGTTCACGCCGGACGGCGGCCATATCTACGTGCGCACGCGCGACGAACGGATGCATGTGCAGATATCGGTGGAAGACACGGGCGTCGGCATCGAACCTGAGCAGATCGGCAAGCTCTTCAACGCCTTCGAGCAAGGCAGCCAGAACATGTCGCGGCAGTTCGGCGGGCTGGGGCTGGGACTCGCGATCACCAAGGCGCTGACGGACGCGCATGGCGGCACGGTGACGGCGCAAAGCCCGGGCGCGCACTGCGGCGCGACGTTCACGATCACGCTGCCGACGGCCGCGGAGCCGCACGCCGAGCCCGTCGTGCCCGAGGCAGCGAGCGTGCAGCCGGCGGGCGGGCTGGGGATCTTGCTGATCGAGGACCACGCAGACACGGCCGAAGTGATGGCGCAACTGATGCGCACGCTCGGCCATGAAGTGACCGTCGTCGGGCGTGTGGCCGATGCGCTCGCCGCGACGCAAAGCGCCACCTTCGATCTGATCGTCAGCGACGTAGGCCTGCCCGACGGTACGGGCCTCGACTTCGTCAAGGCGTTCCGCGAGCGCGACGATGCGCCTGCCGTTGCATTGACGGGTTTCGGGAGCGACGAGGATATCCGGCGCTGCCTGGAAGCGGGCTTCACGTCGCATCTGACCAAGCCCGTCAATTTCTCGCAGCTCGAGCAGGTTATCGAGAGCGCGGCGGCCGTGAAGACGCAGAAAAACGCGGGCGAAGCCAGAGCGGGTTAAGCCCGCGTGCCACTTGTGAGTCCGGTGAAAAGAGAAGGGCGTGTTGCGCGCGAAGCGCAACACGCCCTTGAGTTTATGCAGGCACCGCTTTCGTGCCGCTTCGATGAACCGCCGTCGTCAGATTCAGATTCGCGGCGAATTCTTCAACGAATCGCGGATTTCACGCAGCAGCAGCACGTCTTCGGGCGTGGGCGCCGGTGCTTCGGGCGCGGCCGGGGCGGGCGCACGCAGCTTGTTGATGAACTTCACCATCATGAAGATGATGAACGCGAGAATCACGAAGTTGATCGCTACCGTGATGAACGAGCCATAACCGAACGCGGCGACGCCTGCCGTCTGCAAGTCCTTGTAAGACTCGGGATTGCCCTTGAAATTCTCGGGGATGTGTCCGAGCAGGACGAACTTGTTGGAGAAATCGAGGCCGCCCGTCGCGACGCCGACGACAGGCATGATCAGATCCTTCACGACGGAGTTGACGATAGTCGAAAACGCTCCGCCGATGATCACACCAACCGCGAGGTCCATCACGTTGCCTTTGAGGGCAAATTCCTTGAATTCAGTAATCATGCTCATCGGGCAGTTCTCCTTGAAGTCGATGGCGACATGATAGCCAACGATCGGCGCAGCGTGAAATGATTTAGCGCCCGATCGCAACGAACCTTCGACACGCCAGGCTCGTTCAGCCGATATGTCGCAGAAGTGAAAAAGAACCGTCGACGCTTGCAAACGATGCGCCTGCAATCGCCAAGCTCGAATCGAGCGACGCCAAAGAACGCGAAAAGAACGTGAAGCGAACCGCTTAAATTTCTGCTGCCCGCGCCTGTTCGATATGCGCGGCGAACGTGACAGGATCGGTATTCGTCCCGCATAGCAACACGCCGACGCGCTTGCCTTGCAGTTGCTCGCGCAACGGGCCGAGCAGGGCGGCCGTGGCGGCTGCGCACGCAGGCTCGACGGCCAGCTTCAGTTGCGTGAACAGCGTGAGCATCGCGGCGCGCAAGGCGTCGTCGGTGACGGTGACGAGACGGTCGACATGCCGGCGGCACAGCTCGTAGCTGTATTGCTCGGTGTGCGGCGCCATCAGCGAATCGGCGATCGAATGCATGTGGGTCATCTTGACCGTGTGATTCGCGGCGAAGCTGCGGTTCATCACGTCCGCGCCTTCCGGCTCGACGCCGTACACATGCACGCGCGGATTGGCCAGGCGCAGCGCCGTCGAAATGCCCGCCGCGAGCCCGCCGCCGCCGATGGGCACGATCACGGCGTCGAGATCGGGTGATTGCGTCGCCCATTCGTAGCCGAGCGTCGCGGTGCCGAGCACCGTCCGGTAACCGTTGAACGGATGCACGAAATAGCGGCCTTCTTCGGCCTCGATGCGCCGCACGATCTCGAACGCTTCATTCACGTTGTCGGCCATCACGACTTCCGCGCGATATTGCCGGCACAGCGCAATGCGCGCCGGATTCGCCGCGTGCATCACGACGACCTTCGCGCTGATGCCCGTGCGCATCGCCGCATAAGCGACGGCCACCGCGTGATTGCCGCCCGACACGCAGGTAACGCCCGCGCTACGCTGGGCTGCGTCGAGTGCGAGCAGGTTCGAGAACGCGCCGCGCGCCTTGAAGCTGCCGCCCGCCTGCAGCAGCTCGAACTTGAAGTTGACGAGCGTGCCTTCGAGCGTCGGAAAATCCATCCGGTCGAACACGGGTGTTCGCACGACCCACGGTGTCAGCGCGAAGTGCTGCGAAGCGATGTCGTCGAGCGTCGGTATCGGTTCGCCGTCGATCGTGCGGTCGGTGTGCTGCGGCGTGGCGGTGGACATGGCGTGCGTCGTCTTGTGGGTGAGGTCCGCGTTTTGTGCCTTGTTGTTGTGTTTGTTGTTATCTGCTGCTTGCGTCAGTGCGCGTGCGCATCGACCGACATGCTGTGAATGAACTTGCCCAAGAACCGCTCGCACTGCGCCAGCTGATCGAGCGTGACGAATTCGTTTGCCTTGTGCGCCTGCACGATGTCGCCGGGGCCGCACACGATGCTCGGAATGCCCGCTAGCGAGAACAACCCCGCTTCCGTGCCGTACGCGACCTTGCGCTTGTCCTGGTCGCCCGTGAGCGCGCGCACGAGTTGCGTGATGGCCGCCTGTTCCGTCGAGTCGAGCCCGGGCGCAGCGGCGATTTTCGTGATCTCGATCGCGGCCGCTTCGTGCTCGCGCTTCATCTTCGGCAGCAGCGTTTCACGCGCGTATTGATCGATGCGCGCGAAGATCGGCTCGGGATCGAGCGTCGGCAGATTGCGGAATTCGAACTCGAAGCTGCATTCGGCGGGCACGGTGTTGATCGCGTTGCCGCCTTTGATCGTGCTGGTCTGCGCGGTGGTGAACGGCACGTCGTAGAGCTGATCGAACGGGCCTTGTTCGCGGAACTGGTCGGCCATGTCGCGGATGTAGCAGATCAGACGCGCCGCGTATTCGATCGCGTTCAGGCCGTTGGGCGTGAGCGACGAATGCGCCGCGAAGCCGCGCACGCAGCACTGGTAAGCGTTGATGCCCTTGTGCGCGATGATGGGCCGCATGCTGGTCGGCTCGCCGACGATGCAACCGTCCGGCTTGACGCCGCGCTTCATCAGGTCGGCGATCATCAGCGGCGCGCCGACGCAGCCCACTTCTTCGTCGAACGAGAACGCCAGATGGATCGGCTTGGCGAGCTTGGTCTGCTGCATTTGCGGCACGAGCGTCAACGCTGCGCCGATAAAGCCTTTCATGTCACAGGTGCCGCGCCCATAGAGCTTGTCGCCGCGTATTTCAGGCTTGAACGGATCGCTGTCCCATTTCTGGCCGTCGACGGGCACCACGTCCGTGTGCCCCGATAGCACGATCCCGCCATTGGTCTCGCCGTCATGCGCCGGAATCGTCGCGAACAGGTTGGCCCATTTGCCGCTTTCGTCGTGCGTGAGGGTGGCTTCGACACCGCGTTCGCGCAGCGCGTCGCGCACCGTTTCGATCAGGCCGAGATTCGGATTGCGGCTGACCGTGTCCATCGACACGAGGCGTGTGACCCAGGGAAGCGAAGCGGGGGAAGAGGACTCGGCGGATGCAGCGGAAGAGGACGACGTTTGGGCGGACAGCGCTTTGTCAGCGACCTGTGACATGACTTGGGCTCCAGCTTGGGTGTGTTTTGATGATACCCAAAAAACGCTTAATTAGCCAAAGCTCATAAAGCCCGGTTGCTTGCGGGACGGGGCTTTGCGCGATGCAGCAATTGATGGCGCGCGCTGAAATCGTTGTCGGCGACGGGTCAGGCTCGTGGCGTGTCACGCGCGAGCAACGTGAGCAGCGCGCGTTCGTACGCGCGATAGACGGGCGCGATGCTGGCGAGTTCGATGCGCTCGTTGGCCGCGTGAATGCCTTCGCATTGCACGCCGAAGCCGCACAACGCAGGCACGCCGAGCGACGCGAGGTAATTTCCGATGTTCGACGGTCCCGCGACGGCCAGCGTTAGACCAGCGCCAACTTCGTTGCGTACCGCGTGATATAGCGATTGCGTCATCGGATGCGAATCCGGAACGCGATACGCGGGCCAGCCCGCGATCCATTCGATCGACGTCGCGAGCGACGGATCGTGTTGTGAGTCCTGATCGCGAACGATGCCTTCGATCACGCACCGCGCTTCTGCGGCATCGAAGCCTGGCGTGAGGCGGCAATCGACGGTGAGTTCGCAACGATCCGGCACGCTGGTGAAGGTGCCGTCGCCCGCGCGGATGCCGGTGACGGTCAACTGCGCGGGGCGATCGAATGCGTCGTCCACGGGCAGCGCGACTTCGTTCAAAGCAGCGGCAAGGTGCGCGCCGCGTATCGCCGCATTGAGTCCGCGCGTGCTGCTCGCGCCGGAGTGCGCAGCGACGCCGCGCACGACGAGCTTCGCGCGAATGAAACCGCGCGCGCCAACGATGATGCGGTCGATGCCCGGATAGCCGATCAACACGCCATCAGGTTTCACAGCATCAGGCGCATCGAAGAACGCGCGGGCACCGCCGAAACGGCCCGTATGCTCGTCGAGATCGAACAGCACGCCAAGCGTGCCGGCGAGCGCATCGATGCGCTGCGCGAACGCAGCGGCGAGATGCGCGAAGATGGCAACGGCCGCCTTACTGTCCGCGCTGCCGCGTCCGTAGAGCCAGCCGTTGTCGACGTGCGCGGCGAGCGGCGGATAAGTCCACGTGGATTCGTCGCCGAAGCTTGCGGTGTCGAGTGTTGCGTTCAGCAGGTAGTGCGGACCAACATCCGCGCCGCGTATTTCCACGTGAAGCGCGAGCGGCTGTCCATCGTCGGCAACGAGGCGGCGCGTGCGCACACCACGCGCGTCAAACCACGCCTCGATGCATTCGAGCACGGGCGCGCACGCATCGATGCCGCCGCGGCTAGGCACGCGCACGAGCGCCGTCAACAGTTCGACGATCGATGCCGTGTCGACAGCGCCCGTCATCTGCTGGCCTTATGAAGCGACGCGGCGATCCGCTGCGCCTTTCACCGGCGTACCGAGCGCGCGCAACGTTTCCTTCACGGTCGCGACACGCACGGTGAAATCGGGACTCCGGCTTTCGATGCGCAGCTTGTCCTGACCCGCGAGCTTGATGTGCTTGTGTTTCTGCACCATCTCGATGATCCGCATCGCGTCGATGGGCGGATTCGGAATGAACTGCAGGCCGATCACAGCTTCGCCCGCATCGATCTTCGAGATGCCGAGCGGCTTCGCGGCGAGGCGCAAGCGATGCGTTTCGACGAGCGCATGCGCCTGCGGCGGCATCTTGCCGAAGCGGTCGATCAGCTCTTCCTGAATGCCGTCGATGGAATCGTTGTGCTCGCAGTTCGCCAGCCGCTTGTACAGCGACAAACGCTCCTGCACGTCGCCGCAATAGTCGGCGGGCAGGATGGCGGGCGTGTGCAGATTGATCTCGGTCGTCGCCGCCAGCGGTGCGGTGAGGTCCGGCTCCTTGCCGTTCTTCAGCGCCTTGACGGCGTCGTTCAGCATGTCGGTGTAAAGCTGGAAGCCGATCTCGTGAATCTCGCCCGACTGCTTGTCGCCGAGCACTTCGCCCGTGCCGCGAATTTCGAGGTCGTGCATCGCGAGATAGAAGCCCGCGCCGAGTTCTTCCATCTGCTGAATGGCTTCCAGCCGCCGTTGCGCCTGCTTCGTCAGGCCTTGCGGATCGTGTACGAGCAGATACGAATATGCCTGGTGATGCGAACGGCCGACGCGTCCGCGCAACTGGTGCAACTGCGCGAGACCGAATTTATCGGAGCGGTGAATCAGGATCGTGTTCGCGCTCGGCACGTCGATGCCCGTTTCGATGATCGTCGTGCAGAGCAGCACGTTCGCGCGCTGCGCGACGAAATCGCGCATCACGCGTTCGAGTTCGCGCTCGTGCATCTGGCCGTGCGCCACCGCGATGCGCGCTTCGGGCACCAGTGCTTCGAGCATCTGTCGGCGGTTTTCAATCGTCTCGACTTCGTTGTGCAGGAAGTACACCTGGCCGCCGCGCTTCAGTTCACGCAGCATGGCTTCGCGGATCACGCCGTCCTCTTCGCGACGCACGAAGGTCTTGATCGCGAGGCGCTTTTGCGGCGCCGTCGCGATCACCGAGAAATCGCGCAAGCCTTCCAGCGCCATGCCGAGCGTACGCGGAATCGGCGTCGCGGTGAGCGTGAGCACGTCGACTTCGGCGCGCAGCGCTTTAAGCGCTTCCTTCTGGCGCACGCCGAAACGGTGTTCCTCGTCGATGATGACGAGCCCCAGCCGCTTGAACTGCACATCCGACGACAGCAGCTTGTGCGTGCCGATCACGATATCGACAGTGCCTTCGTTGATCTGCTGGATCGACGCGCTGACTTCCTTCGTGCTCTTGAAGCGCGACAGTTCGGCGATGCGCACGGGCCAGTCGGAGAAGCGGTCGGTGAAGGTCTGCGTGTGCTGTTCGGCGAGCAGCGTGGTGGGTGAAAGCAGCGCGACCTGCTTGCCACCCATCACCGCGATGAACGCCGCGCGCAGCGCGACTTCCGTCTTGCCGAAACCGACGTCGCCGCAGACGAGGCGGTCCATCGGCTTGCCGCTCGTCATGTCGCCGATCACGGCGGCAATGGCAGCGGCCTGGTCGGGCGTTTCCTCGAAACCGAAGCTCTCGGCGAACTTCACGTAATCGCGTGGTTCGAGCGCGAACGCATGGCCTTCGCGCGCGGCGCGGCGCGCATAGAGGTTCAGCAGTTCGGCGGCGGTATCGCGGATCTGCTGCGCGGCCTTGCGCTTGGCCTTTTCCCACTGGCCCGAACCGAGCGCGTGCAACGGTGCGCTTTCGGGATCGGCGCCGCTGTAGCGCGAGATCACATGCAGTTGCGCGACGGGCACATACAGTTTGCTGTCGCCCTGGTATTCGAGGTGCAGAAACTCGGTTTCACCTTCTCCGAGATCCATCGTCACGAGGCCCATGTAGCGGCCGATACCATGCTGCGAATGCACGACCGGGTCGCCGACCTTCAGCTCCGACAGGTCGCGCACCATCGAATCGACATTGCTCGCCTGTTCCTGGCGACGGCGTCCTGCGCGTCTTGCGAGGGGGCCGTACAGTTCCGTCTCAGTGAGGATCGCGACGCCTTCGCCCGGAATCGCGAAGCCGTTCGCGAGTGGCGCGACGCCGAGCGCGAAGCGCGCGTCGGAGGTCAGCCAGTCGCCGTAGCTGTCGGCGGAAGTGGGGCGCAGCGCGTTGTCGGCGAGCAGTTGCGCGATCGTCTCGCGGCGGCCCGCCGATTCCGCGGCAAACAGCACGCGGTTCGGCGTCGTGGCGAGCCACGCGCGCAATGCGGCGACGGGATCGTCGGCGTGGCGGTCGATCGCGAGATTGGGCAGCGGCACGGCCCAGCCGCCGCCCGCATTGCCGGGCAACGACAGGCGCGCGAACGGTTTGGCGAACGTGAAGAAATCTTCGTCCGACAGGAACAGGCGCTGCGGTTCGAGAATCGGCCGGTCGCGGTCGTGCGACAGGAAGTTGTAGCGCTGCTTGGTATCTGCGGTGAAGCGCCGGATGGCCGCGTCCAGATCACCGACGAACGCGAGTTGCGCGCCTTCAGGCAGGTAGTGAAAGAGCGTCGCCGTCTCTTCGAAGAACAGCGGCAGATAGTATTCGATACCCGCCGACGGCACGCCGTTGCCGATGTCCTTGTAAATCGACGCACGGCTCGGATCGCCCTCGAACACTTCGCGCCAGCGGCTGCGAAACGCGGTGCGCGCGGCTTCGTCGAACGGAAACTCACGGCCGGGCAACAGCCGCACGTCCTTCACGGGATACAGGCTGCGCTGCGAATCGGGATCGAACGCGCGGATCGAATCGACCTGGTCGTCGAACAGGTCGATCCGGTATGGCAGTGGCGAGCCCATCGGAAAGAGGTCGATCAGCGAGCCGCGCACGCAGTATTCGCCGGGTCGCACGACCTGGCTCACGTGCTCGTAGCCGGCCAGCGTCAGCTGCGCTTTCAGCTTCGCTTCGTCGAGACGTTCGCCCTGCGAGAACGAAAAGGTGTAGGCCGCCATGAAGGAGGCGGGCGGCATCCGGTACAGCGCAGTCGTCGCCGGTACGAGCAGGATGTCGCAGCGTGCTTCGCCCAGGTCGTGCAGCGTCGCGAGACGCTCGGAGACGAGATCCTGGTGCGGCGAGAACGAGTCGTACGGCAGCGTTTCCCAGTCGGGCAGCAGGCGCACGCGCGCTTCCGGCGCGAAGAACGCGAGTTCCTGCGTCAGCCGCTGCGCGTCGACGGCGCTCGCGCAGACGACGGCCAGCAGCGGCATCTGCGTCTTGTGCGCGAGGTGGTAGCGCGCTATCAGCAGCGCGTCGGACGAGCCGTGCGTGCCGTCGAACACGAAACGCTGGCCGGCCTTGACCAGCGCGACGGGCGTTGAGGAGGACTGCGTGGATGCGGCGATGTCGGGCATAAAAGGGAAACGGCCTTTGGGTGACGCCAATGAACAACGGTTCAACGATCGACTGCAAACGGATGACGGCAAACGGAACCGCAAACTGGGCTGCTAACGGCTAAACGCGGCTAAACGCGGCTAAAAACACCACCAGCCGCAAGACGCGAACCAACGGACCCCCCCAGCGGACGCCTTGTGGGCGCGTCGCTGGCGGCGCGTGAGCGGCAAGTTTACGCGCGCCGGGGCATGCGTGCCGAAGACCTATTATAAAATCCGTCCTTCACTTTCACCTGCAACGCGTCCGCTCCGTGACTTCCCGCCTCTTTGCACTGATTCCTTGCGCCGGTACCGGCAGCCGTTCGGGCGCGTCGATGCCCAAGCAATATCGAACCGTCGCGGGACGCGACATGCTGTACTACTCGCTTGCCGCGTTCGACGCCTGCAGCGAGTTCGCGCAGACGCTTGTCGTGATCGCGCCCGACGACCAGCACTTCGACGCGCGCCGCTTCGCGGGCCTGCGCTTCGCCGTGCGGCGTTGCGGCGGGGCGTCGCGGCAGGCTTCCGTGCTCAACGGGCTACATGCGCTGGCCGAGTTCGGCGCGCGCGACGACGACTGGGTGCTGGTACACGACGCGGCGCGCCCCGGCATCACGCCCGCGCTGATCCGCGCGCTGGTCGGCACGCTCAAGGACGACGCCGTGGGCGGCATCATGGCGCTGCCCGTCGCGGATACGCTCAAGCGGGTGACGCCCAATACAGACAACCGCATTGACCACACCGAACCGCGTGACGGCCTGTGGCAGGCGCAGACGCCGCAGATGTTCAGGATCGGCATGTTGCGCGAAGCGATTCTGCGCGCGCAAGGCGACGGCCACGATCTCACCGACGAAGCGAGCGCGATCGAATGGTCGGGTCACGCGCCGAAACTGGTTCAGGGCAGCTTGCGCAATTTCAAGGTCACGTATCCGGAAGACTTCGATCTGGCCGAAGCGATACTCGGGCGCGGCACGGCGGGCTGACGGGCGCCTGGCCGTCCGTCATGGCTTAAGAATCATCACAACGCTTTCACGAAACAACGGAACCCCACGCATATGGATTTGAGAATCGGACAAGGCTACGACGTTCACGCATTGGTGCCGGGACGCCCGCTCATCATCGGCGGCGTGACGATTCCGTACGAGCGCGGGCTGCTCGGCCACTCGGATGCCGACGTGCTGCTGCACGCGATTACCGACGCGCTGTTCGGCGCGGCCGCGCTCGGCGATATCGGCCGTCATTTCCCGGATACCGCGACCGAGTTCAAAGGCGCGAACAGCCGCGTGCTGCTGCGCGAATGTGCGGCGCGTATCGCGAAGGCAGGCTTTACGATTCAGAACGTCGACAGCACCGTGATTGCACAGGCGCCGAAGCTCGCGCCGCATATCGACGGGATGCGGGCGAATATCGCCGAAGATCTGAATCTGCCCATCGACCGCGTCAACGTGAAGGCGAAGACCAACGAAAAGCTCGGCTATCTGGGTCGCGGCGAGGGCATCGAAGCGCAAGCGGCTGCGCTGTTGGTACGCGCCTGAACGTCGTTGCGCAGTTTTGTAGAGCGGGTCAGATTTGCCTGATCCGCGTGTGTGCGTTTGTATGAACGTGCATCATTTGCCGGTTTCGCGCGCTAACGTGCATTAAAAAAATCGATAGTCGCCGTCGCGGATTTTTGTCGATATTTGTCCGCTTAGAGTGGTCCGCATGAAGTCAAGCGGACGGACAATGACGGCGGTCGACACGCACGTCAAACATTCAGGACACGCGAAAGAGTACGTACGAGGTCTCAACGGGCTGAGAGCGCTGGCCGTCGTGCTGGTGTTCCTGTCGCACAAGGCGCACGTCGAGACCGTCGACGTCGGCAAACTCGGCGTCTGGATCTTCTTTCTCATTAGCGGTTTTCTGATCATCGGGGAACTGCATCGCAATCGCGTGCGTATCGAAGCGGGCAACGCGCGCCGCGAAGCCGTGATGTGCGTGTTCTTCATGAAGCGCGCGTTGCGTATCTTCCCGATCTACTACTTGTTGCTGCTCGCGCTGACGATCGCGCATGCGCTGTTCTATCAGCGCGATGTGGATCTCGGTCTGGCGTGGCATTACTTTTTTCTGTCGGACTACTGGATCGGCATGGTGAAGGACGGCTGGCCGGGGACGGTGTCGCACTTCTGGAGTCTCGCCGTCGAGCAGCAGTTCTATCTCGTCGCGCCGTTCCTGCTTGTGCTGACGCCGGCGTCGCGGCATCGGATGGTGTGCGCGCTCGTGGTGCTGACGGGCGTCGCTGGTCATCTCGCGATGCATGCTGCGGGCGCCAGCGAGCCGTTGATCTACGCGTTATCGCCGTTGAATTTCGCGCTGCTCGCGCTCGGTGGACTGTGCGGGATGTTGGGGCAGGAGACTGGTCTTGCGCGCGCGGCGGGGCATTTTTCAACGGGCATGGCCGGCGCGCTCGGCTTGCTGGTGTTCGCGACGCAGCCTCTGTGGAGCAATTGGGCCTTGCCGTTTTCAGCCGCCAGTTCCCCGTGGATCGACATCGGCCTTGCGCTCTCGCTCTGCGTGCTGTTCGCGTGGATCGTACACCGCCCGGGCAGCATCGTCGTGTCGACGCTCGAACTCAAACCGCTCGACTATCTCGGCACGATAAGCTACGGCTTCTATCTGTTCCACAACCTGATTCCGTCGAAGCTCGGCTTCGCTCCGGTCTGGTTTGCCGCGCCGACATGGATTCACGTACTGTGCGCGCTCACGCTGCAATTCGCGCTTGCCGTGCTGCTCGCGCATCTGTCGTGGCATCTGATCGAGAAGCGGCTGCTCGAACTAAAGAAGCCTTTCGAGGCCGCGATAGGGCGCAGATTGCCGGCGCGCCGTCTGCGCACCCAAACGCAACCGCGCTGACTTGTGAATCGCGAAAGCAAAAACGCCACGCATTCGGCGTGGCGTTTCTCTTCAGGCGCGAAATGCTGGCGGCTTACTTGCCTTCAGCCACGATCACTTGCGCAGCTGCATTGACGACAGCGGCAATGCGACCCACGTCGCGCAGTTGCGTCGAACTCATGCCTTCGTTGACCAGCGTATCGAAGTGCGACTTCACGCAGAAATGGCACTTGCCGATGATCGACGCGGCCAGTGCGTACATTTCGAAGCGACGCTTGTCGACGCCGCCATGCGACGCGTACGCGTTCATCCGCAAGCCAGCGGGCTGCGATTTCAGATCGGCGTTTTGCGTCATCTCGACGTACGGATACCAGACGTTGTTCATGCCCATCAGCGCGGCGGCCGTCAGCGCGCCATTGACTTCTTCCGGCGACAGCACGCCCGCTTCACGGATCGCCGCGATGATCTTCGGGCTCTTCGCAGCAAACGCGGCGGCCAGCGCGACGCCAACGGCATCGTTGCCTTGGAGCGACGAGCGCGCAATCGTGCCGTCCAGATTCAGGCGAATGTCTTTGGCGTAATCAGGAATAAGCTCTTTAATCGCGGCGATGAATTCCATTGATATCTCCTATCAAATTGCCGATAAAAAAGCCCGCTGGCCTTTTCAAGCTTAGCGGGCTTTCAACTGCGAGTCCTTACAGCGTCGCGCCGCCGACAGCGCGGTTGCACGGGCACAGTTCGTCCGTTTGCAGACCGTCCAGAATACGCAGAACTTCTTCCGGGTTACGGCCGACGTTCAGGTTGTTCACCGAAACGTGCTGGATCGTGTTGTCCGGATCGACGATGAACGTGGCGCGCAGTGCGACGCCAGCTTCCTTGTCGCGCACGCCGAGCTGGTCGATCAGTTCGCCCTTGACGTCGCCGAACGCGTAGTGGTTCAGCTTGTTCAGGTCCTTGTGTTCACGGCGCCATGCGAGCTTGACGAATTCGTTGTCGACGCTGCCGCCGAGCAGAACGGCATCGCGCTCTTCGAAGTCTTTGGCCAGCTTGCCGAACTCGACGATTTCCGTCGGGCAAACGAACGTGAAGTCCTTCGGGTAGAAATAGATGATCTTCCACTTGCCCGGGAACGACGATTCGGTGATTTCTTCGAACGCCGATACGCCGTTCTCTTCGTGGTTATTGAAACCTGGCTTCGCAGCCGTCACGGTAAAGGCTTCGACTTTATCGCCGACAGTTTTCATGCGTTGACTCCTTGAGAATTGGCAAATGAGATTCACGACAACCCGCTCAAACTACCTGCTGGCTGTAACGAACACGTTACACGCTTAAGACTATAACTCTATTAATCAATCGTATCAATAGTTTTTTTCTAACAAAGTGGATGAATTTTCTCGAACGCGGCGATAGGGCAGTTTGGGAATAATCGGTTTCGCACGAAATCGGGGAAAATATTGCACAAAAAAGCAGCGGCCTGAAATGGATGCCGGCTACTTCAGCCGGATTTCTGTCCGTTTCAGACGCTTTTGGCGAGCGGAAACTCGATTGTCACTTCGAGCCCTGGCAGCGGCGTGCGGTTGCGCAGTCGCAACGCGCCCCGATAGCGTCCGACGAGCCGCTGCACGATCGCCATCCCAAGCCCCGTGCCGTTGGCCTGCGTGCGCGCCGAGTTCACACGGTAGAACGGCCGCGTGACGAGCGCGAGCTGATCTTCGGGAATGCCTGGACCTTCATCCACCACCGACAACTCGACTCGCGAATGCGACACCCGCGTCTCAAGAATCACATGCGGGATGCCATCGGACTCGGACAGTCCGTACTTGCGCGCGTTCTCGATCAGATTGCCGACGACTCGCCGGATATCCGTCTCGTCCGCTTCGATCACGGCGGACGGCGCCAGCCGGGTAACCAGACGCATGCCGTCTTCGCTCGACATACGCGCAGCCAGTTCTCCTGCGATCACGGAAAGGTCGACAGGTTCCGGCATCCGCTGCACAGGGCGCGCGTAGTCAAGGAAGCGCCCGATGATCATGTCCATCTGCTCGATGTCGTCGATCATCGCGTCCTTGGTCGCCTGGTCGGACGGGCTCATTTCCGTTTCCAGGCGCAGACGCGCCAGCGGCGTGCGCAGGTCGTGCGAAATGCCCGCGAGCATCAGCGCGCGGTCCGCTTCGAGCTGCTCCAGGTCCTGCACCATCTGGTTGAAGCTTCGGTTGGTTTCGGCCGCGACGCCCATGCCGCGCTCGGGCAGTTTCTCCGGCGCCTGGCCCGAACCGACCTTGCGCGCGGCCATCGCAAGCCGCGCGAACGGCCGGTTCACGAGACTCGTGATGAACGCCGCGCCGAACAGCGATAGCGCGAGCGCGAAAATACCCCAGCCTGCCCATTGCAGGCCCGTCACACTGTCGAGCTGATCGCGGTCGAGCGCCACCCAGTAATCATCGTCGTCGATCTTGAAGCTGATCCACACGCCTGGAATGTCGTTCACCGACTGCGCGATGATCGTGTCGTCGCCGAGGCGTCCGCGAATGTCATGCTCGATCAGACGGTTGAGCGATTCATCGGGCTGCAGCTTGTACTTGTCGGTGGTTTCGCGCGGATACACGCGCACGCCTTCATTGCTTTCCAGATCTTGCAGCAGCGCGCGCCGCAGATCGGGATCGGAATAGAGGAGTGCGGTACGCGTGAGCTTGACGATCGCGACGAGCTGCAGCGCGACGCGTTGCGCGCGCGGCTCGCGCTCGATCACACGGAAGCTCTGGAACCAGGCGGCAAGGCTGACCGCGATCAACAGCGCGATCAGCAGGAACGTTCGCCAGAACAGGCCGCCGAACGCGAGCGTCAGGAGGCGCCGGTCGATCCGCATGCGGCCTTCTTATGGAAGAAGAGAAACAACTGGAGCGGCAAATTCAGGCTGCGCCGTCGGGGATGAACACGTATCCCAGACCCCAAACCGTCTGGATGAAACGCGGGCTGCCCGGGTCCGGCTCGATCAGCTTGCGCAGACGCGAAATCTGTACGTCGAGGCTGCGGTCGAACACTTCGTATTCACGGCCGCGCGCCAGTTCCATCAGCTTTTCGCGCGACAGCGGCTGGCGCGGATGACGCGCGAACACCTTGAGCACCGAGAACTCGCCCGTGGTCAACGGGATTTCCTGGCCGGCCTTGGTGAGCGTGCGCGTGGCGAGATTCAGCGCGAATTCGCCGAACTCGAACACTTCCGACGTCTCCGACGGCGCGCCCGGCAATTCGGACGGCGACTGGCGGCGCAACACCGCGTGAATGCGCGCGACCAGCTCGCGCGGATTGAATGGCTTGGGCAGGTAGTCGTCGGCGCCCATTTCGAGGCCGACGATACGATCGACATCCTCACCCTTGGCGGTGAGCATGATGATCGGCGTGCGATCGTTGCTGCCGCGCAGACGCCGGCAGATGGAAAGACCGTCTTCGCCCGGCAACATCAGGTCGAGCACCAGAAGGTCGAAACGTTCACGCACCCACAGCTTGTTCATCGACGGCGCGTTCTCGGCGACATAAACGTTGAAGCCCTGCTCGCCGAGGTAGCGGCGCAGCAGATCGCGCAGACGCGGGTCGTCATCGACGACGAGAATTTTCGAAGGGTTTTTGGTTTCCATGGTCGGCATCTTAGCGCGATTAGAGAGAGGCGCACGTTTGCACCAATTATCACGTAACAGTCAGTTACAAAATTTACCCGGCCTGTGGCACGACGTAAAGGCTTGGCGCTTACACTCCTTTACTGTTTGCGCCAGTTCGGTAGATACTTCACTCGAATAAAGCTCTCGCACCCGGTTTCAAGCCGGAGTCAATACACGTATCTGAGGTTGCCGGTTGCCGCGCCACGAAGGGAAAAAGATGAAGGGAGGGGTCTGGCCGAACGTGCGCCTGAGCGTGATCGCTGTCGCTGTTGCGATCGTGTTCGCGAGCGCGTTGAGCCCGGTTCCCGCCCATGCCGATTCCTCGACGGACCGCAACACCGACACGCGACCGCCCCAGCGCCCGCATACGCGCACGGGCCGCCAGCCGCACAATCCCGACGCGGATCGTCCCGCATCAGACGCGATCATGCGAGCAACCGCCGTGCCGCCCGATCTGGATCAACGTCGGCGCGACGGACATATGACGCCTGAAGAACGGCGTTTGTTGCGGCAGCATATCGAAGACGCCGTTCGCGAACTGTACAAGCGCTGACGCCTGGTTTTTACGCACAGTGGACCGTCGCCGCTTCGGCACGATGGCCGTGCGTTTGCCGTTGGTGTCGGGCAAAGTCATTCATCCAGTGAGGCATCGATGAAGCGACGCGAGTTTCTGACGATGGCGGCGGCAGCGTGCGCCTCGCTATCGATGCCGCGCGTGTTCGCCGCGCCACACGCGAGCAGCGGCATATCGACGCAACTGGATGCGGGCGCAACGGGTCGCGCGCCGGGCAAACTGCTCATCCTGATCGAACTCAAAGGCGGAAACGACGGTTTGAACACCGTCATTCCTTTCGCCGATTCCACCTACTACGCACTGCGTGAACACATCGCGATACCGCGCGACCGTGTGCTGCCGCTGGACGCGCGTATGGCGCTGCATCCTGCGATGCGCGCGCTGCTGCCTTTCTGGCGCGATGGACAACTGGCGGTCGTGCAGGGTGTCGGTTGCGCGCAGGATCATGCATCGCATTTCCGTTCGACTGAGATCTGGGACACGGCATCGTGCGCCGATGCGTACCGGCGCGACGGTTGGCTGACGCGTGCGGTCGGGCAATGCGCCGCGATGCAGCAGGGCATTGCGGCGGCATCGTTCGGGAGTGTGGAGCCGGGGCCGTTCGCCGGTTCCGTGGATCGTGCCGGGACCGATGAGGTGTGGACGCGTGTCGATGACCCCGATGCCGCGTCGCACGTCGATGGAATCGACGCGGACGAAGGCGAGGGCGTCCACGTTCCCGGCGCCATGCGCGCACTTCAGGTGAACGCACCGACGCTTCGCAATTCGATCGATGCCGCGCTGCGCGCGATCGTAGACCGGATGCCGCCGCATACGTGCGGCGCGATCCGGCTTACCCTCGATGGTTTCGACACGCACAGCAATCAGCCTGCGCGGCACGCAGCTTTGCTCGCGCAACTCGCCGAAGGCTGCGCGACCCTGCGCGCGGAACTCACGCGACGCGGCCGCTGGCGCGACACGCTCATCATGACGTACTCGGAATTCGGCCGGTCCGCCCACGAGAACATTCATCGCGGCACCGGGCATGGCGGCGGCGCCGCGCATTTCGTGCTGGGTGGTCAGGTGCGTGGAGGCTTGTAAGGTCGCGCGCCCGATCTCGCGCGATTAGACACCGCCGGCAATCTGCCTGTCGAGATCGACTTCAGACAGCTTTACGCGACCGCGCTCGGCCCGTTCCTGAAACTGGATGCAAACGCGATCCTTCAGGACGACGTTCCGCCGCTGCCATTGCTACGCACTTGAACGTCAGTGCTTGCGCGCCGCTCGCCACGCGACCCAAAGCTTGCGGATCGGCGTGAGCGCGATGCGTTGATGAAGCACGCGGTAGCCGTCGCGCTCGATCTCGTCGAGCAAGGCCAGCGCCAGTGCGGCCAACGCGCGCAGCGTGCGCTGCGAGTGACGCTCGCCAACGGGTAGCGCATCGAGCGCCTTGCGGATCGCGTCGCGGGCGCGCGCTGTCTGGAAGCGCATCAGCTCGGTGAACGCGTCCGTGTACTTGCGGTTGATCAGATCCGCCGCCGTCACGTTGTAGCGCTGCATCTCGTCGATGGGGATGTAGATGCGGCCATGCCGCGCGTCGTTGCCGAGTTCGACGACGATCTGCGCGAGCATCAAGGCCTCGCCGAGCGGGGCGGCCCACACTTGCGCCTGCGACGGATCGCGCGCCGTCGCGCGCGCAACCACGGATGCGAAGTTGCCACCGACCCCGGCCATATAGCGGCGCAGGTTCGGATAGTCGAGATAGCGCGCCTGGTCGAGGTCCATTTCGAAGCCCGCGATCAACGCCTGCAACGTGGGATATTCCGCCTGCACGTCGGGCAGATGCGCAGCGAGCGCCTGAGACACAGGGTGCGTCGGTTCGCCCGCGGCGAGCGCCGCCGCTTCCTTTTGCCACCACGCGAGCTTCGTGCGTCCGATGGTCGGATCGGTCGTTTCCTTCACGGTTTCTTCGAACTCGCGACGCAGCGCGAACAGCGCGGTGAGCAACGGCTGCCGCGCGATGGGCGCCTGGCGCAGTGCGTAGTAGGTGCTCGAGCCGGGAGGCGCTGCTTTCTGCAGGCAGTATTCGTCGAAATTCACTGGGATTGGCTTGTGGGGAGGCGGTCGCGCACGGCTGTGCGCGAGAGACCGAAAATTGTAGCATCGACGATATTCGACAGATGCAGACAAGCGCAGACCAATCGGTTAGAATCTCGCGCTTACGCTTTTGGCCGTGGCTTTTTCAGCGCGTTCGTTCGTGGCGACGGCGGGTCTGATCTTACAGGTTCGGATTTGTTCAAGCGAACGAGATCGCGATGGAATTGCAGCGTCCATTCGCCGGCGAGACATCGGGTGTTGCACCTCACGCATCGCCCGGCTGCGAGGATGGCGAAATTGGTAGACGCACCAGGTTTAGGTCCTGACGCCCGCAAGGGTGTAGGGGTTCGAGTCCCCTTCCTCGCACCACTTTTTTCTCATTGCCGTACATAAAACCCTGCCCGTATCCGACGTGCGGGGTTTTTTGTTTTTGCGCCCCGACACAGTGATCGCGCAGACTCGCACGCGATCAATCGACGCGCACAAAAAAACCCCGCGCGAAGGCGGGGCTGGCTCATCACATTGACGATCCGCGGCTGCTTAGTGGCAGCGCTTTTCCCAGTGATGATGCACTTTCACCTTATGGCACTCGTGATGATGGTCGTTTGCGAATGCCGACGACATGCTCATGAAACCAGCGGCAGCGGCGACCAGTGCCAGAACAACCTTCTTCATTTTCGATCCTTAAAATCAGAGAGATAAAGCGAGCGGCGATCGTAACAAGTCCCGTTTACGATTGGCTTGGACTCGGTCGTTTTGTGCGTGAAGTACGCTGTGTATCGTGAAGCGCGGCCATCGACCCATCTGGTTGCACGCACAACCAGATTCTCCTATCCTGCGTTCAAGCGATCTGCGATCCTTTAGCTCATCACGGTGCAAGAAGAGGAGCGTGCAAATGGCATCGACCGATGTTCGACTACCCTCAGACATCGGCGCGTATGCCGACGGGGAACGCACGCTGCGCGTGACACTCGCAGGCACCTATCGCGTGTTCGCGATGCTCGGCTGGACCGAGTTGATCTACAACCACATCACCTTGCGCGTGCCCGGCACGCACAGCCACTTTCTGATCAACCCGTTCGGCCTGCACTACACGGAAGTGACGGCGTCGAATCTGGTGAAGATCGATGTCGACGGGAATGTGCTCGACGGCTCGCCGCATCCGGTGAATCCGGCGGGTTTCGTCGTGCATGCTGCGATTCATCGCGCGTTGCCCGATGCGCACTGCGTGATGCACACGCATACGACGGCGGGTCTTGCCGTCGCATGCTCGCAGACGGGGCTCGTCAACAACAACTTCTATTCGGCACAACTGCATGGGATGGTCGCGTATCACGACTTCGAAGGCATTACCGTGCGCGCCGACGAAGGGCCGCGCATCGTTGCGAATCTCGGCGACAAACGTTTGTTGATCTTGCGTAATCACGGCCTGCTGTCGATTGGCGAAACGATCGCGCAAGCCTTCGCGCGGCTCTGGACGCTCAACCGGGCTTGCGACATTCAACTGGCAACGGCGACGCTCGGACCCGCGCGCATGATCGGCGACGAGATCGCCGCGCGCTGCACGCGTGATTCACTACAGTTCGATCCGCGGCACGGCGCAGGAGAAGATGTGCTGAATGCGTTGCTGCGCCAGGCCGATCGGATCGATCCGTCGTATCGCGAGTAGAAGCGTGAAAGCCGCCGTGCGAGACGCCATGCGGGCTGACTTGTGAATGAGTGTTTAAGGAATTAGGCAACGACGGAGTCGACGGCGCCACGCAAGCGCCGATCGATGAGCGTTGGCCCTGACTTCGTCTGACCTGACTACGCTGCGTTACGCGCGATCGCGGTTTCGATCACCTTGTCGAGTGCTTCGCTGAGCGCGATCTTCTCGCGGTCGTCGAGGCAATCGAAGAGATCGACGTTCCACTTGCGCGCGATGGGCATCACCTTGCGATAGAGCGCACGGCCTTCCGTGGTCAACGATACGAGCACCACGCGGCCATCGTCCGCGCTCGCTTCGCGTTGCACGAGGCCTTGTCTGATCAAGGCTTCGGCTGCACGGCTCGCCTGACTCTTGTCGAGGTTCGCGTGGCGCGCGAGATCCATGATCGAGAATGGTCCGAACGATCCAACCGATGCAATCACGCGCGCCTCGGGAAGCGTCACGTCGAGCTTGGCCATATACCGTTCGCTGATGCCCCGCTCGGAAAGTTTATTCAGCACGTGCAGACGATACGTCAGAAACTGTTCGAGTCCGGCTTTGTCGGAGGCCTTCATGGTCTTCCTGTTGTGAGTGGATGCAGTCCGGTGATGTGATTGTTGCTGCATCCGCTCGCGCGGTCAACGCGGGCCAAACCTGAGTCGCGTCATCTGTTCGGCTTCGTTCGCAAGCAAGATGGCTGCGTCGCGAATCGCTACTTCGAGCGTGATCGGGCCGGGGGCCGGCGAGAAGCATCCGCTGAAATGCTCGGCGAGTTTTGGCAGCGCCGCTGGGTCGACAGCGCCCGAGAGCAGCGTGGCCGGCACGCCCGCGGCGCGCGCATGCCGGCAGGCGATGAAGGGCGCCTTGCCGTGCAGCGTTTGCACGTCGGAGCGGCCTTCGCCCGTGATTAGCCAGTTGGCGCCTTCGAGCGCCGCGTCGAGGCCGATCTGTCGCGCGACGACTTCCGCGCCCGGCTCGAAATCGGCGCCCAGCATATGCAGTGCGAAACCGAGTCCACCCGCCGCGCCCGCACCCGGCTGGTTGCGCGCGACACGGTTCATGGCCGGCTCGACGAGGTCGGCAAAGCGGGCGAGGGCGGCGTCGATCGTCGCGACCTGCTCTGGCTTTACGCCTTTTTGCGGACCGAAGACTGCCGTTGCGCCGTGATCGCCCGTCAACGGGTTGTCGACATCCGACATGCCGACGAACGTTGCCTCGCGCAGACGAGCATCGAGTCCCGATGCATCGACGCGCGCCAGTTGAGCAAGTTGCTCGGGCGTCGCGTCGAGTTCATGCCCTTGCGCATCGAATAGCTTGAGCCCGAGACCGACGAGCAAACCCGCGCCGCCGTCGTTCGTGCTGCTGCCGCCCAGCGCGACGAAGAAGCGCCGCACACCCGCGTCCAGCAGCGAGCGGATGGCTTCGCCCATACCGCGCGTGCTGCGCTTTTCCACGGGAACGCCCATGCCGACGGGGTCCGTGATGCCGACGACCTCCGCTGTTTCGATGATCGCGCTGCCGTCGGCGAGCAGACCCGTCACGCCTTCACGCGCAGGGCCTGCCGCGCCCCGCACCGTGAGCATGCGGCGTTCGCCGCCGCTGGTGAGCATGGCGTCGAGCGTGCCTTCGCCGCCGTCGGCCATGGCGCAGACGCGGATGGTCGCGTCGGGCCGCGCGCGCAGAATGCCTGTCGCGATGGATTGCGCGACCTGCTCCGCGGAGAGCGAACCTTTGAACGAATCAGGGGCGATGACGACGATGGGCGCGGACGACGTATTCGGCATGGTGTCTCTGATGATTTTCTGTGAGTAGGCATCGCTGTGCTCGCCGCGATGCGATGAAGCACCCGGACCGCCTATGCGCGCGGCAGCGGCGTATCAGGATGTGGTGAAGCTTATCAGCATGCGGCGCGCGACTGAATATACCCGAAGGTATAGGCAGAATTGACTTTGATTCACAGTTGGCGCGGACCGTGGCGGATCAAGTGCATGTTTGGAATCGCTCGGAAGGCGGTTGGAATCGGGCCTCGCAGCCCGCAAAAAATCGCGAAACAGCGAATCCGGCTAGGCGCGCAAATAGTTTGCTAAAATATTTGGCTCTCTGACCCAAACTGTGCTGCCGGCGGCCTCACAGCCCGCGGCGAGAGGCACGCGATCGATGTCACACTTGACTGAGCGAAGCGTAGCGGCGACCCGCGCAAAAGCGAATGCAGCGCGCAGTGTCGAACGCACGACGCAAAGCGGACATCGACAGGCGGCGCACACAAGATAACTGATTCGCTCGAATAATTTTAGGACGATTGAAGCCATGGCTAACGTTGTTGAAAACCTCGGCAAGCTCGAACGCCGCGTGACGATTTCCCTGCCGAAAGACACCGTGCAGAAGGAAGTGGATTCGCGCATCCGTCAACTCGCGAAGAACGTGCGCATGCCGGGTTTCCGCCCGGGCAAGGTGCCGCTCAAGATGGTGACGCAGCAGTACGCGGGTCAGGTGGAAGCCGAAGTGCTGAGCGACAAGGTTGGCAAAGAGTTCTTCGACATCAGCCGCGCGGAAAACCTGCGCGTCGCTGGCCAGCCGAGCTTCAGCCCGAAGACGGACGCTACCGAAGGCGACTACGCATTCGACGCGACCTTCGAGGTTTACCCGGAAGTGAAGCTGGGCGACGTCGCGACGGCTGAAATCGAACGCACGAAGACCACCATCAGCGACGCTGAAATCGACCGCACGCTGGACATCCTGCGCAAGCAGCGCGTGCATTACCACGCTCGCGGCGAAGCCGGCGAGCATGGCGACGGCGGCGGGGACACGGCTGCGAAGGACGGCGACCGCGTGACGGTCGACTTCATCGGCAAGATCGACGGTGAAGCATTCCAGGGCGGCAGCGCGGACGACTTCGCGTTTGTCCTGGGTGAAGGCCGCATGCTGCCGGAATTCGAAAAGGCCGCGCTTGGCCTGAAGGTCGGCGAGTCGAAGGAATTCGACCTTGCGTTCCCCGAGGACTATCACGGCAAGGAAGTCGCCGGCAAGACCGCGCAGTTCACCATCACGATGAAGACGATCGAGTGGCCGCATCTGCCCGAAATCGACGGCGAATTCGCGAAGTCGCTCGGCATCGAAGACGGCGATCTGACCAAGATGCGCGCCGAAATCCGTGACAACCTCGAGCGCGAAGCGAAGCGCCGCACGCAGGCTGTCGTGAAGAACCAGGTGATGGACGCGCTGCTGAAAATCTCCGAACTCGACGTGCCGAAGGCGCTGATCGAGCAGGATCAGGAGCGCCTCGTCGAAATGGCGCGTCAGGACCTCACGCAACGCGGCGTGCCGAACGCGAAGGATGCACCGATCCCCGCAGAAATGTTCGCCGAGCAGGCAGAGCGCCGCGTCAAGCTGGGCCTCGTGCTGGCCGAGCTGGTCAAGGCCAACGAACTGCAGGCCAAGCCGGAACAGATCCGCGCGGAAGTTGATGAATTCGCGAAAAGCTACGAAGACCCGAAGGAAGTCGTCCGCTGGTATTATTCGAACCAGCAGCGTCTTGCCGAGATGGAAGCCTATGTCGTTGAGTCCAACGTCGTCGATTTCGTCCTGAGCAAGGCGAAGGTGACGGACAAGGAAGTGAGCTTCGAAGAGCTGGCAAGCGCAACGGCGCAAGCGTAATAGCATCGCTGTAACGGCGTGCTGGCTGTCCGAGCGACGGCCCGCACGCCGTTTTTCCATATGAGCACGGCCGATTATGCTAAAAGAATGCTTGTCGGCTGTTTTGGCTCTTGAAGAAACGCGCGGGCGCACCTACTTGTCCAGAACCGATTATCAGAACATTTCCTGACAAGGATCCATTGCATGACCTTTCGCGCTCAAATGCTGGACACGTTGACCTCGCAGTCGTCGCGGGATCGGGATCTCGAAGCGCAAGCGCTCGGCCTCGTGCCGATCGTCGTCGAAACGAGCGGCCGCGGTGAACGTTCGTATGACATCTACTCGCGCCTGCTGAAGGAGCGTGTGGTGTTCCTGGTTGGCGAAGTGAACGATCAGACTGCGAACCTCGTGATCGCACAGTTGCTGTTCCTCGAAAGCGAGAATCCGGACAAGGACATCAGCTTCTACATCAACAGCCCGGGCGGTTCGGTGTCGGCAGGGATGGCGATCTACGACACGATGCAATTCATCAAGCCGGACGTCTCGACGCTGTGCATGGGCCTCGCGGCCAGCATGGGCGCGTTCCTGCTGGCGGCGGGCGCGAAAGGCAAGCGTTTTGCGCTGCCGAACGCACGCGTGATGATTCACCAGCCGCTGGGCGGCGCGCGCGGCCAGGCATCGGACATCGAAATTCAGGCACGCGAAATCCTGTACCTGAAGGAGCGCCTGAACCAGTTGCTGTCGCACCACACCGGTCAACCCGTCGAGCGCATCCAGCGCGACACGGACCGCGACAACTTCATGTCGGGCGACGATGCGCAGGCTTACGGCCTCGTCGACCAGGTGCTGCACAAGCGTCCGTAAACAATCGCCGAAACATGGCTGATCCGGAGCGCTTTTTCTCCAAATTGGGGGAAGAGCGCCGGCGCGAAACCTTGTGAAATAATAAGACCCGTCTGAACGCCTGCGGCAAACGCCGTCACAGCTTTTGCGCATCCGTCCCGCCCCGAACTGAACGAGGCGGGCAAACGGCGTATCATGTCATTCGAGTGTCCGGAGGCTCACACATCTATGGCGGACAAAAAAGGTTCTAACAGCGAGAAGCTGTTGTATTGCTCGTTCTGCGGCAAAAGCCAGCACGAGGTTAAAAAACTGATTGCTGGCCCGTCGGTATTCATCTGTGATGAATGTATCGACCTGTGCAACGAAATCATTCGCGACGAAGCAGCGGGCGCGGGTCTGGAAACGGGCCTGTCCAAGTCCGACCTGCCCAGTCCTCAGGAAATCCGCGACATTCTCGATCAATACGTGATCGGGCAAGAACGCGCGAAGAAAATTCTCGCGGTCGCGGTCTACAACCACTACAAGCGCCTGAAACATCTCGACAAGAAGGACGACATCGAGCTGTCGAAGAGCAACATCCTGCTGATCGGGCCGACCGGCTCCGGCAAGACGCTGCTCGCGCAGACCCTTGCACGCCTTCTGAACGTGCCGTTCGTGATCGCCGACGCGACCACGCTGACGGAAGCCGGCTATGTCGGCGAGGATGTCGAGAACATCATTCAGAAGCTGCTGCAAAACTGCAATTACGAAGTCGACAAGGCGCAGCGTGGCATCGTCTATATCGACGAAATCGACAAGATCAGCCGAAAGTCCGACAACCCGTCGATTACCCGTGACGTGTCGGGTGAAGGCGTGCAGCAGGCACTGCTGAAGCTGGTCGAAGGCACGATGGCGTCGGTGCCGCCGCAAGGTGGCCGTAAGCATCCGAACCAGGATTTCATCCAGGTCGATACGACCAACATCCTGTTTATCTGCGGCGGTGCATTCGATGGCCTCGAAAAGGTGATCGTGGACCGTACCGAGAAAACAGGGATCGGTTTCGGTGCGAGCGTCAAGAGCAAGCAGGATCGTGATGCAGGCGAAGTGCTACGCGAAGTCGAACCAGAAGATCTCATCAAATTCGGCCTGATTCCAGAGCTGATCGGACGTCTGCCCGTCGTGGCGACGCTCGGCAAGCTGGACGAAGTCGCGCTGATGAAGATTCTGGTCGAACCCAAGAACGCGCTCATCAAGCAGTATCACAAGCTGTTCAACATGGAACGCGTCGAGCTGGAGATCCGTCCCGCCGCGTTGCAAGCCATCGCCCGCAAGGCGATCCGTCGTAAGACTGGCGCACGTGGCTTGCGTTCGATCCTGGAACAGGCGTTGCTTGACGTCATGTATGAATTGCCGACAATGAAGGGCGTCAGCAAAGTCATTATTGACGACAATGTCATTGATGGTGACGGAAAGCCGCTACTGATCTACGAAGACGCGCCAAAGGTTGCGGGTTCGAATTGATCGGCTTCCCGATTTTTGAAAAAAAGCCGTTCATGGCAACGTGAACGGCTTTTTTCGTTTATCGTGTCGTCAGGATGGACTGTTTTTCTGGAGTCACTGAACTTTTCCCACACGCGAAGGCTTGCAATCTTTTTTGGCGGCCTCAACTATCGAACAAACTGATTCCACTCATGGGGAAATGAAATGTCAGGAACCCAACTCCTCCCGCCGGAACGCGTCACACTCCCGCTGCTCCCGCTGCGCGACGTAGTCGTTTTCCCACACATGGTGATCCCGCTCTTCGTGGGTCGCCCGAAGTCGATCAAGGCGTTGGAAGCCGCAATGGAAGGTGGCAAGCACATCATGCTTGTTGCCCAGAAAACGGCGGCCAAAGACGAGCCGACCGAAAAGGACATGTACGAAGTTGGCTGTATCGCCAACATCCTGCAGATGCTCAAGCTGCCCGACGGTACCGTGAAGGTGCTGGTCGAAGGTCTGCAGCGCGCAAAGACGCTGTCGATCGAAGAGCAGGAAACGCAATTCTCGTGCGAAGTGATGCCGCTCGAGCCCGACCACGCTGATAGCGCTGAAACGGAAGCGCTGCGTCGCGCGATCGTGTCGCAGTTCGATCAGTACGTAAAGCTGAACAAGAAGATCCCGCCGGAGATTCTGACGTCGCTTTCGGGTATCGATGAAGCAGGGCGTCTTGCCGATACGATCGCTGCGCATCTGCCGCTCAAGCTCGATCAGAAGCAACAGATCCTCGAAATGTTCCCGGTCATCGAGCGCCTCGAGCATCTGCTCGCGCAACTCGAAGCCGAGATCGACATTCTGCAGGTCGAAAAGCGCATCCGTGGACGCGTCAAGCGTCAGATGGAGAAGAGCCAGCGCGAGTACTACCTGAACGAGCAGGTCAAGGCCATCCAGAAGGAACTGGGCGAAGGCGAAGAGGGTGCGGATCTCGAAGAACTCGAGAAGCGCATCACCGCTGCGCGCATGCCGAAGGAAGCCAAGAAGAAGGCCGACGCTGAGCTGAAGAAGCTCAAGCTGATGTCGCCTATGTCGGCGGAAGCTACCGTCGTGCGCAACTACATCGACACGCTGATCGGCCTGCCGTGGCGCAAGAAGAGCAAGGTCAACAACGACCTCTCGAATGCCGAACGCGTGCTGGACGAAGACCACTTCGGTCTCGAGAAGGTGAAGGAACGCATTCTCGAGTACCTCGCGGTTCAACAGCGCGTGGACAAGGTGAAGGCGCCGATCCTGTGCCTCGTCGGGCCGCCGGGCGTCGGCAAGACGTCGCTGGGCCAGTCGATTGCACGCGCAACGAACCGCAAGTTCGTGCGCATGGCGCTGGGTGGTGTGCGTGACGAAGCCGAGATTCGCGGCCACCGTCGTACGTACATCGGCTCGATGCCGGGCAAGATCCTGCAGAGCCTGACCAAGGTCGGCGTGCGCAATCCGCTCTTCCTGCTCGACGAAGTCGACAAGATGGGCATGGATTTCCGCGGCGATCCGTCGTCGGCGCTGCTCGAAGTGCTCGATCCGGAACAGAACCACACGTTCGCCGACCACTACGTCGAAGTCGACTTCGACCTGTCGGACGTGATGTTCGTGGCGACGTCGAACTCGCTGAACATTCCGCCGCCGCTGCTCGACCGGATGGAAGTAATCCGTCTGTCGGGCTACACGGAAGACGAGAAGGTCAGCATCGCGCAACGTTATCTGCTGCCGAAGCAGAAGAAGAACAACGGCCTGAAGCCTGGCGAGATCGAAGTCACGGAAACCGCCATCCGCGACATCATTCGTTACTACACGCGTGAAGCGGGTGTGCGTTCGCTTGAGCGTGAGATTTCGAAGATCTGCCGCAAGGTAGTGAAGATGCTTCTGCTGAAGAAGGCAGACAAGGCAGTCACCGTCGACGGCAAGAACATCGACACGTTCCTCGGCGTGCGCAAGTACGACTTCGGTCTGGCCGCGAAGGAAAACCAGACTGGCCAGGTCACGGGTCTCGCGTGGACGGAAGTGGGCGGCGATCTGCTGACGATCGAAGCGGCCGTGATGCCGGGCAAGGGCAACGTGATCCGCACGGGTTCGCTCGGCGACGTGATGAAGGAATCCGTCGAAGCCGCGCGCTCGGTAGTGCGTTCGCGTTCGCGCCGTCTTGGTGTCAAGGACGAAGCGTTCGAGAAGCAGGACATTCACATCCACGTGCCGGAAGGCGCGACGCCGAAGGACGGTCCGTCTGCCGGTATCGCGATGACGACGGCGCTGGTGTCGGTGCTCACGGGCATCCCCGTGCGCGCGGATGTCGCGATGACGGGTGAAATCACGCTGCGCGGCGAAGTGCTGCCGATCGGCGGGCTGAAGGAGAAACTGCTGGCAGCGCATCGCGGCGGCATCAAGCTCGTGCTGATCCCGGAAGAAAACGTCAAGGATCTGACGGAGATTCCGGACAACGTGAAGAACGCGATCGAGATCGTGCCAGTCCGCTGGATCGACAAGGTACTGGAACTGGCGCTGGAACATGGCCCGGCTCCGCTGCCGGAGGAAGAGCCGAAGGCGGCTACGCCCGTTAGTGAGTCGAAAGACGCTGGCGCAAGCGATGTCGTAAAGCACTAAGCCAAACGCAAAGTACTGAGCGCCTTAACGGCTCACTCAGTCTTCAGCGAACAAGAACCCGCGGCCTGGTCCGCGGGTTTTTTATTGCTCCCGCAAGGGACGCAAACGTTTAATCAATTGCTTTCGATAAGGCAATTCACCCGCTATCCAGGACGCGCGAAGACACGCGGCAAACTGGTTGTATCCGCATCGATCGCCTTGCAAGACTTTGTCATCGACAGACCCCCGACGAGCCCCTCGAATCAGGCTCAATCCCGCTTGACACAAGGGTTTCGGCCCATTCTAATGAGTGGCCGGCAAATTCTGCCGTGCCGTATATAACCGGGCGCATAAGCGCTTTCATGATTGGCCAACTACATTCTCGGGGGCTTGGAATGAATAAAACGGAATTGATCGATCACATCGCGCAGCAAGCCGACATTTCGAAAGCGGCAGCAGGTCGCGCGTTGGATGCCGTGATCGGTGGCGTCAAAGGCACGTTGAAAAAGGGTGGTTCGGTTACGCTGGTCGGCTTCGGCACGTTCGCCGTTGGCAAGCGCACGGCACGCACGGGTCGCAATCCGCGCACGGGCGCAGCAATCAAGATCAAGGCAGCCAAGGTCCCTAAATTTAGGCCTGGCAAAGCTCTGAAGGATGCGTTAAACTAATGGGCTCGCTGCTTGATGAATATGTCGATGTGAGTCGGCATCAAAAGTCAGGCAGCGGCGATCTCGGAGCGGGTGCTTAGCTCAGTTGGTAGAGCGGCGCCCTTACAAGGCGTAGGTCGGGAGTTCGAGCCTCTCAGCACCCACCAGTTCCAGATCGAAGTGACACGCTGCAGTGTATGCAGCATAAGGAGTGGTAGTTCAGTCGGTTAGAATACCGGCCTGTCACGCCGGGGGTCGCGGGTTCGAGTCCCGTCCACTCCGCCAGTATCCTAGAAAGGCGAACTCCGGTTCGCCTTTTTTATTGCCCGCTGTTGTACTATCGGGCGTTCCGTTTTTGGCATCCGACTTTTGCCTCCTCAAGCATGCTCGATTTCTTTCGCAATCACCAACGTCTGATGATGTTCATGCTCATCCTGGTCATTCTGCCGGGTTTGGGTTTTGTCGGTATCCAAGGGTTCCGAGGCTTCTTTGACGAGAGCGCGAATGTCGCTAGCGTCAACGGACACAAGATCACCCGCGGCGAATATGACAACGCGTGGCGTCAGCAGATGGACCGCGCGCGTCAGATGCTCGGCGCACAGTTCGACCCGAAGATGTTCGACACGCCGGAGCGCCGCAAGGAAATGCTCGACGGGCTGATCCAGCAGCGCGTGCTCGCCGATGAGACGCAACGTCTGCATCTGACGGTCTCTGACGATGCACTGCGTCGCGCGCTGATGGCCGATCCCGTCATCGGCTCGCTGAAGAATCCCGACGGCTCGATCGACCTGAACAAATACAAAGAACTCCTTGCGATGCAGGGCATCACGCCCGATCAATACCAGGAGCAGGTTCGCTACAGCATGGCGATGCAACAGTTGCCCGCAGCCATCACGCAGACCTCGTTCACGCCGAAGACGCTCGCGCAGCATCTGACCGAACTCGCCGAGCAGCAGCGCGAAGTGCAGGGTCTCGCGTTCCGCTCGAAGGAGTACGAGTCGAAGGTGCAGCCGACTGATGCGCAAATTCAGGCGTACTACGATGCACATCGCGACGACTTCGCGACGCCCGCGACGGCCACGATCCAGTATCTCGTGATGTCGCCCGCGACGATCGCGGCATCTGCGAATCCGAGCGACGCAGATCTCAAGAAGTACTACGACGACAACATCGCCCATTACCGCACGGCGGGTGAAGTGCGCGCGAGCCACATCCTGATCTCGGCGCCGAAAGACGCGAGCGCCGCCGACAAGGACAAGGCAAAACAGAAAGCGCAGGAAATCCTCGCGCAGATCAAGGCGCATCCCGACCAGTTCGCGCAACTCGCGCAGCAGGATTCGCAGGACCCGGGTTCGGCGTCGAAGGGCGGCGATCTGGGCTACTTCAGCCCGGGCATGATCGCGGGCGGCAAGGCATTCGACGACGCCGTCTTCAAGATGAAGAAGGACGAGATCAGCGATCTGATCCAGTCGGACTTCGGCTATCACATCGTCAAGGTGACGGACGTGAAGCCGTCGGTGACGAAGCCGTTCGACGAAGTGAAGGATTCGATCGCAAAGGATCTCAAGGCGCAACTCGCCACGAAGGCATTCAGCGACGATTCGGAAGGCTTCACGTCGACCGTCTACGAACAGTCGAAGAGCCTGCAACCGGCCGCGGACAAGTACAAGCTGCAGATCCAGACGGCGACGGTTACGCCGCAGCCGAGCAGCGCGTTGCCGCCGGATAGCCCGCTCAACAACCCGAAATTCCTCGCGGCCGTGTTTGCGAACGATTCGGCGAAGGACCGCAACAACACGCAGGCAATCGACGTCGGCAACAACACGCTGATCGCGGCCCACGTGACTGACTACAAGCCGGCCGCCGTGCCCGCGCTCGCCGCCGTCAAGGATGCCGTGCGTCAGAAGGTGGTCGCGCAGCAGGCCGCCGATCTCGCGCGCAAGGAAGGCGAGGCGAAGCTGGCGGACCTGCAGAAGTCGAAGTCGACGCAGGGTTTCTCGTCCGCGCTGAAGGTGTCGCGCAGCGACGCGCAAGGTGTGCCGCCCGCCGCATTGAGCGCAATTTACAAGGTCGATGCGCAAAAACTGCCGGCGTACGTCGGCGTCGACCTCGGCGCAGACGGCTATGCGATCTATCGCGTGAACGCTGTCGTGCAACCCGCGCCGACCGATGCGCAGCGTCTGGCGTCGGCGCAGCAGCAGATCGCTTCGGTGAATGCACAGGCTGAGGCCGAGTCGTACCTGGATGCAGTGCGCACGCGGTCGAAGGTGAAGATGTACGGTTCGCTCGATAACCCGCAGTCAGGCGAATAAGCCGGTCCAGGGAGCCGCATGCGCGCGGCTTCTTGAGACGCCACAAAAAAAGCCCCGCACGCTGCGGGGCTTTTTGCTTTGCGAGAAGCGTTGGGAAGGATTACAGGCAGGCGCTGATATCGCCCGTTGCGTCGCTGCCGGCGCCGCCCGCGGCGCGGAAGCCGACCCAGGTGCCGGAGCCCTGATAGTTCGGCCGCACGACGGCAGCCGCGCCGTTCGGCGGTTGCTGGCCGGGTACGTAGACGTCCATCGCTGCGTCGTTGGCCAATGTATCTTGCGCGACGACCTGCTGCTGGGTCTTGTCAGCCCACTTCTTTGCAATGCACTGGCCGACGACCTTCGGCGGCTGCTGGCTGGTGCCAACCGATTGCACACCGGCGGGCGGTTGCGCGGCACAAGCGGAAATGGCGACGGCCATAGCGATAATCGGTAAGTATTTCACGTTATCTCCTTCCAGAAATCGCTCACATGGAGCCGGATGTCGAATGCAGACGAACCTGTCTGATCGACCATGGGTGATCACGTTCCCATCATTCGGAAACAAGTTGTTAGCGCGCTGTAACACCTGATGGCGCTTTCACTTTCACTGAGACGAGGTGCGGAGCAGCGGCTTCAGCGCTGACCACACGTTGTCCAGTAGCAGGGGCTGTGCCCGTTGGGTCGGATGAATCTGATCGGACTGGAACATGTCCGGCTTGTCTTCGATTCCAGCAAGGAGAAATGGGACGAGTGGCACGCGCAACTGCTTCGACAATTGGCCGTAGAGCCCGTGGAACTTTTGCGTGTAGTCAGGGCCGTAATTGGGTGGCACGTACATGCCGATGAGCAGGACCTTCGCGTGGCCTTGCTGCGCCTGTTGGATGATCGTGCGGAGATTGTCTTCCGTGGTGTCGAGCGGGACGCCGCGGAGCGCATCGTTGGCGCCGAGTTCCACGATCACGATGGCGGGCTTGAGCCTCTGCATCAAGGCGGGCAAGCGGGCGCGCCCGCCGCTTGTCGTGTCGCCACTGATGCTCGCATTTGCAACGTTATAATCGATTCGCTCACTCGACAAACGCTGACGCATCAGCGAAACCCAGCCGGTGTCGCGAGGCAGGCCGTACTCGGCGGAGAGGCTGTCGCCGAGCACGATGATCGTCGGCTTCGCCTGTTGCGTATTGCTGCCTGTGGGGTTCGCCATGGCAGCGGCCGCGGTGGTGTTACCAGCGGCCTGAGCGGACGCAGAAAAAGTCGCGGCGAACACGATGGGAAAACACGCCGCAGTCAGCGCCGTGAACGACGCAACGGCGCGCACTTTCAACCTACGCTTCACCATGCAAAAGAAAACCGATCCAGTCATCGAAGTACGGGGTTTATGCAAGAAGGTTAAGGATGCGACGGGTGAGCTGACGATCCTCGACAACATCGACCTGTCGATTCAGGCAAGTAGCCGCGTGGCGATCGTCGGCGCGTCGGGTTCCGGCAAGTCTACGCTGCTCGGACTGCTTGCCGGATTGGACAGCGCGACCTCGGGGTCGGTTCGTCTGCTCGGCCGCGAACTGACGGAACTCGATGAAGACGGCCGCGCCGCGCTGCGCAATGGCTCCGTCGGCTTTGTGTTTCAGTCCTTCCAGTTGATGCCGCATCTGACCGCGCTTGAGAACGTCACGCTTCCGCTCGAGCTGCAAGGCGAGTTGTCAGCGCGCGACATACACGCGCGCGCGCGGACGCTGCTGACGCAGGTTGGTCTCGGCGAGCGCATGCGGCATTATCCGAAGCTGCTGTCAGGCGGTGAGCAGCAACGCGTGGCGCTGGCCCGCGCGTTCGCCACGCATCCCGCCATTCTGTTCGCCGACGAGCCGACGGGCAGCCTCGATGCCGCAACGGGCCATGCCGTCATTGATCTGATGTTCGAGATGAACCGGGCGAACGGCGCGACGCTGGTGCTCGTCACGCATGACGTCGAGCTTGCTCGCCGGTGCGATACGACAGTGACGATCGAAGCAGGGCGCCTGATCTGATTGCACGGCGCGAAGTAAAAAAACGGGCCTTCAAGTTGAAGGCCCGTTTGCATTCACGCCGCTGAACGACGGGGATCAGCGCTTCAGTGCCGCGCGTGCCCGCGCGATCAATGCCGACGTCGACGAGTCGTGCTTCTTCTCGTCCAGGCTTGCGCTGGTGATATCCGCTTCGACGACCTTGCCGAGGATCTTGCCCAGTTCGACGCCCCACTGGTCGAACGAGTTGATGTTCCAGACCGTGCCTTGCACCAGCACCTTGTGTTCGTACAGCGCGATCAGCGCGCCGAGTGAACGGGCGGTGAGGGCATCGACGAGCAGCGTG
Source organism: Paraburkholderia terrae (assembly GCF_002902925.1). Classification (GTDB taxonomy): domain Bacteria; phylum Pseudomonadota; class Gammaproteobacteria; order Burkholderiales; family Burkholderiaceae; genus Paraburkholderia; species Paraburkholderia terrae. The sequence goes on along the minus strand of NZ_CP026111.1, from coordinate 1,836,911 downwards.
GTAGTGGGACGGTTGCCCGGGAACATGATGTGAGGCACGAGTTCCGCTTTGTTCGGTCCGGCCACTTTTTCGGCTTCTTCACGCGTGCGGCCGAGCATCAGTGCTTCGCTTTGCGCGAAGCAGTTCGCCAGCAGCTTCGGATGATGCGACACAAGCGGATGCTCGGGTGTCAGCACGGCGACAAAGTCGATCGGGACGATGGTCGGCCCCTGGTGCAGCATCTGGAAGAACGCGTGCTGGCCGTTTGTGCCCGGCTCGCCCCACGTGACGGCGGATGTATCGTAGGTGACGAACGAGCCGTCCAGACACGCCTGCTTGCCGTTGCTTTCCATTTCGAGCTGCTGCAGGTACGACGACAGGAAATGCAGTGCTTCCGAATACGGCGCGACCAGATAGCTTTGCGAGCCGAAGAAGTTGCGATACCAGATGCCGATCATGCCCATCAGCACGGGCAGGTTGCGATCGAGCGGCGCGCTGCGGAAATGCTCGTCCATCTCGTTTGCACCGGCGAGCAGTTCGTCGAACTGTTTCGGACCGACGGCGATCATGATCGACAGGCCCACAGCCGACCACAGCGAATAGCGGCCGCCAACCCAGTCCCACATCTCGAACACGTTTTCCTGCGCGATGCCGAACTTGACGACTTCGGCGGGATTCGCCGAGACGCCGACAAAGTGCTTCGCCAGTTCGTTTTGAGGGCAGCCTTTCTCGACGAACCAGTCGCGCAGCGAATTGGCGTTGGTCATCGTTTCGAGCGTCGTGAACGTCTTCGAGACGATGATAGCCAGCGTTTCTTCCGGATCGATCTCGGTCAGCACGCGATACAGGTCCGCGCCGTCGACGTTCGATACGAAGTGCGTGGTGATGTCCGGTGTGGCGAGGTGATGCAGCGCATGCACGACCATCTTCGGCCCGAGGTCCGAACCGCCAATGCCGATGTTCACGACATAGCGAATGCGCTTGCCCGTATAGCCCTTCCATTCGCCGCTGCGGACCTTGTCGGCGAACGCGGCCATCTTGGCGCGCTCGGCCTGTATCTTGCCGTAGAACGGCGCATTCGGATTGCTGGCGCGCAGCGCCGTATGCAGCACCGCGCGGCCTTCCGTCGGATTGACGATGTCGCCCGCGAACATCGCGTCGCGGCGTTTTTCGACGTTGGCTTCACGCGCGAGTTGCACGAGCAGCTTCAGCGTTTCGTCGGTGATGCGGTTCTTCGAGAAGTCGGCTGCGAGACCGCCGCCGGCAAGGGTGAACCGTTCGGCGCGCGTCGGCGCGGGATCGTTCTCGGGTGCAAACCAGTCGCGCAGGCGCGCATCGCGAATCTGTTCGTAGTGTGTTTGCAGCGAGTTCCAGGCGGGGAGCGAGTTGAGAGTCATAACCGTCCGTCTAACGAAGGAAAACGAATGGCCGGCCGCGCATCGGGCGTGCCGGGGGTGATCTGCAGACGCGCGGTTGGCTGAGCGGTACGGTCGCCGGATGCGCGGCGGCGTGTCTCGTGCCCCGTCAGCGGGCGTCTGCGGTTCGCGTCGCGGCCGATGGACGGCCGCACGACGCAGTCAATCAGTATAGCGGGCCAGGATGACAGCCGGGATAGATGGGACACGTCGCCAGATAGCGGGACGGTCCCGGCGGCACGCGCAGGCCGTCAATCCTGCAACGGATAGACGAGCCGGTTCAACAACTTGCGCACCATCGGCGCGAGTTCCCCCGCTGTGAGGCCAGCTGGACCTTTGCCGCGTGTGGTGAGCGCGTCGGCGGCAAAACCGTGCAGAAAGACGCCCGCAAGTGCTGCCTCGTAGCGCGGAAGACCTTGTCCGAGCAGCGCGCCGATCAGGCCGCCGAGCACGTCGCCCGTGCCGCCTGTCGCGAGCGCCGCATTGCCTGTCGGGTTGACGGCAATGCGCCCGTCCGGCGCCGCGATCACCGTGCCTGTGCCTTTCAGCACGATGACGCTCGCGTAACGCGTGGCCAGTGCGCGCGCCGCTTCCAGCCGATCGCGCTGCACGCTCTTTGCGTCGGTGCCGAGCAGGCGCGCCGCTTCGAGCGGATGAGGCGTCAGCACGCACGGATCGTTCGCGGACTCGCCGCGCTGCTTCACGGCGGCGGCGAGATCGGCGTGACCGGCGATGAGGTTTAACGCATCGGCGTCGAGCAGCTTCGGCACGTCGAGCGACAGCACGTCGCGCAGCACGCTGACGGCGCGCTCGCGTTTTCCCATTCCGCAGCCAATCGACAACGCGTCCATTTCCGCGAGCGGCAGGTCGTCGAGCGGATGCAGCATCAGTTCAGGATGGGGCGGGTCGTAGGGCGGGCTGCCCGCGCCGAGAAACGCGACGTGGACCTTGCCCGCGCCCGCGTACAGCGCCGCGCGCGCCGCGAGAATCGGCGCGCCGCACATGCCTGTATCGCCGCCCACGACGGCCATGCTGCCGAACGTGCCTTTGTGCGTCGAGTAATCGCGCGGCGGGAAATGCGGAATGAAGAGGGCCGGCCCGTTGAGCCGGACTTGCGGTTCGAGCGGCCATTCAAGGCCGATGCGGGCGATGGTCACATCGCCCGCAAGGTCGCGTCCCGAGGCCATATAGAGACCCGGCTTCGCGCCAATGAACGTGACGGTGTGCGTCGCGCGAACGGCGTCGCCGCCTTCGACGACGTTACCCGTATCGCCGTCCAGCCCGCTGGGCACGTCGAGCGCGAGCACGCGGCCGCGTGTCTTTGCACGCGCGGACAACCGCCCGGCAATCGACGCGAACACGCCGTCCAGTGGCCGTGCCAGCCCGATTCCGAACATGCCGTCGACAACCCAGCTGTATTCGTCGAACGAGTCCGGCACGGCGATCGAAATCGGCACGCCTGCCGCGCGTGCTTCGGCCAGCGCCCAACGGGCATCGTCGGGCTTCACTTCGACGGGCATGCAGACTTCGACGGTGATACCGGCGCGATGCAGTTCAGCCGCAACGACGAGCGCGTCGCCGCCGTTGTTGCCGGGGCCGGCTACGAGCCATACCGGCTCGTGCCGATTGGTCGTACCGTCAAGTTCGATACGTTCGAGCAGAAAACGCGCGCCCGCGCGTCCTGCGCGGCCCATCAGCGTGTGCGCGGGCAGCGTCGCCTCGGCGTTTTTTTCGAGCGCGCGCAGTTCGGCGACGCTCAGAAGCGGAAACGGCCTGTCATACGGCTTGACGAGAACGTCGTGAAGGAAAGGCAAGGAGGTATCGGTCATGGCAGCGTACGAGAGCAACAGGGTACGCCCATGGTAGTGGCAATGCGCGTGCTGTCGCCAGCACGCGCAATGGCATAGGACGAATGACCGTCCCGTGCCTGAAGGGGTTATCCGTTAAAGCGTTCGGGGCGAAGCGCCGCGATCGTGTCAGGCGGCAATTCCGACGGTGCGCCGGACACCAGGCTCGCAATCAGCTTGCCCGAACCGCATGCGAGGCCCCAGCCGACGGGACCGTGCGCCGCGTTCACGAAGAGCCTCGGATGCAGCGCATTGCCCGTGACGGGCAGGCCGTCCGGCGACAACAGCTTCACGCCTTCCCACGGCAGCGCGGCCGAAATGCGCGCCGAGCCCGGCACCCAGTCGTGCGTCGCCTGGCTGAGCAGCGCGAGCGCTTCCTTCGTCAGCGGCTCCGGCAGCGGCAGCCGGGACTGGCTCGCGCTTTGCAGCACCGCGCCGCCTGCAATGCGCAGCCGATGGTTGCTGCGCGTGATCGTGATGCGCTTGACTGCATCGATCACCGTCGTATGGGGCGCGAACTCCTCACGAGCGATCGGCGCGACGAGATTGTGCAGACGCAGCGGATGCAGCGGCAGATTCAGCCCGAGCTTTTCCAGCAGCGCCAGACTGCCGACACCCGCAGCGACGACCACGGCATCCGCGCTGATTACATCGACTTCGCGCGAGCGCGACGATTCGCCGTTGGCAGGCGCCAGTTCGACGGCCGCCCGCTGGTTGTCAAGGCGGATACCCGTCACTTCGCGGCCGCATTGAAACTGCACGCCACCTTGCGAATCGAGCGTCTGCTTGATCAGCTTCGCGAACAGCGGACAGTTCGCCGTGCCTTCGTCGTCGAACAGCACGCCGCCCGCGAAATGCGGCTCGAGCGGAATCGAATGCTCGATGGTCTGGCATTCCTGCGGGCTGAGCACGTGATGCGGCACCTCGAACTTGCGCAGCAGGTCGAGCGCGGCATGTGTGTGGTCCCAGTCCTGCTGGCTGCGCACCAGATAGAGCTGTCCCTTCGACTGCTCGAATTCCAGATTGAAATGATGTTCGATGTCCGCGAGCGACTGGCGCGCCGATTCGATCAGCGGACGCAGCAGCGAAAACTGCTTCTGGAACGCCTCGGGTTCGGCGAGCGCCGCGAGCGTGCGGACGAAATCGCGCACCTGCCCGTTGAAGCCCGTCTTCTTGATCACGCCGCTTTTGGCTGCCTGGCGGTGCTGCATGAAGGTTGGGCCGAACCACACATCGAGCGGGGTGGGCAGCAAAGTGCCGCCGTGACCGTAAGTGGCGCCTTGCGCGACGGTGGCGTGCCGTTCGACGACGCACACCCGGTGACCGGCCGCACGAAGCTGATAGGCGGTGGCGACGCCGACGATCCCGCCGCCAATGACAATGACATCCATGGTTAATTCGTGTTGCCGGCGGCACGCGTGGGCCAGGCGTATGACGTGACATGCGGCGCAGCGCGACAGCCGATGCTGCACCGATCTGATGAAAGGCCGAATGATATCAGTCAAACGACCCGTTCGGCACGCTGCCGTTCGGCGCGGGAAGGAGCGGCGCGCGCGTTGGACAAGCGGTGATAAGGAACGCGCAATTCGCCTACCACGAACGGCCAGAAACGCATCTCAAAATAGCGCGGCGTATTGCCGGCGAGGCATGCAGCCATCAGGGACATGGCGCCAAAGCGCGCGGAGCGTCATGTGGGGCAGGTCTGCCGGGCCTTCCCGGGTTATAATCCTGGACTTCCTTACGCCTCACGTCGCCTCCACGCGCGACTGTCCGAGCGGTTGCCAAAGCAATCGCGCGCGGCACCCAGCGACGCAACCGATCGACGCAACGTCAAGTCCATGGCTCACTTCTCGTGTTTCCCCGGCGCTTCGGCCCTCTCCGATTTCCGTCAAACCCGCCTGCTCGACACGTTGTCGCGCATCGACGCCAACATCGTCGGCGTGCGCGGCCAGTATCTGCATTTCGTGAACTCGCAGACGCCGCTTGCCGCGGAAGACAGCGCGAAGATCGAAGCGCTGATGCACTACGGCGATCCGTTCGACGCCGGCAAGGAGAAGGGTGCCGCTGAAACCTTCCTCGTCGTGCCGCGCTTTGGCACCGTGTCGCCGTGGGCGAGCAAGGCCACGGACATCGCGCTTCACTGCGGCTTGACGCATGTGCGCCGCATCGAGCGCGGCATCGAGTACACGGTCGTGCTGAAAAGCGGGCTGCTCGGCGGCAAGAAGGCTCTGTCGGACGAGGCGCGTGCCGCCGTCGTCGCGGCGCTGCATGACCGGATGACGGAAAGCGTCGCGCCGTCGCGCGATCACGCGATGCACCTGTTCGACGAACTGCCCGCCAAGGCGCTGCAAACGGTCGCGGTGCTGACAGAGGGCCGCAAGGCGCTGGAGCAGGCGAACACGGAACTGGGCCTGGCGCTCGCCGAGGACGAAATCGACTATCTCGTCGACGCCTTCACGAAGCTCGGCCGCAATCCGACCGACGTCGAACTGATGATGTTCGCGCAGGCCAACAGCGAGCACTGCCGCCACAAGATCTTCAACGCGAGCTGGACGATCGACGGCGAGGCGCAGGACATCTCGCTGTTCAACATGATCCGCAACACCGAAAAGCTCAACCCGCAAGGCACGATCGTCGCGTACTCGGACAACTCGTCGATCATGGTGGGCGGCATGGCCGAGCGCTGGTTCCCGCGCAAGGCAGACGACGCCAGCGAGCCGGGCGAGCGCTATGGCCGTCACACCGAGTTGACGCATACGCTGATGAAGGTGGAGACGCACAACCACCCGACGGCCATCTCGCCATTCCCGGGCGCCGCGACGGGCGCGGGCGGCGAAATCCGCGATGAAGGCGCGACGGGCCGCGGCGCGCGTCCGAAGGCGGGTCTCACGGGCTTCACGGTGTCGAACCTCGATTTGCCCGACGCGCGCGAGCCGTGGGAAAACTCCCGCGACACTACGCAGCCCATCGGCCATCGCAACGCTGCCGACCAGTTCGACACGTACGGCCGCCCGGACCGCATTGCGTCGCCGCTGCAGATCATGATCGACGGGCCGCTCGGTGGCGCCGCGTTCAACAACGAATTCGGCCGTCCGAACCTCGGCGGCTACTTCCGCACGTACGAGCAGAATGTCGCGGGCCGCGTGCGCGGCTATCACAAGCCGATCATGATCGCGGGCGGCCTCGGCAATATCTCCGACCAGCACACGCACAAACACGATCTGCCCGCCGGCTCGCTGCTGATCCAGATCGGTGGCCCCGGTATGCGTATCGGCATGGGCGGCGGCGCGGCGAGCTCGATGGCGACGGGCACGAACACAGCCGAACTCGACTTCGACTCCGTCCAGCGCGGCAACCCGGAAATCGAGCGGCGCGCGCAGGAAGTGATCAACTCGTGCTGGCAGCTGGGCGCGGGCAATCCGATCCTGAGCATCCACGACGTCGGCGCGGGCGGTCTGTCGAATGCATTCCCGGAACTCGTCGACGGCGCGGACAAGGGCGCGCTGTTCGAACTGCGCAAGGTCCAGCTGGAAGAAAGCGGGCTGTCGCCGCGCGAAATCTGGTCGAACGAAGCGCAAGAGCGTTACGTGCTGGCCATTCCGCCGTCGCGCCTCGACGAATTTGCGGCGATCTGCGAGCGCGAGCGTTGCCCGTTCGCGGTGGTCGGCACGGCGACCGAAGCGCGTCAGCTGAAGCTGATCGACGCCGACCTGACGGAAGCGGACGCGCACCAGCCCGTCGACATGCCGATGGAAGTTCTGCTCGGCAAGCCGCCGCGCATGCACCGCGACGTGACGCGCGTATCGACGCCGCTGCAGCCCGTCGACGTCACGCACGTCGCACTGCACGAGGCAGCCGTCAACGTGCTGCGTCATCCGACCGTGGCGAGCAAGTCGTTCCTGATCACGATCGGCGACCGCTCGGTGGGTGGCACGACGGCGCGCGACCAGATGGTCGGCCCGTGGCAGGTGCCTGTCGCCGACTGCGCGATCACGACGGTCGATTACGCGGGCTTCCGCGGTGAAGCCATGACGATGGCCGAGCGCACGCCGCTCGCCGTGATCGACGCGCCCGCGTCGGGGCGCATGGCCGTCGGCGAAGTGGTGACGAATATCGCGGCGGCGCCGATTGCGTCGCTGGACAAACTGAAGCTGTCGGCGAACTGGATGGCGGCATGCGGCAGCCCGGGCGAAGACGCGGCGCTGTACGACACGGTGAAGGCGATCGGCATGGAACTGTGCCCGGCGCTTGGCATCGGCATTCCCGTCGGCAAGGATTCGCTGTCGATGCGCACGAAGTGGGCGGACGGCGATGTCGAGAAGGAAGTGGTCGCGCCTGTTTCGCTGATCATCTCGGCATTTGCGCCCGTCGAAGACGTGCGCCGCCATCTGACGCCGCAGTTGCTGAGCCTGAAGGAAGCGGGCGAAACGGTGCTGATCGCAATCGACCTGGGCCGCGGCAAGCAGCGTCTGGGCGGCAGTATCCTCGCGCAGGTGACGCAGCAGGTCGGCGACACGGTGCCTGACGTCGACGATCCGGAAGACCTGAAGCGCTTCTTCGCGGCGATCCAGGCGCTCAACGCGGATAGCAAGCTGCTCGCGTACCACGACCGCTCGGACGGCGGGCTGTGGGCGACCGTTTGCGAAATGGCGTTCGCGGGCCACGTGGGTGTGTCGCTGAACGTCGACATGCTGACGCTCGACCCCAATCACGAATTCGACTACGGCGACGCGAAGGACTGGGCGAAGCAGACCAGTGGCCGCCGCGAAGACCGCACGATCCGCGCGCTCTTCAACGAAGAACTCGGCGCGGTGGTCCAGGTGCGTGCCGGCGATCGGGACGCGGTGCTTGCGGTACTGCGCGAACATGGCCTGTCGGCGTGCTCGCATGTGGTCGGCAAGCCGAACGAGCGCGACATGGTTGAAATCTACCGCGACGCGAAGAAGATTTTTGACGCGCCGCGCGCCGAACTGCATCGTACGTGGAGCGAAGTGAGCTGGCGTATCTCGCGTCTGCGTGACAACCCCGCGTGCGCCGACGCGGAATTCGATGCGTTGCTCGATGCGTCGGACCCCGGCATCCAGCCGCATCTGTCGTTCGATCCTGTTGAGGATGTCGCTGCGCCGTTCATCGGCAAGGGCGCGCGTCCGCGTGTCGCGATTCTGCGGGAGCAGGGCGTGAACTCGCACCTCGAAACGGCCTACGCGTTCGACCGCGCGGGATTCGATGCGCACGACGTTCACATGAGCGACCTGCTGTCGGGCCGCGCGACGCTTGCTGATTTTGCGGGTGCTGTTGCGTGTGGCGGTTTCTCGTACGGTGACGTGCTGGGCGCGGGTGAGGGCTGGGCGAAGACGATTCGCTTCAACGCGCAGCTTGCCGATATGTTTGCGGCGTTCTTTGGTCGCAATGACACGTTTGCGCTTGGGATCTGCAATGGCTGTCAGATGATGAGCAGTCTCGCTTCGATGATTCCTGGCGCGGATGCGTGGCCCAAGTTCACGCGCAACAAGTCGGAGAAATTCGAAGCGCGCTTCTCGCTGGTCGAAGTGCAGTCGTCGCCGTCGATTTTCTTTGCCGGGATGGAGGGTTCGCGGATTCCTGTTGCCGTTGCGCACGGCGAGGGTTTTGCGGACTTCTCGCAGCAGGGGGATATGGGGCGTGTGGCTGTTGCGATGAAGTATGTCGATCATCGTGGGCAGTCGACTGAGCAGTATCCGTTCAATCCGAATGGGTCGCCGGCTGGTATCACGTCGGTCACTACGCCGGATGGGCGGTTTACTGTGCTGATGCCGCACACTGAACGTGTTCATCGCAATGTGCAGATGAGCTGGCATCCCGACGCCTGGAAGAACAGCGCTACGGATGGCAGCCCGTGGATGCGCGTGTTTCAGAATGCGCGGAAGTGGCTGGGGTGATTTTTTGCCCTGCGCGGGCAGTCGCGGTTTGCGGTTTTTGCTTTTGAGTTGGCTTCCGCGATTTGTCTTTGTGGTTTAGGTGTTGCTAGTTCGGTGTTCTTGGCCTTTTTGCTGGCATCCGCGCTTTGTTAGCGTGCTTCACGCGTCGCCCCTGTGCGGGGCGGCACCTACTTTTCTTTGCCGCCGCAAAGAAAAGTAGGCAAAAGAAAGCGGCTAACACCGCCAGTGCTAGTGTTTGCCTGAGGGCCCCCACAGGGTCTTACGCTTCACACGGCAGCATTTGTGTTCACGCGAGTTGCCAACGCTTCGAATGATCGCCTCACCCGCTTCGAATACCCGTACATCGGCAAGCAGCAGCGAATCGTACCTGCCGCCCAGGTGGCAAACTGTGTGTCGGCCCCTTGTGCTCCACACGCCTCACTTCGGACCAGTAGCACGCGCGTCCCACCTTGTAAGAGCGCCAAGCTATACGACGCGACAACCTACACACAGTTTGCCACCTGGGCGGCTGTGGACTATCTGGCACGGCGTGCTGTAGTGAGGGTGTGTGAAGGCGGGTGAGGCGCATCTCGTGAGCGCTGGCAACGAACGTGGGTCACGTGATTGCCGTGTGAAGCGTAAGACCCTGTGGGGGCCCTCAGGCAGGAAGAAGAACTGGCGGTGTTAGCCGCTTTCTTTTGCCTACTTTTCTTTGCGGCGGCAAAGAAAAGTAGGTGCCGCCCCGCACAGGGGCGACGCGTGAAGCACGCTAACAAAGCGCGGATGCCAGCGAAAAGGCCAAGAACACCAGCCCGAAAGCAACTCGCGGATGCCAGCAAAACCACTAGCAAACCCAACAGCCCGCGCAGCCCAAACCTGGACCTACAAAAAGAAAAAGCCGCCCGCAGGCGGCCATCTCCGTGCGAACGCACGCAAAAAACTTTACTGCACCTTAGCCTTGGACCGAAGGTCCTCCTCAAACGCCTGCAGCTTTTCCTGCTGCATCTGCTGCGCAATCTGAGCCTTCACCTGCTCGAACGGCGGCGGCGGCGTCTGCCGCACATCATCGACGCGGATGATATGCCACCCAAACTGCGTATGCACCGGCGCATCCGTCATCTGACCTTTCTGCAGCTTCTCCGCGGCAGCGGCAAACTCAGGCACATAAGCCTTCGGATCCGACCAGTCGAGGTCGCCACCATTCTTGCCCGATCCCGGGTCCTTCGAGAACTGCTTCGCGAGGTCTTCGAAGCTCGCGCCAGCCTTGATCTTCGCAATCAGATCCTTCGCCTGCTGCTCGTTGTCGACGAGGATGTGGTGCAGGTGATATTCCTTGCCGCCAATCTGCTTGACCAGCTCGTCGTACTTCGCCTTCACTTCAGCATCCGTCGGCTGGTTCTTCTTCACGAAATTTTCGATCAACGCACGCAGCACCACAGTCTGCTGCGCAACCGCGACCTGCGCCTTGACGTCCGGCTTCGACGGAATCCCTTCGCGGATCGCTTCCTGCATCAGGATTTCACGGTTCACGAGTTCTTCACGAACAGCCTGTTGCAGCTTCGGCGAATCCTGTTGACCCTGCTGCACGAGTTGGGCGACCAGTGCATCGGCGCGTGACTTCGGAATCGGCGTGCCGTTCACAACGGCGATGTTCTGTGCGAATGCAGGTGCGGCCGCAAATGCAGCCAGCAAGACCCAGTAGCGGGTGTTTTTCAAGGTCATCGGAAGTTTCCTAACGGGACAGCAAATTGAATTCTTCTGGCGTGTAAGCCGTGATGGCGAGAGCGTGAATGCCGCGCTGCATGGCATCGGCCAGCGCATCATACACCATGCGGTGCCGCGCCACGCGAGCCTTGCCAGCAAAGGCGGCGGCCACGATCGTCACCGCATAGTGACCGCCCGCCGATGCGCCCGCATGACCCGCATGCAGCGCGCTGTCGTCGCGCACGGTGATCGACTCGACGGGTGCGAGCGCCGCTGTGACTCGCGCTTCGATTAGCGCGAGCCGTTCGGCAGGACTCGCGTGCAGGAAAACGTCGTCGTTCATGTCACTCTTCCTTCATATACTTCGACAGCCACAAACTCTGCCCGACGATAAACACGACCAGGCAGCCCGTCGCGCCAAACAACTTGAAGTTGACCCACGCATCGGTGGAAAAGTTGAACGCGACGAACAGATTGAGAATGCCGAGCAGCACGAAAAAGATCGCCCACACGTAGTTCAGCTGGCCCCAGATGCGATGCGGCAACTGGATCTGCTTGCCCATCATCGCTTCGATCAAATTCTTGTTAAACGCCAGCGCGGACACTACCAGCGCCACCGAAAACGCCCAGTACAGCACAGTCGGCTTCCATTTGATGAAGGTGTCGTTGTGCAGCACGAGCGTCGCCCCGCCGAACACGGTGACGACCCCGAGGCTCACCCACAGCATCGGGTCGACCTTGCGGTGCCGGAACGCGACCCACGCGATCTGGACGAGCGTGGCGGCGATCGCAACGGCCGTTGCCGTGAAAATGCCCCACACCTTGTACGCGACGAAGAACAGGATGATCGGAAACAGATCGAACAGGAATTTCATTGTCGGGTTGGGAATCCGGAGAGTGTTGGGCGCATCGTGCGCGCTGTCTGCGATGGTTCGGATGAGATCGGCGCATTGGCGGCGAGAGCCAGTCCGATCCGTCCGAAAAGTGCTGGCCACGCCGGCATGACGATCAGACCGCACGCGACGCTATCTGGGCTCGAATTGTAGCGCAGCCGGGTTGATGCAGTTGCAGAAGCCCGTCGACGCGGGCACGCGGGAACGGCCGCCGGCTCACGACGAACAGCTCACTTCCAGCGATGACGCCCAGTCGGGCGGCAGTCCTGCATAAGCTTCATAGTCGGGTTGCTCGTCGAACGGGCGGCGCAGCACGGTGGCCAGGCGCTCAACTTCGGAGAAATCCTTTTCCTTCGCCTGGCGGATCGCCGCCTCGGCCAGGTGATTGCGCAGCACGTATTTCGGATTCACGCGGTTCATCGCTTCGGCGCGCGCGGCGTCGTCGCGGGTTTCGTGCGACAGCCGCGCACGGTAGTCGTTCGCCCAGGCGTCGAACGCGGCGCGATCGAGAAACAGGTCGCGCACGCTCGTATCACCGCTCGCATCGTGCTTCGACAGTTTCGACAGATTGCGGAACGTCAGCGTGAAGTCGGCACGGTTCGCATGCATGATCTCGAACAGTTTGTTCGCGATCGCGTCGTCGCCTTCGCGTTGGGTTTCGAGGCCGAGCTTCGCGCGCATCCGCGCTTCGAGCGCGGGCGCAAATCGCGCCTTGAAGCCTTCGAGTACGCGCTGTGCGTCCTGCACCGCGCGCTCGCTGCGCTGCGCATCGTCGTAACGTTCGCCGAACAGCGGCAGCAAACCTTGCGCGAGACAAAACAGGTTCCAGTACGCGATCTGCGGCTGCATCCGGTACGCGTAACGGCCTTGCGAGTCCGAGTGATTGCAGATGTGATTCGCGTCGAAGCCATCCATGAAGCCGAACGGACCATAGTCGATCGTCAGGCCGAGAATCGACATGTTGTCCGTGTTCATCACGCCATGGCAAAAACCGACCGCCTGCCATTGCGCGATCAGATCGGCCGTCGACAGCACGGCTTCATTCAGCAGCGCGAGATACGGATCGTCGGCGTCGCGGCACGACGGATAGAAGCGGTCGATCACCTGATCGGCCAGTGCGCGCAGCGCATCGACACGATCGTTCGCGTAGAAATGCTCGAAGTGCCCGAAGCGCACGAAGCTCGGCGACACGCGCGTGACGACGGCGGCCGTTTCCATCTCTTCGCGGCGCACGGGCTGATCGGAGCCCGTCACGCAGAGCGCGCGCGTGGTCGGAATGCCGAGGTGATGCATCGCCTCCGAGCACAGATATTCGCGGATCGACGAGCGCAGCACCGCGCGTCCGTCGCCCATGCGCGAATAGGGCGTGCGCCCGGCGCCTTTCAATTGAAGCTCGAAGCGTTGGCCGTCGTGCTCGACTTCGCCAAGCGTGAGCGCGCGTCCGTCGCCCAGTTGGCCCGCCCACACGCCGAACTGATGCCCCGAATACACCGACGCATACGGCAACGAAGCCGCCGGCCAATCCCGCGTCGTATTGCCCGAAAAGAACTCGGCGAAGCCCGGCGCGCTTGCCAGCGACGCATCGAATCCGAGCATCGCCGCGACATCGGGCGCAAAGCCGACGACATACGGCGCCGGCAACGGCGCCGCTGGCAGGCGTGTCAGAAAGACGTTCCCGAGCGCGGCGAAGCTGCCTTCGCGCTGGTTGTCGATCGCGCCGGCGGCCGTCGACATGGAACCCGATAACCCTGCATTGCATGGGGAAAACGACATATTGAGCGCCTCTTTATTAACCGATATTGTAATTCCGCGCCTGCCGCGCTGCAGCGCGCGCATCCGAAGCGCATATCGAAGCGTATAGAGAAGCGCGTATCGATGTCGAATAACAACACGAGACAACACAACATCACACCTCTGGGAGACACCCGCGTATGACGACGCCGCTCTATGGACAGATGATGGACGTGCCGCTGACGGTTTCCTCGCTGCTGGCACATGCGTCACGCCACTTCGGCACGACGGAGATCGTGTCGAAGCGCATCGAGGGCGACGTGCATCGCTACACGTACCGCGATTGCGAGAAGCGCGCGAAGCAGCTCGCACAGGCGCTGATCGCGCTCGGCGTCGAAGCGGGCGACCGGATCGGCACGCTCGCCTGGAACGGCTACCGGCATCTGGAAACGTACTACGGCACGACGGGCTTCGGCGCCGTGTGCCACACGATCAACCCGCGCCTCTTTCCCGATCAGATCGCCTACATCGTCAATCACGCCGACGACCGCTACGTGCTGTTCGACATCACGTTCGCCGCGCTCGTCGATGTGCTCGCGCCGCAGTGCCCGAACGTGCGCGGCTGGATCGCGATGACGGACGAAGCGCACATGCCGCGCATGTCGACGGCCGCGTCGAGCTATGAATCGCTGCTCGCGCAGCACGACGGCGAGTTCGACTGGCCGCAAATCGACGAACGTTGCGCATCCAACCTTTGCTACACCTCGGGCACGACGGGCAATCCGAAGGGCGCGCTTTACTCGCATCGCTCGACGGTGCTGCATGCGTTTGGCGCGTCGCTGCCGGATGCGATGGGTCTGTCCGCACGCGATTCCGTGTTGCCCGTCGTGCCGATGTTCCATGTGAACGCATGGGGCATTCCGCACTCCGCGCCGCTGACGGGCGCAAAGCTCGTATTCCCTGGCAAGGATCTCGACGGCAAGTCGCTGTATGAACTGATGGAAGCGGAGCGCGTCACGTATTCGGCGGGCGTGCCGACCGTGTGGCTCGGCTTGCTCAACCACTTGCGCGAAGCGGGCGTGAAATTTTCGACGCTGCAGCGTACGGTCATCGGCGGGTCCGCGTGTCCGCCCGCGATGCTCAAGATGTTCCAGGAGGTCTACGGCGTCGAGGTGATTCACGCGTGGGGCATGACCGAGATGTCACCGCTCGGCACGCTGTCCAAGCTCACATGGGAGCAGTCGCAGCGCTCGCCCGACGAGCAGCGCAAGCTGCGCGAAAAGCAGGGCCACGTGATGTACGGCGTCGACATGAAGATCGTCGGCGACGATGGGCACGACCTGCCGTGGGACGGCGTCGCGTTCGGCGACCTGCATGTGCGCGGGCCGTGGGTGATCGACCGGTACTTCCGCAGCGATGCGTCGCCGCTCGTCGACGGCTGGTTTCCGACGGGCGATGTCGCGACGATCGACAAGGACAGCTTCCTGAACATCACCGACCGCAGCAAGGACGTGATCAAGTCGGGCGGCGAGTGGATCAGTTCGATCGACGTCGAGAACGTCGCGATTGCGCATCCCGCGGTGGCGGAGGCGGCGTGCATCGCGTGCTCGCATCCGAAGTGGACGGAGCGGCCGTTGCTCGTCGTCGTGAAGCGTCCGGACGCCGATGTGACGCGCGACGAGATGCTCGCGTTCTACGAAGGCAAAGTCGCGAAATGGTGGATTCCCGACGACGTCGTATTCGTCGACGAGCTGCCGCACACGGCGACGGGCAAGCTGCAAAAACTCAAGCTGCGCGAGCGCTTCCGCGACCACGTATTGCCGTCGGCGCTCGACATCGAGAACTGCCCGTTCGACGAGGAAGAAGCGGAGGCCGTCCGGCACGCGAGAACCGATCTGTCGTAAACCTCGGGTTTACGCTCATCCCATCCCAGCACGTATCGTTCAAATTGAAGTTCAAATTGAACGAGCGTGCTTTTTTGTGTATTCTGCCTGCTATCGCAAACGAACAGCGAATCAGCGGACAATGGTTCGGGTGTTCCCATCCGGGCTGCGCATATCAGGCGCATCCGCATCGCATGGAGGCAGGCAGATGGCAGTGGACTACACGACACACGACGGCGTCGCCGTCATCACGCTGAATAATCCCCCCGTCAACGGCCTTGGCCTGTCGACGCGCTCGGGCATTATCGAAGGCGTCGAGCGCGCGCTGGGCGATCCCGCCATCAAGGCGATCGTGCTGACGGGCGCGGGCAAGGCCTTCTCGGGCGGCGCCGACATCACCGAATTCAACACGCCAAAAGCGCTGCAGGAACCGACGCTGATGACGGTCATCAAGGCGGTCGAAGGCAGCGCGAAGCCTGTCGTCGCGGCGATCCACAGCGTCGCGATGGGCGGCGGCCTGGAACTCGCGCTCGGCGCGCATTACCGCGTGGCGGCGCCCGGCGCGCAGATCGCGCTGCCCGAAGTGAAGCTCGGCATCCTGCCAGGCGCGGGCGGCACGCAGCGTCTGCCGCGCGCGCTCGGGCTGGAAGCCGCGCTCAACATGATCGTGTCGGGCGCGCCCGTGATGTCCGAGAAGCTCGCGGGCACGCCGATTTTCGATGCACTGATCGAAGGCGATCTGATGGAAGGCGCGCTCGCGTTCGCGCGCAAGGTTGGCGCACAAAGCGGCCCGCACCCGAAGATTCGCGACCGCAAGATCGAGCATCCGAACGCGGCGGGCTTCATCCAGTTCGCGCGCAATAGCGTCGCCGCCATCGCGAAGCAGTATCCGGCGCCGCACAAGTGCATCGACGCAGTCGAAGCGGGCGTGCTCGAAGGCTTCGAGCAAGGCATGAAGGTGGAGCGTGACTGCTTCCTCGCTCTCGTGCAAACGCCGGAAAGCAAGGCGCTGCGCCATGCTTTCTTCGGTGAGCGCGCGGCCAGCAAGATTCCCGATGTGCCGTCCGACACGCCCGTGCGCGAGATCAAAAAGGTCGCCGTGATCGGCGCGGGCACGATGGGCGGCGGCATCGCGATGAACTTCATCAACGCGGGCTTGCCCGTCATGATGCTCGAAACGAAGCAGGACGCGCTCGATCGCGGCATCGCGACGATCCGCAAGAACTACGAGGCGACCGTCAAGAAAGGCAAGCTGACGATGGAAGCGCTCGAGCAGCGCATGGCGTCGATCACGCCGACGCTCTCGTATGACGATCTCAAAGACGCCGATCTCATCATCGAAGCCGTATTCGAAGAACTCGGCGTCAAAGAGCAGGTATTCAAGCGCCTCGACGAAGTCGCAAAGCCGGGCGCGATCCTCGCATCGAACACGTCGACGCTCGATCTGAACAAGATCGCCGCTTTCACGAAGCGTCCGCAGGACGTGGTCGGCATGCACTTCTTCAGCCCGGCCAACGTGATGAAGCTGCTCGAAGTGGTGCGAGGCAAGGACACGGCGAAGGACGTGCTCGCCACCGTGATGAAAGTCGCGAAGAAGATCAAGAAGACGGCCGTGGTGTCGGGCGTCTGCGACGGCTTCATCGGCAACCGGATGATCGAGCAGTACATCCGTCAGGCGCTTTTCATGCTCGAAGAGGGCGCGCTGCCCGCGCAGGTCGACAAGGCCATCGAGAAGTTCGGCTTCGCGATGGGCCCGTTCCGCATGAGCGATCTCGCGGGCAACGATATCGGCTGGGCGATCCGCAAGCGGCGTTATCAGGAGCACCCGGACATGCATTATTCGAAGATCGCCGACCGTCTGTGCGAGACGGGGCGCTTCGGGCAAAAGACGGGCGGCGGCTGGTACGACTACAAGGCGGGCGACCGCAACGCGTATCCGTCGAAGCAGATCGACGAGATGATCGTCGGGTATTCGAAGGAACTCGGCGTCGAACGGCGCAAGCTTTCCGACGAAGAGATCGTCGAGCGTCTGGTGTTCGCGCTCGTCAACGAGGGCGCAAAGATTCTCGAAGAGGGCATCGCGTCGAAGGCATCGGATATCGACATGGTCTATCTGACGGGCTACGGCTTTCCGCTGTGGCGCGGCGGCCCGATGCTGTACGCGGATACCGTCGGCCTCTACAACGTCGAGCACGCGATCCGCCGTTATGCGGCGCAACCGAACGGCGACGCCTGGCAGATTGCAGCGGGCATCGTCGAGCGCGCGGCGCAGGGGCGCGGCTTCAATAGCTGAACGCGCACGCACCCCCATCGCGAGACAACAGGAACAGTGATGAAAGATGCCAGTGAAGTTCTGCTCGTCGTCGACGTGCAGAACGACTTCATGCCGGACGGCGCGCTCGCCGTCGCGCGCGGCGACGAAATCGTGCCGCTCGTGAACCAGCTTGCGCGGCGTTTCAGCCATGTCGTGCTGACGCAGGACTGGCATCCGCCGTCGCATGTTTCGTTCGCCGCGAATCACGCGGGCCGCCAGCCGTTCGAGATGATGACCCTGCCGTACGGCGAACAGGTGCTGTGGCCGACGCACTGCGTGCAGAACACGCCGGGCGCTGCGCTGCACGCGGAGCTCGACATTCCGCATGCGCGCGCCGTGATTCGCAAGGGGCATCACGCGGGCGTCGACAGCTATTCGGCGTTTCTCGAAGCCGATCGCACGACGCCGACGGGACTCGCCGGCTATCTGCGCGATACGGGCGTGACGCGCGTGTGGTGCTGCGGCCTCGCGACCGACTATTGCGTCGCGTGGTCCGCGCTCGACGCGCGCGCGGCTGGCTTCGAGGTCGTCGTCATCGAAGACGCGACCCGCGCAATCGATCTGAACGGTTCGCTCGACAACGCATGGCGCGAGATGCGCGCTGCGGGCGTCGAACGCGTGAAATCGGCGGACTTGCTTGTCTGAGCCACGCGACGCGAACCACACACACTCTTTGAAATTTGCAGGAGACATGCATGACTGACGCCGTAATCGTATCGACTGCCCGCACGGGTCTTGCCAAATCGTGGCGCGGCGCGTTCAACATGACGCACGGCGCGACGCTCGGCGGCCACGTGACGCAGGCCGCCGTCGAACGCGCGAAGATCGACCCGGCGCGCGTCGAGGACGTAATCATGGGCTGCGCGAACCCCGAAGGCGCGACGGGCTCGAATATCGCGCGGCAGATCGCGCTGCGCGGCGGGTTGCCCGTCACGGTTCCGGGCATGACGGTCAACCGCTTCTGCTCGTCGGGCTTGCAGACTATTGCGCTCGCCGCGCAACGCGTGATGGTTGGCGAGGGCGATGTGTTCGTCGCGGGCGGTGTCGAGTCCATCTCGTGCGTGCAGAACGAAATGAACATGCACATGCTGCGCGAAGGCTGGCTGATGGAGCACAAGCCGGAAATCTACTGGCCGATGCTGCAAACGGCCGAGACAGTCGCGAAACGCTATTCGATTTCGAAGGATCGTCAGGACGAATACGGCGTACAGTCGCAGCAGCGCGCGGCGGCCGCGCAGGAAGCGGGGCGCTTCAACGACGAGATCGTGCCGATGACGGTGCTCGCCGGCATCGCCGACAAGGCAAGCGGCCGCCTGTTCACTAAGGAAGTGACGATTGCCGCCGACGAAGGCATCCGCGCCGACACGACTCTCGAAGGCGTATCGAAGATCCGTACGGCGCTGCCGGGTGGCGTGATCACGGCGGGCAACGCGAGCCAGTTTTCGGATGGCGCGTCGGCATGCGTCGTGATGAACGCGAAGGTCGCGGAGCGCGAAGGCCTGCAGCCGCTCGGTATTTTCCGCGGCTTCGCGGTGGCGGGCTGCGAGCCGGACGAAATGGGCATCGGCCCCGTGTTTGCCGTGCCGAAGCTGTTGAAACAGGCAGGTCTCAAGGTCGATGACATCGGTCTGTGGGAACTGAACGAGGCGTTCGCCGTGCAGGTGCTGTATTGCCGCGACAAGCTCGGGATTCCGAACGAACGCCTGAACGTCAACGGCGGCGCGATTGCCGTCGGTCATCCGTATGGCGTGTCGGGTGCGCGTCTGACGGGCCATGCGTTGATCGAAGGCAAGCGGCGCGGCGCGAAGTTCGTCGTGGTGACGATGTGCATCGGCGGCGGGCAGGGCGCGGCGGGCTTGTTCGAAGTCGTCTGAGCGCGCCTGCGCGTAGCGAATAGCTGGGGAATATGACAGCCCGCGTGCGAGAGTACGCGGGCTTTTTTGCGTCGGTTTTGCCTTAAGCGGGCTTTGCCATGCTTCAGTGCTTCGTCGTTTTGTGCAAAGCTTCCGCGCGATGGACGGCACGTTTGCCGCTTTTCTTGCTTTCGACCTCGTAATGCACGTCGTCCTTCGAAGCGGCCACGGTATGACCGTCCAGTTCCGTATGAGTGGAAATAGCGCGGACGATCTTGCCCGTTGTCATGCCCTGCGGCGTGTTCCAGTTGACGTGATCGCCCGGTTTCAGATCATGTTTCATGCCGTGCTCCCGACAGGTTGAATGCAGGCGAATGCTGCATCCGTTGTTCCCGTAACCGCCTCATTCCTGCGGCATCAATGGATGACAGATACCTGTCAGGCACACAATTCGCTGGTCGTTTCACGAACATATCCGCCAGACGATAAGGAGAACAATCATGCGAATGCGGGTTGCTTGCGTAGCTGTCATGGGGACGGTGGCGCTGTCGATCGCATCGGGAGCGGCGTCGGCGCAATCGCAGGCCTACACGAATCAGCCTGTCTACCTGTACGCGGGCCCAGCGCAGGATTACCCGGTCGTCGCGCAATTGCCCGCCGGGCAACCGGTGGCCGTCTACGGCTGCGTGAGCGGCTACACATGGTGTGACGTGGCGATCGAGCAGGCGCGCGGGTGGGTCTATGGCGGTTATCTGACGTATCCCTATCAGGGCAGCAATGTGCCCATCATGACGTACGGGACGGCGATCGGCCTGCCGCTGATTACGTTTTCGATTGGCTCCTACTGGGACCATTACTATCGCGGACGCCCGTGGTACGGCGAGCGTGGCCGCTGGGCGAATCATCCGCCGCCGCCGCATCGCCCGCCACCGCCGCCGCCTGGCGGTAATCGTCCGCCGCCAGGTGGGAACCGGCCGCCGTCCACGTCGCCCGCGTCGCCACCTCCGCCTGGGCCGCCTGGCGCTGGGCATGGACATCGGCCTGGGCCGCCGCAACAAGGCGGTCGTCCGCCAGAAGCGCCGCCACAGCAAGGCAGTCGTCCACCACAAGCGCCGCCACAGGAGCAAGGTGGTCGTCCGCCGGGACAGGGTGGCAATCCTCCTGGCCCGCCGCCTGCGCACGAGGGAGGACGCCCACCCGGGCCACCTGCTGCGCCGCCTGCTGCGCGTCCTTCGGGACCGCCGCCAGGCCAGGGCGGCGGACATCCGTCCGGGCCTCCGGGCGGCGGTGGCAACGCCCGGCCGCCAGCGCCTTCAGGACAAGGCAACGAAGGCACGAATCACTGATTGCGAGGCGGGACGCGGCCTTTTTGATGCACTACAGGCCGCTCAGGCTGCCCGTCGGCAGCGATAGCGCGCCCTGGTCGGTGAAGCGCGTGCCGCCCGTGATGCCGCCAGCAAGCCGGCCGCGCAGCATATAAGGAAGTTGGCCCGACTGCGCGCTGTCGGCGAACGCGAATGCCTGGCGGACGACGGTGAAGGCGGGCACCGTCAACGGCACGCCGATCACGGTTTCGCCGAAGCGCGGCACGGTGCCGCTCTGATCGCTGACGCCGCTCGCGAACGGCTTGCCGTTCAGGTCGAGTTCGACGGAAACGCCGTTGTAGTCGATGGGCGTTTCGTTCGGGTTCTGCACGCGCAGCTTCAGAGTGAAGCGCATCTCCATTCCCTGGCCCGCGAGCGGCTCGATCCCGGCGACGGTCACGCGCAGCGGATCGCCGCCGAACATACCCGCGCAGCCGCCAAGCGACAGCAGCGCGACGAAGAAGAGCAGCAAACGGGCGAAGCGCGCGGCGCGGTCGGCGTTCATGGTCATGATCCTCTCGAAGGGAACGCGTGAATGAGCGCGCGTCGTATGCACTATAGCGGCGCAGGGCGCTGAAGCGGGCGCAATCATGGGCAAAGCCAGACACGCTTTGCCCGTCGCCACGGCGATGAGACAATCGCGGCGCCCTTGGCGCGCGGCCGGTTTGCGCCGCAACAGGACGGTCCGGACGCATGCCAGCACGCGCCGTTTCGTTGTACCGTTCGGCTCGCCCCGAAGGCAAAACAGGCGCACGACAATCCGCATGAAACCGAAAATCGAAACTATCGTTCTTGGCGCCGATCTCGCGGGCACGTTCATCTTCGCGATCGAGGGCGCGGTGGCCGCGATGCACAGCGGCCTCGACCTGCTCGGCGTGATGGTGATCGCGTTCGTCGCGGCGCTCGGCGGCGGCGTGACGCGCGACCTGCTGATCGGCGCGACGCCGCCCAACGCGATCCGCGACTGGCGCTATCCCGCGCTGACGTTCGCCGCGGGGCTGCTCACGTTCATCTTCCACACCAATGCGCAAGGCTTTCCCGAGTTCTGGCTGATGGTGCTCGACGCGGCGGGCCTGTCGCTGTTCGCCGTCGCGGGCGTCGAAAAGGCGATGCTGTACCGGATCCGCCCGTTCGTCGCGGCGCTGATGGGCACGGTGACGGGTGTCGGCGGTGGCGTCATCAAGGATGTGCTGCTCGCGCGCATTCCGTCCGTGCTCGTCACCGATATCTATGCGACAGCAGCGTTCTTCGGCGCAGCCGTGGTGCTGATCGCGCGACGCTTCGGACTGTCGCCGGCGATGGCAGGCGTGGCGGGCGGCGTCGCTTGCTTCGTATTGCGCGTGGCTGCCGCAACGCATGGCTGGCATCTGCCGCGCGCGCAGCTCTGACTGCGGCGCGCGCGCGCACGCACGCTGCGAGCACCCCGCGCGCGGGACGCCAGGCTACTTCAAACCGCCGACGATCTTTTCCATCTCCGCTTCGCTGAACGCGCGCATCGTCGCCGTGCGCACGTTGCCTTGCGCGGCGAGCGCGAGACCGAGACGGGTCGTAGTTTCGTCGTCAGGCGAGTCGAACGAGATCACGAGGTCGTACGCGCCGAGCGTCCAGTTTACCGTGCCGACTGTCACGCCCATCGCCTTGCTGGCTTCGCGAAACGCGCGCGCCCGGTTGACAGTGTCTTTCGCGGTGCGCACACCCTGATCGGTCCAGTTGACCAGCATGAGGTAAGTGGCCATGTTGTCCTCGTGAAGTGAATTCAGATGATCCGCACACGATGCGGCGGCTCTCGGCGAGAGCGACGAACGCATCAACGGCGCGGGCCGTTTTCCATGCGTGCATAAGGCGGCAAAGAGGAAGGAAGACAAGGCGGCCGGGGCGCGGCGAGCTCGCGCGCGGGAGAAGGAATGGCCGCAGGTTGATGGCGCCCGGTTTCGGGTTGCGCGTGACGGCTGCTTGCGCGCACGGCCGGGCTGATTGCCTGAAAAGTATAGGCGACGCCAAGCACCGTGACGCGGTTGATCGCACGGACGTCCTGTGCGTTTGTCCTATGCCGTGCAGCTCGATTCATCGTCTCGCGCAGTGCAGGTATCATCTGACGAAGCGTGTTTCATGTGTGTCCTGCATGCGCTCCGTGCGGACCGCGACGCAAGGTCAACAGCAAAGGTGAACGTCTTGATTCGTCATATCGTGATGTGGAAGTTGAACGAGGGAGAAGGCCGGACGCGCGAGCAGAACGCGTCCGTGCTGAAGGAAAAACTGGAGGCCTGCCGCGATGCCGTGCCGGGCATCGTGCATCTCGAAGTCGGTATCGCGACACCGGGCCTCGACTCGACTTATGACGTCGTGCTCGTATCTGATTTCACCGACAAGGCAGCGCTGGACGCGTATCAGGTCCATCCCGCGCATCAGGCCGTGAAGGCGTTTCTCGCGCCGATCCGCGAGGCGCGTCAGGCCGTCGACTACGAACTCTGAATGCATATGACTGATTCTTCCAGCAACCAGCTGGTGATCGAAAGCCCGTTCATCGATCACCTCGGTGTTCAACTCATTTCGGCGGGGGACGGCGCCAGCGAAGTCGTGCTGGCGCTGCGTCCCGAACATCTGAACACGTGGGCCGTATCGCACGGCGGCATCACGATGACGCTCGCCGACGTCGCGCTCGCGATGGCCGCGCGCAGCCTCGCTGCCGATGGCGTCGGCGTCGTCACGGTCGAGATGAAGGTGAACTTCATGCAGCCCGGCAGCGGCGAGTTGCGCGCGACGGGCCGCGTGCTGCACCGTTCGACCACGATGGCCTATTGCGAAGGCGAGATCCGCGACAGCGAAGGCCATTTCGTGGCGAAGGCGCTCGGCACGTTCAAGTACATGCGGCGTCTTGCCGTTGGCCGCGAAGTGCGGCAGCAGCGACTGCGCAGCGATCCGTCGGCGAAGCCGGGGCCGAGTGACGGCTGAACGCCGTGTGTTGCCGTCGGTTCCCTATTTCAATCCATATTTCCGGAGACAAACCCGCCATGAGCCAGATCAATCGCCAGATTCTGCTCGTGTCGCGTCCGCAGGGCGCGGCATCCGCCGACAACTTCAAGCTCGTCGAAACGCCGCTTGCGCCGCTCGCCGAGGGTGAGGTGCGCGTGCGCAATCACTATCTGTCGCTCGATCCGTACATGCGCGGCCGCATGAGCGACGCGAAGTCGTACGCGACGCCGCAGCCGCTGAACGAAGTGATGATCGGCGGCACGACGGGCGAAGTCATCGAGTCGAAGAACGCGGCATTCAAGCCGGGCGACAAGGTGGTCGGCATGTTCGGCTGGCAGGAATTCGGCACGTCGGACGGCAAGGGCCTGGGCAAGATCGACGACACGCATGTGCCGCTCTCCGCATATCTCGGCCCCGTCGGCATGCCCGGCGTGACAGCGTGGTACGGCCTGAACCGGATCATCGCGCCGAAGGCGGGCGAGACGGTCGTCGTCAGCGCGGCGAGCGGGGCGGTCGGCAGCGTCGTCGGGCAACTGGCGAAGCAGGCAGGCGCGCGTGCCGTCGGCATTGCGGGCGGTCCTGACAAGTGTCGCTATGTGATCGAGACGCTCGGCTTCGACGCGTGCGTCGACTATAAGGCGGGCAATCTTTATCAGGACCTCAAGGCGGCGACGCCGGACGGCGTGGACGGCTGCTTCGAGAACGTCGGCGGCGAAGGGCTCGACGCGACGCTCGCGCGGATGAACGCGCATGGCCGCATTGCGTTGTGCGGCTTCATCGCGGGTTACGACGGCGCGCCTATGCCGCTCAAACATCCGGCCTTGCTGCTCACGCAGCGTCTGCTCGTTCAGGGCTTCATCGTCAGCGAGCATATGGATGTGTGGCCGGATGCGCTGAAGGAGCTCGGCACGCTCGTCGCGCAGAAGAAGCTGCAGTATCGCGAGACCGTCGCGCAAGGTCTGGAAAACGCACCCGAAGCGTTTCTCGGCATGCTCAAGGGGCACAACTTCGGCAAGCAGCTCGTCAAGCTGATCTGAGTTGGCGCATATCGCAACGCGCTACGCGCAATCGCTGAACAAGGGAAACGGCATGTTCGAGTTCGACGGCAAAGTCGCCGTGATTACAGGCGCGGCGAGCGGCTTCGGCCGCGCGTTCGCGGAAAAGGGCGCGTCGCTCGGCATGAAGCTCGTGCTGGCGGATGTCGACGCGAACGCGCTCGCGCAAACCGTCGATGCATTGCGCGCATCGGGCGCCGAGGCCAACGGCGTGCCAACGGACGTGTCCGATGGCGCAAAGGTTCAGGCGCTCGCGGATGCCGCGCTCGCGGCCTTCGGCAAGGTTCATCTGCTTTTCAACAATGCCGGCGTCGGCTCCGGCGGCTTTCTGTGGGAAAGCTCGGCGAACGACTGGGCGTGGGTGTTCGGCGTCAACGTGATGGGCGTAGCCCACGGTGTGCGTATCTTCACGCCCATCATGCTCAAGCAGAACGAGCCGGCTCACATCGTCAATACGGCGTCGGTGGCGGGGCTCCTGTCGCCGCCGTCGATGGGCATCTACAACGCGTCGAAGCACGCGGTCGTCTCGCTGACGGAGACGCTGTATCACGATCTGCAGAATGCGGGCGGCGAGGTCGGATGTTCTCTGCTGTGTCCTGCGTTCGTGCCGACGGGCATCGCCGATGCCGAGCGCGCGCGTCCCGAGTCGCTGCGCAACAGCGTCGAACCCACGCGCTCGCAACTCGCCGCCGACAAGCAGCTACAGCGCGCGGTGCGATCCGGCAAGCTGGGCGCGGCGGACGTCGCAGCGTTGACGTTCGACGCGATCGCCGCGCGGCGCTTCTACATCCTCACGCATCCCGCCATTCTCGAGACGGTGCGCCTGCGGCACGAGGATATCGAGCAGCAGCGCAATCCGACCGATCCGCTGTCGCTCAAACCCGAAGTCAAGGAAGCACGCTAGCGCGCTCGATGCGAGCGCTTCAACGCGCGTTCGTGGCATCATGGCGCGCTCATCCAACCGTCCGGCGCGTCGGCGCCGTCGTCCGACCATGCCGTTGAATCCGAAGATCGAGCAGGTGCTCGACATGATCGCGCGCGCAAAGCGCCCCGCGTATCACGATCTGACGCCGCAAGCGGCGCGGGCATCGTACGAGAAAAGCGCGCCGATACTCGAAGTGCCCACGGCGCCGATGTTTTCCGTCGAGGACATCGACGTGCCGGTGCGCGACGGCACGTCGATTCGCGTGCGTCTCTATCATCCCGCCGAGCCGCAATGGGCGAGTCCCGCGCCCGCGCTCGTCTACTTTCACGGCGGCGGCTTCACGGTCGGCAGCGTCAACACGCACGACGCACTGTGCCGGATGTTCGCGCGCGACGCGCAGTGCGTCGTGATGTCGGTCGACTACCGGCTCGCGCCGGAGCACAAATTTCCTACCGCTGTCGACGATGCGTTCGACGCGCTCAAGTGGCTGCACGAGAACGCGCCGCTTTACGGCATTGACGCGAGCCGGATCGCCGTCGGCGGCGACAGCGCGGGTGGCACGCTCGCCGCGGTATGCGCCGTGCTTGCGCGCGACGCAGGCATTCCGCTCGTGCTGCAACTGCTGATCTATCCGGGCACCGCAGGCCATCAACAGACCGACTCGCACGAACGCCTGGCGGATGGCTATCTGCTGTCCGGTGACACGATTCAATGGTTCTTCGAGCAATACCTGCGCGATGCCGACGACCGTCACGACTGGCGTTTCGCGCCGCTTGACGGCACGCGCAGCGTGCCCGGATTTCACGGGGTGGCGCCCGCATGGATCGCGACGGCCGAATACGACCCGTTGAGCGATGAAGGCGAAGCCTATGCGCACAAGCTGCGCGAGGCGGGCAATGCCGTCGCGTTCAAATGCTACGCGGGCATGATTCACGAATTCTTCAAGATGGGCGGCTACGTGCCCGACGTGGCCATCGCGCATGCGGACGCGGCGGCGGCATTGCGCGCCGCGTTCGGAATCGAATGAAGGTAAGCGGCCGTTTCGCCTTCAGGCGATATCGAACGTAAAACTGCGCTCGTAATCACCAGGACGCACGACGCGATGCGAGCCGTTGTCGTCGCTGCGTTCTAGCGCCGCGACGCTCAGGCGTCCATTCTGCGCAAACACCTGCACGGCCGTCGTGCCGCGCGTGCCGTAATCCGCCGTATCGATAAAGGCCGCCGACAGCGCGCGTTCACGTTCGAGTGAAATGCCCGTCGCCGGCAGTTCGTCGTCGCGCGCGACGTGCGGATCGCGCATCAGGCCGATCAGCGTCGCGAGCGGCGGGCGGGCGTCGGTGAGCGCCTGGGCAAGCTCGGCGCGCTTGCGCACGAGTTTCGGCCAGGGCGTATCGAGCACCGCGTTCGAGATGCCGTGCGTGCCCGGCGCGAGCAGCGTTGGCGCGGCGGGCGAGCGGTTGCAGTACCACGCAAGTTCGCGCCGCGTCCAGTCGCCGACGAGCAGATTGAAGCCGTTGTACATGTCGCCGTCGTGCGCGACGCGCAACAGATAGTCGAGCGGCGCGCCGCTTTCGATACCGTGATCACCCGACAGCCAGTTGCTGACCAGCGTGCCGCGCGTCGGCGCATCGGCGCGCATTTCTTTTGGCGCGCGATAGTTGGTGAGCGCGGCAAAGCGTCCGTCGCGCGTCATGCCGAGCCACGTGCCGCCGCCGACCAGATCGCGGCCCGCGAGCAAACCGGGCGCGTCGTCCCACCAATGCATCGGTTCGGCCGTGCGCTTGAGGAATTCATCGCGATTCGCCGCGAGCGTGAACAGCGGACCGTCAGACGCTTCGGGGCGCCAGTCGAACACGATCAGACACATCGGCAGAAGTCTTGGTAAAGAGAACGCGTGGATACGGCGGGAACACGCCGCGCCAGACATCCAGGAAGGAAGGCGCGACGCCGTGCGGATGTTGCGCTAGTGCGTCAGATTTCCGTCGGCAGCGCGTAAGGCAGCGGCAGGAACGTCAGCGCGGGGCCATCGGCGGAACCCAGATGCACGCTGCCGTTTTCGAGCGCGGCCAGCTTGATCTCGACGAGGGCATCGACGCCGCCGTCAGGCGCGGCCGCCGTGTTGACGAGCATTCCGCACGGCTGGCCTGGATCGTCCGAATGAAACAGCTCCGCGCCCGGCACGACGCTCTCCGTTTCGCCCGCGACATTCGCGAGCGACATGCGCCGCTTGATCGTGCCGCGATACTGACTACGCGCGACCACTTCCTGGCCCGGATAGCAGCCTTTGCGGAAATTGACGCCGCCGAGCACGTCGAAGTTGATCATCTGCGGCACGAACTGCTCGACCACACGCTGCGTGATGCGCGGCTCGCCGGCGCGGATGTCGAGCCAGTCCCACACGGCAGGCGACACGCGTCGCAGCTTGGCTTCGAGCACGGGCAGGCGCGCTTCGACTTCCGCTTTCGGTCCGATCCACACGTAACGCAGGCGGCCCGCCGCATCGGGCACGCGCACCAGCGACCCCGCCGGTCCGTCCACCTTCACGTGTACACCGTCGGGAATCGCGTCGAACACGCCCGACAGCGCGCCTCGCACGTCACCGGCGAGACCGACGGCAAGCGTATCGCCCGACGCGTCGCTGAGCTTCGCTTTCGCGCGCAGCACGAACATCGACAGACGTTTTTGCACGGCGGGCTGCACGTCCTTCGACACCAGCATCCGGATCGATTCACCGTTGCACCATACGAGGAACGACGCCAGCAGCCGGCCTTTCGGCGAGCAGTAGCCGGCAAGGCGTGCCGTCGCGGCGTCGAGGTGCTGCGTGTCGCTGGTGAGTTGCGAGTGCAGGAAGGCAGCGGCGTCGTCGCCCGTCGCATCGATCACGCCGAACTGCGGCAGCGGCATGAAGGCGCCGCCCGAGAGCACGGCGTCGAACTCCTCGCGCGCGGGGCGCGGGAACACGGGAAGCGCGACGGAAACAGCAGCAGAAGCGGGGACGGCGGTGCCAGGAGCAGAAGCAAGCGGTGCGTTCATGGATTCGGGGAACAGTCAATTCTGACTTTGGCGGAGGCAAGCAAGTATTATATTGGCTTCACCCGAACCACGTTTCCATGTCCCTCCTGAAGAAATGCCTCATCGCCTGCGTCGTGCTCGCGATGCTGCTCGCCGCCGCGACGTACGGCGCGTACCACTGGGCCACCACGCCCGTCCCGCTCGCCACCCCGCAACTCGATGTCACGATCAAGCCGCACAGCAGCCTGCGCAGCGTCACGACGCAGCTCAACCGTGGCGGCGTGCCCGTCGAGCCGGAACTGTTCGTGATGATGACCCGCGTGCTCGGACTGCAGTCGGCGCTGAAGTCGGGCAACTACGAATTCAAGCAGGGCATCACGCCGTACGACGTGCTGCAGAAGATCGCGCGCGGCGACGTCAACGAGTACGTGGCGACGATCATCGAAGGCTGGACCTTCAGGCACATGCGCGCCGAGCTGGATTCGAATCCGGCGCTGAAGCACGACACGGCGGGCATGTCGGACGCGGATATCCTGAAGGCGATCGGCGCGCCTGAAACGCCGACGGGCAACGGCGAAGGGCTGTTCTTCCCGGACACCTACCTGTTCGACAAGGACACGAGCGACCTCGACGTCTATCGACGCGCGTACCGGCTGATGAAGCTGCGCATCGACGAAGCATGGGTGGCGCGCGCGCCCGGTCTGCCGTACAAGACGCCGTACGATGCGCTGACCATGGCGTCGATCATCGAAAAGGAAACGGGCAAGGCGTCCGACCGTCCGATGGTCGCGGGCGTGTTCGCGAACCGTCTGCGCGTCGGCATGCCGCTGCAGACCGATCCGACCGTCATCTATGGAATGGGCGAGAGCTACTCGGGCCATCTGCGCAAGAAGGATTTGCAGACGGACACTCCTTACAATACCTATACGCGGATGGGCCTGCCGCCTTCGCCCATCGCGCTGCCGGGCGTCGCGTCGCTACAGGCCGCGCTCAATCCGGCGCAGACCAGCGCGCTCTATTTTGTGTCGCGCGGCGACGGCAGCAGCATCTTTTCTGACACGCTCGGCGATCACAACAAGGCCGTCGACAAATACATTCGAGGTCAATGATGGCTCGGGGAAAATTCATCACGTTCGAGGGCATCGACGGTGCGGGCAAGACCACGCATCTCGGCTGGTTCCGTGACCGGCTGGAGCAGAAGCTCGCGCCCACCGGCCGTTCCGTCGTCATGACGCGCGAGCCGGGTGGCACGAAGCTCGGCGAGTCGCTGCGCGACATCCTGCTGCACCAGTCGATGGACCTCGAAACCGAGGCGCTGCTGATGTTCGCCGCGCGCCGCGAGCATCTTGCACAGGTGATCGAGCCGGCGCTTGCGCGCGGCGACTGGGTGCTATCCGATCGTTTCACCGACGCGACCTTCGCCTATCAGGGCGGCGGACGCGGGCTGCCGCGCGACAAGCTGGAAACGCTCGAGCGCTGGGTGCAGGGCGGCTTCCAGCCGGATATGACGGTACTGTTCGACGTGCCGCCCGAAACGGCCAGCGAGCGGCGCAGCGCGGCGCGCGCGCCGGACCGTTTCGAGAGTGAATCGGACGCGTTTTTCACGCGTACCCGCACCGAATATCTGCGCCGTGCGGAGGAAGCGCCTTACCGATTCGATATCATCGACTCGACGCGCAGCATCGCTGAAATTCAGAAACACCTTGAGGAATTGATCGTATCTCTTTGATTTTGCGTCGATATAAATTCATCCTATATCTGCGACAAAACTCATCCGATACATCAAAAAACTTCTTCAACCATTTGAATTTAAAGAGAAACAATGATTTATCCGTGGCAAACCGACGACTGGAACCGCCTGCAGCAATTGCGCGCCCACTGGCCGCATGCGCTGCTGCTTCACGGGCAGGCCGGCATCGGCAAGCTGCGCTTTGCCCAGCACCTGGCGCAGGGCCTGCTGTGCGAATCGGCGCTGCCCGACGGCCAGCCGTGCGACACCTGCGCGGCATGCACATGGTTCAAACAGGGCAATCACCCCGACTACCGGATCGTGCTGCCGGAGGCGCTCGCTGCGGAAGCGGGCTTCACCAGCGCCGCCGCCGATGAAAAGGCTGAAAAAGAGAAAGCCGACGCCGACGAAGGCGGCAAGAAAACGCGCACGCCCAGCAAGGAAATCAAGATCGAACAGGTGCGGGCGCTGCTGGACTTTTGCGGCGTTGGCTCGCATCGCGGCGGCGTGCGCGTCGTCGTGCTGTATCCCGCCGAAGCGCTGAACGTCGCCGCGGCCAACGCGCTGCTGAAAACGCTCGAGGAGCCGCCTGCGGGCGTGATTTTCCTGATGGTGTCGGCGCGCATCGACCGGCTGCTGCCGACCATCATCAGCCGTTGCCGCCAGTGGCCGATGACGACGCCGT
Organism: Paraburkholderia terrae; assembly: GCF_002902925.1. GTDB lineage: Bacteria > Pseudomonadota > Gammaproteobacteria > Burkholderiales > Burkholderiaceae > Paraburkholderia > Paraburkholderia terrae. Next base: position 1,805,652 of record NZ_CP026111.1, on the reverse strand, counting down.
CGCCGCAGTCCGCCACTGCATGGCTCGCGCAACAGGGCGTTGATGATGCGCCGGGCCTGCTCGCGGAAGCAGGCGGCGCACCGCTCGCGGCGCTGGCGCTGGCCAGCGACGAAAACCGTCCGCTGCGCGACTGGACCCTGAAACAGCTGGCTGCCGGTCCCAACTGCGACGCGTTCGCGTGCGGCGAGACCTTGCAGAAGTTGCCCGTGCCGCTCGTGCTCGGCTGGCTGCAGCGCTGGATGTACGATCTGCTCGCCCAGTCCACGGTCGGCACGACGGGTACGCCACGTTATTTCCCGGCGGCGTCGGCGGCGCTCTCGCGTTGCGCATCGCAGGCCGACGCGAACGGTTTCGCGCGCTTCATGCGGACGGTCACGCGGCAACGCGCAGTCGAAAACCATCCGCTCAACGCGCGACTCGTGTTCGAAGAACTGTTTCTCGGTTATCGCGACCTGTTCGTCCAGTAGCCAAGTCCGTTCGCAGCGCATGTGAAGCACAACCGTTTTTAGCTCATTCCATCAACGACATCGACATGACTCTTCAATACCGCGACGCTACGCTCGACGATCTGCCCGCCATCGTCGCCATCTACAACTCGACCGTGCCGTCGCGGCAGGTGACGGCGGACCTGGAACCTGTGAGCATCGACAGCCGCCGCGCGTGGTTCGAGGCGCACGGTCCTGAGAAACGTCCGCTGTGGGTCGTCGAAGATCAGGGAAGAGTGATCGCGTGGCTGAGTTTTTCCGATTTCTACGGACGCCCGGCCTATCAACGTACGTCCGAAGTCAGCATTTATCTGGACGAAGCCGCGCGCGGCAAGGGTCTGGGCAAGAAACTGTTGGCAGCCGCGCTGGAAGCCGCGCCGAAACTGGGTATCGACACGGTGCTCGGCTTTGTATTCGGCCACAATGAGCCTAGCGTGCGACTGTTCCAGGCGTTCGGCTTCGCGGCATGGGGCACGCTGCCGCGCGTCGCGGTGCTGGATGGCGTCGAGCGCGATCTGGTCATCCTCGGCAAGCGTCTGGACGGCGCGCAGTAAGCGTCGCGCTACGGCTCGCCTCAAACGTCATCGGATTTTTCGCAGGACTTCACCATGTTTGTCGATTCCCACTGCCATATCAACTTCGAAGGACTCGGCGACCGTCTGCCGCAAGTGCTGGAAAACATGCGCTCGCATTCGGTCACGCACGCGCTGTGCGTGTCCGTCGACTTCGAAACGCTGCCGTCCGTGCTGGACATCGCGCGTTCGTACGACAACGTGTATGCGTCGGTGGGCGTGCATCCGGACCACGAGGATGCGCGGGAGCCGACGGTCGCCGAACTGGTCGAACTGGCGCAGCATCCGAAGGTGGTCGCGATCGGCGAGACGGGGCTCGACTATTACCGCCTCGAAGGCCGCTCGATCGACGACATGGAATGGCAACGCGAGCGTTTTCGCGTGCATATCCGCGCCGCGCATCAGACGGGCAAGCCGCTGATCGTGCATACGCGCGCGTCGTCGGCGGACACGCTGCGGATCATGGCCGAGGAACGCGCGAGCGTGCCGGGCGGTGTGATGCACTGCTTTACGGAGCCGTGGGCCGTCGCCGAACAGGCCCTCGCGCAGAATTTTTATATTTCACTGTCGGGCATCGTCACGTTCAAGAGCGCGACGGACGTGCAGGACGTCGCGCGCCGCGTGCCGCTCGAGCGTCTGCTGATCGAAACCGACTCGCCGTACCTCGCGCCCGTGCCGTATCGCGGCAAGCCGAATGAACCTGCGTACGTCAGTTATGTCGGACGCTTCATCGCGCAGCAGCGCGAGATGGCGGACGAAGCGCTCGCGGCAGCGACCAGCGAGAACTTCTTCCGGCTGTTCAAGATTCCGGCGCCGGCAGGCGTTTGAAGTGAAAAATACGTAGTATCAATAGGATAGGAAATTTTCCTAAAGTAATACATGAAAAATTATCTGACTGAGAGCCACCAGGACGCCACACCCGCACGCGCAGCCGGCCTGTGCCGTGGCCTGGCGAAACTGACGCTGGCAGCGGGTGTCGCGCTCGCGACGCTCGGCGCGCTGCCCGCGCACGCGGCGCCCGCCGACACGATGATCAAGGCCGTCAAGTTCGACGACGTGAAGGAAGTGAAGAAGCAGCTGGCGAACGGCATGGACCCGAACATGGCCGACAACCAGGGCATCCCGCTACTCGTGATCGCCGCGCGCGAGAAATCGGACAAGGTGGTTGCCGCGCTCCTCGAGAACCCGAAGACGAATATCGAGATTCTCGACAAGGCGGGCGAAAACGCGATGATGATGGCCGCGCTGACCGGCGACATCGACATCGTGAAGCAGCTGATCGCCAAGGACGCGGAAGTCAACAAGAAGGGTTGGGCGCCGTTGCACTACGCGGCGGCGAACGGCAATGACGACATCGTCAAACTGCTGCTCGATCACGACGCGTACATCGACGCCGGCTCGCCGAACGGCACCACGCCGCTGATGATGGCGTCGCGCGGCGGCCATGTGTCGACTGTGAAGCTGCTGCTCGACAGCGGCGCGGACCTCAACGTGAAAAACCAGCTCGGGCTGACGGCGCTCGATTTCGCCAAACAGTACAAGGAGCCCGATGTCGTCGAAGGGCTGACGGCACGCCTCCAGCAAATGCAGAAACAGGCCCCGCAGGCGCCCCAGTAACGCCGCAAAACAGTGCAAAATAGCAGCTTGGGCGCGGGTCACCACGCGCCTGAATTGCAGCCGGGACGGGTGGCTAAAACCGCGCGGCAAAGACCGCCGGACACCGTCAAGTTCCGGGCTTACACCAGGAAGGAAAAAAACATGCTGCGGGTTTTGATTTGCGCCGGCGCGCTCGCCGTGCCGCTGACGGCTGCCGCGTTTACGGGGGGCGACCTCAACAAGCTGTGTACGAAGACGGACGTTGCGTCGCGTAGCGCGTGTGCAGCCTATATCGAAGGCGCCGCGGACGGCGTGTTCAACACGATCGACGCGATCGGCGGGACGACGGGCCCGCGCGTCGGCCAGTATTTCTGCCTGCCGCCCGACGCGCGCTCGCAACAACTGACGGACGCCGTACGCAAGTACATCGCCGACAACCCGAACGTGGCGGGCTACAACGCCAGCACGGCCATCTCGCTGGGGCTCGGCAAGGCATTCCCCTGCAAGTCGGGCAGTTGATCGGCGCTTCAGTTTCGTTTATCGCGATTCATCTCGACGCGCGCCGTGCTCGCTGCACCGCGCGCGTTTTCTGCTTTTTTCACCGCTCTAGACGCGTTGTAGACACGGTTCCAAGCCGGTCTTTTGGCCTATGCCGTCCGGCCCCCGCACAAATGTGCAACTGATCGGGCGCAACCGCGGTCGAACCAGCACTGAACAATGCGCGCCGGCCACGGCAGACCGGCCGCGCCAACAGAGCGGAGGGACAGCAACATGGGCCGACTGATCGTCGTGTCGAATCGCGTGGCAACACCCACGGAGACCAAAGGCTCCGCGGGCGGCCTCGCGGTTGGCGTATTCGGCGCGCTGAAGGACGCGGGCGGCGTGTGGTTCGGGTGGAGCGGCGACGTCGTCAGCGAAACAGTCGCCAACGCCGGGCCGACGCTCGACGTCGACGGCACCGTGACCTTCGCGACCACGGGCCTCACGCGCAAGGACTACGACCAGTACTACCGTGGCTTTTCGAACGCGACGCTGTGGCCCGTCTTCCACTATCGCAACGATCTCGCGCGCTACGAGCGCGAAGAGTACGCGGGCTATCGCCGCGTCAACGCGTGGCTGGCGCACAAGCTGATCAAACTGCTGAAACCGGACGACATCATCTGGGTGCATGACTATCACCTGATTCCGTTTGCAGAGGCGTTGCGATCGGAGGGCGTCAAGAACCGCATCGGCTTCTTCCTGCACATTCCGTTTCCGTCGCCGCAGATTCTGCTGAACATCCCGCCGCACGAAGAGCTGGTGAAGTCGCTGTGCTGCTATGACCTGCTCGGTTTTCAGACCGACAACGACGAACTCGCTTTTCACGACTATCTGCGCCGGCACGCGCGTGGCACGGTGTCGAACGATGGCCATGCTGAAGCGTTCGGACGGCAGTTGCGCACGGGCGTCTACCGGATCGGCGTGTTTCCCGACGAGATCGCCGAACAGGCGAAGCGCTACGAAAGCCGTCAGCATGTGCTCGACCTGAAGCAGAGCCTCGAAGGACGCAAGCTGATCATGAGCGTCGACCGGCTCGATTATTCGAAAGGGCTGGTCGAGCGCTTTCGCGCGTTCGAAGCGTTGCTGGAGCGTTCGCCCGAGTGGCGCGGCAACGTCACGCTCGTGCAGATTGCGCCGCCCACGCGCTCCGACGTCACCACATACCAGGACATCCGTCAGCAGCTTGAATACGAAGCGGGGCGCATCAACGGAAAATACTCAGGTCTCGACTACACGCCGATCCGTTACCTGAATCAGCAGTACGACCGCTGGAAACTGATGTCGCTGTTCCGCGAATCGCAGGTCGGGTTCGTCACGCCTTTGCACGACGGGATGAATCTCGTCGCGAAGGAATATGTCGCTGCCCAGAATCCGGACGATCCAGGCGTGCTGGTGCTGTCGATGTTCGCGGGCGCGGCGGCCGAACTGGAAGGCGCATTGATCGTGAATCCTCATGATTCGCTCGGCATGTGCGACGCGTTGCAGCGCGCGCTCTCGATGCCGCTCGACGAGCGCAAGCGGCGTCATGAGACGGATATGCAGGCACTGCGCAAAAACGATCTGGGCGTGTGGCGCGATTCGTTTCTGCGCGATCTGCGCAGCGTCCCCACGCCTGCACCGTTGTCGGATAGCGCCCGCGAAGGACGGGCGCCGGCAAAGAAGGCGGGGCGCGGCTAATGCGGCGCGGGCATCCATTCGAAAGTCAGAACAATCCTGTCTTGTCCGATTTGTCCGACCGAGTCGCCGGCCGTTCGGAGCCCGAATGCTGACGACGCTCGCCATCGCCAACTATCGCTCGCTGCGCGATCTGATCGTGCCGCTCGCGCGTCTGAACGTGATTACGGGCGCGAACGGCAGCGGCAAGTCGAGCGTGTATCGCGCGTTGCGGCTGCTGGCTGTGACGGCGCGCGGCGGCGTGATTCCGTCGCTGGCGCGCGAGGGCGGGCTGCAATCCACGCTATGGGCGGGCCCCGAGCGCTTTTCCCGCGCGATGCTGGCGGGCGACACGCCCGTGCAGGGCACGCGCCGCACGGAGCCCGTCAATCTGCGGCTCGGTTTTGCAGGCGACGAATTCGGCTATGCAATCGATCTCGGTCTGCCCATTCCGGGCGAAACGCAGTTCGGACTCGATCCCGTCATCAAGCGCGAATGCATCTGGAGCGGTCCCGTGTTGCGTCCGTCGGCACTGCTGGTCGACCGGCATGGCGCGTCGATCCGCACCCGTGCAGACGACGGCGAATGGCAGACCATTCCGCATACCGTCGCCAGTTTCGACAGCATGATGACGGAGTTTTCCGACCCACGTAGCGCGCCGGAGATGATCGCGGTGCGCGAGCAGATCCGTTCCTGGCGTTTCTACGATCATTTCAGAACAGATGCCGAGTCCCCCGTGCGCCTGCCGCAGATCGGCACGCACACGCCCGTGCTTGGCGACGACGGCGCGGACCTGGCCGCCGCGCTGCAGACGATCCGCGAAATCGGCGACGCGGCCGCACTCGATACCGCCATCGACGACGCCTTTCCCGGCTCGCGCGTGGCGATCACCAATATCGAAGGGCGCTTCGAAGTGACGATGCAGCAGCAGGGCTTGCTGCGCGCGCTGAAGGGCGCCGAATTGTCCGATGGTACGCTGCGCTACCTGTTGCTCGTCGCGGCGCTGCTCACGCCCCGGCCGCCCGCGCTGCTCGTGCTGAACGAGCCGGAAACCAGCCTGCATCCCGATCTGCTGCCGGCGCTCGCGCGGCTGATCGCGCGGGCGTCGTTGCGTTCGCAGGTTATCGTCGTGTCGCATGCGGCGCGGCTCATCGCGGCGCTGGAACGCGAGGACGGCAGCGAATCCGTCGTGCTCGAAAAACAGTTGGGCGCGACCCGCATCGCCGATGCCGAGTCGCGCGTTCTGCCCGCGTGGAAGTGGCCCGCCCGCTAGCGCGATGTGGAGCGAGCGGGAAGGGCAAGACGCTTCGCACGCCGCAGTAAATCGCGAGAAAGAGCAACAAGGGATTGCCCGAAGGGAGTGTTTCCCGACTGTAACAGCGTAATGCAATTGAAATACCTGCGACGTTTCGGGAGGTGCCGGGCAATAATCGGCGCATTGGACACAAGTGGCCCGAAGGTCGGGCGCGCGTATTCCTGGAGAGCCTGGAAAGCCCGGAAGCGTTGCGCACCCGACATCCAGACGCCGCGTACGGATAAACCCGACATTGCGCTACAGCGCGCATGAAATCGCCAAACCGCGTTTGATCGGCTGCCTGCCTGCTGTCATACTCGTTCGCCACCGCTCGCTGCTGCCGCTCTCATGCGGCCCCTGGAGACACAGATGAGAATTGCGCAGATCGCTCCTTTGACCGAATCGGTGCCCCCCAAGCTCTATGGTGGGACTGAGCGCGTCGTGTCGTACATCACCGAGGCGCTCGTCGACCTGGGCCATGACGTGACGCTCTTCGCAAGCGGGGATTCCGTCACGCGGGCGAAGCTCGAACCCGTGTGGCCGCGCGCGCTGAGGCTCGACCCCGGCATTCGCGACCGCATCGCGCCGCACATGCTGCTGATGGAACTCGTGCGCCGTCAGGCCGAAGAATTCGACGTGCTCCATTTTCACATGGACTACTACTCGTTTTCGGTGTTCAAGCGGCAGGACACGCCGTTCGTCACGACCTTGCACGGCCGTCTCGATCTGCCCGAGCAGCAGCCGGTGTTCGACACGTTCAACACCGCGCCCGTGATCTCGATCTCGAACTCGCAGCGTCATCCGTTGCCGCAGGCGCGCTGGCTCAGCACCGTCTATCACGGCTTGCCGGAAACGCTCTACACACCGCAACCCGTCGAGCAGAAGTACCTCGCGTTTCTCGGGCGCATCTCGCCGGAAAAGCGCGTCGATACGGCGATCCGCATCGCGGGCCGCTGCGGCATCCCCATCCGCATCGCCGCGAAGGTCGATGCCGCCGACGCCGAGTACTTCGAGCGCGACATCAAGCCGTTGCTGGATCTGCCGTATGTCGAGTACATCGGCGAGATCGCCGATCATCAGAAGGCCGAGTTTTTGTCCGGCGCGCATGCGCTGCTGTTTCCGATCGACTGGCCGGAGCCGTTCGGCCTGGTGATGATCGAATCGATGGCGTGCGGCACGCCCGTCATCGCATTCAATCGTGGCTCGGTGCCCGAAGTGATCGACGACGGCGTGTCGGGCTTCATCGTCGAGGACGAGATCGGCGCGGTGGCCGCCGTCAACCGTCTGCACAAGTTGCCGCGCGCGGGCGTGCGCCAGCGCTTCGAAGAGCGCTTCACGTCGCACCGTATGGCGCAGCAATACGTGGAGGCGTATCAGTCGGTGATCCGCGCGCAGAAGCGTTCGCGTTTCAAGGTGATCGACGCGTCGTCGAGCAGCTGAAGCCAGACGACAGAGCCGCATAAAGAAAGGGCGACGCAATCCGACGATTGCGTCGCCCTTGGTCATTCACCGTGTTCATCACATCCGTCGCCAATGGGCGAGGGCGGCGTGGCCGCGCGCCCGTCATCGACGACTTGCCGGAACCGCAAGGCGGACTCGCGTCCGCGTCCCGTAGCGCTGCGCTGCGGCGGCCCGCATCGAGGCCGCCGTGCCGTCAGATCTTGAGCTTCGACACCTTGGTGCCCGCCAGCGACACATCGGCCATCAGGCCGGCGTTCGTCAGGATGAACACTTCGACAGGCGCGGTGGCCGTGGTCGTATCGACGGCGCCGTTCGCGCCCATCTTGACGAGCGCGACGGACGCATCGGCGCCGACCGACCAGCCGTCCGAACTGCGGAATTTGTCGAGCGCGTCCTGCGTCATGAACAGGAAGATGATCGCCTTCGACTGCGCGCCGGCTTGCAAGCCGAACGAGCCGGAAATCGTGCTGTAGTAGCCGACCGTGCTGCCGCCCACGCGCAGCGAGCCTTCGCCATACTGGCCGCCGACCACGAAGCCGACCTGCAGCACGGACGGGAAAACGAGAATGCCGCGCGCCTTGGAAACCAGCTCGCGCGAGCCTTGAACCGTCGTGTAGAGGCGGGACATGGTGCCGTCGACGCTGGCGTCGATCGACTGCCGTTTCGACATGTCCGTAGCGGCAGACTCCCCGCTGCTCTTGGTGGTGGTGCAGCCGGCCAGTGCAAGGGTTCCGAAAGCGAGCGCGGCGGTACTCTTCAGCATGAAGTTTCGTCTTTGCATCGTTTTTCTCCATCGTGGTTCCGGGGTGCAGCCTCAGTTCACGCGGGTTGCCTATTCAGTTATATCACACCAACCAGTAATGCAAGGGTTCTGGGGACACCGCGCAAACCCTTGTGTGACGGGCGCTCCGCCGATGGTCAGCGATCTGTTGGGTAATTCTGGCCGGTCGGTTGCGCGGGTGGGAAGCCTGTCCGGTTGCTGTCCGATGCTCGCGCGCGGAGACGGCAATCCGCGTCGTTGGCACGAAACCGAGCGGCAGACACGTCCGCCGGAAGCAGTCGTATTTACCGTTTCTGCACTGCGCCAAACCTGGTTGTAAGCGAACGGAAAGTGTTGCGGGAAAACCGCAGCGGCGCGTCGGAAGCGCACCGCATGCCGTATGCAAACTCTCTTTCGGAACGCTATGCAGCGCGAACACGCGGGTTAAGAGCTAGTGATTCGCTGGACTCTTGTTGACGGGTGGCCGCCTCAGCGCGCGGCGCACCATGCCGATGATGAAGCCGATCGCAAAGATGGTTGCGGCGGGCACGACCCAGTAACCGACGAACGCATGCCACAGATAGCCTGCCAACGTGCTCTTGCGGACCGCATACTCGTTGATCGCGTCCTGCTGGCGCGGCGCGTTCGCGCTCAGCACGTCGGCGGGGCAGCCCGCCTCGCGCGCAACGTCGGGCGTGCCGTGACAGCGCGCGGCGGCGCCTGCGGCGCGTTGCGCGTCGGTCAGCTGCCACGTCGTGAGCGCGTTGTTCAGGTCGACCCGGTTATAGGCCATTTCCTCCTGAATCTCGCGCACGGCGACGATCGCCACGGGCACTGCCCAGAATACGATCACCACCAGCCAGCGACGCAACCAGCGGTTCTTGTGTCTCCCAACCATCCTTGCCTCCGTGCGATGCGCTTGCGGCATCAACGACAAGCTGGCGGCCCGTGGGACTTGTTTTGTGTGGGGCATGGGCCGTCTGTGCCGCCATCATAGAAGAAAACGGCCGGGGAAGTGCAGGGTGTGATGACGCGAATGCACGGCTTGTGTGCGCCATGTCGCAGGCGGCGCAGGAAGCGATTGAGCGACGCGTCAGCTTCGACGTGACCCCGCCTGCACGATGACGAAGCCCAAAAAGAAAACGGCGTCCGCACTGGACGCCGCCTGTCGATACACCGCATCGCCAATCGCGCCGCGCGAACCCACGCAACGCGACCCGCAACCAGGATCTCAGCCCTTGTTGCTCAGGCAGGTGCTCATGAATGCCTTGCGATCGTCGCCTTTCTTGTCGGCCGCCTGCTTGTTGCACATCTTCATCTTGTCCTGCTGCGTCATCGGGCCGGACGCGGCAGCGGCGGCCGCCGGTTTTGCCGACAGACAGCTCTGCATGAACGCCTTGCGTTCGTCTCCCTTCTTGTCGCCCGCCTGCTTGTTGCAGTCGGTCATCTTCGATTGCTGGCTGTTCGCGGCGAAAGCAGGCGACGCGAGCAGACCCGTCAGGGCGAGAGCAGCGAGAGCGGCTTGGATCTTCATGGGACACTCCATCACGGGTTGTGAATGTTGTTGGTTATCGTGAGACGGGCATCGAGCCGGGGCGGACAGCCTCGGGCAGATAGCTTTCGCTGTGATCGCCGTCACCATTGCTATGCATGGTGCTGTCAGAACGAGCGGACAGTGCAATTGGTTGACGGCGGCCGCATTCAGACTGGACAGGTCTTTCCCTAAGATCGCTTACCCTGAACGCGCGAACCGTTATGCTTGAGTCGTTACTGTCATCGCCATCCTGGAGTTTTCGCCATGCACTATCTGCTGATCTACGATGTGTCGTCGGATTATCTTGAGCGTCGCGCGGAGTTTCGCGGCGCGCATCTGAAGCTCGCATGGGCGGCCGCCGAACGCGGCGAACTGCATCTCGGCGGCGCGCTCGCCGATCCCGTCGATATGGCCGTGCTGCTCTTCGAAGGCGAAACGCCCGCCGTCGCCGAATCGTTCGCGCAAGCCGATCCGTATGTGCTCAACGGACTCGTCACGAAATGGCGCGTGCGGCCGTGGACCACGGTCGTCGGCGAGCACGCGGCGACGCCCGTGCGCTGAGCCGTCAATCAACGCCACCCATCAACGCCACCCCCACGCAATATTCGTTTCACGCAGCGGCAACGATGCATCACAAATAAAAACGCCGCTGCACACGCGCACCTTATGCGTCTTACATCGAAGCGAATGTAACTGCGTCAATTCTGTTGTTCGCAATCCACGCGAACAGGCGTTTGTCATCGCGACGACGCGAGCATGAACGCGCTGCGTCGCGCTGTTCACGCAATGTGCGAAGCGTTGCAACCGACGTCATTTCTGTGACAGTCATGAACTAAACGACGCAGCAAAAAGGACAAGTTTGTTTCTATCCGTAACACTTGTCTCCGTCATATTCAGACAAACCCTAGGAATGGTATGCTTCATGCACAAATTCTCCCATGCACGAGTGAGACCACGTTTTGTGCGTCGTCCCGGTGAATTAGCGCACTATCGATGTGCTTTTCTCAATCCCGGCGCACGAACGTATAAGCATATTGTGCAACCGAGGACCCGACACGAACCGCCAAAATGAAGTTCGTGCGAGCCCAACGCCGCAGCCGGGCCAGGCTGCGTGGAGAACTCAATGTTTTTCGATGAGCTAAGCAATGACGAATGGGCGCAAGTATCCGCGCTTGTTTCCGACGAGCCAGCCGTCCGCCTGAACCGACGCGGACGGCCCCGCGCCGAACCTCGAATCGTGGCCAATGCCGTTCTGTGGATCCTGACTACGGGTGAGCCGTGGTCGAGGCTTCCCGGCCGCTATCCGTCAGGTCCTACGTGCCGGCGCCGCTTCGAGGAGTGGCAAGCCAATGGCACGCTGGCCGAAGTAATCCGTCTGTTGACACTGAACGGACGCGCGTTCGCGTACATTCCCGAGCCGACGCCGCCTGCTGCGCCGAAGCCGGCGCCTGTGGTCGAAGCGCCGAAGCCGCGCGACGATCTCGCGCGCGGCGTGTTCTGGAAGAGTCCGGAGACGTGGCAATCGTCTGCTCCTGAGTCGGGCGTGCCGAATGGCGCGCCGTCCGGCTGGCGTGCGCTCGCGCCGATGGCCGACATCACGCGTCAGCTGGCCGGCTCGTCTGCCGTCGAGACGGGCTTCGTCGAGGCGCCGCGCGCAAGTGCCGTGGCCGCTTTGCCGGCTGCGAGTGCGTTCGATGCCGGCGTCGTGTTCGGCGACGCGCAGCGTGTCGACATGCAAGCTGCGCAAGCGCCGATGCAGGCGCACGCCGCAGACTCTTATGCCGCGTCGGTGCAAACCGATGCGCATGGCGAAGACGCGTCCACCGCGAGCGCTTTGACAGATACCTCGGCGGATAGCCAGCACACGCCGCTGTGGATGAGCCTCACGGCGCCGCGCGGCCTGGAGGTCGCTGACCGCCAGGGCTATACGATTTACGTCGAGGCAGAGCAGGTGCCCAACGATGCATTCCGCGCGTGGGCCGAGATCATGAAGGACGGCAAGCGCGTCGAGCGCTCCGGCCTGATCGGCCCGCGTTTCGCCGATGTCGACGCGGCGCACCGTTTTGCGCTCGACTGGGCGCGGCAATGGATCGACCGCGAATGCCGCACGCAGGAAGCCGCGGCAGGACTGCACGCGAGCCCGTCGAGCGTGGGTCTGCACACGCCGAAGGTCGCCGTGCGGCCGGTCACGCGCGCCATGCCGGAACTCACGCCGACGCCTGCGCTCGCCGCGGCAAACGTTGTCGCCACAACGGGCAATCCGCATTTGCCGCAGCATCTGAATCCGCGTCTGATGCCGTTGCGCCGCTATCCGTCCGAAGTCGCAAAGGACAAAACGGGCGAACGCTACCCGTTACCGTCGAATCTGCTTTCGCACGCAGGATGATGACGATGGCGTAGGCACGCCATCGTTTGAGCCAGAACTGGAACCGGTTACTTGGGCAGACGCGCAGCGGGTACGCGCGTCGTTGCTGTCTCGTCGTTCATTGTCGTCATTCGATGCAGTGGTGTACGCATCGCGCGCTTCATCCAGCTATTTCAACCTGAAGCATCTGCCCATACGTAGCAGCAGAGACGGGCGCAATCAATCAGCGTCCGTCTCTGCAATGCGCGTTATCGCCGGCCGTACGTGTCGTCGAAGCGCACGATATCGTCCTCGCCGAGATACGAGCCCGATTGCACTTCGATGATTTCGAGCGGCATCTTGCCCGGATTCTCTAGACGATGCGTGACGCCGAGCGGGATATACGCCGATTCGTTTTCCGACACGATGAAGCGCTCTTCGCCACGTGTGACGAGCGCCGTGCCGCGCACGACGATCCAGTGTTCGGCGCGATGATGGTGCATCTGCAGTGACAGTTGCGCGCCCGGCTTCACGACGATGCGCTTCACCTGGAAGCGCTCGCCCATGTCGACGGAATCGTAGTGACCCCACGGGCGATGCACCTTGCGATGGTTCACGGCTTCCGCGCCATGTGCTTCGCGGATGCGGCCCACTACCTTCTTCACGTCCTGCACGCGGCTCTTGTCGGCGACGAGAATCGCGTCGTCCGTTTCGACGACGACGAGATCCTGCGTACCGACGCACGCGATCAAGCGGCCTTCGGAATGCGCGAAGGTCGACCCGGCGCCTTCGAACATCACGTTGCCGCGGCCGACGTTGTCGTCGCTGTCCTTCGGCAGGATGTCCCAGATCGCGTCCCACGAGCCGACATCGGACCAGCCGGCATCGAGCGGCACGACGACGCCCGTACACACCGACGTGTCGCCGCCGAGGCGTTCCATCACCGCGTAGTCGATCGAGTTGGACGGGCACGCGCCGAACGCGTCGCGCTGCACGCGGAAGAAGTCGCCGTCCGTGGTGCCTTGCGCATGCGCGGCTTCGCAGGCTTCATAAATGGCCGGATGGAAATGACGCACGGCCTTGATCCACGTCGACGCGCGCAGAATGAAGATGCCGCTGTTCCACCAATACTCTTTCGATTCGACGTAGCGCTGCGCGAGTTCGATGTGCGGCTTTTCGACGAAGCGGTCCAGTTGATGCGCGTCGATCACGCGCTCGCTCGCCGTTTCGACTGCGGGCAGTGAAGCACCGATACGAATGTAGCCGTAGCCCGTTTCGGCGCGCGACGGCACGATGCCCATCGTCACGATCTGACCGTTCGCGGCATGCTGCACGCCCGCCGCAACGGCGGCGTGAAAACCTTCGGTGTCCGTCACGGCGTGGTCGGCGGGCATCACGACCATGATGCCGTCCTGGTCCTGCGCGAGCACGGAAAGCGCCGCGATCGTCAACGCCGGTGCGGTGTCGCGCGCGCAGGGCTCGAGAATCAGGCGGCTCTGTTTGCCGCTCACGCGCAATTGCTCGGCCGTCGTGAAGCGATGATCTTCGTTGCAGACAACGACCAGTTGTTCGGCGACGGGATAGCCGGCATCGAGCCCATCGAGCCGTTGCGCCGTCGATTGCAGTAGCGAGTCTGCGCCCAGCAGACCGATCAGCTGTTTCGGATGCTGTTCGCGCGACATCGGCCACAGCCGTGTTCCCGAACCGCCAGCCAGTATCACGGGATGAACCTTGAGCTTGACGTTGAGCCGGGTTTGATTCGCCTGGCGATTGTCGACGTCTGACGCCGTAGCAGTCATGGTGATAACTCCTCGAAGCAGGGTGAATGCCTTCGTTTTTATCACGTCGTAATGCGTCAATAAATCGACATTGAATTTCTGCCGAATAATTCCAATGCAAAATGCTCGTCATGCATTAACGAATAATTTCGCAATACCTGAAAAATAGAAAATAAATTACGTAAAAATTGACACGACACAATTCGCAGGCGCGGAATGCGGAGGCTGACCGACGCGCGCACGAGATCGACTGACACTGCAGAGGAAAAAAGCGCAGCAAAGGCACAACGAGCGGCGCGAAGCACGGCGCAAATACGCATAATTCGGCAAAAGTTACCGAATAAAATCGAAAAAAATATCGTAAATCGTGCCGATACAATTTGAGATTTTTTGCCGCCTTGCAGCCGGAATTTTAATGCCGCTTTATCTAGGCTTGTACAAGGGTATTCACTCACCGGCGCAAATCATTCCGTATTCGACTGTCGATGCAAACCGCAATACGTCGAATGCGAAATGCTTTGCTTTTTCCGCGTTGCCTGTTCATTCGCAAGACGCAAAACCGGTTGGCGAATCACGCAGCGCACTTTTCAACGGACCGTGGATAGAACTTGATTGAACTGACAGACAAGGCGAGGGGCAGCAGATGCTGAGCGTTCTATCGAGAATCATCGACATTGGCATGGTCGCGCTCGGCGCGCTGATCGCGGCCGCGCTGCACGCAGGGCATTTCGTGTGGCTCGACGACATGCAAAGCGTGTCGCTGGCGTTCGACTGCCTGCTCGTGATCCTGTTCTTTCCGGCCCTCGGCATCTATCAGTCGTGGCGCGGCAAGCCGCTGTACGACCTGCTGTGGCGCGTGTCGATGGGCTGGTTGATGGTCGAGGTGACGGGCATCCTGATGAGCTTCAGCCTGCACCGTTCGGACATGCTGTCGCGCCTGTGGCTCGCGTACTGGGCCGGCGCGAGCGTGGTGCTGCTGATCGTCACGAAGGCGGTGGTGCATGCGGTGCTGCGCGGCTTGCGCCGCGAGGGCTTCAACCAGAAGAAAGTGGCTATCGTCGGTGGCGCGCCGTACGGCAAGTTTCTGATCGAGCAGATGCGCAGCCGTCCCGAAGCCGGCTTCAGCCCCGTGCTCGTCTATGACGAGAACGATAACCGCAGCCACTACGAAGACATCGACGAACCGGAAACGATCGAAGGCGTGGCCGTGCAGCGCGACTACGCGGCGATGATCGACGAGATGCGCCGCCGCTCGGTGCGCGAGCTGTGGATGGCGCTGCCGATGTCGAAAGAGAAGGTCATCCATCGCTTCGTGATGGAGTTCCGCAACGACTTCGTGAACATCCGCTTTATCCCGGATGTGCGCAGCCTGACGCTCCTCAACCAGCCGATGGTCGATCTGCTCGGTGTGCCCGCGATCAATCTCGCCGCGTCGCCGATCACTGATCTGCGCGTGCTGCCCAAGCGGATCTTCGACCGCCTGTTCGCGCTCGCCGCGCTCACGGCGCTCGCGCCGCTGCTGCTCGCGATCGCCGTGGCCGTGAAGCTGTCGTCGCCGGGCCCGGTGTTTTTCCGGCAACGGCGCAAGGGCATCGACGGACGCGAGTTCGAGATCTTCAAGTTCCGTTCGATGAAGGTCCACCAGGAACAGGCGGGCAAGATCACCCAGGCCACGCGTCGCGATCCGCGCATCACGCCCGTCGGCGCGTTCCTGCGCCGCACGAGCCTCGACGAACTGCCGCAGTTCATCAACGTGCTGCGCGGCGAGATGTCGGTGGTCGGTCCGCGTCCACATGCGCTCGAACACGACGACATCTACAAGGATCTGGTGAAGGGCTACATGCACCGCTACCGGATCAAGCCCGGCATCACCGGCTGGGCGCAGATCAATGGCTATCGCGGCGAAACCGACCGCATCGAAAAGATGATGGGCCGCGTGAAGCTCGATCTGTACTACATGCAGCACTGGAGCTTCTGGCTCGACATCAAGATCGTTGGCCTGACTTTCTGGAAGGGCTTCGTGGGCAGCAACGCGTACTGACGCGCGTGGCGTCCATCGGATAGAACGCCTGGCGTTCTTCATTCACTGAACCATTCAATCTCCGAGGTGTAATTCATGAACCTGACGATCGTTGGAACCGGATACGTTGGCCTCGTGACGGGTGCCTGTCTGGCAGACATCGGGCACGACGTATTCTGCCTCGACGTCGATCAGCGCAAGATCGACGTGCTGAACAACGGCGGCGTGCCGATCCATGAGCCGGGTCTGCTGGAGATCATCGCGCGCAACCGCAAGGCGGGGCGCCTGAAGTTTTCGACGGATATCGAAGCGGCCGTCGCGCATGGCGACATCCAGTTCATCGCCGTCGGCACGCCGCCCGACGAGGACGGTTCGGCCGACCTGCAATACGTGCTGGCCGCGGCGCGCAATATCGGGCGCCATATGAAGGGCTTCAAGGTGATCGTCGACAAGTCGACGGTGCCCGTTGGCACGGCGCGTCGCGTCGCGCAGGCCGTGCAGGAAGAGCTGAATGCGCGTGGCCTGAAGCAGATGTTCTCGGTCGTGTCGAACCCCGAGTTCCTGAAAGAAGGCGCCGCCGTCGACGACTTCACGCGCCCGGACCGGATCATCCTCGGTTGCGACGAGGACGTGCCGGGCGAAAAGGCGCGCGAGTTGATGAAGCGCCTGTACGCGCCGTTCAACCGCAATCACGAACGCACGCTGTACATGGACGTGCGTTCCGCCGAGTTCACGAAATACGCAGCCAACGCAATGCTCGCGACGCGCATCTCGTTCATGAACGACCTCGCGAATCTCGCCGACCGCGTCGGCGCCGATATCGAAGCAGTGCGCCGTGGCATGGGCTCGGACCCGCGTATCGGCTACGACTTCCTGTACGCGGGCTGCGGCTACGGCGGCTCGTGCTTCCCGAAGGACGTGCAGGCGCTGATCCGCACGGGCAGCGAGATGGGTCACAACCTGCGCATTCTCGAAGCCGTTGAAGCCGTCAACGAAACGCAGAAGAAGATTCTCGCGCACAAGATCGTCGCGCGTCTGGGCGACGACCTGTCGGACCGCACGTTCGCCGTCTGGGGTCTTGCGTTCAAACCGAATACCGACGACATGCGCGAAGCGCCGAGCCGCGCGCTGATCGCCGAACTGCTGGCACGCGGCGCGAAGGTCGTGGCCTATGACCCCGTCGCCGTCGACGAATCGAAGCGCGTGTTCGCGCTCGACCTGAAGGACAAGCCGCAACATCTCGCGCGCCTCACGTTCGCCGACGAAGAAATGCAGGCGGCCGAGCAGGCGGACGCGCTGGTGATCCTTACCGAATGGAAGGTCTTCAAGAGCCCGGACTTCGACAGCCTCAAGACGCTGCTGAAAACTCCGCTGATCTTCGACGGCCGCAATCTGTACGAACCGGACACGATGCGCGAGCAGGGCATCGAGTACCACGCGATTGGCCGTCAGCCCGCGCAATCCGAAGCCGCTGTCGCTTCGCTTGGCACGGCTGCCACGGCTGCTGCGCTGTAACCCCTGGCGTCATCGACTGCAAAGAGGCCGCCCATGTTCGCGAACGTCCTGATCGTCTGCCACGCCAACGTGTGCCGCTCGCCGGCCGCCGAGCGGCTGTTCAAGTCGCGTCAGGACGCGCGCGGCGCGCAGCCCATTGCGTTTCGCTCGGCGGGCCTGCGCGCGATCGACGGATACGGCATGGACCCCGTCATGCGGCGTCTACTCGAAGAACGCGGCGTGGAAAGCGGCGCGCATCGCGCACGGCGGCTCGACGGCAAGCTCGTGCGTGATGCCGATCTGATCCTCGTGACCGAACAGCGGCAAGTGAAGGACGTGGAAGCGCTCGATCCCACGTCGC
Source organism: Paraburkholderia terrae (assembly GCF_002902925.1). GTDB lineage: Bacteria > Pseudomonadota > Gammaproteobacteria > Burkholderiales > Burkholderiaceae > Paraburkholderia > Paraburkholderia terrae. Next base: position 1,787,760 of record NZ_CP026111.1, on the reverse strand, counting down.
GCGGCAAGGTCTATCCGCTCGGCAAGTGGAACAAGTGGGGAAGCGCCGACGTCGTCGATCCGCATGGGCGCGACGAAGGCGCGTATCGCGACAGCCTCGCGCACATCGAACACCTCGTCATGGGATGGCTGGACAAAATATGCTGAAACGAAATATTGCGTTAACTATTGCGCTGACGACTTTTCTGTCGGCGTGCGCGACCGCGCCGGGGAATTACCTCGACACGTCGCGTCTGAAGGAAGACTCGCAGAACAAGCCGGCCGAGACGTACCCGGTCACGCTGATCGATGCCTCGGTGATCCAGAAGCAGCAGGCGCAAACGGCAGACAGCATTGCGAAGCAGGTGCTGCCGCCGCCGGGCCCGTTCGCCGATCCGACGCAGTACATCTATCACGTCGCGCCGCAGGACATTCTCGGCATCACCGTGTGGGATCACCCGGAACTGACGACGCCGAACGGCAGCACGCTCTCTTCGGGCGGCAACACCACGCAGTCGATCGGCGGTGCGTTGCAGCAGCCGTACACGCAGGCGCTGCCGGGCCAGGCTGATCCGTACGGACAGACGGTCGCGCCCGATGGCACGATCTATTTCCCGTTCGTCGGCCGCATTCGCGCGTCGGGCCGGACCACGGCGCAGATCCGCGACGAACTCGGCAAGAAGCTGATTCCGTACATCCGCGATCCGCAGGTCGACGTGCGCGTGCTGTCATACCGCAGCCAGAAGGTGCAGGTCACGGGTGACGTGAAGACGCCGGGACCGCTCGCGCTGTCCGACGTGCCGCTCACGCTGGTCGATGCCATCACCCGCTCGGGCGGCTCGTCCGACAACGCCGATCTGCAGCGCGTGCGTCTCACGCGCAAGGGCAAGCTCTATGTGCTCGACGCGAACCGCATGCTCGACAAGGGCGATACCACGCAGAACGTGATGCTCGAACCCGGCGACATCGTCAACGTGCCGGACCGCAGCGACACGCGCATCTTCGTGATGGGCGAAGTGAAGACGCCGATCCCCGTGCCGATGAACAAGGGCGAACTGACGATCGCCGATGCGCTCACGCAGGCGGGCGGCATTCTCGACACCGACGCGAATCCGCGCCAGATCTACGTGATGCGCGGCATGAAGGAAAAGCCGACCACGCCCGACGTGTATCGCCTCGACATGACGCAGCCCGACGCGATCATGCTGTCGTCGCAATTCCAGTTGCAGCCGATGGACGTGGTGTACGTGGGCACGGCCGCCTCGACGACGTTCAACCGCGTGTTGCAGCAGGTCCTGCCGACGGTGCAGACGCTGTTCTACCTGAAGCAGCTGACGCGCTGATGTCCTGACGTCTCATTGCAGTTGCAATGCCTGAACCGCTGCCGGCATCCCGGCGCTTCGCATCCGGAACACGAACGGATGCAACGCACCGGATGCCGCCGGCGACCCGACCCGGGTCAACCCTGAGCACTCAAGCGAGTATCCAAGTGAGCACTCAAGCCAATCCCCATCTGGCCATACAGGCCAGAACCGAAGAAGAGGACGTGGTCCTCGGCCAACTGCTGCAGGTGATCATCGACGACATCTGGTGGCTGATCGGCATCGCAGCGACCATCGTCGCGATTGCCGGCTTCTACTGCTATGTCGCGAAGCCCGTGTATTCGGCCGACGCGCACGTGCGCGTGGAAACGTCGGACAACACGTCGCAGGCGCTCACGCAGACGCAAACGGGCGCGACGATCTCAACGGGACAGTCGACGATCCCCACCGACGCCGAGATCGAAATGATCAAGAGCCGCGGCGTGGTTGCGCCCGTGGTTCACGACATGAAGCTGAACTTCTCGATCGCGCCGAAGACGATTCCCGTGCTCGGCAGCCTCGCTGCGCGTCTCGCGACGCCGGGCCAGCCCGCCAAGGCGTGGCTCGGCCTCGGCTCGTATGCGTGGGGTGGCGAAGTCGCCGACGTCGATTCGCTCGACGTGACGCCCGCGCTCGAAGGCCAGAAGCTGATCCTCACCGCGCTCGACAACGAACGCTACACGCTGATGACGCCTGACGGCCAACTGCTGTTGCGCGGCCAGGCGGGCCAGCCCGCGCAGGGCGGCGGCGTCACGATGCTGGTCAACAAACTCGTCGCGCGGCCCGGCACGCAGTTCACGGTGATGCGCGCGAACGACCTCGACGCGATCGCCGCGTTCCAGTCCGCGATCAACGTGCAGGAGCAGGGCAAGCAGACGGGCGTGATCTCGATCTCGCTCGAAGATCAGAGCCCCGAGCACGCAGCCGCTGTCGCCAATGCGCTCGCGCAGTCGTATCTGCTGGAGCACATCCGCACCAAGCAGGCCGACGCGAGCCGGATGCTCGACTTCCTGAAAAGCGAAGAGCCGCGCCTGAAGTCCGATCTGGAACGCGCGGAAGCGGCGTTGACGGCCTATCAGAGCAAGAGCGGTTCGATAAACGCAAGCGACGAGGCGAAGGTCTATCTGGAAGGCAGCGTGCAGTACGAGCAGCAGATCTCGGCTTTGCGCCTGCAGATTTCGCAACTCGAACAGCGCTACGGCGACGATCACCCGATGATCAAGGCCGCGCAGCAGCAGATGGCCGAACTCCAGGCGCAGCGCACGAAATACGCGGACCGTTTCCGCGATCTGCCTGCCACCGAAGTGAAGGCCGTGCAGTTGCAGCGCGACGCGAAGGTTGCGGAAGACATCTACGTGCTGCTGCTCAACCGCGTGCAGGAACTGTCCGTGCAGAAAGCGGGCACGGGCGGCAACGTGCATATCGTCGACGCCGCGCTGCGTCCCGGTTCGCCCATCAAGCCGAAGAAGGCGCTGATCCTGTCGGCGGCGACGATTCTCGGGTTGATCATCGGCACGGGTTTCGTGTTCCTGCGCCGCAATATGTTCAAGGGCATCGACGACCCTGAAACGGTCGAGCGCACCTTCCATTTGCCCGTCTATGGCCTCGTGCCGCTGTCGTCCGAACAGGCGCTGCTAGAGAACGCCGCAGTGCGCGGCGGCACGCGCCAGCGCGCGGTGCTCGCGAACGCGAAGCCGAAGGACGTGTGTATCGAAAGCCTGCGCAGCCTGCGCACGTCGATGCAGTTCACGCTACAGGATTCGCGCAACCACATCGTGATGTTCACGGGCCCGCTGCCGGGCGTCGGCAAGAGCTTCCTGACGATCAACCTCGCCGTGCTGCTCGCGCATTCGGGCAAGCGCGTGCTGATGATCGACGGCGACATGCGGCGCGGCGCGCTCGAAAAGCATCTCGGCGGCTCGCAGGACAACGGCCTGTCGGAGTTGCTGAGCGGGCAGATTTCGCTGGAAGAAGCGGTGCGCGCGACGGAAATCGACAACCTGTCGTTCATTTCGTGCGGCCGCCGTCCGCCGAACCCGTCCGAACTGCTGATGTCGCCGCGCCTGCCGCTGTACCTCGACGGGCTCGGCAAGCGCTACGACGTGATCCTGATCGACACGCCGCCCGTGCTGGCCGTGACCGACGCGTCGATCATCGGCGGCTATGCGGGCTCGACGTTCTTCGTCGTGCGCTCGGGCATGCACAGCGAAGGCGAGATCGCCGACGCACTGAAGCGCCTGCATTCGGCGGGCGTACACGTGCAGGGCGCGATCTTCAACGCGATGCCGCCGCGCGCGCGCGGCAACTACGACCGCAGCTACGCGGCCGTGCAGGAATACCTGAGCACCTGATGCGCGCGTTGGGTCTTGCCTGCGAGGCAAGACCCGTGCGCCGTCAACAAGCCACGGAGAGTACAGGATGAAGATAACGGTACTGGTGCCGACCTATCGCCGCCCGCAGGACCTCGCGCGCTGTCTCGCGGCCTTGCAGAAGCAGGAGCGCGTGCCCGACGAAGTGGTCGTGGTCGCGCGTCCCGATGACGAAGCGACGCATGCATGCCTCGCCGATCCCCTCGTGGTCGGCGCGTTGCCGCTGAACGTCGCCGCCGTCGAGTTGCCGGGTCAGGTGGCCGCGCTCAATCGCGGCCTCGATGCCGCGACAGGCGACGTGATCGCCATCACCGACGACGACGCCGCGCCGCACGCCGACTGGGTGCGCCGCATCGGCGCCGCGTTCGAAAGCGATCCGCGGCTGGGCGCGCTCGGCGGACGCGACTGGGTGCATCAGAAGGGTGGCGTGCTCGACGGCTCGCGCTTTCTGGTCGGCAAGATGATGAAGTCGGGCAAGATCATCGGCAACCATCACCTCGGCGTAGGCGAAGCGCGCGAAGTCGATCTGCTCAAAGGCGCGAACATGAGCTACCGGCGCGACGCGGTGCGCACGATCCGCTTCGACGGCCGCTTGCGCGGCGCGGGCGCGCAGGTCCACAACGACATGGCGTTCAGCATGAGCGTGAAGAACGCGGGCTGGAAGCTGGTCTACGATCCGCGCGTCGCCGTCGACCATTACCCAGCCGAACGTTTCGACGAAGACCGCCGCGATGCGCAGTCGCTGACGGCCGTGCGCAACGCCGCGTACAACCTGCATCTGATCCTGCGCGAGCAGTTGCCCGCCGGGCAGCGCGAAGTCGCGTGGTGGTGGTATGCGCTCGTCGGCACGCGTGTTTATCCGGGGGCGCTGCATGCGGTGCTCGCGTTGACGTCGAAGGGCGCGCGTACGAAGCTCGCGCGCTGGCATGCCGTGCGCACGGGCGCACGTGAGGCGCGTCGCGCGTTTGCGCAGCAGCGCGGCACGGGCACTGGAACGGGCACGGGGGTACACGCATGACGACAAAGGTCCACGTACATCTGTTTTACGGTGCTGATCCGCGTTTCTACCGCCCGGGCGAGAACATCGGTTGCCTGTATGGCTATCACCACGCCGAGTCCGACGAATTCCAGCTGAGCTATTCGCAGGACGCGAAGGAGAGCAAGCCGGTACGTCTCGTGCGCCGCGCGCTGAAGACGCTGCTCGGTTTCGACCTGGTCCACACGCTGCGCAATCGCGACGAGATGCTACGGTCGGACGTGATCTGGACGCACACCGAACAGGAATGGCTATCGGCCGCGCTGATGCTGCTGATGAACGGCAAGCGCGAGACGCAACCGCTATTGCTCGCGCAAAGCGTGTGGCTGATCGACAAGTGGCCGAACTATGGCGTTCTGCGCCGCTGGTTTTATCGCAAGCTGATCGGGCGTGCCGATCTTCTGACGACGCTCGCGCGTGACAACGCCGAGTTGTGCCGCGAGTACTTTGGCCGCGACGCGACGCAGCTTTTCTACGGGCTGAACACGCGCGATTTTCCCGTGCAGCAGCCAAAGGTGTGGCAGCCGAATACGCCGCTGCGCATCGCCGCCATCGGCAACGATCGCGACCGCGACTGGGAGACGCTGATCAAGGCCGTCGGCAACGATCCGCGCTTTGCCGTGCGTCTCGCCACGCGCCGGCGCATTCCGCGCGCACTGCGTTCGTTGAACGTGCAAGTCGCGCCCGCAGCGGGCCTGAAGAAGCAGCGCGAACTGTACGACTGGGCCGACGTGGTCGTCGTGCCACTGCGCCCTAACACGCATGCATCCGGTATCACGGTAATGCTGGAGGCGGCGGCCGTCGGCAAGCCGATGGTCGTGACGAACGTCGGCGGGTTGCAGGATTATTTTTCGGCGCGCGCGGCGGCGTATGTGCCGCCGTTCGACGCTGACGCGCTGCGCGAGGCGCTGCTCGGCCTCATCGCGTCGCCGGACGGAGCGCTGCAACAGGCGCAGGCGGCGTCGATGGAACTGGTGTCGCGCGATCACACGACGCAGCACTACGCGCAGCAGCACGTGAAGCTCACGCGCGATCTGCTGCGTCGACAGGCGCAGCACGCGCATCCCGCGCAAAAGGCGAACGCCGGTGGAAACGCCCGCGTGCCGTCGCAGAGCCGGGGAGGGATGTAAGCGATGTCGTCGATTGCACGAGCCGGGATCGACAGCGCCATGCGCGCCGTCAAGAGCGACAAGCGCCAGAAGAGCCAAAAGAGCATTTGGCTGCCGCCCGCGTTGCTGTGGCTCGTCACGGTGATGCTGATCGTTGCGCATCAGGGCACGGTGCTGACGCTCGCGTTCCCGGTGTTGTCGATCGCCGTCGGTTTCTGGCTGTACTTCAAGGCGCCCGCGAAATACGTCGGCTACATGTGGTGGCTGTGGTTCCTGAGCCCGGAAGTGCGGCGTCTGGCCGACTGGTCCAAGGGTGCCTTCACGCCGACCAGTCTGATCCAGGTCGCGCCCCTCGCCGTGACGATGATCAGCGGGCTGTCGCTGATCCGCTTCTACCCCGTGCTCGCGCAACGGCGCGGCCTGCCCGTCCTGCTGGTGCTGGCGGGGCTTGGGTATGCGTTCATGATCGGCGTCGTCTCCAGCGGCCCGCTGGCGGCCCTGTACGACCTTGCAAACTGGGTCTATCCGATCCTGATCGGCTTTCACATCATGGCGCACTCGCGGCAGTACCCGGAATTCCGCGAGACCATCATCAATACCTTTATCTGGGGCATGTTGCTGATGGGCGGCTACGGCCTCGTGCAGTTCTTCATCATGCCGCAGTGGGACGCGCTGTGGATGCTCGGCTCGCAGATGAATTCGCAGGGCGACCCGGTGCCGTTCGGCGTGCGCGTATTCAGCACGATGAATTCGTCGGGCCCGTTCGCGCTCGCGATGATGGGCGCGATGGTCTACGTGATGGCCGCGAACCATCGCGTGCGCTGGGTGGCGGGCGCGCTCGGCTTCCTGTCGTTTTGTCTCTCGCTGGTGCGTTCGACGTGGGGCGGCTGGGTCATCGCGATGCTGATCCAACTCGCGAAGTCGAACAACAAGGTGCGTATCCGCATCGTTGCGAGCGCGGTGCTGCTGGTCGGCCTGTGCGTGCCGCTGCTGGCGATCGGCCCGGTCGCCGAGCGGATGCAGGCGCGTCTCGACACGATCGTCAATCTGCACGACGACCAGAGCTACGCCGCGCGTAACGAGTTTTACGCGACCTTCGCGAAAACCGCGTTCACCGATGTAACGGGCGAAGGGCTGGGCGCGACGGGCACCTCGACCAAGCTCTCGAACGACGGCGGCCAGCTCGGCCAGTACGGCAACTTCGACAGCGGCGTGATGAACATTCCGTTCGTGCTTGGCTGGCCGGGCACGCTGCTGTACATGTCGGGCGTGATCTGGCTGCTGGTGCGCGCGCTGCGCGCCTCGTTCAAGTTGCGCGACGACAAGTTCGCGTCCGCTTCGCTGTCGCTCGCGCTGGCGATCTTCGCGATGCTGGTGTTCACCAATTCGCTCGTCGGCACGGGCGGCCTGCTGCTCTTCATGGGCGTGTTTTCGATTATTTCCGCGGCGCACTGGCAGAAGCTGAACCGGCGCCGCCATTCATTCTTTCCTGGAGGCCACTGATTGAGAGTCGCCATCGTCACGCACGTAGTGCGTCATAACGACGGGCAGGGCCGCGTCAATCACGAGATCGCGCGCGCGGCGCTCGACGAGAACATCGAGGTCACGCTGGTCGCCTCGCATGTCGCGCCCGAACTGCTCGAACATCCGCTGGTGCGCTGGGCGCCCGTGAAAATCGGCCGCTTCTGGCCGACCAATCTGCTGCGCCAGCAGGTGTTCGCGTTGAAGAGCGCGTGGTGGCTGCGCAAGCACCGCGCCGAATACGACGTGCTGCACGTCAACGGCTTCATCACGTGGATGCCCGCCGACGTGAACACCGCGCACTTCGTTCATAGCGGCTGGTTCAACAGCAAGTACTACCCGTTCGGTTTGAGCAAGGGGCTGTGGTCCGCGTATCAGTTCGTCTATACGCGCGTGAATGCCGTGCTCGAAGGCTGGGCGTATCGACGTTCGCGTGTGATCACGGCCGTGTCGCAGAAGGTCGCGACCGAGATCGCAGCGATCGGCCTCACGCCGCGCAACCGGCTCGACGTGATCTATAACGGCGTCGATACGCAGGGCTTTGCCGCTGCGCAGGGCGACCGCACACGCTTCAAGTTGCCCGAAGACAAATTCCTGCTGCTGTTCGTCGGCGATCTGCGCACGCCGCGCAAGAATCTCGGCACGGTGCTCAAGGCGTTGAAGCATCTGCCCGAGCACGTGCATATGGCGGTTGCCGGTTATCTGCCCGGCAGTCCATATCCGGAAGAAGCGAAAGCGCTTGGAATCGCGGACCGCGTGCATTTTCTCGGCCTCGTCAAAGAGATGCCCGTGCTGATGCATTCCGTCGATGCGTACGTGTTTCCGTCGCGCTACGAAGCGATGAGTCTGTCGCTGCTCGAGGCGATGGCGGCAGGTCTGCCTGTCGTCACGGCGCACACGGCGGGCGGGGCGGAGATCATCACGCCCGAATGCGGCATTGTGCTCGACGATCCCGACGATCCGCAGGCGCTCGCGCAAGCCGTGGGTCGTCTCGCATCGGACGACGCGCAACGGCTCGCGATGGGCCGCGCGGCCAACGAACTCGCGACGGGCTTCGGCTGGGCACGCATGGCGCAGCAGTACATCGCGCTGTATCGGCAGATTGCGGGGCAGCGCGAAGACCGCCGCCGCGCGAAAAACATCAATGACAACGACGCCGAACCGCTGGCGCCGAACGTGCTCGCAGGCCCGCAACGCGCGGATCGCGCGTGATGCACGCCGCTTGACGCGCACATCGACAACGACAAGGAAAGCACACACCATGACCACTCGTTCCATCAAATCGCTGCAAATCGGCATGCACTGGTTTCCCGAGCGCGCGGGCGGTCTCGACCGCATGTATTACTCACTGATTGGCGCGCTGCCCGGCGCGGGCGTCGAAGTGCGCGGCGTCGTCGCGGGCTCGGAGCGCGTTGCGCAGGACACCAACGGCGCGATCCAGGGCTTCGGTTCCGCGGCGCAATCGCTGCCGCTGCGCCTGATGGCCGCGCGCCGCGCGCTGCGCCGCGAGATTCGCGAGCAGCGTCCCGACGTGATCTCGTCGCACTTCGCGCTGTACACGTTTCCTGGCCTCGACGCGATGCGCGGCATCCCGCAGGTGTCGCATTTTCAGGGGCCGTGGGCCGACGAGAGTCACGTCGAAGGCGCAGACTCGCTCGGGCAGCGTGCAAAGCGTTATCTGGAGCAGACGGTGTATGCGCGCTCGTCGCGGCTGATCGTGCTGTCCGATGCGTTCGGCCGCATTCTGACGTCGCGCTACGGCATTCCCGCCGACCGCGTGCGCGTCGTGCCGGGCTGTGTGAACGTCGACCAGTTCAATCTGCCGTTGACGCAAAACGAAGCACGCCTGCGCCTGCAACTGCCGCTCGGCCGGCCGATCGTGCTGGCCGTGCGGCGTCTCGTGCGGCGCATGGGGCTCGAGGATCTGATCGATGCGGTGAAGGTCGTCAAGCGCCGCAATCCGGACGTGCTGCTGCTGATCGCAGGGAAGGGGCGCTTGCAGGTGGAATTGCAGCAGCGCATCGACGACGCCGGTCTCGGCGACAACGTGAAGCTGCTCGGCTTCGTGCCGGACGAGCATCTGGCGGCGCTCTATCGCGCGGCCACGATCAGCGTCGTGCCGACTGTGGCGCTCGAAGGGTTCGGGCTGATCACCGTCGAATCGCTGGCGTCGGGAACACCCGTGCTGGTGACGCCCGTGGGCGGTCTGCCGGAAGCGGTGGCGGGGCTGTCGCAGGATCTCGTGCTGCCTTCGACGGGCGCGGATGCGATCGCCGATGGTCTGGGCAAGGCGCTGGATGGAACGATCAGGCTGCCGGATTCGGATGCTTGCCGTGCGTATGCGCGGGCCAATTTCGATAACCCGGTGATCGCGAAGCGGGTCGCGGCCGTGTACAACGAGGCGATTCAGGCGGCGGCGTAGGGCGGATAACACCGTTAAGGGAAAGGGACGGCCGTGAGCCGTCCCTTTCTTTTTGCGGCGACGGGCGGCCAGGCATCGTCACTGACCAGTGTCGCTATAATTCCGATATTTAAGGAATTATCTCGATTTCACCCATCTCGCGAGGCTTAATTCCTTAAATATCAGAACTATTGACAGCTCGCACATTTCCCACCCATAATTCCGATATTCTCGTAATTATCGATCTCATGACTTTCATGAGACGGTTTATTCCTGGAATCCCGGAACTATGGCTCGCACCTTGCCTCGACCCACCTCCGTCAACCCATTAGCTGGCGACATGGCAGCCTTGGGTCAGCTCGTGCGTAACCGGCGTGCGCAAAGCGAGCTTCGCATCGACGACGCCGCCGATATGCTAGGCATCTCCAAAGACGTGCTATCGCGGCTGGAAAACGGCCGCTCGGTCAGTCTCGACAAGGTCTTCAAGGTGTTGAACGGACTTGGCCTGAACATGCTGATTTTCACGAACCAGCAAACCAGCGCGGTGCTGGACGCCGTCGAACCGTTCGACGCGAACACGGCGCCCGGCACGCCGCGCGAGACGTCCTGATGCCCCACGCCCTCCATGTCACGACACACGAAGGGGCCGTAGGCCGCCTGGACTTCGACGCGCGCCAAAGCCTCTACCGCTTCGACTACGACGCCGGTTGGCCGGGCCGCCGGAACGCGTTTCCGCTGTCTCCGCACATCCCGCTATCACGCGACGAGCCGCCGGCGGGCGCCGTGCATCGGTTCATCGCCAATCTGTTGCCGGAGGGGCGGGCGCTCGATGTCGCGTCGGTCGTCTATCAGGTGTCGAAAGACAACACGTATGGGCTTATCCGGATGCTCGGCAAGGAGCCCGTCGGCGCATTGAGCTTTCTTGCAGCGGACGAAGACGGCCAGCCCGTTCACCCGGAACAACGGCCGCCCGCGCGCCGCGAAATTTCACCCGATGAACTGAGCCAGCGCATCCGCGAGCGCGACGTGATTCCGTTCCCCGTCTGGGACGGCAAGGTTCGCCTGTCGGTGGCGGGTTATCAGGACAAGCTGCAAGTGCTGGTGGAAGGCGAGCGCATCGCGCTTGCTGACGGGCCGCTCAGTTCGACGCACATCCTGAAACCGGAATCGCGCAGCCCCGTCACGCCGTGCATGGTCGCGAACGAGCATTACTGCATGACGCTGGCGTCCCGCATGGGGTTGCTCACCGCGCCGGTTTCGATCCGGCGCATTCCCGAGCCGATCCTGCTGATCGGGCGGTTCGATCGGACGGTCGAGCTGGACCCGTCGGATGGCGAGTCCGTTCAGGCCGTGCGGCGGCGGCATGTGATCGACGGCTGCCAGGCGCTCGATCTACCCGTCACGTTCAAATACGAGCGCAATTTCGGCAACACGCCGGACGTGCGCAACATCCGCGAAGGCGTGAGCTTCGAAAAGCTGTTCGCGCTTCAGCGGCACCTCGACAATCCCGCTGCCGCGCGTACCTTCATGATCCGGTGGGCGCTGTTTCAACTGCTGATCGGTAACAGCGACGCGCATGGGAAAAACCTGTCCTTTTTCATGCACGGCGGCGGTCTCGAACCTGCGCCGCTGTACGACCTGGTGTCCGTCAATGCGTATGGCGAGCGCGTCGAACAGGACATGGCGATGGGCTATGGCGACGCCTTCCGGCTGGAGGACATCACGCCGTTCGCGCTGGCGGATTTCGCGCGGCGAACGGGCACGGTGCCACGCTTTCTCGGCCGCGAAATGACGCGCATGGCGCAGGCCGCGAAGGCGCTCGCGCCGGAGTTGGCACGTTCAGACGTCTATGTCGGCGACGAACGGGCGCTGGTGCATACGATATCCGACTTCATCGCCGTGCAAGCCGAACGGCTGCTGCAATTCGCGCCGATGGTCCCGCAGGTCGACCGCAAGCTGCTTTAGAAAAGCAAAAGGGCGCTTCACGCGCCCTTTTGCGGTCAGTGGTCAGAAGCCGCTATCAGCACGACACCCCATTCTGATTGCGCGCAACATCTGCCTCGACCATCATCTTGCACAACTGCTCGAGCGAGGTCTCCGGGTTCCAGCCGAGCTTCTCGCGCGCCTTGTCCGCGCAGCCGATCAGCAGATCGACTTCGGCAGGGCGGTAGAACTTCGGGTTCACGCGAATCAGCGTCTTGCCCGTGCGTACGTCGATACCCTTTTCGTTCTCGTTGCGGCCCGACCATTCGAGCTGATAACCCGCAGCGGCAAACGCCATCTTCACGAAATCGCGCACCGTCTCCGTGCGGTTCGTCGCGAGCACGTAGGTGTCGGGTTCATCCGCCTGCAGCATGCGCCACATGCCTTCGACGTATTCGAGCGCGAAGCCCCAGTCGCGCTTCGCATCGAGATTACCGAGTTCGAGCACGTCGGCTTTGCCGAGCTTGATCTTCGCGACGGTGTCGGTGATCTTGCGCGTGACGAACTCGCGACCGCGCAGCGGCGATTCGTGATTGAACAGAATACCGCTCGTCGCGAACATGCCATACGACTCGCGATAATTGATCGTCGACCAGTGCGCGAACAGCTTGGCGACACCATACGGGCTGCGCGGATAGAACGGCGTTTCTTCGCGTTGCGGCACGGCCTGCACCTTGCCGAACATCTCCGACGTCGACGCCTGATAGAAGCGCATCTTCGGGTTCACCGTGCGAATGCCTTCGAGCAGATTCAGCACGCCCACGCCCGTGACTTGCGCGGTCGTCGAAGGCTGGTCGAACGACACGCCGACGAAGCTCTGCGCCGCGAGGTTGTAGAGCTCGTCGGCCTGCACGGTGTCGAGCAGACGCAGCGTCGAGCCGGCGTCGGTCAGATCGTGCTCGACGAGTTGCAGATTCGGATTGTCCATCACGCCGAGTTCTTCCATCCGCCAGAAATTGACAGAACTGGTGCGGCGATACGTGCCTGTGACCTGATAGCCCTTGCCGAGCAACAGTTTCGTCAGATAGGCGCCGTCCTGGCCGGATACGCCCGTGATGATAGCTTTGCGTTGTGTGGTCATGAGTTGCCTCTCGTCGGGTTGTCGGAAGTGGAGTGAAGCGGGGATGCGGCGTGTGGCGGCTGGTCTTGCGAGACGGCTGCGCCGCCGAACACGCGCCGCACGAGCGGATCGATCACCTGAAAATCCTGCTGCGCCTTCACGCGATACAGTTCGGGCTTCGGATGCGCGCCGTCGGACATATGGGTTTTCCAGTCGGCCATCGCGGAGATGTCCGCGTAATGGTCGACGAGCGGGACCTGCTGTTCGGCCGCGACGCGCCGTGTCATCGCGGCCATTTCAGCGAGCCGTGCATTCAGACGTCCATCGGGCATCGGGTTCGAGGTCTGCAGCACGGGCAGCTTGCCGAGCGCCTGCGCCGTTTTCACGAGATCGGTTTCGGCCTGATAGAACTGCTCGGGCGTCTGGTTGTGCATCACTTCGTTGATGCCGTAATTGATCGTGACGATCTGCGCATTCGATGCTGCCAGGCGGTCCTTCCAAGGGCCGTTGCGGCCTGGGCCGGTGCCGTCGCGTAATTGCGTTGCCATCGTGCCGCCAACGCCGTCATTCGCGACCGACACGCGCACGCCATATTTCGCGCGCAATGCGTCCTGCAGATACGTCACCGCGTTATCGGCGCGCGGCCCGCAGCGGCCGTCGCTGCACGAAATGCCGAGCGTGGTCGAGTCGCCGTAGGCTTCGATCAGCACTTGCGGCTGTGCGCGTTGGTCAGCATGTGCGAGCGCGACGGCGCAAAAGAGCGCGCACAGCGCGACCCGCAGCATCGGCGCGCGCATCATGCGCTCGTCCTCGATGCTTCGCGTGTCGCATGCAACGCGGCGTCGGGCTGTTGGCTACGCGTCGCGCCGCCATGAATCAGGCGGCGCTCGAAGCCGAACCAGGATGTGCTTGCATAGACCAGCGTGATCGCGAGTGCGAGCGCGGCCGTCACGTAGCGGTTGTAATGCAGAGGCCAGAGCGCGTAGAGAACGGTCAGGTGGATCAGGTAGATCGTGTAGCTGATCGTGCCGATATAGACGAGCACGGGATTGCACAGCACACGCTTGACGATGCCCTTGCTCTGCAGCGCAATCACGACGACCGACGTACACAGCAACAGCGACACGCTATACAGCCCGGCATTCGACAGCGGCGTATTGGCCGCGCGAAAACGCGGATAGTGCAGATGCAGCCACGCGAGCACGGCCAGCGCGACGCACACGCCGAGCACGGCAAGCAGCCTGAACGGCGCAAGCGCGTTCGCATCGCGCCGCACGACGACGGCGAGCAGCGCGCCCGCCGCGAGCAGATCCATGCGGAACGGCGTCAGGTAATAGATGGGCCAGAACGAATCGAACCACGGCGTCGCGACGGCGCGCAGCACGGAAACGAGCACGATCAGCGCGCCCGCGACATAGCCGAGCGCGCGTTCGGGCACGAGCAGGATCACGAACGGCCAGACAATATAGAACTGCTCTTCGACGGCGAGCGACCACAGCACGTTCAGGCTGTCATGGCCGCTCTGGTTGAGCGCATCGCCGATATTCGTCGCGAAGAACGCATACCACTCCCAGTGCTGCGCCCAGCCGAAGCCGAACAGCAGCGACGACACCACCATCAGCAGCAGATACGGCGGCAGGATGCGACGCGCGCGGCGCGCATAGAAGTAGCTGAAATACGACTGCTGGCGCGCCTTGCGATCCAGCAGGATGCCCGTGATCAGAAAGCCGCTCAGCACGAAGAACAGATCGACGCCCATCCACAGCGGCGCCTTCAGCGCGTGCTGCGCGAACACCGCGAGCACGGCGATCGCACGCAAGCCGTCGAGCTGGACGATGCGTCGGTGATGAGAGGGCGTAGCGGGCAGGGTGCTGGCTGTCATGAGCGTCCGTGTATGCGCCTGGTGCGGCTGTCAATGGGCCATGCACGGTGTCGCGAGGCGATCACCATGAAGACGGTAAAAACGGGTTTGATTCTAGGTAAATAAAAACCCTAAAAAACACGAATGAAATAAACGAATTGATTTGAATAACGGAAAGCGGATTTTCATATCCGCATACGACCGGTTACACCTCGAAACATCCACGCGACGCGAACCGGTAAGAACTTCGGATCGGATCGCCGTATCGGTAAATGACGGGGGATTTCAAGCAAAAAAATGCCCGAAAAAAATTCGGCGCACATTTTTTCTGCTTTCTTTTCGTGCGTTTCAACCGACGAATAATTTTGAATTATTTGCGAATTTCGTCCTTCATTCTTTGCCCTTACCGTTAAGCGCTGATTGGATCAATGGGCATTAACGCCACTGAGCGTATTGCGCCGCCATTCGAATTTCCACCTTGCATCCGGCGAACACGCATCGTTATCGCCTGCCTTCGTTTCGCCTCGACTGGAGAACTCGCGTTGTCCCGACTCACGCTTGCCCGCGCGATGTGCGCGTTTGCCCTTCTCGCGACACTGCATGCGTTCGCCGAACCCGCGCTGAACGTGCAGACGTCATGGATCGGCAATACCTTCGGCTTCGGCGACGGCGCGTGGACGCAGATCAACATCACGGCGCTCGCGGTATCGCCTGATGGCAAGGTCTATACGAACGCGCCGTGGGACGAGAGCGGCGCGGAAGCGAGCGTCTATCAGGACGGCAAGATGCTCGGCTTCGCGGGCGGCACGCACGGCTGGGGCAACAGCGGCGGCAACGCGATCGCGATCAACAAACGCTATGCGTATGTGGCTGTCGGCGTCGGCAACGAGAAGGGGCATCTCGTCGGTCAGGGCGTGTGGCCGGACAAGGGCCGCCAGTGGTACGGCATCTCGCGGCGCGAGATCGGCGATACGAAGCGCGTCGCCGCGTTCCAGGCCGCCGTGAGCAGCATCGATCCGCATGCGAAGGCGGCCGCCGCGTTCGCGATGGTCAACGACGTGCCCACGGGCACGCGCGGCGACATCAACGGGCTTGCTGCAAGCGATACGACGCTCTACGCGTCGAACACGTCGCAGAACCGGGTCGAGGTGTACGACGCCGAATCGATGCAACGCAAGGCGCAATGGAGCGTGCCGGCACCGGGCCGTATCTCGCGCGCGGGCGACGGCTCGCTATGGGTGCTCACGGACACGCTCGGCGACAAGCCGAAAGTGGCGCACCTGGACGCGAACGGCCAGCGTCTGAAAGACGAACTGCCGCTGCCTGCCGACACGGTTGCCGTCGATATCGCCGTCGATACTCAAGGCCGCGTGCTGATCGCCGATAACGGCCCGCGCCAGCAGGTGCTGTTCTTCAGCAAACGCGATGGCGGCTATGCGCTGACATCGACGCTCGGCGAGCGCGGCGGCATTTTCTCGGGCGTCGCGGGCAAGCCAGGACCGCAGCGTTTCAACGGACTCACGGGCGTAGGCGTCGATGCGCGCGGCAACGTCTACGTATCGACCAACGGCATCGGTCCGCGCTTCGAGCCGACGGGCGCGGGCCTCGGCGCGACGCTCGAAAGCTACGCACCCGACGGCAAGCGTGTGTGGCAGGTCGAAGGGCTGCTGTTCGTCGATGGCGCGTGGATGGACCCGTCGCGGCCAGACAGTGTCTATACGGGCAACAAGCGCTTCACGCTCGATCTGTCGAAGCCGGCGGGCCAGCAATGGACCTACGCGGGCTTCCTGACGAATCGCTTCAGATATCCCGACGATCCCGTCTTCAACACCGACCAGTGGCCTGGCCTGCCCATCGCCCGCAAGCTGAAGGGCCGCACGTTCCTGTTCCTCACGGACATGTACGCGGACCATCTGAAGATCTATCGCTTCGACGGCGGCCGCGACGGCGAGACGGCCACGCCTTCGGGCTTCATCGCAGGCCGCGAGCGCGCCGTGCTGAAGGTGCCGAACGCACCGAAGGGCGGCGACTGGATCTGGCGCGACAGCAACGGCAATGGCCGCTTCGACGCCGACGAGTTCACGCCGAACACGACAGGCACGCACCTCGCGGGCGGCTGGGGCTGGTGGGTGGACACGAACGGCGACATCTGGCGCGCGCGCGATTCGAAGGGCATCAACCGCTTCCGGTTCGGTGGTCTCGATGCGAAGGGCAACCCCGTCTACTCGTACGCGGACATGACTTCATACCCGGTGCCGCAACCGTTCAGCGAAATCAAACGCGCGATCTACGACCCGCAAACCGATTCGATGTACGTGACGGGCTACACAGCCGAAGCGCCGTTCGATCGCGGCTTCTGGAAAGAAGTGGGCCGCGTGCTGGTGCGCTACGACAAGTGGTCGAGCGGCAACCCCGTTGCGCGCTACACGCTGCCGCTGCCGTGGGACACGAAAGCGAAGCCCGTCTCGACGCTGATCGGCCTCACCGTCGAAGGCAGATACGTGTTCGCCGTCGAGCCCGTCGGCACCGTACACGTCTACGACAAGGAGACGGGCACGCCCGTCGGCACGATGCAGCCGGGTCCGGAAGTGGGCCATGCATCGGGCTGGGTCGACGTGCCCAACGGCATCAGCGCGTATCGCCGCGACGACGGCGAGTATCTCGTGTTCGTCGAAGAAGACGCGCGCGGCAAGGTCCTGATGTACCGCTGGAAACCAGCATCAAAGACATAAACAACACGCTTCTCCACCCACACGCTACTCAAACCTATGACTGACCAGAAAGGCATCCGATGGATAAAGGCATCCTCAGAAACGTAGTGATCAACCTGATCGGACTGGTGTTGCCGACGTTTGTATCGCTCGTCACGGTGCCGTCGTACATCAAGCTGCTGGGCGTCGAACGCTACGGCGTGATCAGCCTCGTCTGGACGCTGATCGGCTACTTCAGCATTCTCGACCTCGGCATGAGCATGGCCGCGCAAAACCACATCTCGAAGGCGCGTGCATCGAACGATGAGCAGGCGTGCGAGCAGGTGTTCTGGAGCGCGACGTGGCTGAACCTGGCGACGGGCATCGTCGGCGGGCTCGTCATTTACTTCGGCGCGGCGCTCTATACCGCGTATTTCTCGAAGGTGTCGCCCGAGCTGCAGCACGAGGTCTATATGGCGCTGCCGTGGCTCGCGGTGGCGATTCCGCTCGCCAACGTGTCGTGGGTGTTCGCGGGCGCGATCAACGGCGCGGAACGCTTCGGCATCTACAACACCAACCAGACGCTCGGCACGTTCCTGTTCCAGCTGCTGCCGCTCGCCGCCGCATGGATGATGGGACCGACGCTGCAGAACGTGCTCGCGGCGGCTGTGGTCGCGCGTTTGCTCGCCGCGATCCTGCTCGGACGCTCGGCGCTCAATGTGCTCGGCATTCGTCATATCCGCGCGCCGCAGTTCAAGGTCGCGAAGGGACTCTTCAACTTCGGCGGCTGGATGCTGATAGCGAGCATCTCGGGAATGGTCGCCGAATCGCTCGACCGTGTGATGCTCGGCACCAGTCTCGGCGCGCGTTTCGTCACGTACTACACGGTGCCGCAGAACCTCGTCACGCGCCTGAACATCGTGCCGACTGCGCTGCAGCGCACGCTGTTTCCGCGCCTCTCGGCAGTGGGCCGGGACGACGCCGACGTCATCATGCGGCAGTCGCTCGAATTCCTGAACGGCGTGTTCACGCCCATTGCGCTCGTCGCGATCATCGTGCTCGAACCTTTCCTGCATGCGTGGGTGGGCAGCGAAGTCGCGGACGCGGGCGGCCCCGTGGGACGCATCCTGATCATCTCCGTGTGGCTCGTCGGCCAGGCGAACCTCGCGCGCATTCTCATTCAGTCACAGGTGCATCCTGCGACCGCCGCGCGCCTCGGTCTCTTCGAGCTACCTTTCTTCGCGGCCGCGCTGTGGTTCGGCATCGCGCATTTCGGCCTGACGGGCGCGGCCGTCGTCGTGGCCGCGCGTGGCCTGTTCGACTACGTCGCGCTGCTGAAACTGTCGGCCATTCACGCGCGCCCGATCGTGCTCGACATGCTCGCGCACCTTGCTTTTCTGGTGGGTACGTTGTGGCTCGCCACCTTGCTTTCCAGCCTGCCGATGGCCATTGCGGCGGGCGCGCTCATCGTGAGCGCGAACGTCGCGTGGTCGCTCACGATGACCCCTGCATTGCGCGATCTTTCGCGTTCGCTGCTTGTGCGTCTGAAGTTGCGACTCAATCCGAGGAATAGCGCATGAACCACGATATCGTTGAAGAAGACCTCCTGCGTCCCACGTCCGTGACGCGCGATGCGGGCCGCGATCTCATCACGACCACGCCCGTTGCCAGGCCGCCCGCGAAACGGCGCGGCGCGCGCAGCGTCGGTCCGGTGCGTGTCGCCATCATTCACGACTGGCTCGTCACCTATGCGGGCGCCGAGCGTGTGCTCGAACAGATCGTCGCGTGTTTTCCGGAGGCGGACATCTTCAGCCTCGTCGATTTTCTCGACGACCGCACGTTCCTGCGCGGCAAATCCGTGACGACGTCCTTCATCCAGAAGCTGCCGAAGGCGCGCACGAAGTACCGCAGCTATCTGCCGCTGATGCCGCTCGCGATCGAACAGCTCGACGTGTCCGCGTACGACGTCGTGATCTCGAGCAGCCATGCCGTCGCGAAGGGCGTGCTGACGGGCCCGGACCAGGTGCATATCAGCTACGTGCATTCGCCCATCCGCTACGCGTGGGATCTGCAGCATCAGTATCTGCAGCAGTCGAAGCTGACGAGCGGGCCAAAGTCCGCGCTGGCGCGGATGATCCTGCATTACATGCGCAACTGGGATATCCGCACGTCGAATTCCGTCGATGCGTTCGTCGCGAACTCCGAATTCATCTCGCGACGCATCCACAAGGTCTATCAGCGTGATTCCGAAGTGATCTTTCCGCCCGTCGACGTCGAGTCGTTTTCGCTATGCGAAGAGAAGGACGACTTCTATCTGACGGCCTCGCGCATGGTGCCGTACAAGAAGATCGACCTGATCGTCGAGGCGTTTGCGCGGATGCCCGAGCGCAAGCTGGTCGTGATCGGCGACGGCCCCGACATGCAGAAGGTGCGCGCGAAGGCGACGCCGAACGTGCAGATCATGGGCTATCAGCCGTTCAACGTGTTGCGCGATCACATGCGCCGCGCGAAGGCGTTCGTGTTCGCAGCGGAAGAGGACTTCGGCATTTCCGTGGTGGAAGCGCAGGCGTGCGGGACGCCCGTGATTGCGTACGGCAAGGGCGGGGCGCTCGAAACCGTGCGCGACCAGTACGAGTCGCATCCGACGGGGATTTTTTTCAACGAGCAGACGGCCGATTCGATCATCGGCGCGATCGAGGATTTCGCCGACGATCCCACGCGCTTTAGGCCCGTCGATTGCCGCGCGAATGCCGAGCGTTTTTCGATCCGGCATTTCCGCGAGCGCTTCTTTGGCTTCGTGCGCGAAACGGTGCCCGCGTTGCAGGGCGCGACGCTGCCTGTGGATGAACCGCCCGCGAAGGTTAGCGAACCGAAGCCGGCATCGAGCGCCTTGCGCGTGCTTGCGATCGACCAGAGCGGCGTGATGGGTGGCGCCGAACTGTCGCTGCTGGAAGTTGTGAAGGCGCTCAAGGCGCGCGTGCAGGTGGTGCTGTTTGATGACGGACCGTTTCGCCTGGCGCTGCATCGCGAAGGCGTGGCCGTCGATGTGCTCGATCCCGGCGCGACGCGCGACATCCGCAAGCAGGGTGGCACGCCGCCCATCGCGAAGGCGGTGAAGGGCGTGGTGTCGCTGGTGCGCGCGACGGTCGCACGGGCCCGTCAGAGCGACGTGATCTATGCGAACACGCAGCGGGCGATGGTGATCGGCGCGATTGCTGGGCGCTTTGCGGGGCGTCCTGTGGTCTGGCATCTGCGCGATATCGTCAGCCCCGAGCATTTCGGCAGCAAGCAGCTTGCGATCATCAAATGGTGCGCGAAATTGGGGCTTGCGCATGTGATCGCCAATTCGGCGGCTTCGGCGCGTGCGTTTGCCGAGCTGACCAGTTTTGGCGACAAGCGCATCGATGTGGTGTTTAACGGGATTTCTGCTGCGCCGTTCAGTGCGTTGCGGGATACGCCCCAAAGTGTGCTGCGTGCGCGGCTGAAGCTGCCACAGGATGCGTTTCTTGTCGGCTCGTTTAGCCGTCTTGCGCAGTGGAAGGGGCAGCATGTGTTGCTCGAGGCGATGGTGCTCAATCCGCAGATGCATGCGGTTCTGGTGGGTGCGCCGCTGTTTGGTGAAGATGCTTATGAAGCCCGGTTACGGGAGTTTGTTGCGTCGAATGGGCTTCAAGGGCGGGTGCATTTTCTTGGGTTTCAGGATGATGTGGCTGCGTGCATGTGTGCTGTCGATGTGGTTGCGCATACTTCGATTACGCCGGAGCCGTTTGGTCGCGTGATCGTTGAGGGGATGTTGGCGCGGCGGCCGGTCGTGGCGGCACGAGCTGGCGGTGTGGTCGAAATTATCGACGATGGCGTGAATGGGGTGATGTGTACGCCGGGCGACGCGCACGCGCTGGCCGATACGCTTGCCGAGTTGCGGTCGGATCAGGCGCTGCGCGACCGGCTTGTTGCCCAGGGGTATCAGACCGCTGTGCGGAAGTTTGGGACGCAGGCGTATGTCGAAGGGGTAGAGAGGATTCTTGCCACTGTGGCGAATGGGGTTTGAGTTTTTGCTTTTTTGTCTGCGACGCAGGGGCGGTGTTTTTTGCCCTTGCGATGGGATCCGCGGTTTGGCTTCGTGGTTCGTGGTTCGTGGTTCGTGGCGCGGCCGGTTTAGTAGTTCTGGCCTTTGCGCTGGCATCCGCGTTATGCATTCGTGCTTCAAACGTTGCCGTTTGGTGTTTTGGCCTTTGCGCTGGCATCCGCGATTTGCCTTCGTGCTTCAGGCGTCGCCCCTGTGCGGGGCGGCACCTACTTTTCTTTGCCGCCGCAAAGAAAAGTAGGCAAAAGAAAGCGGCTAACACCGCCAACATTTCTTCTTGCCTGAGGGCCCCCGAAGGGTCTTACGCTTCACACGGCAGCCTTTCTGTTTGCGTGCGTTGCCAACGCTTCGAATGAGCGCATCACCCACTTCAAACACCCGCAGAAGAGCTCGCGGCAGCGAATGATATGTGCCGCCCAGGTGGCAAACTGTGTGTAGGTTGTCGCGGCGTATAGCCTGGCGCTCTTACAAGGTGGGACGCGTGTGCTATTGGTCCGAAGTGAGGCGTGTGTGGTGCTACGGCCTACACACAGTTTGCCACCTGGGCGGCAGTGGAATAGCTGGCACGGCGCGCTGTAGTGCGGGAGCGTGAAGCGGGTGAGGCGCACCGCAAGAGCGCTGGCAACGAACGTGGGTCACGTGGTTGCCGTGTGAAGCGTAAGACCCTTCGGGGGCCCTCAGGCAAACACTAGAGCTAGCGGTGTGAGCCGCTTTCTTTTGCCTACTTTTCTTTGCGGCGGCAAAGAAAAGTAGGTGCCGCCCCGCACAGGGGCGACGCTTGAAGCGCGCTAACAAATCGCGGATGCCAGCGCAAAGGCCAGAACACCAACCGGCAACGCCTGAAGCACGAAGGCATAACGCGGATGCCAGCGAAAACGCAAACAGCCCAAGCCCACGTTAACGCACATTCCCACGACTAACAGACTTCAAACTACCGGACCACTTCATCGCCGGCAACTCAACACAACGATAAAAGACCCACGCAACAGCGACTGCCACAACCATAAAACCAAAACTCGGCAAGATCGACATCTGCAACGCCGAGCGATACAACACCGAAGACAGCAACACAAAAATAGGCAAATGAATCGAATAGAGCGAGAAGCTGAAATCGCCAAATCGAGAAAGCACCCGAATCACAGCCGTATCGTTCTGCCGCCGGCTCTTGAGCGCTTCATTCAGATAGAAAGCAAACCCAACAGCCCAAAACTGAAACGCCAGATACTGCCCAAACCGAAAGGCAACACACCCAAGCACTGTCAGCAAGACAGCCAACCCATACATCAGCCACGGCATGCGCTTACGCGAGGAAGCATCATCGCGCTTCAACTGCAATTCAGCGATCCACGCCCCGAGCATCCAGGAGAACCAGAACGACGTAAAGAACTGCAAGTCATGCCGTTCGAACACAAAAACCGAAGCGATATTAACGAGCGCCACAATCCCAAGCACAGGCAAGATCCCAAGCCGACGCCGCAGCGCAAATACCAGCGGATAAACCGCATAAAACTGCACTTCGAGCGACAGCGTCCACAGCGCGCCATTCGAGCCATACGTCTTGCCGGCCAAACCTTGCAGCGAGAACAGATTGACAAAAAACGCCTGAGGCCCGATATCGAGAATCTTGTGATTAACGGGCGGAAAGTGCAGGCTGGCCCAGTCAAGCGCAAGCGTGAGCAGCAGCGCGGCAAACAGCACAGGGTAAATGCGCGCAAACCGCCGCGCCCAGAAATTCATCGCATCGAGCCGATACGCAGAATTGTTCGCAAGACGCTGCGCAGCACCACGATGAATGCAATACCCGCTAATAACGAAAAAAATCGGCACCCCTGCCGAGCCCCACGCAATGGGCAGCGTCAGGTACGCAACAATCGTATTCAGATCGAATGATTTGCCCGCCACATGGTGAAAGCTCTGCATCCCCACCCATTCGACCTGGCGGCAATGAAAATAGGCCACCAGCAACGCGGCAAACCCGCGCATCGCGTCGATGACATGTTCCTTCCCGGCGACCTTCGCCTCGCTGCGCGCCGCCGGCGCAAAGGACAGGGACGAGCCGGTGGCGTCCAGTGCAGTGTCGCTCATGCGCGGTCCTTGTTCGTTGATGAATGAATTGGCGCGCCGCCCTCAAGACGTAGCACGCCCGCTTACGTATCCTAGGTGAAAGGGCGTGCAAAAAATCGACAAGAAATGATTCGAATTATTCAGGCTTTCATATTGCCAATGGCTTGCCGAAACCGACTGAAATTCAAATAGACGTCTGAATTATTTGACGTTTTTTTCGTGTTACGTTCATGCGGGGAAAACTTCTGACAGGGGTGGGGTCATGAACCTGCATTTGATCGCCGGCGTCGCCGTGTTGCTACTACTCGTTGCCGTGTCCGCGTACCGTGAAGCATTGCGCAACGAGCCGATCAGTCGTATCCGGATGAACCCGGAAAAGATGCCGCAGTTCGAAGAAAACGAGTGAGCGCATGAGGGCGGCGCTCGCCCTCGGCGTGATTGGCAAGATTTACGCGCCGCATGCATGGCGATTCAGATTGTTCACGTCATTCTTTCCGCACGAGTTTCAAATATCGGAACGAAGCATTGGAAAGGAACAATTTGAATTAATTTCAACGGGGCGCTATCAGTCCTTTCAAAATAATTTTCGGCTAGTCTTTTCCCGAACGACAATGCGCCGCCTCTCACGGCGATTGCATACATTCAATCAACCGAGTGGAAATGCATACCATGCTGAAAGTCACCAAAGCCGTCTTTCCTGTAGCGGGCCTCGGCACACGTTTTCTGCCCGCCACGAAGGCGAGCCCGAAGGAGATGCTGCCCATCGTCGATAAACCGCTGATCCAGTACGCGGTAGAAGAAGCGATCGCGGCAGGTATCACCGAAATGATCTTCGTCACAGGCCGCAGCAAGCGCGCGATCGAAGATCACTTCGACAAGTCTTATGAAATCGAGGCGGAACTCGAAGCGCGCGGCAAGGAGCAACTGCTCGATCTCGTGCGCAGCATCAAACCGGCGAACGTCGATTGCTTTTACGTGCGTCAGGCCGAAGCGCTCGGACTCGGCCATGCCGTGCTGTGCGCCGAAAAGCTGGTCGGCGAGAGCCCGTTCGCCGTGATCCTCGCGGACGACCTGTTGCACAGCGAACAGCCTGTGATGAAGCAACTGGTCGACGTCTTCAACCACTATCACAGCTCCGTGGTCG
Organism: Paraburkholderia terrae; assembly: GCF_002902925.1. Classification (GTDB taxonomy): domain Bacteria; phylum Pseudomonadota; class Gammaproteobacteria; order Burkholderiales; family Burkholderiaceae; genus Paraburkholderia; species Paraburkholderia terrae. Next base: position 1,763,099 of record NZ_CP026111.1, on the reverse strand, counting down.
GTGTCGAAACCATCGCGCGCGAGGCAAGCCGCTCGTATGGCGTGGTTGATGGTAAGGAGTGGGAAGAGGACGTCATCAAGCTGTCGGGCATCGTCGAGAAGCCGGCACCCGACAAGGCGCCGTCGAATCTCGGCGTGGTCGGCCGCTATGTGCTGATGCCGACCATCTTCAAGCACATTCGCGCCCTGAAGCCGGGCGCGGGCGGCGAGCTGCAACTCACGGACGCGCTGCAGTCGCTGCTGACGGAAGAGCAGGTGCTCGCGTATCGCTACTTCGGCACGCGCTTCGATTGCGGCAGCAAGATTGGCTATCTGAAGGCGACGGTCGAATTCGCGCTGCGTCACCCGGAAGTGCGCAGCGAGTTCGAGGACTACCTGCAAAGCTATCTGCCGCTGCATCTGACCGCGGCCGCCGCCTGAAAGCAACGCCTGCGGCAACGACGGCGCGTCTACCGGCCGTCGCGCTGCAGGTCAGTCGGTGCAAGCGCGCGCGTCATCCGGACGACGCGGGCCCGCTGGCCGACGATGCGCGTGCGAGTATTGCGCGCACATCGTCGTCGGTGGTTTCGCTGAAGTCCGAATAAAACTGGCTGACGCTGAAGAACAGTTCCGGCGCGGTAACGCAGACATATTCGTCGACGTCATCGCCAATGCGCCCGGCCGCGTCGTGCGGCGCGACGGGCAACGCGGCAACGATCTTCGCCGGCGCGCGTGCGCGCAATGCACGCGCGGCTACCTTCATTGAAGCGCCCGTCGCGAGCCCATCGTCGACGATGATCGCGACGCGGCCCGTCACGTCGACGCTCGCGCGCCGCGGGTCGCAAAACAGTGCCTCGCGCCGCGCGAGTTGCGCTTTCTCATCCGCGAGCACGCGGTCGAATTCGGGCTGCGATACGCCCGTTTCGCGCATCAGTTCTTCGTCCACATACAGCGCGTCGCCCGACGCGATCGCGCCCATCGCCAGCTCGCATTGCCACGGCACGCCGAGCTTGCGAACCACGAGCACGTCGAGCGGCGCGCCCAGTGCGCAGGCGACTTCATACGCAACGGGAACGCCGCCGCGCGGCAACCCGAGCACGACGACATCGTCGCGTTGCGCGTAATGCTTCAGTTGCTCGGCGAGCGCACGGCCCGCGTCGGCGCGATCCGCAAATCGACGGTGCATGATTCGCTCCCACGTCCGCTACCTCTACGTCATTCACTATAGGACGTTGAGCATCGAGAGTGCCGATTCCTGCAGTGCGCGCAACACGCGGTTGAGCGCCGCTTCCGACGTTTCCTTGCCCATCGGCATGTTCGTGCTGAGCGCCGCGACGACTTCGCCATGACGGTTCTTCATCGGCACGGCGACGCCGCGCACGCCGATATCCAGCTGCTGCTCGATCACCGCGAATCCGTCGGCCTGCGCGCGGCGGACCTTTTCGAGCAGGCCCGTCTTGTTCGTGACCGTGTGCGGCGTGAAGGGCGTGAGCTCGGCGTCGTTGAGCCACGTCTGCATCGCTTCCTGATCGCGGTGATACGCGAGCAGCACGACGCCGGGGGAGGTGAGCGGGGCGGGCACGCGCGCGCCGAGCACGAACCCCGTCGTCATCACGCGCGACGTGCCGTTGCGCGCGATGAACACCAGCTCCCAATCGTCGAGCACGCTCACATAGACGGATTCGCCGATCGTCGCGCTCAGTTGCTGCAGGTACGGCTGTACGGTTTTCGGCAGCCGCGCCGAATCGAAATACGACCAGCCGACGCGCAGCACGCGCGGCGTCAACCCGTACAGCTTGCCGTCGCCCTGCACATAGCCGAGATGTTCGAGCGTCAACAGGTAGCGGCGCGCAGCCGTGCGCGTCATGCCCGTCAGTTGGGCGGCTTGGCTCGGCGTGAGGCGGGCGTGTTCGCTGTCGAACGACTCCAGGATCGCAAGGCCTTTTTCGAGGCCCGCGATCCAGTCGCGTTTGTCCAATGGCGGTCGGTTCATGGCAATCGATCCCTGATTTTGCGCGGCTAACGTATCGGTATGCGCGATTATCGCTCACTTATTGGTCATTACGCACCGTTTGTCGATATCGCCTGGCGCGAGGGGAACGTCGCCTCGATCGCTACCGCATCAGGCGGAAAACCGCGCCGACACTGTATGCGCCACACGACACCCAGCCTGGTGCTAACCCGCGAAGCGCGCGTTAATCGCACAGAAACGTGCGATTAACGCACATTCCGGGCACCAGGAGCATTGCCCACCCCATGGCGCTTGCCTATTCTTGAGCCACCTTAGCGCTTCAGGCCGTGCCGCATCGGATGAGCACTTCGGATGCGCCGCGCAGCGGCATCACAGGTTTCATCGAGAAAGGTTCTGCCATGAGTCACGCCACGAATCAGCCTTGCATCATCTCCGTCGCGATTACGGGTTCTGTGCCGCGCAAGAAGGACAACCCGGCGGTGCCGATCTCGATACCCGAGCAGGTCGAGAGCACGCATGAAGCGTATGAAGCCGGCGCAACCCTCGTGCATCTGCACGTGCGCGACGAAGAGGAGCGCTCGAGCTCCGACCGCAGCAGCTTCGCGACGCTGCAGGAAGGCATCCGCAAGCATTGCCCGGACATCATCATCCAGTTTTCGACGGGCGGGCGCGGACGTTCGTTCGAGCAACGCGGCGCGATGCTCGATTTGCGGCCCGATATGGCGTCGCTGGCCACGGGCTCGGTGAACTTCCCGACCACCGTCTACGAGAATCCGCCCGATTTCGTCCGCACCCTCGCGCAGACGATGCTCGATCACGACGTGAAGCCCGAAATCGAAATCTTCGATCTGGCCATGCTGTACAGCACCGTCGATCTCGTGCAACAAGGCCTGTTGAAAGAGCCCGTGCATGTGCAGTTCGTGATGGGCGTGAAGAACGCATTGCCCGCGCGACGCGAGATTCTCGAATTCGAAGTGGCGCAACTGCAGAAGCTGCTGCCGAGCGCGACGTGGACGGCAGCAGGCATTGGCCGGCATCAGCTCGAAGTGAACTACTGGACGCTCGAAATGGGCGGCCATTGCCGCACGGGTCTCGAAGACAACGTGCGCTGGGACAAGGACACGCTTGCAAAAAGCAATGCGCAACTCGTCGAGCGCGTCGCGAAGCTATGCGGCGAATACGGCCGTCCTGTCGCGACGGCGAAGCAGGCTCGCGAGCTGCTGGCGCTCAAGCCCGCTGCATAAACACGATTCCCGCACGATTCCCGACCTAAGCCATATCATGCTTCGCTCCATTGCCACCGTGTCGGTTAGCGGCACGCTCGTCGAGAAACTCGCTGCGATTCGTGCAGCGGGTTTCGACGGCGTCGAAATTTTCGAAAACGATCTGCTGTACTTCGACGGCTCGCCCGCCGACATCCGCAAGCGTTGCGCCGATCTCGGCCTGCAGATCACGCTGTTCCAGCCGTTCCGCGATTTCGAGGGCGTAACACAGGAGCGGCTCGCACAGAACCTGAACCGCGCGCAGCGCAAGTTCGAACTGATGCACGAACTCGGCACGGATCTCGTGCTCGTGTGCAGCAACGTCAATCCAAACGTGATCGCGGACGATGCGCTAATCGTCGATCAACTCGGCCAGCTTGCGTTGCTCGCCGAACGCGAAGGCGTGCGCGTGGGCTTCGAAGCACTGGCGTGGGGCAAGTACATAAACTCGTATCGACATGCATGGCGGCTCGTCGATACCGTCGATCATCCGAGTCTCGGCCTGATACTCGACAGCTTCCATACGCTGTCGATCGACGACCCGATCGATCCCATCGCGGAGATTCCGGGAGATCGCATCGCCTTCGTGCAGATCGCCGATGCGCCGTTGCAGAAGATGGATGTGCTCGAATGGAGCCGACACTATCGATGCTTCCCGGGGCAAGGCGATCTCGATGTCGCGGGCTTCGCTGACCGCGTGCTCGCAACGGGTTATCAAGGCCCGTTCTCGCTCGAAATTTTCAACGACGGTTTTCGCGCCGCGCCGACAGCCGCCACGGCCGCCGATGGCTACCGCTCGCTGCTGTATCTCGAAGAGCAGGCCGGGCTGAAGGGCGCCCGCTCGAAGGACGGTCAGCCGCTCTTCACGCCGCCTGCGCCGCCCGCGCATTCGGGCTTCCAGTTCATCGAGTTCGCCGTCGATTCGACCAGCGCGCCGCGTCTTGCGCAGCGCTTCGCCGAAGCGGGGTTTCATGCGGCGGGCAAGCATCGCTCGAAGGACGTGACGTTGTATCAGCAGGGCGGGGCGTCGATCGTGCTGAACGCGGAGACCGATTCGTTCGCCAGCGAGTTCTTTCACAGGCACGGGCTGTCGCTATGCGCGTCGGCGTTTCAGGTCGACGACGCAGCGCGCGTGTTCGAGCGCGCGACGTCGTTCGGCTATGCACCGTTTTCGGGCCGAGTCGGTCCGAACGAACGCGTCGTGCCGGGTGTGCGCGCGCCCGATGGCAGCCTGCATTACTTCGTCGATGCGCGGCCCGACGAGCCGACGCTCTATGAAGCTGACTTCGTGCTGAGCGCACATGACAGCGAACGCACGCAATCAGTGCAGGGCGAGTTGAAGCGCATCGATCACGTGTGCCTCGACCTGCCCGCCGACACACTCGATATGTGGATTCTTTACTTCAGGGCCGTGTTCGGTTTCGACGCGGAGCCCGCCTGGTTGCTTCCCGATCCTTACGGACTCGTGCGCAGCCGCGCGGTGCGCAGCGCAGACGGATCGGTGCGCATCGTTCTCAACGCATCGGTGGACGGACGGACTTCGACCGCGCAATCGCTGCACACGTATCGTGGATCGGGTCTCAATCACGTCGCATTCGACACCGACAATATTTTTGCGGCCGTCGAACAGTTGCGCGCACGCGACGTTCAGCTATTGCGAATCCCGTCGAACTATTACGATGACCTTGAAGCGCGTTACGATTTCGCCGACGACGTGGTGAAGCAGATGAAAGACGCCCACGTTCTTTACGACAGGGACGCGCAGGGCGGCGAGTTCTTCCATGTGTACACCGAGCAGATGGATGGCCGCTTCTTTCTGGAGGTCGTGCAGCGCAAGGGCGGTTACGACGGATACGGCGCGGTCAATGCGCCTGTGAGACTCGCTGCGCAGGCCCAACGCAAGCACAGCTAGGCGCAACGGTATGCAGTGAAGGATCGCTCGGCCCGATAGTGGTGCTTACCCGTAGCGATCTTCATGGCATCCGGATTTTCCCGCATTACTTCAGTTTTTCGTACTACCCGCAGCACCGGCGGCGACGGCACGCGTTTGTCCCGCCGCCGACAAAACGATGCGACGCATCGTCATAACACTCAATGACAAAGGATCAGGAGATGAAACGACGTTACCCCGAAGTCAAAGCCGCCCTGGCTGGCGCAGCGATGCTGGCCACACTGCCCGCGTTCGCGCAAAGCAGCGTGACGCTGTACGGCATCGTCGATAACGGCATCGGCTATCAGTCGAGCTCGACGACGCTCGGTTCGACCACAGGCGGACACTCGGCCGTCAAGATGGTCACGGGCGTATGGGCGGGCAGCCGCTTCGGCCTGAAGGGCGCAGAAGACCTCGGTGGCGGTACGAAGGCGATCTTCACACTGGAAGAGGGCTTCAGCGCGAACAGCGGCGCGATGTCGACGAACAATCTGATGTTCAGCCGCCAGGCGTTCGTCGGCGTGACGAACGCCACGTACGGTTCGCTGACGGCTGGCCGCCAGTACGCGTCGTACTACCAGCTGCTGTCGCCGTATAGCCCGACGACGTGGCTGACGGGTTTCTACGGCGCGCATGCGGGCGACGTCGACGGTCTCGATACGATCTATCGCGCGAACAATACGCTGCTGTACATGTCGCCGCAGCTTTACGGCTTCAAGTTCAGCGGCTCGTATTCGTTTGGCGGCGTGCCGGGCAGCGCGTATCAGGGCTCGACATGGAGCACGGCGGTCCAGTATTCGCAAGGTCCGATCGGCATCGCGGTGGGCTTTTCGAAGATCAACAACTCGAACGTGAATGGCGGCACGTTCGGCACCGATACGACGACGTCAAACGCGGGCGCGCAGGCGGGCATTTCGGCCGTGACCAATGGCTACCAGTCGGCACGCGCGCAGCAGCGCTTTGCCGTCGGCGGGGGCTATACGTTCAACAGCCAGTTCGACATCACGGCGACGTATTCGAACGTGCAGTACGTTCCGGGCATCGGTTCGGGCTTCCACGACCTGTCGATCTGGAACTCGGGCGGCATCGTGCTGCACTGGAAGCCGGCGGCTGCATGGGATTTCGCAACGGGCTACGCTTACACGCGCGCGACGAAGGCCAATGGCATCTCGAGCAGCGCGTCGTATTCGCAGGTCAACCTGTCCGAGTATTACTCGCTGTCCAAGCGTACGGGTCTGTATGCGTTGCAGGCGTATCAGCGCGCGAACGGCCAGACGCTCGGCACGAACGGCCGCAGCATCATCAACGCGACGGCGACGATCGGCGACGGCTTCAATTCGACGCCTTCGTCATCGCGCAGCATGGTGGGTGTGGGCGTCGGCATGGTGCATCGGTTCTGACGCTGTACGACGTAGCTAAAGCAGGACAGGGCGCCGCGATTGCGGCGCTTTTTTCGTTTTGTGCGTGGCGATGTGCGCTGCGCGCGCATTCGATGCAGGACCGTCGCTTGCTGCTCGCGTCGGCTGGCGGAGTCCGTTGCTTGCCGCGCCGACATGGGGCGATGACAGGAAACGGCCATCGACCGGGCGCATGATTGGCGGACGGCAGCGAGAGGTCGCCCGGCATGAAGGTGCTCAGCGGCTGCTACAATCCTGCGTCATTGCAATGAAGGTGAAGACATGGGCTTTGAACAACTGGCGAAGCTGAGGGACGAACTCGCCAAGCAGGCAAAGGCGCAGCGCAAGGAAAAGCAGGCTGCGGACAAGCCGGCTCCTCACGCGGGCGGCAAGGATCAGAAGGCGAAGGACGCAAGTCCGCGCGACGCTAATGCGCGCGACGCGAAACCCCGGGACGCGCGACGGGCGCCCAGGCCTGCGGACGCGAAGACGCACGGCAAGCCGGCGTCGGCTCGTCCGGCGGCAAAGCAGCAGAATCCCGTCGATCCCGTCGTGCATACGATCGGCAAGCTGCAGAAGCGGTTTCCGTTGGCGTTTCCGAAGAATCCTGCGCCGAAGGTGGCGCTGAAAATTGGCATTCTCGACGATCTGCTCAAGCAGGCCGGCGAACTGAAGCTGACCGAGCAGGAAGTCCGCGATGCCGTGAGCACCTGGTGCCGTGGCAGCCGCTACTGGGCGAGCTTGACGGAAGGCGCGTCGCGTGTGGATCTGAATGGCGCGGAAACGAGCAAGGTCACCGCGTCGGAATCCGCGTTCGCGCGACGCCGTTCGGGTGGACGGAACAAGCCTGCTGTGAAGGCTGGTGAAGATACGGGTGCGGCTGCGGCTGCGAAGCCTGCGGATGACGCGGCTGCGGCGCAGACGGACGGTGAAGGAAATGCACCGGCTGCGGATCAGGCGCAAGGTTGATCGATTGCGGGTTGATCCGGCGGGTCGTTGAGGATTGAGGCTGGAGGGAGCGGTGGTTGGTTTGCTGCTACCTGTTTGTGATTTTACATAATCTTAATTATCAACATTCAGTTTTGTAGTGGCTAAGTTGTAATGTCCGCTTTTAGCCAAGTTCAGATGTCCGCTTTTCGGACCATCGTAAGCTGACCGGTCGCCGGCTACCCGGCACTGGGAGCTTCGATGGCTGCGACAGAACGGATAACCATGACGATGCGCGAGCTGGACAGGTACAAGGTGATTCAGGACGTGGCGGACGGCATGCTCAAGCCGTGGCGCGCCGCGGAACGGCTCGGGCTGACGACGCGGCAGATCCGCAGACTGGTCGGCAGACTGCGTGATCTGGGTGCGCCGGGTCTCGTGTCGGGTCGTCGATCAAAGCCCAGCAACAACCGTCTGGATGCCGTGACGGCCGATCGTGCAATCTCGATCATCCGTGAGCGCTACGCGGATTTCGGGCCGACGCTGGCCTGCGAGAAGCTATATGAATGTCATGGCATTCGCCTGGCGAAGGAAACGGTGCGTGGGCTCATGACGGCCGCCGGCCTGTGGGTGCCGCGCCGCCAGCGTCCGCCGAAGGTCTACCAGCCGCGAGCGCGGCGCGCGTGCCTGGGCGAACTGATCCAGATCGACGGCAGCGAGCATGCGTGGTTTGAAGACCGCGCGCCGCAATGTACGCTGCTGGTGTACGTGGACGACGCGACGAGCCGCCTGATGACGCTGCACTTCACGGCCACCGAATCGACCTTCAGTTATTTTGAAGCGACGCGCGCGTACATCGAACGCCATGGCAAGCCCGGCGCTTTCTATAGCGACAAGGCGAGCGTCTTTCGCAGTACAACCGCCAGCAAGACTGGCACCAGCGTGACGCACTTCGGCCGGGCAATGTACGAGCTGAACATTGACGCGTTCTGTGCGAACAGCAGCCCGGCCAAGGGGCGCGTCGAGCGCGCCCACCTGACGCTACAGGATCGCCTGGTCAAGGAACTGAGGCTGCGTGGTATCAGCACAGTGGCTGAAGCCAACGCCTGGGCACCGTCATTCATCGCGGCGTACAACGCGCGCTTTGCGAAGCCCCCAAAGAGCGATTTCGACGCGCACCGCCCTTTGCGCGTTGATGAGAATCTCGATCTGGTGCTGACGTGGCGTGAACCGCGGAAAGTCACGAAGTCGCTCACGGCGCAGTACGACCGGGTCATGTATCTGCTGGACGATACGCCGGAGAACCGGGCGCTGATCGATCGGTATATCGAGGTGTGGGAGTACCCGGATGGGCGTATCGAACTGCGGGGAAACGGACGTGTATTGCCCTGCAGGCAATATGACCGGCTGGCCGAAATCGATCAGGGCGCGGTGGTCGAGCACAAGCGGCTGGCTCATGTGCTGCAGGTCGCGCAGGCGATTCAGGCTCAACGCGACAACAGCAGGATCGGTAAAGCTCCGTCCCGGACGAACCGGGGCGACTCGACCCGGACCAACCGGAACGTACGTGAGCCGGGCAAGAAGAAGCAGCGCGAGTTCACCCAGGCGGATATGGAGCGTGCAATTGTGGATCTGGCTCAACACAAAAAGGCTGAGCCCTCACCCGGCAAACCTGGCCGGCGGTCCGCAAGCGACAGTGGAACAGGCGTAAGCGCCCTGCCCGTTCAGGCGCCATCCTTCGACACTGCGTGAACTGAAACCCCCGGGATAGAGATTTCTAACCCCGCAAAAGCGGACATCTGAACTTGGCTGGACAGCGGACATCTGAATCTGGCTTTGACAAGTTTGTAGCGGCTATATCCTAATGTCGTGTTCTGGCAATTTACAGATGTCGCGTTTTACGGCTGGCAAGCCCTCCACGCAGCGATGTTGAGTCGGTCGCCGAAAACGAAAGTCCCACCGCCCGGCGTTGCGCCGCACCCGGCCCATTCCCGCTGCAGGACGCCTTGCCAGGCACACGGCCGTTTTTGAAGACCCCGAGAAGCGTTAGAGCATCAACCGTACGGCCTCAGGCTCGTCCGGTTCGAACCAGTCCGGGTTGAGCTGCGCCACTGGCCCGAGCGACACCAGAATCTCCCGCAAATGCGCGCGCATCGCGTTTTCCGCGGCGTCGGGATCGTGCGCCTTCAGCCCGCTCACGATCAGCGCGTGCTGCCTGATCAGCAGGTCGAGCGGCGACACTTCATGCAGGCTCAGATAGCGCACACGATCCATCTGCGCCTTGATGTCCTGGATCGTCTCCCACGCCGCCACGCAATCGATGGACTGAGCGATCAGGAAGTGAAACTGCTCGTCGCAGGCCAGGAACGCGGCCGTGTCATTGACTTTTGCCGCCACCTTCTGCTCGCGCAGATTCGCGGCAAGTTCCGCCAGTTGCGCATCGGTAATCGCCACAGCTGCCTTGCGTACGACCGCCGCTTCAATCGCCTCGCGAATGAAACGCCCCTCGCGCACCTTGCGCGGGGAGATCCGCTTCACGAAGGTGCCGCGCTGCGGCAACACCTGCAGCACGCCAGCCTCGACGAGCTTGATGAAGGCTTCGCGCACGGGCTGCCGCGACACCTGAAACATCTCCGACACCTCTTTCTCTGAAAGCGGCGTGCCGGGCGCGAGCAGCCCCGTAAAGATCGCCTCGCGCAACGAGCGGAAGATCTGCTTGCCGATCGGCTCGTGCGATTCGACGGACAAACCCATCAGCGCGCCGCGCAGCGGCGTTTTCACTTCGCCGTCGGAAACCGCGCGGGCCTGACTTGCGACGGGGGCAACGGTCAGCGTGGCGGTTCTCTTCTCGCGCCGCGACGCGGGCTTCGGGCTTGCAATTTTCGTATCCATACCGGTAATCGAAGACTAGTATCGTCAAACTACCATACTAGTTTACGCTCTGCCGGGGCTTTTTGCGACTTGGGTTCGCGGATGAAAACCAGCGCACACAGCGCGCCGATCACCGCGATCGCCCCAGCCAGCACGAACGCGCTACCGTACGCGCCGTGCGTGGCCTGCACGATGAAGCCCGTCACGGCCGGTCCGATCACGCCCGCGAGATTGGCGAGCAGATGCACGAAGCCGCCCACGCCGCCCACGTTCTCGCGGCGCACCGTATCCTGGATCACTGCCCAGTAGACCGAGCCGGTGACATACAGGAAGAAAATCGAAACCGACATCAGCGCCACGGCGCCCTGCATGCTCTGCACGCGTCCGGCGAAGCCCACGCATACGGCCGCCGCGCCCAGGCACACCGACAGCACGATCCGGCGCGACAGCAACGGCTTGCCCGTCAGTCGCAGGATGAAGTCGGTGATGAAGCCGCCTGCCGCGAGCCCGATGCTGCCGAGCACCCACGGAATCACCGTCGCGATGCTCATGTCGTGCAGCGACATGTGATGAGCTTCCGTCAGATAGGTCGGGAACCACGACAGAAAGAAGAACAGCACGTAGTTGTAGGAGAAGAACGCCAGCGCGGTCGCGAGGATGATGGGTTGCTTCAGGTAGAAGCCCAGTCCCGTCTTCTTGCCCGCAGGCGCATGTTCCATCGACGAAGCCTGCTGCTGGCCGGCGACGATCAGATCGAGTTCGGCCGGCTTCACGCGCCTGTTCTGCTGCGGATGTTCGGTCGTGGCAAACGACCAGAACACGAGCCACGCGAGGCCGAACACCATGATCGCGACGAACGCCCAGCGCCAGCCGAACTGGATCGCCATATAGCCGACCACAGGCCCCGCGAGCGCGCCACCGAGCGGCGTACCCGAGCTGATGACGCCGATCGCGCTCGCGACTTCGCGGCGCGGAAACCAGTTGTTCACCATCTTGCTGTTCGACGAACTGAACGGGCCCTCCCCCATGCCGAACAGCACGCGCAGCACGATCAGCGAGACAAGCCCGCTCGCGAGCGCGGTGGCGCCGCAGAAGATCGACCAGATGCCCATTGCGCCGCCGAACACTTTCTTCGCGCCAAATTTATCGGAGGCTACGCCGCCGATGAAGTTGAACAGCGCATAGCCGATGAAGAAACTGCTGAACACGATGCCCATCTGCGCATGCGAGAAGTTCAGGTCCTTCTGTATCAGCGGCGCGGCAATCGAAAGCGCCGCGCGGTCGAGATAATTGATGACGCCCGCAAGAAACAGCAGGCCGACGACGAACCATCGCTGGCTCTTGATCATGGTGTGTGTCTCCAGTGCTCCGCCTCTTTGTGTGCCCGGGCGGTTCATGTGGATGAGTTAGTCGAACTTCAGATGAACCTTCATCGATTGCGTGCGGTCATGCGCGACTTCGAACGCACGGTTCGCTTCTTCGAGCGAGAACGCGTGCGTCATCAGCGGGCGCAGATCGATCTTGTGCGCGCCGAGTTCTTCGGCAGCAACGGCGTATTCGTCGGTGAAGCGGAACGAGCCCTGATAGCGAAGCTCCTTCGACATCACCAGATTCGCCGCCACGGGTGACTGCCCTGCCGGCAAATTGCCGACCTGGATGACCGTGCCGCCCGCGCGCGCGGCGCGCAGTGCCGTATCGAGGCCAGCCGTACTACCCGACGCTTCCAGCACCACGTCGAAAGTGCCGCGCTGCTGCGCCCACTGATCGATGCGTGCGTGATCGTTGGCGAGCACGGTTTCGTCGGCGCCGAGTGTCGATGCCATTTGCAACGCTTTTTCCGCGAGATCGAGCGCAACGATGCGGTGCGCGCCCGCCCGCTTCGCCACCGCGAGCAGAATGCAACCGATCGGTCCACAACCCACCAGCAGCACCTTCGCTCCGACCAGCGACCCCGCAAGACGCAGCGCATGCAGCGCCACCGCGAGCGGTTCGGCCATCGACGCCTGCGCGAAGTCGAGTCCGTCCGGTACGGGCACGCATTGATGCGCGCTCACCGCGATGAACTGACGGAACATGCCCTGCATGTGCGGAAACGTCGACGCGCTGCCCATGAAGCGCATGTTCAGGCAATGATTCGGCATGCCCTTGACGCAGTATCGGCAGACGCCGCAGTTGAGTCCCGGATTCACGGCGACACGCTGCCCGACTGCAAGGCCGCTCACGCCCTCGCCTAGCGCCGCAACTTCACCCGCGACTTCATGACCCAGCACGAACGGCTCGCGCACCGCGAAATCGCCGCTCTTGCCCTTGAAGTAATACGAGAGATCGGAGCCGCAGATGCCGCCGGCGCGTACGCGAATCTGGACCTGACCGGCTTGCGGTTGCGGATCATCGAGTTCGTCGATGAGGAGTTTCTTTGGTTCGTGGAGAACGGCTGCAAACATGGTCGTGATCCTGTATCAAAGTGCTGTCGTATCGGCGTGCCTGTTGGCGTGCTATTGGCGTGCTATTGGCGCGCAGCGAATGCGGCCGATGCGTGTGCTTCCTGCAAGGCTGGCTCGCGCTGCGGCGCGCCCCAGTCGTGGAGATCCCCGCCGCGTCGCGCGGGAGCGGTTTCGGGTAGAAGGAAAATGCAGACGGCCGAGACGATCCCGAGCAACGCCACATAAATGACGAGCCCGATCGAATTTCCGTGCGTCGCCTGAATCAGTTTGACCGCGACAAGTCCGAGCACGCCGCTGCCGATCAGCGATCCAATCTGCCAGATGAGCGCAATGCCGCTGCATCGCACGCGCGCTGGAAAAAGCTCTGGGAAAAGCGACGCCTGAGGCGCATAGCACAGGCTGTGACCGACTGAGATCGCGAGGATCATCGCGGCCTGGATCGCGAGGCGGTTGCCGCTATCGACTGCATGGAACAGCGGCACGACGAGTAGCACCTGCAGCACCGCCCCTGCGATGAAAGTCGTGCGCCGGCCAATCCGGTCCGACAGCGCGCCCGCCAGCGGAATGGCGAATAGCTCGAGCACGACAGCAACGATGATGGTCTGCAGCAGCAGGCTTTCGCTGATGCCGTGCGCACGTCCGTAGGCGAGAACGATCATCGTGTACATCGCGAACGTACACGCTTCGATCAACTTTGCGCCAACGCCTTTCACGATGGTCGGTCCGAACTGCTTCACGACCTCGACCACCGGCCGCGACTCGACTGCCTTGGTTTCGCGGATGCTGGCGAAGATGGGCGACTCTTCCGTGCGCAGCCGGATATACAGGCCGACTACGACCAGTACGATGCTGCCCAGAAACGGTAGACGCCAGCCCCAGTCCATCAGTTGCTCATGCGTGAGTGTGGCGCTCAGTAACGCAAAGAGACCCGACGGAATCAGGAAGCCCGCAGGTGCGCCGAGCTGCACGAGACTCGCAAAAAAACCGCGCTCGCGAGGCGGTGCATATTCCGCCGTCAACAACACCGCGCCCGCCTGCTCACCACCTACCCCGAAGCCCTGTAGCACGCGTATCAGGATCAGCGAAGCAGGCGCCCAGACACCGATCTGCGAATAGTCCGGCAGCAAGCCGATCGCGAACGTCCCCAGCCCGACGATCAGGATCGTGGCGATCAACGCCTTCTTGCGTCCAATGCGATCGCCGAAATGCCCGAACACGATGCCGCCGAGCGGCCGTGCCACGAACCCCACGGCATAGGTCGCAAATGCCGCGAGCGTGCCGATCAGCGGGTCGCTCGAAGGGAAGAACTTTGCGCCAAACACGAGCACGGCAGCCGTGCCGTACACGAAGAAATCGTAGTACTCGGCGGCTGTGCCGATCGTCGATGCAGCCGCCACGCGCCGCAGCATCGCACGGGTTTTCCTGTCTGCCATGCCTGTCTCCTGGCTGTCGTTTTATCTGTCGAAGGGACTTACCAGTTCCACAGCGTGCCGTCTTCAAGCCGCGCGACGGGCAGATACGCCGGGTCGTACGGATAGCGCGCGGCCGCTTCCTCATCGATATCGACGCCATGTCCCGGCGCCTCGCCCGGATGCATCATGCCGTGATCGAAGCTCCATGCATGCGGAAACACGTCGAGCGCTTCCTTCGGGAAGCCCATGTATTCCTGCACGCCAAAGTTCGGCACCCACAGGTCGAAGTGGAGCGCCGCGCCCATGCAGACGGGTGATAGGTCCGACGGCCCGTGACAGCCCGTGCGCACCTGATAGAGCGAAGCGAAATCGGCGATGCGCTTCAGGTGCGTGATGCCGCCTGCGTGCGTGAGTGTCGCGCGGATGTAGTCGATCAACTGCTCTTCGATCAGTTGCTTGCAGTCCCAGATGCTGTTGAACACTTCGCCGACCGCAATCGGCGTGACCGTGTGCTCGCGGATCAGACGGAAGCCCGCCTGGTTTTCGGCGGGCGTCGGGTCTTCCATCCAGAAGAGCCGATACGGTTCGACCGATTTACCCAGGCGCGCCGCTTCGATCGGCGTGAGCCGGTGATGCACGTCGTGCAGCATGTGGGTATCGAAGCCAAACTTGTCGCGCACGGCTTCGAAGAGCTTCGGTACGAAGTCGAGATACTTTTCCGTCGACCAGCTTTGCTCCTCGACGGCACCTTTGGTCGCCGGCTCGTACATGCCAGAGCCCTTCGACACACCATAGACCGAGCGCATGTTCGGCACGCCGCACTGAATGCGAATAGCCTTGTAGCCGGCTTCGATGTGTTCTTCGTAACGGTCGAGTGCTTCGGGAATGTCGCGTCCCGTCGCGTGGCCGTAGACCATCACGCCTTCACGCGACGCGCCACCCAGCAGCCGGTACAACGGCAGGTTGGCCACCTTGCCGAGAATGTCCCACAGCGCCATGTCGACGGCGGCGATCGCGGTCATCGTTACCGGGCCGCGGCGCCAGTAAGCGCCCTTGTAAAGAAACTGCCAGATATCCTCGATGCGTCCCGGATCGCGCCCGACCAGCAACGGGCACACATGATCCTTCAGATACGACGCCACCGCGAGTTCGCGGCCGTTCAACGTGGCATCGCCGATGCCATGCACGCCCTCGTCCGTCACAACCTTGAGCGTGACGAAGTTGCGGCCGGGACACGTGACGATCACATCGGCGCGGACGATTTTCATGGGGATTTCCTTGAGTCGCATTCGATGGAAGTGATGCTACCATACAAGTATATTCAATCGTCAACAACGGGTTTTCCCGCGCTTCGGACCTGAACATGACCGCCAAGCCATCGCTTTGCCGCAATGCACTCGACCCATTGAACGACCACCTGCTGGGGCCGGCGTGGCGCGATCCACGTATCGGTATCGTTCATCTGGGGATCGGAAATTTTCATCGCGCGCACGAGGCGGTTTATACGGAAGAAGCGATGCTCGCGGCGGGTGGCGACTGGGGCATCTGCGGCGTGACGTTGCAGGGCGACGTGGGCAAGCGCGATGCCTTGATGGCGCAGGACGGTTTGTATAGCGTGGTCGAACGCGGGCCCGAAGGCGTGCGCGTCACGGTGATTCGTGCGCTCAAGGAAGTGCTCGCGATGCCTCACGACCGTGCGCGTCTTTCCGAACTGCTAGCCGATGAAAACGTGCGCATCGTCTCGCTGACGGTCACCGAGAAGGGCTATTGCCGCGATACGCGAACGGGCGACGTGGACCTGAACCACGCAGGGATCGCGCATGATCTGGCGCATCCGGACGAGCCGTCCACTGTACCTGGCATCCTCGCCGCCGCCCTCAGACAAAGACGCGATGCCGGCACGCCGCCCTTCACTGTGCTGTCGTGCGACAACCTTTCGCACAACGGCGCGGCCTTGAAGCAGGCAGTCGCGTCGTTCGCACGCGTGCTGGAGCGTGAACTCGCCGACTGGATCGACGCGCATGTCGCGTTTCCGTCGACGATGGTGGACCGCATCGTGCCCTCCACCACCGACGCCGACCGCGAAGCGGCGCTGAACGCGTTGAATACGCACGACGCCGTGCCCGTGCCGTGCGAGCCGTTTCGCCAATGGGTGATCGAAGATTACTTTCCGTCGGGACGCCCCGCGTGGGAACGAGCCGGCGCACAACTCGTCGATGACGTGATGCCGTTCGAGCTCGCCAAGCTGCGCATGCTCAACGGCACGCATTCGACGCTCGCGTATCTGTCGATGCTCGCGGGCTTCACGACCATCGACGAAGCGATCGCCCATCCGCCGCTGAGAGCACTGATCCACGCGATGATGACGGACGAAATCGCGCCGACGCTCGACGTGCCGCCTTCATTCGACGTGCTCGCCTATCGTGACGCACTGCTCGCGCGTTATGCGAATGCGGCGCTCAAGCATCGCACCGCGCAGATCGCGATGGACGGAAGCCAGAAGATTCCGCCTCGGCTGCTCGCAACGATCGAGGCGCGTTTGAACGCAGGGCAATCGATCGAACGGCTTACGCTGGCCGTCGCGGCATGGCTCGTGTTCCTGCGCGGACACGCCGACGACGGCACGCGTTATGACATCAGCGATCCGATGGCTGCACGCCTCACGGCGAGTGTCGCTAGCGATCCGCAGCAACTCGTCGAAACGATGCTGGCGATCAACGAGGTGTTCCCGCCCGAACTGGCGAACCGGGAGGTTTTCCGGCGACGGCTGGTGGACGCTGTCAGGCTGCTACAGCACGGCGCACGACAAGCCATCGCGATTGAGCGCGACTGACGCGCCGGCTCGAGCCTGCAACTGCTCGAACCTGCAACTGCTCGAACGCCAGCGATACGATCTGGCAGAGCACCAGCAATAGCTGCAGGCTTATGTCACACTGCCCAGCGCCCTTGCTGCGCGATGCACATGACGGCAATCAAATATGGAAGCTCATCATGACCAACTCGCCCCTCATCAAGGTTGCTGTCCTCGACGACTACCAGAACGTCGCGCTCAAAGCGGCGGACTGGTCACCGCTAGAAAATCGCGCGGAAATCACGGTCTTCAACGACCATCTGGCAGATCCGGCACAAGTGATCGAACGGTTGAAGCCCTTCGACGTCGTGTGCGCGATGCGCGAACGCACGCCGCTGACGCGTGAGATCATCGAACGCCTGCCGAATCTCAAGCTGATTGCGTCGACGGGATCGGGCAACGCGTCGATCGACACGGACACAGCGGCAGAGCGCGGCGTCAAGGTTGTTCACACGGGTTACTCGTCCACGCCGACCATCGAGTTCACATGGGCGATGATTCTCGCGATGGCACGCCATATCCCGGCCGAAAACCAATCGTTGCGCGAAGGCGGCTGGCAACAGATGCTCGGCACGGAACTGGCGGGCAAGACGCTCGGCCTGCTCGGGCTTGGGCATATTGGTTCGGCCGTCGGCGTGATCGGCCGCGCGTTCAGAATGAATGTGATCGCCTGGAGCCAGAACCTGACGGCCGAACGCGCGGAATCGAAAGGCGTGCAACTGGTCGACAGGGATACCCTGTTCTCAGCTTCCGACTTCCTCTCCATTCATGTCCGTTTGAGCGACCGAACGCGGGGTCTGGTCGGTGCTGAAGAGCTAGCCAGAATGAAGCGCACGAGCCGCATCGTCAATACGTCGCGTGGTCCGATCGTCGATACGGCGGCGTTGATCGCCGCGCTAAAGAGCGGGCAGATCGCAGGCGCCGCCGTCGATGTATACGACACCGAACCGCTCCAGCTAACGGACCCGTTTCGCTCGCTGACCAACGTGCTTGCGACGCCGCATATCGGGTATGTGACGCAGGAGTTGTATCAGACGTTCTACGGCGATACGGTGCGCAATATCGTCGAGTGGCTCGAACAGACGCGACAGCCTCACGCATGACGTGCGGAAAACGCTCGTGCGCGTAGTGGTCGCTCAGCGTCAATTCCGGGCATTCAGGCCGAACGTGAGTACATACTGGCCGTTGCTTAGCCAGCTGCCGGTGAGCACTGGTGTGCCGTCAAGGACAACGTGCGGCGCGGCGAACGCGGTAGGGAGTGATGTCACCGTATCCGGCGTCGCCGGATGGAGGGCCGGTCTGCCCGTTTCGATGTCGCCCCTTCCATCATCCCTGTTGCTGATCGCAAGTCCCTCGGGAGCAGTGCTCACCTTACCTACCGATTTGTCCAGTCTACCGGGCGCAACGCGTTCGGTAGGACGGAACGAATCCCCGGGAAGAGCGGCATCCTGGGTTTCTACGTTCCTGTCATCGCCAGTCACAATTGCCCGCGATGAGCTTGCCGGATTCTCTCCGGAACCAGATTCTCGAATGCAGCAACTTTCGATGTTCGGATGAGCAACCGCATTTCCGCTGAGGACAAGTGCCATCAACATAGCGCTTGTCTGTAGAGGCTTGCGCATGGACTTCTCCCGTCGCTCGAACATCTTGTGTTCAACGATCCGACTCGAACTGAAACATTGGATGTCCCGCGTCGGGCTAACCTGAGTCCCATGTCACAGCAAATGGGATAGGCCATCTGGCCGCACGGACTGCCGTTCGCTTCACCACGCAGCACTCCATTCAGCATAAACGCTGCAAAGACGTTAGGCAATCGACCGGTGAGCTGCGCGGAAGCGGAGAAAGATTCTTCCGACGTAGCGCGTTTTCGGCCCCCGTGCTCATCTCTTCTGCGTTCGGTTCGGTGCGACGTCGTAATCAGACAAAAGACATCGCACCATCAAATCCGGGAGTAAAAGCAGTTCGCCCATCTCTGTCCTGCAGGAATGCTGCTTTATCGTATGAATGATTGGATCGCAATGTGATTCATGGATGTCTCCGTTGAGTCGATATCGAAATGACAAGAAGATCTAGATCGACTTGATTAGCGGACTCTTTGCGAGCGCCTCGGCGCCGTCCGCGCTGGTCAGAAACTTCTCTGTGTAGATGTCGCGTTCGAAGAGCTGACCTTGCATCAACGTGCGGATCGCCGCTTCAATCATCACGGGCGGCCCGCACAGATAGGCTTTGTGTCCGCGAAAGACGCCGTCGAAGTGCGCCTTCGCCGCGTCATGCACGTAGCCGCGAAACCCTTCCCATGACGAATCCGCCGGCTCGTCGGACAGCGCTGGCACATAGGTAAAGTTCTTGTGCACGCTTTTGAGCTGTAAAAAGAGATCGTGGTAATACAGCTCTGGCCGATTGCGCGCGCCATAAACCAGCGTGATTTGCCGCGCGTCGTTCTCTTCCAGCATGTCGATCAACATCGACTTTGGACTCGACAGACCGGACCCGCCTGCGATCAGAATCACTGGCTGTGGGTCCGACTTGCGTACGAAGAAGCGCCCATACGGGCCGCTGAAACGGATTTCGTCACCTGACGTGATCTCATCGTGGAGATAACCTGTACCCTTGCCGCCCGGCACGCGTCGCACGTTCAATTCGATCAGCGTGCGCGAAGCCGGTTTGTCCGCCAACGAAAACGCGCGCGGCATGCCCTCGCCCGGAATGTGTACGTTCACGTACTGGCCCGCCTGAAACTCGATGCCGTCACCCTCCAGTTCGACGAAGATGCCCTTGATGGTCGGCGTCAGGTCGACCATCTCTTTCACGCGGCCTGTGAAGTCGCGTACAGGAAAATGGCACGCGTCCTCGTCCTCGTCGATGTCCGCTTCGATCGTCAGATCCGATTGCGCCGTCGCGCAGCACGCGAGGCACTTGCGCTCGTCGCGCTCGAAGTCCATCAGCGCGAACGGCGATGCCTGCCCATGCTCGATCTCGCCTTCCACGACCTGCACCTTGCAGGTCGCGCACAGGCCGTGACAGCAAGCGTGCGGCAGCCACACGCCCGCGCGCATACATGCATCGAGTATGGTCTGCTCTTCCTCGATTTCGATCGTCTGCCCGATCGGCTCGATGGTCAGTTGATAGCTCATCGCATCATCCTCCTTCTAGCTGAACGATCCGTTAATGCCGTTCAGGCCCGGCGTGCGAAAGCGGATCACCGCCTTGTGACCGAGCCCGTTCTCGCCCAGGCTCGCATCGAAGTCGGGCGTGAACGGCCGGCCCGACCGGAACCATTCGGCAGCGCGGATATCGACCTTCTGCCAGTCGGGATGTGATGCATACATGGCCGGCAGCATCGTGTCGACGAGCGTGCCGAACGGCACGGCCGCTTCGACGGGAATGCAATGGGGTGCGCAAAACATCAGATGATCCTCCCAGCCGACGAAGAGCAACTGTTTGCCGTGAAAGTTCTCGACACGGTCCTTGATCTCGCCGGTATAACCGTCCTTGAGCGCGATGACTGACATGGTTCGTCTCCTGTGTCGACGGGAGTCGGCGCTTTAGCGCCTTACTCCCGTCCCATGAAAGAGGGTTGATCTGTTCGGTGCCTATGCAGCTTTCTGATTCGCCTCGGGGGCTTCCTCGCCGCCGTGGCTTGGCTTGCCCGTCCAGCGCAGCCAGTTCTTGCGGTCGGGCGAGTCCTCGAACTCGTGACCGTCCTCGCCGACATGGATGTGGTAGTAGCGCAGCACTTCACGCATCGGGTCGAAGTCGGGCGCGCACGGATCGGCGTCTTCTGCAAAGCAGTTGCCCTGATAGATCTGCTGCACAGGCATCCACGCCTGCACGTACTTCTCCGGCTCGTTGTCGAAGATGTCCTTGCAGCCGTCCGAGCAGAAGTGGAATTTGTTGCCGAGATAGTCGCTCTCGCGATAACAGATCTTCGTCGGATCGTCGGGCTCGGTGAACGCCATCGGGATCTGGCAGATCTGGCACAACATCGGTAGCGTATTGTTGTAGAAGCGGCGTCCCCCTTTCTGCTCTTCACGCCAGTATTCGAGGCGCGGACGATAGAGCCTGTCGAACGTGGCGGGATATTTTTCCGCGAGCCATTGCATTTCATCATCGGATGGAACCCACGTATGCATCGCGGCTGCATGCGTGTAGTTGTAGAAGATGCCCCACGCCTCGTGCGAGAGACGGTCTTTCTCCTTCATTGCCACGTCGTGATACTTCGGCATGCGGATGCCGTAGCGCTCGAGGTCGTGAAAAAGCGCGCCGCCATTTTTTTCGAAGTACGTTTCCCACGCTTCCTGCCACGACATGATGCGCTTGGGCAGCATGTAGTCCATCATCATTGCGACCAGCGTCAGCAGCCGATAGCCGCGCCAGAACCACTTGTCGATCCACTTCTGGATGATCGGTACGTTGCCCGGGTCCTGTTCCAGCAGGAACTTCACGACTTCGAGACCGAGCGTCATGTGGCGCGATTCGTCAGATTGCGCGGAGAAGCCGAACGTGACCGTCGCCATGTCGCCGTTGAAAGCTGCGCCCGACATGAACGGCATGAAGAGCAGATTGGTCAGCACGTACTCGAACGAGAACGAAATGGCCGTCACGAACTCGAACGGGCCCGCGCTCATCGCATCCTCGAAGTACGACTTCGGCACTGACAGATACCACACGCGGTCGTGCATGTGCCGGAAGTCGTGAAAGCCGTTGAAGTACTTGTTGTAGTGGCTGATCGTATGCACCTGCGTCTGTGCATGACGCAGTTCATCGATGGCCTGCATCTGGCATGCGATGCGCGCGCCCGCGCCACGAAAGTTGCGCCCCGCCAGCGCGAAGCCGCGATGCGCCGCGTATTCGAGCGGGCTCACGCCAGTGAGGAAGAGCTTGAGCGCGTTGATATAACGCGGGTCAGTGACGTTGAACTGGCCGTTGTTCTGCTGGAAGGCATCGATGATCGCATAAAGCTTGCGCTCCTTCTCGCCCTGATACTTCCAGTAGGCGTCCATCGTGAGGCGGAACGGATCTTCCCACTTGTCCCAGTCGTGTACCTTGATGCCTTCGAACCGGTCATACGGAAAGACCTCGTCCATCGGCTGATAGGTGGTTTCCCAGCCGAGTCCGCGTGTGAGCATCGCGTAGTTTTCCTTGATACTCAGCTTCTTCGGGGTTGCCTGTTGTGTGCTCATTGTCCTGTCTCCTTTATGTCGCCGTTCAGGCTTTCCATTCGAGGATGAATTCGTCGTCCGTCTCGTCGATGTTGCCGCCGAGTGAAATCAGGTTCAGTTGCAGTTCGCGCAAATCGAACTCACGTCCGATCAGTGCTTCGATCGATTCGCGCCGGATCACGAGTTTGCCGACGGCATCGATCTTGACCATCGCGGGAAACGCGTTGACGACGGCATGCGGGTTGTCGGCTTGAATAGCCTCGATGATCGGCCGTGAATCGTCGTTGGCCTGAAACGCGATGAAAACGGAATCAGCCATGACTCACCTCCATGCCTTGTTTCGCGACACGTGCGTCGAAGGTTTGTGCGATGTGTTCGAGTGCGTGATGCGCGTCGTCGCCGAGACCTGCGATCGCGAGCGGCTTCAGTGCATCGAGCACGGCCGTCCGCCACTTCGCTACCCACTGCGCGAGCAATACCTTGTTCTCAGGCGATTCCGTGGCCGCCGTCTTGATAGTCGCGTCGACCCAGCGGCTCGTTTCATCGAACCAGCTGCTTGCAAACTCGTTGAGCATGCCGAAGCCCGGGCCATATAGACGCGCGATGCGCTCGTCGATATGCCGATACACGAGCGGATACAACAGGCCGTCGAGCACCAGGTTCTGTGCGACGAAGGTCTCGAACCAGTCCTTCACGACCATCGTGTCCTCCACCACGCGACGCAGTCCTTGCCACATGGGATCGCTCATCCAGCGCTCCTTGCCGTCGACGAGCGACGTGCCCTGATTGCCGTCCAGCGCGAGCCCGATGCGCGACAGGTACTGTGCGATGCCAAGGCGATCCATGCAATGAAACATCGTCGCCTGCGTGATGGCCGTGCCCCAGCCATAGCCTGTCACGAAGCAGTTATTCGTATTGGCGGCCCATTCGACATGACGCAGCGGCACCATGAGCGCAGCAATATGCGCCTTCGCGTCGTCGGAAAGATCAGCGAGCAGGCGACGTTTTGCGACGAACTCGAAGTTCTTCTCCATCGTGTCCTGCTGCTTCGCGCGGGCGATGGTGTAGGCGCCGTAGTAGTACTGGCGCGGGTCCTTGAACGCATACCAGTCGCTCATCACGATAGCGGTGCGCCCTTTGTCATAGAGCTCGAACTCCGGCTGCCACAGCGGTCGATAGTGGAAATTCACCTCGGGCTGCAAGTCGAAGGTGGCTTCCTGATAGCGCGACGCGGGCTTGTCTGCGCCAAGCCGCCGGGCGACGTGAGAGAAGGTCTGCCGCACCTGCTCGACAGCCGAAGTCTTGATGTCGATCTGCATACTTCACTCCTTTCTTTGGGTGTTCATTCAGAGAGTCCGGGCTGGCCGTAGCGCCACTTCGCCTGATCGTGGTCGAGCTGCGTGCCTTCGTCTCGCGTCAGATAGATCACGCGATTCGCGCGGCAGAACGACTGGAAGTCGCGCAACGGCATCACGAGCTCGACGCTCAGGGCCGGGTCGCCAATAGAGAAATCGAACTCGACGAAGCCGTCGTCCCTCTGCTCCCTGAAGCGCACATAGCGACGGGTGATGTCAAACGCACGTGGGGGCTGCGCATAAGCGGGCAGTTGCATCGCTGTCTCCTTGGGTTTCGTGTTCATGGCCGGCGTTGTGATTGAATGATTTGATCGGGAACCGGCTTGCGGACCCTATAAGGCAACACGTATGCCAACGTGGGTTTGCAGGCGAGCCGACGGCAGCGGTGTGAGGCCGTGAAGCCCTTACCCTGCAAGGCCATGACGACAACCGATCATTTCCGGAAGCAGGCAGTGCGGCCCGGATGCGCGCACAATCGGTTTGATGAAATGCTCGAAAAGCCCATCATTTCGTGCGCCGCGTATCGATCAAATCCGTATCAGGGAACGCACCGATGGCGCCGCTGGCGCCATCCACGAACCATGCGGCAAAGCATTGCTCCACGTACGGAGATCGCCTATCGTGGCGCAATGAATATGACCAGACAGCAGGAGACACGAGCAATGCCACGCCGCGAGAAAGCGCCCGCGAGCGCGCAAGACGGCATGTCGATGGTCGCGCCCAAGGGCGCCCCCGTCGACAGCCTCCGCTATCCCGACATCGCGGATCTGATGTCGCGGCTGCACTTCTCGCCCGGTGACGGCCGCATCTGGCTCGACGAGCAGCGCATGGTGCTCGTACACACGGGCGCGATGGGCTCGATGCGCCGTGAGCTGATCGAAAGCCTCGGGATCGATGCCGCACGCGGCCTGCTCACGCGCATGGGCTACAACTCGGGCGCTCGCGATGCCGAACTCGCGCGCCGCGTGCGTCCGGAGAACAGCATCACGGAGATGTTCGCGGTCGGGCCGCAGTTGCACATGCTCGAGGGCATGACGATGGTGGAGCCGGTGCGCCTCGACATCGACGTCGAGCGCGGCAAATACTACGGCGAATTCATCTGGAAGAACTGCGCGGAAGACGAGGAGCACGTGCGGATCTACGGCATCGGCGCTGAGCCGGTGTGCTGGATGCAGCTCGGCTATGCGGCAGGTTATACGAGCGTCTTCATGGGCCGCCCGATTCTCTATCGCGAGGTGGAATGCCGCGCGCTCGGTCAGCCGCATTGCCGCATCATCGGCAAGCCGGTCGAGGAATGGGGAGAGGAAGCTGTCGACGATCTGCGCTTCATGAAGGCGCAGGCCTTCACCCAGGGGCTTTCCGCGCCGGGCAAAGGTGGTGAACGTGGCGAAGGCACGTTCGGCGACGAAAACATGGTCGGCGCGTCGCCCGGGTTCAATGCGGTGTGCCACATGATCAAACGCGTCGCGAGTACGCGCGCGACCGTGCTGTTTCTCGGCGAGAGCGGGGTCGGCAAGGAAGTGTGCGCGCGAACGCTGCACCGGATCAGCACGCGCAGCGCTGGCCCCTTCGTTGCAGTGAATTGCGCTGCGATTCCCGAGGCGCTGGTCGAATCCGAGCTCTTCGGCGTGGAGAAAGGCGGCTATACCGACGCAACGCAAAGCCGACCCGGGCGCTTCGAGCGTGCGCATGGCGGCACGCTCTTTCTCGATGAGATCGGCATTCTCAGCATGACCGCGCAAGGCAAGCTCTTGCGCGCGCTGCAGGAAGGCGAGGTCGAGCGCGTCGGTGGCACGGAGACCAAACGTGTCGACGTGCGCGTCGTCGCCGCGACCAATCTCGATCTGCGCGATGAGATCCGCGCGGGCCGCTTTCGCGAGGACCTGTACTTCCGCCTGAACGTGTTTCCGATTCGCGTGCCGTCGCTGCGCGAACGACGCGAGGACTTGCCCGTGCTGCTCAATCATATGCTGCGCAAGTATCGCGAGCGTCATGAGCGCGACGTCACGGGCTTCACGCCACGTGCGCTAGACGCGCTACTGAACTACGCCTGGCCGGGCAATATCCGCGAGATGGAGAACATCGTGGAGCGTGGCGTGATTCTCGCCAACGACGGCGGCGCAATCGATATCGGCCATCTGTTCACGAGCGGCGAAAGCATCGAAACCGGGAGTTTTGGTATCGGCGGCGATGGTTCGCTCACGGCAGCGAGTGCGCTGCAGGCGCAGGCGGGCGATACAGGCGGCGAAGTCCAGCGGGTAACGCGCAAGGTGAACAGCCTGCTGCTCGGCATCGGCGGCGACGATGCGCAACCGACATCGCTCGACGACATCGAAACCGCGCTGCTCAAGAGCGCGGTGCAGCGCGCCGACGGCAATCTGTCGGCGGCGGCGCGCACGCTAGGTATTACGAGGCCGCAACTGGTTTACCGCTTGAAGAGCCGGGGATTGCGGATTCAGGTGTGACGGCTGTTGCGTACTGGATCCAGCCCGACGACTACACCGAACAATCCATGTTCGCCCTGTTACGCGGTTTCGGCGTCGACGAGGCCGAAGCACGCGACCTCGCATTTGCGCCAATCGCGGATTGCGGCCGTCCTCAGGGCGTGGTGTTCGAGAAAGTCGTTTGATCCGTTTGGTTTGATCCGTTTGTCGCGCCGACCTCGCATTTTGTATTGCAGTACAAATCAGGAGGGGGCCCAAAGCGGACAGGCTGGCGAGACATGCTACAAACTAGCCAGGGCATTGTCGATTTCCGATCATCAGATTCGTCGTCACTGAACCCCATTCAAAGGATCTCCCATGAAATACCTCGGCCTGGCCTACTTCTCCCCCGAAAAATTCGCCGCGATGGCGCCAGACGAAATCAAGGAAATGGTGAACCAGTGCCCGGCATTGGACGAGAAGATGCGCGCTACCGGCAAGGTTCTGATTTCCGCCTCTCTTGGCGATCTGGACAAGTGGAAGACCCTCCGCCCGCGCACTGGAGAAACGCGCATCACCGATGGGCCTTACACCGAGTCGAAGGAAGTCGTGGGCGGCCTGTTCATCATCGAGGCGGACAGCCCTGACGAGGCGTTACGCATCGCGTCCATGCACCCGGCTGCCACACTGGGCGAAGAAGGCGGATGGGCCGTGGAGCTTATCCCCTTGGACTTTTATCTGGCGCGATGAGGATCTGGACGCCTGTCTAAAGAAGGCGTCCGCCTTCCTTTCATCACAGACACCTTCATTGTGTCGGAATTCATCGCGGCAATGTCCGCTGTTGGCCGGCTCGCGCCGAATGTGTCGGCGCGAGCCCTGGCGGGACACTGACTGCTCGTCGCGCGCGGGCTCGGTTCATCCGGACATCACTTCAGGCCGGACGATCAAACGTGCCAGGACTTGTGGGCGTCGCCTTCCAGCTTTCGGTGCGCTCCCTCGTCGCCCGCGCCAGCGCATCTTTAACGCCTTGTACATCGAAATCGCCCGTATAGACAGGCGAGCCGGGCTGCTGCCGCCATGAGTCAGCGATCGTGCCTGCGTCTACTGGATCGAAGCCGATCTGATCGACGAGTCCGAACACGACTTCCTTCGCTGTCGGGTCGTCGCCTGCCACGGGCAGCGCGATGCGTCCCGACGTACCAGCCGGCTTGCCCATCCCTTCGAGGTGCGCGGCATAAATGTTGTTGAACGCCTTGACGACGGTGTGGCCGATCTGCTCCTCAACCCAGCGGCTTTCGGGCGCGCCCATCTCGATGCCTTCGATGCGACCATCACGTTGACGAGGGTAATAGTTACCTGTATCCACGACGACAGCTGACGACTTTGCGTTCTCGAACAGACCTTTCGGCAAATTCGTCACCCTGGCTTGCGGAATCGTCACGACGATCACGTCCGCGTCCGCGACGATATCCTGCACGTCGCTTGCCGTCGCGCCCGTTTCCTTCGCAATTTCCCTCAAAGATGCCGCTCCGCGCGAGTTCGCGATCCGCACGGCATGCCCATTTTCGACGAAACGACGTGCGAGCACCTTGCCGATGTTTCCCGCTCCGATGATGCTGATATTCATGATGACCTCTTGAAAATGAACGAGCCGCGCGCCGCGCTGGAACCTTCAGGCGATGGAATAGCCAGCGTCCGCAAGCAGCGCATGACCGGACACATACGACGAGTCGTCGGATGCGAGGAACGCGACGACCGTCGCCATTTCCTCGGCGGAACCGAAGCGGCCCGCTGGCGTGCTGGCGGCAAACGCATGCTGCGCCTCGACCGACGGCCAGATGCCACGATGATGGAACGGCGTCTCGATCAGCCCCGGACATAGAGAATTGACGCGCACGCCGCGCCTGAACCATTCGATCGACGCCGTCTTCGTGATTCCGATCACAGCATGCTTCGTGCCGATGTAGAGTGACGCGTTCTCGAAGCCGATCACCCCACCCATCGACGCATTGTTAATAATGCTTCCAAAACCCTGTTTCAGCATGACTTCCGCTTCATATTTCATGCTGTTGAAAACGCCACGCACGTTTGGTTCGAACACCATGTCAAAGCGTTCCTTGTTCTGTTCAACGAGCGGCGCAAAAATACCTTCCGTACCCGCGTTGTTGAACGCGATGTCAAGCTTGCCGTAAGTATCGACCGCAAGCCTCACCATCGCGGCAATGTCGTCCTCTTTTGTCACGTCGACGACGAGCGAGGTCGCGTCTCCGCCCGCCGCCGTGATCGCGGCCACGACTTCGTCCAGTTCAGTTCGACGTCGCGCCGTGACAATCACTTTCGCACCTCGTTGCGCGAGCAGGATCGCCGTTGCCCTGCCAATGCCAGAACTCGCGCCCGTAACGAGCGCGACCTTCCCTTCCAGTTGACGGAAATGGCTGCTATCTGTCGAGGTATCCGATGCGTTCATGATGATCTCCAGTTGAATCGCGGCTAACCGCATGCAATGCATTATGCGGAGCACCGATGTCGAAGAGAATGACCAGACGGGGCATTCAGAATTCCCGTTCAAGGAATAATTGCAGCGTCGTTCTGCTGCGCTAAGATGCATCGACGGCATCGACGGCATCGACGGACAGAAAACCGGCAGACCATGGACAACCAGATCGAACTCATCCGTATCTTCACGGCAGCGACGCAATCGGACAGTTTCCGCGAGACGGCGAGCCGGCTCGGCACGTCGCCTCAGGTCGTCACACGTGCAATCCAGCAGCTCGAAGAACGACTGGGCGAAACGCTCTTTCATCGCAGCACGCGCAGCGTGCGCATCACGACGTTCGGGAAGAGCTTTGCCGTGCGTGCGTACGCGCTCCTGCAGTCGGTCGACGACCTGTTCGAGGTGAACAGCGATCAGGCGGGTTCAATCAGCGGCACGGTGCGCGTCACCGCCCCGGGCGGACTCGGCAGGCGCTTTGTCGCTCCCGTGCTGATGCAACTGATGGAAGAGCAGCCTGGGATTGTGATCGACATGCGCCTGTCGGATACGCTGTCGTCCGTCGTCGACGAGCAGATCGATATCGGCGTGCGCGCTGGCTTCATCACGGATGGCCGCTTCATCGCGCGGCGCGTCGGCGCGCTGCCGATTCACACTGTTGCGGCACCGCGCCTGCTCGATACGATCGGCGTGCCGAAAAGCGTCGATGCATTGCTCGGCATGCCGCTGACCGCGCTAATCGAGCGCAGCACCGGCCGTGCATGGCCATGGACGTTTCGCCATAACCGTCAGCTCGTCCCGCCGCTGCCGGCACTCGTCACCGACGACCCCGAGATTGAAGTGCTCGGCTGTATCGCAGCGCGCGGCATCAGCCAGTGCCCAGAGTACCTCGTGCGCGAGCAACTGGCGGAGGGCCGGCTCGTACGGGTGCTACCGCGCAGCGATCCTGATCCATGGAATCTCTATGTCTACCGGCCGCAGCGCGGCCCCGTACCCAAGCGGGTGCGGCACGTGTTTGACGCGTTGGTCAGAGCACTTGCGATAACGGCTTGCACGACTTGACTGGCACGTGTCCTGGCGACGCGCACCGACGCTACGCACGCGCGTGTCACATTTCCGAAAGATGCGCCGCGGCCTTCGCGTTTGAGCGCAGACACGCGCGCCACTGTGCCACGGTCGCTAGCAGATCACAGGAATCCACAGCTACAGCGAGTGATGCAACGACGCCTCATATCATAGGGCAGCCAACTTCTGCCTGACGCGGTTGGATCAGGTTGACCCTAAGCGGACACGTAGGTCGAGTGGCGCACCCGTGGAGCGCGCCGCTCGAATTGCCTGGTTCTGGTTCGGGCTGGCGTCCCGTCAGGATTTGATGAACTCGAGAAGGTCGGGGTTGAGGACGTCCGCATGGGTAGTCAGCATGCCGTGCGGGAAACCAGCGTATGTCTTCAGCACACCGTTCGCGAGCAGGTCGACCGCGCGGGGCACCGAACTGGCGAACGGGACGATCTGGTCGTCTTCGCCATGCATGACCAGTACCGGCACAGTGATCTTCTTCAGATCTTCGGTGTAGTCCTCCAGCCAGGAGAATACGGTCTCGTAGTGGGCCTGGGCGCTGCCAGCCATGCCCTGGCGCCACCAGTTCGCGATCACAGCCTCAGATGGCTTGGCGCCCGGACGGTTGAATCCATAGAACGGACCCTCCGGGACTGCCCGGTAAAACTCCGACCGGTTGCCAAGCACGCCTGACTTAACCCCGTCGAAAAACTCCTGCGGCTGACCTCCAGGGTTCGCGTCGGTCTTCACCATGTTCGGCGTCAACGAGGCGACTAGTACTGCCTTGGCGACCCGCTCCTGGTGGCGAGCGACGTAGCGGGCTACCTCGCCGCCGCCGGTCGAGTGCCCGATGTGGATAGCGTCGCGGATGTCGAGGTGTTCGGTCAGTGCAGCGAGGTCGGCGACCCAGTGGTCCATGTCGTTGCCGGTGCCGACCTGCTCGGACCGACCGTGCCCGCGCCGGTCATGGGCGATCACCCGGTAGCCGTGGTGAAGGAAAAACATCATCTGGGCGTCCCAGTCGTCGGCCGACAGGGGCCAGCCATGGCTGAAGACGATCGGCTGACCGGACCCCCAGTCCTTGTAGAAGATCGTTACGCCGTCCGGAGTGGTGATCGTAGGCATCGCTGGTACCTCCTATAAGAGATTGATTGAAGTGTTGGTGCTCCGCGAGGCATCGAGAATGCTGCCAGCGGCTTCTTTCGAAGGCTTATTTCACAATGCGCATCTGAAAACATGCGAGCGGAGCGCACTCCGACAACGCTGCGACGGAATGCCGTGGCAGAACACGATGCCGCCATTCGCTCCCGTGCTAACGATTCGTACCCTCGCGCTCGATGTCATTGGCTCAGGCATCACTGGAAGGACGTGTCGCGTTGCCTTCCGCCAAAAAGGTGAAGGCTGGCAAGAATGCAACGAGAACCGGCCGTTCAAAAAGCATACTTTTCATCAAAACCGGATATCCAGACGCCGCGAGACTGTCAGCGCTTCGATGCGAGGAAGAACTTCTCGTTCGCGAGCGCCTGAGGAATTGCCGTAGTTGATTCAGCTTGACGATGCCTGCCCGCGCATCGTCCGATATTCGCGGCGAACGATATCCATCAACTCGGCGACGGACGTGCTGGCCGTCTCGCGCTGATACGTCACACGGCCTCGTTGCATCAGCATCACGCGATCGGCAATGTCGAGCGTCTGTGCGTAGTTGTGCATGATCATGATGATCGACAGACCGCCCTTTTCCTTCAGGCGCAGGATCAGATCGATGATCAGCCCCGCCTCGCGGGCGCCCATCGCCGCGAGCGGTTCGTCGAGCAACAGAATCCGCGCGTTCGAGTTGACCGCGCGCGCCACCGCGATAGCCTGCCTTTGGCCACCCGAAAGCTGCTCGACAGGCAGGTCGACAGACGGAACATGCACGCCGATCTCTTCGAGACATTCCGCGGCGCGCTGGCGCATTGCCCGATGATTCAGCAGGCGAAACGGACCGGGGCGAATGATCTCCCTGTTCAGGAACATGTTGTGATAGATGCTCAGCGAATTCGCGAGCGCCAGGTCCTGATACACGCACTCGACACCTAGCGCGCGCGCGTGATCGACTGACCGTAACAAGGTCTCTTCGCCGCCAAGAAACAGCTTGCCGCTCGTCTGCTGATGAAAGCCGGTGAGAATCTTGATGAGCGTCGACTTGCCCGCGCCGTTGTCGCCCAGGATGCCGAGAATTTCCCCTTGTTTGAGCGTCAGGGACACGCCATCGAGCGCGGTCACAGCGCCGAATCGCTTGACGATATCTTCCCCGCGCAATGCCTCTTGCGGCAACGAGGACATCACAACTCTCCTTTGCGCGCCAGACGAACGACGTGGATGTTGAAGATCATCGCAGCGAGAATCGCCGCACCAAGAATCATGTTGAAGGTAAACGCGTTGATGCCGATCAGCGTGAAGCCATCGTTCAGAATGCCGAGGACGGCCGCGCCGATCAGACCGCCGATGATCGTTCCCGACCCTCCCGCGAGTGGCGTGCCGCCAATCACCGCCGCCGCCACCGCGAGGAACATGATCTGGTTGCCGCCCGCTTGCGGATCGATGGACGAAATACGGAAGCCCTCCAGGATGCCGGTCAAACCCGCGAGCACCGAAGCGAGTATGAAATTGCGGAGCTTCAGACGCCTGACATGGATGCCCGCTTCGCTCGCGCCCAGCGGATTGGCCCCCGATGCGATCGTGTGCAAACCCCAGCGCGTGTGACGCAACAGCACGTGCATGATCGCGGCGATGGCGATTGTCCAGATGATTTCACTGTAGCCCCACGCCCCCACGAACTCGGCGAAAACGCCCTCCTCTGGCGGTGAAACTGGCGTGCCGCGTGAAATGGTCAGCGTGAATCCGTTCACGAAAAACAGCGTGCCCAACGTGGTGACAAACGAAGGGATCCGCAGATAGACCGATACCGCGCCGTTGAAAAGCCCAACCAGCCCCGCCGCGACGACTCCCGCCAGCAACGCCAGCCAGGCGGGCGCACCCGCCTCGTGAGCGAAATGCATGACGAAAGGCGCAAAGGCGAAGACCATGCCGGCGGAAAGATCGATCTCTCCGCCGATCATCAACATGATTTCGCCAAAGGCAATGATCGCTACGGGCGCAATGAACTGCGACAGGTTCTGGAGGCTCGCGTGCGTCAGCAGAAAATCGTGGTTCGCGGTCTCGAAGTAGGCGCACAGGATGATCGCCACCGCGAGGATGCGGATTTCGCTCGAGCGCACGAACGACCGCGGCCAGAGCCGCGGTCGTTGTGCTTTCTTGACGTCCACCACAGGAGAGGTCACCCCTTGATCGCCCCCGTGCGTGGCACGATTTCAGGCTTCGTGCTCTTGCCTTCGTAACGGGTGGAGGTGTTCAGGTAAGGATCGACCGAGCCCTTGGTCACGAATTTCAAGCCGGTATTCACATTGGCCGGTCCGACGAGCCCGCCCGACGCCAGGAACACGAACGCCTGGACCACCGTATAGAAGCCTTGCACGTAAGGCTGCTGGTCGATCGTGAAATCGAGGAAGCCATCGTGAATCAGCTGGACCGTGCGCGGCAGCAGGTCGAACCCGCCGCCATGCACGCCCTTGGCGGGCAGATTGGACTCTTTCATCACCTCGGCGACGCCTTGAGTGCTACCCGCGTCGACGGCAAACATGCCTTTGAGATCCTGATGGCCCAGATAAAACGACTTGATCTTCGAGAGTTCTTCGTTGACGGTCGCCCCCGTGGCAATGGTTTGCACGTCGATTTTCTTGCCCGACTTCTTGATGGCAGCGACGGCGCCGTCGAGCCGGGGCTGAATGTTGAGTTGCCCCGGCGTTGCGATAAACAGCGCAACCAGACCGCTATCGACGAGACTGGCGATGCGCTCACCCATCTGATACCCGGACAGATAAAGATCCTGACCGATGTAACTCAAGCGTGGATTCGCGGAACCCTGTGGCGCATCGGCGTTATACGCGAAGACCGGGATACCGGCGTCGAGCGCGGCCTGGATGGGTTTGTCGAAAGCCTTTGGATCGACGATGGGCACGGCGATCGCGTCGGCCTTACCGGCAATGGCGGCAGTCACGGCATTGACCATCTCAGCGATGTCGGCATTGGCCGAGCCCGTCCACTGGTAGTCCATGCCGAGCAAAGCCGTGGAGTCCTGAATGCCGTATTGCGTCGGAACGAAAAAGGGATTGGTGGTCACATGATTGACGAAGACGATCTTCCAGCGCTTGTGGGCGGGAAATGGCCCCGCCTCAGCCGCTTGTGCCGGTGTGATCGCTCCGCCAAGCATTGCCATTGCCGCAGTCAGCGCGGCGCCTTGCAGCATGCCGCGACGCATGCCCTGAACTTCGTCTTTGGGGCCCTGCTTGCCTGTCATGTCATCCTCCAGACTTTGAGTTATTGGATAACTTGCTGTGCATGACGGCGCAGGCGTGAAGCCCCGGCCGGGCCGCACCACACTTCACGACCCCGTGTGCATGCGTGTGCGCCTGACGACCCTGCCAAAAATCCTATATCACGTACTTTTTCTCACTAATCAACGTATACCCTTAACTATAGTCGGACTATTTAGATGCTGTCGTGCCGCACTAATGAAAAGCCCATTACTGCGGGTCAGGGCAATTTTTTCATTGGCGACGACATAAGCATTCCTGACCATGCCGGATACTCACGCGGCGTCATCCTTGCTGCGACAGAGCGGTTGCTGATTCCACCCGCGCAATGGGAAAGTGAACGCGACCGCTGCCTGCCGTCGCTCGGATTACCGGGAATCGCGGAGCCGTTCCGCCTGAGACGGCCGGCCTTGCGAACCCGGAGTGCCTCGCACAGCTATCAGGCCGGTGACGCCCCTGTCAGGGATTCCTTGCTATTGAGCGACTGTCGCCATCAGAGACGGCACCGGCACGCGGCCGCTATCGTTTTGCTGCAGGCAATACGGGATCAATCGCACGTCGGGCGCTCTTCGAGGCTGCGGCGGCCATGTCGAGGTTGCTCCGTGTGACTTCGACCGCCTGCTGGCCAGCGCCCTGCAAGGTTTCATACAGCGTGTTGGCGGCCGCGATGGCGGAATTCAGCGCTGCCATGGCGGCCTCAGAGCCGGTCGGCGCGTTTTTGGTCGCGTCCTCCACCACCGTCTGCATCTGGCGTCGGTAGGCTTCGCCCTGCGCCTGTCCAACCCGTGCGAATTCGGCTTGCGTCGCCGATGCGATGTCGAATACCTGGCGGCTGTAGCTTTGTACCTTTTCTGCGATCGTCGCGGCGGCGCCATTTTGCAGCGCAAGCCAGTCTTGCGGCTCCTTCACCGACAACGACTTCTGCGCCAGATCGAACGTGTCCGAGACCGTTGCCCGGATCGCCTGAATGTTCAGCGCAGCCAGTTTCTCGACGCCCTCGACTGCCTTGCTGCTCAGGCCGAAAAACAGATCGAGATTGGCCTGTCGGGTTGTAGCAATCTGGTCCTGGTTAAGCATGTTGAACTCCCATGTGGGCGATTCCCGTGGACGTGCCGCACCATTCTGGCGGGTCACGTGGGACATCGGGATCGCGTGAGTAGACCGCACATGCACAGAGGTGGCGCGCGCATGTGCGGTGCTTTTACAGCGTGCTTGCGGAATCGACCGTCACCGTAGACACGTCGCTATACGCGTGACGCGTTCGGGTTGCGACAATGCAATCCTCAACACGTCCGTGACGGTTGCCGCTCAGTGTTTTCCGGTGATGGCGCGAAGGACTGAATCGCCATCGCGGGTGAGGCGGGGACGCTGGGCGCCAGACGCGAGCTCTTCGAGCGCGATCAACTGACGTTCCAGCAGAGTGTCAAGTTCTTCCCGGTTCAGGTCAATCTGCTCGGGCGCGGACTTCACGAGCATGAGGGTGGCGAATTCGTGAGGGCTCAGCATGAATTTGTCTCCGGCCTTATCTGGATTAAACGTTGCCAGGCGCATCGTTTCTGCTGACGCCGCCCGACCGTTTGGTATTCGATAGTTTTGTTCCAGTCTTCTTATGCCCGACCCTGCGAATTCGGCAGCCTCCAGAGCCGGACCCAAATGTTAAATCGGAAACCGGGCGCGTACCGGATGAAAATAACGCATGGAAATTGCATCTTTGATAGGGTGGTATTTGATCGAACCCGCTACACAAATCCACACCCACAACCCAGATTCGTAGGGCGTCGCATTGTCTTAAATGCCACAACAATGAATTGGTCGACCAAGCGTTTACCCTAAACTTCCCCGCGTCTAGAATCTTTTCAACGGTTACGGAACAACAGGTCCGCGAGAACCGAAAACAAGATACTGGAGGTCAATCATGAAGTCGCTCATCAAGGCTGTCGCACTCGCTGCAATCATCGTCGTTCCCGTCGCATCTTTCGCCCAATCGAATGGTGATGTGACACGTGCACAGGTTCGCGCAGAGCTGGTTCAGTTGGAGAAGGCAGGATACAACCCGGCTACATCTAACCCAGATGACTATCCGCAGAACATCCAGGCGGCGGAAGCGAAGGTCGCTGCCCAGAATGGTGACGCGAGCGGCTATGGTTCGGTCGCCAAAGGTTCGCATCAGGCAGGCCATCGTGTAGCAGCAGATCCTACGTCGCCACGTTCGATCTACTTCGGCAACTGAACCGGGCAACACTTGCACTGACGCTTGCCCCTCCGCGGCCGGATTACGGCCTGCACAAACGGCATACTAGCCGCCCGGGAGGCCACCGGGGTTGAGTAAAACTGTCGTATGCCGACGCTTCACGCCGCAACCGCCCGGGAAATCCTGATGAAGCAAATCAGAATTTCCTGAGGACAGATTCCGTTGCCCCCCGATTTGATGCGCGTGACGCTTTGCGTAGCATCGATTCATCGGACATCGGGGGAAGAGATATGGCGGTGGGCAACACATCACTTCGCTTTCAGGTGGAAAAACTGATCGGCACGACGCGTGGGCATACAGCGCGAGTACGGCTGCTGGAGCGCTCACGCGTCGGCAATGTGCGTCGCGTGTGCATTCAGATCGAGCGATACGACGGTTCCTTCTCACTGTTCTTCTTTCGTCACGCCGACCACACGTGGCACGTATTCCCGCCGGACGGACGCCGTCTTGAAATGGGTACAGGCCTCTGGGCGGCCTGATTGATCACACGCATGTGCGGTGGTGATTCGAACAGGTCGCGACAATCTCTGTTGGAATTGCGCGCACCTGGCACGAGCCGGCCTACAGGGGCGGGCTATGTCTGTCCGCCGCTCACGTTCTACCGAGCGGTTGCGGATCGCGATTTTGATTCGACCGTGACTGTTTACGAGCCGACGCGGTCATCCTTCGCACGTAGGTTGAGTGTCCGATGCTCCCGTTGTCGTCGTGATGATGCGTCGTCAAATGACCGAGGCCTCAAACACGCGCCGATAATTGCCACCGAGAATCTGCCCTGTTTCTGCCTGTGAAAAGCCAGCGGCAAGCAGTGCCGCGCCCAGCGCGGGTAACTGCTCATAGCTACGGAACACAGGAGGAGAGATGAAGCCGAGCATATCCGTGCCCAGTCCCACGTGTTCGACGCCCACCACATCCGCCATGCGTCTGAAGCCATGCGCCATCCCATCCAGATCGCGGAATGACCCCGAACTCGGCCAGACGCCGATAACGCCACCCGTCTCAGCGACCGCGCGCGCATGGTCGGCCGTGATCAAACGGCTGCGCGGGCCCGGATGTCCTGCCAGCGCCGTGTGAGAGAGCACCAGTGGTTTTGTCGTGACAGACGCCGCCCGTTTCACGAGATCGTAGGTGCCGTGCGCAATATCCACCACGATCCCGAGCGTATTGCAGCGGCGCACGACGTCCGCGCCAAAATCGGTCAAGCCGCCATGAACCGGCGCCTCTGTCTGAATGTCGCCGAGTTCATTGACCCGATAATGCGTCAACTGAAGATGCCGAAGCTGATGGAGCGAAAACGCTTCGTCGACACGGTTTAGCTGCCCTTCCAGAAAATCGGCGCCCTCTGCCGCAATGATCGCGCGTGGTTTCTGCGTATCGGCCGACATGAGCATCCCGGCGCTCGTCACGATCTCAAGCTGCTCGCGCTGGACGAGTTCCTTCACGCGTACAAACTCCGTCTGACCAAGCTGATAAAGCTCTCCAGGTTGCGGCGTGCGCCACGCCTCGAAGCGCTTTCGGTCGGCGGACACGCGAGTGACAACCGTATCCGTGACGATCGCAAGGCAGATCACGTTCATGCCGCCTGCGCGCATCGGGGCACTGACGGGCGTCAGCGGCCGATGTGCGCCGATAGCCGGATCACGCGAGACGATGACATGGCCAGCATGGCTGTGCATGTCGATTGTCAATACGCCCGCGGTTGCCTGCCACCTCGTCTGCTCGATGTCGCCCGGTTTAGCGTCCGTGTGCGTATCCGTGTATCCCGCAAAGCGACCCGGCATGCATGCCGCAAGCCCCAATGCCGTCCCCGACGCAAGAAACGCTCGCCTGCTCATTCCGGATTGCGACGCCGACTCGCCCGTTGCGCCAAAGACGCGCTCAGCCGATTCGAGCCGGTAGCGCCAGCCTGCCGGATCGTCAACCAGCCGTACCAGACGGCCGCGGAGACAAACGGGGCCCGCGTTGAGCACAACCGGCTCATGCGCCATGACTTCAATGCAACTGAAAGGATCGCGTGGCACGCACCCGCCACAACAAGGTTCCTGGAAGGCAAGCAGAAAGTAGTCGGCATCGGTTGCGGTCGGATCGAGTGGGATCATCCATCCGGTGATCTCCACCACGGATGCGTGTAACGCGATCGAAGCCTCAGTCCGGATTGCCGCCCATATCGATGCTGATGAGGAGGAGTCGTCGTTGCTTCTCATTGTCGTTCTGGTCCGGTTGAACGGTTAGCGTTGGTGACGTCTTGCGTGCCGTGTTTTCGCGCGCCATGCAATTAAACGCCCCGAAGACAGACATTCCGTCGCCAAGCGAATGACTGCTTTGGGATCGCCTGACATCTTCGCTGCGTCAATGCTGGAGACACGCGTTCGCCATGCGCGCACAACCGATATCCCGGCCGGCAATACGCATCACCTTTCGCACGACGAACACAGCGCTTTCAAGCACTGGCACTCGGGCGTCGTGAGGTCCTCGACCGATTGCCGTTCAGTCGAAAAATGCGCAAACCCTGCACCGTTCATCGAGCGCCGGCAAGCCAAGCTGTTTCATTGTGAAATCACCTGCCGAACGTGGCGACCTACGAACGATCGCTCGTGTCGTAGAAGCGATTCTCACGGAACCTGGCAAGCCTCATAGCCTCGCGGCGATCGCGCGTTTTTCCTTTGTCACTCTTTCACTGCGTCTACAAATGTCTTACGGGAGAGGCTGTGGCAGAGAACGTTCGACGCCTAAGACGCGCGGAAGCCGCTCAACCATTAACCAGTGACACCAGTTCCCGCACGAGTTGCGGCGCATGGGATTGCGGTCTACGCTGGACGACATCATCGAACCGACGGTCCGGTTATGGCTGCTTTGCTTGCGTTGCTGAAATACGCTAATGCTCTGGTTCTGGTCGCCTCTGTGGCTGAGGCGCTGGTTCTTGCTCTCCGGTACGGTCGACAAAGCTACGACTGGAAAGCAGCTACCGTGTCGGTCGCCGATTTTCTCGTTCGTGAGTATCCGCTGCGCTGGTTGCTACCGCTCGCGTTCTGGGGGAACGCCATGAACTGGGTCTGGCAGCACAGACTCTGGACTTTGCCGATCAATCATTGGAGTGGTTGGCTGGCCTGCTTCGTCGGCCAGGAATTCTGCTACTACTCGTATCACCGCGCCGCGCATCGGATGCGCTGGTTCTGGTGTACACACGCCGTGCATCATTCGCCGAATCAGCTCAACCTTTCTGCCGCATACCGGTTCGGCTGGACCGGCCGCCTCACGGGTTCGTTGACGTTCTTTCTGGTTGCACCGCTTTTCGGTATGCCGCCCCAGATCGTGCTGACACTGCTTTCGCTCAATCTGCTGTATCAATTCTGGTTGCATGTCACGTGGATTCCGCGCCTCGGCCCGCTCGAATGGATCTTCAATACGCCTTCGAGCCATCGCGTGCATCATGCTTGCAACCTCGAATACCTGGACGGCAATTATGGCGGTGTGCTGATCGTGTTCGATCGGCTTTTTGGCACCTATATCGCAGAGCGACACGACGTGCCGTGTCGCTTCGGTCTCGTCAAGCCGATTACGACCGGCAACCTGCTCGCAATTGAGTTTGACCACTGGCGTGCGTTGTGGCGCGATCTCCTTTCGTCGCGTTCGGTGCGCGATATTTGTGGGTTCATTGTCGAACCACCAGGCTGGCGACCCGATGGCGAGGGCGAGACGACTGAAGAGCTAAGGCATCGTGCCGACCGGCCATCATCCGGGGACTGCCGGTAGCACGTTAAACGCCCGCGCACCGGCTCAGGCCAACGCAGGTCCATTTCGAGGTTCAAATGTCCGGCGTCGGCCACAAACACCAGATCAAGTTCTAGACCAAAAGGAAACTGATTTCAGACACGAATTATCCGGTGTAAATGAGAACATCGTCGAGTTCTTCAATTTCTCTCCGGTCGGCTCAAAGATTCCCAATATTCCGGCCAATTTTCCTTGACCTCGATAGTGCGCAGGGATTGCTTCCTGTACATCATTCGGCGTCAAACAATATCCCCCGTTAACGTTTAGGTCGAGCGACGCGTTCGAGAGTTTCCCCTTGTGGTATTGCAGAGTATAAGTTGATCTGGGTGTAAAGGATCGCTGCTTCTGGAACACCCGGTACCATTCGGTTGAATCTCCGCCTATCAACGCCTGGTAGCGGTCTTTGATTGTGAATGTCACGTTAAACGTTTGTGCAATCGAGCTCGAATTGCTCACATCACCTTCGATTCCAAACTTGACAATCTCGGCTGCCAAAGCCTGTTTCTGTGTCGGTGTCGCAGTATTCGATTGGGTGCTCGGAATAGTTTCACACCCAGCCAGTATCGCCACCGCAGTCAACGTAAACAACGTACGGCTAACGGGAAAACGCCCTACATTTCTTAGAACTTTCATTTTCCATTCAATTGATTTACCAACGCTCCGTTTGATCCGGTTGCTAAGGCGACGGTACGCTAGCAGAAGGGCCCCTGCTCGCTCAGCGCACGCTTCCATGACTTCGTCTGTGACTCGGTTCTGGATGGCGGGTCGATGGGGCTGGCTGGTGTTCCTTCGTCACTGAGGTTCAATTGACAGTGCCCATCAATCACCGACAAAGAAGCAAGATAACGATGTGACGGCTCAGGTGTGAAGGTTCGCGTCGCAACACAATATCTCTCCGCGATTCCCATGTTCTTCGTATAGAACATCGAAAATGACAGTGGCGCTCGCGTGTCAACCTTGCTGGCGACTTCCTTCGCCGCCGTCATCATCGGAAGTTTGTGGCGATTCGTGCATTCTGCCGCGCCGTCATAGATAAACGCCTGCGCCGTAAAATCACCTTCCTTGCGGAACACGATTGTTGCGGCATCTGTCTTCGTTGAATCCTGGAAGTTCGATACACAACCCGCCGTGCTGACGGCGCTGCACGCAAGAAGTAGAAGTTTGCGGATTTTCATTTTCATCTGTCAGGAATTCAGGGTAGTCCCGCTTCCAACTTACTTGACCGTTACCCCGGCGAGTTGCCCGATTCCGTCCGCGGTTTGAGTGCCCACGTTTCTCGCGACCACTCCCAGCCCACCAACGACCGAAACCCCTGTGTCGGCCACATCGAATCCGGTTCCGGCGACCGATACCGTTCCCTTGATATGGTCGCTGCCCGAGAGAACGCCGAGCAGGATCCGAGCCGCCACCGGTCGTGTTTTGAATTCACTGACATGCAGCGTGACGGGTGCGCCGGTGGGCGTTACCGGTACGCCGATTTTCGTCATCTCGGTGTGGAACGCACCCAGTAGTTCCTTCTTCGCTTCATCCGAGATCTCAAAGGAACCAGAATCGATCTGGAGATCGCCCACGCCGTTGGCGAGTGCAACGGTTACGTCATGACCGCGATCGGGCGGGAGTTGCGTCATCGATGGACTGCCAGCGCATGCTGCGAGGAGCAAGGTGCCGATGAGCGAAGTGGTGATAGCTCGAACTTTCATGTCAATCTCTCAGTAACTATTATTTAGGGCTATTGCGCGCCGTCACTCATTTCCTTATTCCTATGCGAAGAATTCAGCGCATGATGTAGCGCCATTGACGCTCGGACGGCCGCATCCGCTTTATCGGCACGGACGTCGATTTGCTTTAGCCTGACTGGCTGTCTGGCGTGTGATTCAAGACGCATCATCACAAGCGCGTATTCGTCACTCGCCAGACCTGTCAAGCGACGCTTACCTTTCGTCCTGGTGCGTCATGTGAGACTGCGTCGACAACAGTTGCTTCAACTACATGAGAAGCTTGCCGCCGAGTTCACGTCACCCCCTTTGTAACGCGCGACCTTCGGATACGGACACAGCGGCCGGGTGCGTCCCGCGCCCCAATCGGCGGGCACCTCGCTGTTCGGTATCGCGTTGCTTGCATCGCGCGCCGTCGCGATCACGCTGTCGGGCGCCTGGCCCTGCTCGACCCACGCGATCATCGGTGTCAGCATGTCGAACTGGTCCGCCGTTGGACCGCCCGAACAATGGTTCATGCCCGCCACCGTATAGAGCCGCGCGAAGTTGCTCGCATCGCCCGCGTTCGCGGCCATCAGGCGCTGATACCAGTCAGTCGTATCGTTCGACGAAAACACGGGATCGCTTGTGCCGTGATACACCATCAGCTTCGCGCCCCGCTGTTTCAGCGCGCTCAGATTAGTCTCATCGGGCGGCGTCATGAACGACCACGACGATTCCGTGTAGACGCCATTGGTAGCGAAGATTGTCGGCGCATCGGTGTCCATGCTGAAGTTCAGCGCGTACGAGGACAATTGACTGAGCAACGATGCGCTCTGCGGCGGCGTCGTGAACGTGAAGGCGGCCGCCGCGGGATCGAGCGCGATCGAATTGCTCTGCTTCCACAAGGTCCAATTTGCGCCGTTGATACCGGCGTCGTATGGAAAGCTCGCATAGAGCGCGGCCCCCGCGCTGTTGCGCGCGCCGGAGAACACGTTGCCGATCGCGTCCTTCTGCGCAGCGGTTAGACACGTGCCGTCGCGCACGTTGCTGGAGCAGGTCGGCACGTCGTTGGCCAGG
The DNA here is from genome assembly GCF_002902925.1 of Paraburkholderia terrae. Classification (GTDB taxonomy): domain Bacteria; phylum Pseudomonadota; class Gammaproteobacteria; order Burkholderiales; family Burkholderiaceae; genus Paraburkholderia; species Paraburkholderia terrae. The sequence continues at coordinate 1,720,360 of NZ_CP026111.1, read as the reverse complement.
CTGAAGTTCGCCTGACACGCTTTGATGTCGTGAACCATGCCGTCCGCGACGCCGTCGAGTGCATCGCACTTTGCGACGATCCGCGACGCCACCAGTTGTCGCTCGGCCGCCGTAAAACCCGTCTTGATGTCGGGCAGGCCGTTCGTCGTCGTTGCCGTCGCGACTTTCGCGAACTGCTGCGCGCCCCACATTTCGCCGATCGCCGCCTTCGGTAAATGAAAGCCCGGGTCGCCCGCAATGATGCCGTCGTACTCCGCCGACGACCTCGCCGCTGCAACCATCGCATGACGCCCGCCGTTCGAGCAGCCGCCGAAATAGCTGCGATCAGGCGCCTTGCCGTACGCGGTCTTGATCACCTGCTTCGCCATCGGCGTGAGCGTCGCGACCGCGTTATAGCCATAATCGATGCGCGCTTGCGGATCGAGACCGAACAGCGGGTTCTGCGACGACGAGTGTCCCGCGTCAGAACTGATGACGGCGAAGCCCATGTTGAGCGCATCGTTGAGTGGGCCGCCTCCGCCGATTTCGCCCGTTGCAGTCAGCACGTTGCCGTCGAGCCCGCCGTTGGCCTGGTAGAAAAAACGGCCATTCCAGGCAACGGGCAGACGCATCTCGAAGCCGATCGCATACGTCTTGCCATCGACGGAACTCACGCGCTGGTTCATCTGCCCTTCGATCACGCAATGCTCGGCGATCGGCTTGCCCGCTACTGTCAGCGTGCCCGCAGGCACGTCCTGCACGGACGTGAAGGTCGTATTCGCAAACGTGAGCCTGGCCGCGAGCGTCGCGCAGCTTCCGGCGAGCGTCGCGGGCGTCGCCGCGCTCAGGCGGGGCAACGTCGACGTATTGCTCGACGATCCGCCGCAGGCGGCAAGCGTGGCCGACACGCACAATGCAATCGCAGAAGTCTTCATCCGATATCTCCTAGAACATGTGCTTGATGCCGACCATCACGCCCGTCTGCCCCATGCCCGCCGCCGGCGTCGTGCCCCCACCGCCGCCGCTCACCGAGTAGCGCGCCTTCGTGCTGTTCGCGAGATACGCGGCCTGGGCATAGACGGACGAACGTTTGCTCAGCAGATAGGTCGTGCGCAGCGTGCCCATGGTCGCGCGCGTATCGTGGTCGCTGTTGACGATGCGGAACACCTCGCCATCGACGAGAAACGCCGGCGTCACGTAATACGAAGCGCCGACGAAGAACAGATTCGAGCGCACGTTCGGCACGGCGGGAGAGTCGGTGACGACGCGGCGGCCGAGCCAGCCCGCGCCGACCTTTACGCCGGCATACTGCGCATACGCGCTGACATGCGTGCGCGCGTCCTTGTCGGCGGCATTGGTGAGCGGAGTGGTCGCAACGCCGTCGAAAAAATTAGCAGCCGCGTTGGCGCCGCCGCGCTGCTCTTCATACGACGCCGCCACGCCAAAGTTCGGCGCGTCGTACTTGAGCATCACCGACCAGTCGCGGCATTCCGTTGCGTGTCCCGGCACCGACCCCGCGCACGTTCCCTGGCCCGGCGAGTTGCCCGTGCCCGCCGAATCGCGTCCGAACGAATACCCAGCACCCAGCGTGACGCCCTTATAGGTGCCCATGTAGGTGACGGAATTGTCGGCGCGCGCATTGGGCACGTACGCATCGAGTGAACCCATACCGTAGATGTCCGGCCCGATGATGTCGGCGCCCTGCAGCGCCAGATAGGTCATCGTGTATTGCCGCCCGAACGCGACGGTGCCATAGGCGCTCTTCAGGCCGACGAAGGCCTGGCGGCCGAACAGCCGTCCGCCCTGCCCCGAACTGCCGTCGCGCACATTGAAGCCGCTTTCGAGCGTGAAGATCGCGCTGTAGCCGCCGCCCAGATCTTCGACGCCGCGCAGCCCCCAGCGCGACGGCAATTCGCCCGTCACAGCAGGCATGCGAAACACGTGATCGCCCGCGGCATTCGCATGCGATACGTATTCGATGCCCGTGTCGATGATGCCGTAGAGCGTGACGCTCGATTGCGCGAAAGCAGTCGTGCTCAATGTGCAGATTGCGCCGCATATCAGAAAGCGGGCCGGTGTTGTTTGCATGTCGTTGTCTCCAAACAGTGTGATTAGTTTTTTGAAGTCGAGAATCAATCGGTCGCGCGCGGGCGGCGGATGAGAAGCAGCGCCGCAACGGCGGCGATCAGCGTGACGGGAATGCTTGCGCCGATCACCGTCGACGAACTGCGGCCCATCGCCAGCAGTTGGCCCGCTGCGAGCGGCCCCACCACCGAGCCGACCCGCCCCACCGCCACCGCTGCGCCGACGCCCGTGCCGCGCATCGCCGTCGGATAGAAAACGGCGGAGAGCGCATACAGCACCGATTGCCCGCCGATAACGAACATCCCGGCGAAGAATGCGGATACAGCAAGCGCCGCGAAGCCCGGCGCAACCGACAATGCCGCCAGCGAAGCAATGATCCCGACGTACATGCCGGACACGACGACGGCTCCGCGCAGACGGTCCATCAACATGCCGATGCACAGCGCGCCGAGGCCGCCACCGATGTTGAAGAAGATCTGCACGTAGCCGACTTCGGCCCGCGCGAGACCGCGCGCGGCCATCAGCGACGGCAGCCAGTTGAGCAGGAAGTACAGGACGATCAGCGTGCAGAAGTAGCTGATCCAGATTTGCAGCGTCGAGAGGCCGCGGCTCGCGCCGAACAGCACTTCGCTAACGGGTGCAGGCGTCAGGTTCGTGCCGTGCGACGCCTTGCGAAACGCGTTGGACTCGGGCAGCAAGGCAACCAGCAGCGGCACCAGCAACAGCGGCCCCGCGCCTCCTACATAGAAGATGTGACGCCAGCCCGTATCGCCGACGCTGACAATGCCGATGATCGATGCGATCACGCCGCCAAATGGGATGCCGCAATACATCACGCTCACGGCCGTGTTGCGCGCCTTCGGCGAGACCGCTTCCGACGATAGCGCGATCAGGTTCGGCAGCGCGCCGCCAAGACCGATGCCCGTCAACACGCGTACGAGCACGAGCATGTTGAAACTGCTGACGAACGCCGTCGCGATCGACAGCAAGCCGAACACGCACACGCTAAGAATCAGCACGCGCTTGCGTCCGATGCGGTCGGCAAGACGGCCGCCGAACATCGCGCCGGGCAACAGGCCGAACGTGCCCGCGCTGAACGCGAGCCCCATCTGCGCGACTGTGAGGCCGAATTCGCGCGCCATGCGTGGCGCGGCGACGCCGACCGATTGCAGGTCCAGCCCCTCCAATAGGGCGATCGCGAAACAAAGGCTCAATGTCATGACGGCGCCCGTGCCCGCGATGGGCTGCATCGTCATGCCGTCTCCTGGCAGTGCTGTTCTGGATTTCATGTCTGTCACCTGATTGTTGTGTCGATACCTGCAAACGCTTTGAGGCCGCCTCCGCATATATCAGGCAACCTGATATTGTGGCCGAATAAAAGCGCGTTCGTGAGAACGCGCAACAGATCACCGCGATGGAGCGCATTTAATATCAGGCCACCTGACAATGCAAGGCGAATGCTTTTGGTGAATACCCCAGGGAACAGGGACATCTCTATCGTGCGCCGCACCGCGAACGCCGCGCGAAGCCATATCCAGGCGCCATCCGTGGCACGCGTGCCGAACGTGCCCACTCCCATACGAGGGTTTTCACCGAGGATAGAACGATTGTTTATCAGGCTGCTTGATAATAGACTTCGTATCAGGCTACCTGATATTAAAACGCTGTCGGGTAACTCGGACATCACGGCATACATTGATACGCGCAACACGCGCTGGAGCTACGAACATGGCAAGTTATGAGGGTCGCTGGAAGACGGTCGACGTGAAGGTCGAGGAAGGCATTGCATGGGTGATGTTCAATCGCCCGGAGAAGCGCAATGCAATGAGTCCCACGCTCAACAGCGAAATGGTGCAGGTACTCGAGACGCTCGAACTCGACGCCGACGCCAGGGTACTAGTCCTGACGGGCGCAGGCGATGCATGGACAGCCGGCATGGACCTGAAGGAATACTTCCGCGAAGTCGATGCAGGCCCGGAAATACTGCAGGAAAAGATTCGCCGCGATGCGTGCCAGTGGCAATGGAAACTGCTGCGCATGTATTCGAAGCCGACCATCGCGATGGTCAACGGATGGTGCTTCGGCGGCGGCTTCTCGCCGCTGGTCGCGTGCGACCTCGCGATCGCCGCCGACGAGGCCGTATTCGGCCTCTCGGAGATCAACTGGGGCATTCCGCCGGGCAACCTCGTCAGCAAGGCCATGGCGGATACGGTCGGGCATCGGCAGGCGCTCTACTACATCATGACGGGCGACACTTTCACGGGAACGGAGGCCGCCGCCATGGGTCTCGTGAACCGGAGCGTGCCGCGCGAGCAGTTGCGCGCCGAGACGATTGCGCTGGCAGCGAAGCTGCTCGAAAAGAACCCCGTCGTGCTGCGCGTCGCGAAGCATGGTTTCAAGCGCTGCCGCGAGCTGACGTGGGAACAGAACGAAGATTATCTGTACGCGAAGCTCGACCAGGCCCAGTTGCGCGACCCTGAGAACGGACGTGCAGAAGGACTGAAACAATTCCTCGACCAGAAGTCGATCAAGCCCGGCCTTCAGGCCTACAAGCGCGCGGAATGACGACGCACGACGCCCGGCTTGCAATGACGCCGGGCGTTCCGGTCGACAAAGGAGACAGCCATCGTGAACGAAGTGAGCATGTTGGTCGGCGGCAAGGATTGCGCCGCCGTTAGCGGCGCGACTTTCGCGCGCCTGAATCCCGTCACGGGCGCCGTGGCTTCGCGCGCGCCCGCTGCCACGCTGGCAGACGCCGACGCGGCCGTCGATGCCGCCGCAGCCGCGTTCCCCGCATGGTCGGCGCTGCCGCCCACAGAGCGCCGCACGCGTCTGCTCAAGGCCGCTGACATCATGGACGCGCGGGCCGGCGCATTCATCGAAACGGGTATCGCCGAAACGGGCGCGATGGCCAACTGGTACGGCTTCAACGTACATCTCGCGGCGAACATGCTGCGCGAAGCCGCAGCCATGACGACGCAAATCGACGGCAGCATTGTTCCCACCGACACGCCCGACAACCTGGCGCTCGCCGTGCGTCAGCCTTGCGGCGTCGTGCTCGGCATCGCGCCGTGGAATGCGCCCGTGATCCTCGGCACGCGCGCAATCGCGATGCCGCTCGCGTGCGGCAATACGGTGGTGCTGAAGGCGTCGGAGGCCTGCCCCGCCGTGCATCGGATGATCGGCAGCGTGTTGCAGGAAGCGGGACTCGGCGACGGCGTCGTCAACGTCGTGACGAATGCCCCCGAAGATGCGCCCGCCATCGTCGAGCGGCTGATCGCGCACCCCGCCGTGCGTCGCGTGAATTTCACGGGCTCGACGCATGTCGGCCGCATCATCGCGATGCATGCGGCAAAGCATCTAAAGCCCGCCTTGCTCGAACTCGGCGGCAAGGCGCCCGTGCTCGTGCTCGACGACGCGGATCTCGACGCGGCCGTCGAAGCCATTGCGTTCGGCGCGTTCTTCAACCAGGGGCAAATCTGCATGTCGACGGAGCGTGTGATCGCACATCGCAGCATCGCGGCGTCGCTCGTCGACAAGCTCGCAGAGAAAGCACGCAAACTGGTGGCCGCGGCGCCCGCCGCGCAGGGTGCCGTGCTCGGCGCGATGGTCAGCGCACAGGCTGCGCAGCGCGCGACGGCGCTGGTACAGGACGCCCGCGATCTTGGCGCGACGATACGCGCGGGCGGCCCAACGGATGGCGCGATCATGCAGCCGACCATCGTCGATGGCGTGACTACCGAGATGAAGCTGTATGCGGAGGAATCGTTCGCGCCCGTCGTGACGGTGCTGCGCGTCGATAGCGACGACGAAGCGGTGCGCGTCGCCAACGACAGCGAGTTCGGCTTGTCGGCTGCCGTGTTCAGTCGCGACATTGCGCGCGCGATGCAGGTCACCCGACGCATCGAGTCCGGCATATGTCATATCAACGGGCCGACCGTACACGATGAGGCGCAGATGCCGTTTGGCGGCGTGAAGAGCAGCGGATACGGGCGCTTCGGCAGCAAGGCGTCAATTGCCGAATTCACCGATCTGCGGTGGATCACGATACAAACGGGTCCACGTCATTACCCGATCTGAACGCGGCGATCCGAACGCGTCGATATCGACGCGCCGTTCACGCATACCAATCTAAATCGGGCATGCTTCGCACAAGGCGGATATCTCGCGGCGGGCTTCGGCGCGCCGCTTGAGCGAGCCCACACCCGCGTCAGAGTCAAAGCGCCAACGCGGGCCGACAGGAGACAACAAGGTGAATTCCCAGCCGACACAATCCGCTGTCGACAGAGAGACGTCCGTGCCTTACCGCGCGGTGCGGATCGGTACTGCGCCCGTCCGCGTGCGCCGCGAAGGCGACATCTGGTACATGGAATCGGGCGCGACGCCCGGCGCGTATCCGAAGCGGCTGACCGACCGGCTCGCGAGCGGCGCGCAGGCGCATCCGGACCGCTGGCTCGTCGCGCGTCGCGGCGCCGATGGCGAATGGCAGGGTATCGGCTACGCGCAGATGCTTGCGCGTGCCCGGGCAATCGGTCAGGCACTGCTCGATCGCAACCTGTCGGCTGAACGGCCTGTCGTGATTCTCTCCGGCAACGATCTCGAGCACATGATGGTCGCGCTCGGCGCTTTGTGGGCGGGTGTGCCCTATGCGCCGATCTCGCCCGCCTATTCGCTCGTCTCCAGCGATTACGGCAAGCTGCGCCACACACTCGATCTGCTGACTCCCGGCCTTGTGTTCGCCGCCGATGGCGACACATTCGCCGCCGCCATCGACGCCACCGTATCGGGCAATATCGAAGTGGTCACGGCCACGGGTACGTGCGGACCACGTAACGCAACGCCCCTGTCAGCGTTGCTCGATACGCTTCCCACGACAGTCGATGCCGCACACGACGCGATCGTTCCCGACGCCATCGCCAAGTTCCTGTTCACCTCCGGCTCGACGATGCTGCCGAAAGCCGTGCCGACGACGCATCGCATGCTGTGCAGCAATCAGCAGATGCTGCTCGATACGTTTCCGGAGTTTGCCGACGAGCCGCCCGTGCTGGTCGACTGGTTGCCGTGGAATCACACGTTCGGCGGCAGTCATAACGTCGGCATCGCGCTCTATAACGGCGGCACGCTGTATATCGACGACGGCAAACCCGTTGCAAAGAAGTTCGACGAAACGCTGCGGAATTTGCGCGAGATCGCGCCGACGATCTACTTCAACGTGCCCAAGGGATGGGAAGAACTGACGAGCGCGCTCGAAACCGACGCGCAGCTGCGCGAGACATTCTTTTCGCGCGTGAAGGTGTATTTCTTCGCGGGCGCGGGACTGTCACAGGCCGCGTGGGATCGGCTTCAGAGCGTCACTGAACGTTTTTGCGGGGAGCGCATTCGCATCATGGCCGGTCTGGGCATGACGGAGACGTCGCCTTCGTGTCTGTTCACGACGGGCCCCGTCATGGGCGCGGGTTACGTCGGCATGCCCGCGCCCGGCTGCGAAGTGAAGCTCGTGCCCGTCTCCGGGAAGCTGGAGGCGCGCTTTCGCGGCCCGCATGTGATGTCCGGATACTGGCGAATGAACGACGCCTCCGCCGCCGGATCGTTCGATGAAGAAGGCTATTACTGCAGCGGCGACGCGCTGAAGTTCGTCGATCCGCAGCGCCCGGAACTCGGGCTGGCGTTCGACGGACGCATCGCCGAAGACTTCAAGCTGAGTTCTGGCACTTTCGTGAGCGTCGGGCCCATGAGGGCGCGCGTCATTTCGGCGGGTACACCGTATGTGCAGGACGTGGTCGTCACGGGCCTGAACCGCGACGATGTCGGGCTGCTCGTGTTTCCGAGGCTCGACGATTGCCGGCGGCTCGCGCAGTTGCCTGCATCGGCGGGTGCTGGCGAGATTGTCGGCGCCCCGGCCGTGCGCGCGTTCTTCAGCGATCTGCTCGACCGGCTCAACCGCGAATCGACCGGTAGCGCGACGGCGATCGCACGGCTGCAGATGCTCGACGTGGCTCCGTCGCTCGATCTCGGCGAGATCACCGACAAGGGCTCGATCAACCAGCGCGCGGTGTTGACGCATCGTGCGGAACTCGTCGAGGCAATGCACGATGCGCGGCGCGACGATCCAACCGTGATCTATGCCGCGCGTTGCAAGGCGTGAAAGCCAACAGGACGATGTACCGGGCGAATCGCGCGGTAACATGGCGTCTTCGATGACAGCATCCGGCGATCTGATGACGGGCAAATCTCCTGCAAAAACGACGAAAGCAACGATAGCAGCATCCGCAAGCGCCGGTCGCCAGCGCCCGGCGCCGACAGCGCGCAAGGCGGCGGCGCGTCCCCGTCTCACCTATCTGGTCGGCAGCCTGGATCGCATTTTGCGCCGCAAGATGACGGAAGCACTCGCCCCGTTGGGTCTGACTCTTGCACAATTCACCGCACTTTCGGTGCTGGAAGCGCGGGGCGAGGCGTCAAACGCGCAACTCGCCGAGCGATCGTTCATCACGCCGCAATCGGCCAACGAAGTCATGAGCGTGATGGCGTCGCGCAACTGGATCACGCGCGAACCGGATCCGAATCATGGGCGTATCGTTGTACTTCGCCTCACCGATGAAGGACGCGAGGTGCTACATCGGTGCATGAGTGCGGTGCGGGTTCTGGAGGCCCGGATGCTCTCGGGGACAGAGGCGAGCGATGCGTCGGCCGTGCAAGAGATGCTCGAACGCTTCGTCCGGAACCTTCGGGAGTAACGGTCGGTCCTCTGGCTCTTTTGCGGCGCCCGGGTAACGTCGCCCTCACTCCCTTTCCACCCACGTACGTCGGCGCGGTCGAGAACTGGCGCGCGCACGCCCCCTCGCTTTGTCGGTGGGCCTCCAGCCGGTAACCTTTCCATCCGATCCTTGATGAAGCTGACGCACTCACCGGAATCTCCTTTCCCAACCCGTGCTTGAGCGGCGAACACTTGCATCAATCTGCCATCCGCAGCTGGCGTCAGGCTGGACATTGCAATGGCGCGATTCAAGGCGAGTGGCAACGGGCGGGTGCGCGTTGGCGTCGACCGTCGCCTAGAATGTAAGTGCGGCGACGACCTGAAGGAGGATGTCGTGAGTGAAACGTTTATGGCGTACCTGATGGGTCCGGCTGTGATGTTGATAGTCGGCGTGGTGTTGTGGCTTGCCACCCGCCATCACAGGAACACAAGCGAGGGACGATCAAGCCGGTGGCTTGATACCCATTACGTCGATCTGATGCATCATCGACATTGAGGGCTTCCCCAACGGTTATCGTATCGATCAATCGGTTTTCCCGTTCGAGTCAACACGAGAGGCTTTGGCTTACGTTGAGACTGGACGTGCAAAGGGTAAGGTTGTCATCAAGATGTGATAGGGCGGCCGGGCCCGGTGCGCGAAAAATCACCCCGTGATGCAGCCGCCGTTGGCCAGAACGACCAGCGCCTGGACCGGTTCGGGCCACCGCAAAGCGTGCCGTGTGCTGTCCGTGCACCTCCTGGTTGGCAGGTTTCGTCCCGACATGGTAAAAAGTCTCCACCGCGGGCGGTCGCTCCGTGCCGTACCGCGTTCGCAAATGCGATTTTCAACATCTACAGGTTCAAAAAATGGCAACTGGTACAGTGAAATGGTTTAACGACGCGAAGGGCTTTGGTTTCATCACGCCGGACGAAGGTGGCGAAGACCTGTTCGCCCACTTCTCCGAAATCAAGACTGAAGGCTTCAAGTCATTGCAGGAAAACCAGAAAGTAAGCTTCGAAGTGAAGATGGGACCGAAGGGCAAGCAGGCTGCAAATATCAAGCCTGTGTAACCGGCACGGGCATTATCCTGGCGCGTAACCCGCCCCGCGCGGGTCACGTTTCTCACGTTCGGCGTGTCAGGAGTCCGTAAGCGTGACGGCATTCCAGGTGCCCCGATACGGGCAGGACGGACAAGTCCTGCTCGTGACGCATCACCGCACGCACAATCAAGGCGCATAAATTACGCGACGACCAGCGCCGAGGCGCTATCACTGGTCGGCGCAGGCACTGCCCGATTATGGGGCACGTCCTCCGCGGTTGCGTTGCTTGCCCCCGCTTTTCTCGTCCTCGCAATTCCCCCCTCGTCCACTTCCGCTTATCGCCGCGTTCTCGCTGGTGCAAAGTGTCATCACCACGCACGGCCTCTCAAACAACAGTCCTCCCGGTGCCCCGTTTTGCAGTCGGGAAGTTCAGCACGCCGCGTTCATCGGGCATCAACGCGCGCGCTTGCGGCTCCGCGGAGCGCCGGCGTCTCAAGTCGGTCCCGTTTTGAGACAGTCACGAGATATCCGCGAACGCCCGACATGGACCGTTCACGCCGCTGCACCGTGAGACCAGATCGAGTCATAATCCCGATGCTGTCGCCCCCGAACAACGATAGATGACCGAGATTTTCATGCGGGCGTGCTGATCTTCTCAATCTGGAAAACCGGCAATCATGGAAACTGGTGTCACCTCTGCGTACTGGACTCGGGAGGGTTCCGCACCGGAGGTTCTCGCGGTTTTTCTCAAATTGGGGCTGACGTGCTTCGGCGGTCCCATTGCCCATCTGGGATACTTTCGCCGGGAATTCGTTGAGAGGCGCCACTGGCTTGATGACGAAACCTTCACGGATCTGGTCGGGCTCTGTCAGTTCCTTCCGGGACCGGCCAGCAGCCAGGTGGGGTACTCGATCGGTCTCTTGCGAGCGGGGTGGCTTGGGGGATTCGCGGCGTGGTGCGGATTCACGCTGCCTTCAGTCCTGTTGTTGCTCAGCTTTGCTGCCATCGCCCCAAGTCTTGGCGGCCTGGTCGGTGGCGGCTTGATCCATGGCCTGAAGCTCGTCGCTGTCGCTGTCGTCGCTCAAGCAGTTTGGGATATGGCGCGGCGCCTGTGTCCGGATCAACGTCGTGCTGCCATCGCGCTCATCGCCATCGGGGTGCTCAGCATTCTGACGACCGTCTATGCGCAACTCATCGTTATTGCCCTCGGTGCTGTGCTCGGACTCGCGTTTTGCCAGACGACGACATCGTCAGACGCCAGTCGAGGACCACGACACACGCTCGAAATCCGTGTATCCCGCACGGTGGGTGCCGTCGCGTTGATCCTTTTCTGTGCCTTGCTGTTCGGGCTTCCCGCGCTGGTCCGACTCCATGCGGGCCAGGCACTCGAGGTCTTCAATGCGTTCTATCGATCGGGCGCGCTTGTCTTCGGCGGCGGTCACGTTGTGCTACCGCTTCTTCAGCAGCAAACCGTTGAGGCCGGCCTGGTCTCGTCGAACGATTTTCTCGCTGGCTACGGCGCCGCACAGGCCGTCCCGGGCCCCTTATTCACGTTTGCTGCATTTCTCGGATGGACGATGACCGAAGCGCCGAATCACTGGACCGGCGCGTTGCTCGCCACAGTGGGCATTTTTTTGCCGGGTCTTCTGCTCGTGCTTGCGGCGCTACCTTACTGGCAAGCGCTGCGCGATCTTCCGTCGATGGCTGCACTGCTTGCGGGGGTGAATGCGGCGGTCGTTGGACTGCTGGCCACCGCGCTGTACTCGCCGGTCTGGACCAGCGCGGTTCTCTCTGAACTCGACTTTGCCATCGCGGCCATCGGTTTTTTCTTGCTGACACGCTGGAAGATTCCACCGCTCGCCGTCGTCGCGCTCTGTGCGCTGGCCGGCGTTGCCGAGGCGACCTTGCGCTGAATCGGTGAGTGCATAAGGTAACGCAGCAAGTATCTGGGATCATGGCCGACGATCGTCAACCGGCTGATCGCACAATGCTGCGATAGCGAACGGTTTGTCATGAAACCGTTTGTGCCGACGCTATTCGCCGTGCGGTGCCCCAGGCGAAGGCTGAAGCGGCCGGCAAGTGTCTTACACCTTCGCCGTCAATGGACATCAAGTCGACATAGTGACCACCGGTTTGAGATGGCCATCCCGGATCAATCCTACCTCAATTTAATTAGTCATCCATATAACAACGTCGCTAGTTCGATTTAGGCGTAACAGGCCGCACTCGCATTGATAACCATTGAACATCAATGCATCCAAAAATCGCACTTCTCGTTTCTGACGTCTTGAGCAAATATCGGTGCTCAAGAGGTTCATAAACACATCTACAGAAGAACGCATCGGAGACAGGCTCGAAACGTGAACAGCGTTTCGCCGTATTCCAGCGCGAGCCCGGTCATGGGCGCCGCGACCCGTCACCGACGCGCGTCTCGCATCACAACACTTCGCTTTGTTATTTCTGCCGCCGCCTCGAGCGCGCCCAGGGCAGCGGTGCTTTTTACGGCTGCCGCAGCGAGCTGGATGAATTCCGCGTACTTACTTCATTCGTCATTGCCTTAAAAATTCAGGAGACACTCACATGCAGATCACCGGAATGTTGCACGGCGCGCGCCTGCTGCAATTCGTCGGATTCCCGGCCAGCGAAGTGCTGGGCCCCGGCGCAAGCGAAGAGGAGATCAAGTCACTGATCGACCGTCACGGCCAGGTCTTTGTCAAGCCCGTGTTCAAGGGCGGCGTCGGCAAAAAGGGCAAGGCTGGCCTGCTCGGCCGCGCGTCCGACCTCAAGACGGCCCTCGCCGAAAAAGAGCGGCTCTACTTCGCCGAGCACGTCGTGGGCCACATGAGGGCAAAGGCGAACGGCGTGACGTTCGAAGCGGGCGTGCCGGCTACGTACGAAGTCTATTTCTCGATCACCGATTCCACACGCTTCCGCGCCCCCACGATGACGCTCTCTCACATGGGCGGCATGGACATCGAGGAAGTCGATCCGAAACACGTCGCGATGGTGCCTTTCGATGCATTGACCGGGCTGAAGGCGTTCGTCGTCGCAAACGCACTCAGCGAGATCGGTGCGCCGCGCGAGATCATCTCGCCGCTCGTGCAACAGTTGCCGAAGCTTTGGGAGCTCTTTCACGACTTCGGCATGACGACGCTCGAACTCAATCCGATCCGCATGCGCGAAGACAGGAAAGGGCGTCTCACGCCCGTGGCGTGCGACTTCAAATGCGGCTTCGATCGCGATGATCCGCGCTTCTCGCGCCTCGGCCTGCCAGCGCATCTATTCGCCGCCGACTACTCGGACTTCGAGCAGGAGATCAACCAGCTTCGCACGCATCAGGGCCAAAGCGATGTGTACGTGATCAACGACCGCGGCACGATCCTCGCGCCCACCTTCGGCGGCGGCGCGAACTCACTTGTCACGGAGATGCTTGGCGACGCGGCCGTCATCTCGTCGGACTTCGGCGGCAATCCCCCCTACGAGAAGATGAAGGAAGTGGCGCGCATCTGCTTCAGGCATTGGCTGAAGCAGTCGAATGTGCTGTTCATCATCGGTGGCAAATCCAACAACACCGATATCTACGAGACACTGCGCGCGATGGCCGACGCACTGCGTGAGCACTTCAGCGAGCACGGCCCGACACCACTCTACGTCGTCCTCGGGCGCGGCGGTCCGAACCTCGTGCGTGGCATGTCGGCGCTGCGCGACACCTGCGATTCGCTCGACCTCCCCTATCGCCTCTTCGGCTTCGATTCCGACATCAGCGAAGTGATCCAGTACGCACGCAAGGCCGATGCGTGGATGCAATCGGGCGGGCGCGCGCAGGTCGCGGCGCGCATCGGCGCACGCGAGTCGCAGTCTGAAACGGCACAGGCGTAAGGAGACTGACATGTACAGGCAAGCCAGCAATCATTTCAAGTATTTCGTCGGCATCCAGTCGCTCGCGCAGATCGCCACGCGCGAGGACCGCGTGTGCGTGCTCAATATTCTCGGTGGTGAATCGTCGGACGTGACACCCGTAAGCCATGCGTTCTCGGGCGGGAATATTGTGTTCGGCACCGCCCCCGGCAAAGGCGGCCAGGTGCTAGCGACGCCCTCCGGCGACATCCCGGTCTACAACAACGTCCGCGAAGGCCTCGAAGCCGGGCACCGTTTCAATTGCGGCGTCGTGTACCTGCCGCCGTCGGCTGCGCGCGACGGTGTGGCCGAGCTGATCCGCGTGAATCCCGATCTGCGCAAGATCTTCATCATCACGGAGAAGATCGCCGTGCATGACGCTCGTGAGATCCGGGCGATGGGCCAGCAGGCGGGCATTGACATCTTCGGCGCGAACGGGCTGGGTGTCGCGGATTCGTGGCAGAGCGTGCGCATCGGCGGCGCGCTCGGCGGCGACGATCCCGCTGCGACATTGCGCCGGGGCTCGATCGCAATCTTTTCGAACTCGGGCGGCTTCAGCACCACCATCGCGCAGTATCTCCGGATGAGCGGCTGGGGTACGTCAACCGTCATTTCAAGCGGCAAGGATGTCTACATCCACTACGCCGCGCCGGAGTTCGCGTTCGCTCTCGCCAACGACGCGCGCAGCAAGGCTGCCGTGTTGTACTGCGAGCCGGGCGGCTACTACGAGGCCGACGCCACGTTCACCAAGCCGGTGGTCGCGTGCGTGGTGGGCCGCTGGAAGAGCCGCCTTACACGCGCGGTCGGACATGCGGGCGCAATGGCGGGAGGCGCCGACGACGCGCTCGCCAAGGAGCGCTGGTTCATGGAGAAGTTCGGCGTCGAGCGGCTCTTTACACCGGACGATCCGTGCTGCTCGGCCAGGGGCGCGGTGGTGACGAACATCGCGCACATTCCCGCCGCGCTCACGGCGGTGATGCGCGCCAACGCGACGATGCCCGATTTCGAACCAGAAGGCAGCCTCGCGCTCAAGCCGTGGTTCGGCTCGGACCAGGGGCTTGAACTGCCCAACGAACTCGCCATTCCGGTGGTGGAGGCGGTCGCGCCCTACAACGAGCAAGTGGCGCGGGTGAACGGCCAGATCGGCGCGATCCCGCCGCGCCAGACACTGAAGGACGCCTCGGGCGCCTCGCAGATGGACGCGAAGACGCAGGTGAGCAGCCTGCACGGTGCATCGATGCTAGAAGCAGCGACGCGTTCGCTCGAAGCGAACGTCTGCCTCGCGCTGTTGCACGAGTTCGGTGGAACAAACGACGAGATGCTCATCAATGTGGCCGTCGGCGCAGCGGTGAACCTGCACGGCACGCCCGAACTGGCGGCGGCGCAGGCCGCGCGCGAGGCGGGCAATGCGCCCAACGCGGTGCTCGCGGCGGCGGCGGTGATTGTCGGGCCGAATCGCCAGCGTGCGGCGCGCGAAGCGGCAAAGCTGATGATCGACCGCTTCGCGGCGGCGAAGCTCAAGAACGCGTTCGACGTGACTTTCGATGTCGAAGCCGTCGATACCACCGGCAGCGAAGCGCTCTTCTCTGACGCACGCGACCCGAAGGCCGAAGCATTGCTTGCGGGTCTGGCTGCGCGCGGCGTGAGTTCCGCGTTTGTTCGTTGGCTTGCGTGCGGCCCTGGCCATCCGCGTGCGGACGCGGTACTCGCCGCGATCACGACGACCCTCGCCTGGGGCCCGCTCATGCGCAAACGCATCTCGCGTCTGACGGCGGAGAGCCTGCCGTGGTGGACGCAGCTCTTCGGCACGCTGATCGGCGCCTCGGCGGACGCGTCGCGTCACGGCCCCGACAGCTTCTGCGGCATCGGCGCCGAAGCGTTGCTCGGCGAACGCACGCTGACCGAGGTCGCCTTCGCGGCGCTTCTCAACCGCAGACCTACCGCGGACGACCTGTTTGCGTTCAAGACCCTCGTCGGCCTGCTGCTCACGAACGGACCCGGCGCAATCTCGGCGCAAGGCGCGAAGGGCGCGGTATCCGCCGACGGCCCCGAGAGCCCCGAGCGGGTGCAACTGAACAAGGCGCTGGCCGGCTTTCTCACGCACACCGGCTATACGCATGGCGGCAACGGCTATGAAGGCATTGCGTTCCTCAACGAGGCATTTCGCGACAGCGGCCTCGACGATCCTGCCGACGCAAAACACGGCGTGGACCTCGAAGCGCTCGCACGGCGATCCGTCGAGCAGTATGCGCAGTACAAGGCGCGCCAGAAGCATGCGGGCAGCCTCGACATCGCCAAGCTTCCGGGCGTGAATCACCCCGTCTTCAAGGACAAGCCGGTGAACCACGATCCGCGCGAGGTGTTCATCGCCAATCTGTATGAAGGGCGCGGCGAATACAACGCGTTTCATGCGTACTACCGTGTACTGGTGCAAGCGCTGTTCGACGCGGGCATGTCGCGCAATGTCTATTGCGTCAACGTCGATGCGGTCATCGCCGCGCTGTTGCTGAAGATGCTATGGCAGCCGCTGCGACGCGGGGAGTTCAGCGAGGCGGACCTCGAAACCGCCGCATTCACGATCTTCCTGTATCCGCGCATGCTCGGCTGCGCCGCGGAAATCGACGATCACCTCAATCGCGGCCGCAACATGGACACGCGCACGGCCGCTTCGCAGTGCCGCTTCGTGGCCTGACCGGAAGGCCACGGACGGCCGTTGCCACGCGCTTCCGCAATGGAGGGCGTGGCGCCGCCATGGTAGCGATTGATAACCAGCGAACATCAATCGTTCAGAACATTGCACTTATCGTTTTGCCGGTTCCGGGCGAACATTCCCGAAACGACAATCCGCCGGATCACCGCGCATTTACAGGATTTCAGGAGACACCTCGATGCACCCCTCGTCCTCTACCCTTTCGCCCGGACATTCGAAGGCCGCTGCGGTTTTCCGCGTGACGGCAGGGAATTTCCTGGAGCAGTTCGACTTCTTTCTGTTCGGCTTCTACGCAACGCAGATCGCCAACGTCTTCTTTCCCGCCGCGAGCGAATTCGCCTCGCTGATGATGACCTTCGCGGTCTTCGGCGCCGGCTTCCTGATGCGGCCGCTGGGCGCGATCGTGCTCGGCGCCTACATCGACGACGTCGGCCGCCGCAAGGGCCTCATCGTCACACTCTCCATCATGGCGAGCGGCACCATCCTGATCGCATTCGTGCCGGGCTATGCCACGATCGGCCTCCTGGCACCGGCGCTCGTGCTGGTCGGGCGGCTGCTGCAGGGCTTCTCTGCGGGCGCGGAGCTGGGCGGTGTGTCCGTGTATCTCGCCGAGATGGCTACGCCCGGCCGCAAGGGCTTCTTCACGAGCTGGCAGTCCGCGAGCCAGCAGGTGGCGATCGTCGTGGCCGCAGGCCTCGGCTTCGCGCTCAATCAATGGCTGGACGCGACGGCCATCGCGGCGTGGGGATGGCGCGCGCCGTTCTTCGTCGGCTGCATGATCGTGCCGTTCATCTTCATGCTGCGCCGCAATCTCGAGGAAACGCAGGAGTTCAAGGCGCGCCAGCACCGCCCGACCATGAAGGAAGTGTTCCGCACGCTGGTCCACAACTGGGCCGTCGTAGTCGCCGGCGTGATGCTGGTGGCGATGACCACCACGAGCTTCTACCTCATCACGATCTACGCGCCCACCTTCGGCAAGACGGTCCTGCACCTGAGCACCGCGGACAGCCTGCTCGTGACGCTGTGCGTCGGCGTGTCGAACTTCGTCTGGCTGCCGATTGGCGGGGCGCTCTCCGACAGGATCGGCCGCCGGCCGCTGCTGTTCGCCATGACGGCGCTCGCCATCGCGACCGCTTACCCGGCACTGTCGCTGCTCGCTCACGCGCCGAGCTTTGTCAACATGCTGCTCGTGCTCCTGTGGCTCTCGTTCATGTATGGCATCTACAACGGCGCGATGGTCGTCGCGTTGACGGAAGTGATGCCAGTGGAAGTGCGCGTCGCAGGGTTCTCGCTGGCCTATAGTCTCGCGACGGCTGTGTTCGGCGGCTTCACTCCCGCGATCTCGACCGCCCTCATTCACGTTACCGGCGACAAGGCCGCACCCGGATACTGGATGAGCTTCGCCGCCGTCTGCGCCCTGTGCGCGACGTTCGCGCTCTATCGCCGCCGCGCAGTGACGCTGACGCCAGCGCACTGATGCTGCTCTCGTTCCGCATATTCCCGAACGCGCAACCCGATACGCCTTCATCCATGAAAAACCTGCTTCTGAAACTTTGTACCGCGGCGCTCGTGGCAATGTCCACCGCCGCAGCGAACGTGCAGGCCGCCGACCTGCACGTCATGAGCTCGGGCGGTTTCACCGCCGCGTATAAGTTGCTCGGCCCGAGATTCGCGTCCACTACGGGCAATACGCTCGACACCGCGCTTGGGCCCTCGATGGGCAAATCGCCCGAGGCGATTCCCAACCGCCTCGAGCGCGGCGAGCCCGCCGACGTCGTGATCATGGTCGGTTACGCACTCGACGACCTGATCAAGGAAGGCAAGATCGTCCCCGGATCGCGGGTCGAACTGGCGGATTCGCGCATCGGCATGGTCGTGCGCGAAGGCGCGGCGAAGCCCGACATCGGCTCGGTCGAAGCGCTCAGGCAAGCCCTGCTCCACGCGAAGTCGATCGCCTACTCGGATAGCGCGAGCGGCGTTTATATCGAGCGAGAGCTCTTCAAGCGGCTCGGCATCGAGGATCAGGTCAAGCCGAAGGCGAAGATGATCCCGCGGATTCCGGTGGCGTCGGTGGTGGCAAACGGCGACTACGAAATCGGCTTCCAGCAGGTGAGCGAGTTGCTGCCCATCAAGGGCGCGACGTACGTCGGAAAGATTCCCGAGTCCCTCCAGTCCGTCACGCGTTACGCGGCCGGCATCCCCATCGGCGCACAGCATCCGAAGGAGGCCAAAGCCCTCCTCGACTATCTCGCTTCGCCCGAAGCGCAGCCCGAAGTGAAATCAACAGGGCTCGATTCCGTCACCATGCATTGATACGCCGGAATGCGTGCCGAGAGCCGCCTGCCGGTCAGCCTGGCGTGTTCGTGGCGGGGGCGTCGGTGTCGTCCGCGCCGCACGGCGCTGGGCCGCGCAGCATCTGGAAAAGACGCCCACGGTCGCAAGCCCCCTCCCACTGCGAAACGAAGATTACCGCGCAGGCATTGCTGATCACGCTTGTCAGGGCGCGCGCCTCGGACATGAACCGGTCGATCCCCACCAGCAGCGCCACCCCGGCGACGGGCAAGTCCGGAATCACGGTCAACGTCGCGACGAGCGCGACGAGCCCGCTGCCGGACACGCCGGCCGCACCCTTGGAAGTGAGCAGCATGACCGCGAGCATCGTCGCAATCTGCGGCCAGGTAAGTGGTACGTCGCACGCCTGCGCGATGAACACCGAAGCGAGCGTCAGATAGATCGCCGTGCCGTCAAGATTGAACGAGTAGCCTGCGGGCAGGACGAGGCCGACGATCCCCCTGTCGCAGCCAAGTGCCTCCAGCTTCACGATCAGTCGCGGCAGGACGGGTTCCGTCGAAGAGGTTGCGAGAACGATCGCGAGCTCCTCGCGCAGGTAGCGTAGCAATCGCCAGAGCGCGAAGCCATGCAGCCGTGCGAGCGGCGCAAGGACCAGTGCGACGAATAGCAGGCACGCCGTATAGAACGACACCATCAGCATGCCGAGCGAGCTGACCGAGCCGATACCGAAGCGGCCCACGGTGAATGCCATCGCGCCGAACGCGCCGATGGGAGCAAGCCGCATGATCATCGCGAGAACGCGAAAGAGCAGATTGGCGACCCCTTCGATGAGTTCGAGCACGGGCCGCCCCGCACGCGGGTTCGCGTTCAGCGCGAAGCCGAAGAGCAGAGAAAGCAGAAGCACGGGCAGCACTTCGCCCTTCACGAATGCGCCGACGAGCGTCTCGGGGATCACGCTCAACGCAAACTCCTCGACCCCGCGCGGCTGCGAGCGTGCGGCAAATTGCGCGAGGAGGTTCGTGTCCAGATGATGCGGATCGATGTGCATGCCCGCGCCGGGGCGCAACGCGTATGCGGTTGCAAGGCCGATCAGGAGCGCGATGGCCGTCAGGAAATAGAAGAGCGCCAGTGCCTTGAGGATCGTGCGTCCGATCGTTGTGCCGCTTGCGAGCGACGTGATCCCTGAGACGATAGTGCAGAACACGATCGGCGCGATCATCATCCGCACCAGACCGATGAACGCGTCACTGAGTGGCTTGAGCGAAGCGCCGGCTTGTGGCCACACGTGGCCCAAACTCATGCCGAGCGCCATGCCCAGCAAGACCTGCACGTAAAGCAACCGAAGTGGCCTTGCCAACGTCACGATGCTGTCTTCCTTCCAGTCTTCTCTTTCGTGTTCACACCACTGCCCTTGACATCACCGTTCACGACAACGGCGCGCTTCATTTCAATGATCGTCCGGTAAAACTCCTGCGCGGCCGGCGTTAGCGGCCGTCCGCGCCGTGTCACGATTCCCACGCGCCTTTTCACCACGGGATCGACCAGCGGCACACTCGTGAGGATGGGGTGATCGCGCCCGGGCATGGCCATCGAAGGTACCGCCGCGACGCCGAGCCCCGCTTCGACCAGCCCGAGCATGGTAGTGACGTGGCGCGTCTCGCAGACGCTCGGCACGCGCGGGGCCACGGCGGAGAGCGCCTGATCGAGCAGCAGGCGATTGCCGGAGGTCTTGTCGACGGACACATATTCGTGCTCGTAAAGCTCGTTCCAGGACACACGCTTCTTGCGCGCGAGCGGATGGTCACGACGGCACGCGGCAACGAAGCGCTCCTGCAACAGGACCTTGAACTCCACCTCGGACTCCTGGCTGCCCATGAAGCTCACACCAAAATCGGCTTCGCCACTGATGACGGCGCCAAGCACTTCATTTGCGCTCGAATCCAGCAGCTTGACCCTGATGCGCGGAAAGCGGCTGTGATAGCTCGCGACGACATTCGGCAGGAAATAGTAGGCCACCGACGGTACACAGGCGATCGTCACATGGCCCAGGCGGCTCGACGAGACATCCCGGATGCCAAGCAGTGCGACGTCGAGATCGTCGAGCAGTTGCTCCGCGCTCGGGGCGAACACGCGCCCGACGGTGGTGAGCGTGACGCTGCGCGTGGTGCGCTCGAAGAGGCGCACGCCGAGTGCCGCCTCGAGCTTGTCGATGCGGCGGCTCAAGGCCGGCTGAGAAATGTTGACCGCATCGGCGGCCTTGCGGAAGCTTCCCAGTTCCACAACGGCTCGAAACGCCTGCAAGTCGTTCAGGTCGAAGTTTACGCCCACGCCTATCTCCGCATTGTCGGTGTTGATATTTTGCGTGAATTCAGACGAGTTCGACCGAGAATATTGTTCGTGCCGCGTTAGATTCCGTGAATGCCGCTTATGTTCACCCGTCGAGTGACGGCCCCTACGCTACTCCGCAAAGTATAAAAACGAGGTACTGTCCACGCCGGGAGCTACGGGACTGGTCAAACAGTTAGCTCAGCGACGCAGGTCACCACCGGGGCACATGCGGTTGGCGCCCTGGCCGCCTTACAGTACTTTATCCGGGATCAAGTGCAAACTGGATGCATCGCTCGCAAAAAAAGAACCCGGCGATCGCCGGGCAAAAATTCGCGCTCTCGCGCGCGAATGGGACGGAAGTCTCTCTGGCTACGGGCTCGCTTTGTTATATCGGCTACGCCACGCATGAATCACTTGCCGAACCGGAAAGGTTATCGCCTTCTCTACTCCGCTTCTGCTCACCTGCTTCTCATACAAACCTTGCTGCAACCGTAATCTAGCCTGTCGACGATTGATGTTTCTGCTCACTGCTCTCTCTCCGACGAATGCACCAGGACGGCAGCATCGATTCGAGGGAATCGCTGCGGTCGACGAAGTAGTGCTTCAACGCCATCAATACATGCCCGCAGACCAGGACGGCAATCGCGTATGCCACGTAGATGTGCATCTGTTTGAAGATAGGTGCAAGCGCAGGGGTCTTGTCCATCAATGGCGGCAAGAAGAAAAGACCGGCAACCGGAATCTTGAATCCCGCCGCCGAACTCCAGAGCCACCCCGAAACTGGCAGCACAAGCATGCATATATACAGGAGCAGGTGCCCAAAACGCGCTGCCGCGCGCTCTAGCGAGGGAACGCCGCACGACGCCTCCGGCGCGCCGTGAATGAGTCGCCAGGGTATCCGCGCTGCCAGCAGAAACAGCGTGATCGTCGCGATCGACTTGTGCAGCATGATGCTGTCGGCCTGGATTTTCTGCGGCAAGCTCAGGGTGCTGGAGTAATACCCCGCAATCCATGCACAGATGATCACTACGGCCATCGTCCAGTGGAGAACCTTCGCGATCGACGTGTATTGTCTCCGTTCCATTTCAACTCCTTGATGGTTTATTTCGCCGGGGCTAACCGGAGCCTTTTGGCGGCGAGCGGACCGGCGCTTGCCTCAAGGTCCGCCGATGTAGGCATGTTGGATCTATTACGAAGTGATGCTGCCAGAGATGATCAGTTCGAAGATGCTGGCCCCGCGGGGATCGCTTTCTGAGGGGCAGACTTGCGCTCGGCATTAAGAAGGTTCTCGGGATACTGGTCAGGCGCTGCCTGCGGCCCATAACCGTTTCGCTCGAGGTTCTTCAGTTCGGCATTCCTGACTTGACGTGCCTGCTTTCTCTCGGCCTTTCGTTGTTCCTTGAGCGCCTGCTTCTGTGCCTTGCTATCGGCTCTGCTCGCCGACGCCGTCGCTGTATCCGGCTTCGACTGCGCTGGCGCACTCGCCATCTCCCCCTGTGCTTCCGCCACGAGCGGCACCGCCGATATCAGTAACGCCGCGACCCAATGTCGTGAACCTTTCCGCATGGTGATCTCCTCTATCAAATGTATGTTGTAGGTTTCAACAAACTACAGAGTTCCAGGCCTGGAAGGACACCAGACCTCTTTTACTCAGCTACGCGTTGATCAAGCGTTTGACTGCCCGATGCACATCACACGCTGGGAACCAAGACCTTCGATACCTGCTTCGACAACATCACCAGGACGCAAGTAACGCCCATAGTGGCTGCCAATGCCGGCCGGCGTGCCAGTGCATATCAGGTCGCCGGGCTCCAGCCGTGTCGAGTTCGAAAGACAGGCAATCTGCTCGCCAATGCTGAAGATCATGTCGCTGACAAGGCCGTCCTGCATCAAGGACCCGTTCAAACGAACCCATAACCGGAGTTGCGTCACGTCGCCGACATTCCATGCGGGAACCATCCAGGGTCCGGCAGGGAGCCAGCCCGGGCGTGATTTCGATTGCAGCCAGTCCGTGCCCATCGCTGGCGCATCCCGACGAAATACGCGATCGCGCAATGTGATGTCGTTGACGATGCAATAGCCCGCGATGCAATCGAACGCATCTTCAACCCGGACATGCGCTGCGGTTTTACCGATCACGACACCGATCTCCACTTCCCAGTCGAGCGTCTCGAGATCGGGTGAGATAGCCAGGGGATCGTGAGGTCCGGACACGCACGCTGCACCTTTGAGGCAGATGTATGGCGCGCCATTGCGACGCCGCGCTTCAATGGAATTCAGCGCCGCTTCGCGGCGTGCGGCAGCGCCCGGACCGTCCGGTCCATCGTGGGCATCGAGAGCAGCTTGCAGAAGCTGGTCGCGGTAGTTGCCGATCGTGCAATAGACCTGCCTGGGCGCTACTGGGGAATGCAATCGAAAGTTCGAGAGTGGCACGCCAAGTTTCACGATCGCTTCGGTGGTCGCGGGGTCAGCACAGATCTGCTTGAGCGAGGGTGCGTTTGCCTCCCACTCGCGCAAGAAAGTCTCGATGCAGCCCGTGCCGCGAAAGCCAAGATGCGCCCAATGGGCTAATGCGAGTGCATGCGTGCCAATCGACAACGCGGGAAACGGAATGCATTGAGCAATTGAAACATTGACAAGGACGGGAAGCATGGCAGTGGTGGTTTCGCTGGGGCGAATCATGCGTCACCGTTACGTGCGATGACGACTCCGATACTGTCCGGCGCAGGCTGCGTCTGCGTATTCCCGTCACGGCGCTTGCGCGGTGCCGTTTCGATCAGGAAGAACGCGACCACTGCACCTGCGGCCAGGCTGTAAAGCGCGAAATCAAGCGTACGTGCAAGACCAAAATGCTGCGCAATGAACCCCGCGATGACCGGGGCAACCCCGCCGCCAAACGTCTCGCCCACGCCCGACACGAATCCGATCGTCGACGCGATGAGTCCGACGGGAGCAGCTTCCGTCGCGACGGGACCACTGAGCAGACTCAACAGACCCATCGAGAACATTGCGACACCGAACAGCAACACGAACAGTAAAACCGGATTGGGACCTGTGTACGAGAACAGATACAAAAGAGCGGCCGCACAGACGAATCCGATCAAGGCCGTTGGCCGGCGACCGATGAAGTCCGACAGGCCGGCAAGCGCAAAGCACCCAATGAATCCGCCAAATCCCACTGCCGAGGCGACGAATCCCATGCTTCGCATGTCGAGATGGACGACAGAAACCAGGTAAGTCGGGACCATCGCCCCTATGACAAAGATCCCGCTCATCGCGCACAGAATCGCGATCGTCGCGACGGTGACGTTCCGGTTGGCAAAGAGCGCAGTCCAGCGCGGCCGTTCGACAGGTTCGTGCGACATGCGTACCGGGGACGTAACCTGATCACGCACGTAGCGCCAGATAAGCGCTGCAACGATCAGTCCGGGAACCGCCGACAGCGTGAACACCCAGTGCCAGTTTGGAACGACCTGAAGCAACTGTGTGGCAACGATAGGCGCAAAGCCGAGACCCATCAAAGGAATCATGCTGATCTGAATCCCCTGATTCAATCCGCGACGGGCCGGCAACGAAGCCTCACTGTTCGCTGCGATACTCGCTGGCGTAAATGCGCCTTCGGCAACGCCCATTGCCGCCCGCAATAGCAGCAGGCTGATAAAGCCCGTTGCCAATCCGGAAAGGCTGGACAGCAGCGAGAAAGCGATCATCGTCGTCACCAGGATCTTCTTTCGACCGATGCGGTCGGCAAGCGGCCCCATCGCGATCGACCAAAGGCCCCACGCGACGCCCAGTATGCCCACGAGGCTGCCCAGCTGCGAATAGTTCAGCCCGAGGTCACGCATGATGTGTGGAAAAAGCGGAGCCAGCAGCCATCGATCGAAGCCCACCAGTCCAAACCCAATGCCGAGAAGCGCGAGTGTCCTGCGCTCGCGGCGGACGTCATGTCGAGGTGCATTCATTGTGGTGTCTCCATGTATTGCATTTGTTTAGTCGTCGTTCAGTGCTGCGTTGCCAGGGGCTACCGCACATGGCGTTAGCGGTTTGAAATCGCCAACGTTGCGCGTCTGATATCGGGTGGCGAGACACTCCATCTACCGTCGCCGTGCTGGAAGAAAAAGATCGTCACGGTGCTACGCGAATTCGACGACACGACCCGGACACATCGGCTTCGTCCCAGCCTCACAGGCCAGACGCGGCTGACTTCCAATGACGAAATAGCGGTTCGCCCGAACCACTTTTCGACATGAAACCGCAAGGACCCTTCTTCAAACATCGCGTCCATCTCCTCTTCACAAGCAGCCAATCGATCACCTGCGCTCGACGGGCACCCGGTGCGAATCCATTAACGCCATCTCGATGGCCGCTGCCGGTTTTCACGTACTGTCATGCACTCACTGCGCTAACGTTAGCATGATAATAATGTCGCTTTCGATGATCGTCAAATAAATATATCTATTCAACAAGCGCTCACGTTAGCATTCAAGGATAGAAATATTCGGTGGAAATTGACTGATCATTCGATTGATTCGGCCTTTGATTCAGCGCGACAGGCTTGCCATGAGTCCCAGAAGGCCGTTCGAAGCCGCGTCGCTGTGTGCGGCCAGCCAAGCGAGTTGGGGGTTTGGCCGGTAGGACGCAAACGTTGTGCTATCGTTATAAAAAAGCCTTCCATGGACATCTTATGATCACGATCAAAGACATCGCCGCTCGCCTGCAGGTTTCGCCCTCGACGGTAGGACGGGCGCTCGCCGACGACCCACGAATCAGCGCAGCCACGAAACAGAAGGTGAATGAAGTGGCAGAGGAAATGGGCTACGTGGCCAATCTGGCTGCGCGCATGATGCGCGGCGTCTCGAGCAACCTCGTCGGCTTTGTCCTGCCGGACATCAGGAACGGCTTCTACGCGACCATCGCCCATGCGCTGTCGAAGTGCCTCCAGGCGGCCGGATATCAGTTGGCGCTCTCGGAAACCGACGACGACCGGATGGTCGAGTTACACAGCGTTCGTGAACTCGCCAGCGCGAATGTCGCGGGGATCATCATCGTACCGACCGCAAAGCCCCACCGGGAAACGGTCCGGTTGCTCAAGCTGTCGCCGCACGTGCAACTGCTGCGCAGACATCCTACGATCGGTGACCAATGGTTCGGCATCGACGATACGCAGGCGATCTTCGAGGCGACCAGTCATCTCGTGCAGCTAGGTCATCGCCGGATCGGCTACATCGGCGGCACCGACGAGCTGCCTACCGGTTCGGCACGCCTGAAGGGTTATCACAACGCGCTTCCTGGTGGTGAGTCAGTGGAACCCGCCCTCGTGCAACTTGGCGCGCCCAGCGACGCCGACTTCGGCCGTAGTGCGACCCGGCGGCTGCTATCGCTGCCCAAGCGTCCGACGGCGATCGTCGCCGGTTCGGTCCAGATGACCCAGGGCATCCTCGAAGAACTGACGGCCCAAGGCGTGCGGGTTCCCGATGACCTGTCGGTCGTCGGGTTCGGCGACGAACTTGGGTTCCGGTGGTGGGGACCGGGACTCACCACGGTGGGGCTGCCCGTACACGACCTTGCCACCGCCTGCGGGCTCTGGTTTGTCCATCACATCCGCCAGAATTCGGCCAGCGCTTCGCCGTACACGTCGATCTCGCCCGCGACACTCATCTTGCGCGGCAGTACACGGAAACCCGGGCCCGTGGCGAAGGCATCGACGCGCGCCTCGATGCGTGGGGCCACGGTTTGATGGGCTGTGATGCCCGGTGGTCGTGCTATCAGATCCACTGATGCGTCTAGGGATGAGCGCCGGTGAGCTGGTCGACAAGCTCGGGCACTAATGCGAACAGATCACCGACCAGACCGTAATCCGCGACGCTGAAAATCGGTGCTTCTTCGTCCTTGTTGATCGCGACAATGACCTTTGAGTCCTTCATGCCAGCCAGATGCTGGATCGCGCCGGAGATGCCGACCGCGATGTAAAGCTGCGGCGCGACGATCTTGCCGGTCTGGCCGACCTGATAGTCGTTGGGCACGTAGCCAGCATCGACGGCCGCGCGCGATGCGCCCATTGCTGCGCCGAGTTTGTCGGCCAACGGCTCCAGCACTTTCGTGTAGTTTTCTCCACTTCCCAGACCGCGCCCGCCCGACACGATGATGTTCGCCGACGTCAGTTCTGGGCGATCCAGCTTCGTCACTTCACGGCTCACGAACTGCGAGATGCCGGCGTCAGCCACTGCGTCGATCTTCTCGATGGACGCGCTGCCGCCTTCTGCTGCGACGGGATCGAAGCCTGTTGCACGCACTGTGATGACTCTGATCGGGTCTAGAGATTGAACCGTAGCGATTGCGTTACCTGCGAAGATCGGGCGCTCGAATGTATCGGCGCTGACTACCGCGGTAATCTCGCTGATCTGCGCGACATCAAGCTTCGCCGCAATGCGTGGCG
Organism: Paraburkholderia terrae; assembly: GCF_002902925.1. Lineage (GTDB taxonomy): Bacteria > Pseudomonadota > Gammaproteobacteria > Burkholderiales > Burkholderiaceae > Paraburkholderia > Paraburkholderia terrae. The sequence goes on along the minus strand of NZ_CP026111.1, from coordinate 1,692,859 downwards.
CGATGTTCTTGCCGTAGGCCGTAGCCGGCGCGAGGATGTGCGAGTAATCCTTCGCGACGTTCAGCACCGTCGCTTCGACGTTTTCCGCGAGGCCTGCTGCCAGTTGCGGCGCATCGGCGAGCAGCACCTTCGACACGCCCGTCACCTTCGCAGCCGCATCAGCCGCGCCTTGCGCGTTGTGACCCGCGACCAGCACATGAATGTCGCCACCGATCTTCTGCGCGGCAGCAACCGTATTGAGCGTCGCTGCCTTCAGCGCCGCGTTGTCGTTTTCAGCAATTACCAGAATCGTCATGTTCTTTCCTGTACTTCAGAGAACTTTGGCTTCGGTCTTGAGCTTCTCGACCAGTGCAGACACGTCGGCCACCTTCACGCCAGCCGAGCGCTTCGGCGGCTCGCTGACTTTCAGCGTCTTCAGACGCGGCGTGACATTGACACCGAGTTCCTCGGGCTTCACGGTTTCGAGCGGCTTCTTCTTCGCCTTCATGATGTTCGGCAGCGTCACGTAGCGCGGCTCGTTCAGGCGCAGATCGGTCGTGATGACTGCGGGCAACGTCAGCGACAGCGTTTCCGCGCCGCCATCGACTTCGCGCGACACCGTCGCCTTGCCATCCGCCACGACCACCTTCGATGCAAACGTCGCCTGCGGCAGATTGGCCAGCGCAGCGAGCATCTGACCCGTCTGATTCGAATCGTCGTCGATGGCCTGCTTGCCGAGAATCACCAGCTGCGGCTGTTCCTTGTCGACCAGCGCCTTCAAAAGCTTCGCCACGGCCAGCGGTTGCAGGTCTTCACCCGATTCGATCAGGATCGCGCGGTCCGCGCCGATCGCCAGCGCCGTGCGCAGCGTTTCCTGACATTGCGTCACGCCCGCCGACACGGCGATCACTTCCGTCGCCACGCCCGCTTCGCGCAGACGCACGGCTTCTTCCACGGCGATCTCATCGAACGGATTCATCGACATCTTCACATTCGCAATGTCGACACCCGCGTTGTCCGACTTCACGCGGACCTTCACGTTGTAGTCAACTACTCTTTTGACAGGAACGATGATCTTCAAGATATCTCATCCTCAACATTAAATGATCGTCTCCGCCGACATCTGCTCGACGTAATTCGATGCATCGAAAGGGAGCCCGTCGCCGGACACTCCACGTCTATTAGACCCAAGTTCGCATCGAGCAGTGGTTAGTAAATGTGAAAACCCTGCCCGCTCTTTCGCCCGAGGTAACCCGCGTCCACCATTTCCTTGAGCAACGGTGCCGGGCGATACTTCGGCTCGTTGAAATCCCGGTACAGCACGTTCATGATCGCGAGCGTCGTATCGAGCCCGATAAGGTCCGCCAGCGCCAGCGGTCCGATCGGATGATTTGCGCCGAGCTTCATGCCCTCATCAATCTCTGCGGCGCCAGCAAGACCTTCCTGCAGGACGAACACTGCCTCATTGATCATCGGTATCAGGATGCGATTGACGACGAAGCCCGGTGAATTCTTCACGCAGATCGTGCTCTTCCCGATGCGCTTCGCAAGGGCAATAGTCGCATCGAACGTGGCATCGCTGGTCCGCAGTCCGCGGATGACTTCGACCAGTGCCATTGCGGGAACGGGATTAAAAAAGTGCATCCCGATGAAGCGACTCGGGTCAGCGAGCGTCGCACCGAGTCTCGTGACGGATACCGACGAAGTGTTGGTCGCGATGATCGCGCGTGGCTGAATGATAGTATCCAGCTTCCTCAGAACCGCCTCCTTGACATGAACGTTCTCGGTCGCGGCTTCGATCGCAAGATCGCATTCGACGAGTTCCGTCAGGACTGCGCATCCCTTGATTCGCGCCAACGCTCCCGTCGCTTCGTCCGAAGTCGTTTTACCCTTCGACACCATCCGCGCAAGAGTGGACGAAATGCCTTCGATGCCGCGTTCTACCGTGCGCTCGTCGAGGTCGTTGAGGATCACGTTGAGACCGGCAGTTGCACAAACCAACGCGATGCCACTTCCCATCTGTCCGGCACCTACAATTCCGATCGTTTGCATATCTTCCCTTCAATCACATGTTCGGATAGTTCGGACCGCCGCCGCCTTCGGGCGTCACCCACACGATGTTCTGCGTCGGGTCCTTGATATCGCAGGTTTTGCAGTGGACGCAGTTTTGCGCGTTGATCTGCAGGCGATCCTCGTCTTCTTCGGTTTTGACGAATTCATAGACGCCAGCCGGGCAGAAGCGCGCTTCCGGGCCTGCGTAAGTTTGCAGATTCACGGTAACGGGTATGCTCGCGTCCTTCACCGTCAGATGCGCCGGCTGATTCTCTTCGTGATTCGTGTTCGAGATGAACACCGACGAGAGGCGGTCGAACGTGAGCTTGCCATCCGGCTTCGGATACTCGATCGGCGTGCATTGCGATGCCGGCTTCAGCATCTCGTGATCCCAATGCTGGTGGTGTAGCGTCCACGGCATATTGCCACCCAGCAACTTCTGTTCGATGCCGACCATCAGCGTGCCGAGATACAGGCCCTTGCTCATCCACTGCTTGAAGTTGCGTGCGCGATAGAGTTCAGTGTGCAGCCACGAGGTCTTGAACGACTCGGGATACGCACTGAGTTCGTCGCTGTGGCGGCCAGCTTGTACGGCATCGAACGCGGCGTCGGCGGCGAGCATGCCTGTCTTGATTGCCGCGTGCGAACCCTTGATCCGCGACGCGTTCAGGAAGCCCGCATCGTCGCCGACCAGCGCGCCGCCCGGGAAAGCGAGCTTCGGCAGCGACAGCAGGCCGCCTGCCGTGATCGCCCGCGCGCCATATGACACGCGCTTGCCGCCTTCGAGAAACATGCGGATTTCCGGGTGCGTCTTGTAGCGCTGGAACTCCTCAAACGGCGACAGATACGGGTTGGAGTAGCCCAAGCCGACGACAAAGCCCACCATCACCTGGTTATTGTCGATGTGATACAGGAACGAGCCGCCGTAAGTCTGCGTATCGAGCGGCCAGCCGGCCGTGTGGATCACCAGACCCGGCTTGTGCTTCGCCGGATCGATTTCCCAGAGTTCCTTGATGCCGATGCCGTAGACCTGCGGATCGGCGCCATCGCGCAGCTTGAATCTGTCCGACAGTTGCCGACCTAGATGTCCGCGCGCGCCTTCGCAGAACAGCGTGTACTTGGCGTGCAGTTCCATGCCGAGCTGGAAGTTTTCGGTCGGCTCGCCGTCCTTGCCGATGCCGAGATTGCCCGTCGCAACGCCTTTAACCGAACCGTCATCGTTGTACAGCACTTCAGCGGCAGCAAAACCCGTAAAAATCTCGACGCCCAGCGCTTCGGCCTGTTGACCCAGCCAGCGGGTAACGTTCGCGAGACTGATCACATAGTTGCCGTGATTCTTGAAGTTGTCCGGCAGCGCCCAGTTCGGTACCGACTTCGCGCCCGTTCGCGAGAGAAACAAAAAGCGGTCCTCAGTCACTTCAACGTTCAAAGGCGCGCCCTTATCTTTCCAATCAGGAATCAGCTCACAAAGCGCACCGGGGTCCATCACCGCGCCCGACAGAATGTGCGCACCGATCTCCGAACCCTTTTCGAGCACGCAGACGCCGATCTCAACGCCTTTCTCCACGGCGCGCTGCTTGAGCCTGATCGCAGCGGCAAGCCCCGCCGGGCCGCCGCCGACGATCACCACGTCATATTCCATCGACTCGCGCGAGCCGCCAGGTTCGGGGGGATTCATTTATCAAGGTTCCAGTCTGACCGCGCCGCTCCCGCTCACAGCGGGTTCGGCATCGGTTAGTTTTCCGATGCGCGGGTATCTACAGTAGCTTCGTGCGGCGCAGTTCATCGATATCGGCTTCGGCCATGTCGAGCCAGTCTCGAAGGACCTCACCCGTGTGCTGCCCCAACGTCGGCGGGGACTGTCGGTATTGCACCGGCGACTCCGACATACGGATCGGATTTGCAACCAACGCCACGCGTTTCGCCAACGGGTGTGACATCTCGATGCGCACGTTGCGTGACTGCACCTGCGGATCTTCAAACACCTGGTCGAGATTGTTGATCGGACCACACGGCACGCCTGCGGCTTCCATCGCGGCGATCCAATCACCCGTCGCACGGGATACCGTGATCCCGCAAATCATCGCAATCAGCTCGTTCCTGTGCTTCACGCGCTGCGGATTGCTGGCGAAGCGTTCGTCCTTGCTCCATTCCGGTTTGGACAGCGCCGCGCAGAGACTGGCGAACTGACCGTCATTGCCGACCGCGATGATCATGTGACCGTCGGCCGTCGGAAAATCCTGGTACGGCACGATGTTCGGGTGCGCGTTCCCGATGCGGCGAGGCACCACGCCGCCCACGATGTAATTCGTCGCCTGGTTGGCAAGGCAGGCAATCTGCACGTCGAGCAAAGCGAGATCGATGTGCTGCCCCATGCCGGACCGTTCGCGACGCGCAAGCGCAGCAAGGATTGCCACCGTTGCATACAGTCCCGTCGTGATGTCCGTCAGCGCGACGCCCACCTTCAACGGGCCTTCCCCTTCCGCGCCATCCGCACGACCTGTGAGACTCATCAGCCCGCCCATGCCCTGGATCAGGAAATCGTAACCGGCACGTGCGGCATAGGGTCCCGACTGGCCAAATCCCGTTATCGAGCAGTAGACAAGGCGCGGATTCAGTTCCTTGAGGCTCGCGTAATCCAAACCATACTGGCTGAGTCCGCCGACCTTGAAGTTCTCGACCACGACGTCCGCCTTGCTGGCGAGCTCCTTCACGAGCCGTTGTCCATCCGGTTCACTCAGGTCAATCGTCACCGACCGCTTGTTGCGATTGGCGCAGAGATAGTAAGCGGACTCGCCAGTCGACTCGCCGTCTTCATCGCTCAGCCAGGGCGGCCCCCAGGCACGCGTATCGTCACCCGTGCCCGGTCGTTCGACCTTGACCACATCAGCGCCGAGATCGGCCAGCAACTGGCTCGCCCATGGACCGGCCAGCACGCGAGAAAGATCGAGTACGCGCAGCCCGTCGAGCGCCCCTTGATTCGGTATCCCGTTCATGGCGGATCAGAACGCTGCAATGCCGGTGATGGCGCGGCCAAGAATGAGCGCGTGGACGTCGTGCGTACCCTCGTATGTATTGACCACCTCCAGGTTCACCAGATGCCGTGCAACACCAAATTCGTCACTGATCCCGTTGCCGCCCAGCATGTCGCGCGCCACACGGGCGATGTCGAGCGCCTTGCCACATGAGTTGCGTTTCATGATCGACGTGATCTCGACGGCGGCCGTGCCCTCATCCTTCATGCGGCCAAGCCGCAAACACCCCTGTAGACCAAGCGTGATTTCCGTTTGCATGTCGGCCAGCTTCTTCTGGATCAACTGGTTCGCCGCGAGCGGCTTGCCGAACTGCTTGCGATCGAGAACGTACTGTCGCGCGCGATGCCAGCAGTCTTCAGCCGCGCCCAACGCGCCCCAGGCGATCCCATAGCGCGCACTGTTCAGGCAGGTGAACGGGCCCTTCAAACCACGGATGTCCGGAAACGCGTTCTCTTCCGGGCAGAACACATCATCCATCACAATTTCACCGGTGATCGACGCACGCAAGCCGACCTTGCCATGGATCGCAGGTGCCGAAAGTCCCTTCCATCCCTTCTCGAGCACAAATCCACGGATCGCGCCTTCGTCGTCCTTGGCCCAGACGACGAACACATCGGCGATGGGACTGTTCGTGATCCACATCTTGCTGCCCGTCAGCAGATAGCCACCGTCGACCTTCCTGGCACGGGTGACCATGCTGCCTGGATCGGAACCGTGGTTCGGCTCGGTCAAGCCGAAGCATCCGATCCATTCGCCTCTCGCCAGCCTGGGTAGATACTTCTGCCGGGTGGCTTCGCTGCCGAACGCGTTGATGGGCACCATGACGAGCGACGACTGCACGCTCATCATCGAACGGTAGCCGGAATCGACCCGTTCCACTTCGCGCGCGACGAGCCCATAGCAAACATAGTTGAGACCAGCGCCACCATAGGTTTCGGGAATCGTCGCGCCCAGCAGTCCAAGCTCGCCCATCTCGCGGAAGATGTCGGCGTCCGTATGTTCACGACGAAAGGCATCGAGCACACGCGGTGCGAGACGTTCCTGACAATACGCATGGGCCGATTCGCGCACAAGGCGCTCCTCCTCCGTCAGTTGCTGATCCAGCAGCAGTGGATCGTCCCACTTAAACGACGGCGATTTGTGCTGTACGCTCATTTCATACTCAAAATAAAATTGGCATGAAGCGAATTTACAGCCACTTTTCCAGGGTCTCAAACGATTTGTTCGCACGGACCTGTGCGAAAATCGCACACGTCAATCCACGACGATGCGAGTCACGGGCATGCGCAGAAAAATTCCTTCGACGGCAGCGCTATCTGCATTCGAGACGGCCGCTCGCCATCAGAGTTTCACCAAGGCGGCAGACGAACTGGCCGTGACACAAAGCGCGATATGCCGTCAGATCGGCTCGTTGGAGGAATTCCTGGGTGTAAAACTGTTTCGACGCGACCGGCGCGGAGTCAGCCTCACCGAGGCGGGAGTGATCTATAGCCGCAAGGTTGCGTCACGCCTGGATGACGTGGAGAGGGACACACTGGAGCTCATGGCCAAGGGCGGCCATGGCGGATCGCTCGAACTGGCGGTCGTCCCGACGTTCGCGACAAAGTGGCTGTTACCCCGAATACCCGACTTCATCGGCGAGTATCCGGACATTACCGTCAATCTCACGGTCCGCACGCGCCCGTTCCTGTTCGACGACACAGAATTCGACGCGGCGATTCACGCTGGAGCAGCGATATGGCCAGGAACGGAAGGCACCTTCCTGATGCGCGAAAGGCTGATCGCCGTATGCAGCCCGAAACTGCTTGCACCACGCACCAGGCTCGCAACGGCAGACTGGCGGCGTTACCCGCTCCTGCAACAGAGCACGCGTCCCTATGCATGGCGTGACTGGTTTGCGTCGCACAACATGCAGGTCGAAGGAGATATGTCGGGTCCGAGGTTCGAACTGTTTTCGATGCTCGCCGAAGCAGCGATTCACGGTATTGGGATCGCCCTTATCCCTCGCCTGCTTATCGAAGACGAGCTGCAGCGCGGCGTGTTGATCCAGGCGGCGGCCCACGAGCATCTGAGCAATCAGGCCTACTACCTCATCTATCCCGAGCGCAAGGCCGACAACGCGGCGTTGAAGGTGTTTCGCGACTGGATCACCACTCAGGCAGAGCAGTACCGGAAACCGATGGGGCTTGAGTGACCGTGCTTGCGTCAGATGGTTTTAATGGGAGGGTGTCGGCGACGGGTAGCCTATTTGGGGAAGCCACCCGCCCGGAGCGCAGCAATCAGAACTTCACGCGCAACCCCGCGCTTGTGAGGAACTGTTTGCTGGTCGACGAAGGGCCGCCGCTGCCACCGATGAACGCGCCACTGAAAATCGTTCCCGCCGCCCCTGTCACATGCTGATATTCAGCCATCAGATAGACATCGGTACGTTTGGACAGTGAGTAGGATGTCATCAGGTTGAACTGGTTCCAGCGCGGCTTCGCGTGCATGGACGCATTCGAATACGATCCATCCGTAAATGTGTACGATGCCGCCACCACCCAGGCCGGGGTAATCAGATAGCGAATGTTCGCTTCGTAGTTGTCGAAGCTCAGGTCGGTGGGCGATCCCGTGGGCGCGGGCGCAAGTGTGCTGCCGCGATACACGGCCGTCGTATCGTCATAGCGCGAGTGACTCCACACCAGCCCCAACGTCGCTGGACCGATCACATACGCGCCGCCGACACCCCACACCTGCTGGCGCGCCGCGTGAAACGTCGCATCGCCCGAAGTCGATGAACCGTCGAGTGCTCCGGCTGCGCCATCTCCCGGGTTGTCGATGCGCATATACGCTGCGCTCAACGTGAAAGGACCGTGGTTGTACGTCGCGCCCGCACTGAACGCGCGATTGTCCGCAAAATCGCCCGCCTTGTTCGAGAACGCGTACAACCCGCCGAACTTCAACCCGTTGATATCGGGGCTCGCGTATTTGACGGCATTGTCGAGCCTGAAGAAGTCGCCGAAGTTATCGTTGTCCATCGGATGCATGAATTCGAGACCGCCCACGAAGCTCTGCGCGAGACTTCTCGGAGCAAGATAGTCCACGACCGAGTCATATTGACGGCCAAGCGTGACCGCGCCGTAGGTACTCGACATGCCAACCCACGCCTGCCTGCCGAACAGGCGCCCGCCCTGCTGAAGACCACCATTGGTTCCCGTAAAGCCGTTTTCGAGTTTGAAGATCGCTTGCAGGCCACCGCCCAGATCCTCGCTACCCGTCACCCCCCACCGGTTGCCAACGATGTTTCCCGACGAAGCAAAGACATTGCTGTGACCCGCGCCGCTTGCCGTGCGCTGATTGCTGACGTACGACACGCCATTGTCGATCAGCCCATAGAGCGTGACGGAACTCTGTGCATGCGCTACTACACCCATGCAGCCGCAAAGTGCGGGTACAAGAAGCCTCTTCATTCGTTTGTCTCCTGCCAGTCGTGATATTTAGGTTGTTTTCCGGGGTGCTACACCTTCAAGGAGCGGCATCGAGCGCCGCACAGCCACGTCACATGATTTCAAACATGGATTTTTTTGGCACGACGCTGTTTCCCTTCGTCGTTGTCGTACTAATCGTTCGCTGTCGAGTGGCTGGATCTCCCCAGCAGGCAATTCAAGTCACGTGCAATTTTTTCCAACTTTAGCGCGAACGTTAGCACTGATGAGCGGAGTCTAGTTGCGGTTTTTTTATGTGTCAATCGGGTTTTTGAGCACGTTTTCAAAGGGTTTACGCGTAAATACCTCGTGCCCAAGGTTGCTCTGCCGGGCAATTGCCTGCTTGGAATCTTCGATATGTCGTGCTAACGTTAGTGCAAACTTCGAGCAGTTTGTTCGTGGGCATCCTGTTTTCTGCCGACGAGAACGGCCGCAGTCAGTCGCCCAAACGATGACGGCAGACCTCAGCGCCAGGGCGCAAGCATGTCCAATCAACATCAGGTTCAATTCCCATGAGCGATACCGTTTTCCTGACCGACTATGCGTGGCCCGACGACAGCGTCGAGCGAGATATCGTCGAATCCGCCGGCATGCAGCTGATAAGCGGACCGGCCGCTCCGCTGCCCGCGTCTGAAATCGAAGCGATGGTGCGAGAGCATCGCCCTTCTGCAATCCTTACCTGCTGGGCACCCGTGTCGGCCAACGCCGTCGAGGCCTCTGTGCGGCTGCAGATCGTTGCAAGGCTTGGCGTGGGGCTGGACAACATCGCTGTGGACGCCGCCACCGCTCGCGGTGTTCTCGTCACGAACGTGCCGGACTACTGTGTCGAAGAGGTTTCCGATCATGCCGTCGGATTTGCGCTCGCATGGACACGCGGACTGATCCTTTTCGATCGGGAGGTCCGCGCTGGGCACTGGTCTCCCGCCGATGCCAGACTGCGTCGGCTAGGCGCACTCACTTGCGGACTCGTCGGCTTCGGTCGCATTGCGCGCGCAACGGCCCGCAAGCTTGGCGCCTTCGGCTGCCAACTGCTCGCTCATGATCCATTTCTGCGTGATGACGTAGCGGGCGTGCAAGCCGTTGAACTCGATGAACTTCTGACGAATAGCGACATCGTGATCGTGCATGCTCCGCTCACCAACGGCACCCGGCACCTGATCAACCGCGAGCGGCTTGCGCGCATGCGGCGCGGCAGCCTGTTGATCAATGTGAGCCGTGGCGGCATCGTTGATACCGACGCCGTTATCGAAGCACTACAGAACGGTCAACTGTCAGCGGCAGCGCTGGACGTACTCGAATCCGAGCCAGTCGTACCGGGGGAATTGCTGCGCGAGCGCGGCGCCATGTTGACGCCCCATGTCGCGTTTTCGTCTGATGCATCGTTGCTGGAGCTTCGTAGACGAGCGGCCGAAGAAGTGGTGCGGGTACTACGCGGCCAGGCACCACACAACCCATGCAATCTGTCGCCAGCGTAACCGCTTTCAACCGCTCTACTCCCAACAACTCATGATGATGCAATCGAATAGCCCTGACCCTCAGCTCGATGCGTTTCTCGCCGAGCACGGTCTCGCGCGCAAGGATGAGGCAGCCAGCTGGCACCCTCTGACTGGTGGCGTGTCGTCCGATATATGGCGTGTCGATGTCGCGACGCGCTCACTATGCGTCAAGCGCGCCCTGTCCACACTCAAGGTATCGGCATGCTGGGAAGCACCCGTGTCACGCAACGCCGATGAATGGGCCTGGATGGAGTTTGCTGCACAGCACTGTCCCGACAACGTGCCGACCCCTCTCGCACACGACGCAAAGCTCGGCGTGTTCGCGATGTCATTTCTTGCGCCGGACGCGCATCCCGTCTGGAAGCAGCAATTGATGGATGGCCAGGTCGAGCCCCAGACAGCCCGCGCTGTCGGACGGCTCGTAGGCCGTCTGCACGCGGTCAGCGCCGACAATGGCGAACTGCGGGAGAGGTTCGACACGCTCGATAACTTTCGGGCACTGCGTCTCGATCCCTATCTGATCGCTACATCGAAACGTCACCCAGAACTCGAATCGAGACTCCAGTATCTGGCTCAGCGAACTGCGAGCATAAGAACTGCGCTCATACACGGCGACGTGAGTCCCAAGAACATTCTTGTCGGTCCCAAAGGACCGGTATTGCTCGATGCCGAATGCGCGTGGTTTGGCGACCCGGCCTTCGACCTCGCATTCTGCCTGAACCATCTGCTGCTCAAATGCCTGGTTCGTCATGGTGAGCGGGAAGCGCTGATCGCTTCGTTCAAGGCGCTGACGGAAGCCTATTTCGACGAAGCAGACTGGGAACTGCGCGCAACGCTCGAAGCACGAACCGCTGAATTGTTGCCTGCGTTGCTGCTCGCGCGTGTCGACGGCAAGTCGCCGGTGGAGTATCTGACCGACGAGGCGCAACGCAATCACGTCCGCGCGGTGGCCACCCGATTGCTGCTGCAGCCGGCCGGCTATCTGTATCAGGTGGCAGAGGCATTCGAGGAACAGATTCAGTCTCGACCGGCTTGAACCGTAGCAGGAACACCCTCGTACACGCTGACACCGATACACTCGAAAACGTCATCGAGGACAGCGGCAAACAATAAAGAACAGGAGACAGGCAACGATGCGGCCAGAGCGGAGCGCCACCGACGTTGAATACGTGCTCGATGAATCGGTTGCAATGATTTCAAAAGGCGATCTCGAGGGCAAGATTACCTACGTCAATCGGGATTTTGTCGAGGTCAGCGGATACACCGAGGACGAAGTGCTTGGCGCGCCGCAAAGCCTCCTGGCCGATGGGGAAACACCCAGTCAGGTATTCGAGGACTTCCTTCGGACAGTCAAAGGAAACAAGACCTGGACTGGCGTAACCAAAGGTCGCCGGAAGAACGGCGACTACTTCTGGGTCCACATGACGGCAGCCCCGATTTTCAGGGAGCGCGAGATTGTCGGGTTCATCACGATACGATGCAAGGCAACACCCGACACGATCCGCGAAGCCGAGCAGGCATATGCGGCGATGCACGGCGGGCGCAAAGACCTCGAGCTGGATGAAGGGCGGATCGTGAAACGCCCGGTCTTTCGGGTGTTTCGGGCTATCGCACACCTTTCGTTCGCCGCGCGGATGAACACACTGTCGGCGCTTGCCACCTCGATCTTCACAGCGAACCTCGCAGCGTTCGCTTTCGACAGCGGCCCGCCTCGCGTCTGGCAGTTCGCATCGTGTGCGATCGGCGTGGCCCTCTGCCTGATTTCACCTGCCCTGCTGCAGCGCGGCATCACGAATCCGCTGGCGCAACTGAATCGTTATATCAACGACATGGGCGAAGGCAACCTGTCCAGTGCGATCGAGACCCATCGCGACGGCGAGATCGCTCAGGTGCTGCACGCGCTACGCATTCTTCAGATCAACCTCAAGCTTCTCGTGTCGCAGATCCAGGAGACCACGGACCTCGTCAACGACGGCGCCACGACGATCGCCACAGGCAACGCAGATCTGTTTGCGCGCACCGAGTCGCAAGCCGCTTCGCTCGAGCAGGTTGCCGCGTCCATGCGCGAACTGATCGATACGGTGACGGCCAACGCGGAGAACGCGCGGCAGGCGAACGCGCTATCGACGGCTACGTCCGAAATTGCCGGCGACGGCAGGCGGGCCGTCAGCGAGGTCATCGGCACAATGCGATCGATCAAGGACAGTTCCTGCAAGATCGTGGACATCATCGGCGTGATCGACAGCATCGCGTTCCAGACCAATATCCTGGCGCTGAACGCGGCCGTGGAAGCCGCGCGCGCAGGGGAACAGGGGCGCGGATTTGCAGTCGTCGCCAGCGAGGTGCGCAATCTGGCGCGTCGTTCCGCGAACGCCGCAAAGGAGATCGCCGCGCTCATCGGCGATTCTGTGGCCAGCGTCGAAACGGGTGGCAAGCTCGTTGACGATGCCAGCGGCACGATCACGGATATCGTCACATCGGTCGAACGCGTCATCGCGTTCATGAGCGATATCTCGATGGCAAGCCAGGAACAAAGCCTCGGAATAGGTCAGGTCAATGATGCAGTGAAGCAAATGGAAGCAATGACCATTCAGAACGCGCGTCTCGCAGAGCATGCCGAAAACGAGTCGCGCCTGATGCGCGCTCAGGCACTCAAGCTCGCAGAGCTTGTTGGGTCATTCCGCCTTTCGGCCACTGCCGGGCATGCGCTTGTTGAAGCGAAGGGACGGTGGCGCAACCCGCATACGGGGCGCGCCTGATCAGTGTGATACAGAACATCCCAACACCCTTTCGCACCTCCAGGCCTGCTAACGTTTGCTTTTTTAGAGCGGCCGCGACCCGATCATCTACGCACGGTATCGATCGAATCATCGTAAAACTTCCGTAAATCCGCTATTGACAAGGGAGATCGCCGTTTGCCACAATCTATGCGAACGTTAGCAAAGCAGGTGCATAGTGAAACCTGCAAATGCCGCGCGACTCCGGTTCGACTTTGTGGGGAGACACTGAAAATGGCATCTGATACTTCGATCACAGGCGAGGTGCCGGTCGCGCTTCGTCGCGTCGTCACCGGTCACGACACGAGCGGCGCCTCGACAGTCGCCCTCGATTCACCACCTCCGCGCTCCGACGCGTACCGGCATATACCCGGCATGGTGTCCCGTCTGGTCTGGTCGACGGAACCGGCGCAGGCCATTCCTTTTGATGGCACGGACCCGACCCCGGGTGTCTCGAGCTTCGTCCCCACGGTTTCGGGCACGCGCTTTCTCGTGGTGACATTTCCGCCCGACAGCGTGTTTTGCGCACCCGGCTTCGATGGCCACGCCGCAGTCGCCGAAAACTTCGCGATCAGTCCGGGACTTGCTGAACTCTTCGAGGCGGACGGCATGCATGCCACGCCAACCGTCGACTACGGCATCGTGCTCGAAGGGGAAATCTGGCTTGAACTCGACGAGGGGCGCGCGGAGCTGCTTCGCAAACATGACGTAGTCGTGCAGAACGGAACCCGCCATGCGTGGCGGAACAGGAGCGACCGCCCCACAACGCTGGCCTTCGTGCTGATCGGAGCGCGCAGGAGCGAATGAACACCATAGACATGGGTTACCGGGCCGCAATCCTCGGGCTCTCCCATTCCACCATCCCGCGCTGCACTGACAGCTATCACCTGAATAGACGAGGTAGACAATCCATATGACTGATTCAACGATCGCCCACGTACGCGGCCGACGCGTCTGGGACTCGCGCGGCCGTCCGACGGTAGAAGTCGAGGTCACGTTGCACAGCGGCATGAGCGGTCGCGCCATCGCGCCCGCTGGCGCTTCGACGGGCAGCGGAGAGGCACTGGATCTGCGCGACGGCGGCACCGCGTTCGGCGGTCTCGACGTGACCAACGCGCTGTCGAATGTCAACGGCGAAATCGCGGGAGCGCTCGAAGGACGCGATGCACGCGACCAGGCTGCCATCGACGCCAGTCTGGTCGCCCTGGACGGGACGCCCAACCGCAGCCGTCTTGGGGGCAATGCGATCGTCGCGACCTCGATGGCTGTCCTGCATGCGGCCGCTGCGGCCAGCAGGCAGCCGTTATGGCGTTATCTCGCGGGCAATCGCCCCGTGCGTCTGCCGCTGCCGGAGATTCAGATCTTCGGGGGCGGCGCGCACGCGGCGCGCCGTGTCGATGTGCAGGACTTCATGATCATGTGTCCCGCTGCTGGCAGCTTCACCGAAGCGTTGGAGTGGACGGCGGAGGTATACCGGGCAGCCGGTTCATTGATGAAGGATGCGGGCAAGCTTCAGGGCGTGGCGGACGAAGGCGGCTACTGGCCCGCGTTCGATTGCAATGAAGACGCCCTTGACACGCTGATGCGGGCCATCGCCGATACGGGACTGCAACCCGGCAAGCAGGTCGGCATCTCGCTCGATATCGCCGCGTCTGAATTCGGCCGCGATGGACACTACACACTGGCGCTCGATGGAAGGACGCTCAGCACGGATCAGATGATCGACATGCTTGGGCGCTGGCTGGATAGCTACCCGATCCTGTCGATTGAAGATCCGCTTGCGGAAGACGACCTGGAAGGCTTCAGGCATTTCTCGCAATCATATGGTTCGCGTTGCCAGATCATCGGCGACGACTTTCTTGTAACCAATGCGGACCGGGTCAAAGCCGCGTCATCGCAAGGCACGTTGAATGCCGTGCTCATCAAGCCCAATCAGGCAGGCACGGTAACGGAAGCCCATGAAGCCCTGCAGGCCGGCAAGACGGCAGGATTCGGCACGATCGTATCGGCACGTTCCGGCGAAACCGAAGACGTCACCATCGCTCATCTGTCCGTTGGCTGGGACGCGGGGCAGCTCAAGGTCGGTTCGTTTTCGCGCTCCGAACGGATGGCCAAATGGAACGAAGTATTGCGAATCGAGGAAGCGCTGGGACCGCAAGCTCGCTTCTGCGGATGGTCCGCCCTGCCTTTCACTGACCGCCCACGCTAGATCGCGATCCTGTCGTCGCAAAAAGGATATCGAATGTGTTTCCCCGAGCAAGACCTGACTACATCTGCCTGCCGACGCGGTACGTCTCGCAACACCCGCATCGGCATGCCGGCTAGCTCGCCATCAACAATCGAGAGGTAATCATGCTGCCCGCCGTCAACCATCGGCCGCCCTTCAATATCACGCGCGCCAGCCACATCGTACTGAACGTTTCCGACCTGGCGAAAAGCCGGGCGTTCTATGTCGACATCGTCGGCCTGGTCGTCACGGAAGAAACAGCTGACACGTGCTATCTGCGTGGCCTGTCCGAAGCGTGCCACCATAGCCTGGTTCTGGTGCAGGCCGACAAGGGCGCCCCCGTCTGCAAGCGCATTGGTTTTCGCGTTTTCCTCGAAGAAGACCTCGACCTCGCCCACCAGTTCTTCACGGAAGAAAGCCTTCCCGCCGAATGGGTCGAAGTCGCGCATCAGGGAAGAACCCTGCACGTGTCCGACCCATTCGGTACGAAGATAGAACTGTGCGCGCAAATGGAGACGCGCCCTCGCCTCTATCTCGAACGCAACCTGTTCAAGGGCGCGCACGCACAGCGGATCGATCACTTCCAGATCTTCTCGCCGGACACCTACCAGTCCTGTGTGTTTTACAGCAGGCTCGGCTTTCGCAACTCCGAATATCTCGCACACGGAGACCGGCTGCTCGGCGCGTTCATGTATCGCAAGGGGACATGCCTCGATCTGGCTATCGTCGAAAACGACGGACCGTGCATGCATCACTTCGCGTACATCGTGCCGGAATCGCACAACATCTTCACCGCGTGTGACCTCGCAGGCATTTATGGCTATTCGCACGAAGTAGAACGCGGGCCGGGCCGCCACGGCCCCGGCGGCATGCTGTTCGTCTATCTGCGCGATCCGGATGGCCATCGCATCGAACTGTGCGACGGTCATTACCAGACCATCGACATCGAGACTGAACCCGTCCGCTGGGATGCCGCTTCGCTCAGTACGAGCGTGCGCTGGGGTCTGCCGGCAGAACATCGCTGGTACTTCGAGGCCTCGCGGTTTGAAGGCGCAGCACTGATGGAGACAGACAACAAACCGCGCCCCACTACGCTCGAGACCTACATTCAAAACCGGCTCGCAAAGAGCTGATAACGGAAGGAACAACGAATATGGCACGCGTCAAATATCTTCAGCGCTCCGACGTCGAAGGCGTCAACGACGCCCTTTTCGACCGGCTCGAACGCGAACGCAAGGTACCCACGGCGAACATCTTCCGGGCGCTCGCGCATGCGCCGGACATTCTCGACCAGTTTCTGTCGTATGCGAACGCGATCCGGGCGTCGTCGATCAGCCCGAAGTTGCGTGAACTCGCGATCCTGACGGTGGGGCATTGCACCGGATCCGAGTATGAAATTGCGCATCATCAGTCGCACGGCCTGAAGGCCGGCATCAGCCCCGAGCAACTGAAGGCGATCCCGGATTTCGAAACGTCGGCCCTCTTCAACGAAGAGGAACGTGCAGTCATGGCGGTCGCCAGGGAGTCGACGCTCAAGGTCGCGGTGAGCGACAAAACCTGGAACAGGGTCGTGCCGTTCCTGAACGATCAGCAACGGGTCGAGCTGGCACTGAACATTGCCTGGTACAACTCCGGCGTGCGCATCATGGGCGCGCTCGGGATCGAACTCGAGGAGAGCTATCGTTGATGGATCACCAGTCCAGATCGGGGACAGCGATCCGGATTGACTTCGATAAACAGGCTGGGCGGGTACCACCTGGCCGCTGGCAAATGCAATGTGCAGTACTTCCGTCGGTACATGGCGGGTAACGCGGAAGTTATCACCCAGAAAGAGGAATGTATGGAACGAACGATGGTTGCAGCACGACTGCATGCTCTCCACACCCCGATGACGCTCGATACGATCCCGGTGCCAAAGCCGAGACCGACTGATGTTCTCGTACGGGTCAAGGCTTGCGGCATCGTGCCGAATATGGCGAACGTGATCAACAACTGGCCGACCTGGTTTCCGCATCAGCCGCTGCCGAAATTTCCCGCCATCTTCGGCCTGGATCCCGCAGGGGTCGTAGAAGAAGTCGGCGAAGCAGTCCTCAACGTCAAGCCGGGCGATCGCGTCTATGTGAGCCCATTGCGTTCGTGCGGGTCGTGCAAGGCATGTCGCGCCGGCCGACGCAGCGAGTGCCGCTACTACACGCTGAACGGTTACTTCAGTACGAGTCGCGACGGTCAACGCATCTTCGATCTCTACCCGTATGGCGGCTTCAGTGAGTACATGACAGCCCCCGAGTACGCTATCGTCAATCTCCCCAATAATATGACCTTTGAACAGGCCGGCCGATTCGGATACATGGGCACGTCTTACGGCGCACTGAAGAACGCCGCTGCCGGTCCGGGCCAGGTTGCCCTGATTGACGGAATCACCGGGACGCTCGGCGTGGCTGCAACGGTACTCGGGCTCGCCATGGGTCTGTCGCGCATTCTCGGCACGGGGCGCGACGAGGCGCTGCTCAAACGCGTCAAGGCGCTTGCACCAGACCGCATCGAAGTGATGCAACTCGGCGAGGGCTCGACGGGCGAGTGGGCAAAGTCGCTGACGGGCGGTGAAGGCGCCGACTTTGTGATCAGCGCTCTCGGTGCAAAGGCACCTGCCGCGACGATGCTGGATTCAATGAAGGGCGTACGACGCGGTGGCAAGGTAGTCAACGTGGGCGGCGTGGCTGAAGACCTGCCGATCGACGTGAAGTGGCTCATGGATGAACAGGTGCAGATCATCGGTTCAAACTGGTTCACGACTGCGCAGGGGCAGGAAATGGCCGACATGGTCAGCACCGGGGCCATTGACCTGTCGTATCTCGAACATCGCAAGTTCCCGCTTGAACGTGTCAACGAAGCCATCTCCGGGTTGAAGGACCGCGACGGAGGCTTTAGCAACTATGTCGTGCTTCCCTGACTAGCATTGCTGCGCGACCGGGAAGGCTACTGCATCGCAGATGCTTTCCGGTCCATGCAGGATTGCATCGCGGCCAGCGCTTTCGCTGGCCGTGCTGAGCCACGTCCAACGATGCGTTGATCTTCAATTGCAGTTGTTTTCGCTCTATTTAATTAGTATGTCGAATCAGATTTTAATTCTCGATTTATTTGTCAATTAGCGTATTCCCTAGAGCATCTCGGCGACATATAATCGACTTGATGGTTGCGGTGCAACAATCAATCCAGTTGAACTAATCAATGTCACGTCGAGGGTCTCTCCATGAAGATGCTTGTCAAAACCGTGTTTATCGTTTCCGCCATCACGCTTCCCGTCGCCTCGAATGCACAACAGACTGCGCCCGTAACACGTGCACAGGTGGAATCGGAACTGGCACAACTCGAGAAAGCAGGCTATTCCATCGAAGGAAGTGATCTGGACTATCCTGGCACGCTCAAGTCGGCCGAAGCGACGCTCGCAGCCCAACAGGATGAGAACGCGAGGCGTCGCGGGCTACAGACAGGCTACGGCAGCAACTCGGGCGGCTCGTCAAACTCAGGCGCGCGGTAAGTATTGTGATTGACGCATCAGTTGCGCAGTGCTAACGTTAGCAACTCGTCGCTTTTCATCTCGTAGATTCCATGAAAATCATCAGATATTCGATTGACGAAAATTGGCACTACGGCATCCTCCGGAGTGGTGGCGATATCGAAAGGCTCAAGAGATCGCCACTTGAAGGACTTCAGGTTGCTGGCTACATCGACAGCCTTGCCTCAGTTCGCGTGTTGAGTCCGTTTTACCGGCCGCGTGTCTTCGGTCTTGGGTACAACTACCGCGCGCACTCGCAGGAAGTCGGCAAGAACACGCCAACGCTCCCCGTGCTGTTCATGAAGCCCAGCACCACGGTGATCGGCCACGAAGAAGGCATCGTGTATCCGTCCGACGGAGAGAACATTCATTTCGAAGGGGAACTCACGGTGGTCATCGGCAAGGAAACACGCAATGTTTCCGAAAGCGATGCGCTCGATCATGTATTCGGCTACACGTGCGGGAACGACGTAAGCGACCGGATATTGCAGCGCCGTGAGAGCGAGTTTGGCTGCCTCCTCGTCGGCAAAGGCTACGACACGTTCGCGCCCATTGGACCCGTGGTCGAGACGGAACTTGATCCGTCGAACCTGCACCTGATCACGCGCGTCAACGGCGAAGTGCGCCAGAACGGGAACACGGCCGACCTCGTGTATGGCGTGCCCGCGCTGATTGCCTACCTTAGCAAGTATATGACCCTGCTTCCAGGTGATCACATCATGACGGGAACGCCGGCGGGGGTCGGCCCGATCAAGCCTGGCGATACCATAGAGGTCGAGATCGAAGGTATAGGAGTGTTGCGCAACAAGGTGATCACGCAAGCAGGCGCAATGCCCTGAACATTTTCCACCAGAGAAAGCATAACCGCGATGCAGCTCGATCTGGTCTTGATTACGAAAGCAATTCTTGGCGAATTTTTTCTGGCGATGTCGTTGCCAATCGCTGCCGTGGGCGAGCCCACGCGCGACCGTTCTGAAACATTGCGACTGGACGCGGGGCATGCGCCGACGAAGGAAAACTCATCTCCTTTGCGTGACTCTGCCCCGCTGGTTATTCCGGATAAGATCAACGAGAACCGACATGGCTTTTGAACCGCTATCGGATGAAGACTGGAACCGTTTGGTTCATTTGTTTCCGGTAAATCACGCTCGACGATATGGTCGATACCCCCGGAATCCCCGTGATGTCTTGAACGCGATTCTGTGGGTT
Source organism: Paraburkholderia terrae (assembly GCF_002902925.1). Lineage (GTDB taxonomy): Bacteria > Pseudomonadota > Gammaproteobacteria > Burkholderiales > Burkholderiaceae > Paraburkholderia > Paraburkholderia terrae. The sequence continues at coordinate 1,673,064 of NZ_CP026111.1, read as the reverse complement.
CTTACCCAGAACGAACACTGGCATCACCTTCCTGCCGGGATGCCTCCTGCTCAAACGTGTTACATAAAGTACTTGCAGTGGCGTCGGCTAGGTATCGTCGCGAGGATTGCGGAAACGCTAGAAATCCACCTTGAATAACCATCCCGAAAGCGTCTCGCAGCGGTCGTTCTGGCGTGCTGATTAAGCTTTCAGCCGCTGACAAATCGAACGACTCCATGCCGACAGCCTGCGCAGACAAACATGTGGTCCCGCGAAAACACAAAGTGCCGCGGCCGCGACTTTTCGGGCAGCTTATGGCAGGGTTGCCGTCTTCCGTCAGTGCTTCGAGCGGCCCACCGATACGTTGCCAGCGCACCCATCTCGTTAGCGTCGTGTCTGCGATCAGGTCACCGGCGCGGGATTGAAAAGAACCAGTGCGTTATGAAGCTTGAGCGCTTCGGCGCAGGTCTTTTTCCGCCCGCTTGCAACCTCGAGCATCAGGTGGAACAGTTCCCAGCCCACGTCCTCGATCGTTGTATCGCCGGTTGCGATCGTGCCAGCGTTGATGTCCATCAGGTCAAACCAGCGGCGTGCGAGGTCCGAGCGCGTGGCGACCTTGATCACCGGCACTTCCGCGAGGCTATAAGGCGTGCCGCGGCCCGTGGTAAAGACGTGCAGATTGATGCCGGCAGCGACCTGCAGCGTGCCGCAAATGAAATCGCTTGCAGGCGTTGCCGCGTAGATCAAGCCTTTTTGCGTGGCTTTCTCGCCCGGCGAGAGCACGCCGGAGATCGCCGAATTGCCCGACTTGATGATCGAGCCCATGGCCTTTTCAACGATATTCGACAAGCCACCTTTTTTGTTGCCGGGCGTCGTGTTCGCGCTGCGATCCGCGCCGCCGCGCTTTAAGTAACTGTCGTACCACTGCATTTCGCGGATGATGGCAGCCGCGACATCAGCATTGGCCGCGCGAGCCGTGAGTTGCCCGACGCCGTCGCGTACTTCCGTCACTTCAGAGAACATCACCGTGGCGCCCGCGCGAACCAGCAGGTCCGTTGCGAAACCAACGGCAGGGTTGGCTGTGAGTCCGGAAAACGCGTCGCTGCCGCCGCACTGGACGCCGAGCACGAGATCGGACGCCGGACAGGTCTCCCGACGTCGATTGTCGAGCCGCTTCAGGTGCCCTTCGGCCATCTTCATGATCGAATCGATCATCGACTGGAAGCCGACGTGCGATTCGTCCTGCAAGGTGACCACGTCGCCGTTGCCCGACTCTGTCGAAAGATCGCCGATATCCGCAACCTCGTCCGCGACCGTTGAAATCGGAATCGTGCCGGGCGGCATGAGGCGCTCGGGCTGCAGTTTCTCGCAACCGAGGCTCACCATCATGACTTCACCGCCGAAGTTCGGATTCAGGCTGATGTTGCGCACTGTGCGGATGGGCACCATCGCGTCGGGTGCATCGATCGCGACGCCACATCCGTACGTGTGCCCGAGACTCACGACATCGTCCACGTTCGGGTAGTTCGGTAACAGCTCGGCCTTGATGCGGGTCACCGCGTGTTGAACCACATCGGCGACACACTGCACCGTCGTCGTGATCGCGAGGATGTTGCGCGTACCGACCGAACCATCAGCATTGCGATAGCCCTCGAACGTGTAGCCCTCTAGCGGTTGCATGTCGGGGGCCTTGATCGTCGCAATGGGCAGATCGTCCAGAGCGGGCGGTGTCGGCATCCGGATGACGTGCTCGTTCACCCAGCTGCCCTTCGGGATCGCCTTGAGCGCATACCCGATGACCACGTTGTAGCGCACGACGGCGTCGCCTTCAGCCAAATCCTGAAGCGCGACCTTGTGCCCCTGTGGAACACGCTCGCACAAAGTCAGGCCGTCAGAAAAAACGGCGCCACGGTCCAGACCGCCGTCATTGACAACGATCGCGACGTTGTCATCGGGGTGTACGCGAATGTAAAGCGGAGACTGTTTCATTGCCTTCAACTCGAACGGTTCGACGCCAATATTTCGTCAAACAACTTTAGACGTCATCGTACAACAAACATCCAATATGTGACTACGTGTAAACCCTTTAAATGGCCTGAAATCAAGGATTTTGTTTGATTCGACTGCTCCACAGTTGTACGATCACTTCACAGATCGACACAAACATGTCTAACAACACACTCTGACAGACTAGATTATGACGACACCCCAAGAGCTCAAGCAGATTGTTTCCGAAGGCCTGCTTTCCTTCCCCGTCACCGACTTCGACGCGAACGGCGATTTCCGCGCCGACACTTACGCGCAGCGCCTCGAATGGCTGGCGCCCTATGGCGCATCGGCATTGTTCGTCGCGGGCGGCACGGGCGAATTCTTCTCGCTGACGCACAGCGAGTACTCGAACGTCGTGCATACGGCGACGGAAGTCTGCAAGGGCAAGGTGCCGATTCTCGCCGGCGCTGGCGGACCCACCCGCACCGCCATTGCCTTCGCGCAGGAGGCACAGCGCAAAGGGGCGAACGGCATCCTGCTGATGCCGCACTACCTCACTGAAGCGTCGCAGGAGGGCATTGCCCTGCATGCTGAACAGGTGTGCAAGTCGGTTCCGGACATGGGCGTGATCATTTATAACCGCGCCAATTCCAGGCTGAACGCCGATACGCTGGCGCAACTCGCGGACAAGTGCCCGAACCTGATTGGCTTCAAGGATGGAGTGGGCGACATCGAGAGCATGGTGTCGATCCGGCGCCGGCTCGGCGACCGCTTTTCCTATCTAGGCGGCCTGCCGACGGCGGAAGTCTACGCGGCAGCGTACAAGGCCCTTGGCGTGCCCGTGTACTCGTCGGCCGTCTTCAACTTCATTCCGAAAACGGCCATGCAGTTCTATCGCGCGATCGCCGCTAACGATCACGCCACGACTGACCGGCTGCTCGACGAATTCTTCCTGCCGTATCTGGCCATCCGCAACCGTCGTGCGGGTTACGCGGTGAGCATCGTGAAGGCGGGGGCCAAACTCGTTGGCCGCGATGCGGGTCCCGTGCGCGCGCCGCTTACGGACCTGACTGAAGAAGAGCACGCGCAACTCGACGCATTGATCCGCAAGCTCGGCGCGCAATAAGCGCTCGCGCAGGAGACACGCGGGGCGGCACTGGACGGCGACCGCATGAACCGGCAGCCAGGGCGCCTCGCGCACCGCAATCAAGAGGAGACATCATGGCGATAAGCCGTACTGCGAACCCGGCGGACGTCGCGGCACCCACGCGCGTTCGCTACGTCATCCTGCTGCTGATCTTTGCGATCACCACCTTCAATTACGCGGACCGGGCGACGCTGTCAGTCACCGGCTCGGCGATGCGCGCCGAGTTCGGCTTCGACGCGATCCGGATGGGCTACATCTTTTCGGCGTTCAGTTGGGCCTATGTGCTCTCGCAAGTGCCTGCCGGATGGCTGCTCGATCGATTCGGCGCGCGTCGCGTCTATGCGGCGAGTATCTTTTTGTGGTCGCTCTTCACATTGCTGCAGAGTACGATCGGCGTGCTCGGCAGTGGCGCGGCGGCCGTCACGGCACTGTTCGTCTTACGCTTCGTGATGGGCGCGGCCGAAGCACCTGCCTTCCCCGCCAACGCGAAGGTTGTTGCCAGTTGGTTTCCTACCAAGGAACGTGGCACGGCATCGGCGATTTTTAATTCCGCGCAATATTTTGCGGCCGTCATCTTCACTCCATTGATGGCGTGGCTCACTCATGCATTTGGCTGGCATCACGTGTATATCGTGATGGGTCTCGCGGGATTCCTGCTGGCGTTGACGTGGCTGAAGGTGATGAAGAACCCCGCCAATCATCCCGGTGTCAACAAGTCCGAACTCGAACACATCGAGCAGGGAGGCGGTCTGATTCACGGGCACCAGACAGCGGCAGGTTCACGTGGTGGCCATGCACGCTGGTCTGTCATGCGGCAATTGCTGACCAACCGGATGTTGCTCGGCGTCTATCTCGCGCAGTTCTGCATCAACGTGCTCACCTACTTCTTTCTCACGTGGTTCCCGATCTACCTCGTGCAGGCGCGTGGCATGACCATCCTGCAAGCGGGCCTCGTCGCATCGCTGCCTGCAATCTGTGGCTTCCTCGGCGGTGTGCTCGGTGGCGTTCTGTCAGACACCATGATTCGCCACGGTCATTCACTGACTGTCGCCCGCAAGGTGCCGATTGTCGGCGGCATGCTGCTGTCGGCCTGCATCATCGGATGCAACTACGTCGACACGGATTGGCTGGTGGTCGCGTTGATGTCGCTGGCGTTCTTTGGCAAAGGCCTGGGCGCATTGGGATGGGCAGTCGTTGCAGATACGTCGCCGAAGGAGGCCATCGGTCTTTCGGGCTCCATCTTCAACATGTTCGGAAACATGGCGGGGATCGTCACGCCTATTGTGATTGGCTATCTGGTTGCCCAGTCGGGATCGTTCAACGGCGCCCTCGCGTTTGTGGGTGTCAACGCGCTGATAACCATCTTCAGTTATCTCGTGATTGTCAGGGATATCAGGCGCGTCGAATTGAGCCCGTCGTAGGCCCGCGTGTTCAGCACGTTGATTGAAGCTCGCATAGCGTTAGACAAAAAGCCCGCGTGGATGCGGGCTTTTTAAGGCAGCCGCTCACTGAGCACGCTTCTCAAAGACGTCCTTGACCACCGGCAGCGTGGAAAACACGTTAGGCCAACCGGCATAGAAAGCGAGTTGCGTCATCGCCTCGGACGCTTCATCTCTGGTCAGGCCGTTATCCATCGCACGATTGAGGTGATAGGTGATCTGCGCAACCTGCCCCGTGGCGACGAGCGCGCTGACCGTCACGAGACTGCGGTCGCGTGGCGCGAGACCGGGACGCAACCAGAGATCCCGGAACAGTACGTCGGTCGTGAATTGCACGACGCCCGGCGCGACGGCGCCGAAATTTTGCTGCACGGTGCTCGCTCGCTTCACCTCAACGGCTTCGTCGAGCGGCAGCATCTTGCCCGTAGCAGGCGGTATTTGATCTGCCTTGATGCCGCGCTGGTCGAACACAGCCTTCGTGACGCCGACCGCCGATGTCGCATTGGCCCAGCCCGAGTAAAACGCAAGATGCGTGATGATCTCCGAGATCTCACCAGGCTTTACGCCGTTGTCGAGTGCGAGGTTGAGGTGGTACGGCAACTCGACGGTCTGATTGCGTGCGATCAGTACTGACAGGGTCACGATGCTGCGATCGCGCGGCGACAATTGAGGACGCTTCCACACATTTCCGAGAAGCGCACCTGTCGTATAGTTTTCGAGCGCGGGCGAGACGGCATGCACGTCCTCGAGCGTCGGAACGGGGGAAAGCGAATGGCTTTTTTCCATGCTGATATTCCTTTGCATTTGCGAACAGGCGGAAAGCGTCAGGCAAAACGACGCAAGCAATATGACGAACCTGTTCACGTGTGATTTCCTTGCGCGAGCGGAGAACTTGCATCGGTATGCCGAATCAAGGTCTGGCGGACAATCGGGACCTTGCGTCATTGGTCGTATTGCTCGTCGCTCACCTTCTCCATCCATTGAACGTTCGAGCCAACACGAACCCTACAAAGATATCCGGCCATACCTCGTCTGACTAGGCGCTAAAATCGGCATACACCTATGAAACGGGTTCATCAATGCCACGCGAAAATTTCAACGACCTGCTTGCGTTCATCGCCGTCGCGCGCGAGCGCAGTTTCACGCGCGCCGCCGCGCAACTGGGTGTCTCGCAATCAGCGTTGAGCCACACGATCCGGGCGCTCGAAACGCGGCTCGGCCTTCGGCTACTGACCCGCACGACGCGCAGCGTCGCCCCGACCGAGGCCGGCGAGCGCCTCCTTGAGACAGTTGCTCCGCGTTTCGAGGAAATCGAGGCCGAACTGGCTGCCGTCACCGAACTTCGCGACATGCCGACGGGCACGATCCGCATCACTGCAACCGACTATGCGACCAGGACCATCCTCTGGCCAAGGCTGTCTAAAGTGCTTCGTCGCTATCCTGAGATCAAGGTCGAAATCATCACGGACTACGGTCTCACCGATATCGTCGCGGATCGCTATGACATCGGCGTTCGCAACGGCGATCAGGTCGCGAAGGACATGATCGCCGTCCGTGTCGGCCCCGACATGCGCATGGCCGTCGTCGGCACGCCCGCTTACCTGCAAAAGCACGCGGCCCCCAGGACACCGCAAGACCTGATCGCTCACAATTGCATCAACCTGCGTCTACCTACACATGGCGGCTTCTACGCATGGGAGCTAAAGAAGGGAAAGCGGGAGATTCAGGTGCGCGTAGAAGGGCAGCTTGCCTTCAACGGCACCTATCAAATGCTCGACGCGGCTTTGTCGGGGTATGGACTCGCCTACATTCCGGCAGACATCGCTCAGCCGCATATCATGGCGGGCCGCCTTGTCTGCGTGCTCGAAGACTGGTCGCCGACATTCGCCGGCCTCCATGCGTATTACGCGAGCCGCCGCCAGTCCTCGCGCGCGATGAAGGTGGTGATCGACGCGCTCCGCTACAGCCCCTGAACGCGGTCGCTTGATTCATGAATGAGGTGCATAAGAGCTTGCGGTTTTAAGGTCTTTATCGATAGACCGTCAATTCCTATCATTTCACCTGGTCAGCATTCAGGTGAGACGGACATGGATGGAATCTTTCAAGGCAAGGTCGCGCTGGTGACAGGCGCGGGTTCAGGACTGGGACTTGCCGCAGCACAGGCATTTGCCGCCGAAGGCGCTCGCGTCGTACTCGCGGATGTCGACAAAGGCGCGGTTGAAGCGGCAGCAGCCCGGCTTGTCGCTTCAGGACATCAGGCCCTCGCTGTGCAATGCAACGTTGCCGACGAGGCGCAAGTCAAAGCGATGGTCGGTCTGACTGTCGCCACCTACGGACGTCTCGATGCGGCGTACAACAACGCAGGCATCAACAGCCCTGTCGCCGAAACGGCCGACGCCAGCGGCGACGAGTTCGAACGCGTACACGGCGTGAACCTGCGCGGCGTGTGGAACTGCATGAATTACGAACTGCTGCAGATGCGCGAGCAGGGAAGCGGCGCGATCGTCAACTGCTCGTCGCTCGGCGGGCTCGTGGGCATTGCAGGCCGTGGCGTGTATCACGCATCGAAGCATGGCGTCATCGGACTCACGAAAAGCGCCGCGCTCGAATACGCAGCGAGAGGCATCCGCATCAACGCCGTGTGCCCCGGCATCATCGAAACCCCGATGGTCGCGGACATGCTGGAGCGCGAACCCGAAGCGATGCAAGAACTCATGAAGGAGCAGCCCATCGGCCGGCTCGGACGGCCCGATGAGATCGCCGCGGCAGTGCTCTGGTTGTGCAGCCCAGGCGCGAGTTTCGTGATCGGTCACGCACTCGCCGTCGATGGCGGCTACACCGCCCGTTAAATCAAAAGGAGCACGACATGGAATACGGATATCTGGGCCGCAGCGCCCTCAAGGTTTCGCCCTTGTGTTTGGGCGCGATGATGTTCGGCGGCGAAACCGACGAAGCGACTTCGAAACGCATCATCGACAAGGCGTTCGATCAGGGCATCAATTTCATCGATACGGCTGATGTCTACCACGCCGGCCGCTCGGAAGAAATCGTCGGCCGTGCGATCGCCGAGCGCCGCGATAGCTGGGTGGTCGCGACGAAGTTCGGCTATCCGACCACGCAAGGTCCAAACGAACAGGGACAGTCGCGCAAGTGGATCATGCAGTCGGTCGAGGCGAGCCTCAAGCGCCTGGGCACCGACTACATCGACGTTCTGTACTTTCACCGCGCGTTGCTCGATGCACCGCTCGAAGAAGGCGTGCATGCGATTGGCGATCTGATCCGTCAGGGCAAGGTGCGCTACTTCGGCGTGTCGAACTTCCGTGGCTGGCGCATTGCCGAGGTCGTGCGGCTTGCGGATCAACTCGGCATCGACCGGCCGGTTGCGAGCGAGCCGCTTTATAACCTGGTGGACCGTACCGCCGAGGTTGAACAGTTGCCGGCGGCGGCGCACTACGGCGTGGGCATCGTTTCATATAGCCCACTCGCCCGTGGCGTGCTGACCGGCAAGTATGCCGTGGATGCTCCCCCGCCCTCAAACACGCGGGCGGGCCGCGGCGACAAGCGCATCCAGCAGACGGAATGGCGGCCGGAGTCGCTGGCGATTGCGCAAAAGGTAGCGGCCCACGCCGCCGGGCGCGGCACGACGTCGATCGCGTTCGCGCTGGCGTGGGTGCTCAAGAATCGGCTCGTCAGTGCGGCGATTGCGGGTCCGCGTACGGAAGCGCATTGGGACAGCTATATCGAGGCGCTGAAACTGCAACTCGGACCCGACGACGAAAAGTTCGTCGATAGCCTGGTGCCGCCTGGACACGCGTCGACGCCGGGTTACACGGATCCCGGTTACCCGGTCGAAGGTCGCCGGGCGCGCTAGGTGCGTAGCCCGTCAGCAGCGATTGCCGAGGCATTCGACTACGCCCGGAGCATCGCGCCGCTTACTGACGGACGCGACTGGCACGTCACGCTTCTCATGTAGCACATACTATTGCCAGGTATCGCCACCGCCTCCCATCATGCCAACAGACCATCAATCGACCGCCGCTGCCACGAAGCATGATGCGCAACATCATCGCGTGCGGACGCTGCTGATCCTCAGTACGCTGATGGCCTTCGCGTCGATCTCGACGGACCTGTACCTTCCCGCGTTGCCGGCCATGGCCGATGCGCTCCACTCCGACCCCGGCACGTTGCAACTGACGATCTCCGGTTATCTCATTGGCTTCAGCCTGGGCCAGCTTTTGTGGGGACCTGTCAGCGATCGTCACGGCCGCCGGTTACCCGTCGCGATCGGCCTTGTTCTTTTTATCTTCGGCTCCGCTGGCTGCGCGATATCGGGGGACGCACACACCCTCATCGGCTGGCGGGTGCTGCAAGCAGTCGGCGCATGCGCAAGCGTGGTCATTTCCCGCGCAATGGTGCGCGATCTGTACAGCGGTGTACGCGCCGCGCAAATGATGTCGACCCTGATGACCGTCATGGCCGTTGCACCGTTGATAGGACCGAGCGTCGGCGGCTTGATTCTCCACGTTGCGTCATGGCGGGCGATCTTCTGGGTACTCGTCGCCGTCGGTATCGCGACGCTCGCAGGGCTTTACTGCCTCCCTGAGACCTTGCCCGGCGAGCGTCGCATTCGCGGCCCACTCGGGAACTCACTTGCCGGTTATGCCAGCCTGTTGCGCAATCGAAGCGTGCTCGGATACTCCGTAAGCGTAGGATTTTTTTACGGCGGCATCTTTGCCTATGTTGCGGGTACGCCGTTCGCCTACATCACCTACCATCACGTGTCGCCGCAGCACTACGGCGTGCTGTTTGCTGCGGGAATCGTCGGCATCATGATCACCAACCAGATCAACGCCCGGCTCGTCGCGCGTTTTGGCAGCGATCGTCTGATGCGTTTTGGCGCAATCGTAGCCGGGCTCGCCGGTGCTCTCCTCGCGTTTGATGCGGGATCGGGATGGGGCGGCCTGATCGGCCTCGTGCTACCGCTCTTCCTTTTCGTCTCGACCAACGGGTTCATCAACGCCAATGCAATCGCGGGTGCGCTTGGCGCTTGCCCCGAGCGCGCAGGCGCCGTCTCTGCACTGATCGGCTCGATACAGTATGGCGCCGGTATCGCGGGGTCGGCGTTGATCGGGTTCCTCGCGGACGGCACGCCCCGCCCGATGGCGTACGTCATTGCGTTGATGGGCATTGGTTGCTGGCTCTCGACGCGCCTTCTCGTGCCGCGCGAAAACGTGAAGCAAACATGTGCGAATACCGTCGCCTGACGCGCAGCGGGTTGGGCGTAGCGATTGACTCGCGGTGACGTCTCTACGCTGCCCGCTCAAACGCCACACCACATCGCTGGAGCGCCGCATCGAACTTCGCCAACGAGGCGCGGCCGTGAGGACGATTCGACCTGCCTCTCAGCCGCGTTAGCCGCGATACTTCAACGACTCAATGATCTGTCATCGTCGACGTGCAGTGGCAATTGGCCAGGCGCATGCAACCGCACGCACCGAATGATTCCCGCAAGCACGGAAATGCGCTATCTCCAGCCCTCAATGCTTCGAACCAAACGAGTTCTGATCGCGAGATACCGCTCCGCAAAACGGCATGCGGTACGCGTGGTCTTCCTCATCGACCTGCCGCATGCGGCGTTCGAGATCAGCCAGATCGCTCGACGACGCGAGATAGTCGCCGTGCGAAGAAACGTCGTGGCTGGAAACCATGTTTCCGAGGAAGTGGGAAAGGCGTGCAAACATGATGTGCTCCTTGTCGTATTAAAGGCGGCGTTCGCCGTATTGCGTCACCACCCGACACAGCGCACATGACATGGGGTCGGTGAACCCGCTTCACGTGCACCGCTGATGTGAAGCAGATTAAGTCCCGTGAATTAGCTTCGAATGAGCATTGAAAAGGACGGAAAGGATTCAGTGCCCTCATCCAGCGCTAATTCTCATATTCGATCATGGACACAGATGGGCGATTGATGCGAAAACGCCCGACCGTGACCGTGACTGGTATGAGAAGCACCCTGGAGACACATCAAATGAGCACTTTCGGCGACAGCATCGCCCCCACCCATTCGAGATCCAAACGCTACGGCCTCTTCGTCTGCCTCATGGCAGCGCTCGCCGGCCTGCTGTTCGGTCTCGACATCGGCGTGATTTCAGGCGCCCTGCCCTTTATCGCGAAGCATTTCGTTCTGAACGACCGTGCGCAGGAATGGATCGTCAGTTCGATGATGGTCGGAGCGGCGATCGGCGCACTCGGTGCCGGCTGGCTATCGTGGCGGCTCGGACGCCGCTACGCGCTTGCGCTGGCGGCGGTACTGTTCATCGTGGGCTCGCTATGGTCGGGGTTCGCGGGCAGCCCGGCCGATCTGATCGGAGCGCGCTTGCTGCTGGGCCTTGCGGTCGGCATGGCGTCCTTCACGGCGCCGCTGTACCTTTCGGAGGTGGCGCCACGACAGGTGCGCGGGGCCATGATCTCCACGTATCAACTGATGATTACAGTCGGGATTCTGGCGGCCTTCCTGTCGAACATCGGGCTTTCCTACGTGGCCGACTGGCGCTGGATGCTGGGCGTTATCGCGATCCCCGCCGGGTTCTTCCTGGCCGGCGTTCTCGCCCTCCCCGACAGTCCGCGCTGGCTGCTTCAGCGCAACCGGGCAGCGGAAGCTCGCGCCGTCCTTGAGCGCCTGCACGGCAATCCGGCTGACGTTCAAGCCGAACTCGCACAGGTCACCGAGGACAACACGCGACCCCAGCGCGGATGGAGCCTGCTGCGGAAGAACCCGAACTTTCGTCGTTCCGTGCTGCTCGGCATCGTGCTGCAGGTCTTCCAGCAGCTCACCGGCATCAACGTCGTGATGTACTACGCGCCGCGCATTTTCGAGCTGGCCGGCTTCGGCACCCATGAGCAGCAATTGTGGGCTACCGTCATCGTCGGCCTTGTCAACGTCGTGGCAACGTTTGGCGCGATCGCCTTCGTCGATCGTTGGGGCCGCAAGCCGATTCTCTATGCGGGATGCGCGGTCATGGCATTCGGGATGTGCTCGCTCGGGTTTCTGCTGCATGCCGGTGTGGCAGGTCTCACGGCGCAGATTCTGGCCGTTGCGGCGCTGCTGCTTTTCATCGCAGGCTTCGCCATGTCCGCTGGTCCGCTCGTGTGGATTCTCTGCTCGGAGATTCAACCCCAGCAGGGACGGGACTTCGGCATCGCTGTCTCAACCCTGGTCAATTGGGTGGCCAACATGGCCGTCGCGGCCACGTTCCTCAGCCTGTTGTCCACGGTTGGCGAAGCGAACACCTTCGTGCTCTATGCCGTCCTCAACGTGATCTTCGCGATCGTGGTGTTCTTTTACGTACCCGAGACTCGCGGCGTCTCGCTCGAGAAGCTGGGTAACGACCTGATGGCTGGCAAGCGCCTGCGTGATCTGGGCAAGGGGAACTGACGAGTGGCTCGAAGCGGCCGCCGGGCACTCACCATTGGCGTGCGTGGTCATCGTTCGGCGGTCAGATCCGGGTGAGGTAGCGTCTGAACCGGCATCCCGTCGATCTGCGCCGCGCGAAGTACTAAAGTAAAGGAAACAACGCGCGCGCCACCCCACACGACGCGGACACCAACCAGGAGCGACGCCATGAAATTCATCGTGCATTGGGTCAGAAATCCGGGTGTGACACCGTTCGAAACAGGTCAGCGAAGAAAGGAAGTCGAGGCGCTGCGTCCCGCCGGGTTGAAGGTACTCGACGCATGGTATGCGGTTGGTGAACCCGAAGGCGTCGGAATCGTGGAAGCCGATGACGCGCGCGATATCGCGGTGCAGATCGCCAGATATGGCAATCTCGTCCGCTTTACCGTGACCCCGGCACTGTCCCGCGAAGAATGGGAGGCAACGCTCGCAACCGTGCCCGACGACGCCCCGCTATGACATCGCCCGCGATCCGCATCCTCCTCGCCGACGATCACGCGCTGATACGCGAAGCCCTTCGCCAGATCCTGAACAGCTGTCCGAACTTCGAAGTCGTCGGCGAAGCGGCTAATGCCGCTGGCACAATCGAGCTGGTGCGCTCGACGCAAGCGCAGATCCTGATACTCGACCTGTCGATGCCGGACCGCAACGGTATCGAGGTGATCCGCGTCGTCAAGGACATCGAACCCGCGCTCCGCATTCTCGTGCTGACGATGCACGGCGAGCACCAGTACGCGGTCCGCGCGTTCAAGGCCGGCGCATCCGGCTACCTCACCAAGGAAAGTGCGAGCGGCGAACTTGTGAGCGCTTTGAACAAGATCGCGAACGGCGGCGTATACATGAGTCTCGCGATGGCCGAGCGGTTTGCACTCAATCTTCATGAGCCACCCGATACGCTGCCGCATCAATGCTTGAGCGACCGGGAACTCGACGTATTCCGGCGCATCACGGCGGGTGAAACGATCGGTGAGATTGCAGCCCAGCTATGCGTGAGCACGAAGACCGTCAGCACCTACAAGGCGCGTATTCTGGAGAAGATGCACATGCCGCACGCCGCGGCGCTGGTGCGTTATGCGATGCGCCACAAACTTTTCGGCGACAGCGAAGAACTGTGAGTGCGACGCGTGCGTTGTCCACGCAACTGCCCTGCTCGACGACATGCCGCGACCGGCCTGCGCGCGCCGCCGGATCAGCGCGACTTACTGCGCCGCCATTTGCTTCCTGATAAACGCGACATACCCATTCTGCGTTTTCAGGATCTTGCTTGCGCAGTCGTCATAATCCGAGCCCTTCGCGTTGTCGGGACCATACATGCCCCGACACTGCGCAAACAGCGTGAGCGTCGCGCCACCCGGTCTCGCGACGCGTGTCGCCGAGAACGACACCTTGCCCGAACTGTAAGGCACATCGGTTTCGATCGCCACGGCGTCCGCGCGCGTGACGGATGTATCGGAATGCTGCTCGACGTAGCGCTTCGTCGCCACCCATGCGGCGTCGCACTGCGCGCCGTCGCAGTTGACGGCCGCATTGCGCTGCGCAGCGGCAAGGCTGGTTTCGTTATTCGAGTATTCCTGGGCCTGGCGCGCCTCCTTTTCGGCAGACGAGCATCCTGCGAGCACGAGCGCGGCGAGCGCAACGACATGGATTTTTTTCACGAGCGGGGCTTCCTTTGCGACGGTCGAGCGCGATTATAGCTGTGCGACAGATGCGTACACAGATCCGCTCTATCGACGGAACCGCTGTTACCGGCGGCTCACGTTGCGTGAATGCCGGCGACGACCGTCGCGCCCTTCCCTCCGGTTGCCTCCCGTCTGGAGATCGCCAAACCGGTTCAGGAATCCGTCGCCCAGCGAGCCCCTTCATTGCCGCAAGTTGCCCCACAGGAAGTTATATTCGACAGCTTGCGATTGCGCTGCATCCAGACCGTCCACGCTACCATGGCCGCCGTCCGCCTTCTCGAGAAGCCACACATCCGGATGCCCTTGAGCCTGCATTCGCGCAACCATTTTTCGCGCATGCCCCGGATGAACACGGTCGTCACTCGTCGATGTCACGAACAGCACAGGCGGATACGTAGCGTCGCCAATCACACAGTGATACGGCGAATAGGCCGCGAGCGCCAATGCATGATCCGGATCGTCCGGATCGCCGAACTCCTCGAGCCAGGAGGCACCGGCATGCAGCAAGTGATAGCGCTCCATGTCGAGCAGCGGCACCTGGCACACGACGGCGCCGAACAGCGCCGGGCGCTGCACCATGCACGCGGCCACCAGCAGTCCGCCGTTGCTGCCGCCCTGAATGCCGAGCTGCGCGGGCGTTGTCATGCCATCGGCGATCAACTTCTCGGCCACGGCAATGAAATCGTCGAACGCGCGTTGCCGATGCTCGCGCTGCGCGGAGGTGTGCCAGTCCGCGCCGAATTCTCCACCGCCGCGAATGTGCGCGATGACGGCCACGCCATTTCGTTCGAGCCAGCCGACACCCAGCCCAGGATCGTAGCCGGGCACAAGCGGCACGGCGAAACCGCCATAACCCGTCAACAGGCACGGGCATGGCATCGGCGCCGTGCCTTCGAGCACCGCGCGGGGACCCATCACCGTATACGCCACCCGTGTGCCGTCCCGCGATAGAGCATGATCGCGTCGAACAGCAAGCGAGTCAGCATCGAACTGCGCAGGCCATAGTTCCAGCGCCGAACCTTGCGACAGGTCTTCGACAGCGAGATCGGCCAGCGAGTATTCGGGCGGTTGCAGGCAATCATCGACATAGACGTATGCTTCATCGTTGAGTGTCGTCTCGATCGGAGTCAGGCTGACCTGCGACGCATCCCGTACGGGAAACACGCGGGAATGCCACGACCAGTTGCCATCGGCCATCTGCCGCGGCTGCCACACCATGTTGCGACACTGCACGTCGTCGAGCCACGACACGATCAGATAATGGCGCGTCGCAGTCCACTCGCACGCTGATGTCGTCCCTGTGGGCTTAAACAGCGGGACGAAATCGCGGTTGCCTGCCAGAAAAGCCTGTTCGCGCACCGCCAGCAAGCCGCCGTTTGCGTGCGTGCTGCCGCCACATGTCCAGTCGAGCCGTGGCTGAAGCAACAGCCATCCGTTCCAGGCGCCGACGGCCACATGCGCGGGTACGTCATAGCGCGTCCAGTTGCCGTCGTCCGATAGATGATAGGTATGCGAATCTTGGAAACCGACGTCCCGAAACATGGTGTGCCGTTGTTCGATGGGATCATAGGCGCCGTCGACGCTGACATCGTCGAATTCACCCCGAAACACGACGGGCGAATCGGCAAGACTGGTGCCGCGGACCCAGCGCCTGACTTCGCGCGGGTAACCCGACCGCGTCACTGTGTCGTCACCGCCATCCCAGCCGACATAGACGGTATCGCGATCGATCCATTCGACAGCATGCTTGCCGGCGGGTTCGATGACAAACCCGTCGCGCACGAAACGACGCCGCTCGATATCGAATTCGCGTACGACGACTGAATCGCCGCCGTCCGGCGACAACAGGATCAGTGCGCGATCGCCGTCGGGATGGAGAATGGCGAGATCAGAGAGCATCCATGGCGTGCCTTCCGCCCTGCCCAACGCATCGAAATCGACCAGGGTTCGCCAATCAGACGCGCGATCGCGCCAACTCGCCCAGGACGTGCGACGCCACAGCCCTTTCGGATTGTCCGCGTCGGTCCATACGTCGTACGCCCAATCCTTCATTCGAGCGGGAATGACGGGTCGCTCGGAAGGCAGGAACGCGCGCTCCAGTTTTGCAAGGAGATCGTCGTATAGAGGACCGCTGCACCAGGCGGCATGCGTACGTGCGTTCTGCTCATCAACCCATCCACGAGCAGCGGGATTGTCGAACGCTTCCAGAAAAAGAAAAGGATCGGGACTATCAGGCCAGATTGATGTTCGGGTCATATGAGTTAACGATTCTGATAAGGATCACATATCAAATCCATAACAACAGACCCAGTCGAATTGCGAATGTTTCCGGCTCGTGCGTCTTTTTCCGCTTGAGTTGACGAACATCAAATCTGACGCTTTGTTGCCGATGTGCCATGGCCATCACGGCGAGCATCGTAAAAGCGCAAACGCGCGCCCCGCCGAAACGGGACGCGCGTCAATCAAACTTTCGTGGCATCCGCGGCACGCGCCCCACAGAGCACGCCCTGCGAATCCCGCGACGAATGAAGGTGCGTTTCGAAGCGCTTAGAAGCGGTGGCGAATACCCACGGTGCCAACCACTTGCGAATCCGTCGACGACGCACTGACGCCGACGATATGCGCGGTAATGCCCGAGCTGCCCGTGCTGCCGACGTGCTGATACGCCGCTTCAGCATACACATCGGTGCGCTTGGACAGTGCGTAATCCGTTTGCAGCGTGAGCTGGTGGTACTTCGGATCGACGCCTTGCAGGCTTGCGTCCGTGTACGTGTACGCACCCGACAGCGTCCACGCCGGCGAGAGCGCGTAACGGCCATTCAGTTCGAAGTTGGTGAAGTGCGCGCCCGTGCCGTTCAGCGTGAAGCCGCTCGACGTGCCCGACGCCGTTGCACCGATCGACGTTGCGTTCGCGAGCTGCGTCTGCGTGAACACGAAGCCGACGTTAGCCGGGCCGAACGCGTAGCTGACGCCCGCGCCGTACGTGCGTTGACGCGAAGCCGTGAAGGTCGCGTCGCTGCTCACGGCGCCGCTCGAGTTGCTCGTGCCTGCGCCGTTCAGTTGCAGGTAGGCCGCCGCAACCTTCAGGCCGCCGAACGTATACGTCGCGCCGACGCTATATGCGCGGTTGTCCGAGAAGCCGTCCGCTTCGTTCGAGAAGCCATACATCGCGCCGACCTTGAAGCCGGCGTAATCGACGCTCTGATACTTGACCGAGTTGCTGACGCGGAACGAGTTGTTCAGGTTGTCGTTGTCGTACGGGTGCGAGGCGAGCGTGCCGCCGTATTGCGTGCCGTTCAGCGACAGCGGACCCAGGTTGTCGACGAGATTGTCGTACTGGCGGCCGAGCGTAACCGAGCCGTACTGGTTGCTCGCGAGGCCGACGAATGCCTGGCGGCCGAACAGGCGGCTGTTCTGGCCCATGTTGCCAGTCGACAGATTGAAGCCGCTTTCCAGAGTGAAGATCGCCTTCAGACCGTTGCCGAGATCTTCCGAGCCACGCAGGCCCCAACGGTTGCCGTTCAGGATGCCGCTGGCCTGCTGGATGTTGCTATGACCGCCGGAATTGCTGGAGTACGTCAGGCCCGTATCGAGCAGGCCGTAGAGCGTGACGGAATTTTGAGCGTGCGCGGCACCGGCCGTGCCGAACAATGCGAGCGAGAGGGTCGAGAGTACGAGCTTTTTCATCTTTTCTCCATTTTCCGATAACGAATGCTATCGTGGCGCGGAGAATATCTGATTGAATCGGCTTTGCGACTTTGTCGTTGTGTTTAAACCACCCTTTAAATGCTTTCTCAATCTTCCCTGTAATGGCATTCGTAATTTTGATGGTGCAGGACTTCATATGAAATGGGGCGCACCCCTCTCGCGGATGCGCCCCAAGTGCCCAATTCTAGCTGTTCTCGGAATACAGGCCTGCGGATTTTATGGGATCGACCATTAACTCTGCAAGCTGTGCGTTGCATATTTATCTTTCTCATTCTTATAATGGTAAGACAATGCAATTGGATCACCCCATTTCAAGCCAGTTTAAATCTGTCAATAAATAATTGATAAATCCGCGTATTGATTTTTGCCCGGTATCCAGGCATTGCGCGCCTCGATACTTGACGCCCTTGCCCGCCAGCAGGCATCTGAAAGCAGCCGCTGTTACCATCGGTCGCGCTGCGCCAGACGCCGTGCTTCCAGCACGCACCTTCGATTCCTCCAACAACATCACCTACGCTCGAACCGAAAGAGACATCCCGTGCATCTCACCGCCGCCCTGACTCCGTGGTCCGCCCACGACACACGCCTCATTCTCTCGTGCGCGCTTGGCCTTGCGCTCATCATCGTCTTCATCAGCGCGCTCAAGCTCGCGCCGTTCCTGTCGATCCTGATCGGCACGTTCGCCGCGGGCTTCGCCGCGCAATTGCCGCTCGATGTCGTCGCGAGCTCGTTCAGCAAAGGCGCGGGCGCGCTGCTCGGCGACGTCGGCATCATCATTGCGCTCGGTGCGATGCTGGGCGCGCTGATGGCCGATTCGGGCGCGGCCGACCGGCTCGTGTCGACGATCCTCGAACACTCCACACCGCGCCGCCTGCCCTGGTTGATGGCGCTCGTCGCGATCATCATCGGCTTGCCGCTGTTCTTCGAAGTGGGTCTCGTGATGATGGTGCCCATCATCTTCGTGATGGCACGCCGCTCGCAGCAGCCGATCCTGCGTATCGCGATTCCCGCGCTCGCCGGCATGACCACACTGCATGCGCTATTACCGCCGCATCCGGGTCCGCTGATCGCCGTGAGCGCGCTGCATGCCGATCTCGGCATCACGCTCGGCCTTGGGCTGATCGTCGCGATTCCCGCGGTGATCCTCGCGGGTCCGCTCTATGGCATCGCACTGTCGAAGCGGATGCAGATCGCCGAGCCGGAAGAAATGGGCAAGCTGTTTCGCGCCGCGTCGACGCAAACCGAACTGCCCGGCTTCGCCATATCGCTGGTGACGATTCTGATGCCCGTCGTGCTGATGCTTGGGCGCACGGTGGCGAAACTCGCGCTTGCAAAAGACACGCTGCTGTTCGACACACTCGACTTTCTCGGCGAGCCGATCATCGCGCTTGGGTTGACGGTGATCTTCGCGATCGTCGCGCTCGGCTGGTCGCGTGGCATGTCGCGCGATCGCGTTGGCGGCATCCTGCGGAAGAGCCTGCCGCCCATCGCGGCGCTGCTGCTGACCATCGGCGCGGGCGGCGGCCTGAAGCAGACGCTCGTTGCCGCGGGCATCAGCACGACGATCGGCAAGATCGCCGTCGGCGCGCACATGCCGTTGCTGTTGCTCGCGTGGCTGATTGCCGTCGCGCTGCGTCAGGCGACGGGCTCGGCCACGGTCGCGACCACGACGACGGCGGGCATCGTGGCGCCCGTCGTCGTGGGGCTATCGGCGACGCACAACTCGTTGATGGCGCTCGCCATCGGCGCTGGTTCGGTGTTCTTCTGCCACGTCAACGACGCGGGTTTCTGGATGGTCCGCGAATACTTCGGGCTGCAACTGAAGCAGACGGTGTTCGTGTGGTCGATTTTGCAGACTATCGTGTCGGTGGTTGGGCTGGTGGGGACGTTGGTGTTGTGGGGTGTGTTGAGCTGACGAAGCTCAGCGTTCGCTACGCAAGCCCAGCACCTGCAGGTAGGTGTCGAGCGAACGCTGAACGGCTTGCGCGACCAGTAACGTGATCGCACTGTAGTCATCGCTGACGCAGGCTTCATCCAGCGCATCGTAGTAGGCAAGGCGATCTTCCTTACGGATGATCGCCGGCGGATAGCCCGCCTTCATCAACTCGAAATTCAGTAACAGACGAGCCGTACGCCCGTTTCCGTCGACGAACGGATGAATCTTGACGAAACGCGTGTGTAATTCCGCTGCACGCGTGATCGGATGAAGCGCTTGCGCCTGAACATGCCACTCGACAAACGACGCCATTTCCGCCGGCAAATGGAGAAAATCCGGCGGCGTCGTGCTTGCACCCGCAATTACCTCGTTTTCTTGTCGATATCGCCCGGCTTCGCCGTCATCGATGCCTTTGAGAACGAGCGCATGAATGTTTCGGATTTGCCATTCGGACAATGGCTCCTGTTTCGCGACAAGCTCTTCAACGTATAGGATTGCATCGCGATGGTTGGTTGCTTCGAAATGCTCGCGAAGCGACTTGCCACCTACCGTGATTCCTTCCAGCACCACCTTGGTCTCGCGGAGCGTGAGCGTATTACCTTCGATCGCGTTGGAGTGATAGGTCCACTCAAGTGCCAGCTTCTCACGCAACGTCGCAAGCGAGTATTTCGGCAACGGGCGTGCTGCGTCAAGCTTCAACTTGCTGTTATCGATTGCTTCGAATGGCGCTGCGAAATGGAATGTCATCTGTACTCTTTGCGCACAAGGTACGTCGGATTGGCACCGTGCGTGCGCCGGATTGTAGCAACGTACCTGAACCGCACGTCCGATACGACAACGCACTCAATCCACCACCTCCGGCTCTTCGATCGCCTGCATCAAAAGCTCGAGAAACGCCTGCATCGTATGCGGCAGTGTGCGGCCCGCCATGGTCTGAACCTGCAGCGTCCGCTGATGCAATTCCGCATTCGTAATCGGCACAGCGGCAAGCCCATCGACGTCGAGCCGGCTGCGCACCGTCAGATAGCCCGTCAGCGTCACGGCATCCGTGTGCCGCACGAAGCTCTGCAGCGCCGCGTGATAGTTGCTGACGAACACCGGCTCGAAGATCAGTCCTTCGAGGCTGCATGAAATATCGAACAGTTGCCGGATCGTCACGCCCTGGTTGTCCATGGCAAGCGGCCACGGCGTCAGATCCTTCAACGACACCGACTCGCGCGCGGCAAGCGGATGACCGCGCCGCACCAGCGCGAAAATCGGCGCGCGCTGCGAATAATGCACGTTGATCTCCTTCTCCGGCGCAAGGCTGAAACACACGGCGATATCGGTCGTCCCCTCCCTCACTCGCTGCGTCGCCACGGAAGGCGCGGAGACGTCGAGCTGAAAATGCGTCGACGGATACGTCTTCAGAAAATGCGCAAACACCTGCGGCAGAAAATGCGGCGCGACGCCTTCGGAACTGGCGACGCGTATCGTCGCGCGGCCCTCCTCGGCCAGCCCGCGAATCTCGCCGACCACGCGCTCGGTTTCGAGCAGGCTGCGCCGCGCATAGTCGGCCAGCATCCGTCCCGCGTCGCTCAGCACCATCCCGCGCGGACGCCGCTCGAATAACGGCGTGCCCAGTTCCTCTTCGAGCTTGCCGATCTGCCGGCTCAACGCCGACACGGCGACGAAGAGCCGCTCCGAAGCCTTGCTCAGCGACCCGCTGCGGGCCACTTCCAGAAAGTAACGCAGTGCAGTGTTGTCCATGTCTGCTTTGCCGTTTCGGCAACGATTCGTGGCAAATATTGTAATTGTGCAGAAATATCGGCGACCGCACGATCGATTCGACTACTACCCCACGAATGCGCGCAGACCACCGCGCGAGGAATAGGTGCTCAGTTGACTCGTAACATCGCCATTCAAAACGCCGCCAGCCAATACGATTCCGGCCGTTTCCTCGACGATCTGCGCCGCCGCGTCGCGTATCGCACGGAGAGCCAGGAAGCCGACAGCGGCGCGCGCCTGCGCGGCTATCTCGACGACGAACTCACGCCGCTGCTCACGCAATGGGGCTTCACCTGCCGCGTCGTCGACAATCCGGCAAAGGGCGCAGGCCCGTTCCTGATCGCGCATCGCCACGAAGACGACGCGCTGCCGACGGTGCTCAGCTACGGCCACGGCGACGTCGTGCGCGGCTACGACGCGCAGTGGCGCGACGGCCTCACGCCGTGGGACGTCACCGTCGACGGCGAACGCTGGTACGGCCGCGGCACCGCCGACAACAAAGGCCAGCACAGCATCAATCTCGCCGCGCTGAAGGCCGTGCTCGACGCGCGCGGCGGCAAGCTCGGCTTCAACCTGAAGCTGCTGTTCGAAACGGGCGAAGAAGTCGGCTCGCCGGGTCTGCACGCACTGTGTACGCAACTGCGCGACGAACTCGCCGCCGACGTGCTGATCGCCTCCGACGGCCCGCGCCTGTCCGCGCATCGCCCGACGCTCTTTCTCGGCTCGCGCGGCCTCGTCAATTTCAAGCTCGAACTGACGCTGCGCGACGGTGGCCATCATTCTGGCAACTGGGGCGGCCTGCTACGCAATCCAGGCGTGGTGCTCGCAAATGCGATCGCGTCGATGGTCGATGCGAACGGCAAGATTCTCGTCGAAGGGCTGCGTCCGCCGCCGATTCCCGACTCGGTGCGGCGCGCGCTCGCCGGCATCGCCGTGGGCGGCAATCCCGGCGAACCCACCGTCGATACCGATTACGGCGAGCCGGGCCTCACGCCAACCGAGCGCGTGTTCGGCTGGAACAACCTCGAAGTGCTCGCGTTTCGCACGGGGAACCCCGACAAGCCCGTCAACGCGATCCCGCCGTCGGCCGTCGCGTACATGCAGATCCGCTTCGTGGTCGGCACGGACTGGCAGGCGCTGGAACGCGTCGTCCGCGAGCATCTGGACCGGCATGGCTTCGGCATGGTCGAACTGGAGGTGGAGCGCGGCGCGCCCGCGACGCGCGTCGATCCCGACAACGCGTGGGTCCAGTGGGCGCTGCGCTCGCTGCGTCAGACGACCGGCGACGAACCCGTGCTGCTGCCGAACCTGGGCGGCACGCTACCCAACGACGTCTTCGCCGACGTGCTCGGCATGCCGACGCTATGGGTGCCGCACTCGTATCCCGGCTGCTCGCAGCACGCGCCGAACGAGCATCTGCTTGGCCCCGTCGTGCGCGACGGACTTCGCATCATGGCTGGACTCTTCTGGGATCTCGGCGCGCAGGACACCCACGCAACCAATCCCGCACCGCATGCTTCGACAACCCTTGCATAAGGAAGTCGCAATGAACATGGATTCCGTCACCGCGCATCATCCGGGTCATTCGTCGCACGAAGCAATTGCGCAGCCGCTGTCGGGCAAGAGCGTCTCGCGCCTGATCATCGCGACATCGATCGGTAATGCGCTCGAGTTCTACGACCTGATTGCATACGGCTACTTCGCGACCACGCTGTCGAAGCTGTTCTTTCCGGCGCACAACGCGACCGTCTCGCTGCTGCTGACGCTCGGCACCTTCGCGCTGTCGTATCTCGCGCGGCCCGTCGGCGCGCTCGTGCTCGGCTCGTACAGCGACCGCAAGGGCCGCAAGGCATCGCTGACGCTGTCCATTGCGATGATGACGGTCGGCACCGGGATGGTCGCGCTGATGCCCACCTACGCGTCGATCGGACTGCTCGCGCCCATCGGCATTTTCGTGTCGCGGCTGTTGCAAGGTTTTTCGGCGGGCGGCGAGTTCGGCAGTTCGACAGCGTTCCTGATCGAACACGCGCCAGAGCGCAGCGGCTTCATGTCGAGCTGGCAGTTCTCCAGCCAGGGCGCCAGCACGCTGCTCGCGTCGGCGTTCGGCGCGGTGCTGACGGGCATGTTGACGCAGCCGCAACTCGAAGGCTGGGGCTGGCGCATTCCGTTCTTGTTCGGCATGTTGATTGGCCCTGTCGGGCTGTACATTCGCCGGCGCATCGATGAGACGCCCGAGTTCGAGCGCATCGAAAAAGCCCATTCGCCCGTGCGCGAAATGCTCGCGACGCAGAAGTCGCGCGTGCTGGCGTCGATCGGCGTACTGGTGCTGACCACGACGGCCAACTACATGATTCTCTACATGCCGACCTACGCGGCGCGGCAACTCGGCCTGGCGCCTTCGTCCGGCTTCATCGCGACGCTGATCGCGGGGCTGGTCGTCACGGTGCTCACGCCCATCGTCGGACACTGGTCGGACAAGGTGGGCCGCACGCGCATCATGCTCGGCGCGGGCGCGCTGTTTTTCCTGACGGTCTATCCGGCGTTCGTGTTCATGAACGCGCACCCGTCGCTGCCGACGCTGCTCGCCGCCGTTACATGGGTCGCGCTGCTGAAGGCCACCTACTTCGCGCCGATTCCCGCGCTGATGGCCGAGCTTTTCCCGCCCCGCACGCGCACCACGGGCATGGCCTTCGGCTACAACATCGGCACGACGATCTTCGGCGGCTTCACGCCGCTCGCGGTGGCGTCGCTGATCGCCGCGACGGGCAACAACCTCGCGCCGGGCCTCTATCTGATGATGGCCGCCGTCGTGAGCCTGCTGACGCTGGTCTGGGCACGGGCGCGGTTGAACGCACATTGAATCGAATCACATTGAATCGAATCCATCAGCAAGGAACAGGCACCTATGCAACACGATTTGCCGCAGGAACTCCGCGAGGCTATCCAGTTTTCGATCGACCACGAATCGCCGTGGGATCGTAACGCCGACGGCAAGTTCGGCGTGCATGTGAACGATCCGCCGCCGTGGAACCGGCTGCTCGGGCCGATTCATGACCGAGGGCCGGTGTCGGGTGCCGTGGCCGTCGATGGCCGGCTGCTCGCGACATGGGGCGAGCCGGATCGCGCCGACCTGACGTTCAGCATCGCGAAGACGTATCTGGCGCTGCTGGCGGGCGTCGCGCACGATCGCGGCCTGCTGCCCGATCCAGACGAGCCGGTACGCGTGCGTGTGCCGGGCATCGGCTTCGACGATCCGCACAACGCGCCCATCACGTGGACGCAGCTGTTGCAGCAGACGAGCGAATGGCAAGGCAAGTGCTTCAGCCTGACCGATCAGGCCGATCACTATCGCGCCGTGACCTTCGGCGATCCACCCAATGGCAAAAAGGGCGATCTGCGCCCGTTGCATCCGCCCGGCACGTACTGGGAATACAACGACGTGCGCATCAACCAGTTGTCGCTCGCGCTGCTGCATCTGTTCGGCAAGCCCTTGCCCGAGGTGTTTCGCGAGGCCATCATGCGGCCCGTCGGCGCGAGTGAGAACTGGCAATGGGTCGGCTATGACGACGCGTGGATCGACATCAACGGCACGCGTGTGCAGTCGGTGCCGGGTGGTTCGCACTGGGGCGGCGGCATGTCGGTGAGCGCGAACGATCAGCTGAAAGTCGCACAGATGCTGCTCGACGGCGGCGTCGCCAACGGACGCCGCGTGCTGTCGGCGCAATGGATCGCGCGGATGCAAACGCCCTGCGCGCTCGCGCCGTACTACGGCTATCTGGTGTGGCTCAACACGGGTCGCCGCGTGTTTCCGGGCGTGCCGGAAACGAGTTACTTCGGCGTCGGCGCGGGCAGTTCGTTCATGTGGATCGAGCCAGAGCGGCGCATCGCATTGATCGTGCGCTGGCTCGATTCGCAGTTCGCGGATGCGTTCTTCGGCAAGATGCTCGAAGCAATCGATTCGGTGTGCTCGCGATAGCGCGCCGCATCGTATCGATCAATCCGGCGCCGGGACGTTGAATGGCTTACCCGGCGTATGGACCCAGCTTGCGAGCACCTTCGCGCCGGACCGGCCGGCCTTCGTGACATGCACGAGATTGGCCGGCAGCGCGAACGACTCTCCCGCGCGATACACATGCGCCGCCTGGCCGTCGATCTGCACGGTGACCTCGCCTTCGAGCACGTAGCAGAGTTCCGGCCCCGACGCCTTGTGGCGCGGCTTGGACGCATTCGGCGGAAATTCGGCGATTCCCATGCCCAGCTCGCGATCGGTTGGCAAGACGGGTGCTCGTTGCAGGACGACTGTCTCTTTTGCTTCGGGCGCTTTGTCGGCGGCATGTGCGGACTGCGCGCAAGCGCAAGCACAACCGCACGTGACAAGCGCCGCTGTGATGAAACGCAAGCGGTTCATGGCTGCTCCAGCGACGTCAATATCCTGTGTGCGGCGGCAACCCGGTCCGCGATCGGGAAATTCCGGTTGCCGAGAATGACGATGCCCACCTGCTTCTGCGGCACGAACGCCACGTACGAGCCGAAACCGTTCGTCGAGCCCGTCTTGTTGATCCACACGTTGTCCTTCGGCGCTTCCGGCGGCTCGATTTTCGTGACGGGCGTTGCATCGAGCGCCATCGCGGGCGCGTTGCCTTCCATCAGCGAGTTCAACGAAACGGGATACGGGTATTGCTCCCAGATCAGATCCTGTGTCATCGGGCCTGCCTGGAAGTAGCCGGTATGCGTGTCGGTGATCGCGCGTTGCAGTTGTGCGTCGAGCTTGACCTGCTTCATATTCGCTTCGATGAAGCGCAGCATGTCGGCGGCTGTCGATTTAACGCCGTACGCTTCGGGCGCAAACTCGCCACCCGCCATGCGGATCGGTTGGCCTGTCTTCGTATAGCCTTGCGCGTAGTCAGGCGCTCTGTCGACGGGAACGTCGATGAAACTGTTCTTCAGGCCGAGCGCAGGAAAAAGCCGCCGCTCGATCAGCGCGGTGAAATCCTGCCCCATGCTCTTCGCCGTGATCATGCCCAGTGCGCCGATGCCGGGGTTCGCATAGGTTCGGACCGTACCCGGCGCATGGGCGGGACGCCAGGCCTTGAACCAGCGGATCATCTGATCGTCATTCTGTATCTCGTCGGGCACCTGCAATGGCAGACCGCCGGGCGTATGCGTGCCGAGATTCAGCAGGCTCACGCTGCCGAACTGTGTGCCGCGCAGCGTCGGCAGATGCTTCGCTACGCTGTCGGTCAACGACAACTGGTTGTCGACCTGCGCCCATGATGTCAGCGTCGCCGTGAAGGTCTTGCTCACCGAGCCGAGCTCGAACAGCGTTGCGTCGGTCACAGGCTTGCCCGTTTCCGTCGATGCCACGCCGTAATTGAACACCACCGCCCGGCCATCGACGATCACGCCAACGGCCATGCCGGGAATCTTGTCTTTCGTCATCAGCGGTTGTATCGCCGCGTCGACCGCACGTTTGATGTTCTCTTGCGGCGTATCGGCCGCATGACTCGCGCCCGATGTCATCCACATCGCGCAGAGCATGGCTGCAACCCGCGCACTCACCGTACCTGACTTCATCGCTTCGTTTCCCCTCGTTCAAATGTTCGCGACCAGCGCCCCGACCTGCGCGATCGCCGCGTCGCGCTGCGTCGAGGTAGCTTGAGTCGCGCCCGTCAGATACGCCACGACCAGAATCGGCGCGCGGCCTTCAGGCCAGATGACGGCGATATCGTTCGACGTGCCCCGCTCCCCCGTGCCCGTCTTGTCGCCGATACGCCAGGCCTTCGGCAAGCCTGCGCGCAGCCGTGTATCACCCGTCTTGTTGGCGGCGAGCCAGGCGGTGAGCTGCTCGCGCGACGCGGCGGACAAATGCTCGCCGAGCAACAGCGCGCGCATGTCGGCGAGCATCGCGGCGGGTGTGGTCGTATCGCGCGGATCGGCTTCGAGCGCTTCGTTGAGCGTCGGCTCGTTGCGGTCGAGCCGCGTAGTCCGATCGCCGATACCGCGTGCAAAAGCCGTCAGCGCCGCCGGCCCGCCGATGCTATCGAGCAGCAGATTGGCCGCCGTGTTGTCGCTGCGCGTGATGGCCGCTTCGCACAACTCGGCGACCGTCATCCCGTCGCTGCCTGCGCGCGGACCGCTGACGGGCGAATTGGCCACCACGACGTCCTTCGAATAGACGATCTTGCGTTCAAGCTGGTCTTTGCCTTGATCCTTGCGCACCAGCACCGCCGACGCGAGCAGGAACTTGAATGTGCTGCACATCGGAAAGCGCTCATGCATGCGCCAGCCCTGCGGCTTCGCACTTGCCGTATCGAGTATCGCGACGCCCATGCGTCCGCCCGTTTGCGCTTCGATCTGCGCGAGCTGCTTTTCCAAAGCGCTCGCGTGCGACGCGCCGCGTGGCGCCGATGCCGTCGCGCTCGCCACTGCGCCGAACGCATGAGCCGCAACGCCAGCTAACCCACTGCCCATCAACGTGAATGTGAATGTCCGCCTCGTGACCATTGCTCCTCCTTGAAGTGCCGCCACTATCGCGTTTTCGCAGCCGGGTGACAAACGATGATAAATTGCTCGATGCCCCAGAATTTCTTATGGCTCGAACATGCGACCGTATCTCCCGCTGAACGCGCTGCGCGCCTTCGAATCGTCGGCCCGGCATCTGAGCTTCACGCGTGCCGCGCTCGAACTGAACGTCACGCAGGCGGCCGTCAGCCAGCAGGTGCGCATGCTCGAAGAGCGCCTCGGCGCGACGCTCTTCAAGCGCCTGCCGCGCGGCCTCGCGATCACCGATGAAGGACTCGCGCTGCGCCCCGTGCTCAGCGACGCGTTCGATCGCATCGAGGCCGTGTTGCGGCAGTTCGAAGGCGGGCATTTTCATGAGGTGCTGACGGTCGGCGCGGTCGGGACGTTCGCGGTTGGCTGGCTGATGCCGCGCCTGAAAGCGTTTCATGACGCGCATCCGTTCATCGAGTTGCGTCTGCTGACCAACAACAATCTCGTCGATCTCGCCGCCGAAGGTCTCGACTTCGCGATCCGTTTCGGCGACGGCACGTGGCCCGGCTCGCGCGCGCAAAAACTCTTCGATGCACCACTCTCCGTGCTGTGTACGCCGGAGATCGCGCAACGCCTTCAGACGCCCACCGATCTCATCAATGAAAAGCTGCTGCGTTCATATCGCGCCGACGACTGGGCGAACTGGTTCGCGGCAGCGGGCCTCGCGCCGCGTCCCGTGCGCGGCCCGGTGTTCGATTCGTCGCGGCTGATGGTGGAAGCGGCCATGCAAGGCGCGGGGGTCGCGCTCGCGCCCGCTTCGATGTTCGAACGCGATCTGTCGATGGGACGTCTCGCGCGTCCATTCGATATCGACGTGTACGCGGGCAGCTACTGGCTCACCTGGCAAAAGGCAAAACCGGCGACGCCCGCGATGCGCGCGTTCAGTCAATGGATCGTAAAGGAAGTGGATGAAGGCGCAGCGAGCGGCGATGCGCCTGGCGAGTTGGGCTTCAGAAAGACGCCTGCCTCGGCGGGATGAGCACGCGTATAGCCGTTGCGGCAACACGCGTGCGCCCGAGGTAAATCACATCTCCGTCAGATGCGCAGCCGCCGATGTTTCGCGCGGCTGTCCGCCGAGCTTGATGTGCGGCACCATCATCACCGACAGCACCGCGCCCACGCAGATCACGAAGATCGACAGGAACGTCAGATGCAGCGAGTGATGCAGCGCCGCGCGCACCATGTCGTTGCTGGAGATCGCCGCTTGCGCTGCGTTCGGCGTCGCGTCTAGCAGCGAGCGCAACTGGTCGGACGTGATCGCCATGCCCTTGTAGTGGCTCAACCCAAAGTTCAGCACCGCGCCGAAAATCGCCGCGCCGAGCGTGCTGCCCAGATTGCGCGAGAACAGGTTCGAGGCCGTAGCGGAGCCACGTTCGAGCGGCTGCACGATTTCCTGAATCAGGATCAGCGAACTGACGCTCACGATCCCCATGCCCAGTCCCATGACCAGCGAACCGACACCCGCCAGCACGGGCGAGCCGTCCGGTTGCAGCAGCGCAAACGCAATCGCGCCAAGCGGCAGGAAGAAGCTGCCGCCGACCATCGTGCGCCGCAGCCCGAGCCGATGAAACGACCTCGCGGTAAAGGTCGCGCCCGACGGCCAGCCGAGCATCACCATCGTCAGCGCGAGACCCGCGACCACGGGCGATTGATGCAGCACGCCCTGCACGTACATCGGCAGGAAGGTGGTGAGACCCATCAGCGCCATGCCCGACAGCACCGTCGCCGCATTGCACGCCGCAATGGGACGATGGCTCCACAGCTTGAACGAGATCATCGGCTCCGGCACGCGTCGCTCGTGCCACACGAACAGCACGGAGGAGACGACGAACAGCGCGACTTCGAACAGTGCGCGTGCATCGTTTTCCGAGCCGGCGTCCGTGAGCGCCATCATCAGCGCGCCGATTGCGATGGTGAACAGCACCGCGCCCATGATGTCGATCGACGGCCGTTGATGGCGCTTCTCTTCGTGCAGGTACTTGATGAAGCCAAACGCGGCCAGAATGCCGATCGGCACGTTGATCCAGAAAATCCACGACCACGACAGATCGCGGATCAGCAGACCGCCCGCCATCGGACCGATCACCGCGGAGATCGCCCAGACGCTCGCGAGATAGCCCTGGATCTTGCCGCGCTCGCGCGCCGGATACAGGTCGCCGACGATGGTCAGCGTGACGGGCTGGATCGCGCCCGCGCCGATACCCTGAATCAGGCGGAACACGATCATCGCGGGCATCGACCACGCGAAACCCGCGCCGATCGAGCCGATCAGGAAAATCACGATGCCCACCAGCACGGTCGGCTTGCGGCCGTACAGGTCGGCGAGCTTGCCGAACACGACGGTCATCGCCGTCTGTGCCAGCAGGAACGATGAGAAGACCCAACTGTAGAGACGCAGGCCGCCGAGCTGGGTGACGATCTGCGGCATGGCCGTCGAGACGATGGTGGCTTCGATGGCCACCATCGCCATCGATGCCATCACCGCAGCGATGACGAGATGACGCTTCGTCTGAGGATGAGTCGACATGGGGGGATGTAGTTGTGTGCGGCGCTGGAACGTCGAAAGCTCCCTGAAACATGGTGCTTCAGGCGAGCCATTCGATGCGCGCAAAGAAATGTATGCTACCGCTTAATTGCGCTGCTTGCACTTGGATTGTGCGCGCATCCACGCTGCGCCCGCGCGTGCGGGTCTCAATCGCACGCTGCCGCGAGCCGCCGCGCCAACGCCTGCGCGCCCGGCACGTCGAGCCGCAGCGACGCATACGCGTTGCGCTTCACGTCGTCGGGCAAAGTCCAGTCCCACTTTTCGTTATCGATGTTGCCGATCGTGCGCAGTGCGTCCGTGGTCTGCGCGGGCGTCAGAGCGGCGATGCGTTGCAGCGTGTCCTTCACCGAACCCGCTACGCGCACGCTGATCGTCGCCCCCTGATTCCACGCGTCGAGCCCTTCGGCGCGCAGCAGCACGACAAGCGCATCGTTGACCCAGTCGCCCGACCATGTCGCGAGCACCGTGCTGCCGCCGTGCGTGAACACGGAGCGCGTGGCCAGTTCGTTCGACGCGAAGTAGCGGCGTGCCTCTTCGAGTAGCTCTCGACCCGTAGTATCGAGAAACACGACGGGCGCGCCATCCTTCAGCACATTGAACATTTCGCGCCGCACCTCGTCGTGTACGAGCGAGCCGCCGCCGTCGAACACGGGCGGCACACCGCCCTGATCAGGCGTCACGTACACAGTTTTCTTGCCCGCATCGACGTCCTGCACCCGCCAGCGCTGGCCGCCGAACACAAGCCCCTGTCCTGGCGACAGCGGACGCGACACAGGCACCGACCCGAGCACCCTCGCCCCCGCGACGATGCGGAATTCGTCGTCCGTCGAAAACGATGCGTAGAACTCGTAGTGGTTGACGAGCCGCTCGCCTGCCACGCCATGCAGCAGCAAGCCGCCCGCTTCCTGCACCAGCAGGTCTTTCGCGCCGAGGCTGCGCAGGATCGCGGCGAACGTAGGCTTGTCGATCGTGCCGAACGGGCCTGTCGCGACCAGCGTGTCCCACAACTCACCCGCGCTCGCGCCGCCGCGTTCGGCGATGATCGACAGAATCTGCTGCACGAGCGTCGACGGATGCATGCCGCGCGCGCGCGGCGGCTCGAACCAGCCGCGCAGCAGCAAGTTCACCATTGCCACCGATTGCACGAGGGTTTCCCGCAGCCGGTCCGACAGATCGGAGCCGCTGTGCAGTTCCGCTTCGACGCCATAGCAGCGCAGAATCGCCGCTTCGCCCTTGCGCCGACCGGAGCGCCCGAGCCGCTGCCGCAAGCTCGCCACCGACGGCGGAGCACCCACCTGCACGACGCTTTTCACCGCGCCGATGTCGATGCCGAGTTCGAGCGTCGTCGTGCAGACGGCGCTCGCAGGGCGATCGCCCGCCTTCAGCGCCTGTTCCGTCTGCTCGCGCAATTCCTTCGACAAACTGCCGTGATGCGGCCAGAACTCGTTCGGATAGCCATCGCGCTCGCAGGCGCGGCGCAACAGATCGGCATATAGCTCGACCTGTCGGCGGCTGTTCGGAAAAATCAGATTGTTCGAGCCGCGCAGCACCTTGTACATATGATTCGCGACATCGACGGTGCTCGCGGGCACGACGTCTTCGAGACCGGGATTCTCGATGCCCGGCTCGAACTGGATGCGCGGCGGCTTCTCGACATAGCCCTTGATCAGAATCTTCAGTTCCTGGCCCGCGCTGCCGGACTCGATGATCTGCACATCCTGCGCGGCGCGTGGGCGCAGAAATTCCGCCGCAAGACGCATGTCCCCGAGCGTCGCCGACAAACCCACACGCGGCACGTTGCGCCCGCACACGCGATCGACGCGCCGCATCAGCGACTGCAACTGCATGCCGCGCTCGGAACCGATGAACGCGTGCAACTCGTCGACGACCACGTAGCGCAATGCGCCAAACGTCGCTTCGAGCGACGCGCCGCGCGTGACGAACATCGCTTCGAGCGACTCTGGCGTGATCAAAAGCACGCCCGTCGGCTTCTTCACGAAGCGGTGCTTGCGTCCCGACGACACATCGCCATGCCAGCCGGTGACGGGAATCTCCAGCGCATCGCACAGATTGTCGAGGCGCGACCATTGGTCGTTGATCAGCGCTTTCAGCGGACTGATGTACAGCACCGAGCCGCTGCATGGCGTGTCGCGCAGTAGGTTCGAAAGAATGGGGAGGAATGCCGCTTCTGTCTTGCCCGCTGCCGTCGCCGCCGCGATGATCACGTCGCGGTCGGCATCGATCAGCGCGGGGACTGCACGCTCCTGCGCATCGCGCAGCTCGGTCCAGCCTTCGCGCCAGATCCAGCGGCGAATGCGTTCGTCGAGCAGATCGAAGCTGCGCGACTCAGTTGAGCCGGAAGCTTGCCAGCTCATCGTCGCTATCGGGAGAGGCGTCGTTGACGATGTCGGCCGCGCCGCCCGTGTCGCGCTCGATGTCCATGCTGCCGATCAGCTCGCGCCAATCCGCCGACGGGTTTTGCTCCAGAACCGCGAGAAAATTGATGAACGCGGTGATCGTCGTGCGCGGGGTGCGGAAATACGCTTCGCCAAGCCGCGTCGCGCAATGCGCCATGAACGCGGGGATCGCTTCCTCGGGCACGAGCGCCTTGCTCGCGTCGCCGAACGCGTAGACGATGCGCAGTTTGTCGAGTAGCACGTAGAAGTCTTCCGGCGTGAGCGCGGCGAGGCGAATCACGGGGCCGCTGTAGTCGACGAGTCCATTGGTCGCGAATGCGTTTTCCGCGAGACGCGACTGCAGCGCGGCATAGCTATAGAGGCCGCGGCGCGTGTCGAGCAGAAACTCGGGCGTGCCGCCCAGCACGAAGCCGAGCCCTTCCGCCGTGCCTTGCAGCGAGTCGTTCAGGATGCGCAGGATCTGTTCGTAGTTTGCGTTGCGCGCCTGCACGTTGGCGAGCTTGTACAGGTTCACCATTTCATCGAGGCAGATCATCAGCCCGCTATAGCCTGCGAGCCGCACAAAACGCCCGAGCAGCTTCAACTGGTCGTACATGCTCGCGTCGTCGACGATCGTCCGCACGCCGAGCGCCTGGCGCGCGTCGGTGCGCGTCGTGAATTCGCCGCGCAGCCAGCGCACGGCATCGCTCTTGAGCTTCTCATTGCCTTCTTCGAAACCGCGGCAGTAAGCGGCGATCACATCGGCGAAATCGTAGCCGTTGACCATCTCCGTCAATTGCGACAACTGCGCGCGGATCACTTCGTCGATGGTGCGGCCCGTCGCCTTCGCTTCCGTCTTCGCCTGGCCGATGAACTTCTCGACCACGCCGGCCAACGCGCCGCCTTCGGGCTTCGTGCGCGTCGCCATGTTCTTCACGAGTTCCGCGTACAGCGAGCGCGCCTGGCCGCTCGACGCATGCAGGCGCCGGTCCGGATTCAGGTCCGCGTGAACGGTGACGAGCTTTTTTTCGAGCGCGATCGCGCGCACGAGGTTCAGGAAGAACGTCTTGCCCGCGCCATATTCGCCGACGACGATGCGAAACGCCGAGCCGCCGTCCGCGACGCGCTCGATGTCCTTCAGCAACGCTTCGAGTTCGTGCGCGCGCCCGACCTGGATCAGATGTTGCCCGATGCGCGGCACCACGCCGGCGCGCAGGGATTGCAGGACCGCGTCGCGGTCCCTGGGGCGGATCGTTGTCATGCAGCCAACCTTTGTGCGACTTCCTGATTGATTTCGACGGGATCGTCTCCGTCCGTGAGCGGCTCGTCCCAACGGTCGAGCGACGCCTCGTTCACCTGTTCGATCGCGCCGTCCAGCATCAGTTCGAGTTGCGACGCGGCATCGGCGAGTTCGGCGCGCGTCCACGACTCGCGCGTCACGAGCAGACGCAGAAAGGACGAATGCGCGTCGTCGAGGCCGAGCAGCGGCTCGGTTGCTGCAGACGTATGCGGCATTGGTTCTGTTTGCGCTTCAGGCGCGCGCTCTTTGTCATGCGCCGCGGCCGTTGCCTGTGGCGCAAGCATGTCCTGTTCCTCGACGGCGACCGGTTGCTCCGTCGCGTGGATGTGCATGGCTGTAACTGTCCCGTGCGCTTCGTCGACGAACACATCGGCCAGCATCGTCGAGACGCGCGCCGTCTCTTCCTTCAGCGCGGCAATACGCGTCGCGTCCAGCACGAACTCGTGCTTCACCGCCACAGGCATGGGCGTATGGCCGTGCTTCCTGGCCGGTTTCACGCCCGCTGGCGTGATGCCCGCGCCGCTCGCGTGCTGATGCAGGTCGGTGTACAGGCGCTGGGGATCGATGCCGAGCATCCGGTACACCTTCTCCAGCAAGCGCACTTCCTCGCGCGACACGACGCCGTCGGCATTCGCGGTATGCACGAGAAACGACGCGATCGTCGCCTTCACGTCGTGCGCAAGCGGTTCCAGCTTCTTCTTCAAGCCGGCGCTCGCCGTCGGTTGTGCGAGTTGCGCGAGATTGCGCGCTTTCAACCGTACACGCTGCGCATCGGACAGATGCGGCCACTGGTCGATCTGCCATTCGATCACAGCCGTTTCGCGCTGCGTCGCGTCGCCGTCCGCGCGTGCGACCGTCGCGGCCAGATCGACGATGATCGTCGCGACGTCGTACGCTTCGTCGATGGGCAGCGGGTTCGCGCTGGGCGCGACGGCGAACAGCGCGACGGCGTCCGTCGGCTTCGGCGTGCGCGCGCCCAGCCGCACGTCGGGTTCGACGGCGATGCCCGCTTCCGCAAGCGCGGTCGTGAATACCACGGCCTTGTCGCGCGTCATCTTGCCGCCCGACTTGAAGCGCGCCAGCACCGCGCCAAACGTGCTGACGGCCGTCTCGCGCGCGACTTCGGCGGCGAGCGCGTCGATCGCGTCGTGCGTCGCCTGCGGCCACAAGGAGGGCGGCAGCGTCAGCGTCGCTTCCAGCGTGCCCTGCGCCTCCGGATAGCGGCCGAGATACCGGCTGTACGCGTCGAGCGCGACGGCGCTCTCGTGCATCAACAGTTGCAGCTTGTTGCGCGTGCCGTTCACAGCCGCGATATCGGGCAGACCGACGAGAAAACCCGGCACGGGCACGTTCTTCAACGCGCGGAACGACGGCTGCGGCGACGCGTCGAGCTTCGTGCGGTTCGCGGGCAACAGCATGCCGGCGCCGAAGCGGTCGCGATACTGCCGCATGAACACGCGGTCGAACTCCTCGGGGCAACGCGCAACGGCCGTGCGCCGCACCATCATCGGATCGAGCTTGACCCATGCGAGCGCCCAGCCGGCGGGCAACGGATGCTGGTCGAGCGCCGCCTGGCCGAACGCGACGCGCACGTTCAGCGGCACCTGATAGCCCGTCGCGAGCCCATCGGGCGCGGGCTGCAGATACATCCGCGTGTGCCGCGACGCCACCAGCGACAGCGCGTCGATCAGCCCGCGCACATGCTTTTGCCAGCCGTAGTTCGCGTCGAGATTGAGCAGACGCCGCAGTTCTCTGGCGATCGCGTCGAATTCCTCGCCGCCCACCTTGCCCGCCGCGCCGTCGACCAGCACGCGCCGCTCCAGCCCATACAGGTAGAAAAACAGATAGCCGGTGTTGATGTCCGATTTCTTGCGATCGGAGGCGAGCCATTCGAGATACGTGCGGCGTTGCTCCGGGGTGAGCCCGTTATAGCTGAGCGCGACGCTGCCAAGCCCGGCTGCCGGGTCCGCGCCGTCGCGGGCGACGTCGAAGCGTACGTCGATCACGCAGGCTTCGATCGAATCCGCGTGCAGGCGCTGCGCGTCGCCCGTGTAGAAGAAGCCTCCCGTGACCGTCAGGCCGTGGATATCGATGCTTTCGCCGGGCGCGACAAAGCGCGCGGACGAGCGCGCAGCAGGCCGCGCGCCACCGGGCGCGGGACTGATGCGGTAAGCGTCGGCGGCTGAGCCCGCCATGTCTATCGATACCAACGGCTCGTCGTCATATGAGCCGGGAGAACTTGTCATGAAATTGCCTGGCTCCTCGGGAGCCCTGTGAGATCCGGATGAAAACTGCGACACAAAGCGCAATGGCTTGCCGACACGCTGCATACCGCCCAACGTGTCTTTCGATGCAAGCTTGAAGGGGAACCAACGAAAGCCAGCCCGGACGGGCCAGCCCACACAGCCGGCGCCAGAACGATCGGATGGCGGGCATGCGCGCTCGCATCCGACGCAAGAAAGGCAAGTCCCATCGAAACGCCGATGTCGACAACCACGCCCCTCCCAAAACTGCTTCGCCCGCGGCTCATTGTTCTCCCGTCCACGTCGCCGGGAATCCGTTGCCCGGCGCGGTCGCGACCTTTGATTATATGTTCTTTTTCAGGATCGCTCCGATGGCGCGAAAATGCCAATTCGTGCCCTGTCGAACAGGAATCGAAGCGAGTGATTTCGGAGTTTTGCTTACAAATGCCTTGGTGCGCAAGCGTACAATCCGACCCCAACTAAATCGCATATTTTGCAAGCTCATTTTGCGAACTGGAGTTACACTCGGCGACATGCGTCTAGCGCGCCGGATTCTCGATCGAGCGCGCCGAAATCTGAACCTCGGTCTTCGACGCCTTATGCGTCAGACTTTTCGCACCGTCTCTCAGGTTCTGGACGGCCCTCGGAATGCCAGAACCTATTCACGCCAGCGGAAGCTGGCGTCTTTTTGTGCGACGTAAGAAAGGACACGTTCTGTCCTGCGACGCTCGCACCTTGCACGCCCTGCACACTTTGCGTTCCTTGCGCCGTTCCTGGCGCTGCGACAGCGAGCGCAAGCGGACGGCGCCGGACCGACGCATAGGTCGCGAGCGCGAGACCGCACCAGATCAGCCCGTAACCTGTCAGATCGACGGTCGTCAGCCGTTCGTGGAAGACCGTGAGCGCGAGGATGAACGTCACGGTCGGCGTCACGTATTGCATCACGGCCGATTCCGTCATCGAAACAAGCGGCATCGCGTACGCGTAGAGCGCGAGCGGCACGACGGTCAGCGGCCCTGCCAGCATCATCAGCACCGACGCGTCGACGCCGAACGACGTGAACGCAAGCGCATGATGCGACGTCAGATAGCCGAAATAGCCCAGCGCAAACGGCATCATCACGACGGTTTCGCGCCATGTGCTGACGATCGCATTCCGCGTCGGCCACACCTTGCGCGTGAGGCCGAGCAGCGAGAACGTCACCGTCAGCATCACGGCGAACACGGGTACGCCGCCATGCGCGTAGCACTGGACGAAGGTGCCTGCCAGCCCGAGCGCCAGCGCCGCCGCTTTCAGACCGTTAAGCCGCTCGTTCAGAAAAACGATGCCGAGCGCAGCCGACAGCAGCGGATTCAGGAAGTATCCAAGACTTGCCTGTAACGCGTTGCCTGTCACCGAAGCCAGGATATACACAACCCAGTTCGCGGACAGCAAAATCGCCGGCAACAGCGCGAGCGCGAACGAGCGCCAGTCGCCCATGTGTTGCCGCAACGCGGGCTTGAGCGCAATCACGGCTGACAGCACCACGAACGACCAGAACACGCGATGCGCGAGCATCTCCGGCGCGCTCACTTCCTTCAGATGCCAGTAATACAGCGGCATCAGGCCCCACCAGCACAGCGCCACGAGCAGCGCAGCGTAGCCGGCGCCCTCCTTCTGCTTCTGATTGTTCGCGTTCATGGCTGTAGCGCCTCGTCGAGTCGGTCGATCAGAACTTCCACTTCATCCACGCCGAAAATCAGCGGCGGCGACAGGCGTAGCGAATCCGGCGCGGCAGAATTCGGCATCGCCAGCACGCCGCCGTCGATCAGATCAAGCCACACGTCGGTCATGCTCAGGTCGAGCCGCGGGTCCAGCTTGAGGCTGAGCGCGAGGCCTTTGCCGTGCAAGGTCACGCGCGAATCGAAACGCGCTGCAATGCGCTCTCCGATCAACGCGCCCATCGCGGCCGCGTTCTCGACCAGCCGTCCGCGCTCGACGAGGTCGAGCACGATCAGCCCGCACTGCATCGCGAGCCGGTTGCCGCCGAAGGTCGAGCCCTGCACTTTCGCCTTGCCGGGCGCGCCGAACACGGCATCGAAATCGCCGTCGTTCATCAGCACGGCTGAGAGCGGCACCAACCCGCCCGTCAGTCCTTTCGATACGACGAGCATGTCGGGCGCCGCGGGTGCCTTAGCGTCCATGCCGATTGCGTCGATGCCGAACCAGGTGCCCGTACGGCCCAGCCCGCAATACACCTCGTCAGCAATCAGCTTCGTTCCCGTCGAGCGGCACAGCGCCGCGAGACGCGACGCGGTGTCCGCCGTCCAGTGCTGCGCCGCCGACGACCCCGCCACCGGCTCGAACACGACGGCGGCGATCTTGCGGCTCGCGAGACTGTCTTCAAGCGCCGCGAAGTTCTGCGCATCGACGTGATGGACGTTGCCCGGCTTCCAGCGCAGCGCCTCGGTCCAGAACGGATTGCCCGTCATGAACGACGAGAACATCGACAGGCCGTGGAAGCCGTCGCGGAATGCGACGACGTCGGTGCGCCCCGTGCTCGTCATCGCGAACTTCACCGCGCTTTCGACGGCCTCTGCGCCCGTGGTCGCGAAGAACACTTTCTGGAAGCGCTGGCCGCTGAGCGTGAGCAACTTGTCGGCGAGCGCGAGTTGAGACTCGGCGCATTCGAACGGAAACACATTCACCGACGTGCGCTGCAACGCATCGGCAAAACGCGCGAGCAGCGACTCATGCGCGTGCCCCAGATTCGCCGTGCCAAAACCGGCGAGACAATCGAGCAATGCGCGGCCATCGGCTGTCTCGATATAGCAGCCGTCGCCGCGCGCGCCCGTCATGTCGAGGCCCGCTTCGTCGAGGAATCGTTCCCAATAGGGATTGACGGGATCGAAGCGCTCAGTGCGTTCAACCCCGCGTTCGTCTCCTTCGTCTGCACCGTCGTCAGATTTCAAGCGGCCTCCTGCCATCGCGAAGCCCATGAAACTGGAGCTGCGTCTGATCGCCGTAAAAGAACGCGACCGACTCCAGTTGCCGCATGTTCACTTCGAGCATGAAGAGCGCCGCTTCGAGGCTGTAGCGCTGCTCCGCCGCGCTCACGTGCGGGACGTCGGCGAGGAACAGGCGCGACAGGCTCGGATGATTCAGTTCGTCGTTCGTCTCGCCGTGCTTCGCGACGATATCGCCCGCGTGCAGCGCGCTTTCGACCAGCGCGGCAATGTGCTCGTGAACGGGGCTGTGCTGGTCGCGCAAACCTTCCGTGACCATGATCGACGTGAAGAATGCGGTGGGCAGGCGATGCGAAAGCACCGTGTACGCGTCGATATAGAGTGCGGTAAGCGGCAGCGGCACCGATGCGCGGACCTCGGCTTCGTTCATGCCGAGCGCGACACAGGTGGCGAGTTCGAATGCTTCGTGACCGTATTCTTCCTGGAAGTACTGAAACAGCCGCGCGCGCAGATTGCGTTTGAGGCGGCGCGACAGCAGCGGTCCAAGTATTTCGACGAAGCGGTCGGTCACGTGATACTGCTCGATGTACAGCCCCTTCACGAGCGGCGTGATTTCATGACTCTCAAGCGCGGCCGATGCATATGCGTTGCTGCCCAATTGATCGAGCGCGCTGAGCAGCAGGCGCTCGGCACGCGCGGCAAGCGCGAGACCGCTGCAGGGTTCGCTGAAGCGATCCGTATCCACCGACGTCATGCGCCTGCCGACACGCAACGGCGCGATCTCGACGAAATGCGCGAACGACAGCAGATACATTTCCAGATCGACGGGATCGAGCGATGCGACGCTGCGGAAATGTTCCAGTGACGCGTCATTCGGAGTGGTTGCCGCTGGATGCCAGCGTAGCTGCCGGAACACTACATCGAGCACGTGTTGCCACGCGAACACCAGTTCCGGCGCGTTCTGGCGCGCATACGCCAACTGGAAATGGAGCGACTGAAGCGCGAAGTTGCCGGCCAACTGGCCGCTCTCCTTGCCCGAAAACGGGAACGCGCCAGGCGTCGTGTCGCGATCGTGTGCGTCGTTCGTGAGCATCTGATTGGCGACGCTGAGCACATCCTCGTACATCCCAAGCCGACGCCCGACAACAGCGGCGAGGCGCTGCCCGACTTCGCTGCACAACGCAATCGCGCGCTGCGCATCCGATCTGATGCTGTCGATGCCGCTATCCGTCTCTTCGATCAGCGACAGCGCGTCCAGTTGCACCGTCAGCGTGCGAACCCACGCAGGACATGCGCCTTCGTTGAGCCGAATCCAGATATCAGACGAAGGCCGCATCAGTTGCGTGACGACCTCGGCCACCTCGTCGCGCGCGACGCCTTCGAACGACAGGTCGATGGCATCGTCACCCACGCCGATCGTCAAGCCCTCGCCGTCGAGAGCCGACAGCTCGCACGGCACCAGCGCCGGCCGTCTGTATCGATCGATATCCCAGCGTTCCATGACTGCTCTCAGGCAAAGATGCGCGGTTTGACGACGGACTGACGGCCGTAGTAATCGAGAATCTGGTTCTCCTGCAGCACCATGGTTTCGATGGCAAGCATCACGTGCTTCTTCACTGTCATCTGCTCTTCAGGCGAGATGGCCTCGATTTCAGCAAGCAAGCTCAGCGAAATGTCTTCGTGATCGAACTCGTCGTTGATCGTCGCGTGGCGGGCGATCGGACGCCAGAAGCCTTCCGGGATGCCCGTCTCGCGGCAATAGTTCGCCAGTTCGACATGAAAGCTCACGCTCGGCTGCTCGAACAGGAACAGCAGCGACTTGAAGCTCAACGGATGCTGACGCGCATACACGCCCAACGACGCGCAAAGCGCGAACGTGGCGGGCAGCGGCACCAGATAGTCGAGATTGTCGGTGCGGATGGAAACGGCCTGCAGCGACTGCCGCAGCATGTCGTCGTGGTTCAGTTCCGAGGCGAGAAAGCCTTGCAGCAGCTTTTGCACCTTGACGGGTTCGGCGTGCGCGAGCGAAGGCGCGATCAGCCCCGGCGCCTCGCGCACGATATAGAAGTATTCGAGCGCATAACCGATCAGCGCGCTCTTCGGCAACGTGCGATCGCAGAGGCCTTGATAGAGACGCGATTTCGAATTCGCCTCGATCGTTTCGGCGGCGAACTTTCTGAGCCGGTGATAAAACTCCTCGCCCGACAAACAGCCTCGCGGCGCGGGAAACGAGCTCTCGGTCAACAGGCCGAGCCGGTCGAACTCCTCCAGCAGCCCGTCGACTTCAGACGCAAGCTCCGGATGGCGGCGCTTCAGTTCGGGGATTGACGTGTCGCCGCGCCGAAGCGAATCGACGAACGCCTTGAGCGCGCCCTGGCTGTCGGCGACGACGGAACACGATTGCTCGCGATAGTCGAGCGTCAGGCCGTTGTGCTCTTCAATCAGCTGTACGCCGGGACGAAAGCGCGGCGCGGCGAAAAGATCTGCTGCGGTCGTGGCCTGCATCATGCCTCCCCGTCGACGTCGAGTGTGCGCAACAGCGCCGGGGACGTCGAATAGTGTTCCCAGATGCCCGTATAGAACTGGTCGTACAGTTCGATGAACAGATGCGTTTGCGCGCGCATGCGCCGCACGTCCACATCGGCGATGGCGGGAATGCGCGAGAAGATCTTGCGCGTGAGGCTGCCGTGTCCGCCGTTCAGGTTGATATCGGAGTGCGCTTTCACGGGCTTGAGCAAAGCGGGATCGACGCCGATCCGATACGCGGCATCGAGGAAGGAATCCTGCTTGATGTCCTTGCCTTCGAGAATGCCGAGCGTCGAAAAGAAAAACAGCGGGTCGCTATGTGCCCAGAAAGCAAGCGAGTTACACAGCGCCATGGTTTGCGGCAGCGGCACCGTGCGCGCGAGATCCTCACGCGTGACGCCGAGCGTGGTCAGCGCCTTGAGCAACAGTTCGTCGTGGCCGTACTCTTCCGCGTAGAACTCGTTCATCGACAGCCGCACGCCCGTATTGGCGACATATGACAGTACAGGCGCGTCGAAATAGCTTTCGCGGAACAGGAAATGGTAGTTCTCCACGATCATCCCGTGGATCACATTGAGGGGAATGTCAGCGCCCGTACTCGCGGACGCGCACTTTTCCCAGAACACGTTCGTATAGAGCGTGCGATACAGCAGATCGTTGGCGAGATCTTCGAGTTCGAGCAGCACGTCGAGGCCGCTGCGGGCCAGCGCGGGTTTCACCGCGCGCACCAGTTGCAGCTCCTTCAGACGGTCGAACACTTTCTGTTCGTACGGCGAATAGCGGGAGATCACCTCCTCTGCCTTGACGCCGGAGCGCAGCGCGCTGATCAGGGACGCCGCGTCTTCACCGTCGACGGACGCCGGAAATTCGTATTGGTTCTCGTCGTCTTCGATGACGAGCGAAGGCGACGTGCTGAGACACTTCCCCGCCAGCACAAACGCCTGTGGTTCAAAAATGTCGTCCATCACGACGGCCTCCGTTCGTGGCCGGCACGCAACGGTGCCGGCGCGTTCATCACAGGTGAACCGGGATCAGGACGGGACGCGCCTTGCGCGGCTTGACCACGACAGTGATTTTCTTGTCTTCTTGCCTGTCCGTTTGCGACTGCGCCTGCGATTGTTGTTGCGGCTGCGCTTGCTGAACCTGCACTTGGGTCGTCATCTCAATCTCCTTTGGGGTTGGCGTTAACTCTGTACTGCTTAACAAGCTGTCCACCACCGTGGCCAGTTCTTTCACACCCGGAGCCATAAACCCAAAGCCGTGTGGCGGGCAGCATCGCCTCGCCAATGGCGGCAGGCCGATGAGCGCAACAGGCTTAACTTGTAGCCCCGTTCTCCGCCGTGGATCTGTCGCCTTGCGCGGCTTCCCGGCCGCTCCGGCGCAGTCAGACGTATGTGTTGTTTTATCGCCCCGATGCCGCCGATCGCAGCCTCGCGCGCTGTCACCGAATGCGTGCCCGAGTGTCGGACTCACGCCGCAGCCAGACCCTTTCGACGAACAAAACGGGCGCTCCCGCAAAAGGGAGCGCGCCTGAAGGTCGATATAGGTCTGGGCGGTCCAGCCGGATTCCCGTCAATGGCCGCCGTTCGTTGTTTCTCTCAGGTTCTGCTTTCTCTCAGGTTCTGCTGGGCCGTATCTTTTTTGCACGGCCTCGGAAATTCAGTTTGTACAGTTCCGTTTTTGCGGAATCAGATAAAGTGTTCGTTCGCTTTGGCCAGTGTTCGAGGAATTCGTCGAATTTCCACTAACTCACTGATTTACCGAGTATTTCACTTAAAAATTCATGCAAACAAACTAACTCGTTGGGCCTATTGTTCCGGTAAACTGCGATAACTGGAATGAACACTTTCGATCAATTTGCGTGAAGTGTTCGGCAAACTCGCATGAACACTTTCAGAGCAATCATCTTGATGGGACCAAAGTAAGGTGCTAGCGCGCCCACTCTGGTCGACAGGGAGGCGAATGAAGATCACCCTCGACGTCGCAACGGCTACCCCGCTGACGGAACAGATCGTCGGTCAGGTCGAAGCGCTGATCCTGGCGCGCGAACTGCGCGTCGGCATGCGCCTGCCGTCTATCCGCAAGTTCGCGGCCGAGCACAACATCAGCCGCTTTCCCGTCATCGAGGCCTATGACCGGCTCGCCACGCGCGGCCTGCTGCAGCCCAAGCACGGTTCCGGCTACTACGTCGCCGAACAGTTCGAAAAGGCGCCGCGCGCCACGCGCGGGCTCGACGCGATCCGCGCGACGCCCGAATCCGACCAGATCCTGCGGCAATTCGAGCGGCCCGATGAGGTGCTGAACCTGTCGATCGGCTTCATTCCCGAAGCGTGGCGCGACGTCGAAGGCATTGCGCAGGCGATCCGCCAGGCGTCCCGCACGGACGCGCGTAGTCTGATCGACTACGCGATCCCACAGGGCGACCCGGTGTTGCGGGTGCAGATCGAACAGCGCCTTGCGTTCGTCGGCGTGGCGGCGGAGCCACAGAACATCATGGTGACGAACAGTGCGAGCGAGGCGCTCGACCTCGTCGTGCGGATGCTGCTCAAGCCGGGCGATACCGTTTTCGTCGAAGATCCCGGCTACTTCAACCTGTTCGGGCTGCTCAAGCTGCAGGGAATCGAGCTGGTGGGTGTGCCGCGTCTGTCGAGCGGGCCTGATGTCGAGGCCGTCGAGGCGCTGCTGAAAGAACATCGGCCGAAGCTCTTTTTCATCAACACGGTCTTTCACA
The DNA here is from genome assembly GCF_002902925.1 of Paraburkholderia terrae. Taxonomy (GTDB): domain Bacteria; phylum Pseudomonadota; class Gammaproteobacteria; order Burkholderiales; family Burkholderiaceae; genus Paraburkholderia; species Paraburkholderia terrae. The sequence goes on along the minus strand of NZ_CP026111.1, from coordinate 1,628,729 downwards.
ATCCGACGGGCACGAACGTCGCGCCGCACGTCGGCTTCCGGTTGCTGCAACTCGCGCAGGAACACGACTTTATGATCGTCGAAGACGACGTCTACGCGGATTTCCAGGCGATACCCACGCAACGTCTCGCGTCGCTCGACCGGCTGACGCGCGTCGTGTATATCGGCGGGTTTTCGAAGAGCCTGTCGTCGTCGCTACGGCTAGGCTATATCGCCGCCGAAGCGGGGTTGGTCAAACACTTCGTCGAAGTGAAGGCGCTCACCAGCCTCGGCGGCACGCGCTTTAGCGAGCGAGTCGTGGCCGCGCTGCTCGAGCGCGGCACGTATCGCAAGCACCTGGAACGGCTGCGGCGGCGCGTGAATGGCGCCATTTCTACTGCAGTGGAATTGCTCAATGGCATCGGCTGGCAAGTGTTCGACGAGCCGTGCGGCGGCACGCTGGTGTGGGCACGCGTGCCGGGCGTGCCGAATTCGGATGTGTTCGTCGCCGAGGCGGCCCGCGCCGGCATCACCGTTCAGCCGGGCAGCTACTACCGGCCGCACGGCGAGGTGACGCCGTGGGTCCGGTTCAATACCGCGTATCTCGACAATGAGCGGGCGCTGGGATTTCTGCGGCGAGCGGCGGCGATGGGCGATTGAAGCGAAACGGCCCCACCGCGCCCGGCGCGGTCAACCGCCCTGCTCCCGCTGAATCCGCGTGCGCGCTTCGCCGAGACTTTCGAAGCGGTCGTCGTTTTCGTTGAACACTGAAACGCGCCCATGCCCTATGTCGTACACCCAGCCCTGGACATCGAGGCGCTTTTGCGCGAGACGCCCAGCGACGGACGGATGCGTGCGCAGATGCATCAGTTGCAGCCGGATGTTTTCCTCGACGAGCGCCTGCACGAGATGATCGCTGTCGACCTTGCGCGCCTGCACGACGCTGCGCGCCGTCTCCGCATTGCGCAGCCACGCATTGACGGTCGGCATGTCTTCCGCTGTCATCGGCGCGGTGCCCGCGAGGCCGCGCATCGCGCCGCAGTCGCTATGTCCACAGACCACGATCTGCCGCACGTTCAGCGCAAGCACCGCGTATTCGACAACGGCCGACACGCCGCCCAGCATTTCGCCGTAAGCGGGGACGATATTACCGATATTGCGGCACACGAAGAGCTCGCCCGGATGCGTTTGCGTAATCATTTCCGGCGAGACACGCGAGTCAGCACACGTGATGAACAGCGTATGCGGCGCCTGACCTTGCGCGAGACTTTCGAATAGCGCCTGGGTGGCGGGAAACACCTCGTCGCTAAACTGCTCGACGCCGTCCAGCAGGTGCAGCAGGTCCGACTTCGCCGGGTCGCGAAGCCGTCTGGTGTTGAACATATCGTCCGACATGAGGCTGTCCCCCTTCGCAGCGCAGCTGGATCATGGATCAGGGAGTGTACGACGGGAATGCGTCAGCGGGCAGTCACGCGCGCTGAGCCACGGCGCGCGAACGCAGAGACGCCATAAAAGAAGCCCCGGCCGGACGTGATCGGAGCGGCGCGGGGCTTGACAAAAAGCTCGCCTGTTCTCAAGAGGCAGGCTCACGTTACGCGCGTCAAAAAAACGGAGCAATCGAAAAAAACCCCGGACGCCGGGTGCGGCGACCGGGGGAAGCTCTCTCGCGCGCGAAGGGAAGCACCGCGCACAAGAGTCACTTTAGCGGCTCGCGCGCCGCGGATTAACGGGTCGCGCGGAAACACTCCTTTCCAGCGCGCACAAACAGGCGCGGCGCTGATGTCCCACACCAATATTCCACGCTCACTTCGCACGCGGTCTCGGCGGATGCGCGCGCGCCGCGCAATCCGCGCACACCCCGTGCAACGCCAGCGTCTTGCCGACAATGCGCAAGCCGAACTTCTTCGCGATCGCGATGCGCCGGCGATTGATCTTCGGGTCGGAGAACTCTTCAACGCGCCCGCACACGACGCACACGAGATGATCGTGCGCCTTGCCCGAGTCCAGTTCGTAGAGGCTGTGATGCTTGCCGAGCGGCACGTTCGCGACGAAGCCCGCCTCCACCAGTTGACTGAGCACGCGATAGGTGGTCGACAGGTTCATACGTTCGCCGCCCGCAGCGATGCGGCGGTGAATCTCTTCCGCGCTGAAATGGCCGTGCTCCGTGCGTTGCAGATAGTCGAGCACGGCGACTTGCGCAGCCGTGCCTAGCAGGCCGGCTCGCTTGAGCGCGTCGAGCGTTCGGGTCGGAGACGTTGACAAGGGCGGCATGCGCAGCCGTTCTGAATCGAATCGAGGGAACCGGCTTTCAGCCTATGACATCGGCACGAATATTTCCGGAACCTAGTTGATTGCGATTCGCATTCGGCAACATGCACACGCGACGCACAGTAAGCGTGGCATAAGTACAGACTCATCAGCGAGCGCGCTGCCGCCCGGAAGCTTCCGCGCGATGCTCGACAGGACTCAGCGAAGGTTTCTCGCGACACCGCCGCCACGGTTGCGCACAAGCTCTGCCGCCTGCCACGATGCCAGCGCCACACAGCCGAACAGGACTTCACGCATCCGCTTGACGAGCGCAAGCGACAGCGCCGTCTGCTCATCGACGCCGAACATCCGCGCGAGCAGCACGACGACGGCCTCCTGCACGCCGAGCCCCGACGGCACGAAGAACGCCGCATGGCGCGCCGCCTGCGTAAGCGCTTCGACGGCGATCGCGCCACCAATGGAAACGGGATGCCCGAGCATCCACAGCGCGACATACACCTCCGATGCGCCGAGCAGATAGCCGGCAAACTGCCAGACAAACGCGCGCAACAGCAGACGCGGCTCACGCAGCAACGCATCGATCGCGGCATCGAGCTGCGCGCCGCCGATGCGCTCGACGTTCCAGTGCGCGCTCATCGGCAGACGCGCGGACCAGCGCTCGATCGCGTGAAATAGCCCGCCGCGCCTGAGCAGCAGGAACACAACGACGGGCAGCGGCAACGACAGCAGCAACGCCGCGCCGACGGTCGCGAGCAAACCATCGTGGCCCGTCTGCGCGACGATCAACACGAGCCCGAGTGCGGCGAACACATACTGGACGGCCAGCGTCACCAGCACCTCGACGATCACCGACGCGCACACCAAGCTCGTCTCGTCAACTTTCCAGCGCGCGAGCCGCACGCCGACGAACTCCCCGCCGATGCTCGCGACAGGCAGCAGCCGGCTCACCGCCTCACGCACCGTCGCGACCCACCACAGATACGCGAGCGACGCACTTCTGCCGAGCAGAAGCCGCCACGCCTGCGCATCCAGCAGCAACGGCAGCGCATGCAGCGGCACGAGCCAGAGCAGCGCGAAGCCTGCCGAACGGATCGCGTGCAGCACGTCGTCGATGCCGCTGTGCAACGCCAATGCGATCAGCACCGCGATGCCCGCGGGCAATCCCAGCCATGTGAGCCACTTGGTCATAGATAAGACGGCTGCGCGAACACGTCGGCGAAACCGCCCGTGATCGCCCCGCTCGCGGCAATCGCCGACGCGACACGCGCGGACAGCAGTGCATCCAGTTCGTCGCTATGCCGGTACGTCTGCATCGTCGGCGTGATCGCGCCTTCTCCGGCCACGGCGGGATGACTGTAAATCTCGCCGACGCCGTCCGGCAGCCGTGCAAGCGCGGCGAGCAGCGCGGCCTCGTCCATATGCCCTGTCTGCGACATGCCGATCACGTAGTCGTTGTGCGCAATGCCTGCATTATCCAGCTGCTTGCGCACACGTGCCATCCACGGCCTGATCCACGCAGGCGCGCCCGGCTCGTACGGCAGCCGCATCGCCTTCAGCCCATATTCGCTACCCACTTCGATAATCAGCGCGAGCACCGTCGGATGCAGATGAAAGTGCTTGTGCGTATTGACGTGATCGAGCGTGAGCCCCGTGCGTGCGAAGGCCTGAAACTGCGCGCGGATTTCCGCCTTCAACTGGCGCCGCACTTCAGGCAGGAGGAAAAAGCGAAAGCCGTTGCGCACCATCCGTTCGCCGAGCCGCCCGTGTTTGTCGACGAGCGCGGGAATCAGATGCGTGGCGAGCATGGGCACGCCGTCCGCGAGCACGAGATGCAAGCCCACGCGCAAGCTCGGATAAAGGTGCGCGCGGCGCACGGCATCCGCCGAGGCGGGCGCGGACACCATCAGGCTAGCCGACGTCAGCACGCCATGCAAATGCGCGCGCTCGACAGCTTCGTTGATCCGCACATGCAGACCGAAGTCGTCGGCCGTCACGATCAGCGCGCGTCGCGGTGCGTTTCTAGAGCGCTGCGCCGACTGTCGCGTCATGCCTCGCGTGCCCGCAGGAAACGGAAGAACTCGACGCCTTCGCGCAGACGCCGTTTCATCATTTCCCAGCTCAGCAGCATCTCGCGCACGATCTCCCAGATCTTCGACGGACGGAAATAGAATTGCCGGTAGAACTGTTCGAGATGGTGATAGATGTCTTCACGCGACAGATGCGGATATCCGATCGCCGCCAGCTGCACGCCTTCCTTGCTCACCAGGTTGATCACCTTGTTCTCTTCGAGCCAGCCGTTTTCGACGGCCTGCTTGTAGAGCGTGGTGCCCGGATACGGCGCGGCGAGCGACACCTGAATGGTGTGCGGATTGATGTCCTTCGCGTACTCGATGGTCTTCTGGATCGTCTCTTTCGTTTCGCCCGGCAAGCCAAGAATGAAGGTGCCGTGAATCTTGATGCCGAGCTTGCGGCAGTCTTCGGAGAAGCGTCGCGCGATGTCGGTGCGCAGGCCCTTCTTGATGTTCAGCAGAATCTGGTCGTCGCCCGATTCGTAACCGACCAGCAGCAGGCGCAGGCCGTTCTCTTTCATGATCTTGAGCGTCGCGTATGGCACGTTCGCCTTCGCGTTGCATGACCACGTGACGCCGAGCTTGCCGAGACCGCGCGCAATCTCTTCGACGCGCGGCTTGAAGTCGGTGAACGTGTCGTCGTCGAACATGATCTCCTTCACTTCGGGCATGTTGTCGCGAATCCACTTCACTTCTTCGAGCACGTTCTCGACGGAGCGCGTGCGGTAGCGATGCCCGCCCACCGTCTGCGGCCACAGACAGAACGTGCATTTTGACCGGCAGCCGCGCCCGGTATAGATCGACACATACGGATGCTTCAGATAGCCGATGAAGTAGTTGTCGATCTTCAGATCGCGTTTGTACACCGGCGCGACGAACGGCAGCTCGTCCATGTTCTCAAGGATCGGGCGCGCTTCGTTGTGCTCGATCGAGCCGTCCGCGGCGCGATAGCTCAGGCCCTTGATCTGCGAAAACGGCAGTCCTTCGGCGATCTCCTTGCAGGTGAAATCGAACTCTTCGCGGCAGACGAAATCGATTGCCTCGCTCGCTGTGAGCGAGTTGTGCGGATCGACGGCGACCTTCGCGCCGACCATGCCGATCAACACCTTCGGCGCGCGCGCTTTCAGCTGCTCGGCGAACAGCGCGTCGGTCGGAAACGACGGCGTGCTCGTATGAATGACAACGAGCTCGTATTCCTGCGCGATCGCAAGCGACGCTTCAACGGAAAGACCATCAGCGGGCGCGTCGAGCACGCGGCTGCCTGGCACCAGCGCGGCAGGCTGCGCAAGCCACGTGGGATACCAGAACGAGCGGATCTCGCGCTTTGCCTGATAGCGCGAACCCGCACCCCCGTCGAAACCGTCGTACGACGGCGCCTGCAAAAATAACGTCTTCTTCATATTCTCTTTTCACGAGTTGTAGTTTAGCCAGGCGCGCGCGATGTTCTCGCGACGCGCTCAGCGTCCATCGGATACTTCGAGTGCCTTGGCCGGCTCGGGCCGGAAAACCGTCGTGGCGTTGTCCCTGGCTTCGACGGGTACGCGTACGCCGCGCCACACTACCGTCGAGCCGAACGACCCTGCCATCCATTGCGCGAACAGCAATGCATCGCGCACGGGCATCAGCGCGAGATCGCGCCACAACAGGCGTCGTTCGGCGCCCATCAGCGCATGCAGAACGACGCGCGCCGACACGCCCGCCACGGCAGCGACGACGAGCGCGAGCGACACGGCAGGATGCGCGTTCACGCGATGCAACTCGAATGCGAGCCACGCGCCGCAGGCTATCCACGGCAGCGTGAACGTCACGAACAGCGCCGCGAAGCCCGTGCGGTTCACCGAGCGGATCGTGCGCAGCCAGCGCGTCTCGCGATCCCACAGCGCGGCGAGCGTGTACTCGGTCACATCCGTCTCGACGACGACAGGCGACAGCACCGTTTGCAGATTCAACTCGCGCACGTGACCGGCCAGCCAGTAGTCGTCGGCGAGCGTATTGCGCAGCCGCTCGAAGCCGCCGATGCCCGCCAGCGTCGAGCGCCGCAGCGCGAGCGTCGCGCCGAAGCCGAAGCGCGTCGAGCCGAACGCATGCGCGATCCGCACCGAAGGCACGAACCACTCGTTGATGAACTGCGCGCCCACGCGCGACCAGAATCCGGCAATGCCTTTCGCGCGATAGAGACACGTGACGACGCCGACCTGCGGATCGGCGAGCGGCGCGCAGACGCGCTCCAGATAATCCGCTTCGACGGCGATATCGCTGTCCGCGATCACGAACACGTCATGGTGCGCCCATTGCGCGAGATTGATCAGGTTGCTTACCTTCAGGTTCGTGCCATGCACGCGCGGATCGACGACGAGCGAAATCCGGCATTGCGGATACGCGGCCTGCAAACGATGGACGATCGCGATGGCGGAATCGTCTGCGCTAGACACGCCACAGATCATTTCGAAGCACGGATGCGTCTGCTCGCAGAAGGTCGCGAGATTGTCAAAAAGCCGTGGCTCGGCGCCACACAGCGGCTTGAGCACGCTGACGGGCGTTGGCGCACGCGTGGGCAAAAATCGCCGTTCGCGCGCGGCGGCACGCGCCGCCGACACGAGCGAGGCCAGCACGGCCATAACGGCATACAGCGCTGCGCCGCACACAAGCATCATCGGCAACCAGTCAATACGTAACAGCGTGTCCTGCATGTTGTCGATTGCTCCCGCTGAAATGAATGCAGGCCGGCCGTCGTGTCGACGCGCGCAGCCACGAAGACACAACCGGCATCACCATCCCGTCGCTTGAACGGGAACGTAAGGCATGCCGGTGAAATGCAGATGAAGGATGACGAGTCCGCGCGCGGGACAGATTGCGGAAACGCAAACGGCATCGCGCCGTGGTCCGATGAAATGCGCATGACGTCTTTTCACAGCCGCGCGAAACGCCCTGTGCGCCGCGTGACGTGTAATCAGAACGGCAGCCAGCAACAGGCCGAATGTCAGCACGCGGAACGTTGCCGTCTCGAACAGCGTCTGTGGAAACTTGCAGAAGAAAAGCAGGCTCACGACACAGACGTCGATGGCCGTCGCGGCAACAGACGCCGTGACGAGGTGCGCGCGGATCATCTGAACAGTGGTTTGCTTCATGGCGAGCCAGCCCTACGTGGCGCGCACCGGCCCGCTGCTGCTACTTCGCTGATGTGAAGCCTGCGTGACGGTGCGACAGATTCGAGCGTGCCCAGCCATGCTGGACACGACGCACCGATGGTAGCGAGCGGAGTCTGAAGGGAATATTAAGCACTTGGATTCGACGCGTGTTTCAGGCGGCTTGCATCACATTGCTTGCGGCTTACGGCAGCATCCGCTGCAACACGTTGTCTTTCAGCACGATGCGGTGAAACAACGCGCCGCCTACATGCAGCACGATCAGCGCAAGCAGCACCCATGCAAGCCAGCTATGCACGTCGCCGAGTGCGTGGCCCGTCGGCGAGCCGGACGCCGTCAGATCAGGATAGCGAACCGTCCCGAACAGCTTCACCGTCCAGCCACGCGACGACGCGTTCGCCCATCCCGCAAGCGGCACGGCGACCAGCAGCGCGTACAGCAGCGCATGCGTCGCGGATGAAATCACGCTGAGTGTACGCGACACTTCCGCGGGCTGCGGCACATGCGTCGCGCGCCACGCAATGCGGCACGCCACCGCCGCGACGATCGCCGCGCCCACGCCGAGATGCCACGCGATCAAGCCGTTGGGCAAGGTATCGCGATGCACGTCGGGCATCGTCCAGCCGATCACGAACTGCGCGGCGACGAGCAGCGCGACCAGCCAGTGCAACAGGCGTGCAACGCCGTCATAGGCGGGGCGTTGGGCAAAAGCATTGAGGTTCATTGTCGGTCTCTTATGAAGTCGTGCGACGGGCCGGAGTGAACATGGCGCTGACGCGAGCGCGGGCGCAAGCGCGAGGCACGCGTCAGGCGGCGATGCTAACGGCGCGAACCTGAAGAAATGCTTAACACCCTCAAACGATGGCAAGCGCACGTATACATGTAGCATCCGCGCTAGACTCGCAGGCAATACGACATGCCCGGGACCGGGCACCCGCCGGACAACGACACCATGCGCATACTTCTCGTGGAAGACGACGACCTGATCGGCAGCGGCCTCGAAGTCGCGCTGCGCAATGCGAGCTTCACCGTCGACTGGGCGCGCGACGGTCAGCATGCGCAGCTCGCGCTCGCAACCACGCCCTATCTGCTCGTGATTCTCGATCTCGGCTTGCCGAAACTTTCCGGCATGGAACTGCTGAAATCGCTGCGCGCACGCGGCAACGACATCCCCGTGCTCGTGCTCACCGCGAAGGACACCGCCGCCGACAAGGTGCGCGGCCTCGACGCCGGCGCCGACGACTACCTCGGCAAGCCGTTCGATCTTCCGGAACTCGTCTCGCGCTGCCGCGCGCTGATCCGCCGCTCGCAGGGCCGCGGCAGCGAGATGATTGCGTGGCGCGACCTGAGCGTCGACCCCGTCGCGCAGACGGTATCGAGAAACGGCGTGCGCGTGCCGCTCACCGCGCGGGAATGGGCCGTGCTGATCCACCTGCTCACGCACTCGGGCGTACCGCAGCCGCGCGCCAAGATTGAGGAAAGCCTGTATGGCTGGCAGGAGGAAGTCGAAAGCAATGCGATCGAAGTACACGTGTCGAACCTGCGCAAGAAGCTCGGCGGCGATGTAATCCGCACGGTGCGCGGCTTCGGCTATGTCGTGGACAAGACATGACGCACCCGCGCTCGACATCGATCCGCCGCCGCCTGATGTGGCTGATTCTCGTCAGCGTCGGCGCGGTGTGGGCGGTCATGTTCGCGTGGAGCTTCAACAACGCGACGCGTGAGGTCGACGAATGGGACAGAGCGCGCCTGATCCAGCTCGCGCATCTGCTGGCGCGGCTCGACGACCCGAACCTGGCGCGGCTCGCAACGGGAGGTATCGACGTGCGCAACGAGTACTCGCGCGCGTCGCCCGCCCTCGACGACGACACCGACGCGCGGCCCCGCTATGCGCTCTTCGAGGTGCGCGATGCGGCGGGCCGCGTGATCGTCGCGAGCCCCGGCCTTGCCGCGCTGCATCGCGCCGCCGAACCGGGCGAAGCCGCGCAAAGCGTACACACGATGACCGTGGACGGCCAGCCGTGGCTCGCCTACGCGTTGCAAGACAGCGCAACGGGCCGCATGGTGCGCGTGTTCGAACCGGCCAACGTGCGCAGCGACCTGACGACGGGCGTGGCGAGCCGCATCGCGCGGCCGATGGCGTTTGCGCTGCCCGTGCTCGCGCTGCTCGTCTGGTTCAGCGTGGGCCATAGCTTCAGGCCGCTGTCGACGATCTCGAAGGCCGTGCGCATGCGCGACAGCCGCAATCTCGAGCCGATTCACGTCAATCCGTCACCCGCGGAAGTCCGGCCGCTCGTCGATGCGATCAACCAGTTGCTCGCGCGACTGCAGCAATCCATCCTGCGCGAGCGCGCGTTCACGGCCGACGCCGCACACGAACTGAAGACGCCGCTGGCCGCGATCAAGGTCCAGGCGCAGGTGGCGCTCGCCGCGCACGACAGCGCGCAACAGCAGCAGGCGATGCGCCGCGTGGTTCAGGGCGTCGACCGCAGCGCGCATCTTGCCGAGCAGCTGTTGCTGCTCGCGCGTCTCGACGAGCGCGACACGGTGACGACGGCGCCCGTCCGGCTGCATGAGGTGGCCGGCGAGGCGATCGCGTTCCGCGCGCCGCATGCAGAAGATAAATCGATGGCCGTGATGCTTTCCGGCGAGCGCGACGCCGAGGTCTATGCGGACCGCGCGCTGGCCCGCACGCTGATCGACAATCTGCTCGACAACGCCATCAAGTACGGCGAACCCGGCGGCCGCGTACACATCACCGTGCTGGCCGACGCGCAGACGGTATCGCTGACGGTCTCCGACAACGGCCCCGGCGTCCCCGACGAAGAGCGCCTGCGTCTAACCGACCGCTTCTTTCGCGGCGCGTCGGCATCCGCGAGCGGCAACGGTAGCGGGCTCGGGCTGTCGATCGTCGCGCGCATCGCCGCGCATTTCAACGCGCAGATTCATATCGGCTCGGGCATCGGACGGCGCGGGCTTGCCGTGCAGATCGCGTTTCCGCGCGTGCCGGGTGGGCGCGCGCGCGAGGCAGCGGGAACGTCCTGAGCGGAGCCGCGACGCGCGCCTGCGCGTCTCGTTCTGCTCGAACGTCGGTAGGGAAAAGAAAAGAGAAGTGACGCAAAACACTCGCCGCGTTGCAGGCGAGGTTCAGGCACGCATCAGCATCAGGGAAAGAGCGGCAGCGACATCGGCGTATCGACGCTCGCCGCTTTCACGCGGGCGGGCCGTGCCGTGTGCGGCTTGCGCTGGCGCATGGGCGCGCCGGCGCGGTCGAGGCATCGGCAGACGCGCACGAGCGCGCTCGACAATGACGCCGGCTGGGTCATCAGCGAAGGCAGCGACGCCTCCAGTTGCATCAGCAACATCGGCAAGGTCGGTGCCGGGGAATGCAAGGTCTTCCGTGGTCGGTTTGTCATGGACGCCTCTCTGGAACGCTGCGGGGACTGTATCACAGCCCGACTCACAGCCCGATCCACAGCCCGACGGCAGCCCTTCCCGAACCGTCGGTCCAGCACTCCAGCTTCCAGAACCCCGCCAGGTCACGCTCACGCCAGCGCGTCTTCCCCCGTCGCGAGCATCGTGCCCCGGCACGCAGGCGATCCGCACCGGCACACATACTGGCTGCGCGTTTCCTCGTCTTGCGGGTCGTCGACGGCCAGTCCGTACGAGATGAACAGTTCTTCGCCCTGCTGGATATCGACGGCGGCCTCGATGAACACGCGTCCGTCGATCTCGACTGCCTCGCAATTGGCCCGGCACGCGTGGTTCAGCCAGCGCGCGCTATTGCCGCCGACGCTACCGTCGATCACGCGCCCATCCGACAGGCCGAACACGAACGTGTGCCCATAGTCGCCCGTGCGTTCGATACGCCGCGCGGCGCGCCGCCATGATGTCACTTCGCCCTTATATTCGATGATGCGTTCGCCCGCCGCGAGCGTGCATAGCGCGAACACACCTTTGCCGTGAATCGGCGACCGCCTGACTGATAAACGACGCATGGCCCGCTTTCGAAGAAGAATGATCCCTTCAGTATAGAGCGCGAAAAAAATGCGCTGTTATTGATGTGCGTATGTTCGTCCTCTTGCGTACACGAAATCTCGACGATGCGCTTCAGCGCCCATGCTCGAACGATCAGAAACGCGCCTGCGTGCGCTTCACGACTGCGACGCTCATGACTACGTGCGCGCCGCGACGAAGCACGGCGCGGCGGCACCCGTCACAGCGTGAGGCGCGCTTCCAGCCCGCCGCCTTCGCGGTTGCGCAAGGTCAGCGTCGCGCTCATCGACTGCGCCAGTTGCTTCGCGATGGCGAGCCCAAGCCCCGTGCCGCCCGTCTCGCGGTTGCGCGAGCTTTCGACGCGATAGAACGGCTGGAATACGGCATCGAGCAGTTCCTGCGGAATGCCGGGACCTCGATCGAGCACAGCGACGGATAGTTGCCGCCCGCGCGCCGCATCGACGCTCACTTCCACCGTCACCGCTTCGTGCCCCGAGTACTTCAGCGCGTTGTCGATCAGGTTGCCGAGAATGCGGCGCAGCGCCTGCGGTCGCGTCGTCACCGGCTGGCCGACGTGCCCCGTCAGCGAGACGGGGTCGCCCGCATCCGTATAGTCGCTGACCATGCTTTCGATCAGCGCATCGGGGTCGATGCGGCGCGGTTTTTCGTCGGCGCCGTGCAGCGTGCGCGCATAGGCGACGCCTTCGCGCACGAGCAATTCCATTTCCTTCAGATCTTTTTGCAGGCGCGCGCGCTCGGCTTCGTCGTCGAGCAGATCGGCGCGTATCCGCATGCGCGTGATGGGCGTCTGCAGGTCGTGCGAAATCGCAGCGAGGATTTGCAGCCGCTCGCGCATATAAATGCCGATGCGCGTCTGCATCGCGTTGAACGCTTTCGACGCGCGCGCCACTTCTTCGGGGCCGTCCTCGGGCAGCGTGGCGGGCGCGAGATCGGGGCCGAGCGTGTCGGCGGCGCGCGCGAGACGCTCGAGCGGACGCGTGGCGAGGCGCACGGCGAGCCACGCGCAGCCCGCGAGCAACGCCAGCTGCGCGATCAGCACGAGCGGCAGCCACGGCGACAGGGGGATGCCGTGCATCGGATGCATGTCGATGGTGAGCGGCGTGCCGTCGCTCAGCGTCAGGTGGACTTCGAGATGTTCGCTCTCGCCGGGAATGGCGTTGGCCGTCACCTTGTACTGCGGGCCGATGTCCTTTGCGATCGACGCGCCGATTTCCTGCGACAGCTTCGCGTCCGGCGGCACACCGCCGCTCGTGCCCGGACCCAGCACGAAACGATAGCTGCGCCGCGCGAGCTTCGGCAGCCATTCCTCGCGCTCGGCAGGCGTCAGGCGGTCCAGCAGCGCGACGGAGCTGGTCACCTCCTGGCCGATGTAGCCGACCATCACGTGCATGGTCGCCTCGTTGCGCTCGGTCATCGTGAGCCAGAACGACAGCGTCTGCGCGGCCAGCAGCCCGGCCACGAAGATCAGCGACAGCCGCATGAACAACGAGCGCGGCGGCCACAGGCCGCGCAGACGAGCGATTGCCGCGTTCATCCGCCGTTGTCCTCGGCCGTCACGAGCGACGAGAACACATAGCCTTCGTTGCGCAGCGTCTTGATGTAGCGCGGCTCGCGCGCGTCGTCGCCCAGACGCTGACGCACGCGGCTCACGAGCAGATCGATCGAGCGGTCGAACGGTTCCGTCTGCCGCCCTTGCGTGAGCGTGAGCAGCTGGTCGCGCGTCAGCACGCGCTGCGGATTGTCGACGAACACGCGCAACAGCCGGTATTCCGCGCCGCTCAACGCGACCATCGTGCCGTCGCTGTCGATCAGATTGCGGCCGATCGTATCGAGCCGCCAGTCGCCGAAGCGCAGGAAGTGCGCGGCGTTCGCCGGCTCGTCGCTGCCGCCGTGCGGCATCATGCGGGCGCGCCGCAGGATCGCGCGGATGCGGGCCAGCAACTCGCGCACCGCGAAGGGTTTCGCCAGATAGTCGTCAGCGCCCATTTCGAGGCCGACCACGCGGTCGGTCTCCTCGCTCAGCGCCGTCAGCATCAGGATCGGGATGGTCTGAAATTCACCCGCGCGCAGTTCGCGGCACAGGTCGAGGCCGCTTTCGCCGGGCAGCATCAGATCGAGCACGATCAGGTCGGGCCGCTCGTCGGCGAGCGCCGCGCGCATTTGCCGGCCACCCGACGCGAGCGTCACGCGCACGCCATTCCTGGTGAGGTACGTGCCAACCAGCTCGCGAATATCGCGGTCGTCGTCGACGATCAGAACGTGATCCGTTTTGTCCACACAAGGCTCCTTCGCCTGCCAGAGTTCGCTTATCTTACGCGTCCTTTATCGGGCCTTCAGGCGGCCTTCAGGCGTCTTCCACCACGGACAGGCTCTTGCCGTCCGCCACCGACGCCTCCAGCGCATACGGATCGACGTCGTCCAGACAGCCGAGGTTCACGCGCCACAGGTTCGGGTCCTTGCGGGTCTGATGAAACGGGTAGATGCCGCACTGCTTGCAGAAATAGTGCTTCGCGACCTGTGTGTTGAACTGGTAAAGCGTCAGGCTGTCCTGACCGGACACGATATTGAGCGCGCTCGCCGGAAAGAACGGCGACATCAGCGCGCCCTTGCGCCGGCACAGGCTGCAGTTGCAGCGGACGGCGGGCGTGACGGGCGTTTCGACGGTGAATTTGACGGCGCCGCAATGGCATGAGCCGTGGTGGGTGTGGGTAGTCATGGCGTGCTCCTCGATGCGATGACGGTTTTATACCCTGGCCCATTCCCGGCTATGTGTCCCAATGTATCTGGCCGGTACAGCGATACAAAAAGTGGGGTGCGTGCGGCCCGAAGCGTCACCGCACGCACGGGGAAATTGTTATCCCTTGCACAGATCCTTCGCATCGGGCGCCTTCACATTCGCCGCCTTCAGATCGAAGTCCGCCTCCTGCAGCCCTTTGGGGCTCGTCGCGACCCAATGCAGCTGGGTCGGCGAGCGCACCAGTCCGACGCTGCCCGTGTAGGTCCAAGCAATCGGCGAAGGCTGCGTGCCCGCCAGTTCGATCGACGCCGGCGTGAACTTCAGATGCAGCAGCCGTCCATCCTGCGCCGGCGTGAACGCCCGCTCGCCGATCACCGTGATGCCCGCCTCGCGCACCGACGCCGGCATGCAACCGAGCGTCGCAGTGGTCTGCCCACTCGTGTCGATCAGTTGCGCGAAGCCTTTGCCTTTGTCAGTCGTCGCAACCACGACGAAGCGATCGATGGACGGCACGTACGCCGCCGCATACGTGTAGTACAGCAGCCGGTCCGCGATCACGCGCGGTTCGCTGAGCGCGCCCGTCGACGGATCCAGCGTCGCGACCTTCAGCCGCGCATACGTCTCGCCGCTCACGTACTGCTGCCACACGAGCAGCGCGCGCGTCGGCGAGGCGGCAAGCATCGGCCACCATTCGCGCACGCGCGGCGCGACGTCGATAGCCTGCAGCAGCGCGCCGTCGGCATCGTAGGTCTTCACGTACACGCCGTTGCCCGTGCCGAGATTATCGACGCCGCCGCCATTCACCCAGTCGTTCGAATAGAACACGACGAAGCGCGAGCCGACGGCGGCGACATGCCCGGAATGGCCACCCGACAGCACATCGTTCGGATACGGTTTCACGTCCTTCAGATCGGACGTATAGACGCCATAGCGCTGACTGACTTCATTCGGCGTATTCCAGCCGTCCTCGAACGACACCATCACGCGGCCCGCATCGTTCTGCGCGACGGACACGGGCTCCTGCGCCTCCGGCCGGCTGATGAACACGCGCGGACGGTCGAGCTTCGGCTGCTGCGGCGTCCAGCGCGCGATGTAGACATCGTGCGTCCAGTTGCGGTCGCGCCCCGCGCCGCGCGGCGGCAGGCCCGAACTGCTGAAGAACACGGTGGTCACGCCCTGCGCATCCGTAATCGCGCCGATGCCGTGCATATAGGCGCGCAGGTCGCCCGTCACCACGCTCGCGGCTTTAGCGGCTTTGGTGGCCTTCGTTCCGCCCGCTAGCGCGGACGGAACGACGCAGCTTGCGGCCACCGTGGCCGCCACGACGAGCACTGCAATCGTAGTCCGCATGAGCACCCTTCACTCCACCGTGACCGATTTCGCGAGATTGCGCGGCTTGTCGACGTCGGTGCCGCGCGCGCACGCCGTGTGATACGCGAGCAATTGCAGCGGCACCACATGGAGGATCGGCGACAACGGCCCGTAATGCTCAGGCAACTGGATCACGCGCACGCCGTCGCGGCTTTCGATCTTCGTGCCCGCATCGGCGAGCACGTACAGCTGGCCACCGCGTGCGCGCACTTCCTGGATGTTCGACTTGAGCTTTTCGAGCAGCGCGTCGTTCGGCGCGATCGTGATGACGGGCATCTCGCTGGTGACGATCGCCAGCGGCCCATGCTTCAGCTCGCCCGCCGGATACGCCTCCGCATGCACGTACGAGATTTCCTTCAGCTTGAGCGCGCCTTCGAGCGCGATGGGGTAATGCACGCCGCGTCCGAGAAAGAGAGCATGATCCTTGCGCGCAAGCGCTTCCGCCCATGCGACGAGTTGCGGCTCCAGCGCGAGTACGCTGTTGAGCGCGGCAGGCAGATGATGCAGTTGCCGCAGCGCGTGCGCTTCGTCGTCGGCGCTTACGTGGCCGCGTTCCTTGCCGAGCGTGAGCGCGAGCAGAAACAGCGCGACCAGTTGCGTCGTGAAAGCCTTCGTCGACGCGACGCCGATTTCCGGCCCCGCGCCCGTGAGGTACTGCAATTCCGTGAGCCGCATCATCGAGCTATGCGGCACGTTGCAGATCGCGAGCGTATGGTGATGGCCGAGCTCCTGTGCGTGCTTCAGCGCGGCGAGCGTATCGGCCGTCTCGCCCGATTGCGACACGACGACGACCATCGCGCACGGATTCACCACGCTCTCGCGATAGCGGTACTCGCTCGCGATCTCCACCTGCGTCGGAATTCTCGCGATCGATTCGAGCCAGTACTTCGCCGTCAGCGCGGAGTAATAGCTCGTGCCGCACGCGAGCAGCAGCAGCGAGTCGATCTCGTTGAATGCGCGCTGAGCGTTTGCGCCGAACAAGGCGGGTGTGATCGAACGCACGCGCTCCGTCGCGTCAGCGACGACGTCCGGCTGCTCGAAGATTTCCTTTTGCATGTAGTGACGGTACGGACCAAGTTCGGCCGCGTAGTGGCTCGTGTGCTGCGCCTGCACTTCGCGGCGCACAGTCGCGCCGTCGCGATCGACGATATGCACGCCGTCGCACGACAGCACGGCGATATCGCCTTCTTCGAGGAAGATGAAATGTTCGACTGTGCCCGACAGCGCCATCGCGTCCGAGGCCAGATAGTTGCCGCGCTCGCCCACGCCGATCACCAGCGGCGAACCGGCGCGCGCGCCGATCACGCGGTCGGGTTCGTTCTTCGCGAACACGGCGATCGCATAGGCGCCGCGCAAACGCTGCAACGCGCGCTGCACAGCCGTCAGCAGATCGCGCGACGGGTCCTGCTCGCGTGTGTGATGGATCAGATGCGCGATCACTTCCGTGTCGGTATCCGATTCGAACACATAGCCGAGCGCTGTCAGCTCGTCGCGCAGCGGCTCGTGATTCTCGATGATGCCGTTGTGTACGAGCGCGATCTCGTCGCGAGAAAAGATCGGGTGCGCGTTGTCGGTGACGGGCGCGCCGTGCGTCGCCCAGCGCGTGTGCGCGACGCCGATCGTGCCCGCCAGCCTTGCTTCCTGAACCTGGTCTGCGAGATTCGCGACGCGCTCGACGCTGCGCACGCGGCGCGGCGCGCCGTGTTGCAGGACGGCGACGCCGCACGAGTCATAGCCGCGATATTCGAGCCGGCGCAGGCCTTCCGTCAGCACGCCGACGACGTCGCGCTGGGCGACTGCTCCTACGATTCCGCACATGTTGGTCTCCGTGGTGCGTGTGTTTGTACTGTGAGAACGCGCTCGCTTATGCCGCTTCGCGTTCGAACTCGCGCACGCTCATGACGTGCGAGATCATGCCGTCGGCGTCGTGATACGCAACGAGGCAGCGGCCCGCATCGCCTTCAGGAATTTCATGCGTGGTCTGCGACGCCTGTACCTCGCTCGTCTGCGGCATGCGGCGCACGCGGTTCGTGCTCATCGCGTCCATCTGACGGCCGAAGGTCCACAAAATCATCGCCAGCGCGACGATGCCGATGCCCATGATGCCGGGCATGAACGCGTCGAGCGACAGCTCTTCTTCACTCGCATTCGCGAGACACCAGCGGATATACAGCGCGGCCAGCACCCACGTGCCGAGCACCAGCGTCGGCCGCACCACGCGGTACCACGCGACGGTGCGCATGGCTTTGGCCCTGCTGCTTTCGGTGGCGAACTGCGAGACGGACTGCTTCGAAACATCGATGATCGGAAATTCCATGTTTTTCCCCTGAGACGGTTGACTTGCGTTGTCAATTCGATTGCTTCATCCCACGTGCTTCAATGCTTCATTCCGTTCGCTGCGAGAGCAATGCCGCCGAGGCGTCGGCCGTTACCGCGCCGCTCGAACGGATACCGCGATCCGGGCTGACCCAGCGCGCGCGCTTTCTGCGACGCTGGCTAACCACGCCCGGCAGCGCGATCACCGACGCGATCATGCTGATTGCCCAGAACGCAGCGGGATACCAGACGGTGTCGACGAAATAGCGCAGCAGGTTCTTGTCGTAGCGGCGGTCGATCAGGCAGCCGATCAGAATCTGCGCGCAGCAGGTCGCGAACAGCAGCACACCCGTGCCGCGCGGCACGAAGGCGAAGCGCCAGCTTTCAGGCAGCGTGAAGAGCGCGGTGGCCGCCATCATCACGAGCGTGAACAGCATGCAATACGCCCACACGATGCTGGTCGCGTACTCGACGAAGATCGGCCACATCATCATGTTGCGGCGGGACAGCACGGCGCCTGCGTACTTGAAGAGCACCTGTATGCCGCCCTTCGCCCAGCGCAGACGCTGCTTGTAGAGACCGCGGAAGGTCTCCGGCATCAGGATCCAGCTGAGCGCGCGCGATTCGAAGTCCACGCCCCAGCCCTGCACCTGCAGCTTCCAGCTGATGTCGATGTCTTCCGTCAGCATGTCGGAGCTCCAGTAGCCCACTTCCTGCAGCGCGCGCTTCCTGAACATCGACACCACGCCCGACACCGTCAGCAAACGTCCATACATATGCTGCGTGCGCTTGATGAGTCCGACGATCGACGAAAACTCGCCCACCTGCATGCGCCCGAGCAGCGACGAGCGCGTGCGGATTCGCGGATTGCCCGTCACCGCGCCGACGGATGCATCGTCGAGAAAGTGGCGCAGCATCCAGCCGATCGCTTCCTTGTCGAGCAGCGAGTCGCCGTCGATACACATCAGGTACTCGGCGTCCGACAGCATCGCGGCCGTCGTGAGGCCGATCGCCTTGCCCTCGTTCTGATGCTGGTGTACGACGACGAGCTTCGGATAGACGTTCACGAGCTGGTTCAGGATCGTGCCCGTTTCATCACGGCTGCCGTCGTTGATCGCGATGATGTTGTAGTTCGGATAGTTCAGTTGGTCGAGGCACGCGATCACTTCGCGCACGTTGTCCGCTTCGTTGTAGCAAGGCACGACGACGGACACTTTCGGATACGAGGCGAGCGGCGGCGCCGTCTTGCGCCCGGCGTCGCGGCGCTCGATCAGCAGATAGTGCAGCAGTCCCCCCACCATCCACAGATACGCCATCAGCAGCGGATAGTAGAAGACGAAGTTCGAGATGATGTTCATTGCGTTTTTCATTGTGGTCCCCTGGTCCGGGTTGGCATCGCTTTGATGGACATACGTCGCGCGAGGCTCAACCCAACATCCCCTGATTCGATCTCAGCGTGCTCTGCACCGACATCACGTCGCGCAGCACCGTCGTGTCCGGCCGGTTCTTCAGGAAGTCGTCCGGCCCGTAGCCCAGATGCACGACGCCCGCCGCGTTGAGCCGCTTCATCTGCGCGCGCAGCACAGCTGCCTCGACGGGCTGCTGCGTCTGCTGGTTGATCGCCGGCAGCTCGAACACGGTCTTCGCGACCGCGCCCTGCTGCTGCATCACCGTTTGCCGCAGGCTGTCGAGCCAGACGTCGCTGACGCGTTCGCCACTGGCACGCGGCTGCGCCGCCAGCGCGACGAAGTCGTAGTTCGCCAGCGACGACGCGAGGCTCAACGAGAAGTTGCGCTCGGCGTTCGCATCGAACACGGCTTCGGCAGGCACGGTGCGCGCCGTCAGCACGTTGCCGCCACCCTGATAGGCGCGCACGCGCTCGGCAAGCTGGTTCGTGAAGGTGTTCAGATACGCGGTCTTGCCCTTCGCCCAGCGCTGCATCAGGTCGTCGGATGCGTGAATCTGCGCGACGTCGCCGGGCAGGCCCCACGAGCGGTACACGGCCAGTGCGGCGGCGCTCGTGTCCTCGTATGCGTTCAAGGTCGCGTCCGCGCCGAACACGACGCCGTTGAAGCTCGAATAACGCGTGAGGTCGTCGTAGATGTCCTGGATGGTTTGACGCGCAACGGGATCGAACGGGCTCAGGCGCGGCGTGCGGCCTTGCCGCGTATCGGCGGGGCCGTTGGCCGCGACTTCGACGAAACGTCCCGCCGCTGCATGGCCTGTCGGCAGATCGAACGCGAGCAGCGGCATGCGTGCGTACACCTGCACGCCGGCACGCGTGATCAGTTGCCACGCGACGCGGTTGAACAGGTCGGCGCGCATCGGCATATGGCGGTTCGGGTAGTACAACGCGCGTGCGACGCCCGTGTTGTCAGGGTCCCAGTACGCCTTCAGGTACACCGACTTCGGCTCCAGATCCTTGATACGGTCGAGCAGACGGCCGAGCTTTTCTTCGCTCTTGTTCGGATCGATGTCGTACATCTCGTCGAGCGACACGTTGACCACGCGTTCGACGGGATTGTGTTCGCCGCGATACAGGCGCGACGAACGCATCTGCGCGATCAGCGTGCCCACGTCCCAGTCGTACGACACGAGCAGGCGGCGAATCGCCGTGAGCGGCACGTCGGGCGTGTTCGGACCGTCGTCGAGCGTGAAATGCACGGACATGCCGAGCGCCTGCGACGCCTTGATGAGCGCCGCGTTGTACATCCCGTACGGCCACACGGCGGAGCGGACGGCCACGCCCGTGCGGGCCTCGATCAGGTCGACGCTCTGCTTCAGGTCGTCGTGTACGCGCGCCTGGTACTCTTCGTCCGTCTCGTAGCGCTCCAGCTGCGGGTAGTACAGATGCGCGCTCGCGGCGGGCAGTTCATTGCCTTGCGGATTGGCAAGCGCGCCGTGGTGCATGTCGTGCGTGTGGGAGGCCACTTCGACGAGGCCAGAGTTCGCCATCTCGCGCAGATCGTCCCAGCTCATGAAGTAGCCCGGCGGCATCACCGACTTGTGGCTGATGCGCACGGGGTCGCCTGCGGGCGTGTCGGTCCAGCGCGTGACCACGCCGATCAGCGCGGGGTAGCCGTACTGTTGCAGCAGCGGGAACGCGCGCGTGAACTGGCTCTTGTATGCGTCGTCGAAGGTGAGCAGCACGGCGCGCGGCGGCAGGCGCGGCCCGCCGTTGCGCGACGCGACGATCTGATCGACGCTCACCGGGCGGAAGTCCTTCGCCTTCAGCCACGCGAAGATCGTGTTGAGCGTGGCCGTGCTGATCGCGCAGGTATCGGCGACCGTCGACACGTCGGCGCGCAGATCGTCGCGGATGTCGTGAATGGCGAGTACGCGGAACGTCAGGCCGTCGTCCGCGTCGGGCGGCGGCAAACGGTCGAGCGCGATACGGGCCTGCGCAGCGGGTACGGCGGCGAGACCTGCGGCGAATGCAAGAAAACGTCTGCGATTGAGCTTGTCCATGATGACCTACAGAGGAATGTTCAGGTTCAGGTAGATGAGCTTGCTGGTCTCGCGCGTGTGATCGAGGCGTTGGCTTGAAAGGCCAATGCCATATGCGAGCGATGCGTGCGCGTTGAATTGCCACTGCTGCTCGAGCCGCACTTCCCACAGCATGCTGTTGCCGATATCCGTTTGACGGTAGCCGCCGACCGTCGCGTACGCGCGGTTCGCGAGCGACTGGTCCGCGTTGCGCCACGACGTCCACTGGTACATCGCCGTGAGTTGCGCCGTCATGTCGCGATGCGGCGCGAAGTACGCGGTGTTCGCGAGCGTGTTGCTGCTCGTGTTCAGCTCCACCCACGTCGCGACGAGATGGCTCGGCGTGTTGATGAGACGCTCGTACCACGTGCCGACCCACGCCTGGTTGAAGTTCGTGTCGCTATAGCGCGTCGCGCCGTACGTGAGATCGAAGTAGCGGTAGTCGTCGACGCTGTAGCGCACGCCACCCGTTGCCGCACGGCCCGTGACGCCCGCCTGGTACGCTTTCCACGGCAGCGTGTTGACGTTGCTGTCAACGCCCGCCGAAAAGCGCCAGCGGTCGTCGGGTGCGTAGCTCACGCTGCCTGCCCCGCCCGTTTTTGCCTGCCCGCCCGTCGAACGGTTGACTTCCGCCGCGGCGTCGATGCCATGAAAGCGGAAGTCCGCGCCGATGCCGTTGCGGATGCGGCTCACGCTGTTGCCGTCGCCCGTATTCGCGCGGCCGCTGAACTGATGCGCGAACACGCGCCAATACTCGGCGAGCGGCATCGAGTACAGCTGCGTGTCGATGCCCCAGTTCTCGTCGGCGAGGACCGAGTTTCCCTTCTGTCCGTTGCCGGCGACGATCAACTGCGGGCTCTTGTACGCCGCGTAATCCCGCTGGAACGTCTTGACCGTGTTGTTATCGGGGAAGCGGTCGCTGAAGGTCGCGTTGACGTCGGCCGCGCGATCGTACTGACCCAGTTCGAGCGCCGTGCGGCCCAGACCCGCGAGCGTTTCGATGTCGCCGGGGTGATCGACGAGCGTGCCTTCGTAGACCTTTTGCGCCTCGTGCGGACGTTGCTGAACGAGCGACGCATCCGAGCGCGCGCTGATCAGCGCGGGATCGAACGGCGCCTCGTGACGCAACTCGTCGAGCGCGGCGACGCCTTCGCGCGTGCGGTCCGTGTAGAGCAGGTACTGCGCCTGCAGCTTCTTCACGCGGCCATAGTCTTCGTTCACGTCTTCCGGGTGCTCGGAGAGATCCGCGCGAATCGGCGTGCTGGCGGAAATCTGCTTGAGCAGTTGCTGCGCGTTGTCGTAGCGGCCCGAATCGAGGTACGCGAAAAAGAGCCCTTCCTGTACGTCGATGCGCTTCAACGCATGCGGCTCGACGGACGGCACGAGCGGCTCGATGGGCGTCTGCAACGCGCGCTCATAAGCGGGCGCCGCTTTGCGCGGCTGGTCGATGTACGTGTACGCATCGCCGGCTGCCGCGTAGGTGCGCGCGGGCATCGGCTGATTCGAGCGCGACAGGTCTTCATAAAGCGCCGTCGCCTCCTTCATGCGCCCGACGCCCTGCAAAGCCGCTACTTTTTCGACGAGCACCGAACGGCGCACGTCCGCGAATTCTTCCGATGCCGGCATGCGCGCCAGCATCTCGTCGATGTGCGCGAGGGCCGTGTTCGACTGCGCGAGCCGGTCGGGTTCATCGGATGCAAGCGACTGCTGCCTTCCCCAGTACACCTCCGTTTCGACGACGAGCGCTTCAATCTGGAACAGGTCGTGTTCGGAGAACGCGTCACGGCTCGCACGCGCTTCCTGGAGCGCAAGCTGCGCGGCGCCCGCGCCCGCTTCCGCAAAGATCCGTTTGCGGAGCTGGTCGCGCTCCGTGTCTACCTTGCCTTCTGCAACATGCCCTGCTGCGACATTCCCCGTGCTTTCGGACGCAGTGGTCGGCTGCGCAGCGCAGTAGTCGCGCGCAAGCAGCACCAGCAGCAAGGCGGTCGCCTTGACTGCGGCGTGCTTGTGTCGGCTAGAGCGTTTCGTTTTCATGATTCCTCGCTTGTCGGTGCCAAACTCCAGACAAAGCGAGTCCCTGCACCATGCAAATGGCGCATGGAGAGCAACAACGTCGCGTGGCCTGTGAGAGGCGTGGAGTACAGCGTCTTGTTTCGATGGCCAGTTGTTGCGTCGCGCACCGGCCCCGTCCAATTGCGCGGCGAGGCTTATAGCGAAGTCCGTACCAGCACCCCTCTCGACCTTCCTGGTTAAGGGCTCACTACAAAATCGCGCTTGCAAGCGACCTGTAAAACGTCAAAAACGTTTCATCGCTGAACTCGACAAGCAATACGAATCAATTTTCGGAGTACGGATCGCGTATAGAAACAATCGTATTCATCGGACGCAAAACCATGCCCAGCAAAGAACATGCTTGTGCGTCGCAACAGATGCCGGTTTTGATTCAAAGCTGCAACGGCATGCACAGCAGGCGGAATTCGTCTGAGGCATGCAACGCGCGAAAGATTGCGCGGCCTCGCGCGGATCGCGTTGGCGATTCCCTATGAAATCGATTGAGACGTGCAGAGAGATTCAACACTTCCAGCTGTACGCGCAAGAAAACGCGCCTTTCACGCGTGCCGCGAGTGTCGCAACACGCACACAGCAGTGTGCGTTAGCGCACATAGGGCTGTCTGCATTCGATGTGCGCCAGCGCACAGAGCCCGAGTTCGAGCGTCGGGTATTGTCTCGCTGCACAATCAAAGACGAAGAAAGACGCGGGCCATGAATGGCAACGCATCGCAATGTAATTAGTAATACGACATAACACAATGACGGGGTAATCGATGGATTCTGCCTACCGCTCGGGATGTGGGCGCTGCGCGTGTGCGCAGACGCCGCTTCCCTTCAAGCCGCGACGCGCGGCGTCATAAGGTCAGATCGAAGGAACGTACGAGCAGACCCGGCAGCTTCATGCCGCCCGTCGCGCGTTCACCCCATGTCCAGTCGTTCAGCAGCAGTTCGGGCTGTGCGCCGATGCGCTCCAGTTCGCTGCCGAGGAGCCGGTACAGGCTGTCGTCGAAGCGCATCGCATCGACGGGCGCGACGATGCGGCCCTGCTCGACCCAGAAGGTCGCGAAGCGCGTCATACCCGTCATCCGGCAGTTCATCCGGTCCGAGAAGTTCACGTACCAGAGATTGCCGATATAGAGACCCGTGTCGAGCGCGCGCAGTACATCGGCTTGCGCAAGATCGCCACCTTGCATCGACAGCGCGGACGGTGTTTCACTCGCCGTCGCGCCATTCGGTGTGAGGCCGTATTCGCGGGCCGTACGAGCGTTGGTCAACTGGGCAACGGCGCGCCCTGCTTCGATGAGCGGAACGCTTTGTCGCTGATAGGCGTCGTCGTTGAAGCGCGGTGTGATGTCGAGCGTGAGATCTTCCGTCAGCGTGACGCGCGGATCGAGCGCAACTTCACCGATGTTCAGACGATAAAACTCGTTGCGCGCCGTCGCTTGTGTGCGCGCGGAGAAGGCGCTGAACGAGGCCGTCTCCATCAGTTCGCGTAACGCAGCGGGCGCGAAGTACGTGCGATAGCGGCCTGGCGCCAGCACGCGCGGCTCGCGTGATAGCACAGGCAAATGCGCAGCGGCCTCTTCCACCTTGCCTGCAAATACGGCATCGCTCCAGGTGCCGCCCGCATAGTGGCTCCTGATTGCGCGACCGCTCGCGTCATACAGCGACCAGCTGATATTAAAGTTCTCGACTTCATACCAGCCACGGCTGCCGAGCGACGAAGCAAAACCGCGCGCCATCGTGCCGCCCGCATAGAAGCCGACAAAGTCGAGTCCGAGCGCGCACTGCGCGACGATGAGCGGCAATGTATCGGGCGAAGGCAACGTGCCTGCGCGTTGCGTCGTTTCCGACCAGACCGTCGTGTCGAACAAAAGATGCGGATCGTCGGACGCATCGCGCAGGCCTTCGCGCAATGCCGCCAGCGTTTCGCCGATCGCGTGGGTGTCCGCGCCGATGTCGCCGCATAGCGTGAACGTCGAATAGGCCTGACGTTGTCCGTCGATCAGCCGCAGCGTGACGCTGGCTTGTGACACGTGGCCCGACTGGCGCACCTTGCCTTCGTTGAAGCGGATGAAGTCGGACTGCTCGGCGGAAAACGACGTCAACGCGACTTCATTCGCCGTCAGCCGCTGTTCGATCTCGTTCGCAAGCGTCATGAAATGCGTGCGAGAAGCGGATGAATGGTTGTCATGCATCATGCGCCTCCGAATACATCGACGTTGCTGAACACACATGCGGGCGACGCATGGCCGACGCGGATGATCTGCATCGGCTCGCCCTTGCCGCACATCGACGTGCCATACACACCGCGCGTCGCTTCGTTGCCGACGGCCACGAGGCTGCGCCAGAAGCACGCCGAGATGCCGCGATAGTTCGGCTGACGCACGACCTGCGTAAGCTGGCCGTTCTCGATCAGCTGGCCGTATTCGCAGCCGAACTGAAACTTGTTGCGATGATCGTCGATCGACCATGACGTGTTGGTCCGCATCAGGATGCCGCTTTCGATGTTCGCGATCATGTCTTCGAGCGTGCTGGTTCCCGGCTCGATGTTGAGATTCGCCATGCGGTCGATGGGCGGCCGGTTCCAGCTCGAAGCCCGCGAGTTCGCGACGCCCGCAAGCCGCGCGCGCTGCTGCGACAGCGCACCGCCGAGCGGCCGCATCAGCACGCCGTCGCGGATCAGGTACTCGCGTTTCGCGCGCGTGCCGTCATCATCGAACGCATAGCTTGCGGCTTCTTCGCGCAGGTCGGGATCGAATGTGACGTTCAGCAGATCGGAGCCGTAGCGATACGAGCCGAAGTGCTCGCGCTTGACGAAGCTCCAGCCGGCGAAGTTGCGCTCGTCACCGAGAATGCGGTCGAGTTCGAGCGGATGGCCGATCGATTCGTGAATCTGCAACATCATCTGATCGGGCATCAGCAGCAGATCGCGCCGGCCCGACGGACAGTTCGGCGCGGCCACCAGTTGCAGCGCTTCGTCTGCGATGCGCGCGCCCGCGCCGTCGAAGCCGAAATGCGCGAGCACATCTACACCGCCTTGCGCGAGCGTGCCGTAATCGCCGCCGAGCGTGCGCACCTGCGTCACGCCGTCCGCGTGCGCCGTCACGGAAATCTGCGGCAGCATGAAGCGGAAGTGCTGATCGACGCGTATGCCGTCGCTCGTCAGATACGTCTGCTCGCTGTGCGTGAGCTGCACGGCGGCCGTGCGCTCGACAATGCGGCCGTCGATGTTCGCTGCCGCGCATTCGTGCTGCAGACGTTCCAGCCATTCACGCCGGCCTGGCGACGTTTGCGCGACAGCGGGCGATTCATAGCTGCCGCTTTCGACAGGCCGCGCAATCTGCGTGTGATCGATCAGCGATACGGACGCGCATGCCTTGGCGCGTTGCGTCGCGATATCGAGCGCGGCTTGCAAACCACGCTCCGACAGATCAGCCGTGGCGGCATAACCCGCGCCCCTTCCACACCACGCGACCAGCATCGCGCCACGATCGCTCGCGATGCGCAGCGGTTGCGCGACGTCGTTGCGTACGGCGTGATCGTCGGTCCGTTCGTTCACGATACGCACCGACCAGAAGTCCGCCTCGCTGCGCAACGCGCGCGGCAAGCGGCTCATTAAGGATTCGATCATGGGGTTGCCTCACGAATGTCATGCGCCCATGCGAGCATCGACACGCCGGTAAGGCGCATGCGCTCGCACGCGAATGCCATATCGTACGCGATGCGCAATACCCGATCGCCTTACGTGCCGCGCCGTCTTGTCTTCATCCACTTCTCGCGCTGTGTCCCGGCGCACATTCATCCCGTTCGAGTGTCTGCCACTGCACATTCATCTGCGCTGCCGCATGCAAGCACAAGCCTGTTTTTCGCGTGCCGCGCGTGCATTTCATAAGGCTTTCCTCATTGGAAACCTCGCGCAAAATGATGCATTTCTGAACGTGACGAGCGACAAGTACATACGAGATTCGCTTGAATGGTCGTACGGACACGATGTTCTTTGACAAACATCAAGTCGCTCAAGAAGGTACTGACCCATGCCGTTATCACGGACAAGCCGTTTCTCTTTCAACGAACAGAGCCTCTGCCCATGCAAATCCAGAACGACCTTTCAGGCAGCACCGCGATCTCCAGCCCACGTACGGCCGATACGTCGCCGGACACATCGAGCACTTCAGCAACGAGTGGCGCAAAACCGGCCTCACCCTCTGCTGCCACATCCGGCGCACAGGGTGCGCAAGGCGCGTCGTCCGCAGGAGCGACGGGCGGCGACAGCCCTCAGGATGCGGCTATCAAGCAGTTGAAGGCGCTGATCGAGTCGTTGCAACAGAAGCTGTCGGCAGTGCAGCAGCAGATGGCCCGCGCACAACAGCAGGCGAATACGGATAGCACGGGGGCAGGCGCTGCGATGGTCGCTTCGTTGAGTGCGCAGGCGATGTCGATTTCAGCGGCGCTGCAAACGGCCACGGCCGAGCTTGCCCAACTGATTCTTTCTTCGTCGGGCAAGTCGACGGGCGGCATCGTCAATACACAGGCGTGAAGCGCTACAGCGCGACGTATCGCTCCTGAATGGGAACGTCGGCGTACTCGAAGGTCGGGCGCGCGTAGAAAAAGCCCTGCGCCAGCACCTTGGGCCATTGCGCGAGCCAGCGCGCGAGCGCCCTCGTTTCGACGCCCTCCACCACCACCGCGACATTCAGCCTTTCGAGCATCGACAGCACGCCCGATGCAACGGCTGACGCGCGCGGACAGTCCGGCACGCCATCGAGCATTTCGCGCGCGACCTTCACCGTATCGACATCGATCGTGCTCAGTAGCGCGAGTGACGAATAGCCGGTGCCGAAGTCGTCGATTGCGAGACGCATGCCTGCTTCGCGCAACGGCTTCGTCAGAGGCGGCGCAGCCAGCAGGCGCGTCGAGTCTTCCGTTTCGACGAGTTCGAGTTCGAGCAGATCGGGCTCGACGCCATGCAGACGCGCGATCTGCATCACGGTGGCCGGAAAGTGCTCGTCGGCGACGACGCGCGGCGGCACATTGACAGCGATCGGACACACCCGTTGCCCCTGGCGCTGCGCGTGAGCCAGCGCGCGGCACGCGCCGTCGATCACGTGATAGGTCAGTTGCAACGCGACAAGGGGATGATCGAGCGCGACGAGAAACGCATCGGGCAACAGCATGCCGTAGTCCGGATGCATCCAGCGGATCAGCGCTTCGACGCGCGCGAGCTTGCCTGTCTGCACATCGTAGATACCCTGAAACGCGAGCCGGAATTCACCGGCGAGAAGACCTTCGCTCACGCGTTGTTCAAGCTGGTTCATCAAGCGTGGCGTGTGCATCGTATTGTTCGTGCGCGTCGTCGCACGGGCATCATCATCCTCGCGATCGGCAGCGGTAGCGTGGCGAGCATCCATCGTATGGGAGGACCGTATTTATTGATGTGTGGATGGGATTGGCGTTTCCCCATTCGATGCACGTTTCATACCATGGGTTCGCTGTTTCCTGACAACCACGCCGGAACCCGCATGGCGCCTCATTCTACGGACGATCGCACGGATTCGCGGTCTGGAAAGAAAGCGTAACAACGTTTCGTGCGCGAAACATATGCGCCGGGTGTGCGCGGAACGCGGCGCGCGGCCCTGCTCGCATTGCAGCGGGATGCTCCGCGCTTACCCGCGCAGAATGCCGACTGTCAAAAGTGCTTCATGTGCGAATCGCTGTTGCGCGCGGCATTACCTCAGAGGTAATCGATTCGCCTTGCGACGGCCGATATGCTGGCGTCATTCGTCAACGAGCGGGAGAACAGCATGTCAACGTTTGCCGTTGCGCACCTGCATGAAGTGACGATGGGTGTGGAGATCGTCGAGTACCTGAAGCGCATCGATGCGACGCTTGCGCCCTATTGCGGCCATTTCGTGCTACATGGCGGCCGTTGCGAACGGCTCGAAGGCGACTGGCGCGGCGACCTGGTCGCCATTGAGTTTCCGAATCGTGACCTCGCGCGCGCATGGTACCGATCCGCCGCTTATCAGGCGATTCTGCCGCTGCGCACGGACAATTCAATCGGCGATGTGATTCTGATCGACGCGGTGCCGGCCTCGCACGTCGCGACGGATGTGTTGTGCGGATGAGCGCACATACATAAGCGCACATGGGTAAGCGGGGTGCGCCTCACTGCGTGGAAGCGCCACCCCTCACCCGGCATGGCGATCAACTGCCGAAGTACACCGAGCAATAGCTGACGGGACCGACGCATGTCGACATACCCGTGTTCGCGTCCGTGACGGGCATCCGCGATCCCGCGGCGTGCGTACCCGCCATGCCCGCACCTTCGCTTTCCTGCGCAGCCTTCTGGTGAGCGACCTGTTGCTGATAGATGGGGGCGACTTCGGGATACGACGTGTCGGTCACGAACTGCGAGCCATTCTGCTCGGCCTGGATCAGTTCCTGACGGACTTCTGCGCGCGTCTTCTCCTGCGCAAATGCGCTCGATGCGAATGCGGTCGAAGCGAGTGCGGCGATCGAAACAGTCAACAGTGCAAGCTTCTTCATTTCCAGCTCCTTCAGTGTAGAGGTGACGTCGATGCGTCACAGGATGTGTGGCGCTTCACTGTGATGAACAAAGCGATGTCTAAATCTATTCCCAACTTTTTTTGCTTTCTCACATCGACCGTTTGCCGATAAAAATTCTCGCGTGAGACGGGAATAAACACCGCTCCTCTGTGTTGGCGGCCTAAGCACGTCACCATCAGAAACGAAAGGAGCATTCGTGATGAATTCAAAGTCCCGAGCGTCGACGGCCCGCTGTATGCCATGCCGCTTCGCCGCGATCGGCGCAGCGGTATTCGCGCTCGCTGGCACTTTCGCGTATGCGGCCGGCTGGCTCACGCCTTCACGCCTCACGACGTATCGCATCATCAACCAGTTCCAGGCAAACAGCGGCCCACACCCGGGCTATCGCCGCAATCACGCGAAAGGGCTGTGCGTAGAGGGCTATTTCGACAGCAACGGTAGTGCGGCGTCGATTTCGCGCGCGCAGGTTTTCACGCAGGGCCGCACGCCCGTCATTGGCCGCTTTGCGATTCCAGGTGGTAATCCATCAGCGCCCGACGCCAGCGTGCCGGTTCGCAGCTTCGCACTGCTCTTCACACAACGCGATGGCGAGCAATGGCGTACGGCCATGAATTCGACGCCCGTGTTCGCGGTGCATACGCCCGAGCAGTTCTATCAGCAACTCGTCGCCGCACAGCCGGATTCCAAGACGGGCAAGCCGGATCCCGCGAAGCTGAAGGCGTTTTATGCATCGCACCCCGAAACGCAGCCGTTTCAGCAATGGGTGAAGACGCATCCGGCATCGTCCGGTCTTGGGAATGCGGCGTACTACAGCATCAACGCATTCCGCTTTACCGACGCGAGCGGACAGGAGCACACAGTGCGCTGGTCCGTGGAGCCGGAAGCGTCATATGCGCCTGTCGATCCGCAGGAGAAGAACGATCCCGATTTCCTGTCGCAGCAGTTCGGCGAACAACTGAAGCACGGCAACGTGCGCTGGCATCTGATCGTGACGGTTGCAAACGCCGGCGATCCCTCCAACGACGCGACGCTGCAATGGCCTGCCGACCGGCAGCGCATAGACGCGGGCACCGTGGTTATCGAACGTAGCGCGCCGCAAGCGGATGGCGTGTGCCGCGACGTGAACTTCGATCCGACTGTACTGCCGGATGGCATCGCGCCTTCTGACGATCCACTGCTCGCGGCGCGTTCGGCGGCCTATGCCGTGTCGTATCAGCGGCGCACACGGGAAGAAGCGCTGCATCACGCGCCCGCTACTTCGCAACCCTGAACGGAACGCATCATGACGAACACCTCTCGCCATTTCTCTCCGCTCGCGCGTCTTTTGCACTGGACAATGGCTGTGCTGATTCTCGCGATGCTATTCGTCGGCGTCGCGATGGTCGCGACTGTCTCGCACGTACATGCGACGTTGATCGCACTGCATCGGCCGCTTGGCGTTGTGTTGCTCGTGCTCGCCTTGATTCGCGTCGCCGTGCGACTGAAGAACGGCAGCCCCGCACTGCCCGACGATATGCCCGCATTGCAGCACTTCGCAGCCAGGGCATCGCATCTCGTGCTGTATGGGCTATTCATCGCGATGCCGTTGATTGGTTGGACGATGCTCTCGGCAGGCGGCTATCCCATCACGTTGTTCGGCACCTGGCATCTGCCCGCAATCGTGCCGCAAAACGTGGATCTGTTCGCGCTGTTGCGCGCGTTGCATACGTGGCTCGCATTCGCGCTGTTCGCGACTGTGCTCGCGCATATCGCGGCAGCCCTCTTTCATGGACTCATTCGTCGCGACGGCGTATTCTCCAGCATGGTTCGCGGCGGACGCTAGACCTTCTATGCGTCGCGTCGACCGCGTCTGCGACATAACGGAGGCGTTGCGTGTTCGAACAATGCAAATGGTTCAATGAGCCGTCGAGATGGTCGCTCGACGGCGACACGCTCAACGTGACGACCGATCCGAAGACCGACTTCTGGCGCAACACGCACTACGGCTTCACGCGCGATTCGGGTCACTGCTTCGGAGTCCGCACGCAAGGCGATTTCACCGCACAGGTGCGCGTGCGCGGACAGTTTCATGCGCTATACGATCAGGCGGGATTGATGGTGCGCGTCGACGAGTCGACATGGCTGAAGGCGGGTGTCGAATTCACTGACGGCATATTGATGATGAGCAGCGTATTGACGGTCGGCCAGTCGGACTGGGCCATCGGTGCGCCCATCGCGGCAGCGGATGGCTTCTGGATGCGTGCAACCGTCGCGCAAGGGGTGCTGCGCGTGCAGTATTCAATCGACGGAACGACGTGGCCTCTGTTGCGGCTTGCGCCTTTTCCTTTGGCCGCGCACTACTTCGTTGGCCCCGTGTGCTGCACGCCCGAACGCGGCGGATTGGATGTCGAGTTCTCCAGCTTCACGGCAGGCGTACCGTTGCAGAAGGATCTCCACGATCTGAGTTGAGCCTCATGTTCGCGCGGCGAGACGTACGGTACGCCTCGCCGCGCGCGGCGTTGTGCGCGGATCAAATCTGTTCCGAGAAACCCGCCTTGAGCGCCTGATAAATGCTGCGATAGCGCGCAAGCCTGTGCGCAAGCAACGGCGCCTGTGTACGATCGGGCTCGCAGGACTCGAGCGTCGGGGGCGCAAGGCAGACTTCGCTGATCGATTCACCTGTCACCGCGAGCCGTGCAAGGCGAGCCGCGCCGAGCGGCGCGCCAACGTCGCTGCCTTCGTGACGATGCATCGTGATGCCCGTTGCCGTCGCGCACAGGTTGGCCCAGAACGGGCTGCGCGAGCCGCCGCCGATGAACGACGCGCTCTGCAACGTCGTACCGGCGCTTTGCAGCGCGGCGTAGCCATCGGCCATCGCGAACGCAACGCCTTCCATCACGCTGTACGCGAGATCGCCCGTCGTATTTGCACCCGTCAAACCCCAGAACACGCCGCGCGCGTTCGCATCGTTATGAGGCGTGCGCTCGCCGCTCAGATAGGGCAGAAAGATCGGCGCGGCCGCTGGATCGGCCGTGCTCGCGAGCTCGGGCAAACTGCCGACTTCACGGTTCACCACTTTCGACAGCCACCCAAGGCTCGATGCCGCCGACAGAATCACGCTCATCTGATGCCAGCGATCCGGCAAGCAATGACAGAACGCATGCACGCCTTGCGCCGGATTCGGCGCGAAGCGATCGGTGCCGGCGAACAGCACGCCCGATGTGCCGAGCGACAGAAACGCGCTGCCCGCTTCCGCCACGCCCATGCCGATCGCGCTTGCCGCGTTGTCGCCAGCGCCGCCGCATAGCACGACGGGACCGGCAATGCCCCACTCGCGCCGCAATGCGTCGCTCAACTGCGCAGCACGCGCGCTGCCTTCGACGAGGCGCGGCATGTGCGCGCGCGTCAATCCCGTTGCCGCGAGCATGCGGTCGGACCAGTCGCGCTTCGCGACGTCGAGCCATAGCGTGCCCGAAGCGTCCGACATGTCCGACACGAAATCCCCTGTGAGCCGCCACGCAAGATAGTCTTTCGGCAACAGCACTTTGGACGCGGCGCGAAATACGTCGGGTTCGTGCTTTGCAAGCCAAAGCAGCTTGGGCGCGGTGAAACCTGGCATCGCCAGATTGCCCGTGATCTCGCGCGATTCGGGCACGAGCGCTTCCAGCTCCGCGCACTCGGCGAACGCGCGCGTGTCGTTCCAGAGTATCGCGGGCCTGAGTACTTCGCCTTTCGCGTCGAGCAGCGTCGCGCCGTGCATCTGTCCCGAGAGCCCGATGCCCCGCAGCGCTGCGAATGCGCCGGGATTCTCGCCACGCACGGCGGCAACGGCATCGAGCGTGGCCTGCCACCACGCATGGGGATTTTGTTCCGACCAGTGCGGATGCGGCTGCGCTACATCCAGACGCACGCCGCTTGTCGCGAGGGTCGTGGATGCGTCATCGGTCAGAATTACTTTTACCTCGGAGGTGCCGAGGTCGATTCCAAGGAAAGTCACTGCACGTCCTCACTATTTGGCATGAGTGGACGCCGCATGCTGAACATCGACGACACGCCAGCGCGGCTACGTGTTCACCGAGCAAGAGCTGGAGCAGCTGGCGCGGGGCGCGCGAGCGCGACTCTCCCGTGGGAAAGCATGTCTTCTCCATGGTCCGCCGGCTTGCGACTGCCGGCGCTCGTTCGACTCGTTGAAACGAGACGTTACCACGGTGCCCATGAACGGGACGACTGTGAGCGATTCGTCCCACATTTGCGTGGCTGATGGCATCTCCCTTTTTCGATGAATTTGACCGATTGAAATGCGCGGCAGACACTCGGCGGCAATCCCCCACTACATCTATGCGATCCATCATGGCTTCCATCGAACCCACGCACGCAACCGGCCGCGTTGCAGCTGTCCGGCCTCTCGAAGACAGGACGTTGCGCAAGATCGTCGTGGCGTCCGTCGCAGGCAACGCGATGGAATGGTACGACTTCTTCGTCTATGGCACGGCGGCCGCGCTGGTGTTCGGACAGTTGTTCTTTCCCGCGGGCGGCGATCCGTTGATCGGCACGCTCGGCGCATTTGCTGCGTTCGCCATGGGCTTCGTCGCGCGGCCGTTGGGCGGCGTCGTGTTCGGCCATATCGGCGACCGCTACGGGCGCAAGGCTTCGCTCGTCTGGACGCTGCTCATCATGGGTATCGCGACATTCGCGATCGGACTGCTGCCGACGTATGCGCAGATCGGCATCTGGTCGCCCGTTGCACTCGTCGTATTGCGTCTGCTGCAAGGCGTTGCGTCGGGTGGCGAATGGGGCGGCGGCGTATTGATGATCAGCGAAAGCGCACCGCCGGAAAAACGCGGCTATTACGCGGCGTGGAGCCAGTTGGGCGTGGGCGGCGGGTTCGTGTTGTCGTCAGCTGCGTTTCTCGCGGCGCAGTCACTGCCGCACGATGCGTTCATCAGCTGGGGCTGGCGGCTGCCCTTTCTCGCGAGCATCGCGATCTTTGCTATTGGCGTTTATATCAGGCACAGCCTGCCTGAAAGCCGGGATTTCGAGCAGACCGAAAAGCGTGGGGAGAAAACCCATATGCCTGTCGTCGAGGTCATCAGGCGGCATCCGAAAGAGATCTTGATGGCGATGGGGCTGCGCGTGGCGGAAAACGGCGGCGCTTATATCTTTCTCGCGTTTTCGCTTGTGTATGGAAAGTTTGTGGGGATCACCAGTTCGGTGATGTTGACGGGCGTCATGCTGGCGATGGTCGTCGAAATGGGCGCGATGCTGGCGTGGGGACGACTGTCCGATCGCATCGGAAGAAAACCTGTGTACATGATCGGCGCCGCGGGATTGATCGTGATGGCCTTTCCGTTCTTCTGGATGCTCGATACGCACCAGGCGCCGTGGATCTATCTCGCGCTTATTCTCGGTACGGCCGTTTGTCACGGCGCGATGATCGGTACATTGCCCGCACTCGTCGGCGAACTGTTCAGCACCGAAGTGCGATATTCAGGCGTGGCGCTTGGGCATGAAGTGGCGTCGATCTTCGCTGGTGGAATGTCGCCGCTGATTGCGACAGCGTTGCTTGCCAGATATCACGCTTACTGGCCGGTTTCGATCTTCCTGATGGTGCTCGGCGCGATTACTGTTGTGACACTCAGGTTTACGCATGAGACGCGTGCGGT
Organism: Paraburkholderia terrae; assembly: GCF_002902925.1. Lineage (GTDB taxonomy): Bacteria > Pseudomonadota > Gammaproteobacteria > Burkholderiales > Burkholderiaceae > Paraburkholderia > Paraburkholderia terrae. The sequence continues at coordinate 1,593,077 of NZ_CP026111.1, read as the reverse complement.
TCGATGAAGCGTTGTGTCTCCGTGGTATCGCTTTTTGCCGGATTGACGCGCCTTTATGGGCGCAGGGCGTTCATCGCCGCGATGAGACCGCTTGCCGGGCTGGTGAGCGGCTTCATCGCTTGCGTCAATAACGCTGCCGCGCCCGCCATGGATGCCTGAGCCAACGCGACAATGGTGGCGCCGTCCTGGTAGGCGTCTTCCGTTGCGGCAGCGATCTTCGCCAGGTAAGCGGCGTGTTCGCCCGCTCTGAACAACTGCCAGGCGTCCTGCACGAGCCGGATTTCGACCTCAGCACCGGATCGCTTCGCCGCGTCCGTAAATATCCGTGCAGTCGGTGCCAGCGTCGTCTCAACAGCGCATAGCGCAATCACTTTGCCGCCGGCACGCGTCGCCTCTTCTGCCAAGGCACTGTCGACTCTTATCATGGGGACAGGGGCATTGGCCGATACGACTGTGATACAGAGCCCCAGAGTGGAACATGTGAGAAGTACTACGTCCGCACCACGTCCCAGATTCAACAGGGCATCGCAAGTCTGACGTTCGATGTCCGGGGTCAGCCCGCGAGCGAGTTCTGCAGCTGCGAGGAGGTCAGCGCGCACTTCATGGTGCAGCGAGCCCTGTGGCAGATTCAACTGCTGTGCCACTGTGTCGAACACCGCGACGTTACTGTCTGCCGTGTGTAAGCACGCGATGCGCATCGCTTTCTCTCCAGGTCGAGTCAAGCAGTTTCGCACAGGTACGCGGCGAGGTCGCGGCATTAGCGACGTGGGGCAGTTTCGCGGGAAGATCGGATGGAGAGGAAACGCGGGCACGTTCGTCGCTGTTGCATGCGGCCCGCTGGGAAAGCGACATTAAAACGCGCGCCCTACAAACGCCAAGACCCCGCTTTTGAGGGCGGGGTCTTGTCTTGGGTAAGGAGCCTGACGATTACCTACTTTCACACGGGCAATCCGCACTATCATCGGCGTGGAGTCGTTTCACGGTCCTGTTCGGGATGGGAAGGGGTGGTACCGACTCGCTATGGTCATCAGGCATGACGGGTTGCTGCGTCGCATTGATGGTGCGCCACAGCCAATCTGGAAGAAGCGTAAAGAGGGTATGGGTTGTGTTGTTTCTGGCACAACACCGATCTCAACCTGTGTGTCTGCTGGAGACCCTGCGCTGCGCGCAGGGTGGGACATCCGTAAGTGCTGAAGCACTAACGACTGTCGACACACACCTGTTATAGGATCAAGCCTTACGGGCAATTAGTATCAGTTAGCTTAACGCATTACTGCGCTTCCACACCTGACCTATCAACGTCCTGGTCTTGAACGACCCTTCAAGGGGCTCGAAGCCCCGGGGATATCTCATCTCAAGGCGAGTTTCCCGCTTAGATGCTTTCAGCGGTTATCTCTTCCGAACATAGCTACCCGGCGATGCCACTGGCGTGACAACCGGTACACCAGAGGTTCGTCCACTCCGGTCCTCTCGTACTAGGAGCAGCCCCCTTCAAATATCCAGCGCCCACGGCAGATAGGGACCAAACTGTCTCACGACGTTTTAAACCCAGCTCACGTACCTCTTTAAATGGCGAACAGCCATACCCTTGGGACCGGCTACAGCCCCAGGATGAGATGAGCCGACATCGAGGTGCCAAACACCGCCGTCGATATGAACTCTTGGGCGGTATCAGCCTGTTATCCCCAGAGTACCTTTTATCCGTTGAGCGATGGCCCTTCCATACAGAACCACCGGATCACTATGACCTGCTTTCGCACCTGCTCGACTTGTCGGTCTCGCAGTTAAGCACGCTTATGCCATTGCACTATCAGCACGATTTCCGACCGTACCTAGCGTACCTTCGTACTCCTCCGTTACACTTTGGGAGGAGACCGCCCCAGTCAAACTGCCCACCATGCACTGTCCCCGACCCGGATCACGGGCCAAGGTTAGAACCTCAAACAAACCAGGGTGGTATTTCAAGGACGGCTCCACGCAAACTGGCGTTCACGCTTCATAGCCTCCCACCTATCCTACACAGATCGGTTCAAAGTCCAATGCAAAGCTACAGTAAAGGTTCATGGGGTCTTTCCGTCTAGCCGCGGGGAGATTGCATCATCACAAACACTTCAACTTCGCTGAGTCTCGGGAGGAGACAGTGTGGCCATCGTTACGCCATTCGTGCAGGTCGGAACTTACCCGACAAGGAATTTCGCTACCTTAGGACCGTTATAGTTACGGCCGCCGTTTACCGGGACTTCAATCAAGAGCTTGCACCCCATCATTTAATCTTCCGGCACCGGGCAGGCGTCACACCCTATACGTCCACTTTCGTGTTTGCAGAGTGCTGTGTTTTTATTAAACAGTCGCAGCCACCAGTTTATTGCAACCCCTTCACCCTTTGCCCGCAGGGGCATCAAGCTACAGGGGCGTACCTTATCCCGAAGTTACGGTACCAATTTGCCGAGTTCCTTCTCCCGAGTTCTCTCAAGCGCCTTAGAATACTCATCTCGCCCACCTGTGTCGGTTTGCGGTACGGTCAATGTGAAACTGAAGCTTAGAGGCTTTTCCTGGAACCCCTTCCGATTGCTTCGCTCCCGAAGGAGCTCGCGCCACGCCCTTGAATTCCGTGCCCGGATTTGCCAGAGCACCTTCTCCAACGCAGCGACCGGGACTTCCAACACCCGGACAACCTTCCGCGATCCGTCCCCCCATCGCATTTCACACTGGTGCAGGAATATTGACCTGCTTCCCATCAGCTACGCATTTCTGCCTCGCCTTAGGGGCCGACTCACCCTACGCCGATGAACGTTGCGTAGGAAACCTTGGGCTTACGGCGAGGGGGCCTTTCACCCCCTTTATCGCTACTCATGTCAGCATTCGCACTTCCGATACCTCCAGCACGCTTTTCAACGCACCTTCGCAGGCTTACGGAACGCTCTCCTACCATGCACATAAATGTGCATCCGCAGCTTCGGTATATGACTTAGCCCCGTTACATCTTCCGCGCAGGACGACTCGATCAGTGAGCTATTACGCTTTCTTTAAAGGATGGCTGCTTCTAAGCCAACCTCCTGACTGTTTTAGCCTTCCCACTTCGTTTCCCACTTAGTCATATTTGGGGACCTTAGCTGGCGGTCTGGGTTGTTTCCCTCTTGACACCGGACGTTAGCACCCGATGTCTGTCTCCCGTGATTGCACTCTTCGGTATTCGGAGTTTGCTATGGCGAAGTAATCCGCAATGGACCCTTCAACCATGACAGTGCTCTACCCCCGAAGGTGATACACGAGGCACTACCTAAATAGTTTTCGGAGAGAACCAGCTATTTCCAGGTTTGTTTAGCCTTTCACCCCTATCCACAGCTCATCCCCTAACTTTTCAACGTTAGTGGGTTCGGACCTCCAGTACGTGTTACCGCACCTTCATCCTGGCCATGGATAGATCACCTGGTTTCGGGTCTACACCCAGCGACTGAATCGCCCTGTTCGGACTCGCTTTCGCTACGCCTGCCCTAATCGGTTAAGCTCGCCACTGAATGTAAGTCGCTGACCCATTATACAAAAGGTACGCCGTCACCCCTTGCGAGGCTCCGACTGTTTGTATGCATGCGGTTTCAGGATCTGTTTCACTCCCCTCCCGGGGTTCTTTTCGCCTTTCCCTCACGGTACTGGTTCACTATCGGTCGATCACGAGTATTTAGCCTTGGAGGATGGTCCCCCCATCTTCAGACAGGATTTCACGTGTCCCGCCCTACTTGTCGTACACCTAGTTCTTCCTCGCTGTTTTCGCCTACGGGGCTATCACCCACTATGGCCGCACTTTCCAGAGCGTTTGGCTAACAACAAAGATAAAGAGTACAGGCTGGTCCCATTTCGCTCGCCACTACTTTGGGAATCTCGGTTGATTTCTGTTCCTGCGGTTACTTAGATGTTTCAGTTCACCGCGTTCGCTTCGCATGGCCTATGTATTCAGCCATGGATGACCCATACGGGCCGGGTTTCCCCATTCGGATATCGGTGGATCAAAGCTCGTTTGCCAGCTCCCCACCGCTTTTCGCAGGCTACCGCGTCCTTCATCGCCTGTGATCGCCAAGGCATCCACCACATGCACTTGTTCGCTTGACCCTATAACGGGTGTGTCTCTTCGTGTTGCCACGCCAGACTCACTCGCTACAGGTTGAGTATTCGCGTTGTGCCGTATTCCAGGTTCGTCTTTCGATGAACTCAAAAAATACATTGATACAATCACAACCCTGATTCACCTACTCGCACACCCATCTCTAAGTATGCTTTCGTGAATCTCTTTACTACTTCTTCCTGATTGTTAAAGAACGACAGCCGATATCGAACTGCAATACCGCATCTGACTGGCTCAATTGCCAATGCTTAAGGCTCAGTTCACACTGAACGCTAGGCATTGGGAATTGGTGGAGGATGACGGGATCGAACCGACGACCCCCTGCTTGCAAAGCAGGTGCTCTCCCAGCTGAGCTAATCCCCCAGTCATACAGTACACAGGGGGGTTTGCGATCAGCCACCGCAGACAAGACGCTGGTGGGTCTGGATGGATTCGAACCATCGACCCCCGCCTTATCAAGACGGTGCTCTAACCGACTGAGCTACAGACCCCTGAGCCTGTCTTCAATTAACAGCCGACAAGTGTGAGCGCTCAACTTTGAAGCGCGAAGCTCTGGAAAGGAGGTGATCCAGCCGCACCTTCCGATACGGCTACCTTGTTACGACTTCACCCCAGTCATGAATCCTACCGTGGTGACCGTCCTCCTTGCGGTTAGACTAGCCACTTCTGGTAAAACCCACTCCCATGGTGTGACGGGCGGTGTGTACAAGACCCGGGAACGTATTCACCGCGGCATGCTGATCCGCGATTACTAGCGATTCCAGCTTCACGCAGTCGAGTTGCAGACTGCGATCCGGACTACGATCGGTTTTCTGGGATTGGCTCCACCTCGCGGCTTGGCAACCCTCTGTTCCGACCATTGTATGACGTGTGAAGCCCTACCCATAAGGGCCATGAGGACTTGACGTCATCCCCACCTTCCTCCGGTTTGTCACCGGCAGTCTCCCTAGAGTGCTCTTGCGTAGCAACTAGGGACAAGGGTTGCGCTCGTTGCGGGACTTAACCCAACATCTCACGACACGAGCTGACGACAGCCATGCAGCACCTGTGTTACGGCTCCCTTTCGGGCACCCTCACCTCTCAGCAAGGTTCCGTACATGTCAAGGGTAGGTAAGGTTTTTCGCGTTGCATCGAATTAATCCACATCATCCACCGCTTGTGCGGGTCCCCGTCAATTCCTTTGAGTTTTAATCTTGCGACCGTACTCCCCAGGCGGTCAACTTCACGCGTTAGCTTCGTTACCAAGTCAATGAAGACCCGACAACTAGTTGACATCGTTTAGGGCGTGGACTACCAGGGTATCTAATCCTGTTTGCTCCCCACGCTTTCGTGCATGAGCGTCAGTATTGGCCCAGGGGGCTGCCTTCGCCATCGGTATTCCTCCACATCTCTACGCATTTCACTGCTACACGTGGAATTCTACCCCCCTCTGCCATACTCTAGCCCGCCAGTCACCAATGCAGTTCCCAGGTTAAGCCCGGGGATTTCACATCGGTCTTAGCGAACCGCCTGCGCACGCTTTACGCCCAGTAATTCCGATTAACGCTTGCACCCTACGTATTACCGCGGCTGCTGGCACGTAGTTAGCCGGTGCTTATTCTTCCGGTACCGTCATCCCCCCACCGTATTAGGACGGAGGTTTTCTTTCCGGACAAAAGTGCTTTACAACCCGAAGGCCTTCTTCACACACGCGGCATTGCTGGATCAGGGTTGCCCCCATTGTCCAAAATTCCCCACTGCTGCCTCCCGTAGGAGTCTGGGCCGTGTCTCAGTCCCAGTGTGGCTGGTCGTCCTCTCAGACCAGCTACAGATCGTCGCCTTGGTAGGCCTTTACCCCACCAACTAGCTAATCTGCCATCGGCCGCCCCTTGAGCGCGAGGCCTTTCGGTCCCCCGCTTTCATCCCAGGATCGTATGCGGTATTAATCCGGCTTTCGCCGGGCTATCCCCCACTCCAGGACACGTTCCGATGTATTACTCACCCGTTCGCCACTCGCCGCCAGGGTTGCCCCCGCGCTGCCGTTCGACTTGCATGTGTAAGGCATGCCGCCAGCGTTCAATCTGAGCCAGGATCAAACTCTTCAGTTCAAACCTGTTACTGTTTTTCGGTTCCGTTAAGAACCGGTCGCTCACTCAAAATCACTGACGAAAGTTTCGATTACTCGAACCTTCCTCAATTACTTCTGTGTGAGACTCGATTACTTTCGCTTGTTCAGTGACCCGAAGATCACCGCGCGCCGCCATCGAGCACCCACACTTATCGGCTGTTGATTGTTAAAGAACATTCGCTAAAAAGCCGCTGTTTTCTGCTGCTTTCTTGCGTCTCCGTCGTTTGGAGAGGCCGAATTATGCGGAACCCCCAGGGGGCTGTCAAGCACTTATTTCGCACGATCTACGAAAAGTTTGCGATGCCACTTTATTAGGCACACGCATCGACTCTCAATTGCAATGTACTCGCCTATTCAATCAAAGGCTTAGCGCACATTGCAGAGGAGATCTTTGCGCCGGACACGACGCAAATCGCACAAAAGAAAAAAGCACGCGGAACATCCGCGCGCTTTTTTCACAAGAACTCCCGGCTTGGTGAGCAGCGTGAAGTCCGCTACCCATGCGCCACTTCACTCAAGAACCGACGTAACCCGGCGGTGCGTTCACGTTGCTCTTCGCGACGCTCGCATTCTTCGACACCACATAAACGGGCGCTTCCGTCAGATTCAGCTTTAGCGTGCCTTCCGTGTAGTTCAGCGTCATCGGGTTGCCCATCATGTCGAGCACCTTGACCGTGCCGCTCGTGCCAGGCGCATCGACTGCAAGGCTGTAGGCCGCGCTATACGTCGAGCTGAAGCCCGCGCTTGCACTCCACGCATCGTTGTTGTGCGTCCACAAGGCGGTGATTACCGATCCATTGTTGACCTGCTGGAACGAATAAGCATAGACACCCGATGGCGTGTTCTTCACAGGGCCAAGCGTATTCGTGCCATCCAGAATGCGCGACATCGCACTCACGACCATGGCGGCCGGCTTCGGGCTGATGTTGCTCGCACCGAACGAGCCTTGCGCGTTCGACAGATCGAAGAACGTGCCATAGCCCACTTCGCCCGGATAGTCCGCACCGTAGAACACGTACGAAACATCCGCGCCTTCGCCGAGCAGGATGATGTGCGTGCGTGCGACGACGGCGCCCTGCGCGAACAGCACGTTACCCGTCGGATAGTTGGGACCGTACTGCGAACCGAGGTCATAGCTGATACCCACTTCCGTCTGATACAGCTTCATGCCCGAGCGGTACTGGTTCAGCATCGTCGTGCGCAGCGTGCGCATCGAGTTGTTGAGCGCGTTCGCGGCATTAGCGGCGACGGGGTCGGTTGCGAGACGCTCAGGCGGATGCGAAGGCGACGTGCCCGCATCGTAGTAGCCGTGCGTCGCCACGCCATCGATGTACTTGCCGTAACCCAGCGAAGCAATGCGTTGCAGACGGTTGTTCGTGAGGCTCGGGAATGCGTCCGCCGGCCCCATCACGACAGCACCAGGATCGGTCGAGTGAATGCCCTGATAGACCGACTGGTACAGCGACACGAAATTGGCATCCGTATCCGTCCAGAACTGATTCGGCTCCCACGTCACCTGATAGTAGTTCGCCGACTGCGTCGGGAAGTACTTCAGGCGAATCGCGTTCGACTCGGTGCCGACGCGGCTCATGTAGTTCTGCAGATACGACATGTCCTTCGGCAAGGTCGTGAAGTCCTCGACGCCACCCGACTTCGACGCCCATCCGGGTGTGCCATCCAGACGGATCAGGCGCATCACGTTGCCCGACGTATAGAACGAGTCGAGATTGTTCGCCGACGGATTGAACGTGTTCGCGCCATTCGGTTCCATCACCGACATCTGGCGGTCGTCGATCGTCTGTGTGATGCCGAGGCCAGCGAGCACCGCTGCGCGATCGTTTTCACCCTGCATGCCGAAGCGGTGCTGCTCCTGCTTCGTGTACGTCACGGCGGGCACGATGCCACTCAGGTTCGGAATCACCCCAAAGGTGGCGATGCCCGTGGGACGCGTGCCGGCCTGCGGTAACGCGCCACCGCCCGCCTTCAGGCTGCCGGCCACCGCGAAGTAACCCGCGAGTGTCGAATTACAGGTCAGAGTCGTCGTCGCTGCGCCACCCGGCACCGCGAAGCTGCCACTAGCCGCGACGCGGCCCGTCGTATCGTTGATCGACCAGTTCAGCGTGTCGGCATTGTTCGTGTTCGTCGTGAACACAAGCGGGAAACTCGCGCCTGACGCGAACATGCGCGTGCCGTCGCTGCTAGCCGTATCGGCGGAAATCAGCGGACCACCTGCCGACGCGCTCGCCGTCGAAGGCGATACGCAACTGATGGTGCCCGTGGTGTTGCCGTTGGCCGTCGCATTCGCGCCCGACATCGCGGAAGTTTGAGAACCGCTATTGGCCGATGCGCCGGCCGGGTCGCTGCCGCCACCACCGCCGCAGCCCGCGAGAAGGACGGCTATCGATGACGAAACAAGAAGTAAATTGGCTTTCATGGAAGTACGAATGGGCAATCGAAATCCGTCCGAAAACGCCTGGCAAAAATGCCCGAACGCGTACGCTGGATTTCTGGGTTGGCTGTCTTGCACGCGGAGTCGTTCTTACTGCGTCGACTGCCGGTGCGCCGGGGGTGCCGGTAATTTGGAGCAGCGCGTTTCCTGCATGCCCGCAACATTTTTCAGTGCGAGTGAGGCCGTGCTCAACCGATTGCAACCAGATGTAACTGCAAAACAGATCGGGATAATGTCTGATTAATAACGCGATATACGCGGTCATTAATCAGATTTAAACCGGAAGCGCCGTGAGACGGCCTTTCCAGCCTTCAGACAAAAACATCCAGCTACCCGGACTCTTTTTGCAAGGCCGAATCGTACCGAACGACAATGCTTACGTCTGCTGAAACGGGGTAACTCTTTGTAACGTATGAAGATTCATCACATTCATTTTGTGCGCTTGCATTCGCACGATGATAAACACCGTATTAAACTTGCACGTCACGCACGTTTCCCAGGTCAAAATTGCGCAATCTTTCAATGACCTGTAAATAGGGATATATGATTGGCGCAAAACAGCTAGCTGGTTTTTTGCCCATTTATTTTCCATTTTTAAAAGGCGCGCATCGCACGATGAATTCTTTTCTGGCGATTTTCCGAATCGCCTGAATCAGTTGCGATTGGTGATTTACTTGCCCAATTCGCGAAATCCAATCCGTTTGTCGCGCTTCACACACACGCACACCGGCTTTTTTCAACCGAATAGTCGAGTTTTATTGACCTCTTGCGAAAGCTGACTCATATTGCATAACGACCATTGCGATTACGTGCGACGCATTGCGTCGTAAAGGCGATGTCCTGCGCACGATGGTTGCCAACGAGAAGAATGTGCGATGCCGTCACGCGTGCCGGCATGGGAGTCTGTCCATGGACACGATTCGCAAGCGTCCAGTGCCGCCGCACGAGCAATGCGACACGACGCAGGAGACAAAACCTGGCGCGCAGCGAGACCATCCTGCGCCGCCGCTCGATCTGCTATTTCCCCTCGACGCTTCAGTGCCTCATGCACGCGCGAACCGGGCTGCGGATGATGCGCACGACCCGTTGCCGACTTATCCGCCACTTTTCAGGCGCATCAGGCCAAGGCCGCGCCGTATCGCTGCGCCTACGTCAGTGAGTACGCCCGACTGGAAGCTGAGCACGGGCGCCGCTGTCGTGTTGCTAGGCTTCGCGATCGCATTCGGCACCTACATTACGCTGACGCAGCGCGATGCGATGCAAAGCCGCTTGCGCCGCATCGTCACCCAGAACGAACTGCGCGCGATGCCGCGTCACGATCGACCGACGATCGCCGATCGCACGCAGGAACTCGCGCGGAGCCTGCGAGAGCAGATCGAAGCGCTGCGCAGCCGCGATGCAACCGATACGGCCGTCATGGCGGGCGCCGCCGCTCATCAGTCCGCAAACGCGCACAGCAGCACACTCGCTAGCAGCACGCCGAGCTTGCCGGTAACGACGGCGCCCGTGTCGTCAGCCAAGACACCGCCTAAGACGCAAAAGACGCCTGAGAAACAGACGAAACAGCTTGCAGCAAAGCCACTTGCCCCTCCGCTGCCTCAGCCCGCGCCACGCACACGTCAGCTCGCCAGCGTGCCGCCGCCCACGCGCGCTCACAGCACGACGGCTGCACAACAGGAACGTCGAACCAGCACGAAGCAGGCGAATGCCGCGTGCGGCCCGCGTTCGCCTTGTGTGCAAGCGAACGCGCAAAGTCCGCGCAAGCCCGTGAAGGTCGCAAGCAAAACGCCGCCGGCAAAGTCCGCCACGTCCACCGTCGCGGCACGACGCACGCCAGCAAAAACAGCCTCAAAGCCCGTGCAGCACACGCCTCTTCCCACCGTTCAGGCCTGGTCTCCACCCGAGAGTCCCGCCACGTTGCCCGCAAGCGACGACTCGCAAGTCTATCGGCAGCACTAGCTTTCCTGAGCGCCGTCATTCCGCCATCGCGAGAAAAGCGGCCGTCTGGCGGAAAGAGACGAAGCGATGTCGCCTGAGCGTGCGCCGTCGTTCTTACCATGGAAAGATTGGCAAGCGCCGCATAGAACAGCGATAACGCGCATGCCTCCATCCGAGGACGCTCATTGGGGCGTGGGGAGACACGCGCATGCATCGACAGCTGTCAGCATCCCTGGTCTCTTCGACGAGCGAGACGGCTCGCACGCTTTCACGCGTCAGCAAGGCTGCCGTCGCACTGACGCTCGCGCTCTTTTGCACGGCATGCGGCAACGGCTCGTCGGACAGCGCGAGCACCAGTAACGCCGGCACTAATGGCACGGGAGCGGGCTCAGGCTCAGGCAGCGGCACATCGGGTTCGGGCGGCAATGCAGCACCGACAGCGACCGCCTCAGTCGCCACCGACGTGCTGACACATCACAACGATCTCGCACGCACTGGTCAAATGCTCGCCGAGACGACGCTCACACCGGCCAACGTCAATTCGGCAACGTTCGGCAAACTCGCGTTTCTGCCCGCCGACGGCAAGGTGGACGGCCAGCCGCTCTCGGTCACCAGCCTGTCGATCAACGGCACGACCCACAACGTGATCTATGTCGTGACGGAGCACAACAGCGTCTACGCGTACGACGCCGACAACTACGCGCAACTATGGAAGGTCTCGCTGACGGGCACGAACGAAACACCCAGCGACAATCGCGGCTGCAACGACATCACGCCGGAAATCGGCATTACGTCGACGCCCGTCATCGACCGCAGTCGTGGCGCGAATGGCGTGCTGTACGCGGTCGCGATGACGAAGGATGCAAGCGGCGGCCTTCATCACCGCCTGCATGCCCTCGATCTCGCGAGCGGCGCCGAACTCTTCGGCGGTCCGACCGAAATCGCGGCGACCGCGCAAGGCACGGGCGGCAACAGCGTCAACGGCGTACTCACCTTCGATCCTTCGCTGCACACGGAGCGCGTCGCGTTGACGCTCGTAAACGGCAACATCTTCATGGGCTGGACGGCGCATTGCATGGCCGGCGCGTACACGGGCTGGATCATGAGCTATAGCGCCGACACGTTGCAGCAGACAGGCGTCGTCAACGTCGCGCCGAACGGTCATCAGGGATCGGTCTGGATGGCGGGCTCGGGCATGGCATCGGATGGCACGTCCATTTATCTGGTGGACGGCAACGGTACGTTCGGCACGACGCTCGATGCCAACGGCTTCCCCGTCGATAGCGATTACGGCAATTCGTTCATGAAGCTGTCGGCCAGCCCGCTCAAGGTGACCGACTACTTCGCGCCGCTCGACGTCGTGGCGCTCGCAAACGCAGACGGCGACTTCGGCTCGGGCGGTGCGATGCTGTTGCCCGATCAGAAGACTGCCGACGGCACCATCAAGCATCTCGCGGTCGCGGCAGGCAAGGACAACAAGATCTATGTGGTCGATCGCGACACGATGGGCAAATTCAACGCGAGCGCGAACAACATCTGGCAGGTGTTGACGGGCACGCTGGCGGGCGGCATCTGGGGCTCGCCCGCTTATTTCAACGGCACCGTCTACTACGGCGCATTGAACGACAACATCAAGGCGCTGCCCGTCACCAATGCGATGGTTGCCAGCACGGCTGCATCGAAGAGCCCGACGACCTTCGCCTATCCGGGCGCCGTGCCCGCGATATCGGCGAATGGGACCTCGAACGCCATACTGTGGGCCGCGGAAAACGGCACGACGGGCGCGCTGCACGCGTACGACGCGACCAATCTCGGCAGCGAACTCTACAACAGCAATCAGGCGGGAACCCGCGACCAGTGGGGCGCGGGCAACAAATTCATCACGCCGATGATCTCGCGCGGCAAGGTCTACGTCGGCGCGACCAACGGCGTCGTCGTGTTCGGCCTGCTGCATTGATCATGCTGTGACCCATATCGCGTTGCAGCACGGAAAATGGCGACGAATGGCGTGCTTCTGGCGTGCTGCGCCGCTGTGAGGCGATATGCTGGAATAGCTACCCTTCGGCCTGCGATGGCCTGACTGGCCGCAATGGCCATGTTGCACGTCATGGCTTCATGCGTACCTCGCGACGCGCATCCGCGCCGACAAGACCAAGACTTCGCCAGGGAGTCCGCTCGCTTATGACACGCTTCGCCCATGCTGCAATCGCGCTTTTCGTCGTCAGCGGCGCATCCGTTGCGCAGCACCCGCTGACCTATCCGGGACGCAGCCAGAGCCCGGGACAACAGGCCGTCGACAACGCCGCGTGCTACGCGGATGCCAACAAGACGACGCGCGTGAACATGGCGCGCGAGTCGCAGCGTCCGCCGCCACCCGGCAAGGCGGCCGCCGCTGCGCCGCGGCCTATCGTTGCGCCCTCGCCGGTCAATCCGCCCTTGCCTTCCGCGATGGGCGCCTCGGGCGCATCGGGCGCGATGGCGGCGTCCGCCCCAGCGGGCGCAAGCGGGGCAGCCATCGCAACGGCCGCAAGCGGTGCGAGCGGGGTCGCAGCTCCGTCGACGGTTGCAGCGGCATCGGGTGCTTCGGGCGCGATGCCGGCATCGGGCGCGCTCGAGGCTTCGGGAGCCAGCATGCCGTCGGCGGCTTCGCTCGCGGCCATGCCGCCACCGCCTCCACCCGAGCCGCCGATGGTCCGTTACTGGACCGCTTATTCGAAGTGCATGCAGCAGCGCGGCTACTACACGCGCTAGCGCCCGCGTCATTCATGCGACGAAAGACAAACGGCATGCCGCCGTTTGTTCAGTTGCGCCGTCACTCCGCCTCAACACTCCGCTCTAGCGCGCATTTGAAGGCGCCGCCACTCGCGCGTCGAAAGCAAAGACCCGCCGCATTGTTGAACACTGCAAGCCGGGCCAGACGGCCCGCGTTCGCCTGGACTCGCCTAGACTAATAGGCACCCACGCAAGGCGAACTCAACGGACGGGACCATGAAAGGCATCTTGATCGAGAAGCAGGACAACGGCAGCCGCGCGTCCATCACCGACATCGACGAAGCGAATCTGCCCGCAGGCGACGTGACCGTACGTGTCGAATGGTCGACGCTCAACTACAAGGACGCGCTTGCGATCACGGGCCGCTCGCCCGTCGTGCGCAGCTTTCCGCTGGTGCCCGGCATCGACTTCGCGGGCATCGTCGAAGCGAGCGAGCACGCGCAATGGAAAGCCGGCGACCACGTGATCCTGAACGGCTATGGCGTCGGCGAAAAGCACTGGGGCGGACTCGCGCAACGCGCGCGCGTGAGCGGCGACTGGCTCGTGCGCACGCCTGCCCCGCTGACATCACGCGACGCGATGGCCGTCGGCACGGCTGGCTACACGGCGATGCTATGCGTGCTCGCGCTCGAACGTCACGGCGTCACGCCGGCGCCAGGCAAGGTGCTCGTGACGGGCGCAGCGGGCGGCGTCGGCAGCGTCGCGATCATGCTGCTCGCGAAGCGCGGCTATCACGTGATTGCATCGACGGGACGTCCTGCTGAGTCGGACTATCTGCGCGAACTGGGCGCGCAGGAGATCATCGATCGCGCGGAACTGTCCGGGCCGGGCAAGCCGCTCGCGAAGGAGCGCTGGGTCGCTGCCGTCGATGCCGTGGGCAGTCACACGCTGGCGAACGCCTGTGCGGGCACCGCGTATGGCGGGATCGTCGCCGCATGCGGACTCGCGCAAGGGATGGACTTCCCCGCCACCGTCGCGCCCTTCATTTTGCGCGGCGTGACACTTGCAGGCATCGACAGCGTGATGGCGCCGCACGAGCGCCGCGTCGAGGCATGGCAGCGCATCGCGCAAGACCTGAGCACGGCGCGGCTGGCCGCAATGGTCAAGGAGATCAGCCTTGCGGAAGCGCTGGCGGCCGCGCCAGACGTGCTCGACGGCAAGATCCGCGGGCGGCTCGTGGTGGACGTCAACCGATAGCACACGGGCACGCATTATCGAACAGACTTATGCATCCGACTATTTTTAATCGATTTGCCTGATTCAGACGCGAACCTTAAGCTGAATGCGAATCCGCCAACTGCAACAGACTGGATCGCACCATGCAAGCTCAATCGTTCAAGGTTCGCGTCGACGCCGTGCGCGACGAAGCACACGGCGTCCGCTCATTCGTCATTTCGCGCCTCGATGGCGTGCCGTTCGACGCGTACGAACCCGGCGCGCACATCGATGTCACGAGTCCCTCGGGCGTCACGCGCCAATATTCGCTATGCGGCGACCCCGATTGCCGCGACACGCATCTGTTCGCCGTCAAGAAAGAAACGCAGTCGCGCGGCGGCTCGCGTTCGCTGCATGACGACGTGCAGATCGGCACCGAACTGTCCGTCGGCGCGCCGCGCAATCTGTTTCGCCTCGCTGAAAACGCCAGCCGGCATGTGCTGATCGGCGCGGGCATCGGCATCACGCCGCTGCTTTCGATGGCATATCGGCTGCAGAAGATGAACGTGCCGTTCGAATTGCACTACTTCGCGCGCAGCGCCGAACATGCGGCGTTTCTTCCGCTGCTCTCGCGCGCTCCGTTCGACGCGTACGCGAAGCTGCATTTCGGCATCGAGCCGGACGCGCTCGATGCAGAACTCGCCGCATGTCTTGCCGACGTGCCGCAAGGCACGCATGTCTACACATGCGGCCCCGTGCCGTTCATGGATCGCGTGGTCGCGGCGGGCGAAGCGCGCCTTCCTGCCGATGCAATTCATCTCGAACGCTTCACCGCCGAGCCTCAAGCGCCCGGCAGCGAAGCCGCGCTCGACAGCTTCGACGTACAACTGGCCAGCAGCGGGCAGACCGTGCGCGTGGACAGCAAGACTTCGATCGTCGAAGCACTCGCTGCGATCGGCATCGAAGTGGACACGTCGTGCGGCGAAGGCGTATGCGGCACCTGCATGGTCGACGTGGTGAGCGGCGAGCCCGAGCATCGCGACCATTGTCTGAGCAAGGCGGAACGCGCGAGCAACAGCGTGATCTGCTGCTGCGTGTCGCGCTCCCGCTCGCCCGTGCTCGTGCTCGACCTCTGACGCTACGTCTTGTCGAAGCGCTTCACCATTTCGGCCATCAGGTCTCGCATCCACGCGATGCCTTCGTCTTCGTGGAAGTGCTCGTGCCAGTGCATCGTCACGGTGGCCTGTGGAATCGGCACAGGCAACGTGTAGATGCGAAACGCGTCGTTGCCGTTGAGGATGCCTGCAAGCCTTTGCGGCAACGTCGCGAACAGATCAGTCACAGCCAGCACGCCGGGCAGCGCCACGAAGTGCGGCAACTGCAGCACGATGTTGCGGCCCACGCCTTGCGCGCGCAACGCATCGTCGAGCGCATGGTGACTGTGCTCGACGGAGCGCACCTGCACATGCGAAGCCTGCAGGAAATGTTCGAGACTCAACGCCGAACCTGCCGGCAGGCCGCGGCGCTTGCGCGTCATACACACATACGTCTCTTCGAATAGCAACTGATGGCGCGTGCGCGCCATCAGCATCGGCAGATTGCCGATTGCGAAATCGAGCCTGCTCGAACGCAGCGCATCTTCTATCTCTTCCACGGGCAGCGGCTCGACCGACAGCTTCACGCGCGGCGCGCGCTCGTGCAACGCCTCGCAGATCGCCGGCAAATAAGCCATTTCTCCCGCATCCGAAAGCGACAGCCGGAACGTGCGCGTGCTCGTCGCTGGGTCGAAACTCTCCGCGTAACGCAGCGCCTCGCGCACCGTATCGAGCGCGCGGCCCACGATGCTTGCAAGCTCCAGCGCAATCGGCGTGGGCTGCATGCCCGAGCGGGTGCGGATGAACAGCGGGTCGTCGAACAGCGTGCGCAAACGCGCCAGCGAATAACTGATGGCGGGTTGCGACAACGCTAGCCGTTCGCCTGCTTTCGTGAGGCTGCGCTCATCGACGATCGCCTGAAACACGCGCAGCAGATTGAGATCGACGTGATCGATTGAGGTCATGGTGGGCTTCCGACTGGGTCTTGATTATTTGCCGGACTTATTGGCCGGCTCATTTTTAATCGATTTGACGCATGATCTGTGCAAAGCGAGACTGATGTCAACGCGAAAGAAACAGCACCTGTGTGCGCTTTCGTTCGATTTCACTTCCGACAATCACGTCCCGACACAACACCGATGAGCGACACTACCTGGCAAACCATCGACACCAGTACGCTGCGCGAGCGCGTTCACGCCGATCGCATCGCGCCCTCGCTGTACTACGACCCGAACCTGTTCGAAGCCGAACTCGAGCGCATCTTCTACAAGACGTGGGTCTGGGTCGCACATGAAAGCGAACTGCCGAACCCCGGCGACTTCCGCACCACCACGATCGGCCGGCAACCCGTGATCGTCGTGCGCGACAAGACGGGCGCGGTGAACGTGCTACAGAACCGCTGCCGCCATCGCGGCGCGACCGTGTGCGAAGAACACAAGGGCAATGCAAAAGGCTTTACGTGCCCGTATCACAGCTGGTCATATGCGCTCGACGGCACGCTGCGTGCGCTGCCCTACGGCGACGGCTACGAAGGCGTATGCGAGAAAGGCGACCTGCCGCTCGCGAAGCTGCGCGTCGGCATCTATCAAGGGCTGATCTTCGCGAGCTTCGACGAGAACGTCGAACCGCTCGAAGATTTTCTCGGCGGCGCGAAGCCGTGGATCGACCTGTTCATGAAGCAAGGCGCAGGCTTTCCGATCAAGGCGAATGGCGAACACAAGTTCAAGTTCAAGGGCAACTGGAAAATCCAGCTCGAGAACACGACGGACCTGTATCACTTCCCGGTCGTACACAAGTCGTGGATGAAATCGATCGACGACGAAACGGCGGCCGCGATCACCAGCTTCATGACGAGCGATGAGGCGTTCTGCCGTTCGCTCGGCAATGGCCATAGCCTCGCCGTGCTGGTGCCGGAACTCGTCGATCTCGACAAGGACGATGGCGCGCCGCTGCCCGAGCGCTTCAACGAACTGGCCGCGCAGCTCGCCGAACGCCACACGCCGGAAGAAGTGCGGCGCATCGTGCGTTCGCTGATGGGTGTCGGCTTCAACCTGAACCTGTTCCCTAACCTCGCGCTGTCGATGGCGTTCTTCCGCGTGCTGCGCCCCATTTCCGCCGAAGAAACGGAAATCCGCCACGTCGCGCTCGCAATGGACGGCGGCCCCGACGAAGCGAACCGCGTGCGCCTGCGCATTCACGAACACTTCCAGGGCCCGTTCGGTTTCGGTAGTCCCGACGATGCGGAAGCATGGGAACGCGTGCAGCGCGGCTCGTATGCAGGCCCCGAAGTACCGATTCTCGTCAACCGTGGATTGAATCGCGAAACGACGGCCGCGAACGGCGAAAAGACCGCACACGCAACGGATGAAACGGGCATGCGCGAAGCGTATCGCCAGTGGCGCGCAATGATGGAGCAGACATGATGGACGATCGCAACGCACTCTTCTCGCAACAGACTCTCGCGCGCGCCATCGAATTCATCTGGCGCGAAGCCGAGATGCTCGACCGCCGCGACTATCGCGCGTGGCTCGAACTGTGGGACGCATCGGGCTTCTATGTCGTGCCGATCGATCCGCAAGCCACCGACTTTGCCGCGACGCTTAACTACGCGTACGACGATCAGCACATGCGCGAACTGCGTGTGCAGCGCATGGTGTCCGGCTATTCGGCTTCGGCCTCCGATGCGGCACGCACCGTACGCACGGTGTCGCGCTTCACGTTGACGAGCGATACCGCCGATGTCGTCGAAGTGAAATCGGCGCAGGTGATCGTCGCGTACAAGCGCGGCGTGTCGACGATCTTCGCCGCCGATCTCACGCACAAGATCAGCTTCGCGACAGGCGAACCGCGACTTGTCGAAAAGGTGATTCGCCTGATCGACTCGACGGAAGCGTTGAGCGCGATCGGCTTCCTGCTGTGATCCTTTGATGCGCGATGCGCGCAGCGGCTACAAGGCCGTTGCGCGCGAGGAGCGAACCCCGATGCCTACACTCGAAGTCTATCTGCCGCATGGACACGACGAAGCGCGCAAAGCGTCGCTGATCCAGGGTCTCACACAAGCAACGGTCGCCGCGATCGGCGCGCCTGCCGAAGCCGTGCGCATCCTGCTGAGCGAAATGCCCGCCACGCATTTCGGTCTGGGCGGCAAGACTGCGGCTCATGGCGCGCCGCCTTCGCTGCCCGTGATCGTCGCGATCCTGATTGCCGGCCGCACCGATGCGCAAAAAGAAGCGCTGATCGCCGCGTTATCTGAAACGGCCGCCGCCGTGCTCGATGCGCCGCTTCAGGCCACGCGCGTGATGATCAAGGACATTCCCAACACTGACTTCGGCATTGGCGGTCAGACGGCCCGCTCGCTTGGACGCTGAGACAAAGCTAGATGCGTGCATCGGGAGCGAGCGCGAGTTCGAGCGGCAACGCGACGCGGCATTCGAGCCCGCCGCCGTCTGCCGCTTGTGCCCAGATGCGTCCGCCATGCCGTGTGACGATGTTCTTGCACAGCGAAAGGCCGATGCCATTGCCGCCCGCCTTCGAAGAAGAAAAGCCGTCGAACAGACGTTCGTGCGCGTCGGCGTGTACGCCGGGGCCGTTGTCGATCACGCGCAGTTCGGCGCGCCCCTCCGCCATGGCCGTCGCGAGCGTCACGACGCCCGTCGTGCCCTTTGCTTCCGTCAACGCTTCGAGCGCATTGAACGCGAGATTCAAAATCACCTGGCCGATCAGCACGCGCTCGCAAAACACGGGCAACGCTTCGCTCGCCTGTTCGATCCGCATGCGCACGCCGGCTTCCTTCGCCCGCAATTCGATGAAGTACGCGACGTCGCTCAGGATGTCGCGCAGGTCGGCATGCGTTTCAGTCGGCTCGCGCTTGACGATGTACTCGCGCACGCTCTTGATGATGAGCGCCGCATGCTCGGCCTGACGGTCCGCGCTGCGCAGTCCCCAGATCGCGGAGTCGACGCTGCCCTGCCCCAGACGCTGAATTGCGCCTTCGATGAAATTACGCACGGCGGCAAGCGGCAGACTCAACTCGTGCGCAATGGCAGTCGCCATCTCACCCATTGCGTTGTAGCGGCCCGCATATTCGAGCATGCGCGCTTCCGTGCGGCGCGCTTCTTCCGTCGCGACCTCGTCGCTGATGTCGCGGAAGTGAATCAGCAAGCCATTCAGGTCGTTTTCGATCGCAACCCGCCGGCACGTGATGCGCAACCAGCGCGTCGCACCGTCGCGGCGCGTGATCCGGTAGCGCTGCGCATGCGTCGGCTGCTCGCTCGTCGCGTGACGCAACTGCGTGATGAGCCGGTTGCGATCGGCGGGCGTGCAGTAGTCGGGCACGCCACCGAGTGCTTCACCCGGCCCCACTCCCAACACGCGGCGCCCCGACTCGCTGATGTATTCGAGCTTGCCGCGCGGCGTCAACACCGCCACGCCTTCGCCGAGATCCTGCATGAATTCGCGCAGGCGCGTTTCATAGCGGCGCAGCTTGCGGCGCGTCGCCTCTTCTTCGGTGATGTCGCGGAACTGCACCATCACGACGGCACGCTCATGCAACGGCACATACGTCGCAATGGCTTCCGACAACATGTCGATGCCCGCACGCGAGCGGTAACACCATTCGTACACCTGCGGCCCTTGCGTGATCGCGCGATCCATCGCGGCCACGCCGACCTCGCGCCGGTACTTCGGCTCGGGACGCGTCATGTCGGGTGCCTTGAGCGGCAGCAGTTCTTCGAGCGAGAAACCCAACGCGACACAGGCCGCGCGATTGGCCCATACGATCGCCTTCGTCTGCGCGTCGTGCAGCAGCACGCACAGCGTCAATGCGTCGAGCAGACGGTGAAAATCTTCTTCGGCGGGAAAGTTCATGATGCGCGTGAGACGGGGCTGGAGTGCAAGCGTAACCATAACATCGGCCTTATCTGTCACGCGTCTAAAGATTTCTTTAGACGCGCGGGCGTCGATACCAGGAAACGCGGACCGGCGCCCCAATTGCTGCCGCTTTTTTGCGTTTCTAGACTGGCCTGAACGTCAATAACGTCAAACGTATTCAGGAGATTCGACATGTCAGCCGCCACTGCCCTCGCCACAAGCAACGTTCACACGCTGCAATCGGAACCCGCCGATGCCTTGCCCCTCGATGCGGTGATCGAAGAAATCGCCGCGCGTCGCGACGAGTTCGATCGGCTGTCGCACGTGCCGCGCGATGTGATCGCGAAGCTCAAGCGCGCCGGCATCTATCGCGCGGGCACGCCGCGGCGCTTCGGCGGCGACGCGCGCGCACCGGGCGAATTTCTCGCGATGATCGAACGCATTGCCGTCGCGGACGGCTCGGCTGCGTGGGTCGCGAGCTTCGGCAGCGCGAACGTGTATCTCGCCGCGCTGCCGCTCGCGACGCAGCAAGCGATCTACGCCAGCGGCCCCGATCAGGTGTTCGCCGGCGGCCTCTTTCCCGTACAGGCCGCGCAGCCTGCGCTCGGCGGCTGGCGCGTGAACGGCACGTGGAAATTCGCGAGCGGCTGCAAGGGCGCGGACTGGCTCGGCGTCGGTATCGGCGTGGGCAAGGATGGCGGCGCACCCGGCAAGCCGCGCACGGCCGTGTTCCGTCCGGCGCAGGTCGAGATCGTCGAGAACTGGGACGTGGTCGGCATGCAAGGCACGGGCAGCCACGATCTGCGCGTCACTGACCAGTTCGTCGCCGACGACTGGACCTTCGTGCGCGGCGGAACGCCGACGGTCGATGAGCCGCTGTATCGCTATCCGACCATCGCCTACGCGGCCCAGGTGCTGGCCGTAGTAAACCTTGGGCTGGCGCGCGCCGCACTCGACGTCGCCAATCAGATGGCGGGCGGCCGCAAGACGACGACGGGCGCGCCGCAACTCGCCGATCGCGCGTACTACCGGATCGAACTCGCGAAGGCCGAAGCGCAGTTGCGCTCGGCGCGCGCGTTCTTCTACGAATCGACGGACGAAGTGTGGCAGTCGATCCTCGCCGGCAACGACGTGACGCCCGATCAGGTCAGCCTGCTGCGCCTCGCGGCCACGCAGATCGCGCGCGAAGGCGCGGACGTGGTGGGCCGCGCGTACCGGCTGGGCGGCACGATGGCAATCTATCGCTCGCATCCGCTGCAACGTCTGATGCGCGACGCGATGGTTGTCACGCAGCACGCGTTCCTCGGCGAAGGTAATTACGACGGCGCGGGCGCCGTGTTCGTCGGCGTGCCGCCGATCCCCGGCTATCTGTAACTGCGTTGGATACCTTTCATTTCAGGCCTGTTTTCAAGGGAGTTTCGTTTCATGACTGACAATCGTTCGCTGCCGTTGCGTGTGCTGTTCTGCTGCGGCGTCACGCAGAACTTCTTCGACTTGCCGCGCGAGAAGATCGGCGAGGTATGGCAGGCTTACGGCAAGATGCTGGCCGCCGTCGAAGCGATGGACAACGTGCGAGTGCTCGGCGTGATGGACGACGACCGGCTCGTCGTCGGTCAGTCGGATGGCGCGCCGTGGACGTTCTACATCATGGCCGACGTCGCCGATTTCGACACGGCCGTGGCCGTGTGCAATCTGTACCGCACGACGCCCGTCGGCGAATACAACCTGTGGCGCTACGGCAAGATCGAGGCGCGCGTCGGACGTGCGTTGACGGTGCCGCCTGCTGCGCAGAACGCGTCCTGAGCCATGAGCGATATCACGTTGGCATCCAGCACGCTCGAAGCCTTGCAGGCGCGCATCGTCGCGCTCGAAGCCGAAAACGCGGTGCGCAAGACCATTACGCGTTATATGGCCTTGTGCGATGTGCCCTCGGGTACGCTCGACGGCGAGACGCTTGCCGCACTGTTCACGCAAGACGCGATCTGGGAAGGCATCGGCCCGCAGTACACGCAGAAGTTTGGCCATCTGCGCGGGCATGAGGCTATCCTTGCAATGCTGCAGCGTTATCTGCCACCCGTGCCGCACTTCGCGACCAATGTGCATTTCCTGACGTCGGAGACGATCGCCGTTGACGGCGCACGCGCGAAAGGCCGCTGGATCATGCTGCAGGCGTCGGGTTATGTCGATGCGCGCGCCGAACTGATCGCCGCGCGGCTCGAAATCGACTTCGTGCCCGCGCAGGACGGCCGCAACTGGCTGATCCAGCACTTTCGCACCGAGCGCCTCTTCGATGCGCCCTGGCAAGTCAACGCTCGCAAGGACACGACAACATGACTGCATTCATCAGCGAATTCACGCTGAGCGCGGACCCTGCCGCGCCAGGCCCGACCATCGCCATCAAGGACTCGATCGACGTAGCCGGCTATCCGACTACGGGTGCAAGCCGCTCGCTCGCCGACGCGCCGCCCGCCGCCGCGCATGCCGAAGTCGTCCAGCGTCTGCTCGATGCGGGCTGGCGTATCACCGGCAAGACCAACATGCACGAACTCGCGTTCGGCATGACGGGCATCAACGACTACACGGGTACGCCCGTCAATCCGCAGGACGCCGCGCGCATTCCCGGCGGTTCGTCGAGTGGATCGGCGTCGGCAGTCGGAGCGAAACTGGTCAATGCCGCGCTCGGCACCGACACGGGCGGCTCGATTCGCGGACCGGCTGCATGCTGCGGCGTGATCGGACTCAAGCCGACGTTCGGGCGCGTGTCACGCAAAGGCGCCGTACCACGTGAATCCACGCTCGATTGCGTGGGTCCATTCACACGCGATATCGCCACGCTGGTCCATGCAATGGCGGCTATCGCACCCGCGTTCGACACGGACGCCGCGAAACGCGCGAACGCAAGCGCAAACGTCGCGATCGTTTCCGTCGACGCAGACGCGGCCATCCGCCAGGGCGTGGCGCGCGCGGTGCAGGTCGCGGGTTTGGCGTCAAACGTGATCGAACTGGAGCACCTGAAAGAAGCCTTCGAAGCGGGCCTCGCCGTCATCAACGCAGAAACGGCGCGCGCATTCGCGCATCTCGTCGAAACGGGCAAACTCGGTGCGGATGTCGACGCACGCTTGCGCGTAGCGGTGCAAACGACCCAGGCGCAACTCGACGCCGCCGAGCGCGCGCGGCGCGCATTCACGGCCGCCGTCGATCGCGCACTCGAGAATGCCGACGTACTGGTGCTGCCGACCTTGCCCGCCTTGCCAATCACGATCGAAGCCGCACGCAACGGCACGCCCGTGCTCACGATGTCGTCGCTGATCCGTCCGTTCAATCTGAGCGGGCATCCCGCGTTGAGCTTGCCGATCCCGATTGAAGGCTCGCCGATGAAGGCGGGTTTGCAGATCGTCGGGCGTAAAGGCGCGGACGAACAGGTGTGCGCCGTCGCCGCGCACTTCGAAGCGGCGCTTGCCGCCTCTTGAGATCAACGGCGTGCGTTCAGTTGGACGCACGCAGCGAAGGAATTGTTACTCATGTCGAACAGAGTCGTCATCGTGACGGGTGCGGCGCGCGGGTTGGGCGCCATCGTCGCGAAGCATTTTCACAGCGCGGGTTACAAGGTCGCGCTGGCCGATATCGCATTCGATGCCGCGAATGCGCTAGCTACTGAACTGAGCGCGCATCACGAAACCGCGTGCGCGATCGCACTCGATGTCACACGCAAGCAGGACTTCGAAGCCGCACGCGATGCGTTGATCGCGCGTTGGGGTCGCGTCGATGTGCTCGTGAACAACGCGGGTGCGTCGAAGGTCGTGCCTGTGATGGAGATCAGCGCCGACGAGTTCAATCAGGTAATCGACATCAATCTGCGCAGCGTGCTGTTTGGCTGCCAGGTGTTCGGCCAGTATTTCGCCGATCGCGGCGCGGGACGCATCGTCAATATCGCGTCACTGGCGGGCCAGAATGGCGGCTCCGCGACGGGCGCGCATTATGCCGCGGCAAAAGGCGGCGCGATCACGTTGACCAAGGTGTTCGCGCGCGATCTCGCCGCGCACGGCGTGACCGTCAATGCGATCTCGCCTGGACCGCTCGATCTGCCCATCGTTCACGAAAGCGTGCCCGCCGACAAACTCGACAAGGTCATTGCGAGCATCCCCGGCGGGCGTCTCGGTTCGGCGGATTATGTCGCGCAGGTCGCCGTGCTGCTCGCATCGGGCGATGCGTACTTCGCTAACGGCGCGTGCTGGGATGTTAATGGCGGGCTTTACATGCGATAGAACAACGAGCAAAAGGCACGGCACGTTTCACTCAAGCCGTGCTGTTCGATATCATTCTCGCCCGCCCTCGCCCGGACTCCACACTGCCATCACATCGCGCACCAGCGTCGCGATAGACGTGGCCCCGAGCTTGTCCTTGATGCTCGCGCGATGCACGTAGACCGTTTTCACGCTGATCGACAGATCCGACGCAATGCGCTTGCTGCCCTTTCCGTCCAGCACGCCGCGCAGCACTTCCTTTTCTCGCGCTGTCAACGACTCGATCCGTTGACGCAGATCGCGAAGCTTCTGATCCGCCGCATGCCGTTGCGCCGCGAGTTTCATCGCGCGCTGGATGCGCTCGAGCATCTGCTGCGAGTTGTACGGCTTTTCGACGAAATCGATCGCGCCGTTCTGCAACGCACGCACGGACATCGGAATATCGCCGTGCCCGCTGACGAAAATGATCGGCAAGGTCGCGCCGCGCGCGTTGAGTTCAGCCTGTACGTCGAAGCCGCTCGTCTCCGGCATCCGCACGTCGAGCACGAGACACGCGGGGACGTTTGCGTCGAAGGCCCGCAGGAAATCCGCGGCGTTCGCAAAACCCTCCGACTTCACGCCGACCGACTCCAGCAGCCACGCCAGCGATGTGCGCATGCCATTGTCGTCGTCGACGATATACACGACGGGCGCGGGCGATTGAATTGGCGGGATCTTGCTGGCTGGACTCATGTCTTGAACCTGTCTGCAACGCGCGCCGGATGTTGTCCGGCTGTCTCCACGCGTTCGCTGTTTAATTTTGAGAAAGCTCATCATAACCAGCCCAAATTCGCGTGCAAAGCCTTTATTGCAGGCCTGATCGCGTGACAGCACAGGCCAACGCGCGATGCGCAGATGCGAGTCGAATGCAACCTGGTAAAACCTTTAGACGGGTCGGGAAGCGTGCCAACATGCGTGCCACTCGCGCGGATTTTTTTCATGCGACGCATGCCGTACGCTTGATGCATGGGATCGTCGCGCGCGCAACCAATCGCGGGCGAGCGGTCGATTCAGCGATCGATTCATAGCGACCACCGTGCAGGGAGCCACTCACATGTCCGATATGCAACGCCCGACCATGCTCGACCCCGACGACGCGCGCAAGCAGTTCCGCCAGGCAATGGCGCATCTGGGCGCGGCCGTCAACATCATCACGACATCCGGCGAGTCCGGGCGCTGCGGCATCACGGCGAGTGCGGTCTGCTCCGTGACGGATGCGCCGCCCACGCTGCTCGTCTGCATGAACCGTTCGAGCGCGATGCATGCCGTGTTCGAACGCAATCGCAATGTCTGCATCAACGTGCTGCCGGGTCATCACGAACTGCTCGCGCGGCACTTCGCCGGGCTCACGCAACTGCCGATGGAAGCGCGCTTCAGTCTGCCGATCTGGGACGAAGGCCCGCACGGCGTGCCGGTACTGCGCGACGCGCTCGCGAGCCTGCAAGGAACGATCGTCGATCTGAAGGAAGTGGGCTCGCATTCGGTGATGTTCGTCGAGGCCACGCAGATTCGCGTGTGCGCCGACGGCGACAGTCTCATCTACTTCGACCGCCAGTTTCATCGCGTGCCGAGACTGTGCGCGGCTTGAGCGCGGCCTGAACGCTGTTACCCTGCGTTACTTTTCTCGCACGGCTGTAGCACCTGTGTCCGACACGCGCCCCTAGACTGAAGCCGAATTCAGTGACGCGCATCCATGCGCAGGGAGCAAAAAATGAAGAAGATGATGCTTGGTGCAGCTATTGGCGTGGCGATGCTGGCGGCTTCGGCAGCTGCTTCGGCGCATGTCGACGTCGCCGTCGGACTCGGCGTGCCGGGTGTGATCGTGCCCGCCCAGCCGGTGTACGCTGCGCCCGCCCCCGTTGCCGTGGGCTACGGCTACGGCGACGACTGGCGCGAGCGTCGCGAATGGCGCGAGCATCAGTGGCGTGAACGCGAATGGCGCCGTCACGAAGCGTGGCGTGAGCATGAGTGGCACGAGCGTCAACGCGAACGCTGGGGTTACTGATCGTAGTGTCTGATCGCGCGTTGTGTCATTGAACGCGTGATCTTCTATCGCCTCGCTATGGCCGGAATCGAACCGGCTGTCGCGAGGCGATGTCGTTCCTGCTACATCACACGACTGGCTTCCACGGCCATGCGGGATACAAACCTCCGTTGCTCTCGACGCTGTCACGTTGCGGATCGCTGCCCTCGTCGGCGCGTTCGACGTCGGCATCATTTGCGCGCGTGTCGGTTTCATCGGGTGACGGCGCCGCTTCGGCTGCCTGTACGGGCTCTTCCGCGAAAGGCAGCGCATCGCCGAACCATTCGACCTCGCGCTTCATCGCGTCGACGTACGTGCGCCAGCCAGTGCGATCGTCCGCGAACAGATGGTCGTGGACTGCGAGTGCGAGGCGCGTGTAGTCCACCTGCTCTTCAAGCAGCAGCGCGGGCCATTCCGCAAACGATGCGCTTGCGCGTTTCGCAAACTCCGACGCCTTCATCTTCGGCGAGACGGCCGCGAGCCATGCGTGCCCAGCCAGTTCCGCATGGGCGTTCAACAGATGATGCACAGTGTGATGTTTTGCATCGGCGGCGAGCGCCGTGGAGAGGGTTTGCAGCGCGTCGCCGAGATGCAGCAGCAACGCGCGTCGTTCAAAAGCGTCTTTCATCGAAGCATGTCCATGCGTAAGTCGAGCGCGCCATTTTGAATGGCACGCGGTGTGAAGCGAAAATCGCGGCGCGCTATGAGCGTATGCCGAAAAAGCCCTGCCACAGCGAATCGAACAGACCCGCGCTGCGTGGTTCCTGCGCAGGCTTGTCGTGTTTCGTTGCTGCGGGCTGAGGTTGCGAAGGCGCGTCTTCCGCAACAGGTTCGCGTGATGACGCAGCCTTAGCGACGGGGTCCGCGCGATCGGCATCAGCCGTATCGGCGGACTCACCTGCCTGCGCTGCGTGCCGCGACTGCTGCAAGGCCCACACGCTATCGGCAATGCGTTGCGCCACGTCGGCGTCGCAATCGCGTCCGAGCAGCACGCCGAACAGCACGTCGCGGTTATGGCCTTCGTCGGCATAGCGCATGGCCACGCCGACCATCTGCGTGTACTTCGCCTCGGCCTCAGCCTTGGCCTTGCGCGCCCGCGCTGCCTCGACTTCGCGCTGACGCCTTTCGAGCGCCTCATACTGGCGCATCTCCTGCGCGTAGACGGCGTCGTAGACCTTGCGCTGACTGTCGTCGGAGAGGATCGCGTACGCGTCCTTGATCTCCTGGAAGGCCGCGCGTGCGACCTCTTCCTGTCCGGCGTTGCGGTCCGGATGCCACTTCATCGCGGCCTTCCGGTACGCCCGTTTGATCTCTTCCGAGGTGGCGTCTTGAGACACGCCAAGCTTCGCGTAAAGGGTTGCCATGTCGCGTTGGGTCTCGCTTGCAGACGGTTGCAGATGATGGTCGCGTTCATCGTAGCACGGCGCTCCTCGCCGCTCGAAACGAGGCTGGTCCGACAAAAAGCGCGAACATGTCCGCGCTTTTCGGGCACCGTTTTTGCGACTGCGATGGATGCGCGCATACAGCGTACGAGCGAGCGGCCATGACGAAAGACACCATCCAGCACGAACGACATCCTGACACGACCGATCGTGCCACGCCGCCCGACCACCCGGAAAAAGCCGGCGCGGAGTCACCGCACCTGGACGCGGACGAGCAGGACCAGGCCGCGCAACACACGGCGCCGCACGCGTTGATGCTGCACGAGATCGTGCGCGAAGAAGGCGAAGCCGCGCTGGAACGCACGGTCATGGCGCTTGTGTGGTCGTCGCTGGCAGCGGGGCTTTCAATGGGATTTTCGTTTCTCACGACAGCCGTTCTCCAGGCCGGCCTGCCCGATACGTCATGGCGGCATCTCGTGTCGAGCTTCGGCTACACGACGGGCTTCGTGCTCGTCATCATGGGGCGTCAGCAACTCTTCAGCGAAAGCACGCTGACTGTCGTGCTGCCCGTGCTGACGCGGCGCGATCTCGACTGCTTGGTGAAGGCGCTGCGCCTGTGGATCGTCGTGCTGTTCTGCAATCTGCTCAGTTCGTGGGCTTTTGCCGCGATGCTGCGTTTGCCCGGCGTATTCGAAGCGGACGTCGTCGATGCGCTCGACGAGACGGCGCGCT
Organism: Paraburkholderia terrae; assembly: GCF_002902925.1. Classification (GTDB taxonomy): domain Bacteria; phylum Pseudomonadota; class Gammaproteobacteria; order Burkholderiales; family Burkholderiaceae; genus Paraburkholderia; species Paraburkholderia terrae. Next base: position 1,564,153 of record NZ_CP026111.1, on the reverse strand, counting down.
CCGCCGTTGGTCCCGCCAATACCTTTCCGACCTTCATACGCGCCGTGCTGGGCGGATGGCTGATCGCGCTGATGGTGTGGCTGCTGCCGAGCGCACGCTCCGCGCGGCTGCTGACCGTCGTGCTGATCACGTGGGTGGTCGCGGTGGCGAAGCTGTCGCACATCATCGCGGGATCGACGGAAGTCGCGTATGCGGTGCTGGCGGGCGACGCATCATTCGCCGATTATTTCGGCCGCTTCCTGATGCCGACGCTCGCGGGCAACGTGGTGGGCGGCATGACGCTCGTCGCGCTGCTGAATCATGCAGCCATCGCGCCGGAAATCAGCGAGCGGCGCTGACCATAGCTTGCGCTGCACCGTGCCCGTTCATGCGGCGCGCGTCTGAGTGCGCTTTCGTCGATGACGCTTGCTCATGCGAATGTGCGCTTGCGCACACAGCGCGCCCCACGCCGGCGCGCCGTCACAATTCGGACATACATGTCACGCAGTATCGGTCCCCGGAAATAAAAAGTAAGAAACCTTGCGTCCGGTCGCCAGACTGCTTTCTTTTGCCGTACGCGCCCGGCGCCGCCTTCATCGCATTGATCCTCCAAGGGACATTCCTGTGCTGCGCTCATCGCTCTTCACCCGCACCATGATCGGTGCCATCGCCTCGCTTGCGGCGCTCGCCGCTGCTCCCGCCGCTCACGCGTCCGTCGATCTGATCGCCATCGGCAAGCTCGACGGCAATCTGCTCGACAAATCGAAAGAGACGTCGGGCAAGCTCGAAAACGGTGCGCCCGGCAATCTGCTCGGCGGTCTCGGCTCGGGTATCGGCTACGCGGGTTGCCATACGTTCCTCGCCGTGCCCGATCGCGGCCCGAACGCGATCTCGTACAACGCGGCGATCGACGACACCGCGTCGTACATCAACCGCTTCCAGACGATTCGTCTGCGCCTGGAAGACGCGCCGAAAGGTGCGTCGCTGCCGTTCACGCTGACGCCGAAGCTCGTCGACACGACGCTGCTGCACACGTCCGATCGCCTCGTCTATGGCACGGGCGCCGCGTATGGGGTGCCGAACGGCGCGCCGAAGCTCAACCGCGACAACCACACGAACTACTTCACGGGCCGCTCGGACAACTTCGATCCGACGCATCTGTCGACGTATCCGCTCGACGGCCGCTTCGATCCCGAAAGCATCCGCATCGCGAACGACGGCGACAGCGTGTTCATCTCCGACGAATACGGCCCCTACGTCTATCGCTTCGACCGCAAGAGCGGCCGCCGCATTGCAACGTACAAGCTGCCCGATACGTTCGCCGTGTCGACGCTCTCGCCCGTCGGCAACGACGAGATCAGCATCAACACGTCGGGCCGCGTCGCGAACAAGGGCATGGAAGGTCTCGCGATCTCGCCCGACGGCACCACGCTGTTCGGCGCGATGCAAAGCCCGCTGATCCAGGACGGCGGCACGGACGCCCCATACACGCGCATCGTGAAGATCGACATCCGCACGGGCCGCACGACGCAATACGCGTATCAGCTGACGAACATCGGTACGGCGTCCAAGCCGAAGTACCCGACCATCAGCGACGTGCTTGCGATCAACGATCACGAACTGCTCGTCGACGAGCGCGACGGCAAGGGTCTCGGCGACAACTCGACGGCTGTGTTCAAGCAACTCAACCGCATCGACCTGACGGGCGCAGCGGACGTGAGCCAGGCAAGCGGCGCGAGCGGCCTCGCGCCGTTTGCGGTAAAGAAGACGCTGTTCCTCGATATCGTCGCGGCGCTGACGGCCCACGGCTATAACGCGAACGACATTCCCGCGAAGATCGAAGGCATTGCGTTCGGTCCGGACGTGACGGTGCGCGGCGTGAAGAAGCACACGCTCTACGTCGCGAACGACAACGACTTCATCGGGACCGTCACCGACACGAACCATCCGTCGGGTATCGCGAATCCGAACCAGTTCTTCGTGTTCGCGATCGACACGTCGGATCTGCCCGACTATGTCGCGCAGCGCCTGCCGGGCGTGTCGAAGAACGGCCGCGATCACGATCATGACAACGTCTGCGGCCGCGATGACGACGATCACGATCATGACCATGATGGCCACGGTCACTGATGTCGTGCATTGAGTTCCTGCGTCCCTGACGGACCGTGATGGGACGATGTAACGGGCCGGCCGCGGCAATCTGCGGACCGGCTCCTTTTTTTTTGGCTGATTCGGCTGATAGCCCGGCTGCGCTTCGACCCGCGCAGCGCCTGCACGCGTCGCTTCACGCGTATAGAATCGACGCATGAAGAAGCCTGTGTCCCCCGCTGTGCGCCGAGATACGCCACCGACCGGCATCATCGAGCCCGAGTTGCCGCTGCACGCGCCGAGCGTTGCATCCGTCGCGCTCGCCATGTCGATCGCACTGATTTCGTGGCTCGCGTTTGCCGCGCAGACGGACATCACCGTGCATCGCATGCTGTCGCGCGGCTTCGGCGTGATCGACGGCATCGAGCGGCTCACCAGCTATCTGACCAATCTGACCATTTTCACCTGCGCGCTGTGCTTCACCTGCGTCGCCTGCTTCCCGCGTCGCAGCCCGCCGCTCGTGCGCTTTTTCCGGCAACCCACGGTCGTGACGGCCGTGACCTGCTATATCGTGTTCGTCGGCGTTGCCTACAACCTGCTGCTACGCCATCTGTGGACGCCGTCGGGCTGGCGCATGCTGCTCAACGAAACCCTGCACACCGTCGTGCCGATGCTCGCCGCGCTCTACTGGCTGCTGTTCGTGCCGCGCTTTCACCTGACGCTGCGCCATCTGCTGGGATGGCTAGTGTTCCCGCTCGGCTATCTCGCGCTGACCCTGTTGCGCGGCGCGCAGTCGGACTTCTATCCTTATCCGTTCATCAACGTCAGCGAGCTTGGCTACGAACGCGCGCTGCTCAACGCGAGCCTGCTCGTGCTCGCATTCGTGCTGCTGATGGCCGTGTTTGCCGCCATCAATCAGCGGCGGCCGATGCCATCCTTCACGTCTGCCTCACCGCCTCGCCCACCAGAGACCGATCATGACAACAACCCGGCGTGAGTTCATCGTCGCGGGCCTCGGCTCCGCGGCCGGCCTGTGTGCAGCGCTCGCCGCGAGCCGCGACGCGCGCGCCGACGACAAACTGAGCGAGAGCGATCCCGCTGCGCAAGCGGTCGGCTACGTAATCGCCGCAGCGAAAGTCGACAAGGCGCGCTTTCCAACCTACCAGGCCGGGCAGACCTGCGCCAACTGCTCGCTGTTCCAGGGCAATCCAACGGATGCATGGGGCGGTTGCACGCTGTTCGGAACGAAGCAGGTGGCGGGCGGCGGCTGGTGCAGTTCTTACACGAACATGTAGTGCGCCTTGCGCTGGTGATGTTCGGTTAGTATTCGCTGGTATCTGCATGCGGCAGTGTCGTCGATGGCGTTGCGCCCTCGCGACGCCATAACAATCGCCCGAGAGATGCCAACGTCCGTCACGTCCAGCCGGCTGCCGTTTCCTGATCCATGCTCCCCTTCGCGGCGACGCCTCGTAGCGCTCGTTGCCGTGTGCCGCCTGCTCGCCCTCGCCTGTCTGCTCGTCATTGCGTCGCCATCCCGTGCGCAAGGCTCCGTCACGCTCTACGGGTTGATCGATACCAGCATCGAAGTGACCAATCCCGGCAGCGGCTATGTCGCGCGCATGGACTCGGGCGCGTATCGCGGCACGCGCTTCGGCCTGCACGGCAGCGAGCCGCTTGGCGATGGCAACAGCCTCGTCTTCACGCTGGAGAACGGTTTCGATTCGGCAGGCGGCGCGTTCTCGGTGCCGGGCAGCATCTTCAACCGGCAGGCGTGGATCGGCGCGCACGGCGCGTGGGGCGAGTTGCGCGCCGGCCGGCAGTATTCGCCCCTCTACATTCCGTTCAAGGGGCAACTCGACGCGTTCGGCGCCGGCACGATCGCATCCGGCCTGAACAACCTGTCGAAGATCACGCCCTACACCGACAACGCGTTCGCCTATCTGTCGCCGACCATCGGCGGCTTCAGCGCGACGGGCATGGTTGCGCTGCGTGATCCCGGCGACGACGGCAACGGCATTGGCGGCTACTACGTGACGGCTGAATGGGCACTCGGCGGCATGAAGCTGCTCTACGCGCACCAGCAGACACATGGCGACGGCGCCTTGCGCGCGAACTTCGCGGGCGCGTCGTACCAATGGGGCTCGCTCACGGGCTTCATCGCGTACTTCAACGGTGACGGCGGGACGCCGCGCTATCACGATGACGGCCTCTCGGTATCCGCCCTATGGCAGATCACGCCGCAGGCGAGTGCATCCGTCGGCTACGCGCACGCGCGCGACCGCAGCGGCGGCGACAACGACGCCGATCAGTTCAGCATCGCCTTCGACTATCAGGTGTCGAAGGCGCTGTTGCTATATCTCAGCGCCGCCGACCTCGAAAATCGCGGACAGGCCACGTTCACGCTGCGCGGCGTGAACGTGACGGGCATCCCCGTCGCTTATCCGGGGGCGCCCGTTCGTGGCGTGCAGATCGGAATGATCGAGCGGTTCTAGCGCGATGCACTATCGTGCGCGTCCAACTATCGTGCATGCGGTGGTTCTACGACGCATGCATCGTGATGCGTGGATGGATGGCACATGCATTGCGGAATTCATCGGTGTATCGAACTGCATGCGAGAGATCCTCACGATGAACCCGATCGCGTTTCGTGTGTTTTCTATTTCACCGTGTCGCATCGGCAAACGGCTGCATACGCCGATGCCACCCGAGGTCGAACCCGATCCGGCGCCGCCGCCCGACGACGATCCCGCCCCGGACCCGCACTCACCGCCTATCCCCGGGCGCGAACCGGACCGCGCACCGCCCAGCCAGGAGCCGCCCGCAGGCGATCCACCCGAGCGCGCGCCGCCTATGCATGCGTGTGCCGCCACGCGCGGATCGCACGGGCGTCACGCGCCTTGGTTTGCACGTCAAAGTTGAGAATCGAGCAGCGCGACCGCGCGATCGACGAGTTTCCTGGTCCATGGCCGCCTGTTCCAGTCGTCGAGCGTCACGCGTTTGGACTTCGCGAGATCGTCGGCGAAGATCTGCGTCTGAAGGCGCGCGAACGCCTCGTCGTAGATGTTGAGGTTGGCTTCGTCGTTCAGCTTGAACGAGCGCGAATCGAAATTGGTCGAGCCGACCGACACCAGGTAGTCGTCGACGACGAGCAGCTTGACGTGGAACATCGTAGGTTGATACTCGAACATCTGCACGCCCGCTTCGAGCAGCGGTCCCCAGCATGCGCGCGACGCCTCGCGCACGGTATGCGTGTCGATGTGCTTGCCGGGCGTGAGTATCCGCACATCGACACCCCGCTTCGCCGCTTCGACGATCGCGTTGATCGTCAGTTTGTCGGGCACGAAATAGGCGCTCGCGAGATGGATCGAATCCGTCGCCGCCGTGATCGCCATCAGATACATCAACTGCATGTCGTCGCTGCCGCCCGACGGTGAACTGCTGAACATGTGCGCGAGGCCATCGCCCGCTTCTTCCGCTTCAGGAAAATAGTCGGGCCCATGCAATACATTGCCGGTCGCCTTGATCCAGTTATCCATGAAGACGGCCTGCATATGTCCGACCACAGGGCCCGTCACGCGAAAATGCGAATCGCGCCAGTGCATGTCGTCCTGTGCATGTCCCGTCCATTCCTGCGCGATGCCAACGCCGCCCGTGAAGCCGATGCGTCCGTCGATCACCAGCAGCTTGCGGTGCGTGCGGTCGTTCATGCGGCCAAGCCCGGTCCAGTGCGGCTTGTGGTACTGAATCACTTCAGCGCCTGCATCTTTGAGCATCTGCAGATAGTGCCGATCCATCTTCTGCGATCCAACCCAGTCGAGCAGAACATGTACCGCAACGCCTGCGCGCGCCTTTTCCGACAACGCGCCGGCGATCTGCTCGCCGATCGCGCCGGACCAGTAGATGAACGTTTCGAACGTGATGGTTTTCTGCGCGCTCGCAATGCCCTCAAGCATCGACGGAAAAATCTCGTCGCCGTTGAGGAGCACGTCGAAGCGGTTGCCGGATATGACGGGCGGCCCCAGCAGCAGACCCATCGAACGGATGAACTGGGGATCGTCGCTGCCGTACCGGCGCTCGATCTTGTGCTCGATCTTCTTCTCGCCCGTCGACAGATTGGCGATCGCGAGCACCACGACGAGCGTGACGACGGCAGTGAGCAGGATCGTCAGCATGCGCCGCGTTCAGCGGTTGAGGAGGCGTCGAAGCGCACCGCGCCGCGTGGCCGCGAAGGCGCGCGTCGGGACGGTGGCTTTACCAGTCGGGATTGTTGACTTCCTGACGATAGCCATAGGCGTTATTGACGAGCCGATGCGGGCGCCCGCCTGCCTGCATCACCTCGCGCCAGCCGCTCAGCGTCGCAAGCGAATCCGTGTGCAGCACGGCGTACGGCTTGCCCGCAATGTCGCCGCCTGCGGCCGTGCCGGGAATGAACTCGATTGCAGTGTCGTCGACGGCGATCAGCATGCGCATGTCCGTTTGCAGGATCTGCATTTCATAGCGGGTGGCGGGCGTCATGGCGCGGCTCCTGAATGCATCGGAATTGTTCTACACCGTGCAGTCCGGATCATGATGCTCGACGGGCTGCGACGACGGTTTTCGATGGAACGGGCCGCGTGTCGTGGCGACAGACGAAGCCCAACCGCTCAATTGAAAGCAAGCGGCATTCCAGATGCATGTTCGAGACGGGACGCGGCTCAGGCCGGATGACCGGCAGGCGCGTTGAAAAAAAGACGGACGGAAGGGGTGAAAATTACGCGACGCTGCTCGCTGGCCTGCGCCGAGAGACGCGCCAGCTTCCTATGCCGTTCGGCGTCGAGGAGTCAGTCGATGGGCAACTGATCGCAGGCGTTGGTCGCCGTCGACGCGCAGATGAACGAGTAGTCGCCGCTCCAGCGCACGGCGGCGGCGCTCGCATGCACGGCGTCCTGGAAACCGGGCGACGTTTCCCACGCGATATAGCCGGAGCACAGCACGGCGGACATCACGACCAGCGAAAAGGCAATTTTTTCAAAGATCTGAAAACGGGGCGACATGGCAATCTCTTCCTTTAGAGCGCCATTTTATCTCAATACTAGGGTTTGTACCTAGGTCGAATTGCGGCTTTGCAACATGGCGGTGCGGAATTGCACCCTCGCGTGCGTCCCGCCTCGCTTGGAAAGAGGCCATGTCTCGGGGGAAAGGCTCAGAAAACGGGCAAATCTGGCGATGAAGCGGTGCGTGCCGTGCGCCGATTCGCGCAGGAGAAAATGGTCAGGCGCGCCCACTCGATGTCAGTCAAACGGCGCCTGCCGAAGGGGTATCAATCAGGCGTAAGGCGTTTCCGACTGACGCACACGGCCAGGCTGCGCTCGCGAAGCGTCCGCCGTCTTGCAGCCCGCCTCTTCCAGCACGGTCCGCGCACGATCGCGCATATCATCGGCGGCGAGTTGAGCGTCCGAGCCGCTGACCCAGACGGCGAGACGCACCACCGCGCCGCCCCCGCGCTGGTGATCCGCTGCCGTCACGACAGGCGCGAGCGTCGCGCCGCCCAGCACACGCGGATCGCTGGTAATCATCTTCCTCAGCGCCTCAATCGCGCAGGCGACGTCCTTGCGCTGCGCAATGTCCACTTTCACCTCGACGCGCTGCGTGCCGCCGCTGCTGTAGTTGATCACAGGATTGCTCCAGATCTGGCTGTTCGGCACGAAAACGGCATTACCGTCACTGCGTTCGATGCGCGTCGTGAACAGCCCCACTTCGCGCACGATGCCCGCCGTCGCGCCCGTGCCTTCGATCACGTCGCCGGCCCGGAATGGCCGCAGCATCAGCAACATAATGCCGGCTGCAATATTCTGCAGCGTCCCTTGCAGCGCAAGTCCGATTGCGAGTCCGGCTGCGCCGAGCACGGCCAGCACGCTCGCCGTTGCGACGCCGACTTCGCTGAGCGCCGCGAACAGCACCAGCACGCGCACGGTCCATGTGCCGATCGCGTTGATCATCGGCGCGAGCGTCGGGTCCGCGTGGGTGCGCGACATCGCCTTCGACAGCAGCGCGCCGAGCCGGTTGGACAGCCACCAACCGGCAATCAGGATCAGAATCGCCATGCCCGCATGCATCAGGTCATGCGTGAGCGTCACGAGCAGCGACGGTTGCAGGTGGAACATACGGGCGAGCAGATCATCCATGGTTCAAGGGTTCATATAGGTCGTTTGAAAAGGTGCAGCGCAAAGTCACCGTAATGCCTCGTAACGGGTGATGCCGGACAGGTTCGGGTGCGACGCGGCAAGCGCGGCTGACTTGCTCTACACTGGCGGCCCGAACGAAGTCTCGACAGAACACGCGGTTCCGTTGAGCTATTTCCGCCAATGCGCGTGCAAATGCGGTGCCTGAGCGCAGGCCCGCATGCACGACGGAAATCGCGCCCGTTATATGGGACGACGATCCATCTATCGATGAAAACACCTCCCGCCGACACCAGCGAACAGGTCAGCCCGACCACCGCCCCTGACGCCTTCGACAAACTCGTCGGCGACGCCGACCGCGAAGCCGAAATCAGCCTGCCTCGACAGACGCCGTTCCAGCGTTTCTGGTGTACGCGCGTGCTGTCGTCGCTGTCGTTCCAGATGCTCGCCGTTGCAATGGGATGGCACATCTACGCCCTCACCCACAGCGCATTCGCGCTCGGCCTGGTCGGCCTCGCGCAGTTTCTGCCGATGTTCGTGCTGACGCTCGTCGTCGGCCAGGTCGCGGACCGCTACGACCGGCGGCGCATCGCGTCGATCTGCCAGGGGCTCGAATGCGTGGCCGCGGCCCTGTTCGCGTGGGGCACGTTCGGCGGCTGGATCAGCGCGCCCGTGATCTACGTGCTCGCCGCCTGTGTCGGCGCGGCGCGCGCGTTCGAGTCGCCCGCTGTCGCGTCGCTGCTGCCCGGTGTCGTGCCGCGCGCGCAGCTCTCGCAGGCGACGGCGTGGGCCACCTCCGCGAACCAGGCCGCGCAGATCGGCGGGCCGGCGCTCGGCGGCCTGCTCTACGGCATCGGGCCGGGCGCGGCGTATCTCGCCTGCACGCTGTCGTTCGCGCTGGCGTCCGCCGCCGTCAGCACGATCCCGTTGCGCACGAAGCCCGTGCCGCGCGCGCCCGTGACGCTCGAATCGGTGTTCTCGGGCGTGCGTTTCATCCGCAGCCAGCCGGTGATTCTCGGCGCGCTGTCGCTCGATCTGTTCGCGGTGCTGTTCGGCGGCGCGACCGCGTTGCTGCCGATCTTCGCGCGCGACGTGCTGCATGCGGGGCCGCTCGGCCTCGGCCTGCTGCGTTCAGCGTCGGCTGTCGGCGCGCTCGGCGGCACGATCTGGCTTGCGCATTTCCCGTTGCGCAAGCGGCCCGGCGCGGCGATGTTCGGCGGCGTGATCGCGTTCGGCATCGCGACACTCGTGTTCGGACTGTCGCATTCGTTCATCGTGTCGCTGTTCGCGCTGATGGCGCTCGGCGCATCGGATGTGATCAGCGTGGTCGTGCGGCTGTCGCTCGTGCAGTTGCGCACACCCGACGAGATGCTCGGCCGTGTCAGCGCCGTCAATTCGCTGTTCATCGGCACGTCGAATCAGCTCGGCGAGTTCGAGTCGGGGGTGACGGCGGGCTGGTGGGGCGCACAAACGGCCGTGCTCATCGGCGGATGCGCGACGATCGCGATCGCGCTGCTGTGGATGAAGCTGTTTCCGGAATTGCGTCGCACGCGCTCGCTCGAGCGCGAAGAGCAGCACGAAGTGGCGGCCTGACGTCAGGCTTCTCCTGTGACCGACGCGCCGCGCCACGCCAGACAGGCGCTTCCGGCGCGCGCGAGCGATCAGGCGCGTTCATTGCACAGTGCTGAGCAGATCGGCTGCGAATTCACGCACCGCAGCCATCCATGCCAAGGAGACGCACATGCACCCGAGCCGACGCGCGTGTCGCATTCATTCGATCTACGCGCTCTTCACCATCACCGCGCTCGCAGCCGCGACGCTGATGCCGCTATCGGCGCGCGCCGACGACGCGCCCAGCCCCTGCACGGCGCTCAAGCGCATCGTCGCGGCCGCGCCCACGGGCTTTTCTCAACTGACGCCGGAGGACGGCAAAGGCGTCGCGCAGCCCTACGGCGCCGACGCGCAATGCGGTGCGGCCAAAGGCAGCTACGAATGCTCATGGACGCCGAGCGGCGGCGCAGGGTCGAGTGTGACTGCCTTGCAGGCGGTCGCGGCGGACATCGCCTCGTGCCTGCCCGACGCCACGCATGACGTGAATTCGCCTGCGCGTCAGCACTTCTATATCGGTCCGCGCGAAACGCGTACGCAAATCACCGCGATGCCCGCCGGCGCGAACAAGGTGAAGCTGGTGGTCTCCGGCAAATAGCGGGCAAAAAGCGCGGGCGGCGAAAAGCGGCCCCCGCCGCGACGCTATTCGACCCGATACCAGACGCGGATACCCGAATACCAGTGGCTCACGCTCGTATCGTCGCCCGAACCGAAGGTCGACAGGCTTTCGATGTTGATCACATCGACGTTGTGCTCCGCAAGCCACGCGTTCGCGCGGTCGACGAGCGCGGCGGCATTCTCGTACACATGTCCGCGGATCATGTGGCGTTGCAAGACCTGGCGTTCGAAATCCTGAAACGCGATTTTGCTCATAGCTTGTCTCCGTCAGGCTGTTTTTAATGGTTCGCGCCTGCCGATGAGTCTATCAATGGCGGGACGGGAGCGGCAATTGCTCGATCATCGACAGGCATTGTCAGGAGGGAGCGTCTCATGAGCAGCGAAAAGCAGCAAAAGGCAGCCACAACCAGCCCGGGCGGCGACATCGAACACCCGAAGCACCCGGTTCATAGCGACAACGAAAACAGCAAGATGCCAGAGCGTGACGACGATAACCGCAAGCGGTCGCCCGCGGATCACCCCGGCAAGAATTCCGGCGAGGGCGAAACGCCGGTTGGCTAGAAGGCAGCTGATACCGGCAAATTCCGGCTGATACAAATTGCGCGCAAGCGCGGTCATTTGTGGCAAGAAATACGGCGGCCTGCACATTTTGCAGGGCCGCCGCATTTTTTTCGGCGCGGCATGTGCATTGTGTGCCGTGCGACTCGACGCGCCCCGCATTTTTTACTGAATTATTTCTGGTTATTTTTTCGCCCCCTTCATCTACCTTTCCGCTTGCAGCGAAACATTTCGTAATGTGAAGCGTTCGCTGCCATCCGTTTAATGGAGCGAGCGGAAAACAATGACGACATCCTGCAAGGTTTCCATTTGCGTCCCGACCTGCAATCGGCCTGAACTGATCGTCGAATGTCTGGACTCGTGTCTGGCTCAGACACATACGAACATCGAAATTCTGATCGGCGACGATTCGAGCGACAGCCGCACGCAAGCGCTGATCGCAGCGCGCTACGCGCACGACGCACGCATTCGCTATGTGAAGAACGAGCCATCGCTCGGTCAGGCGCGCAACGTCGCGAGTCTTTTTGCGCGCGCCAGCGGCGACAAGATCGCATTGATTCACGACGACGACTACTTCGCCAACGACGGCATCGCGAGTCTGCTGGAACTATGGCAGCAGCATCCGCAACTCGAAGTCGCGTTCGCCGATCAATATGAAGTGGATGCGCAAGGCAACGTCGATGCATCGAAAAGCGCGGCCCTGAATGCCGACTTCCATCGCACGGCGCTCGCGCAAGGCTTGCAAAAGCAACCGGGACGCACGGGTCTCGTGCAGATGTTCCCGAACAACGGCTGGATGGCGAATGCGGATCTCGTCAAGCGGATCAGCTATCGCGACGACGTAGGCATGTGCTGCGATTACGTGTTCGGCTCGGAGTTGTGCCTTGCCGCTTCACAGGTGTATTACCTGCATCGCTATGTGTCGTACTACCGCAAGACCGATGTGTCGATTTCGCACAGCACGCGCGGCTCGACCTTCGCTGCTTCGCTGACGGCTTTCGAGTTCGTGACGGCACTCAAGCTCGACGCATCGCTCGAACCGGCTCGGCGGCTTGCGTTGCGAAGGCTCGCGCCCATCGTCGTGTCGCTGTACGCGAAGAACGATGCACCGCTTGCGGCACTGCGCGTAGCGTTCGAGCATCCGTATGCGTATGCATATGGTTTCGAAGCGCGGTTCTACTATCACCTGTCGCTGATCGCGCGCGCGTTCATCGCCATGAAGTGGCGCGGGCTGCCGCCGCCTTCGGCGCCGCGCTTCCCCTGAGTATCTTTCGCGCGCATCGCGCAGCAGTCAAAAACAGCATAAAAAAAGCGGCTCTTTCAAAGAGCCGCTTTTTGCATTTCAGCTTCGTGCGTCAGGCCGCACGCATCACGGCTCGTTGCGCAGGTAGCCTACCTTCGACGGATCGCGCATGCGGAACGACACGAGGCCCGCAATCGCGCACAGCACGGTCACATACCAGTAGAACATCGATTCGCTGCCTGCCTGCTTGAGCCACAGCGCGACATATTCCGCCGAGCCGCCGAAGATCGCGTTGGCAACGGCATACGACAGGCCGACGCCGAGCGCGCGCACTTCTGGCGGGAACATCTCGGCCTTGATGAGGCCGCTGATCGACGTATAGAAGCTCACGATAGCCAGTGCAATCACCACCAGCACGAACGCCATCACCGGGCTTGTCACGTCTTTCAGCGCGTGCAGCAGCGGCACCGTGCCGATCGTCGCGAAGAAGCCGAACAGCAGCATCGACTGACGGCGGCCGATGCGATCCGACAACGCGCCGAACGCGGGCTGCATGATCATGTACACGAAGAGCGCGCCCGTCATCACGTTGCTGGCCGTCTTCGGGTGCATGCCCGCCGTGTTGACGAGGTACTTCTGCATGTAGGTCGTGAACGTGTAGAAAATCAGCGAGCCGCCCGCCGTGAAGCCGAGCACCGTGAAGAACGCGCCCTTGTGCTTCCACATGCCGCGCAGGGTGCCCGCTTCCTTGCGCTGACGCGTCTCGGCCGTGGTCGTTTCGTCGAGCGAGCGCCGCAGGTACAGCGCGACCAGCGCGGCAAGCGCGCCGACCACGAACGGAACGCGCCAGCCCCAGGCCTTGAGTTCTTCCGTCGTCAGCAGTTGCTGCAGGATCACGAGCACGAGCAGCGCGAACAGCTGGCCGCCGATCAGCGTGACGTACTGGAACGACGCGAAGAATCCGCGGCGGCCCTTCAGTGCGACTTCACTCATGTAGGTTGCGCTGGTGCCGTATTCGCCGCCCACCGACAAACCCTGGAACAGGCGCGCAACGAGCAGCAACGCGGGCGCGAGCGCGCCGATCTGCGCATAGGTCGGCAGCATGGCGATCACGAGCGAGCCGCCGCACATCATGAACACCGACACCATCATCGCGAAACGGCGACCGCGCTTGTCCGCGAGGCGTCCGAAGAACCAGCCGCCGATCGGGCGCATCAGGAAGCCCGCGGCGAACACGCCCGCTGTGTTCAGCAGCTGCGCTGTGGTATCGCCTTTTGGAAAGAACGCCGGCGCGAAGTACAGCGCGCAAAACGAGTAGACATAGAAATCGAACCACTCGACGAGATTGCCCGACGAAGCGCCGACGATCGCGAAGATGCGGCGCCGGGTGTCGGAGGGAGTGAAGATGGTCGTGTCGGTCATGCTGGGTCGGTCCCTTCTAAGGTTTTTTTAGCGGTCGGGTGCCGCTTTGTGCTTTCTGATGCTGCCGCCAGGTTTGCAGTCAGGTTTCGGCCTGGTTGCAAGCAGGTTGCAGCGCGCCTGCGAGATTGTATAGATATGTAATGTTCTGCGCGGTCGGTATCTTAACGGATACCAGGGGATGGCGGCATGTGGATGCCGGTTGGTTTTGGTTTGGTTTGGTTTGGTTTGGTTTGGTTTGGTTTGGTTTGGTTTGGTTTGGTTTGGTTTGGTTTGGTTTGGTTTGGTTTGGTTTGGTTTTGGCCTTGGCCTTGGCTTGCTCGGGCTTTCGCTGGCATCCGCGATTCGTTAGCGTGCTTCACGCGTCGCCCCTGTGCGGGGCGGCACCTACTTTTCTTTGCCGCCGCAAAGAAAAGTAGGCAAAAGAAAGCGGCTAACACCGCCAGTTCTAGTTCTTGCCTGAGGGCCCCTACAAGGTCTTAGGGAGTGTCTGAATTTTTGTGTGCAAGGCAGATAAAAGCCTGCCATCTGGCAGGCTCGTCAATTGCATTCTACAAATGATTCCTTGTGAAGCGATCCTCGTAGAGGATCGCGAACTGGTTCATCGCGGCTTTCCAGTCATGCGCGGCACGGCTCCAGTCAGCCGTGATATTGCGCAAGGCCAGCCATAGCAGTTTGGTCGCGGCCTCGTCCGTCGGGAAGTGCCCACGCGTCTTGACGATCTTGCGTAGCCGGGCATTGACACTTTCGATGGCATTGGTCGTGTAGATCACCTTGCGAACCGCTGGCGGAAACGCGAAGAAGGGGATCACGCGATCCCAGGCCCGACGCCAGGCGGCCACCACCGTCGGGAATTTCTGGCCCCACTCACCCTGTTCGAACGCATCCAGTTCGGTCTGCGCAGCTTCAGCGCCCGTTGCCGAATAGATCGGCTTGAGGGCAGCAGCCAGCCCCCGCCGGTCTTTCCAGCTCGCGTAGTCCAGCGAGTGGCGGATCAGGTGCACGATGCACGTCTGGAGCGTGGTGGCCGGAAACACCGCGCCCAGTGCTTCAGGCATGCCCTTCAGTCCATCGGTGACTGCGATCAGGATGTCCTGCACGCCACGCACCTTCAGGTCGCTGAATACCTTCATCCAGAACTTCGCGCCTTCCGTGTTCTCGATCCACAGCCCCAGGATGTCCCGTGTGCCGTCCGGCAGGATGCCCAGCGCCAGATAGATCGCCTTGTTGCGCACCATCCCTTCCTCGCGGATCTTGACGCGTAGCGCGTCAAAGAACACTACCGGGTACATCGGCTCGAGCGGACGCGCCTGCCAGATACTCACCTCGTCCATCACGGCATCGGTCACCGAACTGATGAATTCCGGCGATACATCGGTACCGTACTGCTCGGCCAGAAACCCCTGGATCTCGCGCACTGTCATGCCACGGGCGTACATCGCGATGATCTTGTCGTCAAAGCCGGTAAAACGCCGTTCGTGCTTCGGAATCAGGATCGGCGCAAAGCTGCCGTCGCGGTCACGGGGAATCTCCAGGCGTAGCGGACCGTCGTCGGTCAGCACTGTCTTGCCGCTCTTGCCGTTGCGCTGGTTGGTCGCATCTTCTGGCCGCACGGCACCCGCCGGATAGCCCAGATGGTGTCCAAGTTCGGCGCCCAGCGCCCGCTCGATCAGCGCCTTCTTGAACGCCGCCGAAGCGGCATGCACCGCTTCGGCCGTCATCGGCCCCTTCACGAACTGGTCGATTAGTTCCTTCGGAATGGACGGCAACGCTGTCTGCGCTTCGGTGGTCGTCTTGGGTTTGCGTGGCATACATGCTCCTTGAGCTACATGTTATGCCTTGAACACAAAATCTATGACAGCCCCAGGTCTTACGCTTCACACGGCAGCCTTTCTGTTTGTGTGCGTTGCCAACGCTTCGAATGAACGCCTCACCCGCTTCGAATACCCGTACTCGGGCCAGCGGCAGCGAATGGTATGTGCCGCCCAGGTGGCAAACTGTGTGTAGGTTGTCGCGTCGTATAGCTCGGCGCTCTTACAAGGTGGAGCGTTCGCTATCGGGTTCGAAGTGAGGCGCGCGAGGCGCTACGGCCTACACACAGTTTGCCACCTGGGCGGCGGAGGAACATCTGGCACGGCGTGCTGCGACGCGGGCGCGCGCGGTTGGTGAGGCGTCAATTCAAAGCGTTGGCAACGAGAACATGAGTCACGTGATTGCCGTGTGAAGCATAAGACCGGTTGGGGGCCCTCAGGCAAATACAAGAACTGGCGGTGTGAGCCGCTTTCTTTTGCCTACTTTTCTTTGCGGCGGCAAAGAAAAGTAGGTGCCGCCCCGCACAGGGGCGACGCTTGAAGCACGCTAACAAAACGCGGATGCGAGCAAAAGCACAAGCAAACCAAACCAGCCGCACCGCGAACCCAAACCGAACCCAAACCCAGCCAGAAAAAACCCGATCAGACCCGCACGGCAGGCGCCGTATACCGACACTCGTAGCGTTTCCTCACAGTGCCGTTTTCGTCGACACTTTCCAGATACACATCAAACTGCCACAACCGAGCCATGTGCTTGAGCACCTCATCACTATCACCCGACAGGTGCCGGTTATCGCTCATAAAATGCCGCAACGTCAGACTACGATCGCCGCGCGTATTAACCGAATACACCTGAATATTCGGCTCACGATGATGCATATCGTACTGCCGCGACAGCGCCTGCCGCACATACCGATACCCGCTGTCATCGTGAATCGCGGAAACCTCGAGCGCATCACGCATATCATCATCGAGCACCGAAAAGAGCCGCATTTCACGGATCAGATGCGGCGACAGATACTGCGCGACAAAGCTCTCATCCTTGAAATTGCGCATGGCGTAATGCAACGCCTGCAACCACGGACTGCCCGCGAGCTCCGGAAACCACTTTCGGTCCTCTTCCGTCGGGTTCTCGCAGATGCGCCGGATGTCGCTCATCATCGAAAAGCCAAGGGCGTACGGATTGATGCCGCTGTAATACGGCTTTGTCACGGGCGGCTGGTAGACGACGTTGCTGTGCGAATGGAGGAACTCCATCATGAAGCCGTCTTCGAGCTTGCCCTCGTTGTACATCGTGTTGAGCAGCGTGTAGTGCCAGAACGTAGCCCAGCCTTCGTTCATCACCTGCGTCTGACGCTGCGGATAGAAGTACTGGCCGATCTTGCGCACGATGCGGATGACCTCGCGCTCCCACGGCTCGAGCAGCGGCGCGTTCTTCTCCGCGAAATACAGCAGGTTTTCCTGCGGCTCCGGCGGATAGCGCTCCTCCACTTCTTCCGGCAAAGGCGTGTGACGATTCGGCAGCGTGCGCCACAACTCATTCACCTGCGACTGCAGATACGCTTCGCGCTCGCGGCGCGCGGCGAACTCCTTCTGCAGCGACAGCTTCTGCGGACGCTTGTAGCGGTCCACGCCGTAGTTCATCAGCGCGTGGCACGAGTCGAGCAGTTCTTCCACGCGGTCGAGGCCAAAACGCTCTTCGCACTCCGCGATGTAGTTCTTCGCGTAGACAAGGTAATCGATGATCGCGTGCGCATCCGTCCACAGACGGAACAGGTAGTTCCCCTTGAAGAACGAGTTGTGCCCATAGGCCGCGTGCGCGATGACGAGCGCCTGCATCGTCATCGTGTTCTCTTCCATCAGATACGCGATGCAAGGGTTGGAGTTGATGACGATCTCATACGCGAGGCCCATTTGCCCGCGTCTGTAGCTTTTTTCAGTGGCAAGGAAGTGTTTGCCGAACGACCAGTGCCGGTAATTGACCGGCATGCCGACGGACGCGTACGCGTCCATCATCTGTTCAGCGCTGATGAGCTCGAGCTGGATTGGGTAGACATCTAGTTCATATTGCTCCGCAACATGCGAGATGTGAGTGTCGTACTCTTCGATCAGCTCGAAGGTCCAGTCGGACGGACACGGCAACGGCCTTCTGTCGGCAACGTTCATACGGACTTCCCTTTGCCCTTTGGTGGGCGCCCCGGTGGGTCCCCGTGCTGCAGCTGCGTCAGGCGCTACGCCTGCTCCGGCATCGGGCTCACGCGCGTCCTGCGCGTGTGCCGTGTTCGCCTCGGCATGCCCGGCCTTACTCTGCTTCGGCACGCCTTTCTTACGCTCGGGCTCGTACCCTCGCGCCTCGTTGTGCAGGTGACGAGTCGTCATGCGGCTTCCACCTGCTTTTCGAACAGCTCGCGGAACACGGGATAGATATCCGCCGCTGTTTCGACCTTCTTCATCGCCATATGCGGCTGCGACAGCGCGAGTTGCGCATATTCGAGCCACAGGTTCTGCTCTTCAGGCGTAACCTGAATGTACGCAAAATACCGCACCTTCTCGAGAATGTCATCTCTGAGTATCTTGCGGCACTTCGGCGAGTCGTCGGTCCAGTTGTCGCCGTCCGAAGCCTGCGCGCCGTAAATATTCCATTCAGTCGGCGAGTAGCGTTCGTCGAGAATCTTCTGCATCAGTTCCAGCGCGCTCGATACGACCGTGCCGCCGCTCTCCGTCGAATGGAAGAACGTGTCTTCGTCGACTTCTTCCGCGCGCGTATGGTGGCGGATGAACACCACCTCGATCTTCTCGTAGTTGCGCTTGAGGAACAGATACAGCAGGATGAAGAAGCGCTTGGCGAGATCCTTGCGCTGCTCGTCCATCGACCCCGACACATCCATCAGACAAAACATCACGGCCTGGCTGGACGGCTGCGGCTGCTTCACGCGGTTCACGTAACGCAGATCGAATGGGTCGATAAACGGAATGCGCCAGATGCGGCCGCGCAGATGATGGATTTCGTCTTCGAGCACCTTGATCTCGTCGCGACGGTCAGCGGGGTCCGCCTTCATCTCTTCGAGCTGCTTTTCGAGTTCGTGCAGTTCGTTGACGAGTGGCGCGCCGAGCGCGATACGCCGGCCCAACGCGCTGCGCAGCGAACGTACCACGTCGATGTTGTTCGGCGTGCCTTCCGCAGCCCAGCCCGCGCGGATGCTCTTCCACGTCGGCACGGCAAGCAGATGGGTCTTCACGAGACGCGGCAGTTCGAGATCGTCGAAGAAGTACTGCATGAACTCTTCGCGGCTCAGTTCGAAGACGAAATCGTCCTGCCCTTCGCCTTCGTTGCTGGCGCTGCCACCGCCGCCGCTGCCGCCGCCCCCTTGCGGACGCGGGATCTTGTCGCCGCGGATATAGTCCGCGTTACCCGGATGCACCATTTCGCGCTTGCCGCCCGGACCATGCCGGAACGACGGTTCGGCGATGTCCTTGCGCGGAATCGTGATGCTCTGGGTGTTTTGGATATCCTTGATACTACGGTCGCGCACCGCTTCCGAAACAGCGCGCCGAATGTATCCCTTTACGCGACGCAGAAAGCGTTCGCGGTTTGCAATGCTCTTGTTCTTGCCTGCCAGCCTGCGGTCGATGATTTGATGAAGCACATCCAGTCTCCCGCTCCGATTTGGAATACGCGGGGCGCAAGTTGCGCATGCAATCTTATGTCCATGCGGCTCGCGCCTCGCAGGAGGCTCGCGCGAACCGGGTGAAGCGAACCCGTTCGAGCGAGCTTTGCGCTACGCATTTCATGACGACTTGCGCACCCGCAGATACCAGTCGCACAAGAGCCGCACCTGCTTCGGCGTATAGCCCTTGGTGACCATGCGGTTGACGAAGTCCTCGTGCTTGCGCTGTTCCTCCGCCGACCCTTTCGCATTGAACGAGATGACGGGCAGAAGTTCTTCCGTATTCGAGAACATCTTCTTTTCGATCACGACGCGCAGCTTTTCATAGCTGATCCACGCGGGATTCTTGCCCCCGTTCGCGGCACGCGCGCGCAACACGAAATTGACGATCTCGTTGCGGAAGTCCTTCGGGTTGCTGATACCGGCAGGCTTCTCGATTTTCTCCAGTTCGGCATTGAGCGACGCCCGGTCGAAGCTCTCGCCCGTGTCGTGGTCGCGGAACTCCTGGTCCTGAATCCAGAAGTCGGCGTACGTCACATAGCGATCGAAAATGTTCTGCCCATACTCGGAATACGACTCCAGATACGCGGTCTGAATCTCCTTGCCGATGAATTCCGCATAACGCGACGCGAGCACGTCCTTGATGAACGACAGATACTTCTGCTCGGTTTCCGGTGGGAACTGCTCGCGCTCGATCTGCTGTTCGAGCACGTACATCAGGTGTACCGGATTCGCCGCGACTTCCGTCGTGTCGAAGTTGAACACGCGCGAGAGTATCTTGAACGCGAAGCGCGTGGACACACCCGTCATGCCTTCGTCGACGCCCGCGAAATCGCGATACTCCTGATACGACTTCGCCTTAGGATCGGTGTCCTTCAGGTTCTCGCCGTCATACACCTGCATCTTCGAAAAGAGGCTCGAATTCTCGGGTTCCTGCAGGCGCGTGAGCACCGACATCTGCGACATCATCTTCAACGTGCCCGGCGCGCACACGGCGTTGGACAGCGACGAATTGCGCAGCAGCTTCTCGTAGATCTTCATCTCTTCCGAGTAGCGCAGGCAGTACGGCACCTTCACGACGAAGATACGGTCGAGCAGTGCTTCGTTGTTGCGGTTGTTGCGGAACGCC
Organism: Paraburkholderia terrae; assembly: GCF_002902925.1. GTDB lineage: Bacteria > Pseudomonadota > Gammaproteobacteria > Burkholderiales > Burkholderiaceae > Paraburkholderia > Paraburkholderia terrae. The sequence continues at coordinate 1,543,871 of NZ_CP026111.1, read as the reverse complement.
TTCCATTCTGACTCGTTCGAGTGAGCGAGAATGACGCCGTCGAACGGGATCGCACCGAAGCCTTCCGTGCCCTTGAAGTTGCCTTCCTGGGTGGCCGTGAGCAGCGGGTGCAGGACCTTGATCGGCGCCTTGAACATTTCGACGAACTCGAGCAAGCCCTGGTTCGCGAGGCACAGGCCGCCGGAATAGCTGTATGCATCCGCATCGTCCTGCGCATATTGCTCGAGCTTGCGGATATCGACCTTGCCGACGAGCGACGAAATATCCTGATTGTTTTCGTCGCCAGGCTCGGTCTTCGCAATGCCGATCTGCCGCAGGATGGACGGGTAGCGGCGTACGACGCGGAACTTGCGGATGTCGCCGTTGTACTCGTGCAGACGCTTGACCGCCCACGGGCTGAGAATATTCTTCAGGTAGCGGCGCGGTATCCCGTACTGCTCTTCGAGGATAGGACCGTCCTCGTCATAATCGAACAGCCCGAGGGGCGATTCGTTGACGGGCGAACCCTTGATCGAATAGAACGGCACGCGTTCCATCAGTTGCTTGAGCCGTTCGGCGATCGACGACTTGCCGCCGCCCACCGGGCCCAACAGATACAGAATTTGCTTCTTTTCTTCGAGCCCCTGGGCAGCATGCCTGAAGTAGGCGACCACCTGCTCGATCACGTCTTCCATTCCGTAGAACTCACGGAACGCGGGGTATACCTTGATGACCTTGTTCGCGAAGATGCGCGAGGTGCGCGGATCGTTACGAGTGTCGATCTGTTCCGGTTCCCCGATTGCCGTCAACATGCGTTCGCCGGCTGTGGCGTACGCGGCGGGATTTTCTTTGCAGAGCGCGAGATACTCCTCGAGCGAAAGTTCCTCCTCTCGCGTTTTCTCGAAGCGGGTCGCGAAACTGCTGTAGATATCCATGCTACCTCCTCGCCGAAGTCTGGGACGATGTCGTGCGCGGCGCGCTATCAGGAAACGACATCGCTCGAATTCATCCTAAACCCTTTTAAATTTTTTTTCACGAACTACGTTGTGAAAATCGCGCCACAGCTAGCACTGTCCTACCCCTGCTTGATGACGCAAATTCGGTCACCTACAATCATTGCCCACACCGTGCGAAACATGACAGGCAGTGTTGCATTGCATCCTGCGTTCCTTCCCCGCACTTCATCTGTCGCATGACGTACGAACCATGTGGCATCGCGCGGTTCCCTGCACTCGTGTTACCTGCACTCGCGTTTCCTGCACTCGCGTTTCCTGCACTTTTACGCACATTCGCAAAAGACCCACGTAACACGCTGTCTGCCTGACCACATTACGTCCACACATTACTGCGTCTTGCATGTACGTGCAGTGCATGTGACTCACTTCCATCGTCGCGATGCTTCATGCTTCGACAGCGTCGCTGCCGTCCTTTCCGCCATAACGCGCGCATCGGTGCTTGCGACGACAGCGCGCTCGCTGTGTTACATGTTTCGCATGTGCGCCAACGCGCATTTCCTGCTATTCGTCAGCGCGTATGTCAATTCGTTCAACACAAACCTGCATACGCACGACTGCATGCTCCCGACGTCGCAAACGTTGCGCGACGTCAAAATCCATGATGTTCGCAGGGTCAGCATGCACGCTCGTTCATGTCTGTATGACGGCGTGTGCAGTGCGTATCTGAATAGGCGGATGTAACCAGATGTTCGCCCGTCGTCGCCTGCCCTTCACGATCGATAGTGCGGGTGCAGGCGGGCATGGGTGCATGCGCATGCAGCGGAACGTCATCGACGTGCCGCTGCCGCATGGGGTGGGATGGAGGTGGTGTTCGTCGCGCAGTGGGACGTTAGTGGTTTACGTCAACTCGACTTCGACTTCACCAAGTCCGTCGATATGGCCATATACGCGGCCCGGCCCATCGACGCGATGCGCGCCCACATACGAGCCCGTCGTAATGGTCCAGTCCGGTTCGATCGTGATACCCATGGCCGCGCAATGGTTGACGAACCACACCAGCAGCTCGCGCGGGTCGCCTGCCGGATTGCCCGGCGATTCGGGCACGAGCGACTTGCCGTCGAACGTCAGTTCGAGCTCGGGCGAAACGAAATCGAACGAGCGCGCGATCGACGCATAAGGCACGGGATGCCCCGTCACCAGTGCGCCATTGTTCTGGGCGTCGGCGAGTTGCGCGAGCGGCGCGATGTTCGGCCACTCGGCAAAACGGCTGTCGACGATCTCGATGGTGGGCAGCACGGAACCGACGCGCGCAAGCACTTCATCGCGCGCATAGGCCTGGCCTTGCGGCTCGATCGGCTCGGCAAAGCGGAACGCGACCTCCAGCTCCAGCAGCACGCGGAAAAACGCACCATGTTCGAGCCGCGCCGGCGACGCAAGCGTCAACGCAGCCGGAATCGGCGCACCCGAGGTCGGACCGCCCGGGGCTTTGGCACCGATTTTCCAGGCGCCCGTCGCGCCGCCCAGGCCCGTGATCACGGCCTGCTGGATCGCGTAGGCCGTGGCGGCATCGGGCGGAAGGCTGTCGAGCGGCAGCGTGCCGATGGCGCGGTGCTGGCGGCGCGCATGCACGATGCGTTGCGCGAGGTCGTGATCCGTCATGTCGTTTCCCTGTTGGCTGTGTTGGGGCGTGGCGTCGCGAGGCAGATGCAACGGTACATGGCGTTGCGGCAACGCAAAGGCCGCGACGAAGGTTGCCGCTCGGCCTTCACGTCATACGGTCTGCATGCTGTCATGCGGCGTGGGACGATGCATGACGACATCGGGCGGCCAGTTCGCCACCGCGTTCGTCAATGTACCGGAACAATTACGCGCCGGGTCGGGTTCGGCGTGCGCCGAAAAGAAAAAGACGGCTGCCCTGGCATGGGCAGCCGTCCCCGGTTCTGCATCACTACGCAGGCGTCCGCGCCAGCGGACGAAGCGCTCGCTCACGCATGGCGGCGCATGCCGCCTCGCAAGCCCAGTTTTGGTGCGTCAGAAAGTTTCCCAATCCGCATCCGATGTCGCCGCCGCTTTTTGCGGCGCCGCGGCCGCACGGGCGGGCGCGGATGCGGACGCGGCGGCCGGCGCGGCGGGCGCCGGGTTCACCGCGGGCATCGACGGCGCGACCCTGCGGGGCGCGCTGACAGGCGCGGCGTGACGCGTGGCGCGCTTCGCCGGCGTGGCGGTGAATGCGCCGGCCGCCTCGTCGACCTGGAACACGGAAACGGTCGTGCGCAGCTTGGCCGCCTGCTCTTCCAGCGACGACGCAGCCGCCGCCGCTTCCTCGACGAGCGCCGCGTTCTGCTGCGTCACTTCGTCCATCTGCGTGACGGCGCGGGCCACCTGGTCGATGCCGCTGCTCTGCTCCTCGGATGCGGCCGCGATTTCGCCCATGATGTCGGTCACGCGCTGCACCGCGCTGATGATCTCCGTCATCGTGCGGCCCGCTTCGTCGACCAGCGCCGAGCCCGCCTGCACGCGCTCGACCGACGTATCGATCAGTTCCTTGATCTCCTTTGCCGCCGCCGACGAGCGCTGCGCAAGGCTGCGCACTTCGCCCGCGACCACCGCGAAGCCGCGGCCTTCCTCGCCCGCGCGGGCCGCTTCGACGGCCGCGTTCAACGCGAGGATGTTGGTCTGGAACGCAATGCCTTCGATGATCGCGATGATGTCCGCGATCTTCGCCGAGCTCTGGTTGATGTCACCCATGGTGCCGACCACCTGGCCGACCACCGAGCTGCCCTTGTTGGCGATATCCGACGCGTTCGCCGCGAGCGCGCTCGCCTGGCGAGCATTGTCGGCGTTCTGCTTCACGGTGCCCGTGAGCTCTTCCATGCTCGATGCCGTTTCCTGCAGCGCCGAGGCCTGTTCTTCCGTGCGCGACGACAGGTCGATATTGCCCGCCGCGATCTGGCGCGTGGCCGTGGCGATCGACTCGCTCCCCGAACGCACGGAACGAACCGTCTCCGTCAGGCTGCGCTGCATCTTGCCGATGCCTTCGATCAGCTGGCCCATTTCGTCACGCGAGGTCGGGACGATGGGACGGCGCAGATCGCCCGAGGCGATCGCGTCGAAGTGCCCAAGCGCTTCCGACAGCGGCCGCGCAATCGCACCGCGCAGCGTGAAGTATGAGAACAGCGCGGCGAGCACGCCCGCGGCGAGTCCGATGATGCTGAACACGCGGAACGTCGAGAAACTCGACTGCGCGCTGTCGAAGCCGTCTTTTGCCTGTTCGAACTGGTATTTGCGCAGCGTGTCGTCGGCCGTGGAGAGGTCGTTGTAGGCGGCTTGCAGACGCTTCGCGCCGTCGAGAATTTTCGGTTGATCGTTTGCGCTAACGATTGCGTAGAAGGACTCCATCACCTGATGCAGCGCGTCCCGCTTGCTCGAGGCTTCCTGCGCGAGGCGATCTTCTTCGCTTTCGCGCGGCAGCGACAGATACCGTTTCCACCATTCATCCGACAATGTACGCATCGAACGGGCGCGCTCCAGCGTCGAAGCCGCTTCCGGCGTGCCGATCATGAACGCCGCGCGATCCAGCGCGAGACGCTCGCGCGCCGCATAGATCTCGGCGTTGCCGATATCGACGGCACTCGGCATCTGGTTCGTGTACATGTCGCGCATCGATTCGTTCGAGCGGCTCAGGCCGAACAGCCCGAGAAGGCCGATCGCGACCAGCAACGCGGCGAGAAAAGCCATCGTCAGGCCGATTCGCGCCTTGATGGTGATGCCCTTATTCATGCTTCTTCCTGTGAGATGTCGATGAGAGGCGCTTGATAACGCATTGCGTATGCGGTGGTTGTGCGCGGCGCCGTTTGCTATGGATCATGGCGCTCTGACTGCGTTTACGGCACATCGACGGAAGACTTGAAGCTTCTATATGGTCTGAGGAAATGGCCTGGAAGAGTTTGTAAGTATTACAAGCGACAACGGGCGCCGCCGCGCCCGCTGGCTTCGAGCGTCGCGCGTGTCAGGCGCCGCCGACTTCGGCGCGGGTAGGAATGGACGGCTGCGCCCCGGCGCGCGTCACCGAAATCGACGCGGCGCGCTGCGCGAAGCGGATCGCGTCGGCGACATCCGCGCCGCGCGCCAGTTGCGCGGCAAAGCCGCCGATGAACGTGTCGCCTGCAGCCGTCGTATCGACGGCCTTGACGCGCGGTGCATCGAAATGCTGTGGCGCCGCCTCGCCGAGCGCGGCCACGACGCCCTGCGCGCCGATCGTGACGATCACATTGCGGGCGCCAGCGCGGCGCAATGCGTCGGCGGCGGCGTTCGCCTCAGCGGGAGACGTGACAGGCAAGCCCGTCAGCGTCGCGGCTTCGAGTTCGTTCGGAATCAGATAGTCGATGAGAGGCAGCCAGTCTGCGGGCAGCGGGCCCGTAGCGGGTGCGGGGTTAAGAATGACGGTCTTGGCGAGCCGTCGCGCGGCGGCCAGCGCCGCATGCACGGCGGCGGGCGGCGTCTCCAGCTGGCAGATCACGACCTGCGCCGCCGCCAGCGCGGCTTCATGCCGCGCGAGCGTCGCGGGCGTCACCTCGCCGTTGCTGCCCGCGATGATGACGATCGCGTTCTGGCTGCCGTCGTCGACGATGATGAGCGCGACGCCTGTCGGCGCCGTCGCGCTCGTCTCCAGCGCCGCGCAGTCGATGCCTTCCGCTTCGAGGCCCGCGCGCAGTTGCGCGCCGTTCGCATCGGCGCCTACACAGCCGAGCATCGACACCTGCGCGCCGAGGCGGGCCGCGGCGACGGCCTGATTGCCGCCCTTGCCGCCCGCGACCTGCGCGAACGCGTGGCCCGCGAGCGTTTCGCCGGGCTGCGGCAGGCGCGGCGCACGTGCGACGAGATCCATATTCAGACTGCCGACCACGGTTACGTGGCCGCGCGCTTCATTCGTTGCCACGGTTGCCTCCTGTTGTTGCCAACCGGGTACTTCCTCGTTGCGCCCGCATTCGTCATGCGTGCGCCACGGCTGCGCTCAGGCCGCTTTGGCCCCGCGACGCGCACCCGCAAAAGCCGCCGTCGATTCGCGCAGGATCAGGCGCGGCGCGATCACGCGGCGCCGGAACCCGGCGCCCGTGGGCGCGCCCGCCGGCGTGCCGCTGATCCGCTCGATCAGCGTCTGCGCCGCCATTTCGCCGAGCGCGCGCACCGACTGGCCGACCGTCGACAGCGCCGGGTACGTGAAGCGCCCCAGTTCGATATCGTCGAAACCGATCACCGACACGTCCTGCGGCACGCGCAGGCCGCGTTCGGCCGCCGCGCGCAGCGCGCCGATGCCCATCATGTCGTTGCCCGCGAAGATTGCCGTCGGCTGTACGGTGTCGAAGAGTTGCCCCGCCGCGCGGTAGCCGCCGCTGCCCGAGAAGTCACTTTCGACGATGCCGTTCGGCGCGATCTCGATGCCGCGTTCGGCCATCGCGCGGATGAAGCCATGCACGCGCATCGCGCTGACGGCCGTCTCGACCGGGCCCGTGATGCAGCCGATCTTCGAGTGTCCGAGTTGCAGCAGATGGCGCGTCGCGAGGTAAGCGCCCTTTTCGTGGTCGATCTGCACGAGATCGGCGGATATGCCTTCGATGTTCCGGTCGACGATCACCAGCGGCTCGCGCGAATCGGCCAGCGTCTTGGCAAGCGTCGCGTCATCGCCCGCCGATGCGACGATCAACCCGTCGATGCGCTTTTCCTGCAGCACCCGCAAATAATTGCGTTGCTTCGCCGGATCGTCGTCCGAGTTGCAGAAGAACAGGCAATAGCCATTGCGCGCGCAACCATCCTCGATCCCGCGCGCCATTTCCGCGAAATACGGGTTCGTGCTGTTCGGCACGACGAGCCCGATCGTCGCCGTCGAGCGTGCCTTCAGCGACCGCGCGACGGCGGACGGCACGTAGTTGAGCTGGCGGATCGCCAGTTCGACCTTCGAGCGCACATCCGCCGACACCGGCCGCGTATTGTTCACGACATGCGACACCGTCGTGAACGACACGCCGGCTATGGCCGCCACATCCTTGATCGTCGCCATAAGCTGAAAACCCCCTGCCTGTTCTGACTACTGGCCAATGCAGCTCATGCTGCATCCGCGGTGCTCTCGTTAGTTCTTACTGGGTGTCCGCCGTCCCGCGCCACGGCGGCCCCTGTTTCAACTGCGCTTGCGCCTGCTGCGATACGTGTCCAGCACGACCGCGACCACGATCACGGCGCCCGTGATGATCCGCTTGGTCGGCTCGTTCGCGCCGATCTGCGCGAGGCCCGCCGCCAGCACCGAAATGATCAACACGCCGAAAAACGTGCTGATCACCGAGCCGCGCCCGCCCATCAGACTCGTGCCGCCGATCACGACGGCCGCGATCACCTGCAGTTCCACCCCGGCACCCGCGTTCGGGTCGGCCGCTTCCAGACGCGAAATCTGAAACAGCGCCGCGAGCCCGGACAGCGCGCCCATCAATGCAAATACGATCACCTTGTACGGCTTCGGGTTCACGCCCGCGAGCCGCACCGCTTCCTCGTTCGTGCCGATGCCGACCAGATAGCGGCCGAACACCGTGCGCGTGAGCACCAGTTGCGCGATGATCATCACGGCCACCGCGATCAGGAAGGCCGGCGAAATACCGACGGCGATCGGGTTGGACAGGAAGTCGAACGCGTCGCCGATATAGGCGGTGCGCGAATTCGTCATCTGGTAAGCCAGCCCGCGCGCCGCTTCCAGCACGCCGAGCGACACGATGAACGACGGAATTCGCCAGCCCACCGTCACCGCGCCCGTGACCGTGCCCGTCAGCGCCGCCGCGGCGAGACCTAGCACCGCCGCCGCGAACGGACCGAGCTGCCACTTCAGCGCCGCGACGCTCACGACCGACGCGCCCAGCGCCAGCACCGAGCCCACCGACAGGTCGATGCCCGCGATGATCAGCACGAAGGTCATCCCCACCGACATGACGACCAGATCGGGAATCTGGTTCGCGATCGTGACGAAGGTCTCGTAGGTCAGGAAATGCGAACTCAGCACCGAGAACAGCGCGATCATCGCGATCAGCGCGCCCATCAGGCCAAGATAGTTCGAAAAGCCCAGACGCGTGCCCGCCGGCTTGCCGCTTGCGAGCGGCGCCGACGGATCGGCGGCGGGCGCCGACGTACCGGTGCCGGCGCTCCTCGTCGAATCCTTGTCCGTGACCCGTTGGTCGTTCATGACTGAGTTTCTCCCTCGTCGGTGTCGTGCGTGTGCAGCAGCGCCTCGCGATTGCGATAGCCCGCGAATGCCGCCGCGAGCAGCGCGTCCTGGGTCCACTCGTCCCGTTTGAACACACCCGTCATGCGTCCCGCCGACATCACGCCGATCCGGTCGCAGATCAGCATCAGTTCACGCAGGTCGCTCGACACGACCACCAGCGCGCGCCCATCCCGAGCCAGCGCGCCCATCAATCCATAAATATCGAACTTCGCGCCGACATCGATGCCGCGCGTCGGTTCGTCGAATAGCAATACCCTGCAATCGCGCGCGAGCCAGCGGCCAATCACCACTTTCTGCTGGTTGCCGCCCGACAGCTCGCCGACCGGCTGCGCCGGCCCCGACGTGCGGATGCGCATCGCGTCGATCTGTTTCTTCGCCAGCGCATTCTCGCGCTTCGCATCGACGATGCCATGCCGCGCGACGCTGCGCAGATTGCCCAACGAAACGTTCGCCGCGATCGGCTGCGGCAGCAACAGGCCTTCGCCCTTGCGGTCTTCCGTGATCAGCGCGATGCCGTGCTTCACGGCGTCGGCGGGCGCGTCGATCCGCACGGGAGTGGGCGCAGCACCTGGCGCAGCCGCCAGCGATACCGTGCCGCCATCCTTCTGGTCGGCGCCGTAGATGAGCCGCATCAGTTCCGTGCGTCCCGCGCCGATCAGTCCGCTGACCCCGAAAATCTCGCCCGCCTTCACCTCGAACGACACGTCGCGCACCACGGGCGCGCGGCTCATCCGTTCGACCTTCAACAGCGTCGCGCCGATGTTGCGCACGCCCAGATCGATCCGCTCGCCGATCTCCCGCCCAACCATCAGCGTGACGATCTGGTCGCTCGTCAGGTTCGCCATGGCGTCGACACGCACAAGCTTGCCGTCACGTAGCACGGCGATCCGCTCGGCCACGCGCGCCAGTTCTTCGAGCCGGTGCGAGATATAGACGAGCGCGACGCCGCGTGCCTTCAGCGCGTCGATCTGCTCGAACAGCAGGTCGACTTCGCGCGCCGTCAGCATCGCCGTCGGCTCATCCAGAATCAGCACGCGGCAATCGCCGATCAGGTTGCGCGCGATCTCCACCATCTGCTGATGGCCGATGCCCAGCTCGCCGACCAGCGTGTCCGGGTCGATCGCCTCCAGCCCGACTTGCGCCATCGCCGCGCGCGCATCCTCGCGCAGCTTGCCGCGATCGATCCAGCCAAAACCGTTGCGCGGGAGACGGTTCAGAAACAGGTTCTCCGCGACCGACAAGGTTGGCAGCAGATTCAGTTCCTGCATCACCATCCGGATGCCGAGCGCTTCCGCTTCCGTACGGCTCGCAGGCGCATACGGTTTGCCTTCCAGCTGCATCGTGCCCGTCGTCGGGTCGACCAGCCCGCCGACGATCTTCGACAGCGTGCTCTTGCCCGCGCCGTTCTCGCCCGTCAGCGCGAGCGCCTCCCCGGCGTGCAACGCCAGCGAGACATCGGCCAGCACAGGCTCGACGTAAGTCTTGCCTATGCCCTTCACGGACAGCACGGCAGGCAATGTTTGTTGGTCGGTTGATGCCATCGTGATCCAGATCTCGTAGCCGCCGTGCGGCGCCTGCGCGAATCCGGCGAGGCCGGCATCACGTCAGGCGGCGCCGGCCGGCGGCCGCGCAAGTCATGCGGCAAGCGCACAAACCAGGCACAAGCGAGGCACAAAGCCCTGCGCATGCCGAAGCAGAACACTTCGGAATGCGCGTTGTCCGTCCTCATCGTCGCGCGAGTGGCCCGTCGTCATGACGCTTACCTCTGGCATAACGGCGGCGCGGCGAATTTCTTGAGCGTTTGGTTAACATTCGCGCGAGACCGGCACGCACCACCGGCAGCGTGCCGTCCGACACCCGCGCGGGCCGTTACTTCGTGACGAGATCCACAGGCGTTTCGACGACGCCCGACAGATCCGACTGCTTCTTGTGCTCGGAGATCGCCTTGAGCGCGACGTCGATGCCGAACACGGCCTGCTTGGCGGCGTACTGGTCTGCCGTGGCGAGCACGCGGCCATCCTTCAGCATCGGCTTGATCGCGTTGATGTTGTCGTAGCCGACCACATAGACCTTGCCCTGCTTGCCCGCCGCGCGCACGGCCGACACCGCGCCGATCGCCATGTTGTCGTTACCGCACAGCAGCGCCTTGATGTTCGGATATGCATTGAGCATCGACGAAGCGATTGCATTGCCCTTGTCGATTTCCCATTCGCCCGATTGCACCGAGTCGATCTTCGCGCCGACCTTCTGCATCGCCGTCTTGAAGCCCGCCGTGCGTTGCTGCGCGTTGGTCGTGGTCGACACGCCTTCGATGATGCCGACCTCGTCGCCCGACTTCAACTTCTTGGCCAGATAGTCGCCCACCTTCTCGGCGCCCTTCGCGTTGTCCGGGCCGACGAACGGCACGTTCAGATCTTTCGATTTGAGCACGTCGGGATCGAGTTTGTTGTCGATGTTCACGACGATGATGCCGGCGTCCACCGCCTTCTTGACCACGGGCACGAGCGCCTTCGAATCGGCCGGCGCGAGCACGATCGCATCGACCTTCGAGACGATCATCTGCTCGACGATACGGATCTGGTTCGCCGTGTCGGTCTCATCCTTGATGCCGTTCGTGATCAGGTCGAACTGGTTGGCGTTGTGCTTCTGGTAGTCCTTCGCGCCCGTTTCCATCGTGAGGAAGAACTCATTGGCGAGCGACTTCATCACGAGCGCGACTTTGGGTTTCTTCGCGGCCTGGGCCCACGCCGACGAGAACGGCATCGCGGCGGCTGCCGTGAGCACGACGGCGGTGGTCAAAACGCGGCGGCGAATGCGTTGGTTCATGCAGTATCTCCAGTTGTTGGACTCGTGCGAGCCCGTTTTTGATTGTCCGCAAACGTTTGCGAGCGCTATTCTCGGCGGCGCCTGTTCGCAGTGTCAACGACTGACAGTGCTGCGCTGCACAGCGCGCCGCGACGTGCAGCGCGCGGCTGGACGCACGGCTTGCCGTGTAGCTTCGGCGGTACGGCGAATGTCGTCGTTGCAAGAATGGCTCGCTTGTTCTGCGTTGGTCGGCCTGTGCGAACGACGCGGCCTGTGCAAAGGCTCGCGTGCTGCTCGCAGCGGCGTTCGTTGATGCACGGCGCTGGAATGCGCCGGTATCGCCTTACTGCTGCTTCCCTATCTTCCCGCAAGCCGCAAGTTATGTGGCAGGCAGGTCGCATATGCTGGCGCTTAATTGCGCGTGCTGCAAGTTAAATAGCGCCAGGCGTCGCGATCGGCGCAACAGATGGGACGGGGTATCATGGACCGAATGGCCTGGTCATCGGTTGCCGTTGCTCACGGCATCGAGGCTGGCCGTGTATTCATCTGCAGAGTTGCCACGAGGTTGCCATGTTGGGTATCAGCCAGTTCCCGCTGTTTCTCGTCGCCGTCACGGTACTCAATCTGACGCCCGGGCCGGACATCGCGTATGTCGCTGGCCAGAGCATCGCCCAGGGACGGCGCGCGGGCATGCTTTCCGCGCTGGGTGTCGCGTTCGGCGGCTGCATGCATACCGTCGCGTGCGCGCTCGGCATCACGGCGCTGCTGGCGGCGTCGCCGGGCGCTTTCAATGCGATCAAGTGGATCGGCGCCGCATATCTGATGTATCTCGGCTTGCGGATGCTGTGGCCCACGGCGGCCGCCGTGGTCAAGGGCGAAGCGGCACCGGGCGCGCCGCGTCTGTCGCGCGGCACGCTGCTGTTTCGCGGCTTCGTGACCAACGCGTCGAACCCGAAGGTGCTGCTGTTCTATATCGCGTTCTTCCCGCAATTCGTCAGCGCCGACAGCCCGCACAAGACGCTCGCGTTTCTCGTGCTGGGCGCCGTGTTCGTGACGCTCGGGCTTTTCAACGACTGCGTGATCGCGTGGCTCGCCTCGACGGCAGCGCGCGCCGTGAACTCGCGGCCTTCCGTGCGGCGGTGGATCGACCGGGTGATCGGCGCGGGCTTTATCGGCCTGGGTGTGCGGCTCGCATTGACGAAGCGCTGAGACATTTCGCGCTGAGGTATTCGTCAAGGCGGCCCGCGCGTGTCAAAGCCAGTTCGCCTTCTTGAAGCCGCGGTACAGCCCGAAGTCGATCAACAGCATCACGAGCAGGCAGATGGGATACCCGTACTTGAAATGCAGTTCGGGAATCTCCTGGAAGTTCATCCCGTAGATGCCGGCAATCATGGTCGGCACGGCAAACAGCGCGGCAAACGAGCCGAGCCGCTTGGTCACCTCGTTCTCCGCCAGCGAGATCATGCCGAGGTTGACCTGGATGGCCGTGACGATCATTTCGCGGCGGCCTTCGATGGTCCGCACGCTGCGGTCCAGATGATCGTACACATCGCGGAAGTACGCCTGCATGCCGACGCAGATGGCGGGAATGCGCCCGCCCGTCAACTTGCTGATGCCTTCGAGCAATGGCGCGATGTGATGCTGCAGCATCACGAGACGGCGCTTCAACGAGTACAGGTCTTCGATGATCGCGCGGGACGAGGCCAGATCGTGCTTGTCGAAGATGCGGTCTTCGATTTCCTCGATCTCGGTGCCGATTGCTTCGAGAATCGGGAAGTACCGGTCGACCACGTTGTCGGCAAGCGCGTACAGCACGAACGCCGCCCCTTCCTTCAACAGTTGCGGCTCGCGCTCGCAACGCGCGCGGACCTCCTGAAACCCGTGACGCGTGCCGCGCCGCACCGACAGCACATAGTTCGAGCCGACGAATACATCGACTTCGCCGATCACGAATTCACCGTCGTCGTCGGTTTCGATGGTGTGCATGACGGCGAACAGCGAGTCGCCGTACTCCTCGATCTTCGGACGCTGATGACCATGGCGCACGTCCTCGACGGCCAGTTCGTGCAGTCCGAATTCGTGCTTCATCACTTCGAGTTCGCCGGGGCCGGGATCTTTCAGAGCGACCCACACGAAGCATTCGGGTTTGGCGACATAGACGCTGATGTCGTCGATTTCGATGTCGGCCAGTTTGCGGCCGTCCTGGTACGCGGCGCAGTTGATCAGCATGATTGAATACCTTGAATACGAATCGGCTTTGCGGATTACAAATTGTTAGTCGCGATGGGCGAGCCGATGTCTCCGTCGGGTCGCGGTCCAATGCAAAGCCGCGCGGCGCGCGGTGTCAAGCTGCGATGTTACGTGGAGTTGAACCGATACGCTGTGTCGAATTGTCAACGCCGCGCCGAGCCCAGCTCATTCACTCACCTTCAATCAATTGGCGACGCGCCGCAGCATGATCCGGTGATCGTCCTTGAACGAGACGCTGGCGCGATTCGAGTAGCGGCTGTCGGGCGTGACGATGAAGTTGATCTCGACGACGGGATCGAACTGCGTCGACACGCCGATGCGATGCGTGCCGGGCGTGAGCCAGAAGACAATGTGCTCGCCGTTCATGATGTCCGCGACCCGCTCGCCGTCGACATACACGAGCGCGTCCCGAAACCGCACGATCACGTTATCGCTCCGCTCGCGACGTAGATCGACGGCGACCTTGTCGGCGCCTGGCTGCGTGTAGCCCTGCTTGACGATGCGATCGGCGGGGACATCCTTGAACGGCACCTTGTCGGCGGGCGTTGCTGCGCAGCCGGAGAGAAGCGCGGCAATGATGGCAGCGGCGGCAGCGCCTGAAGCCGCCGTCATGACCTTGATCGCTGCCCGCGACGCGCGGCTTTGCGTGCGTGTCATCGTTCGTCTCCCCGTTGCATGGTTCGCCTTCCCTGCTGGTCGATTGGTCTTGCCGTCATGCGCCTTTGCCCGCTGCTACGCAGGACAGGTCATGCGTCAAGAAGCTGGAACGGATTCAGCACCCGTGCGCCCGTGCCATCGAAGTCTGCCACGTTGCGCGTCACGACAGTCAGGTTGTAGATCAGGGCCGTCGCCGCGATCAGCTTGTCCAGCGAGTGCTCGGGGTCCGGCACGCGCAGATGGCCCCACGTCTGCGCGACGTCGGTGCCGACATTCAGGATCTGGCTGCTGAACGAACTCATGATCGTGTCGAGCCAGCCTTCCAGGCGCAACGCCTGGAACTTGTCGCCCCGATGCCGGATCAGGTCGACGCCGCGCCGCAACTCGCCGACCGTCACCACCGACAGATACAGGCGATGCCCGCCTTTCTTCGCCGTTTCGAAAAAAGCCTGCACGCCTGGATTGGCGCGGCTGCTCTTGCGCATTTCGCTGATTACATTGGTATCAACCAAATACACCCGGTCCCCCGCTATCGTCAGTGACGTCATTGCGGCGCTCGAAGTCGGCGTCGTCGCCGACGTCGGGCATGCTCATCAGCAATTCCGCAAAGCTGAGCTTCTTGGGCTGAAAGAGCGCCTGCGCCAGGATTTCCCGATGCTCTGCTTCGACGCTGCGCCCGTGAGCCGCGGCCTGCTCACGCAGGTTCTGCACCAACGCATCGTCCAGATTTCGGACCAAAAGATTTGCCATTTCCATTCCCCGCCACACGTGTGATAGCAATGATATCAAACAGATTCGCGCAGTCAATCTGGCCAGATGGCATAGGGGTTGCGGCATGCCGCCATCCCATTCAAGATCGGTTGCGGCGGCTCGCGAACGGCGCGCCGCCCTCCCACCTTCACCACCGGAATTCATCGACGTGACGCACCTGGTTTTTATCTGTGGCCATGCGGGCACCGGCAAGACGACGCTCGCCAAACAGCTGATCGGCCCATTGATGAGGGCAACCGGCCAGGCCTTCTGCCTGCTCGACAAGGACACGCTATACGGCGTCTACAGCGCGGCCGCGATCGGTGCGCTGACGGGCGATCCGAACGATCGCGACAGCCCGCTCTTCCTTCAGCACTTTCGCGACCCGGAGTACCGGGGGCTGTTCGACACGGCCGCCGAGAACCTCCGGCTCGGCATCGGCGTGATCGCCGTCGGCCCGCTGTCGCGCGAAGTGCGCGAGCGCAAGCTGTTCGATCACGCGTGGCTCGGCGTGCCGAGGGATGTGAACATCAGCGTCGTGTGGGTATCGACAGAGGAAGAAACGGCGCGCAAGCGGATCGCCGCGCGCGGCAATCCCAACGACGCCTACAAGCTCGCGCATTGGGATGAATACCGGCAGCGCCGCTTCGTGCCGACGGGCGACGCGCAAGACGGCCTTCTGATGTTCGACAACACGGCACCCGCATCTGCCGATTACGAAGCGCTGCTCGCGCGGATCGTGCAAACGCCGCAGCCGCCCGGCGTGTTGCTACCGCCGATGCCTGTGTAACCCACCCGCGATTCCGGCAAACGCGACGCGGTAAACGACAAAGCGGACGTCAACTGTTGAAGGTTGAACGCCCGCTTCGCTATCGCCTGATAAACAATCGGCTCTCTCTGAAGCCTCAATCAGTCAAACTGGCCCTCGGTCCGGCTGCTTTCCTGCCTCGCGTCAGACGGTCGCCATCGTATCGAGCGCGCGGCCTTCGTACAGTTGGCCAAAACGGTTCGCGAGGAAATCGCGCAGCGCCACCTGCTCCTGACGCACGAAGCCGCTTTGCGGCAGCTTCTTCTCACGGAACAGGTCGAGCACCGCGCACATCGCGCCCGCCGTGGTGATCTGGATCGCGCTCATCGGCACGCCGCAGACCGTCTTCGCAAAAATCTTGCGCGTGAACACTTCCTGCACCAGTTGTCCGTCGCGCACGCCCGTCACGGTGATGAACACGAGCACGACGTCCTGAGCCGTCGCCGGCACCGAGCGGCGCATGATCGTCTTCAGCGTATCGCGGTCAGTGGACAGGCGCAGGTCTTCGAGCAGGAACTGCATCAGGTCGCGATGACCCGGATAGCGCACCGACTTGTAATCGAGCGTCTCGACACGGCCCGACAGCGTCTCGCACAGCGTGCCCAGGCCGCCCGACGTGTTGAACGCCTCGTACTCGGTACCGTCGAGCGAGAAATGCTCCAGGCCTTCGAGCGGCTGCACCCATTGCGTGCGGCTGTCGCGGATCGCCTCACACGGCTGGCAGTATTCGTTGATGAGACCGTCGACGCTCCACGTCAGGTTGTACTTCAGCGCATTGGTCGGAAACTCGGGCAGCGCGCCGACGCGCATCTTCACATCGCGGATTTCGGTGAAGCGGTTGGCCAGTTCATGCGCGGCAATGCCGATGAAGCCCGGCGCGAGACCGCATTGCGGCATGAATGCGTGGTCGGCACCGTCGGCGATCGCGCGGATTGCGTGCGTCGCGCGCACGTCTTCCGTCAGATCGAAGTAATGCACGCCTGCGCCCTTCGCCGCCGACGCGACGCTCACCGCGAGGTAGTACGGCAGCGCATTGACGAGCGCGTCGAAGCCCTGGATTTCGGCGCGCAGCGCGGCGGCGTCGGCGGAATCGACGCGGCGCGTCGGGATGCCTTGCGCGGCCAGTTTGTCGAGCGCGTGTTGATCGCGGTCCAGCGCGAGCACTTCGTAGTCGCCCGTCTCACGCAACATATGCGCAATGGTGTGACCGATCAGACCTGCGCCAACGATGGCAACTTTCATGCGCTTCTCCTTGTTTTCTCTGGTTGATGTCGGCGCGCCGCAGCGAACCTCTACCTAAGAGTTTATGGAGAAGGCGAGTCGGTTTATAGGCGCAAAGTGCTGCGCAATGACCATGATTTTCGACGAAATGACCAAGCGTTTCGTCGATTCGTCGAAAACATATCAAAACCGTGTAAACGCGAGCTGCAAAATAGACGCCGGTAGGCTCAAGGACTGCTCATCCCGCGATCGATCTTGCGCGACAGGATGATCGACGTCGTCGTGCGCTCGACACCCGCCAGGCCGCCGATCTGATCGAGCAGATCGTTCAGGCGCTCAGGCGAATCGGCGCGCAGCCACGCGACGTAATCGAACTCGCCGCTCACGGCGCACAGCAGTTGCACCTCGGGCATGCGGTTCAGCTTCTTCAGCACGTCCGACCCGAACTTCGGCGCGATGATGATGCCGACATACGCATGCATGCTCGCGTCGAGCACATCTTGCCCGAGCCGCACGCTATACCCGGCGATCACGTTGGTCTTTTCGAGCCGCGCAATCCGCGCGATCACCGTGGTACGCGCAACATCCAGTTGCCGCGCGAGATTCGCGACGCTTTCACGCGCATTGGCTTGCAGCAACGCGACGAGGTTGCGGTCGAGTTCGTCGAGCTGATCGAGGCGCGGTGGTCTCATCGGTTCAAGGTCAAGGTTGAGAGAAAACGCTCGCCACACACGGCGAGCCGATGACGCGAATTATGCGCCTTGCGCACGCTTGCGCGAATACATGCGGGCTGCACATATCCCACAAACGGCGCGGCGCGTTGAAGACATCACGCGCCGAAGCGCTCGATCACGAAGTCGATGAAGCTGGTCAGCTTTGGTGTAGGTTGCCGGTCGCGCGGATAGATCAGATGCACGGGCGCGCCATCGGGCAGATAGTCTTCGAGTACGGATACGAGCGTGCCCTGCTCGATCTCGCGCGCAAGCAGCGCTTCCGGCTGCAGCACCAGACCGAAGCCGCGCAGCGCCGCCATCTTCAGCGCCTGGCCGTTGTTCGCGCGAAAGCGTCCGGGGCGCAACTGGTAGTCGCTCTCGGCATCGCCGTCCAGGCGCCACAATCCTTCGCGTCCCCAATGCAGAAAGCCGAGGCATTCGTGATGCAGGAGGTCGGCGGGAGTCTTCGGCGTGCCCATCCGTTGCAGATAGGCAGGCGACGCACACGCGCGCATCCGGTAAGGTTTCAACGGCCTTGCGACGAGACTCGAATCAGGCAGGCGGCCAATCCGCACGGCGGCATCGAAGCCCTCATCGACCAGATCGAACACACGGTTCGACAGATCGAGCTCGAGACTGACCTCGGGGTACTGGTTAAGGTAGTCGGTCATCGCCGGCGAAAACACTTCGACGCCGTATGTCAGCGGCACCGTCACCTTCAGCGTGCCGCGCGGCGCGGATGTCATCGCTTCCGCGAGCGACTCCGCGGCCTTCACGTCGGCGAGAATGCGCCGGCACTGCTCGTAATACTGACGGCCGATTTCGGTGAGGCTCTGACGGCGCGTCGTGCGCGTCAGAAGCCGTGTGGACAGTTGTGTTTCGAGCGAGCGGATATGCTTGCCGACCATCGCCGACGACAGATCGAAGCGCTCGGCGGCCGCCGTGAGGCTGCCCGCTTCGACGACGGCAACGAAGACTTCCATGCTGACGAATTTATCCACCGGCTATTTCCGATCGTTTCGGTTGTAAGCAGTTGTCGCAATAGAGACGCAATGCAGCGATATCGTGATACTAATAACGCACGGCATGATAGATGTCGACGTCGACACATCGTGCAGCTTTGGTCTCATACCAATAGACAACAGGAGTCTCAATGAAAAAAACTCTCGCTATTCTCGCTTCCGCGTTGACCATGAGCGCTGCATTCGCGCAGACAGCGGCACCCGCTGGCGCATCCGCGCCGGCTATGTCGGCCGCTTCGCAGGGTGCGGGCAAGGCTAGTCACGAGCAGCGCGTCGAAGAGCGCATCAAGTATCTGCACACGCAACTGAAGATCACGTCGGCGCAAGAGTCGCAGTGGAACGCGTTCGCCGACGTCATGCGCAGCAACGGCGAGACAATGGGCAAGCTGTTCGAGGCACGCCATGCGAATCCGAACGTCTCTGCGCTCGACGACATGAAGCAATACGCCGAAATCACCCAGGCGCACGCCGACGGCACGAAGAAGCTCGTCGACGCGTTCGAGCCGCTGTACAACAGCTTCTCGCCGGAGCAGAAGAAACTGGCCGACACGACCTTCCGCCGTCAGCCGCCCGAAGGCCGTCCGCATCACAGCCGCTCGCGCAAGCCGGCCGCGCCGGCTTCGGACGCAACCGTCAAGCCGTAACCTGTATCGCATTGGATAGCACAGCGCCTGCCCTCACCGGCAGGCGTTTTTTTATCAGGCGCCGCGAGAATCTGGCATCATGCGCGCCTGCGCCGCGTTTGCGATGCTGTTTGCATGTCGCGTCGATGCCCGCTTATTCGGCTCCTATTGGGCTACGTTACGCGGCCCTGTCAATCTCTGCGTTATTTCGCCTCATCATGATCGAACTCAAGAACATCGACCTGCTCACCGACCCGGCCGCGCAACGCGTCGTCAAGGACGAAACCGTCGCCGTGCAATTCGCCGCGGGCGACGGCGAACTGATGAGCCTCGAAGGACCGAACCGCTACGCGCTCGGCGATGCGCTGATCACGGGCTCGACGGGCGACCGCTGGGTCGTGTCGCGCGAACGCTTCGACGCGAAGTACCTACCCGCCGACGCCGCGCTGGCACACGGCGAACCCGGCGCATACCGCAATCGCCCCGCCGTCGTGCTCGCAAAGCGGATGGACGAGGCGTTCTCGCTCGCGCGCTCGGCGCAAGGCGGCGACGTCCTCAAGGGCACGGCGGGCGACTGGATCATGCAATACGCGCCGGGCGACTATGGCGTCGTGCAGGCTGCGCGCTTCGCCAAGGTCTACCGGCCCGCCGACTGAGCCTGACGTTCCCGGCTTACGCGAACTCGTCGCCGAGTTCGACGGTCACTTCGCGCGGTATGGTCTTGCCTTCCGCGTACTCTTCTTCGAGCGACCCCAGCGTCGCTTCCACATAGGCACGCAGTATGGCGAAGCTGCGGCCCCGCGCGCGCGGCGGCATCGCGCGATAGCGCGCGAGCGCTGCGGGTGCGATGGCAACCGTCAGCTCCATGCGCTTCGCTGTCGAGCCGAAACGCATCGCGACCCAATGCACGACGATCTGCGGCACGCCGTTCTCGCCGGCACGCTCGATGAACTGCGTCTGCTCGGGAAAGAGATCGCTGATCACGCGCGCGAGTTCTTCGATCTCCGGGTTCGCGCATTCGAACTGATAGGCTTCCATGTCGATTGGCCTCTGGCCTTTTACTCTGTTGATCTGCGTTGACGATCAGGCTGCGCGCTTGTGTACCCGGATCAGTGCGGCAGCCACTGCGATCGCCGCGACGGCATAGATAGCATCGACGGTCACGAGCGACAGCAGCCCCGCCTGCGACATCGCAGCCGGCACATCGATCAACGCGTGCGCGACGATCGCGACGGGCAGTATGGCACGCCAGCCGGCACGCACACCGCGCCACATCAGCACCGACAGCCCGATCTGGAACACCAGCGCTGCCACGCGTTCGAGCACGAACACGCCCGCCATCGCCGGCGACATGCTCGCTAGCAGCAAATGGATGCGCATCAGCGGTCCCGCCGGCATATTGCTGAGATAGGTATCGAGTTGCCCGCGATTTTCGAGCACGCCGAACGCGATCCATTGCGCCTGCACCATCACGCCGATGAGCCATGCCTCCGCGCCGCCGTGGCCGAGACCGTACGCAAGCGCGGTGCCGTTGTTCGTCGCGCCCCCAGTCTCGCGCCGTGCGAGCCAGCGCATCGCAATGAAGCGCCCCACTTCCTCGCAGATGCCCGCGGCCAGCGCACCATAGACGACGAACGCGAGCGGATCGGACAGCCACTCGCTCGTCGCCGCGTTTTCGCGCAGCAGATAATCGTTGAGCGCGCGCTCGATCACCATCGCGGACAGCGCGAACACGGCGATGCCCGCGATCGCGTCGCGCCGGTTCAACGCGAACGGCGCGCGCCAGCGGCGGTACAGGTAGATGGGAAGCAGCGCGACGAAAATCGTCGCGACGGCGAGCACGGCAAGCGTGACGGGAGAAACGGGCAAGTCGGACATGGGCTTTGGGACGGGCGCACTGCGCGCGCAAAGAGCGGAACTCGCCGCGCATTGTAAGCGCGATGCCCGAATACCGGAGAATTGGCGCGTGTAGCGTCGATCAGCGAACCGTCGACGCCCGCTCGATCAGTTCGCCCGGCAGCAGACAATCGCGCGCGCTGGTCTGCTCGCCATCGATACGCTGATGCAGAAACTCGACGGCCCGATAGCCGATATCGTAGGTCGGCTGGCGTATCGTCGTGATGCCGGCCAGCTCGGCCCATTCGGGATCGTCGATGGACAGCAGCGCGACGCGCTTCTGCCAGTTCGGACCATGCCGCTGGTTCAGATGCCGCGCGAGCGCCAGCGCGACCGGCCCATTCGCCGCAAACAGCGCGACGCCCGCCCGGGCATGGTCTTCATGCGCGGCAACCGCCGCATCCAGTTCGGCATCGAGCGCGCTCAAGGTCTGCTCGAGTTCGTCAGCGTCGCCGAGTTCAAGCACGACGGTGCGGCCGCTCACCTGCGGATACTGTTCGAGTGCCTGGTGAAACGCCGCTTCGCGCTGACGCCGCGAACTGATGTGCTCAAACGGTTGCACGACAAACCACAGCTTGTCGAAACCGCGTTCCACGAGATGCCGCGTCGCGAGCGCCGTCGCGCCCTGGTTGTCGAGGCCGACCATGTCGGTCACGAGCCCATCGACGGAACGGTCCACCAGCACAGCCGGTATCCCGCCCTCGCCGACGGGCCGCAGCGTCTCTTCGCTGACGCCGAGCGCATTGACGATCACGCCTTCCACGCGATACGTGGTCAGCAGTTGCAGAAAGCGCCGCTCCATGTCGACTTCGTTCGCCGCGTGGCAGATCAGCGGCATATAGCCGAGCGCGTGGCACGCGGCTTCGACGCCTTGCAGCACTTCGACGGAATAAGGGTTCGTCAGGTCCGCGACCAGCATGCCGATCAGACGATTGCGCCCGCGCTTGAGGCCGCGCGCCATCTGGTTCGGCTGATAGTCGAGCCGTTCGATCGCGGCTTCGATGCGCGCGCGCAGTTGTGGCGACAGCACGCTCAACTCGCCGTTCAGATAGCGCGAGATGCTCGTCTTGCCCGTGCCCGCCTCGCGGGCGACGTCGCTGATCGTTGCGCGGCGCGGCGCGCCTGACGGCGGTGTGTTCATTGAGGGAGCACGTCGCGGTTGACGATATTGATCTTCAGCGTGCCGTCGAGCGCGGCGACCAGGTTTTCCGCCGCGCAGCGCGCCATCGCGTGGCGCGTCTCGTGCGTCGCCGAGCCTATGTGCGGCAGCGCGACCACGTTCTTCATTGTCAGCAGCGGCGAGTTGGGATCGACGGGTTCCTTGTCGAACACGTCGAGGCCTGCGCCGTGGATCGTGCCCGTCTGCAAGGCTTCAATCAGCGCGTTCTCGTCGACTGTCTGGCCGCGCGATGCGTTGATCAGGATCGCGCTGCGCTTCATCTTGCGCAGTTCGTTCGCGCCGATCATGTGATGCGTTTCCGGCGTCAACGGAACCTGCAGGCAGACAAAATCGGAGCTCGCGAGCAGTTCATCCAGTTCGACGCGACGCGCGCCGTAGCGCTGTTCGGCTTCGGCGTTCGCGCTGCGGTTCGTGTACAGCACCTTCATGTTGAAGCCGAGCGCCGCCCGCCGAGCGACCGCGCCGCCAATTCGCCCAAGACCGACGATGCCGAGCGTCTTGCCCTGCACGTCGACGCCGTACAACTCGGGCCCGATGCTCGCCTTCCACTCGCCCGCCTTCACCCAGTCGGCCAGTTCGACGACGCGCCGCGCACTCGCGAGTATCAGCGAGAACACCGTATCCGCCGTCGATTCCGTCAGCACGTCCGGCGTGTGCGCGAGCACGATGCCGCGCTTCGTCAGGTCAGGCACGTCGAAGTTGTCGTAGCCGACCGAGATCGTCGACAGCGCCTTGAGCTTCGCGGCGCCGTCGAGCATCGACGGCGTGATCTTCACGCTCGCACCGATCGCGCCGTCGGCGTCCTGCAGCGCGGTGACGAACGCGTCGTGCTGCGCGGCGTCCGCCTGCACGACCTCGGCATGCTGCTGGAGATACGAGAGCACATCATCCGGCAGCGGCTTGTACGCGACGATCTTTCGCTTCATCGAATTACTTTCCTTGCAACGGGGTAGCGAGGTTTGGAGTCTGCATCGGCTGCGGCTTGACGGCAAGCGTCAGTATCACGGCACCGATCAGCGCGACGCTCATGAACACATACGACGCCGAGGGCGAGCCCGTCGCGCCGTTCAGGTAGCCGACCACGTACGAGCCGACGAACGAGCCGAGCGCGCCCATGCTGTTGATCAGCGCCATCGCGCCGCCCGCGACGTTCTTCGGCAGCAGTTCGGGGACGATCGCGAAGAACGGGCCGTACGGCGCGTACATCGCGGCACCCGCAATCACGAGCAGCGCATACGACATCCAGAAGTGCGTCGAGCCGAGCGCATAGGAACCCGCGAAGGCCGCCGCGCCGATCAGCAAAAACGGCCACACGAATGCACGCCGGTTATTGAGTTTATCCGACGCCCACGACGCCGCGAGCATCGCAATCGTCGCGGCCAGATACGGCAGCGCCGACAGCCAGCCCGTTTCGACCATGCCGAGCGACGAGCTGTTTTTCAGAATGGACGGCAGCCACAGCACGAAACCGTACACGCCGATGCTCCAGCAGAAGTACTGCGCGCACAGCTTGATGACGGCGGGCGAGCGGAATGCCTCGCCGTAGTTGCGCATCGGCTTGATCGCGGCCTGCTCGGCGCGCAGCGTGTCGGCGAGCTGTTTCTTGTCCGCCTCCGACAGCCACGTCACCTGCTCGGGCTTGTCTTTCACGATGAACCACCAGCAGACGGCCCAGACGATTGCCGGGACGCCTTCCGCGATGAACATATGACGCCAGCCGAACGAATGCACCAGATAACCCGACACGACCGACATCCACAGCACCGTCACCGGGTTGCCGAGAATCAGGAACGTGTTGGCGCGCGAACGCTCGCGCTTGGTGAACCAGTTGCTGATGAAGATCAGCATCGCGGGCATCACGGCCGCCTCGACGACGCCGAGCACGAAGCGGATCACCATCAGCGACGGAATGTTGCTGACGACGCCCGTCAGCGCCGCGCAGCCGCCCCACAGAACCAGGCTCCAGAACACGAGCTTCTTGACGCTCTTGCGTTCCGCGTAGATCGCGCCGGGAATCTGGAAGAAGAAGTAACCGAGAAAGAACAGCGCGCCGATCAGCGACGACAATCCCTTGCTGATACCCAGATCCTGGTTGATGCCCGCGGCGGCGGCGAAGCCGTAGTTCGCGCGGTCGAGATAAGCGAGGCTGTACGTGATGAAGACGATCGGCATGATCGTCCACCAACGTCGAATCGCGAGTGATGAGGACATGAATGTCTCCTGTGACTGGCTGAGGCGGTCGGTTGGCGTGCCGTTGAGCCGCGTTTTGCTCGCTGGAGCGTTTGCGCGGCTGGGCATCTTGTTGTCGTGTCGTGCTGCTGAATGGTGAAACGTCAAGCGGCGAGCGGGTCGGCGCTTTCAAGTGCATCGAGTTCGGTGCGCGTCGGCAAGCCTTCCGAATCGCCGATCACCTGGATCGCGAGCGCGCCGATGCGATTGCCGCGCGCCACCGCCTGCGGCAGCGTGCGGCCTTCGAGCAGCGCGCTCACCACGCCGACGGCGAAGCCATCGCCTGCGCCGACGGTATCGACTACTTTCTCGACGCGCTGCGCTTCGACGACGCCCGAACCGGTCGCCGTGCGGTAATACGCGCCTTGCGCGCCGAGCTTGACGACGACGCCCTTCGCGCCACGGTCGAGATAAAACTGCGCAATGTCTTCTGCTTTCGTGTAGCCCGTCAGAATCTCGCCTTCGCCGATGCCGGGCAGCACCCAGTCGGCGAACGTCGCCAGTTCGTTCAGCGCGGCTGCCATCGCTTCGCGCGACGGCCACAGTGTCGGGCGCAGATTCGGGTCGAACGAGATGGTCTTGCCCGCCTGTCGCATTTCGCGCGCCAGATGGAACGCGAGTTCGCGCGAACTCGCCGAAATCGCGGGCGCGACGCCCGTCAGATGCAGATGACGCGCGGGCAGCACGTAATCTGCAACGTAGTCGTCGAGCGACAGGTGGCTTGCCGCCGAACCCTTGCGGAAATATTCGACGGCGGGATCGCTGCCGTCGTCGTTCTTCGACTTCAGCTGGAAGCCCGTCGGATGACGCGCGTCGGTCGTCACGCAGCTCCCGTCGATGCCTTCCTTCGCTAGCGTGTCGCGCACGTACTGGCCGAACGAATCGTCGCCGACGCGGCTCACGTAGCCCACCTTGAAACCGAGCCTCGACAGGCCGATCGCCACATTGAGATCGGCGCCCGCGATGCGCTTAGTGAACTGGCCGACGCCCGCGAGCGCGCCCGTTTCGGCTGCGACGAACATCGCCATCGCTTCGCCGTAGGTAATGACATCGAGTGTCGGATGCATGGCTTCTCCTGATGATTCGCTGCGCGTTCGCGCCGTATTACATGGACGCGAGCTGTGCTACGTGGTGCGACGCATCGTCGGCGATGCGCGCCGCGTCGAACGGAAACTCGATGCCGCGCGGCACGTTGCGCGGCAGGAGCGGCAGCACGGCCGCGAAAACGGGATCGCCGGCGGCGGGCGCGACGGCAAAACGGCGCGCGCCTTCGCCCGCGACCGCCTTGCAGTGGATGTACTCGACGTGGTCTGCGAGCTTATGTGCGGCCTCGACAGGATCGACGCCCGGCCATTGCCAGTTGCCGATATCGAAGGTCATGCCAACGCGCTTGTGGTGGCCTTCTTTCGCGAGCGCGTTGAACAGACCATCGAACTGCGCGAGCGAGCCGCCGCGCTCCAGTTGCCCGTTTTCGACCACGAGCCGCGCCGCGACGCCCTTCGTGCATGTGGCGATCGCGTCGCCATGCGCGCGTCCCGCGAAACCACCCAGTTGCAGCTTGACGAAGCGCGCGCCGAGCGCCGTCGCTTCGATCAGCGCCTGGCGCAGCGCGGCTTCGTCGAGCGCGCCATCGTGTGTGTAAAGCTCGGCGGGCGTCGAGTACACCGACCACAGGCCTTTCGCCGCAATCGCCTTACCGAGCGCCGACAGCGCCTCCGCCGACGCTTCCGCCTCCAGCGCAAACAGCTCGCGCCGCACTTCGAAACCGGCCGCGCCAGCTTGCGCCGCCGTCTTCAGCCACGCGTGATGACCGTCCTTGCGGATCGCATCGGCCCCAAACGCACTCGCGACGATAACTACTTCCGGCATGCCGTCCACCTTGCTTTATTGCTCAAAAACGACCTTTGGAATCGGTTCCAAAGACAGGTATCAAAAAAGCGCCTTGGCGCTAGCTGCGAATACTGCCGCGCGTCGGCGCCCCACGCCATAGTGGTTATCCCCTAACGGCCCGACGCCCCCGTCGCGGGCCGCGCATCGCCGTTCAGGCACAGTTCCAGGAAGCGACCGACGAGGCGCGACGGCGCACTCGCATGCGGCACGACGATCGAAAACCGCCGCGTGAGCGGCTCGGGGCCGAGCGGCAGGCGGCACAGCGCCTCGTTCTCGTGGCGCATCGACATTGCCGACACGAAGCCGACGCCCATTCCGGCGCGAACGGCCTCCTTCACGCCCTCGACGCCTGCGATTGCCAGCGCAACACGCATCGGCACGCCCGCCCTCGCGAAAGCGCGCTCGATCAGTTGCCGTACGCCCGAGCCTTCCTCGCGCAGCACGAGCGCGTGCTCGCTCAGCCCGGCGAGCGTGACGGACGGCACGCCCGCCACAGCGAGCGGATGCGAGCGCGGCATGATCGCGACGATCTCGTCCTCGTGCCAGGGATGCACAGCGGTATCCGGCGGCAAATCACCGCTGACCTGCCCTTCGACCAGCGCGATATCGAACGACGCCAGCGCGCCGACGATATCCGCCGTGTTGCCGTCGTCCGTGCGCACGGTCACGTCGGGATGGCGGCGCTGGAAGGCGGCGATCAGATATGGCAGCAGATAGCTGGCGGGCGTGGTGCTCGCGCCGATACGCAATGTGCCCTGCTCCATGCCGCGCAGCGCGTCGCGATACGCGTACGCCTGGCGGAACGTGTCGCGCAGCCGCGCGGCGTAGCTGGCCAGTTGCTCGCCCGCGGGCGTAAGGCGCACGCCGCGGCCGTCGCGTAAATAGAGCGGCTCGCCGAACTCGTCCTGCAATTGCCGCAACTGGCCGGACACGGCGGGCTGCGACAGATGCAGTGCGAGCGCGGCGCGGCTGATGTTGCGATGCTCGGCGACGGCGGCGAACGTTATAAGCTGATCCGGGGTCATGGCGACAAAGTATCAGATTAGCCGATATTTTTCATCCCAAATCACGATTTCTCATATCGATATATCTAAATTAGGATAAGGCCATCGAATCAACCAACCTTTCCAAACAGGTTGAAGCCCATGTCCACCGCTCACACCGCTCACACCCATGCCGTTCCTGCCCCGTCATCGACGCGCGGCCAGATCAACGGCATTCTGTTCGTCGCCCTGTTCGCCGCCGCCGTTACCCGCATCGCCTCCATTCCGGCGATTGCCAATCTGGGCATCAGCCCGCTGATCGTCGGCATCGTCGGCGGGATGATCTACGGCAATGCGCTAAAGGATGGTATGCCCGAAAGCTGGGCCGCCGGCGTCAATTTCTCGGCCCGCAAGCTGCTGCGCATCGCCGTCGCGTTCTTCGGGCTGCGCGTGAGCATTCAGGAAATCGCGCAAGTCGGCCTTCCGGGTCTCGCCGAGTCGCTGCTGATCGTGGTCAGCACGCTCGTGATCGGCACCTGGGCGGGCATGAAGCTGATGAAGCTCGACCGCGACAGCGCGTTGCTGACGGCAGCGGGCAGCGCGATCTGTGGTGCCGCCGCCGTACTCGCGTTCGAATCCACCTTGCAATCGAAGCCGCACAAGAGCGCGATGGCCGTCGGCAGCGTGGTGCTGTTCGGCACGCTGTCGATGTTCCTCTACCCCGCGCTGCTGCGCGCCGGCATCCTCCATCTGGACACCACAGGCGTCGGCCTGTTCTTCGGCGGCACGATTCACGAAGTCGCGCAGGTTGTGGGCGCCGCCAGCAACGTGAGCCCGGAAGCGACGCATATCGCCACCATCGTCAAGATGACCCGCGTGATGCTACTGGTGCCCGTGCTGCTGATCGTCGGCATGTGGGTGAACCGCTCGGCCCGTGGCGCCGCTTCGAAAGATGGCACCCATGCGCCGCGCAAACTCGCCGTGCCCTGGTTCGCACTTGGCTTCCTCGCCTGTGTCGCCGTGAACTCGCTGCATATCCTGCCGGAAGCCGCGACCAGCACGGTCAACATGCTCGACACCTTCGCACTGACGATGGCCATGACGGCGCTCGGCATCGAAACACGCCTCTCGCAGATCCGCGACGCCGGTCCCCGTGCGCTGACGACGGGCCTGATCCTCTACGTGTGGCTCTTCGTTGGCGGTCTCGGTATCACGTGGCTCGTCCAGCATCTGCTCGGCTAAGCCGGCAACTCTCCCGAACAAGCCCCGCCGCGTGCGGGGCTTTTGTGCTTTTCGGGCTGTATCGCCACGATCGCGCCGGCGCGCTTTTTTGCCTGGCGACAGGCACACCAACTGCAAGCATCGCGCGGCATACTTCTAGCTCCCTTCCGTGTGCAATCGTGGCGCGACATCGCGCCGCCGACAACCGAATGAGGACCGACCGATGACTTATCAGCTCTATTACTGGGATGGATTGCAGGGCCGTGGCGAATTCGTGCGGCTGGCGCTCGAAGAAGCGCGCGCGGACTACGTCGAAGTGGCGCGTGGCGACGAACAGGACGGCCTCGGCACGGGCGCGATGATCGACGTGATGGACAGCCGGTCCGAAGCGTACCTGCCGTACGCGCCGCCCTTCCTGCAGGACGGCGACCTGATCATTTCGCAGACGGCGAACATCCTGTTCTACCTCGGGCCGAAGCTGAATCTCGCGCCGAAGGTCGAGAGCCTGCGCTACGTCGCGAACGGCCTGCAACTGACCATCGCCGACATGGTCACGGAAGCGCACGATACGCATCACCCGCTCGCGTCGGGCATGTACTACGAGGAGCAGAAAGAGGCCGCCAAAATCCGCGCGACAGATTTCATCGACAACCGCATTCCGAAGTTCATGGGCTATTTCGAGCGCGTGCTGAAGCAGAACCCAGCCGGCGACAAACACATGGTCGGCGACACGCTGACGTATGTCGATCTGTCGATGTTCCAGCTGATCGACGGCCTGCATTACGCCTTTCCACGCGCGATGAAGCATTTCGGCGAGCGTCATCCGCGCCTTGCCAGGCTGCATGACGCGGTGCTCAAGCGCCCGAATATCGCCGCCTATCTCGACTCGGAACGGCGTCTGCCGTACAACGAAATCTGCGTTTTCCGGCACTACCCCGAACTCGACAAGGACGTGCGCTGAGATGAACTGACATCGTTCTTTCGCCACGTTGCGGCGCGCATGCCAGATATCGCCGGGTAACGCGCCCCTCTTCAACCTGTCGTCGCGCAATGCCGATAACATGCGAAGGCTTGCGCGCCACCCATACCAACCCTAAACGCCCGCTCCTGCCGTGCTTTCATTCCTGCTGAGACTGCGCACCCGCGCCGCCCATCTCTTCCGTCTGTCCGACGCGCACACGATGCTGGTGTGGTCGGTGATCGTCGGCATCGTGGGCGCCTTCGCGACGATCGCCTTCCGCGAAGGCATCTCGCTGATGCAGCGCGCGTTCACCGGACAGGACGGCAGTCTCGTCGAAATGGCAAAGCGCCTGCCCATTGCGATGCGTATCGCGTTGCCCGCGCTGGGCGGGCTGGCCGCGGGCGTGCTGCTGGTCATCGCGCAGCGCGGCGCCGACAAGAAACAGCATACGGATTACATGGAAGCCGTCGTGATCGGCGACGGCGTCGTGCCCGTGCGCCTCAGCTTGTGGCGCAGCGCGTCGTCGCTGTTCACGATTTCGAGCGGCGGCTCGATCGGCCGCGAAGGCCCGATGGTGCAGCTTGCCGCGCTGTGTGCATCGCTGATCGGGCGCTTCGTGCATTTCGATCCGCCGCGCCTGAAGCTGCTCGTGGCGTGCGGCGCGGCGGCGGGCATCACGTCCGCGTACAGCGCGCCCATCGCGGGCGCGTTCTTCGTCACCGAGCTCGTGCTCGGCTCGATCGCGATGGAAAGTTTCGGGCCGGTCGTGGTGGCGTCGGTGGTCTCGAATATCCTGATGCGCGAGTTCGCCGGTTACAAGCCGCCTTACGAGATGCCCGTGTTCCCGCCTGTCGCGGGACTCGAAGTGCTGCTGTTCGTCGCGCTCGGTCTGCTGTGCGGCGCGGCGGCGCCGCAGTTCCTCCGACTGATGGACACCACCAAGGCCGGCTTCCGCCGCCTGCCGATCCCCCTCCCTTTGCGGCTTGCGCTCGGCGGTTTGATCGTCGGCATTCTGTCCGTGTGGACACCCGAGGTCTGGGGCAACGGCTATAGCGTCGTCAACTCGATCCTGCATTCGCCGTGGACCTGGTCCGCGCTCGTCGTCGTGCTCGTGTTCAAGCTGATTGCGACGGCGGCGACCGTCGGCTCGGGCGCCGTGGGCGGCATTTTCACGCCGACCCTCTTCTTCGGGGCGGTGATCGGCTCGCTGTTCGGTCTCGGCATGAACGCGCTGTGGCCGCACGCGACGTCCGCGCCATTCGCCTACGCGATGGTCGGCATGGGCGCGTTTCTGGCGGGGGCGACCCAGGCGCCGCTGATGGCGATCCTGATGATCTTCGAAATGACGTTGAGCTATCAGGTCGTGCTGCCGCTGATGGTGTCGTGCGTGGTCGCGTACTTCGCGGCGCGCGCGATCGGCAAGACGTCGATGTACGAAGTCACGCTGCACCGCAACCGCGAGGAACAGGAGCGCATGCGGTTGCGCGCGACGCAGATGCGCGAGCTGATCCGGCCTCCGCAAACCGTCGTGCAACCGAATGCGACCGTGCAGGACATGACGCGCGTGTTCCTCGAATACCCTGTCAAGTATCTGTACGTGACGGACGACAGCGGCTGCTTTCTCGGCGTGGTCGCGCTGAAGGACATCACGTCCGATCTGCTCGACAACCGCGACACGTCGGGGAAAACGGCGGCCGATTATCTGCAGCCGCATTTCGACGTGCTTACGCCCGACATGCCGATCGGCGTCGCGCTCCAGCACTTTATGGCGTTCCAGGGCGAACGGCTGCCCGTGGTCGAAAGCGCCGCGCGGCCGACACTCGCGGGCGTGGTCTACAAGACGTCGCTGCTCGATGCGTACTTCCGGATGAACCCGCGTTAGCCGTCAACCTTCATCGATACTTATTGCGGCCCCAGTTCGGCGCATGGTAAAGCGCGTCAAGTTCCCTACAATGGATTGACCATGAACGAGCCGCAAGCCGCATCCCGCGATGTACGGCGCTGAGCAACGCCGGCGGAGATGCCCGCTCTGCGAGCGGGAGCGAAGATGAGCAAACCGTCCATCGATGCCGTGCGCCGCGACCATGCGGGCTGGATCTTCGTGCATATCGAAGGCGAGCCTTACGAGCGCGGCGAGCAGCACGGCACGTTGCTTGCCGCCGAAATCCAGAACGCGATCCGCACCGCCCGCTATCTCGCGAAATGGGACACGGGCGAGGAATTCGACACGTTCGTCAATGCCGCCGTCGAGCAGTTCGCGCCACGCATCGACAGCGAATCCGCCGACGAAATCCAGGGCATCGCCGATGGCGCAAAACTCACGTTCGCCGAAGTGCTCGCGTGGAACGGTTACATGGATTTGCTGCAAAGCTGGTGGCCGCAGCACGCCGCGCAGCAGAAGCCCCAGCTCGGCCTGAAGCCGTGGCGCGGCCGGCGCGGGCATCACTGCAGTGCGTTCATCGCGACGGGCAGCGCGACGCGCGACGGCCGCATCGTGATGGCGCACAACTCGTGGGACCGCTACGCCACGGGCGATGCGTTCAACGTCGTGTTCGACATCGTGCCCGCAGCGGGCAACCGGATTCTGATGCAGGGCCTGCCTGGCTGCATTTCGAGCCTGACGGATTTCTGGGTGACGTCGGCGGGCCTGATGGTGACCGAGACCACCATTTCGAATTTCGCGGGCTACAACGCGTCGGGCGCGCCGGAGTTCTACCGCTCACGGCGCGCGACGCAGTACGCGAATAGCATCGGCGAATGGTGCGAGATGTTCGCGCTCGCGAACAACGGCGGCTACGCGAATAGCTGGCTGCTCGGCGACGCGAAAACGGGCGAGATCGCGCGCTATGAACTCGGGCTGCACTACTCCGGTTTCGAAAGCACGAAGGACGGTTTCTACAGCGGCTACAACACGGCCACTGATCTGAAAATCCGCAATCAGGAATGCACAGGCGAAGGCGAGGATTACACCGACGTGCGCAGGAACGGCGCGCGCCGGCTGCGCTTCATGCAACTGGAAGAGACACATCACGGCAGGATCGATGTCGAGCTGGCGAAGGAGATGATCGCCGACCATCACGACGTCTATCTCGATCGCCCGGACAATCCGTGCTCGCGGACCATCTGCGGACATCTGGAACTGGACGACCAGCGCTTCGGCAGCTCCGATCACGGTCCGTTCAATCCGTGGGGCGCGAACGACGGCAAGGTGGTCGACAGCGACATGGCGCGCGACATGGCATTCTTCGCGCGCTGGGGCCATCCGTGTGGGCGGCCGTTCGACGCGCAGGCGTTCATGAAGCGCCATCCGCAATGGAACTGGCTAAACGGCTACATGCGTGACCGGCCTTCGTGGCCGTGGACGCGCTTCGACGTGCTGCGCTGAAGGCTCGCTCGCGGCGCGGCGGGACGCTCACGAACATCGTGGCTCGTGCCGGGTTAACGCCACCCGCTTTCTACATACGGGATGCGCCGCGCATCGCGCGGAACCGCCCCAGCGCTGGCTCGGGCGCATCCACCCGACACGAAACCGCCTCAAACCTCCATCAACAGAAGCCGATTTCCGTCCTTTCCTGGGCCTCACCAGCGCTTGTAAAAATAACTGGCGTAATATGGGGGGGACGCGCGGTGCTCGCAGACGGCGACCGCGTGGGGCGGGCGCCACTACGCTGTTGTCGCAATGGCATACCGCTTGCATGCAGTTCCTGCGCTGCCAGGCATAAGGAGGTCGAGCGATGAAAACCTCGACGCTGTTGATCATGGTGACGTTGTCGGCTTCGTGTTTCGCCGCGCCGGTGCATACGGCGACGGACGGCACGATCGACACGGCTGCCGCCCGCGCCAACGCTGCCCCCGTCGCGCCCGCCGCGCCGGACGTCGCGGCCCAGACCGATATCCGGCCCGAGCGATGGGAGCACATCGCACTGCCGAAGTCGCGGCATCTGGACCGAGGCTTCGTGGCACAGGACGAACATTTGCAGACATGACGGCGCGAGATACGTCGACCTCGACCTCGATTCGATGGGCGGATCGTCCCGCTCGCGCCAACTATTT
This sequence comes from Paraburkholderia terrae, assembly GCF_002902925.1. Taxonomy (GTDB): domain Bacteria; phylum Pseudomonadota; class Gammaproteobacteria; order Burkholderiales; family Burkholderiaceae; genus Paraburkholderia; species Paraburkholderia terrae. The sequence goes on along the minus strand of NZ_CP026111.1, from coordinate 1,510,410 downwards.
TCAGAACAATGGAGCGCGAGCATGACGGGATCGGCTATTCCGGGTGAATCGATTGACCTGCAGATCGCAGATATCCTGAGCGGCGTCACCTACCCGCTCAACAAGGACGCGCTCGTCGATGCCGCGCGCGAAGCCGGCGCCAGCAACGAAGTGCTGTCGATGCTCGATGGCCTGCCCGAGCAGGATTACGCGGATATCGATTCTGTGACGAAGCTGATCGGCAGCAATTTCGGGCCGGGCCTTGGCATCTGACGGCGAATCTATGCGGGACCTTAGCTCGACCGCCGTGCCGGCAACTCAAACGCCTTTGGACACTGCGCAGCGCAACCACGACTGGATACGGCGCGCGCCGGCGCGAGATGGCGTCGAGCGCATCGAAGCATTTTTCCAGCACAACGGCTACGCGCTGCATCGGCACGATACGTACGCGATCGGTTGCACGCTCGCGGGCGTGCAGAGCTTTCATTACCGGCGCAGCGTGCGCAACAGCCTGCCCGGCGGCACGATGGTGCTGCATCCCGACGAAATGCACGACGGCCAGGCCGGCACCGACGAAGGCTTCCGCTACCGGATGATTTACATTGAGCCCGCGCTGTTCCAGGCAGCGCTGGGCGGCAAGCCGCTGCCGTTCATCGAAGGCGGGCTATCGAACGATCCGCGTCTTGCTGCCGCGACGCAGGCGCTGCTGCAAGGCATCGACCGCGTAATGGACCCGCTCGAACAGGACGACGCGCTCTTCGACCTCGCGCACGCGCTGGACGCCGTGTCGGGCGCGCGGCCACTGCGCGCTTCCGCTGATTTCCGCGCGGCGCAACTGGCGCGCGATTACCTGCATGGCGCGCTCGAACGCCCCGTTACACTCGACGAACTGGCCACCGCAAGCGGACGCGACCGCTGGAGCCTGTCGCGCGATTTCCGCGCGTTCTTCGGCACGAGCCCGCATCGCTATCTGACGATGCGGCGTCTCGACGCCGCGCGTCAATCGATGCTGGGCGGCATGGCGCTCGTCGATGCCGCCGCTGCCGCGGGCTTTGCGGATCAGAGCCATATGACGCGGCATTTCGTGTCCGCGTACGGCGTGACACCGTCGCGCTGGCTGCGGATGATCAACGCGCAAACCCGGTGAGGACAGTGAGCGTTTGCACGAACGTTCAAGACGCGTGCATGGTCGCGTCTCTACACTCGATGACATCGACTTTCAACACAAGGAAACGCGATGTCCTCCAACTATCTCCCCATCAATTTCGCCAGCAAGCTGAGCCTGATTAACGATCAGTGGCAAGCGCGCGTGGTCGCCGAGATGAACGACTACCAGTTCAAGCTCGTGAAGATCGAAGGTGATTTCATCTGGCACGATCATGCCGATACGGACGAAACGTTCATCGTGCTCGAAGGCGAACTGCGCATCGACTTTCGCGACGGCGCGGTGAAGCTTTCATCGGGAGACATGTTCGTCGTGCCGAAGGGCAAGGAACACAAGCCCTACGCAGAGAAAGAAGTGAAACTGCTGTTGATCGAGCCGCGCGGTGTGAAGAACACGGGCAGCGAAACCAGCGAGCGCACGGCCGCTAACGACGTCTGGATCTGAGCGGGCCGCGCCCTACTCCATCGTCCTGCCGAACACGACGCGCGCGAAGAAATTGCCGAGCACTTCTTCCGCGCGCTCGCCCGAAAAACGTTGAGGATCGACGGTAAAGAAAAACTGCATGCCGTCGCACAAACCCATCAGACCGAGCGCCAGCGTCTCGGCCGGCAACGGCAGCGGCGTGCCGACGCGCACCGAAAACTCCGTGATGTACGCCGTCAGCTGCTCGAGCTTCTCATGCATGAACGCATTGAAGCGCACGCGGAACCGCACGTCGCGCGCGGCCAGCAGCTTCGCCTCCACCCATAGCAGAAAGCACTTGTTCTCACTCGGCATGCGGCTGTAGTAGCGCAGCACGCTCGCTTCCATATCTTCGCGCGTCGCGTTCTCTTCGAAGATGTTCTGCAGATCCGCCTGCATCGACTCGTGATCGCGCCGCAACAACTCCAGGAACAGTTCGGGCTTGCTGCGGAAGTTCGAATAGAACGCGCCGCGCGTGTAACCCGCCGCGTCCGCGATGTCTTCGACGCTCGCCGCGACGAACCCCTTCTTCATGAAAATGGCCTGCGCAGCATCGAGCAGACGCAGGCGCGTCTGGTCTTTGCTCTGTTCGCGTGTGAGTCGTTTGCGTTTCATATTTAACAGTCTAGCATCGTTCCCCGACAAGATTCAGTTTTGCATTCAGATACAGGTGTGTATTAGAATGCAATTCACCATCTGAAGCAATGAGCCGCGTTGCGATGCGAAACGAAACGCTCGCGGCCCGCTTCGCTGCACGCCGTCGGTAGCCTCTGGCTTGCCGTATCCGTTTGCATCTCAGCCTGGGGGCATCGTGAATCGTTCCCGTCGTGGCGCGCCATCCATCGCGCGCAAGCAGTCCCGCCTGTCCGCCTCTGCTCCGTTGTTTCGCCGTACCTCGCTCGGCGTGCTCGTCCTCGCGGGCGCGCTGGCACTCGCTGCGTGTCACAACAAGGAAGCCGCTGCGCCCGCGCCGCGGCCTGTCGTCGCCGTCGCCGTGCATGCCGACGGCCTGCCGCTTGCCGCGTCGCTGCCGGGCGAAGTGCAGGCGCGCTATTCGACGCCGCTGTCGTTCCGTATCGCTGGCAAGATCATCGAGCGCCGCGTGAGGCTGGGTGACGTCGTGCAGAACGGCCAGGTCGTCGCGCGGCTCGATCCCGCCGACGCGCAGAAAAACGCCGCCAGCGCCGCCGCGCAACTCGACGCCGCGCAGCACCGGCTCGTCTACGCGAAGCAGCAGCTCGACCGGGACCGCGCGCAGGCACGCGAGAACCTGATCGCACAGACGCAGTTGGAACAGACGGAAGACGCGTATGCGTCGGCCGCCGCGCAACGCGATCAGGCGCAGCAACAGGCCGCGCTCGCCAAAGACCAGCTTCAATATGCAACCCTCACCGCCGATCACGCGGGCGTCATCACCGCCGAACAGGCGGATACGGGGCAGAACGTGTCGTCGGGACAGGCCGTGTACAACCTCGCCTGGTCGGGCGATGTGGATGTGGTCTGCGACGTGCCCGAAGGCGCGCTCGCAGCGCTGCGCGTCGGCCAGATGGCAACCGTCAAGCTCGGCGCGCTGCCCGGCCGCACATTCAATGCGCGCGTGCGCGAACTGTCGCCCGCCGCCGATCCGCAAAGCCGCACGTATCGCGCGAAGCTCACGCTCGACCAACCCGGCCCCGACGTGCGCCTCGGCATGACAGCCGACATCGACTTCACGCACGACAACGCCGCTGCGCACGCGAGTCTGTACACGTTGCCCGCCACGGCGCTCTTTCACGACGGCACGCAACCCGCTGTCTGGATCGTGAAAGGCGGCAGCGATCAGCTCGAACTGCGTCGCGTGCAGGTCGCGCACTACGCCGAACGGACCGTCGCGATCTCGCAGGGTTTGAATGAAGGCGAGCGTGTCGTATGGCAAGGCGTGCATACGGTGACGGCGGGCGAGAAAGTCCGCGTCGTGCCGCCGTTGCATCCCGAGGATTTCGCGTCATGAGCGCAGTACACGACGAAGAAGGACGCTTCAACCTGTCCGCGTGGGCGCTGCGTCATCAGGCGCTGGTGGTGTTTCTGATCACGCTGGCGACAGCATTCGGCATCCTTGCCTATACGAAGCTGGCGCAATCGGAAGATCCGCCGTTCACGTTCCGCGTGATGGTGATCCGCACCTTCTGGCCCGGCGCGACCGCGCGCCAGGTACAGGAAGAAGTCACCGACCGCATCGGCCGCAAGCTGCAGGAAACGCCCGCGATCGATTTTCTGCGCAGCTATTCGCGCCCCGGCGAATCGCTGATCTTCTTCACGATGAAGGACTCGGCACCCGTCAAGGACGTGCCGGAAACCTGGTATCAGGTACGCAAGAAAGTCGGCGATATCGCGCAGACGCTGCCGCAAGGTATTCAAGGGCCGTTCTTCAACGACGAGTTCGGCGACGTCTACACGAACATCTACACACTCGAAGGCGACGGCTTCTCTTCAGCGCAGTTGCACGACTACGCCGACGAGTTACGCACGGTGCTGTTGCGCGTGCCGGGCGTCGGCAAGGTCGACTATTTCGGCGATCCCGACCAGCACATCTATGTCGAGATCACGAACACGCAGCTGACGCGCCTCGGCATTTCACCGAATCAACTCGCGCAGGCGATCAACTCGCAGAACAGCGTCTCGCCGTCCGGCACGCTGACGACCTACGACGACCGCGTATTCGTGCGTCCGACGGGACAATTCAAAGACGTCAACGCGCTCGCCGACACGCTGATTCGTATCAACGGCCGCTCGTTCCGGCTCGGCGATATCGCCACCATCAAACGCGGCTACGACGATCCGCCCGTCACGCAGATGCGTTTCCAGGGCAAGCCCGTGCTCGGCATCGGCGTGACGATGCAGCCAGGCGGCGACGTGATCCAGCTCGGCAAGTCGCTCGACGAGAAGATGAAGGACTTGCAGGCGCATCTGCCCGCGGGGCTGAAGCTCGTCGAAGTATCGAGCATGCCGCACGCCGTCGCGCATTCCGTCGATGACTTCCTCGAAGCTGTCGCCGAAGCGGTGGCGATCGTGCTGGTCGTGAGTCTCGTGTCGCTGGGCGTGCGAACGGGGATGGTGGTCGTCATCTCGATTCCCGTCGTGCTCGCCGTGACGGCGCTGTGCATGTACCTGTTCGATATCGGGCTGCACAAGGTGTCGCTGGGCACGCTGGTGCTCGCGCTCGGCCTGCTCGTCGACGACGCCATCATCGCCGTCGAAATGATGGCCGTGAAGCTCGAACAAGGCTGGAACCGCACGCGCGCCGCAGCCTACGCCTATACGAGCACCGCGTTTCCGATGCTGACGGGGACGCTCGTCACCGTGGCCGGCTTTCTGCCCATCGCGCTCGCCAAGTCGAGCACGGGGGAATACACGCGCTCGATTTTCGAAGTGTCGGCGATTGCGCTGATCGCGTCGTGGCTCGCGGCCGTCGTGCTGATTCCGATGCTCGGCTATCACCTGCTGCCCGAGCGCAAACGCCAGGCGCACGAACCCGAGGACCATGAACACGACATCTACGAAACGCGTTTCTATCGACGTTTGACGGGCTGGATCGCGTGGTGCATCGAGCGGCGTTTCGTCGTGCTCGCGATTACCGTGATTCTGTTCGTCGTGTCGCTCGCGGGCTTCTCGCTCGTGCCGCAGCAGTTCTTCCCGAGTTCTGACCGGTCCGAACTGCTCGTCGATGTGCGGCTGCCCGAAGGCGCCTCGTTCCAGGCGACCTTGCGCCAGGCGCAGCGCATCGAAAAAGCCCTTGAGGGCAGGCCTGAAATCGATCATTCGGTGAACTTCGTCGGTTCGGGCGCGCCGCGTTTCTATCTCCCCCTCGACCAGCAATTGCAGCAGCCGAACTTCGCGCAGTTCGTGATCACCGCGAAGTCGGTCGAAGATCGCGAGAAGCTCGCGCGTTGGCTCGAACCGAAACTGCGCAACGACTTCCCCGCGATCCGCACGCGTCTGTCGCGGCTTGAAAACGGCCCGCCTGTCGGTTATCCCGTGCAGTTTCGCGTAAGCGGCGACGACATCGCGACGGTGCGCTCGATTGCCGAACGCGTGGCCGCGACGATGCGCGCGAACCCGGGTACGGCGAACGTGCAGTTCGACTGGGACGAGCCCGCCGAGCGCTCGGTGCGCTTCGAGGTCGACCAGAAGAAGGCGCGAGAACTGGGCGTGACGTCAGCGGACGTATCGAGCTTTCTGGCGATGACGCTGTCGGGCTACACGGTCACGCAGTACCGCGAGCGCGACAAACTGATCAGCGTCGATCTGCGCGCGCCGAAGAACGAGCGCGTCGACCCGTCGCAACTGCTGACGCTCGCGATGCCCACGCCCAACGGCTCAGTGCCGCTCGGCGCGCTCGGGCGCATGCGCGACGACCTCGAATACGGCGTGATCTGGGAACGCGACCGCCAACCGACGATCACCGTGCAGTCCGACGTGCGCGGCAACGCGCAAGGTATCGACGTCACGCATGCCGTCGACAAACAGCTTGCGCAGATTCGTTCGACGCTGCCTGTGGGCTATCGGATCGAAATCGGCGGCTCGGTCGAGGAAAGCGCGAAGGGACAGACGTCGATCAATGCGCAGATGCCGATCATGATCGTTGCCGTGCTGGTGTTGCTGATGATCCAGTTGCAAAGCTTCGCGCGCGTGCTGATGGTCGTGCTGACCGCTCCGCTCGGCCTGATCGGCGTGGTCGCGACCTTGCTGCTGTTCGGCAAGCCGTTTGGCTTCGTCGCGATGCTCGGCGTGATTGCGATGTTCGGCATCATCATGCGCAACTCGGTGATTCTCGTCGATCAGATCGAACAGGACATCGCGCAGGGGCACAAGCGCTTCGATGCGATCGTCGGCGCGACGGTGCGGCGCTTCCGCCCGATTACGCTGACAGCGGCGGCCGCCGTGCTCGCGCTGATTCCGCTGTTGCGCTCGAACTTCTTCGGCCCGATGGCAACGGCGCTGATGGGCGGCATCACGAGCGCGACGGTGCTCACGCTGTTCTATCTGCCCGCGCTGTACGCCGCGTGGTTCCGCGTGCGCGGCGACGAGCGCGATCCGCGCCCCGCGCCGTCCGATCATTCGGGGAACTGACATGAGCCTTCTTTCGATGACCCGTACGTCTTTTGCCGTAGCCGTTGCCTGCGTGTTCGCGGCGGCCTGTTCGTTCGGGCCGAACGGCAATCCGCCCGCGATGCCCGAACCCGCGCACTACGGCGCCGATCCGCAACCGATGCAGACCGTGCCTGCGCAAGGCGTGACGCAGCAGTTCGTGGTTGGCGCGAAGGCGGTGCCGCAATGGTGGCGCACGTTCGAATCGGATCAGTTGAACGCGCTCGTCGACGAGGGCCTGCGCAACAGCCCGACGCTCGACGCCGCCGACAAGAGTCTCAAGGCCGCGCGCGAGCAGTTGCGCGCGCAGATCGGCAGCAACATGTTGCCGACCATCGACGTCGGCGGCCAGGCGGCTCGCCAGCGCGCGCTCGCGATTCCCGAGATCGGGCCGAACACGTTTCTGTACAACACGTTCGTTGGGCAATTGCAGGCGCAGTACACGTTCGATATTTTCGGCGCGGCGCGGCTCGCGGATGCGGCGTTGGCGTCGCGTGTGAACGTGCAGGCGTACCAGTTCGACGCGGCGCGGCGCGCGCTTGCTGCGAACATCGTGGCCGCGGCGATTTCGGCGGCGATGCTCGACGCACAGGTGCAAACGACCGAGCGGCTCGTCGCGCTCGCCAACGAACAGGCGCGCGACACGCAGCGCCGCTACGATCTTGGCGCGGTGTCGCACAGCGATCTGTTGAACGCGCAGCAAAGCGCGGCGTCGCTTGCCGCGAGTCTGCCGCCGGCGCGCCAGCAGTTGCTGACGACGCGGCATGCGCTTGCGGTGCTGCTCGGGCGTACGCCGGACGAGGCGCCGCCTGCGCTCGATCTTGCGTCGCTACATGTGCCGGAACAAGTGCCCGTCTCCGTGCCATCCGATCTGCTGAAGGCACGCCCCGATATTCAGGCCGCCGATGCGACGCTCAAGGCCGCTGCCGCCGATGTCGGTGTCGCGACTGCGCAGATGTTTCCGAGCTTGACGCTGAGCGCATCGATGGGACAAGGCGGGTTTAGCTGGCCTGTTGCGTTGTCGGGCGCGGGGGCGATCTGGAGCATCGGCGCATCGATCACACAGCCGATCTTTCATGGCGGAGCGCTGTTTGCGCAGCGGCGCGCGGCTGTTGCTTCGTATGAAGCTGCAACGTCGCAGTACAAGCAGACCGTGCTGGCCGCGTTCCAGAATGTCGCGGATACGCTCGCTGCGCTCGAGCATGATGCGCAATCGCTCGATGCCGCGAATGTTGCTGCGCGGGCGGCGCAGAGGTCGTTTGAGGAGACGGCCGCGCGGTATCGGCTGGGGGCCGTGCCTGTCACGGCGTCGCGGGCGAGCGAGCAGCAGTATCGCAATGCGCGGCTTGATGAGATTCGGTTTACTGGCGCGAGGTTGAACGATACGGCTGCGTTGTTTCAGGCGATGGGGAATCCTCCTGTGGACGAGGTGGCTTCGTCGGCGCCTGTTGTTGCGCGGTGATGGCGGATTTTGTTGTTATCAACAGTTTTTGTTCACAGGCTTGTTGATATCTTCTGGATAGGTGAGATAAGTCGTTGAGCGTGCATCGAAATATGCTTTTGGTGTGCAGCGCTCTTTTTGCCTGATTTTTTTGCGAGTGCGCTGGGACGCGTTTGTGCCTTCGCGGCGCGGACGGTTTTGGTTTTCTTGCCTTTGCGTTGGCGTCCGCGATCAGGTGTTTGCTGCGCAGCGGTTTTGGTTGGTTTGCTTTGCTTCGCGCTAGCATCCGCGATTTGCCTTCGTGCTTCACGCGTCGCCCCTGTGCGGGGCGGCACCTACTTTTCTTTGCCGCCGCAAAGAAAAGTAGGCAAAAGAAAGCGGCTAACACCGCCAATTCTTGTGCTTGCCTGAGGGCCCCCACAGGGTCTTACGCTTCACACGGCAGCCTTTCTGTTTGCGTGCGTTGCCAACGCTTCGAATGAACGCCTCACCCACTTCAAGCACCCGTACATGGGTTCACGGCAGCGAACGGTATGTGCCGCCCAGGTGGCAAACTGTGTGTAGGTTGTCGCGTCGTATAGCGTGGCGCTCTTACAGGGTGGGGTGCGCGTACTATCGATCCGAAGTGAGGCGTCTGGAGCACTTGGGCCGACACACAGTTTGCCACCTGGGCGGCGGTGGACTATGTGACAAGGCATGCTGAAATGCGGGGGCGTGAAGCGGGTGAGGCGCACTGGAAGAGCGCTGGCAACGAACTTGAATCGAGAAGTTGCCGCGTGAAGTAAGGGACCGGTTGGGGTCCCTCAGGCAGGAAGAAATGTTGGCGGTGTTAGCCGCTTTCTTTTGCCTACTTTTCTTTGCGGCGGCAAAGAAAAGTAGGTGCCGCCCCGCACAGGGGCGACGCCTGAAGCTAGATAACAAAGCGCGGATGCCAGCGCAAACACAAGCAAACCAAACCGCCCGCGCAGCGCAAAACCCAAACCCAACCCCTTACGGCTTATTCGACTCAAACAAATCCATAATCTGCTTCTTCTCAGTCGAAGTGACATTCGGCGGCGGCGCGGGCGGCGTCATCCCCGCTGGCCCAACCGTGCCGACAGCATCCCCACCACTTGCGAGCGGATTCGCCGAATCCATCCCAATACTCGCGACAAACCCACTCCCCGGCGTCATATCGGCATAGAACAACTCGCCATCGACGGACGTGACACCCTGAGGCATCTCAGGCTCAACCTGCGGCACACCACGCAGCGCACGCTGCATATACTCGACCCAGATCGGCAACGCCAGTTGCGCACCAAACTCTCGGCTACCGAGCGACTTCGGCTGGTCATACCCCATCCACGCGACAGCCACGAGCGACTGCTGATAGCCGGCAAACCAGCCATCCTTCGCATCGTTCGTCGTACCCGTCTTGCCTTGCAGATCGTTACGATGCAGCACGTTCGTGCCCGCGCCCGTGCCCGCCGTCGCCACCGAATGCAGCAGGCTGTTCATGATGTACGCGTTGCGCGGCTCCAGCGTGCGCGGCGCATCCTTGCCCGCCGTCAGCGGCTGCGCACGCGACAGCGGCTGGCCGTGCGCGTCATCCACTTCGCCGATCAGATACGGATTGATCCGGTAACCACCGTTCGCGAACACGCTATACGCACCCGCCGATTGCAGCGGCGTCACCAGACCAGCGCCAAGTGCCATCGGCAGATACGGCGGCGTCTTGTCGGCGTCGAAGCCGAAGCGCTGCGTGACGAAATCCTGCGCGTACTTCGTGCCGATATACGACAGGATGCGAATCGACACCAGGTTCTTCGACTTCTGCAGTGCGAGACGCATCGGCATCGGACCATCGGGCTGATCGTCGTCCTTCGGCTCCCACGCGTCGCCGCCCGGCGCGCTCGGCGGGAAGTACAACGGCGCGTCGTTGATGATCGTCGCCGGTCCCAAGCCCTTGTCGAGCGCCGCCGAATAGATGAACGGCTTGAAGCTCGACCCCGGCTGGCGCCATGCCTGCGTCACGTGGTTGAACTTGTTCTTGTTGAAGTCGAAGCCGCCGACCAGCGCGCGGATCGCGCCGTCCTGCGGCGTCATCGACACCAGCGCGCCTTCCACTTGCGGCAACTGCGTGATCTGCCAGTTGCCGTTCGCATCGGCGATCAGGCGCACGATCGAGCCCGGCCGGATGCGCTGCGCCTGCGCCGCGCGCGCCGACAGCGCGCCCGCCGCGAAACGCAAGCCATCGCCCGTCACACTCGCCTGCGTGCCGTCCAGCAATTGCGCCTTCACTTCCTTCGGCGTCGCCGACGTCACCACGGCTGCAATGATCTCGCCGTTGTCAGGGTGATCGTTCAGCGCGTCTTCGATGGCTTCGTCGCGCTCGTCGCCGGCAGCCGGCAACTCGACGAAGCCTTCCGGCCCGCGATAGCCGTGACGGCGCTCGTAGTCCATCACGCCCTTGCGCACGGCGAGATAGGCGGCTTCCTGATCGGCGGAATCGATCGTCGTCGTGACGTTCAGACCGCGCGTGTAGGTCTCGTCCTTGTACTGCGCGTACATCATCTGGCGCACCATCTCCGAGATGTACTCGGCATGCACGCTGTACTCGTTGCCCGCCGTCTTCGTGCGGATATCTTCCTTGATAGCCTGGTTGTACTGGTCTTGCGTGATGTAATTCAGATCGAGCATCCGCTTCAGGATGTACTCCTGGCGAATCTTGGCGCGCTTCGGATTGACGACCGGGTTGTACGCGGACGGCGCCTTCGGCAGACCCGCGAGCATCGCCGCCTGCGCCAGCGTGATGTCCTTCAGATCCTTGCCGAAGTACACGCGCGCCGCGGCCGCGAAGCCGTAAGCGCGCTCGCCCAGATAGATCTGGTTCATGTACAGCTCGAGAATCTGGTCTTTCGTGAGTGCGCGCTCGATCTTGTACGCGAGCAGCATTTCATAGATCTTGCGCGTGTACGTCTTTTCGCTTGAGAGGAAGAAGTTGCGCGCGACCTGCATCGTGATCGTGCTCGCGCCCTGCGACGAACCGCCATGCGCAAGGTCCGCAAAACCCGCACGCAGGATGCCGATGAAATCGACGCCGCCATGCTCGTAGAAGCGGTAGTCCTCGATCGCGAGCACGGCCTTCTTCTGAACGTCAGGGATGTCCTGGAAGCGCACCAGACTGCGCCGCTCCTCGCCGAATTCGCCGATCAGCACGTGGTCCGCCGTATAGATACGCAGCGGCACTTTCGGGCGGTAGTCGGTGAGCGCATCGAGCGACGGCAATTGCGGCCCCATCACGACGAGCGCATAGCCGATGATCAGCGCGCCGACCACCGCGAGCGTCGCGAACAGCCCGGCGAACCACAACGCGATCGTGCCGCCTATTGAGCGACCCGAGCGACCCGAGCCGCCTGAACGGGCACCGCCACCGCGCTCATCGCGGTCGCTTTCTTCGCGCTGCGCGTAGCGGTAATCGCGACTCGGGTTGTCGTTGCTGCCGAAAGAAGGCTCGCGGCCTGAATGCCCTGAGGAGCTGGAAGATTGCGGTCGTTTGATGATTGGCATGACTGGAATGATGGGCGCTACTTACACGCCGGAGTTGCACGCGCGGTGCGCCTGTATCGTGATCGTGGCGCCGCTCGCGCGACATAACGCGCGACTGCGGCCCCGTTGCGCGCCAGATCGGCGCCTTGCCGCCGATCCGACGGCGGCCATGCAAGGACGCCCCGCGCGCAACGCATGACGACGGCCTTTACCCTTGGCGACTGCCACCGCGCGGCACCGACTGTTTGACCCCGCCCCGGCCGGCCGCACAGCGCGCCCAGGCGGTGTCTGGCGCAACGTAACAGCGCATTTTAAAGAAATCAAGCGGCGCAGAAGGTGATTTTTTTGTAAGAATTCCCTCATGATTGCGCCCCGATGTAAGAAAAAACACTGTGCGGCACCATGCGTGTCCGCCTGTGCCGCGCCGTGCGGTTATCAACAGAAAATGTTCACAGCCCTGTGGACAATGCTCCTGCAAACGCGGCAACCCGTTGATGTGACAGCCATTTTACGGGCCGCCCGATTTACGCCCGCGCGCAACCGCGCGCCCCGTTTTAGTCTTATGATGGTTTGAGGTGCGCCAAGCAAGACTCGCCGCCCTGCCCGGATTCCTCCGCAGTTCGACACCAACAAAGAACGCGAGCCGATCTATGAACAAGCCTAGCGAACGCATCGTCGTCTTCGTCAGCCCCGCCCAGAAACGCGCCATCTCCACGACGGCGGAAAACCTCGGCATCAGCGTCAGCGAGCTGATGCGGCGCGCAGTGCTGAGCTTCGGCGCGACCAGCGAGCAGGTCAAGGCGGCGAGCATCGTCGACCGGTTGCGCGCGCCGCGCGAACCCGACGCGCTGAACGAAGCGCTGCAACGCGTCGCCCGCGCAAGCAAGCATCTGCGGCAAGCCACGCCGGGCGCGCTCCGATCGCCCGCACCGGGCAGCAAAAGCACGCCGACTGAAAACGATACCGTCTTCGCCGCCTCCGACACGCCGCAAGAGCCGCTCGCCCCCATCGATCTCGCCACCCCCGTTGCCGCGCTCGCGACGCCCGTCGCGTCCGTTACGTCCGTTACGCTCGACAACACCGACGACGCTGCCGCCGCTCAGGCCGCTGCACGCGTAACGGCCGCGAAATCTGCTGCGCTCGCGTCGCACGACGCCACCGACACGCGCGCGCCATCCAGCGCGCCCACACTGCTTTCGTCGAAACGCGATGCCGAAAGCAAGCGTAAGCAGGAGCACGAAGACGACGAACCGGGCATCGATCCCACCGAAGGCAGCGGGCACTTCGCCTGAGTTCGCGGCGTTAGATGGCACGAGTACGTCGTGCTCGCAGACGATGTATCGTCGGCTATCCGAAAGAATTCGACCACGCGATTTGACAAATCCGCACGCTGATTCGTTCATCACGTTGCGTATGCGCGCGCACGTCGCAAAGATTGCGAAAGCATCGGCTGAAAGGCGCAGGAAATCGCGTTTTAAGACCGTTTTAAGAGTACCCGTGGTGTAATATCCGCGAGCTGTTGAATAGCCGGTCATGCATCGATTGCAAAGCGTGTGCGAAGCGTCAACGGATGCGTCGCGGCAACTTAAATGTGCGCTCAGGTATTGCATTCCGTGCGCGCGCCCCGATGTCAGGTCCGTTTGCTCCGCTGTCATGCAACAAGCGCGAAGACGCGCTGTCTGATGGCATGGAGCAGACCCGCAGCATCGCGCAAGGCGGCGTAAACTATGTTCAGTCGACGTCGTTGCGCGCGAGCTTCAATGCGCCGGGTATTCAGCGTCGATTTCAATCAATGGAGGAATTTCATGTCGCTTTTTGACAGCATCACGCGGACGGTCAAAGGTCTCCTGAACGATGCAGCCGACTCCGTGCAAGACCCGTCGCGTGATGCGCGCCAGATCGTGCGCGAACTCGACGAGAGCATCGCGAAAGCGGAGAACTCGCTGATCGAGATCCAGGCGCAGGTCGCCACGCAGCAAAGCAAGCGCGACGTGGCCGCCGACAAGGCGAAGAAGTACGAAGACGGCGCCAAGCGCGCGCTGCAGTCGGGCGACGAAGCGCTCGCGCGCGAGGCGCTCGGTGCGCAGTCGACGGCGGAAGCCGAACGCGACGCGCTCGCGAGGGAACTGACCACGCTTGAGCCTTCCGTCGACCAGTTGAAGACGCAGATCGACGATATGCGTCAGCGCCGCAACGACCTGAACGCGCGCTCGAACATCCTGCAGGCCAAGCAGCAGATCGCGGAGGCCAAGGACACGGCGGCCACCGCGCTGGGCGGAATCGGCGGCAAGAATCTTGCTGAAGACTTCCAGAAGCTGGAAGACAAGGTCGCGCTGTCGACTGCACGTTCCGACGCGCGCCTGAACTCGGCCGACGTGAAGAGCGGCAAGGCGCTCGACGACAAGCTCGCGGACCTGAACCGCGGCCCGTCGATCGACGACCGTCTCGCCGCGCTGAAGAAGCAGTTGGACACGCCTGCGCAGTAAGCGCGCCATAAGCGTGTGATAAGCGCGCAACAGGCGATGTGCCGCGCGGCGCCGTGTACTACGACATGACGGCCGCGCGGCACGGCAACTCGATAGTCAAGGAGACGGGCGTCAATCCGCCCGGCCCGCATCATGAAAAAACTCCTCGCAGCAGCCGGTGTGTCCCTGACGCTTTCGCTGATGCTCGTGTCTGGCGCCGCCTTCGCGTTGCCGACGGCGACGCAGATCGAAACGACGATTCAACAGGGCGACTGGCAGAAGGCCGACTCGCAGTTGAACGAGGTGCTGAAGGCGCATCCCGACAGCGCCCGGGCGCACTATCTGTACGCGCAGGTGCTCGATCGCGAAGGCCGCCCCGCCGAAGCGCTCACGCAGCTTCAACAGGCGAAGACGCTCGACCCGCAGGTTCGCTTCACCGACCCCGCCCGCTTCGCGCAGACGGAAGCGCGTTTGCGCTCGGACGCCGCGCGCGTGAACGGTGGTGCCGGTGGCGGCGTCGCGCATCGCACGAACAATCCGTTCGCGCAGCAGCAATCCGCGCCCGCCACGCCATCGGCATTCCAGCCGGCGCCCGAGCGGCATGGTCCTTCGATGGGCATGTGGATCGGCATCGTCGTGCTGATCGGCGCGATCGCGTTGATCCTCCGCTGGACGCTGCGCCGCGCGCGCTCGCAGGACGACACGCGCGCCACCGACGACCGTCGCGCGCAACTCAAACGCGCAACCGATCTGCTCAACGACGTCCGTTCGCTAAAGCTCGACGTGAAGCTGTCGACGGCGCCGGGACACGAAGCGCTCGAACGCGAAGTCGAAGGCGCGGAGACGCAACTGCGTCAACTGGTCGAAGCGCTGTCGAATAGCAAGAACCCCGTGCCGCCGTATCAGATCGAAGACCTCGAACGGCAGGTCGCGAGCCTCAAGGCACGCGCCGAAGGCCGGCCTGATCCGAATGCGGCGCCTGCCGCATCGGCGGGCATGGGCGACTCTTCCTACGCACGCGAAGCGGACACGGCGTTCGGACGCGGCGGCCAGCAGCCAGGTTATCCGCAAGCGCCCTACCCGTATCCGCCGCAGCAACAGCAGCCGCCCGTCATCGTGCAGCAAGGCGGTGGCTTCGGCGGCGGCATGGGTGGCCTGCTGACAGGCGTGCTGCTTGGCGAAGCGCTCAACTCAGGCCGCGACCGCGTGATCGAACGCGATGTGATCGTCGACGACGAATCGCGCAAGCGCGGCAGCAACGACGCCGGCTCGATCGACTTCGGTCAAGGCTCGAACGACTGGAGCGACGGTAGCGGCGGCGGAGATGGCGGTGTGGATATGGGCAGCAACGACGATTCGGGCGGCTGGAACGACACCTGACCGATTCACCTCGTCCGTATGAAACGCAAAGGGCTCCTCACGGAGCCCTTTTCTCATTGCGCCTCATGCTGCGCGAGGAAGACGGCACCCGTGAACAGCCTGACGATGAAACGCTCCGCATAGTCGATCAACAACTCACGCTGCGCGACATTGCCGATGAATTCATGCGACAGATGGAAAAGCTGCAACACGATCTGCGTGCAGATTTCCTCGACGGTTTCGCGGGGTAGCCCGGGCATCAGGTTCAACCGCACGACGTCCTCGGCCATTTCAGCCGACACCTCGTTCAGGTGTACTCGCACAGCCCCGCGCAACGCTGGCGACGTGCCGTGATACTCGGCCAGCGCACTCAGAAAGGCCTCGCGGTTTTCCAGCGCGAACGCAAAGAAAGCCACGCAGGCGCGACGCGGCACGCGATGCGGCTCGTCGTGCGCGGCTAGCCAACGTTCGCACCGAAGCATCGGGCGCAGGCGGCGGCTGACCGATTCGACGGCTTCGCGCGCGAGATCGTCGAGTGTTGCGAAGTGCCGATAGAACGTGTTCGGGTTGAGTCTCGCCTCGCGCGCCACCTCGCGCAGGCCGAGGCTCGCGAAGCTGCGGCCGCCCGCCGTCAGGCGCAACGCGGCCTCGATCAGCTTGCGCTTGCCGGGAGCGAGTTCCAGTTCTGATGCGGATTGCATGAGCTTCCGTTTAACGACGCATGACGGCCAATGCAATGTCATGGCCTTGGAGCCAGCACTGTACAACGATCTTGACGCACTGTGTACAGTTGTCTACCCTGCGCATTAACCGTCGTAGACGGAGATAGACAAATCAACTTTTATCTTATTCGGCATCGGAGAGTTTGCAGACTTCGACGATGCGTTGGAGCGTTGAACCCATGCCTTCACCCAATCGTGCTGAGATGCGTATCGCGATTATCGGAAGCGGCTTCTCGGGCATCGGCATGGCGATCCGGCTCAAGCGCATGGGTTTTACATCGTTCACGATCTACGAAGCGGCGGCCGACCTGGGTGGTACGTGGCGCGACAACACGTATCCAGGCGCTGCATGCGATGTGCCGTCGCATCTGTACTCGTTTTCATTCGAAGCGAACCCGTCGTGGTCGCGGGCGTTCAGTCGTCAGCATGAGATCCTTGCGTATCTGAAGCATTGTGCGCACAAGTATCAGGTGGATAGTGCGATGCAGTTCAATGCACGCGTAACGGCCGCGCGTTTCGATGAGGCGCGGCTCGTCTGGCGGCTCGATATCGCGCGCAATGGCGTGCATGAAACCGTCGAGGCCGATGCAGTGATCTCTGCGATTGGGCTGTTATCGCGACCGGCGATTCCGCGGATCGATGGACTCGATACGTTCGGTGGAAAGATATTTCATTCGGCGCGCTGGGACCACGACTATCCACTCGAAGGCAAACGCATCGCCGTCATCGGCACCGGTGCCAGCGCAATCCAGTTTATCCCGCGAATCCAGCCGCGCGTCGCGCAGATGCTGCTCTTCCAGCGCACCGCGCCGTGGATCATGCCCAAGCCCGACAAGCCCGTCAGCGAACGCGCCCGCTGGCTCTTCAAACATCTGCCATTCACGCAACGCTGCGTGCGCAGCGCGATTTACTGGCAGATGGAATCGCGAGGCCTCGGATTCTTCGTCAATCCGAAGCTCGTGAACCCGGCGATGAAGTTCGCGCGCAGCTACCTCGAACGACGGGTGAAAGATCCTGCACTGCGCGCGAAGCTGACACCCGACTACAGGCTCGGATGCAAACGCGTGCTGCTATCGAGCGATTACTATCCGGCACTCGGCCAGCTGAATGTCGACGTGGTGACGACACCGATCCGCACCATCGTGCATGACGGCATCGTGACGGCCGACGGCGTGCATCATCCGGTCGATGCGATCATCTGCGGCACCGGGTTTCAGGTGAACGACGTCGGCGCGCCATTCGACGTGACGGGACTCGGCGGCGCCGATCTCGATGCACTCTGGCTGCGCGATGGACCCGAAGCGTATCTCGGCACGAGCATCGCGGACTTTCCGAATTTCTTCATGATGGCCGGACCCAACACGGCTCTTGGGCACAACTCGATGATCTACATGATCGAGTCGCAGGTGCAATACATTGCCGATTGCCTGCGCGAACTGCACCGTCGCGGCGCCCGCACGATGAATCTTCGTGCCGACGTACAGCGCGCATTCAACACAAGCCTGCAACGCGACATGCAGCGAACTGTCTGGGCGAGCGGCTGCCACAGCTGGTATCAGACGAATAACGGCAAGATCACGGCAATCTGGCCGCGCTTCACATTCAATTTCCGTCGACGCACACGACGCGTGCGCAGTGCCGAATATGTGTACTCAGATCAGGAGCGAGAGTAAAACGTCGAAGCGACGCACACGACGCGCGCGCCGCTGCCACCTCGGTCGCTCGCTGCGCGCCTCGGCATCATGAGCGTCCAGCGAGATGACAGGACCTCCGCGAGTTTCTCGCTCAGCCCGACCGGACGCACTCCGTTGCAGGTCTAGCGGTTGTCCTGTGCATATCCGACATACACGCGTGTCTCGTACGCGAACTCGACCGTGCCATCTTGCGCGGTACGGTCGAACAACTCGCGCAGCGCCGTCAGCATCGGTTGATGATTCGGATGCCCGACCTTCGGCGCATAAGACGATGACATCAGCCGCCCCTTCACGCCTTCGAAGTCGAGCCGCTGTGCGTTCGGAAAGCGCGCTTTGTGCGCAAGCGTGTCGCCGAACCAGACAGCCATTGATTCGTCGTCCGCATAGCGTTCGGATACAGCCTGATAGTCAACGCTGAAACGTTGCAACAGCGCTTCGTAGCCCGCAAGAAAAGGTGTCGCGTCGAGTAGCCGGCTATTCCAGATCAACGCGATCAGACCGCGAGGCTTCAGGATGCGCGCGAACTCGCGTCGCGCTGTCGCCGGATCGAACCAGTGAAACGCCTGCGCCGCGATGACGAGATCGACGCTCGCGCTGTCCAATGTAGTCGCCTCCGCAGTGCCCGCGACGCTCTTGTAGTTTGCGTACCCGGCAAGCCATGCGTCGGCGGCGGCGCGCATCGCCTGATTCGGCTCGACGGCGACGACGGGGTGCCCGGCATCGAGCAAGAGCTTTGACGAAATGCCCGTGCCCGCGCCGATGTCAGCAACCCGTGCGCCGTCGGCAAGCCCGCATGTCGCGTGCAGGAAGGTCACGACTTCGCGCGGATAGCCCGGCCGGTATTTGACGTAGTCGGTCACGCGGTCGGTGAAGCGCTGGGTGGAATCGTCGGTCATCGGTGGGTGGATTACCGGGATGAAATGGACTTCAGCTTACTGCAGTTCACCCTGCACAGCGTGACAGTGCATCGCATTCTGCTTCAGGTTCAGCCGCCGCCCAACAGGCGCAGCAGGCCCCACAGGAACTTGCAGACCATGACGATCAGTTCCCATAGATACCACAACTGTTCCCAGCCCGAGACGCGCGCGAAGGATTCAATCATCAGTCATTGGTTGGCGGATTCGACAGACAGGTGGCACGGCTTGCGCGCGGCCACCGGCGATCGTACCCGATTCGACTGCGGGATAGTCCCTATCAAGCAGTTCCGTAAGGGGCCGTTGAGAAACCGTAAGCGTGAAAGACGACGTGCAATTCATGTGCCGCATTTCATCTGCCGGATGCAGATCAGTGCGTGTCGCCCTGCCCGCCACATGAACTCGAACACATTAAACGGACACCACGTCGGCGTGCGCCAGCGCCGCGCCGTTCAGGAGACTTGACCATGACGGGCTTTTTCAATCGGCGCCGGCGCCGCAGCGGCGGCACCTTATCCGTTGTCGGCGATATCGCCGCGCAGGCGGGCAAGCTCGGCATCGAGATCTGCGACGTGTCCGGCCATATCGAAGAGGTCGCCACCCGCGTCGAACGGCAAGCCGATGTATGCCAGACGCTGCGCCAGTCGGCGGCGGCGACGCTCGCCGGCAATCACCGCATCGCCGCTGCGGCCCGCGAAATGCGCACGGTAACGGCGCAGGCAGCGGGTGACGTCGAGACTTCCCAGCACACGCTCGAAGCGTCGCTGTCGGATATTCACGGGCTGGTGGAAGGCGTGACGGTGATCGAGAGTCAAATCGGCGCACTGCGCGCGGCGCTGACGCACGTGAGCCGCGTGTCCGAGGAGATATCGCTGATCGCGCGCCAGACACATCTGCTCGCGCTGAATGCCGCGATCGAAGCCGCCCGTGCGGGCGAATTCGGCAAGAGCTTCGCGGTGGTCGCCGCCGAGGTGAAGACGCTGTCGGCGAAAACCGCGCAGGCAACGGGTCAGATCGAAACGACGCTGGCGCAACTCACCGAGCAGACCGAGCGCCTGATTACCGAAGGCGCCGAGAACACGGCTCGCGCACAGCGGGTGCGCGAAGGCACGCGGATGATCGGCGACGTCGTGCATTCGACAGGTCACGCGATCATGCAATTGAATGCAGAGGCGAACCAGATCGCGACGCTGTCCGGCGAAATCGAAGAGCAATGCAATGCATTCGAGTCGCAGGTGCTCGATATTGCCACCGACGTCGAGCATTCCGGCGAAAACTTCGTGCAGGCAAAGAACCGGCTCGGCAATCTGCTCGGCGTATCGGAAAACCTGATCGAACTGACGGCGGCCACGGGCGTCGCAACGGCGGACACACCGTTCATCGACGCCGTCGAACAGGCTGCCGCAAAAGTCGGCAAGCTGTTCGAAGCGGCTATCGCGCGGGGCGAACTGTCGATGAACGACCTGTTCGACGATCGCTACGTGCCCGTACCGGGTACGAATCCGCAGCAGTTCATGACGCGCTTTACCGACCTCACCGACCGCGTCCTGCCGTTGATCCAGGAACCCATGCTCGAACTCGACCCGCGCGTCGCGTTCTGCGCAGCCGTCGACACGCGCGGCTACCTGCCCACCCACAATCTCAAGTTCTCGCAGCCGCAGCGTGGCGATCCCGTCTGGAATGCCGCGAACTGCCGCAACCGGCGGATGTTCAACGACCGCACCGGCCTCGCTGCCGGGACCAGTACGAAACGCTTCCTGCTGCAAACCTATCGGCGCGACATGGGCGGCGGCGAATATGCACTGATGAAGGACGCGTCAGCGCCGATCTTCGTGAACGGCCGGCATTGGGGCGGATTGCGGATCGGATATCGAATCTGAGGGCGGGAATTGCGCCTCACGCCCGCTGATGAAGACTCGCTTTGCCGGCGCCCACAGGCGCCGGCAAAGGAAACGAAACGGTGCGGATGAACTACACTGCCATCGCCAGGCGCCGCTTTTCGGCGCGCTGCATGAAGTGATTGGCCACCACGACGCCGACGGTGACGACTGCAATGAACAGCGTCGCCAGTGCGTTCATCTCCGGGTTCAACCCCAGACGCACGCGCGAGAACACCACCAGCGGCAGCGTCGTCGAGCCCGGCCCCGACAGGAACGCGGACAACACCAGATCGTCGATCGACAGCGTGAACGACAGCAGCCAGCCCGCAATCAATGCCTGTGAAATCAGCGGCAGCGTGATGAAGAAAAATACACGCAGCGGCGTGGCGCCGAGATCCAGTGCAGCTTCCTCAAGCGACGGATGCAGGTCACGCACACGCGACTGCACGATAATCGCCACGTAGGAAATACACAGCATCACGTGGCCGATCCAGATCGTGAAGATGCCGCGACCCGCCGGCCAGCCCAGCCACTTGCCCATTTCGATGAACAGCAGCAGCAGCGAAATGCCCTGGATCACTTCCGGGATCACGAGCGGCGCATTGATCATCCCCGTGTACAGCGTGAAGCCCCGAAAACGTCCCATGCGCGCGAGCACGAAACCCGCCCACGTGCCGATGATCACCGACGCGAACGCCGTCAGCAACGCCACACGCAGCGACAGCCACGCGGCATTGATCAGTTCCTCGTCCTGCAACAGCGCGGCGTACCAGCGCGTCGAGAAACGCGTCCACACCGTCACGAGCTGCGACTCGTTGAACGAATACACGACGAGGCTGATGATCGGCACGTATAGGAAAGCGAAGCCGATTGCGAGCGCGATGAACTGCAATACACGATTTGGCTTCATCAGCGCTTCTCCTCCAGTGCCTTCGCCTGCGAATACTGGAACAGCGCCATCGGCACGAGCAGCAGCAGCACCATCGCGCAGGTGACGGCGGACGCCATCGGCCAGTCGGCGTTATCGAAGAACTCATTCCACATCACGCGGCCGATCATCAGCGTGTTCGCGCCGCCGAGCAGTTCAGGAATCACGTACTCGCCCACGGCAGGAATGAACACCAGCAGACAGCCCGCGATGATGCCGTTCTTCGACAGCGGCAGCGTGATCTGCCAGAACGCCCGCCATGGCTTTGCGCCGAGATCGTAGGCGGCCTCGAGCAGCGTCAGGTCCATTTTCACGAGATGCGCGTAGAGCGGCATCACGAGGAACGGCAGGTATGAATAGACCATGCCGATATAGACGGCCGTGTTCGTGTGATACAGCTCGATCGGCGAATGAATCAGCCCGATCGACATCAGAAAGTTGTTCAGCAGGCCGTTGTTCTTCAGGATGCCGATCCACGCATACACGCGAATCAGGAACGACGTCCAGAACGGCAGCATCACCGCCATCATCAGGATGTTGCGCGTGGCGGGGTTCGAGCGCGCGATGTAGTACGCCATCGGATAACCGAGCAGCAGGCACAGCAGCGTCGAGATCCCCGCGACCACCACCGAGTTCACATACGTCGCGAAGTACAGGCTGTCCTGCAAAAGGAACGCGTAGTGCGACACGTCGAGCGCGATGTGAATCACGCCGTCCTTGAACGACGTCAACTCCGTGTAAGGAGGAATGCCGAGCTGCAGATCCGCGAAGCTGATCTTCACGACCAGCAGGAACGGCACGAGGAAGAACAGCAGCAGCCAGATGAACGGCCCCGCGACGACGGCCGTGCGCCCCGTCAGATTGAAGCGGCGCACGGGCCACTGCATGAACGATTGCAGCGCGCTTTTCATGATGTCAGCACCACGCCCGCCGATGCACTCCAGCGTACGTACACTTCATCGCCCCATGTCGGCGTTTCGATTTCCGACAACGCGAGACTCGACACGTTCGCGATCACCGTTTTGCCACCGTCGAGCTTCACGTGATACAGCGAGTAGCCGCCCATGTACGCAATGTTCGTGACGACGCCCTTGCCCCAGTTGAACGCGCCTTCGGGCGGCTTGCGCGTGAGCGCGATGCGCTCCGGGCGCACCGAAATCGTCACGGGCATGCCGAGCGGCCCCGTGATGCCGTGGCTCACGTACAGGCGCACGGGCAGATCCGGCGTTTCGATGTACACGTGATCCGGCTCGTCCTCGACGACATTGCCGTCGAACAGATTCGTCGAGCCGATGAACTCCGCCGAGAAGCGGCTATTCGGATACTCGTAGACTTCGTTCGGCGTGCCGAGCTGCACGATCTCGCCTTCGCTCATCACGGCCAAGCGCCCTGCCATCGTCATCGCCTCTTCCTGATCGTGCGTGACCATGATGCAGGTGACGCCGACCTTGTCGAGAATATTGACGAGCTCGATCTGGGTGCGCTGGCGGATCTGCTTGTCGAGCGCGGACATCGGCTCGTCGAGCAGCAGCAGCTTCGGACGCTTGACGAGCGAGCGCGCCAGCGCGACGCGCTGCTGCTGCCCGCCCGACAACTGATGCGGCTTGCGCTTCGCGAAGCGCGCCATCTGCACGAGTTCAAGCGCGGACTGCACGCGCTCCTTCAGCTCGGCCTTCGGCACGCCTTCCTGCTTGAGGCCGAACGCGACATTCGATTCGACCGTCATGTGCGGAAAGAGCGCGTACGACTGGAACATCATGTTGACGGGACGCCGGTATGGCGGCATCTGCGCGAGGTCTTCGCCGTCGATCAAAATCTTGCCCGACGTGACTGTTTCCAGCCCCGCGAGCATGCGCAACAGCGTCGACTTGCCGCAACCGGAACTGCCGAGCAGCGCAAACAGCTCGCCCTTCTTCACCGACAGGTTGACGCCCTTGACCGCGACCGTCTCGCCGAATTTCTTCACGACGTCGACGATCTGCACGAAATTGTCCGCTGCGTCCTGCACAGCGGCGGAATTGCCCGAGGACGACACGCCGGCCCCTGCCAGCACGTTCGACTGGTCACTCATGATCTGCTGCTTCTCTCCCTGCATTTGACGAACAAAGCCCCCGGCTGGATACCGGGGGCTTCATGATGATGCTTGCCTGCACTATCGTCTGGCTCAGACTGGCTCAGTTGCCAGCTCAGCGGCCGGACTTGAACTCGGTCCACAGCCGCGTCTGCAGACGCTGGATTTCGGGCGGCAGCGGCTTCAACAGGAACAGCGTCTTGACGACGTCCGCCGGCGGATAGACGGCGGGATCGTTCGCGACATCCTTGTCGACGTACTTACGCGCTTCCGTGTTCGCGCTCGGATAGTAGACGGCGTTCGTGATGGCCGCGTGGACCTGCGGCGTCTCGATGTAGTTGATCCACTCCATCGCGGCTTCCTTGTTCTTCGCGTCCTTCGGAATCGCCATCACGTCGAACCACACGGGCGCGCCGCCCTTCGGAATGTAGTAGTCGATCTTGTACGCCTTCTTGGCTTCTGCCGCGCGATGCTTCGCGATCACGACGTCGCCCGACCAGCCGTAGGCGAAGCAGATGTCGCCGCCGACCATGTCGTTGATGTAGCCCGACGAGTTGAACTGCGTGATGTACGGACGGATCTTCTTCATCATCGCGAGCGCCTCGCGATAGTCGGCCGGGTTCGTGCTCATCGGATCTTTGCCGATGTAATGCAGCGCGGCCGCGAACATCTGGTCCGGCGCGTCGAGCACGGAGACGCCGCACGCCTTGAGCTTCGAGATGTTTTCCGGCTTGAACAGGACGTCCCAGCTGTCGAGCGCGACGCCCTTGCCGAGAATCTGCTGCGCCTTGGTGACGTTGTAGCCGAGGCCCGTCGTGCCGTATGCCCAGGGCACCGAGAACTTGTTGCCCGGGTCCGCGCCCGCGACGAGCGTCATCAGCGCCGGATCGAGATACTTGAGGTTGGGGATCTTCGACTTGTCGAGCGGCGCGAAGATGCCCGCTGCGATCTGCTTGCCCGCGTAGTTGCTGGTCGGCACGACGATGTCGTAGCCCGAGTTGCCCGTCAGCAGCTTGGCCTGCAGCGTGTCGTCGCTATCGTAGTTGTCGTACTTGACCTGAACGCCCGTCTGCTTGGTGAAGTTCGGAATCGTGTCTTTGGCGATGTAGTCCGACCAGTTGTACACATTCAGTTGTGTATCTTTTGCCGCCGCCGACATGAAAGGCGTCGCGCACAGTACCAGCGCAGCCAGTTGGCCCACCACCCGTTTCTTCATTCCGTTCTCCGTTCTGACCGGCGCGAAACCGGTCGCTTACCCCGCTTCAAGCCGCTGTGCGCTGCTCGCGGCTGCCCTTGAAAAACCCGAAAACTACCATCAATCGATGCCCGATTCAAAAAAAACCGCCAGATGTCGCGCAAACGGTACAGCGCGGCGTTCCGTGGCCGGGTTCCGCCTTACAGGCAGATTCCGTGCGGCTCCGGCATCGAGCGCGTCATCGGCGGCCCGTCGAGGCTAGACAGCGGCACTCCGTCCCGCCGACATGCATTGGGTCAGCACAGCCGGCACGCCGCTGCAAAATTGGCCGCAATTTTATCGGGTTATCGCGTCCTGTCCACCCGAAAAAAACCTTGATTCCTGCATCGAGCCGTCCTGTGCTGTGCAGGTCCGCTGAAGCGGACTGCATCCCGCCCCAAACCCTCTCTCACCATCACTATAGACTGTCAAATTAGCCCAGATAGTGGTCGCGGCGTTATGCATCGCGATGCAGCGGAGTGCATGGCATGCCGATTGCCCCGTGGAGTGCGTCTTTCACTGTCACAGTGCGATGAACACGAACCCGTTCGCGTTGGATCCGTCCCGCCGGCGCCACCGCCCCGGTTCGAAGCCGCCGCGCCCCGGCACCTGGCTGCCGTTTGTCGGCTCGGGCGCGCTCGTCGCGATCGGCTATATGGACCCCGGCAACTGGGCGACGGCGCTCGCGGGCGGCGCGAGCTACGGCTACACGCTGCTGAGCGTCGTGATCCTGTCGAGCCTGATGGCGATGCTGCTGCAGTGGGTGTCGTCGCGCCTCGGCGTGGTGACGGGACGCGATCTCGCGCAGTTGTGCCGCGAGCGCACCGGCCGGCGCATGACGCTGTTCCTGTGGGTGACGAGCGAGATCGCGATCATCGCGTGCGATGTCGCCGAGGTGGTCGGCAGCGCGGTCGCGCTGCAGCTGCTGTTCGGCGTGTCGCTGACGGCGGGTGTGCTGATGTCGGCCGTCGGCACCTTCGCGATGCTCGCCTTGCAGCGGCATGGGCAGCGCACGCTGGAGACGGTGGTGGTCGCGCTCATCCTGTTCGTCGGCCTGTGCTTCGTGATCGAGCTGGTGCTCGCGCGGCCCGACTGGCGAGCCGCGCTGACGGGCGCGGCACCCAGCGCCGAACTGCTGCGCAACGCCGGCATGGTGTGGCTCGCGGCAGGCATTCTGGGCGCGACGGTGATGCCACACAACCTGTATCTGCATTCGGCGCTCGTCAAAACGCATGCGCACTCCACCAGTGACGCCGACATCGCCGATGCGTTGCGCGGCGTCAACTTCGGCACCTTCAGCGCGCTTTCATTGGCTTTCGTGATCAATGCGGCGCTGCTCGTCGTGTCGGCGGCCGTCTTCTACGCGAGCGGGCACCGCACCGTCACCGATCTCGCCGATGCGCATCGGCTGATCGCGCCCATCGTCGGTTCGCACTGGGCGGCTATCCTGTTCGCGGCTGCGTTACTCGCGTGTGGCTTGAGCGCGACCGTGACTGGCACGCTCGCGGGTCAGGCGGTGATGGAAGGCTTCCTGCAGATCCGGCTGCCGCGCTGGCAACGCGCGCTGCTCACGCGCGCTCTGGCGATCGGCCCGGCGCTCGTCGCCGTCGGCCTGTTCGGGCCGCACGGCTCGGCGCAGTTGCTGGTTGCGAGCCAGGTCGTGCTGAGCCTGCAACTGCCGCTCGCCGTCGTGCCCTTGATCCGCTTTGGATCGGACCGCAAGCTGATGCACGGCTGGCGCGTGCGCGGCGTGCCGCTCGCGCTCGCGTGGGTATGCGCGGCGGGCATCATTGCACTGAATGGCGCGTTGATCTGGGAGACGGCGACCGGTTGAATGGGCGCGTCGAGATGCAATGGAGTGCCGCCGTTTCATTGCATGCGCGCTTGCGGCTTGCGCTTTGTAAGTCGCCTTTTACAATGACTTGATCGCGATCCGCGTCCGTTCGCTGCATCGATCCACTGCACGCGATTGCGCCGCGGCATGAAATACGTTGCGGACGCGTGCAGCGAAGTGCAATGCAAAGCAATGCATACGAAGTTCGCTGCCGACGAGCCGCCGACAAGCAATAACAAAGGACGACCGCTCATGCCATTGAACGCCTTGTCTTGCCGCTTCGTCTCGCTTGCCTGCCTGTCCCTTTCCTGTCTGCCATCCTGGTTGCATCACTCGATCACCCGTATCGTCCGCATCCGCTTCGCCTTGTTTGTATCGATCGCAGCATGGCTCAGCCTTACCGCCCCATGCGTACACGCGACGACGTCGATGCTCGCGCCGCTGCGTGAAGCCGCGTTCGACGAACCGCTGTCGATCACGCTTCTCTACTCCGCCGACGACAACGCGCCGCTCGACCTGACCTTGCCCGCGACGATCCGCGTCACGCTCACCAACGGCGACATCGCGCCGCAACCACTCGAACTCACGCGCGAGCCCGACGTGTCCGACGCGCTGCATCTGTCACCCGGCCAGTTCCGCAAGGTGCGCTACTCGGCGCCATGGCCTGCGTGGGCACGCGGTGAGGTGCGTATCGATCCCGTCGGTTTCGACGCATCGCCCACGCTCGTCGCGATCAACCGGGGCCCACGAGAAGGAAAGATTGTGCAGGCCGAGCGCGCGGAAATGCAGGCGGCAACGCCTGCGCAAACCGCGAGCGCGGCCGCCGCGGTGACACCGGCTTCGAGCACGGAAGTCGCCTCGCCCGCCGCCGACGCGCTGATGAGCGCGGGCCGCGCCGCGCTCTCCCGCATCTCGTACTACGAGCCGATGTACTTTGCCGTCGGCCACAACGGCGACACCAACGCGCGCCTGCAACTCAGCTTCAAGTACCGGCTGCTGTTGCCCGACGATCTACGTTCGAAGCGTTTCCTCGACAACCTGTACTTCGCATACACGCAGATGTCGATCTGGGATCTGTCCGCCGAGTCGCGCCCATTCCGCGACACGAGCTACATGCCCCAACTGTTCTACTACATCCCCGACACGGGACTGCGCTCGGAATGGTTCACGCGCATGGGCATCGCCGCGGGCATCGGACATGAATCGAACGGCCTCGCAGGCGACGATTCGCGCAGCCTCAACACCGTGTTCGTGCGGCCGACATGGGAATTCGGCGACCTGAACTCGTCGCACCTGGAGGTGTCGCCGAAGGTCTACTTCTATCTCGGCACGAGCAGCAACCCGGACATCGCCGATTACCGCGGCTATGTCGACCTGCTGATCAAGTACGGGAGCCCCGACGGCTGGCAACTCGCGACGACGCTGCGCAAGGGCACAAAACATTGGTACGGCAGCGTCGACGCGCAATTGACCTACCCGTTGGCCAAGCTGCTCGGCAGCAGCGCATGGGGTGGCTATCTATGGGTAGGCTACTTCAACGGCTATGGCGAGGACCTGCTCGACTACAACAAGCGTCAGCACTGGATGGCACGCATCGGCTATAGCATCGCGCGATGAAGTTCAATGCATGTCGGCTGAGCGCCAAATGGGTGCCGGAAGCCGACTGCGCTTTTGGTTTACCATAGCGGACCGCATGCATTCCCCGTTCAAGGTATCTCGATGTCATCGAATCTGCACGACCTTCCCGACAGCCCCTGCATCGGCGTCTGCTCGACGCTTTTCGACGAAATCTGCAAAGGGTGTGGCCGCACGGCGACGGAAGTGGCGAACTGGGTGTTTCTGACCGATGAGGAAAAGCGTTCCGTATGGACGCGCATCGAGCGCGAAGGCACGGCGATGCGGTTCAAGTTCGACAAGCTGTGATGCATTTGCCTGTTGGGCGGACGCGCCGATTGACTGCACATGCACTGATCCGATAAGCGAGAACGCCGGCTCATGACGAGCCGGCGTTTTTCATTGCTTGATCGTTGAGACGGGAGGCACTCAGAACTTCATCCCGACGCCGACACCGACGATCAACGGATCGATATGCAGCGTGCCGAGCGATGCGCCATTGAGCGATGCATCCGTCTTCATCCAGACCTTCTTCACATCGACGTTCGCGAACACCGACTTCGTCAACTGTACGTCGACGCCCATCTGCAGTGCCGGACCAAAACTGCTGCGCTTGACCGAAATCTGCTGGTCGCCCGCATGCAGGCCGTCGTTGTAGAAGTACGTGTAGTTCACGCCCGCGCCGACGTACGGCCGAACCTGCCCCTGATGATTGAAGTGATACTGCAGCAAAAGCGTCGGCGGCAGCACATTGACGCCGCCCAGGTCGCCGAGATTCGAAGTCAGTTGATGCCGCGACGTGCCGAGAATCAGTTCTACGCCGATGTTGTCGCGAATCATGTACGTGAAGTCGATTTCAGGCACGATCGCGTTGTTGACGTCAACGTTCAGCGCGGACAGCGTGTCGCTCGTACGCACCTGCGGCATGATACTGATGGCACGCAGGCGCACTAGCACGTCGCCGGCATGAATGCCTGAAGTGGTGTCGGTGTCCGCAGCGCATGCGTGCGAAGTCATCAGCGCCAGCCCGGCTGTGCATAGCGCGACCCCGATCGATCGAATTTTTTTGTTCATAAGCTACCCTGATTTTCTTGTGTGGTTGCGCGAGGTGCGAAGCATCGTGCGCGAGAACATTGTCGAAGTTCCCCTACACGCGCTCTTTGACCCCCGTCAACCCAGCGAAAACGCAAGACGCCCTGCGACAGCCGGTCGCGCCACGCCCGTCAGCAGCAGTTCAAGAAGATCGCGCACGCTGCGAATTGCAGTGCCGAACGGCAATGCTTCGCGTCCACGAAAAAACAGGCCATTGTTCACGTCACCGCGCAGTGCAGCCGCAAGACGCGTATCGATACAGAAGTGACCGAACTTTTCAATGCCGTCGCGCAAACCGCATGCACTGAGGCACTCGAGTGCAGTCGGGCATGCGCGTTTGAGTGCGCCGATTTTTGTACGGATGCGCGATTCGTTGCGCAGATAGCGTTCGAGCCACGGCGTCTTCACGGCGCGCGCCGGCAAGCCCGTCACGCTGACGAATTCGACGATGTCGTCCGGCGTCGCTTCGGCCAGCACGCGCTTGAAGTTCGGATGGGCGTCGCCCTCTTCTGTCACGGCGAACGGCGTGCCGATCTGCACGCCGTTCGCGCCGGCTTCGAGACAAGCACGCACCGCTTCATGACTGTTGATACCGCCAGCAACGATCACCGGCACTTCACTTCGGCTGATCTGCAGCGAAGTAAAGATCTCGTCGATTTCCTGCAGTACCCGCGTGAACTCGAAACGCGCATCGTGCATGTCGTCGAGATTCGTCACGCCGAGATGACCGCCCGCGTGCGCCGGGTGCTCGATCACGATTGCATCAGGTAACCGGCCTTTCTTCATCCACTTCCTGAGCACCACGCCGACGCCCCGGCTGTCGGACAGAATCGGAATCAACGCAATATCGCGCCCTTGTGTCAGGTCGGGCAGATCGAGCGGCAGACCGGCTCCCATGACGATCGCGTCCGCGCCGAGGTCGCAGGCAATCCGCACGTAGTCCGCATGCGCGTTGACCGCCTTCATCACGTTGATGGCGATCATGCCGCGCCCTTCGCTGAGGGTTCGCGCGGCATGGATCTCACGCGTAAGCGCGACGCGGTTCGCGTTTTCGAGCGTCGCGCGGTCGGGGGTCGCGCGGCAACGTTCGAGCAGGTCGGCGTGGTGATGGCGCAAATCGATGCTGGCGATCGTGCCGAGTGCGCCTTCGCGCGCCACGCTGCCCGCAAGCCGGTGCGCGGACACGCCGACGCCCATGCCGCCCTGCACGACGGGTAACAGCGATCGCCCGCGAATCACGAGCGGCGCAAAGGGATAGGAAGGAAACATCAGAGGCCTCCGTCGTCGATCGGATTCGACGAAAAGCCTCGATGGTCGCAACTATCCAATGCAGTATCTTGCGTGAGGTCAAACAAAAAGCGCGTGCCGGTTATCGACACGCGCTTTCGTTGCGCTCCGTCATCGGTTGTACACGTCGCGTCGACATGAATTGCCCCGCGTCGCGCTCATGCAAATCTATGCGGGCTTATTCACCTTCAATTGCATCGACTTGTACTCGAGGTACTCTTCGAGCCCGTATGCGCCGTTCTCGCGGCCATGTCCCGACTGCTTGTAGCCGCCGAACGGTGCGGCCATGTTCCATGCGCCGCCGTTGATATCGACCTGCCCCGTGCGGATACGCCGCGCAACGCCCATCGCGCGCTCGTCGCTCCCCGCCCATACGGCGCCGCCGAGTCCGTACACTGAGTCATTCGCGATGCGCACGGCTTCTTCTTCGTCCTTGTAGGTGAGGATGGTCAGCACCGGACCGAAGATTTCTTCCTGCGCAATCGTCGCCTTCGGATGCACCCGGCCGAACACAGTCGGTTTCACGAAAAAGCCCTTCGAAATGCCATCCGGCATGCCGGCGCCGCCCGTGACGAGTTCCGCGCCTTCTTCGATGCCACGCGCAATATAGTGCTGCACGCGCGACTGCTGCGCAGCGGAAGCTAGCGGACCCAGACGCGTCGTCTCGACACGAGGATCGCCTGCGACAAATGCTTCGGCTGCCTTCTTCGCCAGTTCGCGCGCTTCGTCATAGCGCGATTCGGGCACGATCATCCGCGTGTGCGCCGAGCACGTTTGCCCCGAATTCAGAAAGCATGCGCCCACCGTACCCTTGATCGCCGCAGCGAAATCCGCATCGTCGAGAATGACCGACGCCGATTTGCCGCCGAGTTCCAGTGCGACACGCTTCACCGACGCGGACGCCAGTTCCGATACGCGTTTGCCTGCGCGCGTCGAACCGGTGAACGACACCATGTCGACGGATGGGTGACTGGCGAGCACTTCACCGACCACGGGACCATAGCCGCTGACCAGATTGAACACGCCGGCGGGCAGCCCAGCTTCATGAATCGCCTCCGCCAGCACGAAGGCATTCAACGGCGCCACTTCCGACGGCTTGAGCACGATAGTGCAGCCAGCCGCAAGTGCGGCTGCCACCTTCAGCGTGACCTGGTTCAGCGGATAGTTCCACGGCGTAATCGCGGCGACGACGCCGACGGGCTCCCGCACGACGAGCGAATTGCCGACCTGCTCTTCGAATTGGAATTCACCCGCGAGCTTCGCATAGGCATTCCAGTTGTAGACAGGACCGCCGACCTGAATCGCGCGTGCGAGCTTGATCGGCATGCCGACTTCGCCGCAGATGTAGCCCGCGAGTTCATCGGTGCGCGCCTTGAGATTGTCTGCAATTTTTTGCAGGTAGGCGCCGCGCTCCCTAGGCGGCGTCGCGGCCCAACCGTCGAAAGCAGCGCGGGCAGCGGCGATGGCCGCCTCGGCATCAGCTTCGACGCCCTCGGGAATGCGGCCCATCACTTCTTCCGTACCCGAGTCGATCACGTCGATCGTGCCTGTGCCGCACGGCTTGATCCATTTGCCGTCGATGTAGAAGTGCTCGAAGGTCTTCATTGTCTTGTGTCCTGTCTCCTGGATAGTCTGTTCATTTTACTCGTGAGGAAAGGACTCAACCGGACGCAGACAAGAGGAATCGGCGCGCGAGCGCACAGCGCAATGGCAGCAGGCAATAAAAAACCCGCTTCGTAAGAAGCGGGTTTTTATGGAAACCGCGGCGCTAACGCTTACTGCACGCCCTGGCTCGAAAGGAAGTCTTCGTAGTTGCCGCCGAAGTCGGTCAGAGTGCCATCCGTCTTCACCTCGATGATCCGGTTCGCCAACCCGCTCACGAATTCACGGTCATGCGAAACAAAAATCAGCGTGCCGTCGTACTTGTCCAGCGCGATCTGCAGCGATTCGATCGACTCCATGTCCATGTGGTTGGTCGGCTCGTCCATCAGCAGCACGTTATGGCGGCCCAGCATCAGCTTGCCCCAGATCATGCGGCCCTTCTCACCACCCGACAGCACCTTCACCGACTTCCTGATGTCGTCTGCATTAAAGAGCAGGCGGCCGAGCGTGCCGCGCACCATCTGCTCGTCATCGCCTTCCTTACGATACTGGTCGATCCAGTCCATCAGCGTGACGTCGCTCGGGAACTCTTCGTATGTGTCCTGCGGCATGTAACCGACGTTCGCGTTCTCCGCCCACTTGATCGAACCGTGGTCGACGCTCAGATTACCGAGCAGCGAACGCAGCAGCGTCGTCTTGCCCGCGCCGTTTTCACCGATGATCGCGATGCGCTCGCCCGGCTGCACGCTGAGGTCGAAGTTACTGAAGATCGTGCGGTCGTACTTCTTCGTGATGCTGTCCGCGACCACCGCAATATTGTGCAGTTTCTTCTCGTACTCGAAGCGGATGAACGGGTTCTGACGCGACGACGGCTTGAACTCCTCGATCTTGATCTTGTCGATCATCTTCAGACGGCTGGTCGCCTGGCGTGCCTTCGACTTGTTGGCCGAGAAGCGGCGCACGAAATCCTGCAGGTCGGCGACGCGTTCCTTCGCCTTCGCGTTCGCGGCTTGCTGACGCTCGCGCGCCTGTGTGCTCGCGAGCATGTAGTCGTCGTAGTTGCCGGGATAGACCTTCAGCGTGCCGTAGTCCATGTCCGCCATGTGCGTGCAGACCTGGTTCAGGAAGTGTCGATCGTGCGAGATGATGATCATCGTCGAGTCGTACTCGTTCAGCACGTCTTCGAGCCAGCGGATCGAGTTGATGTCCAGGTTGTTGGTCGGCTCGTCGAGCAGCAATACGTCCGGCTTCGAGAACAGCGCCTGCGCGAGCAGCACGCGCAGTTTCCAGCCCGGCGCGACGTTGCTCATCGGACCATTGTGCAGGTCTATCGAGATACCGATGCCGAGCAGCAGTTCGCCCGCGCGCGCTTCGGCCGTGTAGCCGTCGTACTCGGCGAACTTCGCTTCCAGTTCGGCCGCGTGCATGTAGTCGTCGTCGGTGGCTTCCGGGTTCGCGTAGATTGCGTCGCGCTCGGTCATCGCCCCCCACATTTCCGTGTGGCCCATCATCACGACGTCGAGCACGCGCACGTCTTCGTACGCGAACTGGTCCTGACGCAGCTTACCGAGACGAACGTTCGGCTCGAGCATCACATTGCCGGCACTCTGCTCGAGATCGCTGCCCAGGATCTTCATGAACGTGGACTTGCCGCAACCGTTCGCGCCGATCAGGCCGTAGCGGTTGCCTCCGCCGAATTTGACCGAGATGTTCTCGAACAGGGGCTTCGGCCCGAATTGCATGGTGATGTTGGCAGTAGACAGCACGGCGCGTCCCTTTGAATGATAGATCGGCGAAAAACCTAGTATTTTAGCAGGTTATCGCGTCATGCGCGCCGCGCTCCGGACCACCGCCAGCGCCCTGCTACCCTTTTTTACGTGGCGTCTGCAACACGTCGATGAAACCGGACAAATCGGCATCCGCCAGTCCCATGGCTGCACCGAGACGCAGCAACTGCTGCACCGTGCCCGAAACCGGCATTGGAGTGCCCGTCTCGTAAGCCGCGGCTGCAATCGTGTCCACATCTTTCTGGAACGTGCTCAACGCGCCGATCGGCGGCTGACCTGACTGCGTCATGCGCGGCACGAAGGTCTGCAGCAGCACCGAGTCGGCCCAGCCGCCAGCGAGCGCCTGCGTCAACCGTGCGGCGTCGATGCCGCTGCGCTGCGCGAGGCTGACGGCCTCGGCGATGGCCGCCACCGTCGACGTCACGATCGCCTGATTGCACAGCTTGGTGGTTTGTCCCGCGCCCGCCGCGCCCATGTGTGTGACGCGAGCCGCATAGGCCCCGATCACGGGTGTGACGGCGGCAACATCGGCGGCCTCGCCGCCCGCCATCACGGCGAGCGTTCCGGCGATCGCACCCGCCACGCCGCCCGACACGGGGGCGTCGATCCAGCCGATGTTCGCGTTCGCCGCCCGTGCGGCGAACGCGCGGGTCGCCGACGGCGGGATGCTGCCGTGGTCGACAATCCAGCGCACGTGGCTGTTGCCTTTCGCCTCAAGCACGCCGGGCACGATGCCGTTCGCGCCGAACACGACTTCTTCGACAGCCGCCGCGTCCAGCACGCACAGGAAAATTGCTTCAGCCCGGCCGACGAGTCCGGCGGGTGTCGACGCGACCGTCGCGCCGTCCGGCACCAGTGCCTCCGCCTTCGCCGGCGTACGGTTCCACACATGCACTGCATGGCCTGCACCCAGCAGATGCCGAATCATCGGCGCACCCATCAAGCCCGGTCCGCAAAAACCGATCTCCACTTCTCTCTCCTCCATTTGATGCACTGCACGCAACGGATTGCATCCGCCGCCAACCGACGGCATGCGAACCGTTCATCATACCGGCCGCATCGCGTTGCAGCATGCCGGGCACGCGATGTGCGGCATGCATTCGAGTTCGTCACGCAACCGCCATTGCCTATACTTTTTGGACCATCAGGAGGTGAATCATGAGCGACCACGTGTACAAGCAGATCGAGCTAACAGGTTCGTCAACGAAGTCCAGCGATGACGCGATCCGCTGCGCGATCGAAAAAGCCAGCAAAACACTACGCAATCTGCACTGGTTCCAGGTCATCGAAACGCGCGGTCACATCGAAGACAACAAGGTGTCGCACTGGCAGGTAACGCTGAAGGTCGGATTGCGCATCGACGATTGAGGCGAGCGGCATCGCGTGCAGCGAGTTGCATGACGCATGCGGCCCGCAGGCGGCGCGATCCGCGCAAGCATGTAAAAAGCTGCATCCGGCACGACACCGAATGCAGCTTTTGGCGTTTGCGCATGACGCGCAAACGCATGCACTACGCTTCAACCGCGGAAATCCAATCCCGCGTGAACCCCGCGTGCCGCACGCATTTCAATGCAGTGCATCACTTCGGCAGCGAACCGTCCACGCCTTCAACATACCAGTTCAAACGCTGCAGTTCAGGATCGGCAAGCGTCTTGCCAGCCGGCACCTTCACCGCACCCGTCTGATCCTTGATCGGGCCTGTGAACACATCCCACTTGCCGCTTGCCAGTTGCGTGCGCTTCGCGTCGACATCCTTCATCGCGTTGGCCGGAATGGCCGACGTGTTCATGTCTTCGAGATTGACAGCCTTCTGCGGAATGCCCCACCACACGGGATCGTTCTTCCACTTGCCGTCCAGCACCTGCTGGATCGCAGCCGTGTAGTACACGCCCCAGTGCGCAACCACTGAACCCAGGTGCGCGTCGGGACCGAACTTTTTCATGTCCGAGTCCCAGCCGAATGCATGCACATGCTTTTCAGACGCAGTGGCCAGCGTCGCGCTGGAATCGGTGTTCTGCAGCAGGACGTCCGCGCCCTGGCCGATCAGCGTTTCGGCTGCCTGCTTTTCCTTGCCCGGATCGAACCAGCTGTTGATCCAGATGACCTTCGTGTGTACCTTCGGATTCACCGAGCGCGCGCCGAGCGTGTAGGCATTGATGTTGCGCACCACTTCAGGAATCGGCACCGAGGCGACGAAGCCGAGTGTATTCGTCTTCGTCACGTAGCCGGCGGCGACGCCTGCCAGATAGGCACCTTGATACATGCGAACGTCGTACGTGCCGAAGTTTGCTGCCTTCTTGTAGCCCGTTGCGTGCAGGAAGACGGTGTCCGGGAAATCCTTCGCGACCTTCAGTTCGAAGTCCTGGAAGCCGAAGCTCGAACCGAAGATGATCTTGTTGCCCTTGTTCGCCAGATCGCGGAACACGCGCTCCGAGTCGGCGGACTCGGGCACGTTCTCGACACGCGTGATCTTGATCTTGTTGCCGAACTTGGCTTCTGCTTCCTTCGAGCCCTGGTCGTGGGCGTAGGTCCAGCCTGCATCGCCGGGGTTGCCGAGATACACGAACGCGACGCCGGGCACATCGGCGGCCTGCGCAGTCTGCGTCAGCGCGCCGCCCGTCGCCAGCGTCGCGGCGGCCAGCGCCAGTGCGCTCAGCATGGTTCTTTTCTTCATGTTTTCTCCTGTCGTTGAATCAGATGTTTTTACTTGATGAACTGGTATGCACTGCCATTGATCGCTTGACGCCGCGCTCAGCCCGCCGCGAAGAACGGCTTGCCGAGCGACGCAGGTGCATTCAGGCGAATCGTGTTCGGATTGCGCGAAATCAGCACCAGCACCACGACCGTCGCGACGTACGGCAGCATCGCGAGGAACTGCGTCGGCACGGGAACGCCGATCGCCTGTGCATAAAACTGCAGGCCCGTCACTGCACCAAACAATAGCGCACCGATCAGCAGACGCCCCGGACGCCACGTCGCGAACACGACGAGCGCCAGCGCGATCCAGCCACGACCTGAAGTCAACTGCTCCTGCCACAAGTGCAGGTTGACGATCGAGTAATAGCCGCCCGCGAGCCCTGCCATCGCGCCGCCGAACAGCGTCGCGCCATAACGCACGCCGATCACTGGGAAACCGACCGAGTGCGCGACCTGCGGCGACTCGCCGACCGAGCGCAGCACGAGCCCGGCGCGCGTGCGGTACAGGAACCAGCCCACGACGCCGAACATGATGAACGCAAGATAGTCGAGCGGTGTCAGGCTGAATAGTGCAGGTCCGAGCACGGGAATCTTCGAGAGGCCGGGAATGACCCACGTGCCGATCGACTCGCGCACGGCCGCCGACGTGTACGGCTTGCCGACATAGGCCGACAGGCCGATGCCGAAGATCGTCAGCGAGAGCCCCGTGGCGACCTGGTTCGCTAGCATCGACAGCACGAGGAACGCGAACAGCAGCGACATCGCGATGCCCGCGACGATCGCGGCGAGCACGCCCAGCCAAGGGTTGCCCGTAATCGCTGTCACCGCGTAGCCCGTCACGGCGCCCATCAGCATCATCCCTTCGACGCCGAGGTTGAGCACGCCCGACTTCTCGGTGACGAGTTCGCCGACGCCCGCGAACATCAGCGGTATCGCGGCGACGACGGCACTCGACGTGAGCGCGCTGGCTTGTTGAATATCCATGAGATTTGCTCTGAATCCGGCGGTTTTACGATGCCGCGATGCCGCGACGGCGCACGCGATAGTTGACGAACAGGTCCGCGCCCAGCAGACAGAACAGCAGCAGCCCCTGGAACACGCCCGACAACGCCTGCGGCAGTTGCATCGATGTCTGCACGGCCTCGCCGCCGAGATACAGCAAGGCCATCAACAAACTTGCGAGCACGATGCCGACCGGGTGCAGCCGTCCGACGAACACGACGATGATCGCGGTGAAGCCATAGCCCGGCGACCACGTCGCCTGCAACTGGCCGATGGGCCCGGAGATCTCGCCCATGCCGGCGAGTCCCGCGAGGCCGCCGCTGATCAGCAGCGACGTCCAGATCGTCTTCTTGTCGGAGAAGCCTGCGTAGCGCGCGGCCAGCGGCGCGAGACCGCCGACGTTCATGCGGAAGCCCGCGAAGCTCTTGCGCATGAACAGCCACACGAGCGGGATCGCGACAATCGTCACGAAGATCGACGCGTTCAGCCGCGTGCCCTTCAGAAATTTCCAATGCCAGTCGCCGTAGAGCGTCGGGTACAGCGCGTCGCCTGAGAACATTTCGGAGAGCGGGAAGTTCATGCCCTGCGGATCGCG
Source organism: Paraburkholderia terrae (assembly GCF_002902925.1). Taxonomy (GTDB): domain Bacteria; phylum Pseudomonadota; class Gammaproteobacteria; order Burkholderiales; family Burkholderiaceae; genus Paraburkholderia; species Paraburkholderia terrae. Next base: position 1,471,931 of record NZ_CP026111.1, on the reverse strand, counting down.
CCACGGTCCGCTCACCAGATAGATCAGCAACTGCGTGGCGACGTAGGTGAGCATCAGGCTCGTGAGAATCTCGTTGGTGTTGAAGCGGCTCTTGAGCAGCGCGGGAATCGCGGCCCACGCCATCCCGCCCAGCACGCCCGCGATCATCATGGTCGGCAGGATCCACCAGCCGGTCGCCTGATCGAAGTAGATTGCGACGCCGCTCGCCGCAATGCCGCCGAGCAGCATCTGCCCTTCCGCGCCGATGTTCCAGACGTTCGCGCGATAGCCGATGGCAAGGCCCAGCCCGATCAGGCAGAGCGGCGACGCCTTCAGCAGCAGTTCGGCCCAGCCGTTGACGCTCGACAGCGGCTCGATGAAAAACGCGTGCATCGCCTGCGCCGGGTCGCGCCCGACGAGGCTGAAGATCAGAAAGCCGATCACGAGCGTGAGGAGCGCGGCGATCAGCGGCACGGCAAGCTGCATCGTTCGCGATGGCGACGTGCGGGCTTCGAGTCGATACGGAAGAATCATTGTTCGTGTGGTCTATGTTGTCTCTGCAGGTGCATTCGGGAGCACTTCAGTTCATGCACGACAGTTCATGCATGCGCCGGTTGCTCCGCAGAGGGCGGCGCACCCTCGCGGTCGCCGAACAGCCCGGCCATCCAGCGGCCGATCTCTTCCGCGTTCGTGTCACCCGTCTTGCGTGTCGGCGACATGCGTCCGCGCGCAATCACGGCGATGCGGTCGCAGATGTCGAACAGTTCCTCGAGTTCTTCGGAGATCACCAGAATCGCGACACCGCGCGCCGACAGATCCAGCAACTGCTGGCGGATGAACGCAGCCGCGCCGACGTCGACACCCCAGGTCGGCTGCGCGACGACGAGCACCTTCGGCGCCTGCAGAATCTCGCGGCCCACGATGAATTTCTGCAGATTGCCGCCCGACAGGCTCTGCGCGAGCGCGCTGTCGCCGCCGCAACGCACGTCGAACGATTCGATGCAGCGCTTCGCGAACGCGCGCATCGCGCCCGCGTTGATCCAGCCCGAACGCACCATCTGTTGCCGATGCGCCGTCAGCAGCGCGTTTTCCGCGAGCGACATCGCGGGCACCGCGCCGCGTCCCAACCGCTCTTCGGGCACGAATGCAAAGCCCAGTTTGCGACGCGCCGCTGCGCCGAGCTTGCCGGCAGGTTTGCCGCAGATCGTCACGGCATCGGCGCGATTGCCCTTGTGTTCGCCCGAGAGCGCCGCCAGCAGTTCCGCCTGACCGTTGCCCGATACGCCCGCGATGCCGAATATTTCACCTGCATGCACGCTGAACGACACATCGGCGAGCGACGTCCCGAAAGGATCATCGCTGACAGATGAAAGATTTTTCACGTCGAGCAACACGTCGCCAGGTGTGTGCGCGCGGCGTTCGTAGTCGGGCAGCGAGTGACCGACCATCAGTTGCGCGAGCGATGCATGTGTCTCTTCGCGCGGCGTCACGCGGCCCGTCACCTTGCCGCCGCGCATCACGGTGGCCGTGTCGCAGAGTTCCTGGATTTCGTCGAGCTTGTGGCTGATGTAGAGAATGCTGCAGCCTTCCGACGCGAGTCGGCGCAGCGTCGCGAACAGCTTGCGCACGGCTTGCGGCGTGAGCACCGAGGTCGGCTCGTCCATGATGAGCAGACGCGGATTCTGCAACAGGCAGCGCACGATTTCGACGCGCTGCCGCTCGCCCACCGTCAGGCTATGCACGTGTCGCTGCGGATCGATGTCGAGCCCATACTCCGCCGACACTTCGCGGATGCGCTTGCCCAGTACCTTTAGATCGAACGGCTCGTCCAGCGCGAGCGCAATGTTCTCACCGACGGTCAGCGTCTCGAACAGCGAGAAGTGCTGAAACACCATGCCGATGCCGAGCTTGCGCGCTGCCGCCGGGTTCGCGATGTCGACGAGCTGGCCTTCCCAGCGGATTTCGCCTGCATCCGAACGCACTGCACCGTAGATGATCTTCATCAACGTGCTCTTGCCCGCGCCGTTTTCGCCGAGCACTGCATGAATTTCGCCGGGCGCGACGATCAGCGTGACGTCGTCGTTCGCGCGAACTGCAGGATATTGCTTGCTGATGCCCGTCAGTGCGAGGCGCGGTGTGGCGCCGTCGCTACGGTTTGCGCCGTTTGCGTGTGCGCCGCTGCCCATCGGGCCGGCTGTAGGTGTGTCGCTCATGTTGTTCCGTATTACGCGTGTGGCCGGCAGCACGCGGCGTCGCGCGCGCTCCCCGCTTGAATCCCAACTGAATCCCAGTTCAATCCCGCTCGAAATTCCGGCCCCGGACGCGCGCGTCGTGCTACCGCAGCCGATCGACAATACCGAAATCGCCCCTCTCAGTCGAGCCGCCAAAATTCCCGCAAAGCCGCGCCGCTGCGCGGTTTGCGGGTATCCCACCCTTGACGGTTCTTTATCTCTATATTAAAACGCATATACCCCCAAGCCCGTTCGATCAGCCAGAACATATATTTCGGAGAAGTCATGAGTCAGCAACGCGAGGCGATCGACACTTACCTACTGCGCGTCTTGCACACCCTTCTGATGGAGCGCAGCGTCACGCGCGCCGCCGTCAAACTGAACCAGTCGCAACCCGCGATCAGCGCCGCGCTGCGTCGGCTGCGCGACATCACGGGCGACCCGCTGCTCGTGCGCGGCAAATCCGGCATGGTGCCGACCGAGTACGGGCTGCGCCTGCTCGAACCCGTGCAAAATGCACTGCGCGAAATCGAACGCATTAAATTTCAGCAGCACAACTTCGATCCGGCGACGTCGATCCGCTGCTACCGGATCGGCTGCCCGGACTACCTGAACGTGCTGTTCGTGCCGACCGTCGTCGAGCGCTTCCGCAAGGCCGCGCCGAACGCGACGCTCGAGTTCCATTCGCTTGGCCCCGCGTTCGACTACGAACTGGCACTCGAGGACGGCAAGCTCGATATCGTCGTCGGCAACTGGCCGGAACCGCCCGAGCAACTGCACCTGTCCAATCTGTTCGTCGACCAGATCGTGTGTCTGATGAGCAACACGCATCCGTTCGCGAAGCGCGGCAACCTGACGCTCGATCAGTACCTGAACGCGCCGCATCTCGCGCCGACGCCCTATTCCGTCGGCCAGCGCGGCGCGATCGACGTGCATCTCGCGCGGGAGCGCCTCAAGCGCCACGTCGTCGTCACGCTGCCGTACTTCAACCTTGCGCCGTACGTGCTGATCAAGTCCGATCTGATCTTCACGACCACGCGCCTTTTCGCCGACTACTACGCGAAGTTCCTGCCGCTGACCGTCGTGCCCGCGCCGCTGGATTTCCCGCCGATGCAGTATTACCAGCTGTGGCATGAGCGCGTGCATTACTCCGATGAAGTGCGCTGGTTGCGCAGCCTCGTCGCCGAGGCGACCAAGACGCTGATCGCCAAGTAATACGGCTTTCAATCGCGACAGGCAAAGCACTATCGTGCAGGCGGCGGCTTCCAACCGCCGCCTTTTTCATTCGACGCGCTCAGGCTGCACTTTCATACAGCGTCTGCGCGAGACGGTTATGCCGCTCGATCACTGGACCGAGATCCACGGTCGTCAGCACGCCGTCTTTCACCACGACCTTTCCGCCAATCACGCTCGTCGAGACCTGTGACGGCGCACAGAACACCAACGCCGCGACGGGATCATGCAGCGCGCCCGCAAAGAGCGGCTGCCGGAGATCGAACGACACGAAGTCCGCCGCCATGCCGGGCGCCAGCGCGCCGATATCGTCGCGGTTCAGCACCTTCGCGCCGCCGAGCGTCGCAATCTCGAGCGCCTCGCGCGCGGTCATCGCATCCGGTCCGAAGCCAACCCGCTGCAACAGCAGCGCCTGACGCACTTCGGCGACCATCTGCGCGCCGTCGTTGGACGCCGATCCGTCGACACCCAGGCCGACGGGCACGCCCGCGAGCCGCATCTTTTTCACGGGCGCGATGCCCGATGCGAGCCGCATGTTCGAACACGGACAATGCGCGACGCCCGTCCCCGTGCGCGCGAACAACCGGATGCCGGCATCGTCGAGTTGCACGCAGTGCGCATGCCATACATCGCGGCCGACCCAACCGAGATCCTCTGCATATTCGGCCGGCGTCATGCCGAATTTCTCGCGGCTGTATGCAATATCGTTCACGTTTTCGGCGAGGTGCGTATGCAGCGACACGCCGTAATGCCGCGCCATGGCCGCCGATTCGCGCATCAGATCGCGGCTCACCGAGAACGGCGAACACGGCGCGACGACGACGCGCAGCATCGCGTAACGCCCTTCGTCGTGATACGTCTCGATCAGACGCTGCGTGTCTTTCAGGATGTCTGCTTCCTTCTCGACGACGGAATCCGGCGGCAGGCCACCGTCCTTCTGTCCGACGCTCATGCTGCCGCGGCTCGCATGAAAACGCATGCCGATGCGGCGCGCCGCGGCGATGCTGTCGTCGAGCCGGCTGCCGTTCGGGTAGATGTACAGGTGATCGCTCGACGTCGTGCAGCCCGACAGCAGCAGTTCGGCCATCGCCGTCAGCGTCGACACCTCGATCATTTCCGGTGTGAGATTCGCCCACACCTTGTACAGGCTGGTCAGCCAGCCGAACAGCTCGGCGTCCTGGGCGGCAGGAATCGCGCGCGTCAGGCTCTGATACATGTGGTGATGCGTGTTGACGAGGCCGGGAATCACCAGATGGCCCGTCATGTCGAGGATTTCGTCGGCTGTGTCGGGCAGTTCATCCGCCCGACCGACCGCTACGATCCGGTTGTCTTCGATATAGAGGCCGCCGTCGCGCAATTCGCGCCGCTCGCCGTCCATCGTGACCAGCACGTCCGCATGCCTGACCAGCATCGTCCTGCCGCGCTGGCCGGTCGTTCGCGTCACGCCGGTTGAACTGGTTTGCATCGTCATTCGTTTCTCCAGTGCTGCCCTGTGTTGCCGCCGATGAGGCCGCTCCACGATGCTGCGCTGTTGCGCCGCTCTGGCCGTATGTAGCCGGTCAAAGCTGCATCGTTCTGCCGTCGCCGCAGCCGGCGGTTGTCCGGGCAAGTGCAAAAGTCGTTCGAACGCGATGTCGGCGGCACGCCACCGTGCCGTCGCGTCCGTTCGAACGCAGTTGGCCCGGTTACCCAGCGTGTTCCGCCGTCTTCGGGATGCGCGGCAACGCCGCGCATGGACGTAACCTTCGGGCGACAAAATTGCGCTGGCAACTCGCGCCGCTGCGATACCGAAGTTCACACCGTGCATATAGTCGTCATTTTTGGCGCCGGTACGATCGGAACCGTGCAGCACCTCCCGTCGAGCCTGCATCGGACTGCCTGTCCGATACCCGCCGGCGGGGCGTCATGCGGCAGCGATTATCTTTCCTATCGCTGCCGCGCGAAGGTGAACAATGTTTCTACAATGGATGTCACGGCGCTCGCTTCAAACCGCCGACGGGTATGTAGCCACTGACGTGGAGCCTCGATCCGCCGCAACGTGTAATGGATCGGGCCGCCGCTGAAACCTCGCATCCACACAAGGACAATCGCGAATGGGCAAGCTCACTACCCACGTGCTCGACACGGCAAACGGCCGTCCCGGCGCCGATATCAAGGTCGAACTCTTTGCGCTCTCCGGCGACACGCGCCGCGCGCTCAAAACCACCACCACCAATCACGACGGCCGCTGCAACGAGCCGCTGCTAGAAGGCGATGCACTCGCCGTCGGCGAATATGAACTGGTGTTCCATGCGGGCGACTATTTTGCGTCGATCGGCACCAAAGTGCCCGAACCGCGCTTCGTCGATCGCGTCGTGCTGCGTTTTGGCGTTGCCGATGCGGGTGCGCACTATCACGTGCCGCTGCTGGTGTCGCCCTGGGCGTACAGCACCTATCGCGGCAGCTGAAGCGAACGGCCTCGCGTGCATTTCGCAGATGACATGGAGACATTCGCGAAGCGCAAGCCAGAAAGCCGTGATCGATCGGCACCCGATTTCATCCGATTGCCGTTGCATGCACTGATCCGATAGCGGACATGCACCGGCGCAACAACCCCGCATGCCGCGCAACACTCGAGATGCTGCGCGAACAACGAATCAGGAGTGGAGGAGTTTCATGGAAGGCTTTATCACCGACTGGCTGAATCTCGCGATTCGCTGGTTTCACGTTATCGCCGCGATTGCATGGATCGGCGAGTCGTTCTACTTCGTTGCGCTCGACAACAGCCTGAAGCCGCCTGTGGATCCGAACCAGCGCCGGCGCGGCGTGTTCGGCGAACTGTGGCACGTGCATGGCGGCGGGTTCTACAACATGCAGAAGTACACCGTCGCACCGCCCGAAATGCCCGACGACCTGCACTGGTCGAAGTGGCCGTCGTACACGACATGGCTGTCTGGCTTCGGTCTCTTCACCGTGTTGTATCTGTTCGCGCCGAACACGTATCTGATTGACAAGAACGTGCTCGACATGGGCCCCGTCGTCGCGATCTTTTCGGCGCTGGGCTTTCTCGCCGCCGGCTGGATCGTGTATGACTCGCTGTGCCGGCTGCTTGGCAACAAGGACAAGGTGCTCGGCATCTGCGTGGGCATCTATGTGCTGATCGCCGCGTTCCTCGCGTGCCACATCTTCGCGGGCCGCGCGGCGTATCTGATCATGGGCGCGATGCTCGCGACGATCATGTCGGCGAACGTGTTCTTCGTCATCATCCCGGGCCAGCGCAAGATGGTCGCCGCAATGCTCAAGGGCGAAACGCCGAACCCGATCTACGGCAAGCGCGGCAAGCAGCGCTCAGTCCACAACACGTACTTCACGCTGCCCGTCGTGTTCGCGATGCTGTCGAACCACTACGCGATGACGTACACGCATCCATACAACTGGGCGGTGCTCGTCGTCATCATGCTGGCGGGCGCGTTGATCCGTCAGTTCTTCGTGATGCGTCACCGTGGCCAGGTGCTGTGGTATCTGCCGCTCGCGGGCATCGTGCTGATGTTCGGCGCGCTGTTCTGGACGATGCCGAAGCCCGTCGTACCCGTCGCGGAAGCGGCGAACGCGCCCGTCGTGAAGACGGCCGATATCGTGCCCGTGCTGCAACAGCGCTGCGTCGCCTGCCACTCCGCGCATCCGACGATGATGGGCAGCGCACCCGCCGGCGTGTTGCTCGATACGCCTGCGGAGATTTCGACGAACGCGCAGCGCATCTATCAGCAGGCCGTGACGCTGAAGGCGATGCCGCTCGGCAACGTCACGCACATGACGGACGAGGAACGACAGAAGATTGCCGCGTGGTTCCAGGGCGGCGCGGTGAATTAACGATCGAGGTGTCGATGACGGGCGCAAGCCCGTTTCTTCGAGGTTGGCGGGTTGTGCGCGCAAGCGCGCAGTCCGCCTTTTTTGTGCCTGGATGACGGCGCGTTAATCTCATCGTACTGCGTGATATTCGCGTTCGTTGCATGCTCAACGAGCTGCGCTAAAAACTCGGCTCGATATTTCGATGGCATCCGCGATTTGGCTTCGTGCTTTATGCGTTGTCACTGTGCTTTTGGTTTTTTCGCTGGCATCCGCGATATGACCTACCCCTTCACGTGTCGCCCCTGTGCGGGGCGGCACTTACTTTCTTTGCAGCAGCAAAGAAAGTAAGCAAAGAAAGCGGCCTAGCACCGCCAGTTCCTGTTATTGCCTGCGGGCCCCCAACCGTTCATATGCTTCATACGGCAACGCGCCAGTCTGCGCCCGTTGCCAACGCTACGAATGGGTGCCTCCACCTACTTCAATCGCCCGTAGCTCAGCCAACGGCAGCGAAGCGTGACTGCAGCCCAGGTGGCAAACTGTGTGTAGGTCATAGTGCTCCACACCTCGGCGTTCTTGCCAGAAGCACCGACCTTGCATTTCAGTCCGGAGTGGTGCGCATCAGCCGAAAAAGCCTGCACACAGTTTGCCACCTAGGCGGCGGTGGACTGTCTGGCACGGTGTGCCGCGACGCGGGCACAAGAAGCAGGTGAGGTGTACAGAGAGAACGTTGGCAACGGGCGCAGACTGGCGCGTTGCCGCGTGAAGCGTGGGGACGTTGGGGGCCCGTGGATAAGAACACGGGCTGGCGGTGTGAGCCGCTTTCTTTTGCCTACTTTTCTTTGCGGCGGCAAAGAAAAGTAGGTGCCGCCCCGCACAGGGGCGACGCGTGAAGGGGTAAGTCGTATCGCGGATGCCAGCTCAAAAACAAAAACCAACCACCAATGCTTGCGCAGCAAAAAAATCAAACGACAACCGCGTTCATCGCCTCTTCCGTCAACCACTGCGACTCGCGCAAATTCTGCTCGTTGAGATTGTGCCCATCGCCACCACGATCCACGACGATGAAATCGCTCACCTCGCCCAATGCGAGCAGCGGATGATGCCACACGCCTTTCGCGTAGTTCACGCCTTGCCAGCCGCTCGTCACGAACGCGCGAATCTTCGATTCATCCAGCTCGCCAGCAGGTGCAACGACAACCAGATACGGCTTGTCATTCAACGGAATGAACGCTTGCGAGCCAAGCGGATGCCGCTCCATCATCGTGATTTCGAACGGCAGCGCGCGCGCCTGTCCACGAAACAGATTGACGAGCGTGCGGCCACCTTCGTCGGTGACGTCGACGTTCGCGAGATCGTGATAGCGGATCGTCGTGCCGAGATTGATCGGGATCTGCTTCGCGCCTTCCAGTTCGATCACGTCGCCGAACGGCGCGAACGCTTCGCGTGTCAGCGGTTCGATAGCGAGTGTCTTCATGATGCGAGCGTGCCCCACAGACGCAGGCGCGACACGCCACCATCCGGAATGATGTTGAAGCGGATATGCGTGACGGGCCCGAGCGCCGCGATCTCGCTTTCGAAGAAGTGCTGCTTGTCCATCTGCAGCTTCTGCTCGCCGAGCAGCACGGGCCAGAACATCGCCTGCGTGATCAGCGAGCTGTCGGTGCCGCCCGTCACGTACGCGGCCTGAATCGAGCAGCGGTCGGGATAGTTGCCCTTGAAGTGCGCCGTATCGACTTCGATCTTCTTGATGACGCCCGGTTGCGCGAGCGCGACGATCGCCCAGTCGTTGCCCGGCTCGCGGCGGCGGCGCGTTTCCCAGCCGTCGCCCATGTTGACGCCGCGGCCCGGCATCAGCAGCGTCGATGCGGCGCCGAAGTGCTGGTTGTTCGCGCCGACCAGATACGCGCCGTTTTCCATCGCGGCGAGGTCGAACAGATCGGTGCGGCTCGCGCCCGCCCAATCGACCTGCGGCTGGCCGTACACGCGCAGACGCGCGATGCCGCCGTCCGGATAGATGTTCACACGCAGGTGCGTGTACGCGTTCGTGTCGCCCACTTCGAGATAGTGGTGGCTATTGCCTTGCAATGTGGTCGACGGCACGATCTCGGTCCATTGCGTCGACTGGTTCGGCGCGCCGTCCACCACACGCGCCGCTTCCACCGATGCCGCCGGCGGGAAGTTGCCCGTGAAATGGCTGGTATCGAGATCGAGGCCCTTGATGACGCCCGGACGCGCGAGCTTCACGACGCACCAGTCGTAGCCTGTGGTGCGCTTGCGGCGCGTTTCCCAGCCGTCCATCCACTTGCCGTGCTCGTCGTACTTGCCCGGAATGAAGACGGCCGGCTCCGGATTCAGCATGCGGTCTTTCGGCGCGAAGAAATCGTCGCTGGCTTCGAGTGCCTGCGCGCCAAGACGCGGGTCCGCGAGGTTCACGAAACGGCGCGTGAAGTCGGGTGCGTTGGGATCGAGAATCGGGAGTGCCATCTTTGTCTTCCTTGCTGTCGGGTTGTTGCTTTGTGAATGCGTGTCTGTGTAACGACGATCAGCGACGATTACGCGCTGATCAGATCGTCGAGACGAAAACGCGCAATGCGATAGATCTGGTCGAGGCTTGCGCGCAGTTCGTCGGCGCGGCTGTTGTGTACGCGCGCTTCGAAGTTCGCGATGATGCCGTGCCGGTCATAGCCGCGCACGGCGAGAATGAACGGAAAGCCGAACTTCTCTCGATACGCCGCGTTCAGGCTCAGCAACCTGTCGAACTCTTCCTGCGTGCATTGACCGAGACCGGCGCCGCTTTGCTCGCGCGTCGATTCGGCCGTCAGTTCGCCGCGTACAGCCGCCTTGCCCGCAAGCTCCGGGTGAGCGTTGATCAGCGCGAGCTGCTTCGCTTCGCCGGCGGTTTCGACGGCGTTCGACATCGTCTTGTGCAACACGTCGATGTTCGCGTACGGTCGCTGCGCGGCGGCCACTTCGGCGACCCACGGCGAATGCTCGAAGATGCCCGATAGCGCCGCGACGAACGCGTCGGTCGAGATGCTGTTGAGTTGGTCCAGTGTGTATTGCATCGCCTTCATGCCGCAGCCCCGCGGTTGTCCTGTTGTTGGTAGGGATGATGCTCGCGCCAGTGGCGCGCGATATCGACACGCCGCGTGACCCACACGCGCTCGTGCTTTTCGATGTGATCGAGAAAGCGCTGCAGCGCGCGCATGCGACCTGGGCGGCCGAGCAGGCGGCAGTGCATGCCGATCGACAACATCTTCGGCGCTTCGTCACCCTCTTCGTACAGCACGTCGAATGCGTCGCGCAGATACTTGAAGAAATGGTCCGCCGTGTTGAAGCCTTGCGGCGTGGCGAAGCGCATGTCGTTGGTGTCGAGCGTGTACGGCACGATCAGTTGCGGCACTTTCGCGCCGCCCGTCACTTCGACGTCCATCCAGAACGGCAGGTCGTCGCCGTAGTTGTCGGAGTCGTACAGAAAGCCGCCGTATTCGGCGACCAGCCGATGCGTATTGGGACTGTCGCGGCCCGTGTACCAGCCGAGCGGCCGCTGGCCCGTCACGCGTTCGATCGCTTCCATGCCGAGGCGCATATGCTCGGCTTCACGCTCGGGCGACATGTCCTGATAGTGAATCCAGCGATAGCCGTGACACGCAATCTCATGGCCCAGCTCGACGAACGCGCGCGCGAGCTCCGGATGCCGCTCGATCGCCATGCCGACGCCGAACACCGTGAGCGGCAGGCCGCGCTTCTCGAACTCGCGCAGGATGCGCCACACGCCCGCACGCGAGCCGTATTCGTAGATCGACTCCATGCTCATGTGCCGCGCCGGATACGACGCCGCGCCGACGATCTCCGACAGGAACTGTTCCGAGCCGGGATCGCCGTGCAGCACGCAGTTCTCGCCGCCCTCTTCGTAGTTGAGAACGAACTGGACCGCGACGCGCGCGCGTCCTGGCCAGTTTGCCTGCACGGGGTGGCGGCCGTAGCCGATCAGGTCGCGCGGATAGTTCGGGTCGAATGACATGATGTGAATGGCGCAGCGGTTGACGTGAGCGTTGACAGGTACGCGCCGGCGGACGTCGTAAAAGCGGAAACACACGCTACGGCAAGGCCGGCAGGGTTGAACCAGTGTAGCGAAAACACCCGGGTGCGCCCATACACCCGGGCAGATAGTGCATGTCAGACTGAGTGTATGTGCGGTGCAATATCGGCGGTGGGGTCGACGCGCAATGCACTCGAGTTCACCCGCAGCAGCGCTTCCCCGGCGGCTTGCTGGGCGGCGGGCGCAGCGGCTGGCTGTGCGCCTGACGGGCTGAAGCGTGCAAAATCGCCGTCATAGCGCTTGGCAAGCGGGCGCGCGTAGTCGCCCCGCTTGGCCGTGGCCAGCCGCAGCGAAACCAGCGCTTCGACCCACTTCACAGCCGCCGTCACGCCTTCGACGACGGGCGCGCCCAGCGCATCCTCGATCTCGCGGCACAGTTCGGCCATCCCCGCGCAGCCGAGCACGATGGCGTCCGATCCGTCCTCGTCGAGCGCGCGGCGGCATTCGTCGAGAATGATGCGCCGCGCGGACGAGCCCGGCTGATCGAGTTCGAGCACGGCGACGTCGGTTGCACGCACGTTGCGGCAGAACCGCTTCATGCCGTAGCGCTCGGCCAGATGCCAGGCCATGCCGCAGGTCCGCGAGAGCGTCGTCACCACCGAGAAACCCGGCGCCAGCACGCTCGCCGCATGCATCGCCGCTTCCGCGATGCCGATCACCGGGCCGCGCGCCAGTTCGCGCGCCGCATAGAGACCAGGATCGCCGAAACACGCAATCACATAACCATCGAAGCCGTCTCGCTCGCCCGCTTCGATTTCCGCGAGCAGCCCCGGCGTGGCGAGCGCCTCGTCGTAATAGCCTTCGATCGACGGCGGGCCCATCGTCGGGCTCACTGCCACCAGCTCCGTTCCCGGCGCCACGACGTCGCGCGCACAACGGCCCATGGCTTCCGTCATCCGTTGCGTCGTGTTCGGGTTGATCAGTTTGATACGCATGTCGACTCCTTTGTCGACCGGAGTTGGCGCTTTAGCGCTTACTCCGGTCCCATGCAAGATATTGCTTGCATCCTTTGATGAACTTTCATGCACCGCGCAGCAGATCGCGAGCCAATACACTGTAGAACACTGCACCGAGGCCGGCACCGATGAACCACGAGAAGTTCGCGAGACCGTTCAGCGACGGCACCATCACGCAGATCACCGCGATCACTGCAGCCGGCAGCAAGGCGCCGACTGCACGATAGTTCACGCCATTGCGATACCAGTACGAACCCTTTTCCGACACCGTGTACAGATCGTCGAGCACGATTTTCTGACGCTTCACGAGGAAGAAGTCGATGATCAGGATGCCGTACAAAGGTCCGATGAAGCTGCCGAGCACGTCGAGCGTGTAGTGGATCACAGCCGGGTTGTTGAACAGGTTCCACGGCGTGATGAAAATGGATGCCACTGCAGCGAGCATGCCGCCTGCACGCCAGCTGATGAGCTTCGGCGCAACGTTCGAGAAATCGAATGCAGGCGACACGAAGTTCGCGACGATGTTGATGCCGATGGTCGCAATCGTGAACGTCAGAGCACCGAGGATCACGGCCGTCGGGTAATCGATACGGCCCACTGTTTCGACGGGATCGGTGATGAGTTCGCCGAACACGGGCAGCGTCGCAGCCGTCGTGACGACCGTCACCAGCGAGAACGCGAGGAAGTTGACGGGCAGGCCCCAGAAGTTGCCGCGCTTGACGCTGCGAAAGCTCTTGCCGTAGCGCGAGAAGTCACCGAAGTTCAGCATCGGGCCCGAGAAGTACGACACCACCAGCGAGATCGCCGTGATCATCACCGGGATCACTTCCATGCCGTGATACTTCACGCCGCCCAGGTTGATGCCGATGTTCTTCCAGCCCGCACGCCAGATCATGTAGCCGGCGAGAATGAACATCACCACGTACACGGCAGGACCGGCGAAGTCGATGAACTTCTTGATCGTTTCCATGCCGTTCCAGAACACGAGTGCCTGCAGCACCCACAGCAACATGAAGCCAGCCCAGCCGATCGTCGACAGGCCCATGAAGCCGTGATGATGCACATCCGCGTAGGGCAGCAGTTGTGGGAAGAACTTGAGCACGACGATCACCAGCGCGCTCGACGCAAGGTACGTCTGAATGCCATACCATGCAACCGCAATCAGCCCGCGGATCACGGCGGGAACGTTGGCGCCCAGCACGCCGAAGGTCGCGCGGCACGCGACGGGATACGGCACGCCGTTCTGCTGGCTCGGCTTGGCGATCATGTTGCACAGCACGTTGACGAACGTAATGCCGACGAGCAGCGCGATCAGCACCTGCCAGCTCGTCAGCCCGAGCGCGAAGAGACTCCCCGCGAACACGTAACCGCCGACGCTGTGTACGTCCGACATCCAGAACGCGAAGATGTTATACGCGCCCCACGTCTGATGCTTCAACGGCGCGAGGTCTTCGTTGTACAGGCGTTCGCTGTAGCCTGCGGGCATCGCGTGAGCGCCTTGTCCGCTGCTCTCGTAATCGGGGATTGCCGAACTATCCGGTGCTGCACTGAACTGAGCCATGGATTCCTCCTAAGATGGGAACGCCGACGGGAATCGACGAGCATTGCATCGTGTATGCCAGGCACACGACCGGCTCACTATGTGGCTGGCGCGTATGCGCATCGCTTACAGGTTGCCGCGGATGTCTCCGTACTTACGTACTTGTTTTGATGGCCGCAGGCTTTCCGCGAACGCCTGCAGGGCTTCGCCGTGTGAGCGTGGCCCGCCTGATGGGCGTCCCTCGCCGTACGGTCTTTCGGTCTCGGCACACGCCGGGTGCGGCGCGTACCGGATGTGGTAGCGATCGACCTTTGGGTCGACTTTCTGGTCAAGCTCCGTTCACTTCAGTGCAGCGCGCACCGCCAGCGAGCGCGGGCGTGCGTCAGGCTTGCACTTCGACAATCGTCAGCCGGCTGCGGCCCGGGGCGCGCGCATGCCGAACACTTCGTGCAGATCGGTCCCACCGCTAGCCGGCCGATCCAGCATCTTCAACTCGACGCTCTGCAAGTGACGCGACATCAGCGCGCCTGCTGTCTTTGCATCGCCAGCGTCGAGCGCGGCGAGAATCGCTTCGTGGTCTTCGAACGAACACGGGCTGCGGCCCAGCGATTCGTACAGCGCCGAGATCAGCGTCGAGCGCGCGACCAGTCCGTTCAGGCAATCGCACAGCACGGTATTGCCCGTCAGCGACGCGAGCTCCGTATGGAACTCGCCCGACAGCCTGATCCACGCCGGAAAGTCGCGCGATTCGAACGCCTTGCGCTCCCGCGCGATCATCCCGCCGATGTTCTTCAACCGCCGCGAGCCCTGGCTCGCGCAAATCTTGTCGACGACGGCCAGTTCGATGATCCGGCGCATCTCGAACACTTCATGCACTTCCTGCAGCGACGGACTCGCGACAAACGCGCCGCGGTTCGGCTCCAGATCGACGAGGTGGTCGGTGGACAGCAGAGCCAGTGCCTGACGGATCGGTCCGCGCTTGACGCCGAATACTTCGCACAACTGGGCTTCCGTCAATTTCGCGCCAGGCGCGAGCCGATGCTCGAGGATCGCGGCGCGAATGCGCTCGGCGATCGCTTCGGGTTTCGTGCTGCTCGCAGTGGCGTTGGGTGTCTCGGACATGATGGGCGTGCTGTTATGTGGTCCATCTTAGGACGGACATAAATATTGTCAACAATTTTGAGAGCGGATTTACGACAATTCTGGTTTGGACTGACGTGCTCAAAACTAACCCAAACGCTACGAAAGCCTTTATCAGCGCTTGATTTCAGACCATACGCGCGGTCCGATCGCCGCCTTCCTTGCAGACTATTTTGTCAACAAAATCCGGCTACGCGTGGTCGCACTTGTACTTGGAGGCATCAAACGAACCAGACAGTTAGTTGCATTAGACGCTCAAAAACAAAGGCGAGATGCCTCGCCTTCGCCGGATGTGAACCAGGGACCCAACCGTCATTCGAGCACGGGATGCCCTGAAACGGTCAGCTTGAACCCGCGCGCGCCCGCAACGAGACGCGCTTCGGCGCCGACGGGCAGCGTCACCATATCGGGAATATGGCCGAACTGCAGCCCCGTCACGATCGGAATGCCGACTACCGACCTCACCTGCTCGACCATCGCGCGCAGATCGTAGCCGTTGTCGTAGTCGAACGCCTTGCCGCCCGAGAAATCGCCGAGCACGAGCGCCTGTTGACGCTCGAGAATGCCCGCCAGATGCAACTGATAGATCAGCCGCTCGATCCGGAATGGTTGCTCGTTCACGTCCTCGACGAACAGGATGCCGCCTTCCACAGGCGGCATGTACGGCGAGCCGACCAGCGATGCGATCACAGCCAGATTGCCGCCCCACAGCGTGCCCGTCACGTCGATGGTTTGCGGTTGGGGAGCCGTGCTGGAAACCGTGAACGTCTCCGAAGTCAGCGCGTTCCAGAAGTGTTTCATCGTGAAATCGCTGACGCTTTCGGCGCCGAAGTCGACGGCGAGCATCGGGCCGCCGAAGGTCTTCACGTTCGCCTGCGACAGCAGCGCAAGCTGCAGTGCGGTGAAATCGCTGTGTCCGCAGAAAGCGATCGGCTGGTCGCCCAGGCGGCGCTGCAGGCCGCGATAGTCGAGCCCATGCAGGATGCGCACCGCGCCGTAGCCGCCGCGCACGGCGAGCACGATATCCGGCAGTTCGCGCGATGGATCCGCGAGGCGATTGAGTTCCGCCGCGCGCTCGCCATCCGTGCCGGCGAACCGCTGATAGCGCCGCTGTGTCGCGTTGACGTTCTCCACGTGATGCCCCTGCGCACGCAAGCGCTTCAACGCGAGATGAACCGCGTTCGGATCGTGCGGATAGCCGGAAGGCGCGATCAGTTCGATGGTGCGGTGCTTGGCCATATGAAGTGGCAAGTCAGAGGGTCTGATTGGTGTCCGGACGCGGATCGGCTGCATCCGATGCGTTGTTCAATGCGGCCGCCGCCCGCGCTTCGCGCGCGGCGCGCCGGCGGTCGGCGAAAAACGAGCGCAACGCAGCGCCGCACTCCTCTTCGAGCACGCCGGCCGTCACTGTCGTGTGATGGTTCAGTTGCGGATTCGCGAATGCATCGACGACGCTGCCGCAGGCGCCCGTCTTCGGATCGCGCGCGCCGAACACGATGCGTGCGATGCGCGCGTGCATGATCGCGCCCGCGCACATCAGGCAAGGCTCCAGCGTCACATAGAGTTCGCAACCCGGCAGCCGGTAATTTTCGAGCTTCTGCGCAGCGGCGCGCAGCGCGGCCATTTCGGCGTGCGCGGAAGGATCGTGACCGCTGATCGGATGATTGAAACCCTTCGCGATCACTTCGTCGCCACGGACCAGCACCGCGCCGACAGGCACCTCGCCGACGGCGCGCGCCTCTTCGGCGGCAGCCTGCGCGAGCGCCATGAAGCGGCGATCGCGTTCTGTAATGGGGGCGGGTTCGGGCGCGGGAGTGTCGGTAGCAGCGTTCGTTTCGTTCGCGACGCTGACGCCCGAGCAGGACGGGATGATCAAATCTTCAGACGAAATGGAAACGGCAGACGGCAAAACAGCCGGATCGACGCCGGGGTTCACGCCGGCCCCGCGTCGGCGGTCGGCTCTTCCGCGACGCGCTCGTACAGGCGCTCCGCGATCCGGCGACAGTACTCGCGCGGCATGACGAGCGGCCCGCCGCGCAGCGATTCCAGTGCCATATCGAGGGCCAGCATCTTCGCTTGCAGCCTGCAGCGGCTGCTGCGATCGCTGACGGCATCCAGCTCGTTCTGCAGGTCGCGCAGCGCCCGCAGTTGTTCGACGGCGGGCGGCACGAAGCCCGCATTCTTCAGAATGCGGTTCGCTACTCGAACTTCCTCGGGCACCAGGGCGTCGTCATCGAGAACCTGCGGCGCGCCGGTTCCCGGCAAATCATCGAACTCGCCCCGCGCAGCCGCGGCGGCAATCCGTTGTTCGACAAGTGCATCAAGCAATTTCATTTGCAGTCCACTACGTTGCGGCTCTGGCATTTTATCAGGACGCTGAGAAATGGATTTGTCAGACGCCTAGAGGACACACCCAGGATTAGGATTAGTCGTATGGGCTGGCATTCCAGGCCGAGATATGGTTGTCGGTTTTTCAGCGCTTCCGGCTCCGTCATGTCCCATCGAAATTTCGCTCCCGCCATCGTCTCAATTCACCCAAAGCTCGCCGCCACACGCGGCTCGCGGATGCGGGGCGCAGATCGCCGCCGCGTCGTCTCGTTCGCGAGGGTGTTTGTAACGGGCGTCGCACTGTCGCTCGCCTTGTCCGGATGCGGCGTGTTTTGCAACATCGGCGGCGGCAGCGGCGGAGTTGGCGGTAGCTGCGGCGTCGGCACCGGCTTTCGCTTCTGACTTCCTCGCTTTTTTCAGCCGCTTTTCTCACCCGCTTCCCACCCGCGCGTCGCTGTTTCACCAGGCTTCGTTATCGGACGCGCAATTTACACACTGTTACGCGGGCCGCGCATCACTAGCGATGCGCGTTTCCCTATACTCGTCGCGGTCCACACCTGGTGGCATCTCGACAATCACGTAACATGACCCACACCCGTTTTGCTCGCCCTCTCGTTCGAACGACGTTGATCGCGCTCTGCGTCACGCTGCCGCTCGCAGGCTGCGTTGTCCCTGGCAATTCGCCGTACGGCGCGAGCTATGGCTCGACCTACGCCACGCAACCGGCCTACGCACAACCGGCGCAACCGGTCTATGCGCAGCCTGGCTATGCGCAGCAGCCTCAGTATCAGCAGCCTTATCAACAGCCCTATCAGCAGCCGTACGCGCAGCAGCCGCAGTATCAACAACCCGGCTACGATCAGCCCGATGAGCAAAGCAATCAGGCTTACCAGCAGCCGCAACAGGGCTACGGATACGGCGAGCAATACGGCGTAGTTTCGTCGATCCAGCCGCTTGCCAATCCAGGCGCCGTGACGGCGGGCGGCGTCGCAGGCACCGTGATCGGCGCGGTTGTCGGCGGCGTGATCGGCAACCAGTTCGGGCGCGGCCATGGACGCGATGCGGCGACTGCGATCGGCGTGCTGGGCGGCGCCGTCGCGGGCAACCAGCTGGGTCAGCAGGCGGGCGCGTCGTCGCCGGGCGGCTACCGGGTTTCGGTGCAACTGAACGACGGCTCCGTACGCGCATTCGATGTCGGCTCGCCCGGCGACCTGCATCCTGGCGATCGCGTGCGTGTTGCGGGCAACCGGCTCGACCGCTATTAAGCCGCTCAAGCCATCACCAGGCCACGAACTCGACGCGCTCACGCATTGGTAGCACCGAGCGCTGCTTCGATCACAAGCAATCGAAGCAGCGCGACAACCTTCACTCCGGCTCGACCGTTCTCCCCGGTTCATAAAACATCGCGAACAGTTCGGACTGCGATCCGACGCCGAGCTTCGCGTAGATATGCTTCTTGTGCGCGCGCACCGTTTCGAACGAGATCGACAGCTTCTCCGCGATCGCGCGCGACGAGAATCCACTCAACGACAACATCGCCACTTCGATCTCGCGCGCAGTCAACGCGCCGCGCCCGTTCTTGCCAGTCAGCATGCCGAAGCGCGCATGCAGATCCGCCTCATCGTTTCCGGCCGCGCGCGGCTCTTCTTCCCCAACGAACTTCTCGAAACGCAAGCGCTGCTGCATCAACGCGAGCACCCACGGCGAATACAGCGTGAGCAACGCGATCTCGCGCTCGTCGTAGCGGCTCGTCTTGCCGAGTGAAAAGCCCATCGTGTGATCGCGATCGATCACGACATTGAAATGCACCTCGTCGCCGACGATGTTCTTCTTGAAGTAACGCTGGTAGTACTCGGTCATCCGGAAGTTGTCGGGCGCGACGTCGGCGAGCGTGTAGAAGCCCGACGCCTGCGTTTCGAACGTGGCGAGATAAAACGGATCGAGCTGATAGAGCGCGGCCAGATAGTCCTGGAACATCAGGTCGATCTTGCCGTCGGGCATGGCCTGCTCGGCCAGCACGAGCGGCGCGGCATCGCGCTTGAAGCGCAACGCGACCCAGCTGTCGAAACCAACGTGCCTTTCGAGCACACGCGTCAGACGCGCCCAGAAATGCGGACCATCGAGGGCGTCGATGGCCGAGCCGATCTCCCGATGAAAAGCGAGATCTCGCCATTCGAAGTCCATCGTGTCCTCCGGTGAGGGTAACCCTCGTGGGTAATTTCAGGACAAAAATAATACCCTGATAATCCGCCTCAATACGAGAAGCGGGCGACGTACGCACTGTTCCGCGCGGCACAAAAATCGCAGGAAACACGGATGCGCAACGCACATTGCGCACCGCTGAAAGGCATCTGGAAGGAGGCAACACCATGCAGGTTGAACTGGCGCAACTCGCGCTGATCGACAGCGACGTCGCGCATAACACGCGCAAGGTCGTCGACACGATCGGACGCGCCGACACAGCGGGCGGCACGAAGCTGATCGTGTTCCCCGAAACCACGCTGTCGGGCTTTCCGACGCGCGAGAACATCGCCGACGTCGCGCAGACGCTCGATGGCCCCGCGCTGACCGCGGTTCGCGACGCCGCCCGGCAAAATGGTGTCTCGGTCGCAGTGGGCCTCGCAGAACGCGACGGCAACCAGTTCTACAACACGACGGTGCTCGTCGACGAACGCGGCGACATCGCGCTGCGCTATCGCAAGACGCATCTGTGGGCATCGGATGTAGGCGTGTTCACGCCCGGCGACCGCTTCGAAACCTGCATGTGGAATGGCCTCACCGTGGGCCTGCTGATCTGCTACGACATCGAATTCCCCGAATCGGCGCGTGCCGTCGCGGCGCTCGACGCCGATCTGCTGATCGTCACCAACGGCAACATGGACCCGTTCGGCCCCGTGCATCGACGCGCGATCCAGGCACGCGCAATGGAAAACCAGATGTTCGCGCTGATGGTGAACCGCTGCGGTTCCGGCGACGACAACCTGACCTTCCCCGGCCTCTCCGCGCTGATCGATCCGTTCGGCGAGACGGTGCTCGAACTGGGCGGCGAAGAAACGGTGACGAAGGCGACCGTCGATTTCAAACGGCTCGAAGCGAGCCGCGAGCACTACAACTATCTGCACGATGCACGCGTGCCGCTCGGCCTCGTGCCTGTCGAACAGTCGAATGGCCATCGCGCGCTGATGGTCGAAGCGCGCCGCCGCCGCACCGACTGAACGCTTTCCAGCAGTCTGTTCAGGACGTACCGCACGGGGCCGAGCGCGCCCTGCGCGGGTGCGCCCACGCCCGTCGAAATGCCAGCCGTACGGCGAGCCGGAAGGCACCATAAGGCATCCAGAAGACATCCATATCGGCCATCGCTCTCGGCCTGGCTTTAGGAGAAATCATGCAAGCGTCGTCATCCCATGAACCGTCGCACCTGAAGCGCACGCTCGGCTTGCCGTCCGTGCTGCTGTTCGGTCTCGCCTACATGGCGCCGCTGATTGTCTACGGCACCTACGGCGTACTCGCCAAAGCCAGCGACGACACGGCCGCCCTCGCCTATCTGCTCGCGCTGATCGCTATCGCGTTCACCGCGCTCAGCTATGGCAAGCTCGCGCGGCTCTACCCCGTCGCCGGCTCGGCGTACACGTACACGCGCAAGACCTTCAACGCTCACCTGGGTTTCCTGATCGGCTGGGCGACGCTGCTCGACTATTTTTTCCTGCCGATGGTGATCTGGCTGATCGGCGCCGCGTATCTGAATGCGGCGTTTCCGCATGTGCCGTCGTGGATCTGGATCGTCGCATTCATCGTGCTGACCAGCGGCCTGAACATCGTAGGGATCGAGTTGGCCGCGCGCTTCAACATCGTGCTGATGGTCGTGCAACTGGCGATCGTCGCGATGTTCGTCGCGCTGTGCTGGCACTATGCGTCGGCGGCGGCTGGCCCGGGTGGAATCGCGATGGCCGAGCCGTTCTTCAAGCCGCATGTGCCGCTCGGCGCGACGATGGCGGGTGCCGCGATTGCCGCGTATTCGTATCTCGGCTTCGATGCCGTGTCGACGCTGACGGAAGAAACCATCGATCCGAAGAAGAACATGCCGCGCGCGATCCTGCTGATTGCGCTGATCGGCGGTGCGATCTTCGTGATCGCCGCGTACACGATGCAGTTGGCACACCCCGGCGTCGAGTTCAAGGACACGGATTCGGCCGCGTTCGAAGTCGCCAAGATGATCGGCGGCGATGTCTTCGTGACCGTGTTTCTCGCGGGTCTGATCCTGGCGCAGTTCGCGTCGGGCATCTCGGCGCAGGCGAGCGTCGGCCGCTTGCTGTACGCGATGGGCCGCGATGAAATCCTGCCGAAGCGCTTCTTCGGCTATATCCATCCGCGCTTCAAGACGCCGGCGATCAATATCGCGATTGCAGGCATCGTCGGGCTGATCGCACTGAAGCTCGATGTGGCCACATCGACGTCTTTCATCAACTTCGGCGCGTTCCTCGCGTTCACAGCCGTCAATCTGTGCGTGATCCGTCTGTATCTGTCGGGCAATCATGGCGAGCGCAAGATCGGCGTGTTCGGCGGGCTGGTGTTTCCGCTGATCGGCGCAGTGGCCGATATCTGGCTGCTCGCGAGCCTCGAAAAGACGGCGCTCATGCTCGGCGCGGTGTGGTTCGTACTGGGTATCGCGTATCTGTGCTGGATCACGCGTCTGTTCCGCCAGGCACCGCCTGAAGTGGCGATCTGAGCGGATAGCGAAATGCGCGATTCACCGGGGCGGATCGCGTTCGAGAAAGCGCGGCGCATTTGTATGCGCCGCGTTTTGCTTTTATGCGTGCGTTGGAAATTCGGCTTCCAGCGCGTCGATCAAATTCGACAGCACGTCGACCCAGTTGCCGCGCTCCGACTGGTTGAAGATCCGCATGCCCGGATACCACGGGCTATCCGTGCGCTCACGCAGCCACCGCCAGCATCCCGCGTAGCGATTGAGCAGCCACACGCGCTTGCCCATCGCCGCGGCGAGATGCGCAACCGATGTATCGACGGCGATCACCAGATCGAGTGGTTCGACGAGCGCCGCCGTGTCGGCGAAATCCGCGATCTCGTTCATCCAGTCGGTCACATTCGGACGCGGCGCGTCAACGAGTTCCTTCGAAGCATCGTCCGCTTTCTGCAAGCTGATCCACTGCGCGCGCGGCCATGCGAGAAGCCGCTCGACCTGCGCAGGCGCGATGCTGCGCATCCTGTCCATATGCGCGTTGATCTTGCCGCCCGCCCACACGATGCCGATGCGTGGCACGCGTCGCGGCGCGACGGCCGCGAGACGCGCGCGCCAGTATGCGGCGCGCTGCGGATCGGCGCGCAGATAACGCGACGGCGCCGAGCCGAGGTTCTGCAAGCCGATTTCGAGCGCCATCGGCAGCGAGAGCATCGGCGAATAGCAGTCCCATTCGCTCCAGTCGGAGGGCACATCGTCGAGCAGTTGCAACTGCGGATAGCGCTCGCCAAACGAATCCTCGAAAAGCCGCCGCAGCGGCTTCGGGCAGTTGAAGCCGACCGTCGTGAAACGGTCGAGCGCGAGCGGAAAAAAGCGGCTGAACTGCAACGCATCGCCGAGTCCCTGCTCGTACACGATGAACAGCCGCGCGTCCCGTTTCGACGAAGCTTCACCCAGCCACTGCGGCACGGGCCATTCAGCCGGCCGCGCACCGCGCTCGCCGCGATTGTTGCCGAGCGCGGCCCAGCGGTATTCGAAATGCGGCCACGCTTCTTCGTATCGCCCGGCCGCGAGCATCATATGGCCGATATTGCTGCGCGCTTCGAGATTCGACGGATCGAGCTCATACGCGCGCCGGTGATGCACGATGGCCGCTTCGACATCGCCGAGCGCGTTCAGCACGAGCCCGAGGTTGTTGTGCGCGCCGGAGTGCGCCGGGTTCGTTGCGATCACGCTGCGATACGCGTGCTCTGCCGCTTGCATGTCGTCGTTCAGTTGCAGCGCAACGCCGAGATTGAAGGCGAGAATCGACGTGTCGATCGACACGGACGGCTCGCTGCGCGCGAGATCGAGGCCGCGTTGCGCGCTCGCCGCGCCCTCGGCGAGCGCGCCAGAGCGTATCTGCACGACGCTCAGGCTGTTGTAGAAAATGGGATCGGGCCGCACGCGCAGCGCGTGCTCGATCCAGTGCGCCGCGCCGCCCGGCTCTTTCGCTTCGAGCGCAACGAGGCCGCGCAGATGTAGCGCGGCGGCGTGTTCTGGCTGCGCTTGCAGGACGGCGTCCAGATGCGCGCGTGCCGTGTCGTGGCCGCCCGCGAAAAAGGCTTGCTCGGCTGCCGCGTAGCGCTGGTCGATATCTGGCTGGGATGTCATTCGATCATGTCCTTCACCGCGACAAAACTGAGGCTTCGAACCGTCGATACGTCGATTCGGCTCGGGGGCAGCAATGATGGCACTGCGCCGCCGGCGAGCTGTGAAGTTGTGTGAAGGCAGAAGCCGCCGTTGTTCTGCTTATCCACTGAAAAATAGGACAAATGCGGGACAACCGCCTCGTTTGCGTCGATCCACGCCTTGTGGACACGCGGGACGTCATAGAATACTGTACGTATATACAGTATCGCGATCTGCCATGGAACTGCTCAAAAAGCTCGAAATACTCGCCGACGCCGCCAAGTACGACGCGTCGTGTGCGAGCAGCGGTGCGCCACAGCGGAGTTCGCGCGGCGCGGACGGGCTCGGCGCAAGCACGGGCGCGGGCATCTGCCACAGCTTCACGCCCGACGGCCGCTGCGTGTCGCTGCTGAAAATCCTGCTGACCAATTTCTGTCTGTACGACTGTCAGTATTGCGTGAACCGGCGCACGAGCAACGTGCCGCGCGCGCGTTTCACGCCCGAGGAAGTCGTGAGCCTCACACTCGACTTTTACCGGCGCAATTACATCGACGGGCTGTTTCTCAGTTCCGGCGTGATCCGCTCATCGAACTACACGATGGAGCAACTGGTGCGCGTCGCGCAGTCGTTGCGCGAGGAGCACCTGTTTCGCGGCTATATCCATCTGAAGACCATTCCCGATGCCGATCCGGAACTGATCGCGCAAGCGGGCCGTTACGCGGATCGCCTGAGCGTCAATATCGAACTGCCGACTGACATCAGTCTGGAACGGCTCGCGCCCGAGAAAAGCGCGCGCACGATCCGCCTCGCGATGGGCTCGATTCGCCTCGCCAGCGACGAAGCCGAGAGCGACGCGAAAGCGCCGCGCTTCTCGCCCGCTGGGCAAAGCACGCAGATGATCGTCGGCGCGGACGACACCAGCGACAGCACGATCCTGCAAACAGCCGAAACGCTGTACGGCTCGTACCGGCTCAAGCGCGTCTACTATTCCGCGTTCAGCCCGATTCCCGACAGTCCGACGGCGCTGCCGGCCAAGGCGCCGCCGCTGTTGCGCGAGCATCGTTTGTATCAGGCGGATTTTCTGCTGCGCGGCTACGGGTTTCGCGTCGACGAACTGTTCGAAACGCCCGGCAATCTCGCGCTCGATATCGATCCGAAGCTCGCGTGGGCGCTGAGTCATCGTGAGAGTTTTCCCGTCGATCTGAATCGCGCGAACGTGCGCATGATCGCGCGCGTGCCGGGCATCGGTATGCGCAACGCCAAGCGTCTGGTGGAACTGCGGCGCTCGCGGCGCATCCGCTATCAGGATCTCGTGCAGTTGCGGTGTTCGATGGACAAGACACGGCCGTTCGTCGTGACAGCGGACTATCGCCCTGCGCACGCCGACCTGTCGACGCAGCGGTTACATCACGCACTGACGACGCCGCCGACGCAGTTGTCGCTGTTTTGACGCGGGCACGAGCGCATGCAAGTCATCTCGATCGACGACAGCTATGCGGCGTGGCGCGAAGCCGCGCTGCAGGCGCTTGCGAGCCGCATTGCGCCTGAGGATATCGACTGGCGTGTAGTTGGCGATGACGATCGCGCAACCACGCCCGCGTTGTTCGACGATCACGCGCCTGTGTCGAAGGCAACGACCGCTCCGGCCAATGTCCGCATTTCCCGCGAACTCGGCGAACTGCTGAAAGACGCGGCGCTGTATCGCGACACGGCACGTTGGGCGTTCCTCTACCGCGTGCTCTGGCGATGGCATGACGGCGACCGCTCGGTCGCGTCCGCTGCCGATTGCGACGGCGCGCGCCTGTACAAGATGTCCAAGGCCGTACGGCGCGCGAAGCACGACATGATCGCGTATGTGCGCTTCCGGTTGCGCGAGCCCGGCAACGATGCGCCAGCGGCCGATCTGCCCGAGTACGTCGCGTGGTACGAGCCGGAGCACGATGTGCTCGCATGGTCGGCCGAGCATTTCGCACGCCGCATGGGCCGCTCGACGTGGCTCATCTCGACGCCCGATAGCGCAGCGTGGTGGGACGGCAGCGCGTTGCGCCTCGAACGCCGGCCGGCGTTACCCAGCGACCGCTGCAAGCACACCGTCGACGAAGCCGAAGCGCTCTGGCTCGCCTACTACCGCAGCACGTTCAATCCCGCGCGCCTGAACGAGACGGCGCTCGAACAGCACATGCCCGTGCGCTTCTGGAAAGGTCTGCCTGAAGGGCACCTGATTCCGTCGATGATCAGCGAAGCGAAGAGCGGCGCGCAACGGGTCGCGCAGGCGCGCGGCGTCGGCGTGCTGGGCGGCAAGAGCGTGCCTGTCGATGCGCACAGCGCGCAACCGGCGCGGCAACCGCCATCCACTCTGGACGCATGCCGGCGCTGCGAGCTGTGGCGACACGCGACGCAGGCCGTCGATGGCATCGGTCCCGACGATGCGCGCATCATGCTGATTGGCGAACAGCCCGGCGATCAGGAGGATCTCGCTGGCAAGCCGTTCGTCGGACCAGCGGGCCGATTGCTCGATGTCGCGATCGAACGTGTGGGGTTGCGGCGCGAGCATCTTTATCTGACCAACGCCGTCAAACACTTCAAATGGATGCTGCGCGGCAAACGGCGCCTGCACAAGACAGCGGCGCAGCAGGAAATCGATGCGTGCGGTTACTGGCTCGAACGCGAACTGGAACGTGTGAAGCCTGCCGTCGTCGTCACGTTGGGCGCAACTGCGTTGACTGCGCTGCTGCACGAGAAAGTCAGTTTGCGCGATTGGATCGACCGGCCGATCGATGTTGACGGTACGCAGGTGATCGCGACGTATCACCCGTCGTTCGCGTTGCGGCAGGAGAACGACGACGCGCGCGAGCGCGTGCTGGACGCGATCTCTTCTGCATTGGCACGGGCGCGCGATCTGGCCGACACGGAGCAGGAACGGCGGCAAGCATCGCGCTAGTGTTTCGTCCAGGAATGCGCGAGCATTCATCCATCCAATGGACGGATGCCATGCGAACCCTTCTCCATACGTCGCGGCTGCGCCTCGAACCGTTCGACGAAGCCCATTTTGCGGGGCTTCTCGCGCTCAACTCCGATCCTGTCGTGATGCAATTTCTCGGCGACGGTTCGCCCGCGACGCCGACGGAAGTGCATCAGAGCATCGATTCGGCGAAGGCGCGCTGGGAGCGGTTCGGCTTTTCGTGGTGGTCGTTCATCAGGCACGACAGCGGCGAGATCATTGGCGCGGGCTGCGTGCAGCACATCGAAAACGAAGCGGGCAATCCGGTGGAAGTCGGCTGGCGTTTGAAGCGCGATCACTGGGGACAAGGCTACGCGACGGAAGCGGCGCGCGCGATGATCGGATTCGCGTTCGACGAGCTTGGCCTCGCTGCTGTTTATGCGACGACACATCCGTCGAATGAAAGATCGATCAAGGTGATGAAGCGGCTCGGGATGCGAAGTATCGGTTTGCAGCCCTACTACGGGACGTTGGCGGCAACGTATGTGCTGGAGAAGCCGTAAGCCGCAGCCTGTTATCTCAAAATTCGTCCTTGTCCTATGTCCGCCACTTTTAGGCGCCCCTATTCTTGAAACATCAACAGGGCGCCACTCAACACGATATGGACTGCGCCTGTTACCACCTTCATCGACAGGAGCACACCATGTTTGTCTACTTCCTTCTCAGCCAGTTCAGCCAGTGGCTTCGTTTCGTGGACAAGCCGCGTTGCGGCGCATTTCTCGCAGCATCCGTTGATATCGAAGAACTGGGCAAGAAAGCTCAACGATACGATCGATAAGCGGAATCTCCACGATTTTCCACCGTGACGCATCACGGCAAAAAGCGCGCTGACGCGCCCCAGCACCCCTTCCTGGTCGCACGCTCGATGATCGTCGATCTGGTGGTTACACCCTTGCGGGGACGGGGGTCACCGCCAGTTCGATGCGCAATTCAGTTCGCTGCAACGGACCCTGCTTCAAGCCGCATCTCCACCAGATCAATGCCCGGCGCGTACCCGTCCTTTTCTGAGCGGACAGCTTGAAAGCCAAACCGCTCAAAAAAGCCGGCACTGTGCTGGCTGGTGGTCAGCAAAACCGCCACAGCGTTGTTGCTCGCAAAGATGTGTTGCAATCGTGCCTTCATGAGGCGACTGCCCAGACCTGCCTTGTGCCGGTCTTGGCTCACCATTCCCCAACACAAAACAATCTCGTTGGGAGTCGTTCTGCTGGCTGCCCAGCCACCACAGGCCACGACCTCGCCATCCTCTTCAAGCACCAGGTAAGGCCCCGGAAGACGGTTCAGGTATTCAGTGAATTCGACACGCTCCTCCTCGGCAAAAAACTTTGGAGTGTTACTGTCGAACAGCTGTTCGCACGCAGCAAGATCGGTGCGCTCAAAAAAACGAATCAACATGCCTAAATAACTCAAAGCGCCGAAAGACACCCGCAGTCTTCCGGCGCGAATTGAATGACAGGCGCTGAGCCGAGTTTTTGATCTCGGCCTGTGCCAGAAGCTATATCACTCCCACTCAATCGTCGCAGGCGGCTTGCCCGAGATGTCGTACACGACGCGATTGATACCACGCACTTCGTTGATGATCCGGTTCGACACATGGCCGAGCAGATCATGCGGCAGATGCGCCCAATGCGCGGTCATGAAGTCGAGCGTCTGCACTGCGCGCAGCGCGACGACATACTCATACGTGCGGCCATCGCCCATCACGCCCACGCTCTTCACAGGCAGGAACACCGCAAACGCCTGGCTAGTCAGGTCGTACCACGACTTGCCCGTTTCCTTGTCGATGAAGGTGCGCAGCGTTTCGATGAAAATCGCGTCCGCGCGACGCAGCAGGTCCGCGTAATCGCGCTTCACTTCGCCGAGAATCCGCACGCCGAGGCCCGGGCCCGGGAACGGATGGCGATACACCATCGAAGGCGGCAGACCCAGCTTCACGCCCAGTTCGCGCACTTCGTCCTTGAACAGTTCGCGCAGCGGCTCGAGCAGCTTGAGATTGAGCGTCTCCGGCAGACCACCGACGTTGTGATGGCTCTTGATCGTATGCGCGGCCTTCTTGCCCTTGCCCGCCGATTCGATCACGTCCGGATAGATCGTGCCTTGCGCGAGCCACTTCGCGTCCGTCAGCTTGCCGGCTTCCGTCTGGAACACCTCGACGAACTCGGCGCCGATGATCTTGCGCTTCGCTTCGGGGTCCGTCACGCCCTTGAGCTTCGACATGAACGCCTCGCTCGCATCGACGTGGATCACCTTCACGCCGAGGTTGTCGGCGAACATCGCCATCACCTGCTCGGCTTCGTTCAGGCGCAACAGGCCGTGATCGACGAACACGCAGGTCAGCTGATCGCCAATCGCGCGATGCAGCAGCGCCGCCGCCACCGACGAATCCACGCCACCCGACAGACCGAGAATCACATGCTCGTCGCCGACCTGCTTGCGGATGTTTTCGACGGCTTCGTCGATGTAATTGCCCATTTCCCAATCGGGCTTCGCACCGCAGATCTTCAGCACGAAGCGCTCGAGCATCGCGCGGCCCTGCACCGTGTGCGTGACTTCCGGGTGCCATTGCAGGCCGTAGAAGTGGCGCGCTTCGTCCGCCATCGCCGCGATCGGGCACGAGTCCGTCGATGCCATCAACTGGAAGCCTTGCGGCATTTCCAGCACCTTGTCGCCGTGGCTCATCCACACCTTCAGCATGCCGTGGCCTTCGGACGTTGCGAAGTCCTGAATGCCGTCGAGGAAGCTCGTGTGGTTGCGCGCACGCACTTCCGCGTAACCGAATTCGCGCAGATGGCCGGTTTCGACCTTGCCGCCGAGCTGCTCGGCCATCGTCTGCATGCCGTAGCAGATGCCGAGCACGGGCACGCCCGCTTCGAACACCGCTTGCGGCGCGCGCGGCGTGTCGCTCTCGGTCACCGAGTTCGGGCCGCCCGACAGGATGATGCCCGTCGGCTTGAATTCGCGGATGAACTCGTCGCTGACGTCGTGCGGATGGATTTCCGACAGCACGTGCGCCTCGCGGATGCGGCGTGCGATCAATTGGGTGACTTGCGAACCGAAGTCGAGGATCAGGATCTTGTCATGCATGGCAGCGGACGGAATCTAAAAAGAACGGATAGGGAAAGCCGCGCTGGTCGCATCGCGACAGAACGGCGTTGTATTCGAAACGGATTGGCTTGCGCGGCAACGGCGGCGTGAGCGCCGCATCGCTGCGTGCCGTGATCGATATAAAGCGCGATAAAAGACCTGCGCGCAGACGGATTCCAGTTGTTTCGGCAGTGGGCGTGAGCTTGTGCGGGTCAACCATGAAACGGCGGCCGGGGTGTGCCCGATTTCGCTTCGGCAGCGCGTGCGTCGGCTTCGTTGCGCTGGGCTGCGGCGCGTTCGCGCGCGGCGGCGTCCTCGTGGGCTTCCGCCCGGCGTTCGTGCGCCAGCGCGTCTTCACGCGCGGCGGCGGCCGCTTCGGGCATCGTCGCGCGCGGCGGCTGCGCCGTCAGGCCAGGCTCGACAGGATGCCCCGTCGCGGGACTCACAGGCGTTGCCGTGCTCACGGCAGGCGTTGCGGCAAGCGTCGGCTCGACATGCGGCCCCGTGGTGGCCGGATAAACCACACCCGGGCGAGCCGCATTGCGCTCACGTTCGGCCTTGCGCGCCTCGTTCTCGGCGTCGCGCGCCGCCACGCGGTCGGTGCGTTCGGCGGCGGCCGTGCCGGCCAGCCGTTCACGCCGCTTCACCGCGCTCGATAGCTTCACGCCACCCAGGCCGATAACGAGCAGTACTACGCCCGTCAGCACCGCCACCAGCTGTCCGAACCCGGTCAACTGCGGCGTATGCAGCCCCACCAGCCAGACCAGCATCAGCACGCCCGTCAGCCAGTTCACATGGCCGACGACCTTGGCCGTCGTCACCGTCATCGCGCCGTCGATCGACGCATGCAGCGCAAGCCACGCCAGGCCGATCAGCGCGATGCCCGCCCCCTGCCCAACCAGCGCAGGGTCCGTCTGCACCAGCTGCAGCGCGTCGTACAACGATTTCCATGGCGTGAGCAAAAACAGCAGCCCGAACGCCAGCAGCAACAAGGCATCGATGATCAGTACGGCACGCAGCAGCGGCTTCATCGGCAATTAGTCCACGTGGTAGTTGGGCGCTTCCTTCGTGATCTGGACATCGTGTACGTGCGATTCACGCATGCCCGCCGACGTGATTTCGACGAACGAAGCCTTCTCGTGCAGTTCGTCAATCGTACGGCAGCCGCAGTAACCCATCGACGCACGCACGCCGCCGATCAACTGGAACAGGATCGCGCCGACAGAACCCTTGTACGCGACACGGCCTTCGATGCCTTCCGGCACCAGCTTGTCGATGTTCGCGGAGTTGTCCTGGAAGTAGCGGTCAGCCGCGCCGTCCTTCATCGCGCCGACGGAACCCATGCCGCGGTACGACTTGTACTGGCGGCCCTGATACAGGAACACGTCGCCCGGCGATTCTTCCGTGCCGGCAAACATGCTGCCCATCATCACGGCGTTCGCGCCTGCTGCCAGCGCCTTGCTGACGTCGCCCGAGAAGCGCACGCCACCGTCAGCGATAACTGGTACGCCTGTGCCCTTGAGCGCCGCCGACACGTTGGCGATCGCACTGATCTGCGGCACGCCCACGCCTGCGACAATACGCGTCGTGCAGATCGAGCCCGGGCCGATGCCGACCTTCACGCCGTCCGCGCCGTACTCGACGAGCGCCTTCGCTGCGTCGGCCGTCGCGATGTTGCCGCCGATCACCTCGACGTGCGGGAAGTTCTTCTTGACCCACTGGACACGCTCCAGCACGCCCCGGCTATGACCATGCGCCGTATCGACGACGATCACGTCGACGCCCGCCTGCACCAGCAGCGACACGCGCTCTTCGTTGTCCTCGCCGACGCCGACCGCGGCGCCCGCGCGCAGCTTGCCATGCTCGTCCTTACAGGCGTCCGGGTGCTCCGTCTGCTTTGTGATGTCCTTCACCGTCATCAGGCCGCGCAGTTCGAACGCGTCGTTGACGACCAGCACGCGCTCGAGGCGGTGGCCGTGCATCAGCGCTTTCGCTTCGGCGAGCGGCGTGCCTTCCTTGACCGTGACGAGACGCTCGCGCGGCGTCATGATCGTGCGCACGGGCTCGTCCAGACGCGTTTCGAAGCGCAGGTCGCGGTTCGTGACGATGCCGATCAGCTGCGCGCCTTCGACCACCGGGAAACCCGAAATGCCATGCTGGCGCGACAGCGCGATCACGTCGCTCACCTTCATCTGGGGCGGAACCGTGATCGGATCGCGCACGACGCCCGATTCAAAGCGCTTGACCTTCGCGACTTCGCGAGCCTGCTCGGCCGGCGTGAGATTCTTGTGGATGATGCCGACGCCGCCCATCTGCGCCATCGCAATGGCGAGGCGAGCTTCGGTAACGGTGTCCATCGCGGCGGACACGAGCGGCATATTGAGGGAGATGTTGCGGGTCAGCCGGGTTTTCAGGCTGGTGTCGCGCGGCAGAACGTCGGAGAAAGCCGGGACGAGGAGCACGTCATCGAACGTGAGTGCTTTTTGGATCAGACGCATGGCAAATCCTATAGGCGCAAAAGCGAATTATACGCGAAACCTTCCGGTTTTCGCTGCACGAACAGTCAGTTAGCGAAATTCTTCAATGTTTTTTCGCATCGAACGACCGTCTGATTTCGCTTCTGCGTTCGGCTCGCGTTCGAACCGGTTTCGTATGCTCGTTCGAACGCATACGCTGTCATTCATCCTTCCAGCCGCGTTTTTCCAGCATAGGCGAAGTGCTGCAAAGTGCAGAACCGAACAAGACGCGAACCCGCCCGTGCGGCTATGCTTCGCGCACTTTCAGTTTTTCGATCGGGGCAAGGCAATGCAGCGCGGCGTGGTGTATGGGATGTTGGCGGGAGCGTTATGGGGCATGGTGTTTCTGGTGCCGCGGCTGTTGCCCGATTTTTCGCCCGTGCTGCTGAGCGCCGGCCGATATGCGATGTACGGCGTCGTGTCGCTGCTGGCCGCCCTGCCTTCTGCGCGCTCCCTGATGCGCCGGCTGACGCGTGAAGATCTGAACGCCCTCGTCAAGCTCGCGCTCGCGGGCAATCTGCTCTATTACCTGCTGCTGACGGGCGCAGTGCATCTCGTCGGGATTGCGCCGTCGTCGCTGATCGTCGGCGTGCTGCCCGTCACCGTGACGCTGCTCGGACGGCGCGATCATGGCGCCGTGCCGCTCGCGCGGCTCGCGTGGCCGCTCGCGCTCGTCGTCGCGGGCATCGTGTGCATCAATGTCGATGTGTTCGGCACGGCGGGGGAAACGCCGGGAACGATCGCGAACAAACTGATCGGCATCGCCTGCGCGGTCGGCGCGCTGGCGTGCTGGACGTGGTTTGCCGTCGAAAACGCGCGGTATCTGCAGCGTCATACGCATTTCAGCGGCAACGAGTGGTCGGTGCTGTGGGGCGTCGTGACGGGCCTGCTCGGCGTCCTGCTGTGGCTCGTGGTGGCCGTGCTGCCGTCGTCGGCCGTCGATACGTCGCATGTCGACACCCGCTGGCATCTGTTCTGGCTGCTGAACCTGGGGCTCGCGATCGGCGCGTCGTGGCTCGGCAACGGCTTGTGGAACGCGGCGTCCAAGCGTTTGCCGCTGACGCTGTCGGGCCAGCTGATCGTATTCGAGACGCTGTTCGCGCTGCTCTATGCGTTCATCTACGATCACCGGATGCCCCGTCCGCTCGAAATGGCCGCCATCCTGCTGCTGGTCGCGGGCGTCAGCTGGTCGGTACGCCAGCATGCTGACGACGATTCCGACCGCTCGACGCTCGAAGAAAAGGCTCAGGCGGCTGTGCATTAGGCTGCGCCCTTTTGTCTGCAGCCAAAACCTCTGACCACAAAGCAAAAACGGCGCACCGCGTGACACGGTGCGCCGTTTGCCATTTGTGCGCTGCACGTCTGCGGGACGTCAGCGCGAATCCTTGTGCAGCCACTTACGCCCTTCCACGGACCCTTCCTGACGCGATTTCTCGACGCGCCGCTGCCGCGCGAGCTTCGGATCGACGATCAGCGGCCGGTAGATCTCGACGCGATCGTGGTCGGCGAGCACGGTGTCCAGCGGCTTGAGCTTGCCGAACACGCCTGTCTTCTGTTTCGTCAGATCGATTCCGGGATGTTGCGCGAGGATACCGCTCGCGTCGATGGCCTGCCCGAGCGTCGCGCCTTGCGGCAACTGCAGCTCGACCAGCGTCTGCTCGCCCGGCAGCGCGTAGCAGACCTCGATGGTCAGCGTCCTGCTCATGCCTTGCCGTAGCGCTGGTCGGCGCGTTTCACGAACGATTCGACAAACGTGTTCGCGATATGGCTGAACACCGGTCCGATGATTTTCTCCAGCAGAATGTTCGCGAACTCGTAGTGGAGCGCGAACTCGATCTTGCATGCATCGGCGCGTAGCGGCGTGAAGCGCCAGTAGCCGGTGAACTTCTTGAACGGGCCGTCGGCGAAGTTCATGTCGATGCGCGTCGGCCGCTCCTGCGTGTTGTGCGTCGCGAAGTGCTGCTTGATGCCCTTGAAGTTGATGTCGATCTTCGCCTCCATCAGGTTTTCCTCCTGGCGGCGGATTTCGACGCCGCCGCACCACGGAAGGAAATTGGGGTAGTCGGCGACATCGGTGACGAGGTCGAACATCTGTTCCGCCGAGTGGCGTATCAACACGGTTTTCTGGACATCTGCCATAAATTGAACAGCGCGTGGCAACAGGGATTGATAAATAGCGAGCGCGTGACAACTGAATGACGCCGCGGCGGGTTTTCGGCGTCCCGCTTTGCTAAAATCGTGATTTTAAACGAGTTGGCCACTTTCCATTCATGAGCATCATCGACAACAGAAAAGCGTTCTACGACTACTCGGTCGAAGAGCGTTACGAGGCGGGGCTCGTGCTGGAGGGCTGGGAAGTCAAGGCGCTGCGCGCCGGGCGTGGCCAGATCAAGGAAGGCTACGTCGTGATCAGGAACGCGGAGCTGTTTTTGATCGGCACGCACATCAGTCCGCTGCCCGAAGCGTCGACGCATATCAACCCGGACCCGGTCCGTACGCGCAAGCTGCTGCTGCATGCTGAGGAAATCAGCAAGCTGATTGGCAAGGTCGAGCAGCGCGGGTATACGCTTGTGCCGTTGAATTTTCATTACAAGAATGGGCGGGTTAAGTGTGAGATTGGGCTTGCCAAGGGCAAGAAGCAGCACGATAAGCGTGAGACTGAGAAGAAGCGGGATTGGGAGCGGGAGAAGGCGAGGTTGATGCGGACGCCGGTTTGAGGGTTTTTCGGCCTGCGCGGCGCGGTGAGGTTTGAGGTTTTTGCCGCGGCGCTGATGGTCGGTTTTTGGGGTTTTGGTCTTTGCGTTGGCATCCGCTTTATTTGCTGCGCGGGCTTCGGCGCGGTGTGTTTGCCTTTTCGCTTCGGGCTTTGCGTTTGGGCTTCATGCGCCGCGGTTTGGTTTGCTTGCGTTTTCGCTGGCGTCCGCGCTTTGCTTTTGGGCTTCATGCGCCGCCGTTTGATTTGCTTGCGTTTTCGCTGGCGTCCGCGCTTTGCCTTCGTGCTTCACGCGTCGCCGTTTGATTTGCTTGCGTTTTCGCTGGCATCCGCGCTTTGCCCTTCGTGCTTCACGCGCCGCCGTTTGATTTGCTGGCGTCTTCGCTGGCATCCGCGCTTTGCCTTCGTGCTTCACGCGTCGCCGTTTGATTTGCTTGCGTCTTCGCTGGCATCCGCGCTTTGCCTTCGTGCTTCACGCGTCGCCGTTTGATTTGCTTGCGTTTTCGCTAGCATCCGCGTGTTGCCTTCGTGCTTCAAGCGTCGCCCCTGTGCGGGGCGGCACCTACTTTTCTTTGCCGCCGCAAAGAAAAGTAGGCAAAAGAAAGCGGCTAACACCGCTAATTCTTGTGTTTGCCTGAGGGCCCCCAACGGGTCTTACGCTTCACGCGGCAATCACGTGACCCATGTTCGTT
Organism: Paraburkholderia terrae; assembly: GCF_002902925.1. Taxonomy (GTDB): domain Bacteria; phylum Pseudomonadota; class Gammaproteobacteria; order Burkholderiales; family Burkholderiaceae; genus Paraburkholderia; species Paraburkholderia terrae. Next base: position 1,436,224 of record NZ_CP026111.1, on the reverse strand, counting down.
GCCAGCGCTCTTGCGCTGCGCCTCACCCGCTTCACGCACCCGCGCTTCACCATGCCGTGCCAGATAATCCACTGCCGCCCAGGTGGCAAACTGTGTGTAGGCCGTAGCGCCTCACACGCATCACTTCGGACCGATAGCGCAGGCGTCCCACCCTGTAAGAGCGCAACCCTATAAGTCGCGACAACCTACACACAGTTTGCCACCTTGGCGGCACATACCGTTCGCTGCCGTGAGCACTAGTACGGGTGTTTGAAGTGGGTGAGGCGCTCATTCAGAGCGTTGGCAACGAACGCGAACAGAAACGCCGTCGTGTGAAGCGCAAGACCCGTTGGGGGCCCTCAGGCAAGAACTAGAATTGGCGGGGTTAGCCGCTTTCTTTTGCCTACTTTTCTTTGCGGCGGCAAAGAAAAGTAGGTGCCGCCCCGCACAGGGGCAACGCGTGAAGCACGCTAACAAAGCGCGGATGCCAGCGCAAAGCAAAGCGGACCACCCAGCGTCGCAGACAAAAAAACCTATCACACAACACTCTTAGACTGCTTCACAATCGTCAACGCCGCCGCGATCATCGACCCCATATCGGCCATATTCCCCGGCACGATCAACGTATTCCCCGCCTTCGCGAGATTCGCAAACGCACCCACATACTGCTCAGCAACTTTAAGATTCACAGCCTCCATCCCACCCGTAGACTGAATCGCCGCCGCGATCTTTTGGATTGCCTGAGAATTAGCCTCGGCAACCGCCAGAATCGCCGCCGCCTGTCCCTGCGCCTGATTGATCGCCGCCTGCCGTTCGCCTTCGGACTTCTGAATAGCCGCCTCGCGGCCCCCAGACGCGATATTGATCTGCTCCTGCTTGCGCCCTTCCGATGCCGCGATCAGCGCGCGTTTCTCACGCTCCGCGGTAATCTGCGCCTGCATCGCGTGAAGAATTTCCTTAGGCGGCGTCAAATCCTTGATCTCATAGCGCAGCACCTTGACGCCCCAGTTCGACGCAGCTTCGTCGAGCGCCGACACGATCGAATGATTGATGAAGTCGCGCTCCTCGAACGTTTTATCGAGCTCGAGCTTGCCGATCACCGAACGCAACGTCGTCTGCGACAACTGCGTAATAGCAAACACGAAGTTGCTCGAACCATACGACGCCTTCATCGGATCGGTCACCTGAAAGTACAGCACCCCGTCCACCTGCAACTGCGTGTTGTCGCGCGTGATGCAGACCTGACTCGGCACATCGAGCGGAATTTCCTTGAGCATGTGCTTGTACGCAATCCGGTCGATGAACGGCAGCACGAAGTTCAGACCCGGCGTCAGCGTCGCGTGATAGCGCCCGAGCCGCTCCATCACCCATGCGTGCTGTTGCGGCACGATCTTGATCGTCTGCCCAGCGACCACGATCACGACAATCAACAACACCAGCCCAACGATGCTCGACGATTCCATTCCTGCACCCCCATCTGTTTTTGAATTGTTGTGCGCGTTCGAATGCGCCTACGCTGCATCTGACGGCTCAAGCCCTCGCCGCCGCACGCCTGCTCGCGACAACGACAAGACAGCTGCCCCGCAGCGCGGTGATTTCATAGAGATTGGCGTCTTCCGGCTCGCCGGGCGCGAGTTCGACTTCCCATGACGCGCCGCGATAACTGGTCCGCGCGTGTCCGTCGTGCCACGCGGGCACGGTCAGCGTCGAGCCGATATCGAGGTTCACGTCGGGATTGCGCGCGGCTTCGGCGCGCGTTTTCGTTTTACGTCCGAAGCGCGACTTGCGCAGCAAGAGCACCGCGGCAAGCGCGACGACAGCCGCGATGCCGAGCTGCAGCGGCAGATCAGCCCCTGCGAGACGCGCCAACGCCGCTGCAATAAAGCCGAGCGCCACCATCAGCAGATAGAACGTGCCGTGCATCAGTTCGAGCACGATCAGCACGCCTGCGCCGATCCACCAGAACAGTCCACTTTGGAACACTTGCGCCTCCACAAAGCAAAACACCCCGGATCTACCGGGGTGTTTATAGCATGAAGCGTCCAGCTTTTATCGTTCGTAGCAGCACGTTTCAAGTACCGCCACAAATCGATGCGTAATGCTTATTTAGCCGTCACCTTCGCCAGCGCCTGCCACGTTTCGATGATCGTGTCCGGGTTCAGCGAGATCGACGCGATGCCTTCCTTCGTCAGCCACTCGGCGAAGTCCGGGTGATCCGACGGACCCTGGCCGCAAATACCGACGTACTTGTCCAGACGCAGGCACGTTTCGATCGCGCGCTTCAGCAGGAACTTGATGGCGGGATCGCGTTCGTCGAAGTCCGCTGCCAGCAGCTCCATGCCGGAGTCGCGGTCGAGGCCGAGCGTCAACTGCGTCAGATCGTTCGAACCGATCGAGAAGCCGTCGAAGTACTGCAAGAACTCTTCGGCGAGAATCGCGTTCGACGGAATCTCGCACATCATGATCAGCCGCAGGCCGTTCTCGCCGCGCTTCAGACCGTACTTCGCGAGCAGGCCAACCACGCGCTCCGCCTGCTTCAACGTCCGCACGAACGGCACCATGATCTCGACATTGTCGAGGCCCATCTCTTCACGCACGCGCTTGAGCGCGATGCACTCCATTTCGAACGCCTGCGCGAAGTCTTCGGAGATGTAACGCGATGCGCCGCGGAAGCCCAGCATCGGGTTTTCCTCGTCCGGCTCATAGCGCGAACCGCCGATCAGCTTCTTGTACTCGTTCGACTTGAAGTCCGACAGACGCACGATCACGGGCTTCGGATAAAACGCCGCGCCGATCGTCGCGATGCCTTCCGTCAGCTTGTCGACATAGAACGCACGCGGCGATGCATGACCGCGCGCGACGCTTTCGACAGCCTTCTTCAGGTCCTGATCGATGTTCGGGTACTCGAGAATCGCCTTCGGGTGAACGCCGATGTTGTTGTTGATGATGAACTCGAGGCGCGCGAGACCAACGCCCTTGTTTGGCAGCTGCGCGAAGTCGAACGCGAGCTGCGGATTGCCGACGTTCATCATGATCTTGACGGGGATCTCGGGCAGTTCGCCGCGCTGGATTTCCGTCACTTCCGTTTCGAGCAGACCGTCGTAGATCTTGCCTTCATCGCCTTCCGCGCACGATACCGTCACGAGCGCGCCTTCCTTCAGCACGTCGGACGCGTCGCCGCAACCCACGACGGCGGGCACACCCAGTTCACGCGCGATGATTGCCGCGTGGCAGGTACGGCCGCCACGGTTCGTGACGATCGCGGCTGCGCGCTTCATCACGGGTTCCCAGTTCGGGTCGGTCATGTCCGCGACCAGCACGTCGCCCGGCTGCACGCGCTCCATTTCCGACGGATCGTGAATCACGCGCACGGGGCCCGCGCCGATCTTCTGGCCGATTGCGCGGCCCGTCGCCAGCACCTGCGACTGGCCCTTCAGCTTGAAGCGCTGCTCGGCCTTGTTGCCGCCCTGGCTCTTCACCGTTTCCGGGCGCGCCTGCAGGATGAAAATCTTGCCGTCGCGGCCGTCCTTGCCCCACTCGATGTCCATCGGACGCTGGTAGTGCTTTTCGATGATGACCGCGTACTTCGCCAGCTCGATCACGTCTTCGTCGGTGATCGAGAAGCGGTTGCGCTGCTCGTGCGGCACGTCGACGGTCTTCACGCGGCCTTCTTCGCCCGCTTTCGTGAATTCCATCTTGATGAGCTTCGAGCCGATCGAGCGGCGGATGATCGGGTATTTGTTCTGCGCGAGCGTGGTCTTGAAGACGTAGAACTCGTCCGGATTCACCGCGCCTTGCACGACGGTTTCACCGAGGCCATAGCTCGACGTAATGAAAACTGCGTCCTTGAAGCCCGATTCCGTGTCGAGCGTGAACATCACGCCCGCTGCGCCGACGTCCGAGCGCACCATGCGCTGCACACCCGCCGACAACGCGACTTCAGCATGCGTGAAGCCCTTGTGGACGCGATAGGAGATGGCGCGGTCGTTGTAGAGCGACGCGAACACGTGCTTCATGCGATCGAGCACGTCTTCGACGCCGACCACGTTCAGGTAGCTTTCCTGCTGACCGGCAAACGATGCGTCCGGCAGGTCTTCCGCCGTTGCCGACGAGCGGACCGCGAACGACAGTTCTTCAGGCGAGCTCTTTTGCAGAGTGTCGAAGCCTGCGCGGATTTCCTGTTCGAGACGCGCCTGCAACGGGGCGTCGACGATCCATTGACGGATCTCTTTGCCTGCAGCGGCGAGTGCCTTCACGTCGTCGACGTCGAGCGTCTCGAGACGTTGGGCGATGCGTTCGGTCAGGTTGTTGTGATGCAGAAAGTCGCGGAATGCGAGCGCCGTCGTGGCGAAACCCGTCGGCACGCGCACGCCAGCTTCGGCGAGCTGACTGATCATCTCGCCGAGCGAAGCATTCTTGCCGCCGACGATTTCCACGTCGGTCATTCGCAACTGCTCGAATGGAACTACATACGCCTGATCCTTAGCAACGTTAACTGCGTTAGTCATACAAGCCCCTAAGTGGAAAAAAATGCTCGATTGCGCAAGTGGGCTCGAACACGAGGCGCTCATTGGGAACGTTGACTCGTGCCTTGCGCAACCTGTTGGAGAAACAATCGCAGAAGGCTTCATGCCCGGCACGAAGCCCGACGAAGCGGAGGATTGAACGAACTTGCAGCGTTGCCGTGCAACTTACGAACAAATCACGACGCAATCAAAGAGCGATAACAGATAGTTACACGCGATTTGGCTGCAATTGCTTATCCAACAGGTTGCCGCTATTCTACCGTGCCGACTCTCAAAATGTGACAGTCGGACGATAAATGCGCCCTGAACGGCGCGCGCGGCTTGCCGCCGGGGTTTGCGTGACCGCCCGCGGCTTTATCCAGGCCGCGCGTGGGCCTTTTTGCCCGTTCGGGCGCACGCTGCGCCGCGTGTCGTATCGTGCTGCGCCGCTGCCGTTTTCCGGCCAGCCACCGGGCGGCGCGCGCCACGCGGCAATGTCTGATTCGAGCGGATTTTGACGCTCATGTTCCCTGCCCACTGATGCCGCCAACCGTATTCATCGTCTCCGACGGTACCGGGATCACTGCCGAAACCTTCGCGCATTCGATCCTCTCCCAGTTCGACCAGAAGTTCCGTCTGGTCCGCGTGCCATTCGTCGATTCGACGGAAAAAGCCTACGCCACGCTCGAAAAGATCAACGAAGCCGCTCAGCACGAAGGCCGCCGCCCGATCGTCTTCACGACGCTCGTCAATAGCGCGTCGAACCAGATCGTGAAGGATTCGAACGCGCTCGTGCTGGACATGTTCCAGACCTTCGTCGAGCCGCTCGAACAGGAACTGGAGCTGAAGTCGAGCCACGCGATGGGCCGCGGCCACCAGAACGCCGACACCGAGGAGTACAAGAACCGGATCGAGGCGATCAACTTCTCGCTCGCGCACGACGACGGCCAGTCCAATCGCAATCTGGAAGAAGCCGACGTGATTCTCGTCGGCGTGTCGCGCAGCGGCAAGACGCCGACCAGCCTGTATCTGGCCATGCAGTACGGCGTGAAGGCCGCAAACTATCCGCTGATTCCCGAAGACTTCGAGCGCGGCAAGCTGCCGACGCCGCTGCTCGCGCATCGTACGAAGATGTTCGGTTTATCCATCGATCCGCAGCGGCTTTCGGAAATCCGCAACGAGCGGCGTCCCGGCAGCAAATACGCGGCGCTCGAAAACTGCCGCTACGAGATCAACGAAGCCGAGACGATGATGCGGCGCGAAGGGGTCAAGTGGCTCTCGTCGACGCACAAGTCGATCGAGGAAATCGCGACGACGATCCTGCAGGAAATCAAGCTGGACCGGTCGTCGTATTGATGGCGATGCAGTGAAATCAGCCGGCAGCGCGCTGCTGCCGGCACTGCTCGAACAGACAAACGGCGGCGGCCGCCGCAACATTGAGCGACTCCATCCCGCCCGGCTGCGGAATCGTCACGCGGTACGTGACCGCGTCGCGCCACGCCTGCGACACACCCGCCCCTTCATTGCCGAACACCCACGCGACAGGCCCCTTGAGATCCGTGTCGTAGATCGCTTCAGCCCCGTGAGAGTCTGTAATCGCGATAGGCACATCAAGCGTTTCGATCAGCGTCTGCGGATCGACATCCTCGTGAATCTGCAGCAGAAAATGCGCGCCCATCCCTGAGCGCAACACCTTCGACGACCACGCGTACGCGGTGCCCGGCGTGCAGAACACGTGACCGATACCCGCTGCCGCCGCGCTGCGCAGAATCGAGCCGACATTGCCCGCATCCTGCACGCCGTCGAGCACGACGCAGCCCTGCGTCACGCGCCCGGGTAACGGCAGATCGAGCTTCTCGACGAGCAGCAACAGGCCGACGCCATTGACGACATTCGACAGTTGTCCAAACAGCGCATCGGGCAGCGTGACGATGCGCCGTTCCTCGAGCCGCGCGACGATCGCCTGCGCTTCGTCGTGGCGCAGCGCGCCTTCCGTGACGACACACATTTCCGGCTGGCCCGCGACGTCGAGATAGGCGCTCGCGAGATGAAACCCTTCGAGCAGCGCATGGCCACTCTTGCGCTGTTGATGCGTCGATCCGGCCAATGCCTTCAGACGCTTGTAGAGCGGATTGTCCCGCGAGGTGATGGCTTTCACAGGCAGCACGAAAAGGATAGCGGTGAAAAGAAAAGCGCCCGCAGGCGCTTGATCGTATTTTGCGTGGCGTCAGAACGGCGCGCTGTCGTCGGCGAGGAATGCATCGTCGGCGGCTGCGGGCGGCACGACTATCACGCCTTTCGGCAAACCAATACCCGTGCCGAGCCGCAGATGCGCCTCCCGCACGGGCGCGAACGAGCGCCGGTGATGCTCGCACGGACCATGCTCGCGCAACGCCGTCAGATGCTGCGGCGTGCCATAGCCGGCGTGCGCATCGAAGCCATATACCGGAAACATCTGATGCAGTTCGAGCAGCATCCGGTCGCGCGTGACTTTCGCAAGAATCGACGCGGCTGAAATGCACGGCACGAGCGCGTCGCCGCTGATGATCGCCTCGCTGCGAATGCTCAGCGTCGGACAACGGTTGCCGTCGATCTTTGCCAGCGTCGGCGTGACCTTCAGGCCTTCGACCGCGCGCTTCATCGCGAGCATGGTTGCGTGCAGGATGTTCAGCGCGTCGATTTCCTCGACGGAAGCCGACGCGACGCAATACGCGAGCGAACGCTCGATGATCTTCTCGTAGAGTTCGTCGCGCTTTTTTGCCGTCAGCGCCTTTGAATCGTCGAGGCCGCGAATGCGCGGCTTCGACGGATCAAAAATCACAGCGGCAGCCACCACTGGCCCGGCCAGCGGACCGCGCCCTGCTTCGTCGACACCACAAATGATGTCTTCCGGCGACGAAAAATCGAGGCCGCCCTGGTCCGCTTTCTTCGCCGATGCCTTGCGGCGCGACGCAGCCACGGCGGTCGCGCGGGTCACGGACGCCCCCGGCGCGCTTCAATGACGGCGACGACCGCTTCCGCAGCCCGCTGCGCGGTGTTCTGCTTGAGCACGTGATGCATCTCGGTGAAAATTTCCGTCAGCGTGCGCCGGTTTGCGTCGTCGCGCAACTGGGTCAGCGTGGCGTCCGCCAGCGCTTCAGGTGTCGCGAAGTGCTGCAGGATTTCCGGCACGACGAAACGCCCTGCCAGAATATTCGGCAAGCCGACGTACGGCAGATAACCCTGCCGGCGCATGATCTGTCCCGTCAGCCAAGGCACCTTGTACGAGATCACCATCGGCTTTTTCAGCAGCGCCGCTTCCAGCGTGACCGTGCCGCTTTTCACGAGAATCGCGTCGGCGGCCGTCATCGCGATCTGCGCGTTGCCGTCCGTCAGCGTCAGCGGCAGCTTCGGATGCGCTTCGACGAGCGGCTTGAGCAGTTCGCGCAGCGCAGGCGTTGCAGCCGGCATCACGAAACGCACGCCCGGCTCGCGCTGCAACATCAGTTCCATTGCGTCGAAGAACGTCGGGCCGATCAGCGAGATTTCCGAACGCCGGCTGCCCGGCAGCACCGCGATCACCGGGCCGCTTTCGGGCAGGCCGAGCACGCGGCGCGCGCCTGCCGTGTCCGGTTCAAGCGGAATCTCGTCAGCGAGCGGGTGCCCGACATAGGTCGCCTTCACGCCCGATTTCTCGAGCAGCGCCTTTTCGAACGGGAACACGCACAGCATGTGATCGACGGCCTTGACGATCTTCTTGATGCGGCCGCCACGCCACGCCCAGATGGACGGACAGACGAAGTGAATGGTCGGAATGCCCGCGTCGCGCAGCGGATGCTCGAGGCCGAAGTTGAAGTCGGGCGCATCGACGCCGATAAAGGCGGACGGCGGCTCGGCCAGCAACTGGCGCTTCAACTCGTTGCGAATGCCGAGAATTTCGGGAATGTGCTTCAGTGCTTCGACGTAACCGCGCACCGACAGCTTTTCCATCGGAAAATGCGCGTCGAAGCCCTTCGCGATCATGCGCGGGCCGCCAATACCGAAGTACTGCGTGTTGTCAGGCAGACGGGCAGCGAGCCCGTCCAGCAACGAAGCCGCCAGCAGATCGCCCGACGGCTCGCCGGCCACCATTGCGAGCCGTAGCGGACTGGTAGGCAACGGCATCGGTTAGCGGATGATGCCGCGCTGCGACTGCTCGACGAACTCGACGAGCGCGCGCACCGGCTCGTCGCCGTCGCCGCCCGCCGTTGCGAGCTCGCGCAACTGCACTTTCGCCTCTTCGAGCGACAGGCCGTTCTTGTACAGCAGACGGTAGGCCGAGCGCAGCGCCGAAATCGCATCCGGCGAAAAGCCGCGACGACGCAGCCCTTCGACGTTGATGCCGTGCGGCTCCGCCTTGTTGCCCGCCGCGATGACGAACGGCGGAATGTCCTGCACAAGCGCCGACGCGCCACCGAGCATGGAATGTGCGCCGATCCGCACGAACTGATGCACGCCCGACATGCCGCCGACGATCGCGTGATCGCCGATGATCACGTGGCCCGCCATCTGTGCGTTGCTCGACAGGATCACGTTGCTGCCGATCTGGCAGTCGTGGCCGATATGCACATAGGCCATGATCCAGTTGTCGTCGCCGAGCGTCGTGACGCCCTTGTCCTGCACGGTGCCCGTGTGGATCGTGGTGAACTCGCGGATCGTGTTGCGGTTGCCGATCACGAGCTGCGTCGGCTCGTCCCGGTACTTCATGTCCTGCGGACGCCCGCCGACCGATGCGTAATGACCGATCCGGTTGTCTTCGCCGATCGTCGTGTGGCCTTCGATCACGCTGTGCGAACCGACCGTCGTGCGTGCGCCGATCGTGACGTGCGCGCCGACAACGGCGTACGGTCCGATTTCGACCGATTCGTCGAGCTGTGCGCCCGACTCGATGATCGCAGTAGGATGAATCCTGCTCATGCGCCCTCGCTAGTATTTCCGCGTATCAGTTACATGGCGCCGATGACGCTGCGGCGTCATCCGACGCGTTGAAGCGGTCACGATGCAACCCGTTTTGTGACCGCTCAAGGTTTCGATGGTTCTGCCTGGCGCATTACCGGACACACCGTTCACGGCTGCCCGGCCGCTGGCATTACTCGCTGTCCGTCTGGCGCACCGCGCACATCAGGTCGGCTTCGGCAGCCACCTGGCCGTCCACTTCCGCGCGCGCCTTGAACTTCCAGATGCCGCGCATATGGCGCTCGAACGTGACGTTCAGGATCAACTGGTCGCCCGGCTCGACGACCCGCTTGAAGCGCGCATTGTCGATGCCGACGAACAGGTACAGCGTGTTGTTCGGATCGTGCGGCTCTTCCGCGAAGGTCAGGAGCGCTGCCGTCTGCGCGAGCGCTTCCAGAATCAGCACGCCAGGCATAACCGGGCGCTTCGGGAAGTGACCCATGAAGTACGGTTCGTTGATCGACACATTCTTCAGCGCTTTGATGCTCTTGTGCGGCTCGAGTTCGAGCACCCGATCGACCAGCAGGATCGGATAGCGGTGCGGCAGCAGCGTGAGAATCTTGTGAATGTCGAGATTGATTTTTTCGGTGCTCATGGTGTTTCTGCTCACGCAAGGGTTGCGCGATGATGACTGCGAATGCTGGGTGCAAGGGGCTGGATGATGACGACGCGCCCTGCCGCCCGTTCCTGTTCCGGCTGTGCGCGATCCGGGGGCCGCGCGCGCCGGCGTTTCCTTCCGGTCGTGCCTATGGTGCCCGAGATGCTTACGCCTTGTCTCCGGAGGCGCTGGCGACTGCGGCTTCGAGCGCCTTGATGCGATCGCGCAACTTGTCGAGGTTGCGCACCAACGCGGCACTCTTGTTCCAGTCGGCATGGTCGACGGCCGGGAAAGCGCTCGTGTACATGCCGGGCTTCAGAAGCGACTTCGATACACCCGACTGTGCGGTGACGATCACGTAGTCGGCCAGCGTGACGTGGCCGGCAATGCCGACCGCGCCGCCGATCATGCAGTGACGGCCGATCGTCGTGCTGCCCGCGATGCCCGCACAGCCGGCGATTACCGTGTAGGCGCCGATCTTGCAGTTGTGGGCGATCTGCACGAGGTTGTCGATCTTCACGCATTCTTCGATGACAGTATCGGCCATCGCGCCGCGATCGATCGTGGTATTTGCACCGATTTCGACGTCCGGTCCGATCGACACGCCGCCAACCTGCGGAATCTTGACCCAGCTGCCCGTGCGCGCATCGCCTTCACCGACGAAGTCCGGCGCGAATCCGAAGCCGTCCGAGCCGATTACGGCGCCCGCGTGAATGATTGCGCGCTCGCCGATCTTGCAGCCGTGATACACGGCGACGTTCGGATACAGATGCGAGCCCGCCGCGATCTGCGTACCGCGCCCGACGAACACGTTCGCGTCCAGACGCACGTTTTCGCCGATCGACACACCCGCTTCAACCGTCACGTTCGGGCCGATCACGGCGCTCGCGGCGATCTGCGCGGACGGGTCGATGGTTGCAGACGAATGCACGCCGGGCTTCGCCTTCGGCGAGGCCATGTCGATGAAGGCCTGCGCGAGGCGCGCGAAGTAAGCGTAGGGATTCGGCGTGACGATGAAATTACGACCGTCGCGCGACGTGACCTTCTCCAGATCCGCCGCGTTGATCAGCACCGCGCCCGCGCGCGTCGTCTCGACTTGCGCCAGATACTTCGGGTTGGCGAGAAACGCCAGTTGATCGGGGCCAGCCTGATCGAGCGGCGCCAGATTGCCGACGCGGTGCGCGCGATCGCCGACGATCTCTCCGCCGAACTGCTGGACGATCTCCTCGAGCGTGAATGCCATGCGTGTACTGCTCCTGCTGTTCATTTGCCTAACTTGCGCGCTTTTCACGGATCTCGCGCGCGCCGGAAGGTGTGCGCCGGACGGCTGGCGTGGGCGCCGTCCGGCCCGGCTTCAGTTGCCCGATTTCAATTGCCCGATGCGGCCAGCGCTTTCAACACCTGGTCGGTGATGTCGATACGCGGGCTGACGTAGACGGCTTCCTGCACGATCAGATCGTAGTGTTGCTGCTCGGCGATCTGCTTGATGACCTTGTTCGCGCGGTCGAGCACAGCCGCCAGTTCTTCATTGCGGCGCTGGTTCAGGTCTTCACGGAATTCGCGCTGCTTGCGCTGAAAATCCGTGTCAAGCTGCGACAGGTCGCGCTGCTTCTGCGCGCGATCGGCCGGCGCCAGCGACGCGCCGTTCTTGTCGAGCGAGTCGGACAGCGACTTCAGACGCTGCGCCATGTCCTGCAGGTCCTTGTCGCGCTTCGCGAACTCCGCTTCGAGCTTGGTCTGCGCCGCTTTCGCCGCCGCCGACTCACGCAGGATGCGATCCGAATTCACCGCGGCGATTCGCGCTTCCTGCGCCAGCGCGGCGTTCGCCGCGCCCACGCCGAGCGTCATGGCAAGCGCCATTGCACACGCCACACGTTTCGAAAACATACCAGTTAGCAAAGTCATCCTCTCGATGCTGTAAGGGGTTCCAGTTCCGGCGCGCGCGATCAGAATGCCGTACCGATCTGGAACTGGAACTTCTGATACTGGTCGCCCGTATGTTTCTGGACCGGGAAGCCCAGCGACAGCTTGAGCGGCCCGATCGGCGAAATCCACGCAAGACCGACACCGTAACCGTAACGCAAGCCGTTCGAACCGACCGTCGTGTCGCCGCCCTGACGCGAATCGCCCCAGACGTTACCGGCGTCGAGGAAGGTGAACACACGCAGCGTGCGGTCATAGCCCGTGCCCGGCAGCGGGAACGTGAGTTCGACGTTGGTGACGAACATCTTGTTGCCGCCGATCGGGTCGTTCGTGACCTTGTCGCGCGGACCCAGCGAGCTCGGTTCATAGCCACGCACCGAACCGATACCGCCCGCGTAGTAGTTCTTGAAGATCGGGTACGCGTTGCCGATGCCGTTACCGTAACCGCCCTGCACGTTGAAGCCGAGCACGAAGCCGCGCGAGAACGAGTAATAGTACTGCGCCTGCAAGTCGGCTTTGTAGTACTCGGTGCCGCCAATCGGCGTGCCGTATTCGGCGTTGGCCTGCGTGAAGTAGCCGCGGCTCGGCACCAGCGCGCTGTCACGTGCATCGCGCGACCAGCCGACCGTCAGCGGCACGTTGTTCGACACGCGGCCGAAGTCCTGCACATAGTTCTTGTAGGCCTGCGGCGTGTTCGCGTCGACGTCGAGCGTGTTTTGCTCGAAGCCCGCGCCGAAGTACACCGTGTCCACTTCCGAGAACGGAATGCCGAACTTCAGGTCGCCACCCATCGTGACGATACGGAAGCTCGAATCCGTCGAGTAGTACAGCGGCTCGTACGTGCGGTAGTAGACGTCGGTGATGCGCTTGATGCCGTCGACCGTGAAATACGGGTCGACCTGCGTCACCGTCAACGTACGGTATGTCTTCGCGGTGTTCACGTTCACCGAGAGGCTCGTGCCCGAACCGAACACGTTGTCCTGCGACACGCCCGCCGACAGCACCACCTTGTCTGTCGAAGAAAAGCCCGCGCCCAGCGTGATCGCGCCCGTCGGCTTTTCGGCGACTTTCACGTCGACGTCCACCTGGTCCGGCGTGCCTTCGACGGGAATCGTCGTCACGTCGACGTCCGTGAAGTAGCCGAGACGGTTGATACGGTCCTTCGACAGCGCGAGGCGGTTCGAATCGAACCACGAGCTTTCGAGCTGGCGCATTTCACGGCGCACGACTTCGTCGCGCGTACGCGTGTTGCCCACCACGTTGATACGGCGCACGTACACGCGGCGGCTCGGATCGACCTGCAGCGTCAGGTCGACCTTGTGATGTTCCTGATCGATCTGCGGCAGCGCGTTGACGGTCGCGAATGCGTAGCCGTATTCGCCGAGCTTGTCGACGATGGCCTTCGTCGTAGCCTGCAGTTTTTCGGCCGAGAACTTGTCGCCCGGTTTGATCTTGATCAGTTTGTTCAGCTCGGCTTCGCGGTCGAGCAGATTGCCCGCGAGCTTGATGCTGTTGATCGTGTACGGCTCGCCTTCGTGCAGCGTCACCGTCAGATACATGTCCTTCTTGTCGGGCGTGATCGACACCTGCGTCGACTCGATGTTGAACTCGAGATAGCCGCGATTCAGGTAGTACGAGCGAACGTTCTCGAGGTCGCCCGTGAGCTTTTCTTTCGAATACAGGTCGTTCTTCGTGTACCACGAGAACCAGTTCGGCGTGGACAGCTGCATCTCGTCGCGCAGCGTGCCCGTGCTGAACGACTTGTTGCCGATGAAGTTGATCTGGCGGATCTTCGCGCTCGGACCTTCGATCACGGCGAACAGGACCGCAACACGGTTGCGATCGATCGGCGTGATCGTAGTCGTGACTTCAGCTGCGTAGAAACCGCGCGTCAGATACTGGCGCTTCAATTCCTGTTCGGCCTTATCGACGAGCGCCTTGTCGTAATAGCGGCCCTGGGAAAGGCCGACGGCGCGCAGCGCCTTGATCAGGTTGTCCTTCTCGAACTCGTGCAGGCCGGAGAAGTCGATCGTGCCGATGGCGGGACGCTCGAGCACCTGGACCACCACGACGTCACCTTCCGTGGCGATCTTCACGTCGTTGAAGAAACCCGTTGCATACAGCGCGCGAATGGCTTCGGAAGCCTTTTCGTCGGTAAACGTATCGCCTTGCTTGATGGGAAGATAGGAGAACACCGTGCCGGGTTCTACCCGTTGCAGCCCTTCGATCCGAATGTCTTTCACCACAAAAGGTGTCGTCGCGTGAGCTACCAGCCCATGCGCGGCGATTGCCGCGGCTACAACCGTCTTTGGAACAAAGCGATGAGGTTTAAACAACGTGCTTCCCCAGTGTGTATAGCTGCATCAGGTCAGGCGGGCGCCATCGTACGCCGCCAGACACTTTAAAAATGGATTAAACGAGCAAGATCGTTGAACAGCGCGATCGCCGACAAGGCGACGATACAAGCCAGTCCCGCTCTTTGAAGAACGAGCTGCCAGCGATCGGATACAGCTTTGCCGGTAACAGCTTCAACCAGATAATATAACAGATGCCCCCCGTCCAATACCGGTATTGGTAAAAGGTTGAGCACGCCGAGGCTTATGCTGACAAGCGCGAGGAACGAAAGGAATGCTGACGGACCGAGTCTCGCGCTCTTGCCCGCATAGTCCGCGATGGTCACGGGACCAGACAGATTCTTCAACGACGCTTCGCCGACGATCATCCGGCCAAACATCCGAACCGAGTACACAGCAAGGTCCCACGTGCGATGCGCGCCGAGGCGCACGCTGTCGACAGGACCATAGCGGACGTCGATGGACGGCACCTGCGTTGCGAGTTCTGCGCCGATACGGCCGATGGGTTGCCCCGTCGTTTCGTCGCGCTGCGCGCCCGGCACGATGGTTAGATTCTGTAATGCACCCGCTTGCTGATTCTTCGCGCCGCGCTCGATTTGCAGCACGATCGGCTTGCCCGCGTGCGACTTGATGTAGTTGATGAAGGTGGTCGCGTTGTCGGCGGGATGACCGTCGACAGCGCGAATCCGGTCGCCCGCCAGCAGTCCCGCCTGCAAGGCCGCGCTGCCCGGCTGCACACCCGCCACCGACAGCGTCCCGCCACCCGGTTCGAAACCGAGGCGTGACATGAAGTCGTCATCGACTTCCTTGTCGGAAAGATTTTGCAAGTCGAGCGGGAAGTCGAATGTGCCGTGCGTATCCTTCGCGGTCAGCACGACGCGCTTGTGATCGAACGCGGCGCCAAGCAGCTTCCAGCGCAGATCGGACCACGAGCGCACGGGTTCCGATTCGCCCGCATTCGCATCGCGCACGGCAACCACCGTCTCGCCGCCGTCGAAGCCCGCGCGCGCGGCGGCCGTCTCGACAGCGGGCGCCGCGACGATCGCCGCGGGCTCGGTGACGCCCGTCGCGAACACGGCTGCGAACAGCACGATGGCAAGAATGAAGTTGGCGATCGGGCCCGCCGCCACGATCGCGATGCGCTTTCCTACCGATTGACGGTTGAACGCGCGCGGCAGATCTTCGGGCGCAATGGGCGCGCCCTCTTCGCGCTCGTCGAGCATCTTGACGTAGCCGCCGAGCGGCAGCGCCGCGATGGTCCACTCGGTTCCCGTCTTCTTGCTGACCCAGCGCGCGAGCGGCTTGCCGAAGCCAATCGAAAAACGCAACACCTTGACGCCGCACAGGCGAGCGATGCTGTAGTGGCCATACTCATGGACGACCACCAGTACGCCAATCGCGACTGCGAAGGCGACCAGTTCGATCAGCAGGTTCATAAACGCCTCACTGGACGGCGCGTTCCGTAAGGCGAGCGCCCGCCGGCAGACCGTCGATGAAAGCGTGGGCGGCGCGGCGCGCAGCGGCGTCGGCGTCGACCACGTCAGCGAGGCTCGACGCCTCGCGGTTGGGCAATGCGTTCAGCACGGCATCGACGACCTGGGCGATCGCCATGAAGCCAATGCGGCGCGTCAAGAATGCTTCGACGGCAATCTCGTTTGCCGCGTTCAGCGCGGCGCTCGCGACGCCGCCTTCAGCCAGCGCCTTCATCGCCAGCGCGAGGCACGGGAAGCGCGTGTAATCAGGCTTTTCGAACGACAGCTGCGCGATCTGCGCGAGATCGAGTTGCGCGACGCCGGAATCGACCCGATCGGGGAATGCCAGCGCGTGCGCGATGGGCGTGCGCATGTCCGGGTTGCCCAGTTGCGCGAGCACCGAACCGTCCACGTACGACACCAGTGAGTGGATCACGCTCTGCGGATGAATCAGCACGTCGATGCGGTCGCCGGGCAGATTGAAGAGCCAATGTGCCTCGATCACTTCGAGGCCCTTGTTCATCATCGTCGCGGAATCGACGGAAATCTTACGGCCCATCACCCAGTTCGGATGCTTGCAAGCTTCTTCCGGCGTGATGTCGACGAGACTGGACGGTTCGCGCGTGCGGAACGGGCCGCCCGACGCCGTCAGGATGATCTTCGACACGCCGCCATGCAGCGCCGACTCGCGCGGCAGGCACTGGAAGATCGCGTTGTGCTCACTGTCGACGGGCAGCAGGATCGCGCCGTTGTCGCGCACCGCGTCCATGAAGATCGCGCCCGACATCACGAGCGCTTCCTTGTTGGCGAGCAGGATGCGTTTGCCCGCGCGCGCCGCCGCGAGGCTCGGCTCGAGGCCCGCCGCGCCGACGATCGCCGCGACGACGGTGTCGCAGCCGTCGCTCTTCGACACGTCGACCAATGCCTGCGGACCGTAAGTCACCTCGGTCTTGCAACCCGCTGCGCGCAGTTTCGCGGCCACACTCGCAGCCGTATCGGCATCGCCGACCACGGCCACTTCGGGCTTGAAGCGCAGGCATTGCTCGACGAGCTTGTCACCGTTGCGGTGCGCCGTCAGCGCGTACACCGAGAAGCGCTCAGGATGACGCGCGACGACGTCGAGCGTGCTGTCTCCGATCGAGCCCGTAGATCCGAGCAAACTAATTCGTTTTTGCATATCTCTTTCTCTAGCCGATGGCTACGACAACACGAGCATCGCAAGCGGCAGCACCGGCAACAAAGCATCGATGCGGTCGAGCACGCCGCCGTGACCCGGCAGCAGATTGCTCGAATCCTTCACGCCCGCCTGGCGCTTGAGCATCGATTCGAACAGATCGCCCACCACGCTGAACACGACCAGCAAGGTCAGCGTGGCAAACGCACGAGCGGTGCCCAGATGGTCGAGCAGCGCGGAAAACAGGGTCGGCGCGAAGGCATGCGTGATGACAGCCAGGGCCGCGACGATCATCACGGCCAACCACCCGCCGATCGCGCCTTCCCAGGTCTTGCCGGGGCTGATCGACGGCGCGAGTTTGTGCTTTCCAAACGCCTTACCCGCGAAGTATGCGCCGATATCGGCCAACCAGACCACCAGCAGCAGGGAAAGCACGAACGGCACGCCCGCCATCCGCGCCGCCACGAGCGCATGCCAGCAGGCGGCGAACACGACCACGCCCGCCAGCAGCAGGAACGGCCGCCATGCGCCTTGCGCGAGCGTCGGCTTGCGCAGCAGCACGAACGGGCCGGCGAATATCCAGAAGATTGACGACGCCTCGAAGAGCGGGCGCGGCGCCGTGACGCCCGTGCCGAGCTTCGTGCTGGCGACCAGCGCCAGCGCGGCGACGATCGCGTAGATCACGGGACCGGCGCCCGGCAGCTTCAGAAGCCGCGCCCATTCCCACGCGGCGAACACGACGACGAACGCGATCAGCGCGCCAAAGCCGCCGATCGGCGCCCAAAGCGTGACAGGCAAAAGAATAGCCAGCAGGACGATCGCCGTGATGACACGGGTTTTTAGCATGGAAGCGAATCGACGTTTTGCGATTGCGGCTCGAGCTGCGCGCTCGTGCGTCCGAAGCGGCGCTCGCGCCCCGTGTATGAACCAATGGCGCGGCCGAGCGCGTCGGCGTCGAAATCCGGCCAGTAGGTGTCGGTGAAATAGAACTCGGTGTACGCGAGCTGCCACAGCAGGAAGTTGCTGATGCGCTGCTCGCCGCCCGTGCGGATGAACAGGTCCGGCTCGGGCGCGTAGGCCATCGCAAGATGCTCGGCGAAGGCATCTTCGTTGACCTCGACGGGACGCCCCGCCGCCACCGACTGCTCGACCAGCTTGCGCGTGGCCTGCATGATGTCCCAGCGGCCGCCATAGTTCGCGGCGATGGTCAGCGTGAGGCGCGTGTTGCGCGCCGTCTTGGTTTCGGCGCGTGCGATCAGATCCTGGATCTTCTTGTCGAACATCGACAGATCGCCGACTACGCGCAGGCGGATGCCGTTCGCGTGCAGCTTGCCGATCTCGCGCTCGAGCGCGGTCACGAACAGGCGCATCAGGAACGACACTTCGTCCGTCGGACGGCGCCAGTTTTCCGAACTGAATGCGAACAGCGTCAGATATTCGACGCCCTGGCGCGCGCACGCCTCGACGGCTGCGCGCACGGCGTCGACGCCGCGCGTATGGCCCGCCACGCGCGGCAGGCGGCGTTGCGTCGCCCAACGGCCATTGCCGTCCATGATGATCGCGATATGACGCGGTACGGCTGAGACGTCAGGGACGCGAACGGTTGAGCTTGTATAGGTCATGGCCGTCGGGTAAAGCTGCAAAGAAAGAAACTGTGATCAGTGAAAGTCTTGAGGTCTGGTGTGCGCCAGACCGTCAAACCGTCATGATCTCGCCTTCCTTGGTCTGTACCAGCTTGTCGATTTCGGCCACGAACTTGTCCGTCAGCTTCTGGATGTCGTCGCTACCGCGACGCTCGTCGTCTTCCGAAATTTCCTTGTCCTTCACGAGCTTCTTCAACGCCTCGTTCGCGTCGCGGCGGAGATTACGCACGGCCACCTTGGCCGTTTCGCCTTCGCTCTTGACGACCTTCGTCAGTTCGCGGCGGCGCTCTTCCGTCAGCGCGGGCATCGGTACGCGGATCACGTCGCCTTGCGACGCCGGGTTCAGACCCAGATCCGATTCACGGATCGCCTTTTCGACGACCGTGATCATCTTCTTTTCCCACGGTTGCACGCCGATCGTGCGCGCGTCGATCAGCGTCAGGTTCGCGACCTGCGAGATCGGCACGGGCGAGCCGTAGTAGTCGACCTGAATGTGATCGAGCAGGCCCGTGTGAGCACGGCCCGTGCGGATCTTCGACAGATCGTTCTTGAACGCGTCGATCGAGCGCTGCATCTTTTGCTCAGCGCTTTTCCTGGTGTCAGCCAAAGACATGATTAAACCTCCGAACCATCAAAACGATGCGGGCCCATAAGCGCGCGAGGCGCAGCCTGAGCCCGCGTTCAAGCCCACAGACGTGAAAGAGAGTTTACACGTGGACGAGGGTGCCTTCGTCTTCGCCCTGCACGATGCGCTTGAGCGCGCCCGGCTTGACGATCGAAAACACGCGGATCGGCAACTTCTGGTCGCGGCACAGCGCGAACGCCGTCGCGTCCATCACCTGCAGATTGCGGCCGATCGCCTCGTCGAAACTGATCGTCGTATAACGCGTGGCCGACGGGTCTTTCTTCGGGTCAGCCGAGTAGACGCCGTCCACCTTGGTCGCCTTCAGCACCACTTCGGCGCCTACTTCCGAGCCGCGCAGCGCAGCAGCGGTATCTGTCGTGAAGAACGGGTTGCCCGTGCCGGCCGCGAAGATCACGACCTTGCCTTCTTCCAGCTGCCGGATCGCGCGCGGACGGATGTAAGGCTCGACCACCTGGTCCATGCGCAGCGCCGACTGCACGCGCGCCTCGATGCCGGCATGACGCATTGCGTCCTGCAGCGCCAGCGCGTTCATCATCGTGGCCAGCATGCCCATGTAGTCAGCCGTTGCACGGTCCATGCCCGCAGCGCCGCCCGCCACGCCACGAAAGATATTGCCGCCACCGATCACCACCGCCAGTTGCGTGCCGAGCCGTACCACCTCGGCCATGTCCGCCACCATTCTTTCGATCGTCGCGCGATTGATGCCGAATGCATCATCGCCCATCAGGGCTTCGCCAGAGAGTTTGAGGAGGACGCGTTTATAGGCAGTGGGCATAGAGATATCCGGGTCGCGCTGAGCAGGGCAAAAAGCCGCCAAACAACAAGAAACTAACTGTAGGGGTGAAATAGGGGTTCGGGCAAGCGCCGCCAAATTGACCTGCCTCGACGACTGATCGGGGCCTGCCGACAGGTGGCTGCGGCACGGCTTTCGCGCGCGCAGCCCGGTGGCGCTGCCGACCGCGGCGAAGTCCAGCTCCGCCGCGGGTGGAAACGGTACTGCGTGAAACTTAAATAACGCTTATTGCTGCTTTGCAGCAGCGACTTGCGCAGCGACTTCGGCCGCGAAGTCGTCCTGACGCTTCTCGATGCCCTCGCCGACCACGAACAGCGCGAACTTCTGCACGCTCGAGTTCGCTGCCTTCAGCATCTGCTCGATCGTCTGCTTGTCGTTCTTCACGAACGGCTGGTTCAGCAGCGACACTTCCTTCAGGTACTTCTGCACCGAGCCGTCGACCATCTTCGCGACGATCTCAGCCGGCTTGCCGGATTCAGCAGCCTTCTGTTCGGCGATGCTGCGTTCCTTCGCGATGAGGTCAGCGGGAACTTCGTCCGACGACAGCGAGACCGGCTTCATTGCCGCGATGTGCATCGCGACGTCCTTGCCGACCTGCTCGTCTGCGCCCGTGTACTCGACCAGCACACCGATACGCGTGCCGTGCAGGTACGCAGCCAGCTTGTTCGACGTTTCGAAGCGTGCGAAACGGCGGATCGACAGGTTTTCACCGATCTTGCCGACCAGCGCCGAGCGCACTGCGTCGACCGTCGAGCCTTCCAGCGGCAGCGCCGACAGCGCGGCGACGTCAGCGGGGTTTTGCTTGACGATGAGTTCGGCGACCTGCTTCGTGAAGCCGATGAAGTCGTCGTTCTTCGAAACGAAGTCGGTTTCGCAGTTCAGTTCGACGATCGCGCCAACGCCGCCTTCGATGAACGAAGCGATCACGCCTTCAGCCGTGACGCGCGACGCTGCCTTGCTCGCCTTGTTGCCGAGCTTGACGCGCAGCAGTTCTTCCGCACGCGCCATGTCGCCGTCGGCTTCCGTCAGCGCCTTCTTGCATTCCATCATCGGCGCATCGGTCTTCGCGCGCAGTTCTGCCACCATGCTTGCGGTAATTGCCGCCATCATTCGCTCCTTGAGTCTGTCTGTCACACGCCGCCCGCATTCGATGCCGGCGACAGGATTTCGTTTCCTGCGCAGCGCACTTTTTTCAGGCGCTGCCGCGTGCCCGTTGCGGCACGCTCATTCAGATCGTCGCGACTTAAAAAAAGGGGGCCTATAGAGAGCCCCCTTTTTTGCCGGACACAGGGTGCTTTACGCTTCCCCGTTGACCTCGACGAACTCGTCGCCGTCGCCACCGCGGGCAGCCTGCACGACTTCGTTGACCGCGTTCGCACGGCCTTCGATGATCGCGTCAGCCACGCCTTGCGTGTACAGTGCGACAGCCTTGCTTGCGTCGTCGTTGCCCGGGATCACGTAATCCACGCCTTCCGGCGAGTGGTTCGTATCGACCACGGCGATGACGGGCACGCCCAGCTTGTTCGCTTCCGTCACGGCAATCTTGTGATAGCCGACGTCGACGACGAAAATTGCGTCAGGAATGCCGCCCATGTCCTTCACGCCGCCGATCGACTTTTGCAGCTTGGCGATTTCGCGTTCGAACAGCAGCGCTTCCTTCTTGCTCATCTTCTCGAGCTCGCCTGCCTCGACTGCTGCTTCCATGTCCTTCAGGCGCTTGATCGAAACTTTCAGCGTCTTGAAGTTGGTCAGCATACCGCCGAGCCAGCGTGCGTTGACGAACGGCATGCCTGCGCGTTGCGCTGCTTCAGCGATCGTGTCGCGCGATTGACGCTTCGTGCCGACAAACAGGATCGTGCCGCGGTTCGCTGCCAGTTGACGCACGTACTTCAGCGCGTCGTTGTACATCGGCAGCGTCTTTTCGAGGTTGATGATGTGAATCTTGTTGCGATGGCCGAAGATGAAGGGGGCCATCTTGGGGTTCCAGAAGCGCGTCTGGTGACCGAAGTGGACACCGGCTTCCAGCATTTGACGCATGGTAACTGCCATGAAAATCTCCGCTAGGGTTGGGTCTTAAGCCGGCTGCCGTATCCGCCGCGCCGTCTTCGCCGCTTCGGGAAGACCTGACGCCGCGAACACCCTGGGTGCGCCGGCTTGCGAATTCCGCGAACCGCGCCATATACATGCATGACGCCGCTCACGAAGAAGCCTGCCGCCGAGTTGAATATGGAATATTCAAACTGGCGATTGACTTAGCCAAAGAGTATAGCACGCGAGCATTGCAGGACTCAACCTGCGCGGTAGCTACCGTGTGGGCCACCGGTTGCACGGCAGCGGCGGCAATTGCCCTGCTCGCGCACCATCTGGCCGCCCGGCAACGCCGCGCGGAACGCCCGCCACAAGCGCCGCGGCCAACCCTCGCGCCCCGCAAATTCCAGCGATCACGTGAATAAGGTGCGATAATTACACGATAACCCGCATTTCAGGCCCGACTCATGGCTATTACGCTCAAAAACGAAGACGATATCGCGCAGATGCGCATCGCCGGACGCCTCGGGAGCGAGGTGCTCGACTACATCACGCCGTTCGTCAAACCCGGCATCACGACGGGCGAACTCGACCGCCTGTGCCACGAATACATGACGAACGTGCAGGGCACGATTCCCGCGCCGCTGAACTACCAGCCGCCGGGCTATCCGCCGTTTCCGAAGGCCGTCTGCACATCGGTGAACGACGTGATCTGTCACGGCATTCCCGGCGACAAGGCGCTGAAGAACGGCGACGCGCTCAATATCGACGTCACCGTCATCAAAAACGGCTATTACGGCGACACGAGCCGCATGTTCATCGTCGGCGAAGGCTCGATCATGGCGAAGCGCCTCGTCCAGACCACGTACGAATGCATGTGGCTTGGGATCGAGCAGGTGCGCCCGGGCGCGCATCTCGGCGACATCGGTTATGCAATCCAGAAGCACGCGGAAGGCCTCGGCTACAGCGTCGTGCGTGAGTATTGCGGGCACGGCATCGGCCAGGTTTTCCACGACGAGCCGCAGGTGCTGCACTACGGCCGCCCGGGCACGGGCATTGAGCTGCAGACGGGCATGATCTTCACGATCGAGCCGATGATCAACGCCGGCCGCCGTGACATCCGTACGATGCCCGACCAGTGGACGGTCAAGACCAAGGACCGCAGCCTGTCCGCGCAATGGGAGCACACCATTCTCGTCACGCCGACGGGCTACGAAGTGCTGACCGTTTCCGCCGGCACGCCCGCCCGCCCGCAAATCGCGGCCGCTGCCACAGCCTGATCACCTTCCCCGCCACCCGCCGCCTATGAGTAGCGTTCACGCTGTCGCCCTTTCCGATGCCACGTCTCTCAAGGCGGACTACAAGGTGGCCAAGACCCCGCTGCTCGATCGCTTCAAGACCGCGACCAATGTCGACACGCTGATGCACGCGCTCGCGCGCATCACCGACGACGCGCTGCGCGGCGCGTGGACCGCATGCGAACTGCCCGCATCGCTGGCGCTGCTGGCCGTCGGCGGGTACGGGCGCGGCGAACTCGCGCCCCACTCCGACATCGACATTCTGGTGCTACTGCCCGACGAGCCGGTGGCGCATCTCGAAGCGCGCATCGAGCGCTTCATCGGGCTCGCGTGGGATCTGGGGCTGGAACTCGGCAGCAGCGTGCGCACGGTCTCGCAATGCATCGAGGAATCGGCGAACGACGTGACCGTGCAGACTTCGCTGCTCGAAGCGCGGCGTATCGTCGGCAGCACGGCGCTGTTTGAGAGCTTTTCACTGCGCTACCGCGACGCACTCGACCCGCGCGCGTTCTTCCAGGCAAAAGTCCTGGAAATGCGCCAGCGTCACGCGAAATTCCAGGACACGCCTTACTCGCTCGAACCGAACGTCAAAGAAAGTCCAGGCGGACTGCGCGACCTTCAGCTGATTCTGTGGATTACCCAAGCAGCCGGCTTCGGCAGTAGTTGGCGCGAGCTGGACGCGCGCGGCCTGATCACCGACCGTGAAGCGCGCGAACTGCGCCGCAACGAAGGCTTCCTGAAAGCGCTGCGCGCGCGTCTGCACGTGCTGGCGGGGCGTCGCCAGGACATTCTGGTGTTCGACCTGCAGAATCCGCTCGCCGAGAGCTTCGGCTTCAAGGCCACGTCCACGCGCCGCGCCAGCGAACAGCTGATGCGCCGCTACTACTGGGCCGCCAAAGCCGTCACGCAGCTGTCGACCATTCTGATCCAGAACATCGAAGCGCAGCTTTTTCCTAGCACGAGCGGTATTACTCGCGTTCTGTCCGATCGTTTCGTCGAGAAACAAG
Organism: Paraburkholderia terrae; assembly: GCF_002902925.1. GTDB lineage: Bacteria > Pseudomonadota > Gammaproteobacteria > Burkholderiales > Burkholderiaceae > Paraburkholderia > Paraburkholderia terrae. The sequence continues at coordinate 1,411,830 of NZ_CP026111.1, read as the reverse complement.
GCATGCTGGAAATCGCCAGTGACGACGTTTTCGAACGCGAGCCGAACGCGATCCTGGAAGCCTTCCTGCTGTATGAAGAGACACCGGGCGTCAAAGGGCTGTCGGCGCGCACGCTGCGCGCGCTGTACAACGCGCGCGACAAGATGGACCACCGCTGGCGGCGCGATCCGGAAAACCGGCGCCTCTTCATGGAAATCCTCAAGCAGCCGCAGGGCATCACGCATGCGATGCGTCTGATGAACCAGACCAGCGTGCTGGGGCGCTATCTGCTGAACTTCCGCCGCATCGTCGGACAGATGCAGCATGATCTGTATCACGTCTATACCGTCGATCAGCACATTCTGATGGTGCTTCGGAACATGCGACGCTTCGCGGTCGCCGAGCACGCACACGAATACCCGTTCTGCAGCCAGCTGATCGTGAACTTCGAGCGGCCGTACGTGCTGTACGTGGCCGCGCTGTTCCACGACATCGCGAAAGGCCGCGGCGGCGATCACTCCACCCTCGGCATGGCCGACGCGCGCCGCTTCTGCCGCGAGCACGACATTTCCACCGACGATACGGCGCTGATCGTCTGGCTCGTCCAGCATCACCTGACGATGAGCCAGGTCGCCCAGAAGCAGGACACGAGCGACCCGGAAGTGATCAAACGGTTCGCCAACCTGGTCGGCACCGAACGTCGCCTGACGGCGCTGTATCTGCTGACGGTGGCCGACATTCGCGGCACCAGCCCGAAAGTCTGGAACACGTGGAAAGGCAAGCTGCTCGAAGACCTGTACCGCGCGACGCTCGCCGTGCTCGGCGGCGCCCGCCCGGACGCGCATTCGGAACTCAAGCAGCGCCAGGAAGAAGCACTCGCCCTGCTGCGCCTCGAAACGGTGCCCGAGAACGCGCACCGCGCGCTGTGGGACAAGCTCGACGTCGGCTACTTCCTGCGTCACGATGCCGCCGACATCGCGTGGCAGACGCGCGTGCTGCACCGTCACGTGGAGACGGAGACGCCGATCGTGCGCGCGCGGCCCTCGCCCATCGGCGAGGCGCTACAGGTGCTCGTCTACGTGAAGGACCGCCCCGATCTGTTTGCGGGCATCTGCGCGTATTTCGACCGCAATTCGCTGTCCGTGCTCGATGCGCGCGTGAGCACCACCCGACACGGCTATGCGCTCGACAACTTTCTCGTTGCACATACCGAGCGTGACGTCCACTATCGCGACATCGCCAACCTCGTCGAACAGGAACTGGCAGGGCGCCTGAGGGCGGAAGGCACGTTGTTGCCGGAGCCGTCGAAGGGCCGGCTGTCGCGCCTGTCGCGCACGTTCCCCGTGACGCCGCGCGTCGACCTGCGGGCCGACGAACGTGGCCAGTATTACATCCTGTCCGTGTCGGCCAACGACCGGCCGGGCCTTCTTTATTCGATCGCGCGCGTGCTGGCCGAGCACCGGGTCGGCGTCCATGCGGCGCGGATCAATACACTCGGCGAACGCGTCGAGGACGTGTTCCTACTTGATGGACACGGCCTCTCTGACAACCGTCGACAAATCCAGGTCGAAACGGAGCTGCTGCGCGCGATCGCAGTGTGAGATTTCATGCGAGTCAAACTGACAGCCAAGCATCCGCGGCCGAGTTCGTCCGAGCGCACCCCTGTGCGTCCGGGCAGCACGACTGCACGCAAGACGACGCGGCCCGCCGCCCCAGCCAAAGGCGCTGCTTCGACGGGGCCGCGCGGCGGCGCCGGCTCCGCCGGCGCAGGTGCTGCGCGCCGAGGCGCGGCAGCGAGCGGCGAAACACCGAGGCGCGCTGCCGGCAAGCCTGCGGGCGGCCCGGGCGAACGACGCGGACCGTCGGCGGGTGCGCGTGACGGCGCATCGCCGCGCTCCGGCGACCGGCCCGCGCGCGCAGCGGGCGCGGGTTCGCGCGAACGTAGCGATTCCGGCACGTTCGAACGCCGTTCGACGGGTGACCGTCCGGCGCGTAAGGAAGGCTCGGCAGGAAGCGGTGGTTTCCGTCGTGACGCGGGCGACCGGACCGAACGACGCGCGCCGTCGGATCGTCCTTCGCGTGGCGCCGCTTCGGCAGGCGCAGGCGAACGCGCACCGCGCTTTTCCCGCGATGGCGACGAACGGCGCAGCGCACCGCGCTTCTCCCGTGACGGCGACGAACGGCGCAGCGCACCGCGCTTCTCCCGTGACGGCGACGCAGGCCGCCCACCCCGCGCACCGCGTGAGGGTGACGAACGCCGCAGCGCACCGCGTCTCTCTCGCGACGACGACGCACGCCGTGCGCCCCGCGCCCCGCGTGACGGCGACGAACGCCGTAGTGCGCCGCGCTTCTCCCGTGACGACGATGCACGCCGTGCGCCCCGCGCCCCGCGTGAGGGCGACGAACGCCGTAGTGCGCCGCGCGTCGGCCGTGACGACGACGCGCGTCGAGCACCCCGCGCCCCGCGTGACGGCGATGAACGCCGCAGCGCACCGCGTTTCGCCCGCGACGACGACGCACGCCGCGCCCCCCGCGCTCCGCGTGACGGCGACGAACGCCGTAGTGCGCCGCGTGTCGGCCGTGACGACGATGCGCGCCGGGCTCCCCGCGCCCCGCGCGAGGGCGACGAACGCCGTAGCGCACCGCGCTTTGGCCGTGACGACGACGCACGCCGCGCTCCCCGCGCACCGCGGGAGGGCGACGAGCGCCGTAGCGCACCGCGCGACCGCAGCGAATCGCCCCGCCCGCGCTTCTCCGGCGAGCGCGATGCATCCGCCGAACGACGCCCAAGCAGCGAAGGTGCGCCGCGCCGTACTCGCAGCGACGACGCGCAAGCCCGCGGCGAACGCACCTACGCGAAGCCAGTGAAGAGCGCGTACGCAAACCGCACGGACGGCGATGCGTCAGCCAGCGCAGCACCGCGCGTACCGAAGGCAAAACGCGACCCACGCTCGCTCGACGACAGCTTCGACCGCCCGGCCCAATTCGACCGCGCGGCCCCGAAACCGGCGCGCAAGGCTCGCCCGGAGCCCGCCCCGCGCCATCGCGACGAGGGCGAATTCAACGACGCCCCCGGCAACCTGCGCCTGTCGAAGCTGATGTCCGAACTCGGCCTGTGCTCGCGCCGCGAAGCGGACGAATGGATCGAGAAAGGCTGGGTAACCGTCGACGGCACTGTCATCGATACGCTCGGCACGAAGGTGCGCCCCGACGCCGATATCCAGATCGATCCCGCCGCGCAAGCCATGCAGATGAAGCTGGTCACGATCCTCATCCACAAGCCGGTTGGCCTGGTATCGGGTCAGGCGGAAGACGGTTACGAGCCGGCCGTGACGCTCGTCAAACCCGAGAACCACTGGGACGGCGACCAGACGGACACGCGCTTCTCGGTCGCGCATCTGCGCCAGCTTGCGCCGGCGGGCCGCCTCGACATCGACTCGACGGGCTTGCTGGTGTTGACGCAGGACGGCCGCGTCGCGAAGCAGTTGATCGGCGGCCATTCGGAAATCGACAAGGAATACCTGGTGCGCGTCGCGTACGGCGACGTCGAAACGGACGTCGAGCAACACTTCCCGCTCGAAAGTCTCGAGCAATTGCGCCACGGCCTCGAACTCGACGGCGTGCCGCTCAAGCCCGCAGTGGTCGACTGGCAGAACGGCGAACAACTGCGCTTCGTGCTGCGCGAAGGCAAGAAGCGTCAGATTCGCCGGATGTGCGAACTGGTCGGGCTGGAGGTCGTGGGCCTCAAGCGCGTGCGGATGGGTCGGGTCATGCTCGGCGCATTGCCGCCAGGGCAGTGGCGCTATCTCGGTCCGGACGAGTCGTTCTGAGATCGGGCGTCAGTCCATTGACGCCTCTCGAGATGAAAAAAGCCCGCTCACGCGGGCTTTTTCCTTTTCATTCGTCTGAAACTCAATCGTCCGATTTCGGATCGAGGTCGGGAAACAGCACTTCGGTAAAGCCGAACTTGGAAAAGTCTGTGATACGCATCGGATACAGCTTGCCGATCAGGTGATCGCACTCGTGCTGGACGACGCGCGCATGGAAGCCCTCGGCGACGCGATCGATCGGTTTGCCGAACTGATCGAAGCCGTGATAGCGAATCATCGACAGGCGGCTGACGGCGCCGCGCAAGCCCGGCACCGACAGGCAGCCTTCCCAGCCCTCTTCCGTATCTAGCGATACGGGCGTGATGGTCGGATTGATCAGCACCGTTTCCGGCACGGAAGGCGCGTCGGGATAACGCTCGTTATGGCCGAAACCGAAGATGACGACCTGAAGATCGACGCCGATCTGCGGCGCGGCGAGCCCGGCGCCATTGGCGTCATGCATCGTCTCGAACATGTCCCGGACGAGTTCGTGCAGTTCGGGCGTGTCGAAATGATCGACTGGCTTGGCGATGCGCAGCAGGCGCGGATCGCCCATCTTGAGGATCTCGTGAATCATGTTGTCTGCCCCTCCAGGAGCTTACGCATACCATCTTCGTCAAGCACGGGGATGCCGAGTTCCTCGGCCTTTGCGAGCTTGCTGCCCGCTTCGGCACCCGCCACCACGTAGTCGGTCTTCTTCGACACCGAGCCGGCCACCTTCGCGCCGGCCGCTTCCAGCAACTCCTTCGCCTCGTCGCGTCCCATCGTGGGCAGCGTGCCCGTCAGCACGACCGTCTTGCCCGCCAGCACGCCCTGCGGCGCCTTCGGCGCGGGCGGTCCTTCCGGCCAGGTCACCTTGCCGGGCGCGCGCAACTGCTCGATGACCGTGCGGTTGTGCTCCTCGGCAAAGAACTGATGAATCGCCTCGGCGACGATGGGGCCGACATCGTTCACTTCGAGCAGTTCTTCGACCGATGCATCCATGATCGGCGTGAGCGAGCCGAAGTGCTTCGCCAGATCTTTCGCCGTCGATTCGCCAACATGCCGGATGCCGAGCGCGTAGATGAAGCGCGCGAGCGTGGTGTGCTTGGCCTTTTCGAGCGAGTCGATGAGGTTCTGCGCGGACTTTTCCGCGAAGCGGTCGAGTTCGGCGAGTGTCGCAAAGCCCAGGTTGAATAGATCGGCGGGCGTGCGCACCAGATTCAGTTCAACGAGTTGATCGATGATCTTTTCGCCCAGGCCGTCGATATCGAGCGCGCGGCGCTGCGCAAAGTGCCACAGCGCCTGCTTGCGCTGCGCAGGACAAAACAGGCCGCCCGAGCAGCGCGCGATTGCTTCGTCCGGCAGACGTTCGATCGCGGAACCGCACACGGGGCATTGCGTCGGCATCACGAACTCGTGCGCGTCGGCCGGACGCCGGTCGAGCAGTGCGCCGACTACCTCCGGAATCACGTCGCCTGCACGCCGCACGATCACGGTGTCGCCGATACGGATGTCCTTGCGACGTACTTCGTCCTCGTTGTGCAGCGTCGCGTTCGTCACCGTCGCGCCGCCGACGAACACCGGTTCGAGCCGCGCGACAGGCGTGATCGCGCCCGTGCGTCCGACCTGCACGTCGATGGCGACGAGCTTCGTCAACGCCTCTTGCGCAGGGAACTTGTGCGCGAGCGCGAAGCGCGGTGCGCGCGACACGAAACCCAGCGTGTCCTGCTGGTCGCGGCGGTTCACCTTGTAGACGACGCCGTCGATGTCGTACGGCAGCTTGTCACGCTTCTCGCCCACCTTCTGGAAGAAGCCGAGCAACCCTTCGGCGCCCTGTACGACCGCGCGCTCGCTGTTCACGGGCAAGCCCATCTCGTGATACCAGTCGAGCAGTTCGCTATGCGTGGCCGGCATCTCGATGCCGTCGAGCACGCCGATCCCATACGCAAAGAACGACAGCGGACGCTGCGCGGTGATCTTCGAATCGAGTTGCCGCAAACTGCCCGCCGCCGCATTGCGCGGGTTCGCGAACTCGCGCTGTTCCGCGTCACGCTGACGCTGGTTCAGCTTGTCGAAATCGCGCTTGAACATCAGCACTTCGCCGCGCACGTCGAGCAGCTTCGGCACGCGCTTGCCCTTGAGCTTCAAAGGTATCGAGCGGATGGTGCGCACGTTCTCCGTGACGTCCTCGCCCGTCGCGCCGTCGCCGCGCGTGGACGCCTGCGTGAACTGGCCGTCCACGTAGCGTAGCGAGATGGCCAGACCGTCGAACTTCAGTTCGCACGCGTAGTCGACACTCGCCTCGTGCAGCGCGTCCGACACGCGCTTGTCGAAAGCCGCGATGTCTTCATCCGAAAAGCCGTTGTTCAGCGACAGCATCGGCAGGTCGTGTACGACGGGCTGAAAGCCGTTCGCCACTTCGCCGCCGACCCGCTGCGTGGGCGAATCCGGTGTGATCAGATCGGGATGCTCGCTTTCGACCTGCTGCAGTTCCTTGAACAGCTTGTCGTATTCCGCGTCGGGCAAGTCCGGCTGGTCGAGCACATAGTACGCGTGGTTCGCGCGCTCGAGTTCGGCGCGCAGCCACAACGCCCGCTCGGCGGGTGCGCTGGTTGCTGGATCAGGGACGTTGGTTCGGGCCATGCTGTCGGCGTTTCGCGGATGGTAACGGGATGTCAGATTATCTCAGGAAGCGCTTCCTGTCGCATCGGCCGGATGGCCAGTTTCGTGCGCGCGCAAACCCAGGCCGAACGTATTCCTACAAGTCCTGGCCGATCGGCCAGTTCGCGCGCAAACCGTTGACAGCGCGCGGCTCGCAATGCGACCTTGTCGCCTGCCGTCCATCGCGTGCTTCCCGTCCACATCGGCACGCATCGACTGGGAGAACTTATCGCCATGTCCGCCATCGTCGTCCGCTTCGTCCGTTTCGTCCGTTGCCTGCTCATGCTTCTGGGAGCGCTCGCCCTTTTCAGCGCGCGAGGCGCAATGGCAAGCGAGCAGGTGGTCACCGTGCCGCTCGCGGAGGGCCCGTCGATGTCCTATCTGCTCACGCAGCAGGACGGCAGCGCGCCGCATTGGGTGCTCGTGATGTTCCCAGGCAGCGCGGGCGATCTCGATCTGTCGCAACAGCCCGACGGCACGATCCGCATGCGCGAGAAGAACAGCTTCCTGATTCGCGCACGCCAGCTATTCGTGGACGCGCAATTTGCAACGGCAATCATCGATGCCCCGTCCGATCAACCCGGAGGCTACTCCGACGCGTTCCGCGCATCGCCGCGCTCCGCGCAGGATCTCGCCCAGGTCGCAGCCAGTCTGCGCAACCGCTTCCCGCAAGCGAAGCTCGTGCTGGTCGGCACCAGCCGCGGCACGATCTCGACGGCGTATGTGGGCCGCGCGTTGCCCGACGTGTGGGACGCCGTCGTGCATACCTCCACGCTCAGCAGTCCCGCGCGCGGCCAGGCCACGCCGTTGATCGGCTTCGATTACGGCGCGATTCGTCCGCGCCAGCTATTCGTGCAGCACGCCGATGACGGCTGCTTCCTCTGCTCGTACGAAGCGCTAAGACGCATCGCGGAGAGCGGCCAGTACGCGCTGATCACCGTGCATGGCGGCGACGTGCGCGGCAAACCCTGCGAGGCGTTGTCGCATCACGGGTTCTATGGAAGGGACGAGGCGGTGGTCGCCGCGATCAAGGCGTGGATCAGCGGCCAACCGTGGCAGGACGACGTGGGATGAAGCCGCTCGCAGAGTGGGCTGCGCAAGGCAACTACGCGAATCGGCAAGTCAAAATGAAAACCGCCTGAAGCGGCAGCGCGCGTCAGGCGGTTTGTATAGTTGCGACGACGCTTCGTCGCGTAACAAGTGTCGTGCGCTTACTGACTGAACAGTCGCCGCGTCGCCGGCGAGCCAGCGGGAATCCCCGCCTGCTCGAGCTTCGCATAAAGCGTCATCAACTGCTGCTCGATGGCGAGCAGCGCGCTTTCGGGCAACGGCCGACGGCCATCGTCGACCACGCGCCCACCGATACGCTCGGCCAGCGACTTCGCGTAGTCGCACATCAGGCGGAATGGCAGGATGTCTTCGTCGGCAACGGGCACGTCGAGCACCAGCGTGATCATCTGGCCGCCCTTGTACGTGAGATCGTCGCGCAGGAAGTTGGTGTCGCCGAACTGCAGCATGAACACCGGGCTTTGCTTGGCGTCAAGCTTGACGAAGCGCGTGCCGTCGCGCGACAGCAGCAGTCCGTCCTGCGACGCGACGGCCTGCACGTAGTTGGCCGACCATGGCGCGCCATCGGACAGCACGTTGATCGACAGTTGCGCGTCGCATTGCGCGGCAAAGCCGTCGAGTTCACGCGCCATCGACACCGTTTCCATCATGTCCGGAAACTCGGGCGATGCATCGAGCGCGTCGGCGAATTGCTGGACACCCGTAACGAACTCAGAGAACTCCAGCTCGTTGAGCGGGCCGCTGCGGTTCGCAAGCTGCGCAGCCGCGCGCAGGTCTTCGTAGCGCACGCCGTTTTGCAGCAACTCCCATGCGCCGCCGCCTTCCGGCTTGCCTTCGATATGCACCGGCTTGCTGCCCGCGCGGCGCAGACGCTGCGCGAGCGGCAGCACCTTGTCGCCCGTCACGGGCGACGAAAGCCTGATCGGCACGATGCAGTCGATACGCCGATCGACGATGGCCGGCGGCGCCGACGAAATCGTCGTGGCAGCGGGCAGAATCGGCTCGTTGCGCTCGTCGTCGGCTTGCACCCCGGCACCCGGCTGCGCGGCCTCTTCATCTTCGGGGAAACCGTTCGGCGACGTGTTCTCAGCCTGGATATCCGCAGGGGTATCGAGCGGCGCGGCACCGCCGAAAGTCGGCTCGACGCGTGCGGCTTCCGCCTGCTCGCCCGCATTGGATTCACGGCGCGTCGTCGGGCGCGCCGGCTCGATGAACGGGCTTTGCTCCATCTGGTCGTCCCGGACGAGCGGGTCCGCCGCATCGGCGGGCATCGGCCGCGGCATCTTGCGGCGCACCTTCGCGCCCTGCCACGCGTTGTAGACCACTACTCCCCCGACCACCACGGCGCCCGCGCCAATCAATCCGAGTGTCAACTCGTCCATGCACACTCCATCTGCAATTCTTTTCGTCGTTGCGCGCAGCGCCGGGTTCGCGCGGCTGACACGTGGCACCGAAGGTGGCACGTACCGCCGCTGCGGGCGCAGGCGCGCAGCGAATTCATTTCTGTTTCAGCAACACCCGCGCACAACCGAAGCGACGCGCGGGTGGACGTTTAAACGATATTCTGGACAAATCCCGCAGCCGTTTCCATGTCCACGGCCACGATCCGCGAGACGCCCTGCTCCTGCATCGTCACCCCGATCAGTTGCTGCGCCATTTCCATCGCGATCTTGTTGTGGGAAATGAACAGGAACTGCGTCTTCTCCGACATCGCGCGCACGAGGTTCGCGAAACGTTCGGTGTTCGCGTCGTCGAGCGGCGCGTCCACTTCGTCGAGCAGACAGAACGGCGCCGGATTCAGCTGGAACATCGCGAACACGAGGGCCGTCGCCGTCAGCGCCTTTTCACCGCCCGACAGCAGGTGAATCGTCGAGTTCTTCTTGCCCGGCGGCTGCGCCATCACCTGCACGCCGGCGTCGAGAATCTCGTCGCCCGTCATGATGAGTTTCGCCTGGCCGCCGCCAAAGAGACGCGGGAACAGCTCGCCGAAATGATGGTTCACCTGGTCGAACGTGCCTTGCAGCAGCGTGCGCGTTTCCTGGTCGATCTTGCGGATCGCGTCTTCGAGCGTTTCGATTGCGTTGTTCAGGTCGGCCGATTGCGCGTCGAGGAAAGTCTTGCGTTCCGACGCCGCCTTCAGCTCGTCGAGCGCGGCCATGTTGACGGGGCCGAGCGCGGTGATCGCGTTGTTGATGCGCGTCACTTCGCCCTGCAGATACGACGGTTTCATGTCCGGCGTGAGCTTCGCCTGCAGGTCGGCTTCGTCGACACCCGCCGCCGTCAGCTGCTCGATGAACTGCTCGGCGTTCAGGCGCGCGGCCTGTTCCTTCAACTGCAATTCAGTGATGCGGTCGCGCAGCGGTTGCAACGAGCGTTCAGTGGTCAGCCGCAGTTCGTCCAAAGCACGCAGCTTCGCGGTCAGATCGTCGAGTTCGAGACGCGCCGCGTGCAGCGACTCTTCTTTCGCGCGGCGGATTTCAAGCGCGTCGTGCAAACCCGTATGTGCCGTCTGCTCGTTGATCGTTTCGAGTTCGGCGCGCGCGTCTTCGAGCGAACCGGCGACGCGCTCGCTCTGCTCGTGCGCGACCTGGATGCTGCGCTTCAGCTCGTCGATACGGTTCGCCGAGTTGCGCGCGGCAAAGCGTGCATCGGTGGCGGCGCGGTCGAGCTCTCGCGCTTCGTTGCGCGCGTTGCCGAGTTCTTCATCAAGCGATTCGAACGCAAGCTGGTTGTCTTCGAAACGCGCCTGCAATTCGGCGAGTTCGCCGTCGTGGCGCTCGAAGTTCGCTTCCGATTCGGCACGCAACGCACGCTGCTCGTCGATCTGCGCGGTGATCTCTTCGAGTTCCTCGCTGATCTGCGTGCTGCGCTGCGTGTAGCGTTCGTGCGCCTGCGTGAGCTTGAGCACGTCCATCTGCAGCGCGTGTACGCGCTGGGTCGCGCGCTCGGCTTGCTGGCGCACTTCCGTCAACGCATTCGATGCCTGCGTATGCGCGGCTTCCGCGCGAATCGCGGCTGCCTTCGCCTCTTCGGCGAGCAGCGCCTGCGCGCGCACCTGGCGCGTCAGGTTTTCGATTTCCTGCTGACGCGCGAGCATGCCCGCCTGCTCGGAATCGGCCGCGTACAGTTGCACGCCGACGCGCGTCACGACGTGCCCAGCCTTCACGACAAACGCGCCGCCTTCCGGCAGTTGCGCGCGCATCGACAGCGCCTGGGGCAGATCGTCGGCGATGAACGCGTTGCCGAGCCAATCGTTGAGCACCGCGCGGATGCCGGCGTCGTCGATGCGCACCAGCGACACCAACGGCCGCAGCGACGGCGGCGCAGCCACCGGCTGACCGGCCGCGGGCGGCGCGTAGAAGGCGAGCTTGGCGGGCGGCGCGTCGCTGACGAAGTGCTTCACCCAGTCGAGATTCGACACTTCGACCGCGGCAAGACGCTCGCGCAGCACGGATTCGAGCGCGGTTTCCCAACCGGCTTCGACATGCAGCTTCTTCCACAGACGCGGCAGCGCGCCAAGCTCGTGCTTGTCGAGCCACGGCTGGACCTTGCCTTCCGTCTGCACGTTTTCCTGCAACTGGCGCAGTGCGGCCAGACGTGCTTCGAGCTGATGGATCTGCGCGCTTTCCGCCTGCACGCGATCTTGCGCGGCGCGGCGCTCGCCGTCCAGACGCGGCAGCGTGTCCTGCGCATCGGCAAGACGCGCTTGCGCTTCGCTCAGAATCTCTTCGTGCTCGGCAAGCTGCATGCGCAACTCTTCAAGCTGCGCCTCGTCGGGCGCGTCCAATCCGCCTGCTTCCGTCTTCAGACGTTCCTGACGCTGCTGCAACTGCTGCAACTGCTGGTCGGCGTTGCGCTGGTGCGCAGCTTCGAGCTTGAGCGCCTGCTCGGTCTGCGCGATACCGGCGCGCTCCTCGTTCAGTTGCGACTGTGCATCACGCCAGCGCGCTTCGAGTGCGGGCATCGCGTCGTGCTTCGCGGCCGCCGTCTCTTCGGCGATCACCGCCTTTTCTTCGCCTTCTCCAAGCTGGATTTCGGCGTCTTCGAGATCGTCCTGGGCCTTTTGCGCCTGCGCGAGCCACTGCTCGCGCTGCGCCGTCAGCGCGGCGATCTGCGCCTGCACGCGGTTGCGCGATTCGACGATGAACTTGATCTCGGCTTCAAGGCGGCTCACCTCGGCGTTCGCTTCGTACAGCGCGCCTTGTGCGCCCTGCATCGCGTCGCTGGCCGAATAGTGCGCGACACGCAGCGTTTCGAGTTGCGCTTCGACTTCGCGCAGCTTCGCCGTATGCGCTTCGAGGTCGATCTGCGCCTGTTCGATGGCGCGCTTCTGCTTGTCCTGCTCGGTGCCCGCTTCGTTCTTGCGCAACAGCCACAACAGGCGCTGCTTTTCTTCGCCTTCGGCCTGCAGATCCTTGTACTTCGTCGCGACGACGGCCTGCGCTTCGAGCTTTTCCAGATTCGCCGTCAACTCGCGGACGATATCCTCGACGCGAGTCAGATTCTCGCGCGTGTCGTGCAGACGGTTCTCGGTTTCGCGGCGGCGTTCCTTGTACTTCGACACGCCCGCAGCTTCTTCGAGGAACACGCGCAGTTCTTCGGGCTTCGCCTCGATGATCCGCGAGATCATGCCCTGCCCGATGATCGCGTACGCACGCGGGCCGAGGCCCGTGCCGAGGAAGATGTCCTGGATGTCGCGGCGGCGCGCGGGGAGATTGTTGATGTAGTAGCTCGACGTGCCGTCGCGCGTCAGCACGCGCTTGACGGCGATTTCGGCATACTGGCCCCACTGGCCGGCGGCACGGCCGTCGGCGTTGTCGAACACGAGTTCGACGCTGGCGCGGCTACCCGGCTTGCGCGCCGTCGAGCCGTTGAAGATCACGTCCTGCATCGACTCGCCGCGCAGCTCCGAGGCGCGCGATTCGCCGAGCACCCAGCGCACGGCGTCGATGATGTTGGACTTGCCGCAACCGTTGGGACCGACCACGCCGACGAGCTGGCCCGGAACCTGGAAATGCGTGGGATCGACGAATGACTTGAAGCCAGCGAGTTTGATCGAGGTCAGACGCACGGCGATTTCGCTGTTTGAGAAATAATTTATGGAAACGGAACGCGCGGGTTCATCTGCGAACCGCCATCGGGTTCACACCCCGACTGACGGCACGATGGAGCGCGAGCCCGCTGCGATTCCGGCGCCGCGGTGCGCCCTACGCTGCACCGCCGGCCAATGAGGGGCAATCATACCATCGCGCGTGGGCGATTCTTACCGTTGCCATCGGCGTTTCCATCCTTGCCGGCGTCCGTCTTCTCTGCAGGCTTCGCCCGATGCACCCAGCTCGACAGCGCCGACGCCAGCACGATGCACGCGCCGCCCGCCCATTCGCGCGGACCGGGCACTTCGCCCGCGAACAGCCACGCCGTGAGCGCCGTGATGACGATCTCGAACAGCATGATGATCGACGCCCGGTTGGCCGGCACGCGTGCGAGACCGTATTGCACGAGCATGTTGTTGGTGGCCAGCACGAAGCCGATCGCGAGCACGAGGAACACGGCCATGCCGATGTGCTCGCCCGTCGGCGGCGCGGGCATCGATTCGAAGAAAGATGCGCAACCGCCGAAAATCGCCGCGCCGCCGAAGATCACAGCCGTACGCATCTCCGCCTTCATGCCGGGCAGCACGCGGCTCGTCTTGAGGGTCAGCACGTTGCTCATCGCGAAGGACATGCCCGCCGCGAGCCCCGCCCATTCAGCGAGACTGCCGGGCACGGGAATGCCGAGCTGCGGCGACCACAGCATCATCATTGCGCCCGCCAGCGACAGCGCAGCGAGCCCCGCGCCCGCCCACGTCAACCGCTCGTGCAGGATGAAATGCGCGAACAGCGCGGTCCATGCTGGCGTCAGATAGAACAGCAGCAGCACGCGCATCACCTGGCCGTGGATCGCGCCCCACACGAAGCCAAGATTGGTGATGCCCGCGAACAGCGCGAGCGCGGGCAGCAGCCAATGCCAGCGGACCGTCCTGATCGCGCTGCGCCGCACGAGCAGCACGAACAGGCACCCCGCGCCGCTCGTCAGCGCGCTCGCGGCCGTGCCCGTCACGCCAAGCGCGTGGAGCATGCGCAGCGGATACCAGACCATGCCCCATACCGACGCGCCCAGCATGATCGCGAGCGTCGGCCATGCGTGGCCCAAGGTGTTGCGAAGCGGGAGATTCATCGCGCGATGCTCCCGCCGATGTCCAGCGTGTATTGCATGACTGCCTTGCGTTGCGTGTTGCCCTTGTTGCTCTGTGTATTGCCGGCGACGGCGGCGCGTGATCGCTGCCAGCCATTGCCGCTGAATTCTTTACCGTTGCATCCGGTGACTGCCCGCATTGTGTCTCCACTTTCTTCTTTGTGCCTGCCGTATCGACTTTAGCGTTAGCGTGCCCATCTCGTTCCCAGCGCCGCAAAGCCTTGTCCAGATGGACGATGGGCCGTGCCCCGGCCTGCCGACACGCTATAATCGATCGCTCGTCGCCGGTGCCGCGCAACCGCTTCGATGCCGCCGCATCCGAGGGCCTGCGCATCGTGTCCGCCGCGCGCCGCTTTCGCTGTGTCAGCCTGTGTCAGTCCGACAATCCGTCCTGCAACACGCCGAACCTACGCCGAACCGCCAAGTGAATCCGCTACTCGACTCCCTTCAGTCTTATCCCTTCGAAAAGCTGCGCCTGCTCTTCAAGGACGTCACACCGCCCGCCAGCCTTGCGCACATCAGCTTCGGGATCGGCGAGCCGAAACATCCGACGCCCGAGCTGATCAAGAAAGCCGTGATCGATTCGCTCGGCGGTCTCGCGGCCTATCCGCTCACGCTCGGCACGCCGGCGCTGCGCGAAGCGATCGCGAAGTGGGTCACGCGGCGCTACAACCTGCCGCCCGTCGACCCCGCCACCCAGGTGCTGCCCGTGTCCGGCTCGCGCGAGGCGCTGTTCGCACTGGCGCAGACGGTGATCGACCCGAAGAAAAACGCCAGGGGCGAACCTGCGATCGTACTCTGTCCGAACCCGTTCTATCAAATCTACGAAGGCGCGGCGCTGCTGGCAGGCGCGCAGCCGTACTTCGCCAACAGCGACCCGAAGCGCAACTTCGCGTGTGACTACTCCGCCATTCCCGACGACGTCTGGGCGCGCACGCAGCTGCTCTACGTCTGCTCGCCGGGCAACCCGACGGGCGCCGTGCTGACGCTCGACGACTGGCGCGAACTGTTCGAACTGTCGGACCGTCACGGCTTCGTGATCGCGTCGGACGAATGCTACTCGGAGATCTATTTCGACGAGGCGCGTCCGCCGCTCGGCGGTCTGGAAGCGGCGCACAAGCTCGGCCGGGGTTTCGAGCGGCTCGTGATGCTGTCGAGCCTGTCGAAGCGCTCGAACGTGCCGGGCATGCGCTCGGGCTTCGTCGCGGGCGACGCGGCCATTCTCAAGCAGTTCCTGCTATACCGGACTTATCACGGCGCCGCCTTGTCGACGGTCTTTCAAACTGCGAGCATTGCTGCGTGGAGCGACGAGGCGCATGTGCGCGAGAACCGCGCGATGTACGTGCAGAAGTTTTCGACCGTCACGCCGATGCTCGCCGACGTGCTCGACGTCAAGCTGCCCGACGCCGCGTTCTACCTGTGGGCGAATGTCGCCCGCACGGGCCTGACGGACGACGAGTTCGCCCGCCGCCTGTACGCCGACTATAATGTGACGGTTCTGCCCGGCTCGTATCTCGCGCGCACCGCGCACGACACGAACCCTGGCCGCGATTTCGTCCGCCTCGCGCTGGTCGCGGGCGTCGACGAATGCACGGAGGGCGCGCGGCGCATCGTCGAGTTCTGCCGCTCGCTGAAAAGCTAGATCCGGCATTTCTCACACGTCGCAGGGAGCGCCGCCGCCGCGCTCCGCCCTCACCCGCTTTCCGATTTCAACCTTCTCGAAAGAGCACCACGAACATGTCGCAACAACTTCAGCAGATCATCGATACCGCCTGGGACAACCGCGCCGAGCTGTCGCCGAAGGCCGCGCCCGCCGACGTGCGCGAAGCCGTCGCGCATGCCATCGAGCAACTCGACAAGGGCGCGCTGCGCGTCGCCGAAAAGAAGGATGGCGACTGGGTCGTCAACCAGTGGCTGAAGAAGGCCGTGCTGCTGTCGTTCCGCCTCGAAGACAACGCGCCGATGCCGGCCGGCGGTTACTCGCAGTTCTACGATAAGGTGCCGTCGAAGTTCGCCAACTACACGGCTGAAGACTTCGCCGCAGGCGGCTTCCGCGTCGTGCCGCCCGCCATCGCGCGCCGCGGCTCGTTCATCGCGAAGAACGTCGTGCTGATGCCGTCGTACACGAACATCGGCGCGTACGTCGATGAAGGCACGATGGTCGACACGTGGGCCACCGTCGGCTCGTGCGCGCAGATCGGCAAGAACGTACATCTGTCGGGCGGCGTGGGCATCGGCGGCGTGCTGGAGCCGCTGCAAGCCAACCCCGTCATCATCGAAGACAACTGTTTCATCGGCGCGCGCTCGGAAGTCGTTGAAGGCGTAATCGTCGAAGAGAACTCGGTTATTTCGATGGGCGTGTACCTCGGCCAGAGCACGAAGATCTATGACCGCGAAACGGGCGAAGTCACGTATGGCCGCATTCCGGCTGGCTCGGTGGTGGTCGCGGGCAACCTGCCGTCGAAGGACGGCTCGCACAGCCTGTACTGCGCCGTGATCGTCAAGAAGGTCGACGCCAAGACGCGCGCGAAGGTCGGCCTGAACGAACTGCTGCGAGGCGACTGATGGCGCGCGGCGCGAAGACGACCGTCTACGGCATTCCGAATTGCGACAGCGTGAAGAAAGCGCGCGTGTGGCTCGAGGAACACGGCGTCGAGTTCGAGTTTCACGACTTCAAGAAGGCCGGCGTGAATGACAAGCTGATCGAGGACTGGCTCAAGGATGTGCCGCTTGATCAGCTCATCAACAAGCGCGGCACGACCTGGCGCGGCCTGTCGGACGTGCATAAGGCCGAGGCCGACACGACGGCCGGCGCGATCGCGCTGATGATCCACAAACCGTCGATCATCAAGCGGCCCGTGATCGTGGTGAACGGACGCGTGAAGACGCTGGGCTTTTCGGCGGAGAACTACGCGTCGCTGTTTGCCTGAGCTTTCTGCGCTTCAGCGCACGCAGGTAAAAGCTGTTGCCGGCCCGTTCGGGCCGGCATTTTTTCACCCTGGATTCAAGCGTGACCGTTGGCCACGCGTCTCATCTGCTGGTTGGAAGGAACTGAATCGATGTCCGGCACACTTGCCCTTACCGAAGCCCTGATCGGCCGCGCGTCCGTCACGCCCGACGACCAGAACTGCCAGCGCCTGCTGATCGAGCGCCTGTCCGCAATCGGCTTCGAATGCGAAACGATCGAATCGAACGGCGTGACGAACCTGTGGGCCGTCAAGCGCGGCACCGCGGGCCAGGACGGCAAGCTGCTCGCGTTCGCGGGCCACACCGACGTCGTGCCGACGGGCCCGCTCGATCAATGGACGTCGGCGCCGTTCGAGCCGACTCACCGCGACGGCAAGTTGTACGGACGCGGCGCCGCCGACATGAAGGCGTCGATCGCCGGCTTCGTGGTGGCGAGCGAAGAGTTCGTCGCCGCGCATCCGCAGCATCGCGGCTCGCTCGCGTTGCTCATCACGAGCGACGAAGAAGGCCCGGCGACGGACGGCACCGTGAAGGTCGTTGAAGCGCTGCAGGCGCGCGGCGAGCGTCTCGACTATTGCGTCGTGGGCGAGCCGACGTCGAGCGTGCAGTTCGGCGACATGGTGAAGAACGGCCGCCGCGGCTCGATGTCGGGCAAGCTGACCGTCAAGGGCGTGCAAGGGCACATTGCGTATCCGCATCTCGCGAAGAACCCGGTGCATCTGCTCGCGCCCGCGCTCGCCGAACTGGTCGCCGAGCACTGGGACGCAGGCAACGAATATTTCCCGCCTACCACCTGGCAGGTTTCGAACATCCATAGCGGCACGGGCGCGACCAACATCATTCCGGGTCACGCGGAAGTGATGTTCAACTTCCGCTTTTCGACGGCGAGCACGGTGGAAGAACTGCAAAGCCGCGTACACCAGATTCTGGACAAGCACGGCCTCGAGTACGACCTGAAGTGGACCGTGAGCGGCCTGCCCTTTCTGACGCCGCGCGGCGAGTTGTCGAATGCGCTGGAAAGCGCGATCCACGCCGAAACGGGCCTCACGACGGAACTGTCCACCACGGGCGGCACGTCCGATGGCCGGTTCATCGCGCGCATCTGCAAGCAGGTGATCGAATTCGGCCCGTTGAATGCGAGCATCCACAAGATCGACGAACATGTCGAAGTTGCACATATCGAGCCGCTCAAGAACGTCTATCGACGCGTGCTCGAACAACTGATCGCCTGACGGAGGGCCCAGACCATGACTCATCCGTTTTCCACGGTTCGCGATGTGCTGCGCCATGCGGTGTCGCAGTTCAACCAGGCCGACCTGGCGTTCGGCCACGGCTCGTCGAACGCTTATGACGAAGCCGCGTATCTCGTGCTGCATACGCTGCATCTGCCCATCGACCTGCTCGAGCCGTTTCTCGATGCACGCCTCACGTCCGAAGAAATCGACGCGGTGCTGAAAGTGGTCGAGCGGCGCGCGAAGGATCGCGTGCCCGCCGCCTACATCACGCAGGAAGCGTGGATGCACGGCTATCGCTTCCATGTCGACGAGCGCGTGATCGTGCCGCGTTCGTTCATCGGCGAACTGCTGCAGGATGGCTTGCAGCCGTATGTCGAGGACCCCGAACAGGTTGGCGCCGTACTCGAACTGTGTACGGGCTCCGGCTGTCTCGCGATTCTCGCGGCGCACGCCTTCCCGAATGCCGACATCGATGCCGTTGACCTGTCGCCCGCCGCGCTCGAAGTCGCGGCGCGCAATGTCCACGACTACCAGCTCGACGAACGCGTGGCGCTCTTCGAAGGCGATCTGTATGCGCCGCTGCCCGAGCGCCGCTACGACGTGATCATCACGAATCCGCCGTACGTGAACGCGGAATCGATGAAGGCGCTGCCCGCCGAATACAAACACGAGCCGGAAATGGCCCTCGCGGGCGGTGCGGACGGCATGGATATCGTGCGTCGCATCATCGCCGAGGCACGCAACTGGCTGACCGACGAAGGCGTGCTGGTGATCGAGATCGGCAACGAGCGCGCGCATGTCGAAGCGGCGTTCGGCGGCCTCGATCTCGTGTGGATGTCGACTAGCGCCGGCGACGACAACGTGTTCCTGATCCAGGCAAGCGATCTGCCCGGCAATTGAGGCCGTCAGGTGCTCGCAAGCGCCTGATCGTCGCACACCACGACGCACGCCACCCGCCTGGGTGCCGTGCGTCGTGTGCTTTTGGGCCCGTACATTCGATGTGCATAAGCATCGATTTGCGTAAAAAGCCCGTCACGCTTTGACGACGGGCTGACCGCGACGCCAGCGCTTTCGGTAATATGAGCGCGACCGCGCTGCTGTAACCCGGCAATGTAGCCAAGTAAACGAGCCCGGCCTCGACAAGTGCCGCCACGAAGTCAACTACGCGCAGCGGAAGGCCAACGCTCGCACGCTTATGCAATTCGATCTGCTTCACATCGGCACGCTCGTGTTTCTCGCCCACGCGCTGGGCGTGATCGCGGCTTGCCACGCCATCCTGCACACCCGCACATCGCAAGGCGCGATCGCGTGGGCGGTGTCGCTCGTCGCGATGCCGTATCTGACGCTGGTTCCGTATCTGTTCCTCGGCCGCAGCAAGTTCGCCGGTTACGCGGACGCGCGCCGCCTCGAGAACGAAACGCTGCGCACGCGTGCGCATCCGCCTGAGTGGGACACGGAAGCCTCGTCGCACGGCCGTCCGACGGAAGTGCTCGGCCACCAATTCGTGCGCTCGCTCACGCGCCTGTCCGGCATGCCGTTTCTGCCGGGTAACCATGTGCGCACGCTCGTGAACGGCGAAGCGACGTTCGCGGCGATTCTTGATGCGATCGAAACCGCGCAGCACTACATCGTCGTGCAGTTCTTCATCGTGCGTGCCGACGCGCTCGGCGAAATGCTCAAGGACGCGCTGCTCGCGAAGGCCGCGCAAGGCCTGCGCGTGTATGTGCTGTACGACAGCATCGGCAGCTTCGACCTGCCGCATCGCTATGTCGCGTCGCTGCTCGCGGGCGGCGTGCAGATGCATCCGTTCGCGACGAACCGGCAGTTCGTCAACCGTTTCCAGCTCAACTTCCGCAATCACCGCAAGATCGTCGTGGTGGACGGCGAGCGCGCGTTCGTCGGCGGACATAACGTCGGCGTCGAGTATCTGGGCGGCAAGCCGCCCCTGTCGCCGTGGCGCGACACGCATATCGAAGTGCGCGGCCCCGCCGTCGCCAGCATCCAGTTCGTGTTCACGGAAGACTGGTACTGGGCCACGCAGGATCTGCCGCAGTTCGACTCACCACCGCCCGCGCGACCTGGCGACGGCATGCACTGCCTCGTCGTGCCGACAGGCCCGGCGGACAAACAGGAGACCTGCTCGCTGTTCTTCGTCGAAGCGATCAACGCGGCGCGCGAGCGTGTCTGGATCACCACGCCCTACCTCGTGCCCGACGAAGCCGTGTTCGCGGCCTTACGGCTCGCGACGCTGCGCGGCGTCGACGTGCGCATCCTGATTCCGAGCCGCCGCGATCACCGCGTCGTATTCGAGGCGTCCAAGCTCTACGCGTACGACTCGATACGCGCGGGCGTGCGCGTGTTCCGTTACCGGCCGGGCTTTCTGCATCAGAAGGTGGTGCTGATCGACGACGTCGCGGCGGCCGTGGGCAGCGCGAATCTCGACAACCGGTCGTTTCGCCTGAACTTCGAGATCATGGTGCTGACCGTGGACCAGGGCTTCGCGCTCGAAGTCGAAGAGATGCTGCTGCGCGACTTCGCCGAATCGTTCGAGATCGACCGCAGCGAGTATCGCAACGCGCCGGCACTGCGGCGCGTGTTGATGCATGTCGCGCGGCTCTTCGCGCCGATCCTGTGACGCGTGCTTACAGCAGCGCTTCGATGTCGTCTGTGATCGTTTCGGGCTTGGTGGTGGGCGCGTAGCGCTTGACGACCTTGCCGCTGCGGTCGACGAGGAACTTCGTGAAGTTCCATTTGATCGCTTCGATGCCGAGCACGCCGGGCGCCTCGTCTTTCAGAAATTTGAACAGCGGGTGCGCGTCCGAACCGTTGACGTCGATCTTGTCGAACATCTGGAACGTAACGCCGTAGTTCTTTTCGCAGAACGCGCCGATCTGCGCGGCGTCGCCGGGTTCCTGCTTGCCGAACTGGTTGCACGGAAAGCCCAGCACCTGCAGCCCGCGCGCCGCGTACTGCTCGTGCAGCTTCTGCAAGCCCGCGTATTGCGGCGTGAAACCGCATTCGCTCGCCGTGTTGACGATCAGCATCACCTTGCCGTCGTAGCGGTCGAGACTGACCGGCTCGCCGCCCAGTGTGCTCGCCGAAAAGGAATAAATAGAAGTGTTGTCCGCTGCCATATGCCGCCCTCCAGGAATGTCGTTAGTGTAGGTGTTTCAATGCCGCGCGCCACCTGGCCGATCGGCCAATGCCTGAGCGCGCGCCGCGCAGTCTAAAATAGCGCTTTTCTTCGAGCCGGCCCCTGCTGTGATCCGTTTTAACCAGTTCAGTCTCGCGCGCGGCACGAAGCCGCTCTTCGAACAAACCACCTTCACGCTCAATCCCGGCGAGAAGGCCGGTCTCGTGGGCGCTAACGGCGCGGGCAAATCCACTTTGTTCTCCGTGCTGCTCGGCGAACTGCACGCGGACGGCGGCGATGTTTCGATCCCGCCTTCGTGGCAGATCGCGCATGTCGCGCAAGAGACGCCTGCCGCCGACAAGACCGCGCTCGACTACACGCTCGATGGCGACGCCGCCCTGCGCGCGATCGAAGCGCGCATTGCGGTGGCGTCCGCCGCGCACGACGGCGCGGCAGAGGCCGAAGCGCACGCCGCGTTCGCCGACGCCGACGGCTACACGGCGCCCGCGCGCGCCGAGGCATTGCTGCTCGGCCTCGGCTTCACGCTCGAACAGACGCGTGCGAGCGTCGGCAGTTTCTCAGGCGGCTGGCGCATGCGCCTGAACCTCGCGCAAGCGCTGATGTGCCGATCGGACCTGCTGCTGCTCGACGAGCCGACCAACCACCTGGACCTCGATGCGATCGTCTGGCTCGAAGACTGGCTGCACCGTTATCCGGGCACGCTGATCGTGATCTCGCACGACCGCGAATTTCTCGACTCGATCTGCAATGTTACGCTGCATCTGGAGAACCAGCAGATCAAGCGGTACGGCGGCAACTACTCGCAGTTCGAAGTGCTGCGCGCGCAACAACTGACGCTGCAACAGAGCGCTTACGAAAAGCAGCGCAAGACCATCGAGCATCTGCAGAGCTATGTCGACCGCTTCAAGGCGCAGGCGACCAAGGCGCGCCAGGCGCAAAGCCGGATGAAAGCGCTCGAAAAGATGGAGCTGATCGCGCCCGCGCATATCGCGTCGCCGTTCACGTTCGAGTTCCGCGCGCCCAATTCCGCGCCCAATCCGATGATGGTGATGGAAGACGTGCGCTGCGGTTATCACGCGGTGGACGGCGGCGAGATTCCCATTGTCGATCGTGTCGCGCTGTCCATCCAGAACGGGCAGCGCATCGGTTTGCTCGGCGCGAATGGCCAGGGCAAGTCGACGCTGATCAAGACGCTCGCGGGTACGCTGGCGCCGCTCGGCGGCCATGTGCGCGAAGGCAAGGGTCTGCAGATCGGCTACTTCGCGCAGCATCAACTGGAAACTCTGCGGCCCGACGACTCCCCATTGCAGCATCTGGCGCGGCTCGCGCCAGACACGCGCGAGCAGGAATTGCGCGACTTCCTCGGTAGCTTCAACTTCTCCGGCGACATGGCGACGGCCGCCATCGCGCCCTTCTCCGGCGGCGAAAAGGCGCGACTCGCGTTGGCGCTGATCATCTGGCAGAAGCCGAACCTGTTGCTGCTCGACGAGCCGACCAATCACCTCGACCTCGAAACGCGCCATGCACTGACCATGGCGCTCGCGCAGTTCGAAGGCACGCTGATTCTCGTGTCGCACGACCGGCATTTGCTGCGCGCCACGACGGACCAGTTTATGCTCGTCGCGAAGCACAAGCTGCAGCCATTCGACGGCGATCTCGACGACTATCGCGACTGGCTGCTGCAACATGCCGCCGAACAGCGCGCGGCGCTCAAGGCGGATGCGTCGAACGGCGACGCGAACGGCGCGGATGCCTTGGTGAATCGCAAGGAGCAGCGCCGTCTCGAAGCGGAAACGCGCCAGAAGCTCGCGCATCTGAAGAAGCCGTTGCAGACCCGCATCGCGAAGATCGAAAAGGAAATGGATGCGCTGAACGCGGAAAAAGCGACGCTCGATACGTTCGTCGCCGATCCCGCCAGCTACGCCGCCGAGCAAAAAACCAAGCTGACGGAAGCGATACGCCGTCAGGCAGATGTCAGCGCACGACTCGAAACGCTCGAAGCCGACTGGCTCGAAGCGCACGAGGAACTCGAACAAATCGGCTAACGGCCCCTTCGCCGCCGCGAAGGAACAGACAGGGAATCGAGGCCGCGCCAGCAATCGATGGAGGGCTGGGCATTGTCGTCTACTGCCGCACTGAAGGGCTTGCGCGTGCTCGATCTGACACGCCTGTTGCCCGGTCCCGTCGCGACGCTCCGGCTCGCGGAAATGGGCGCCGACGTGTTGAAGATCGAAGCGCCCGGCGCCGGCGACGCAACGCGCACGATGATGCAAAGCAGCACCGACCGCGTGGCGGGACGGCCCGGCGCGTTCTACCGGCTGGTGAATCGCGGCAAGCGCGAAACGCGGCTCGACTTGAAGTCCGAAGGCGGACGCACCGTGCTGATGGCGCTCGCGCGCGAAGCGGACGTGCTGATCGAGAGCTTCCGGCCCGGCGTGATGGAGCGGCTTGGCCTCGGCTACGACGTGTTGCGCGTGATCAATCCCAAGCTCGTCTACTGCGCGATTTCGGGGTATGGCGCGGATGGGCCGTTTGCGCAGCTGGCCGGGCATGATCTGAATTACATCGGCTATGCGGGTGTGCTCGATCAACTGGCGTCGCGCGACGGCGCGCCGATCGTGCCCAACTTCCAGATTGCGGATCTGCTGGGCGGCGCGCTGTCGGCGGTCAATCAGATTCTCGCGGCACTGTGGGCCGTGGCGCGCGGCGGCGATGGGCGGTTCGTCGATGTGTCGATGGCGCATTGCACGTACGCGAACAACGTCGTCGCGCAAGTCGCGCTCGCCAACGACGGCACGGCGCCCGTCGCGGGCAGCAGCCTGCTCAATGGCGGCGTGCCCTGCTACAACCTGTATCGCACGCTCGACGGGCGCTGGCTCGCCGTCGGCGCGCTCGAACTCAAATTCTGGGAAACGCTGTGCATGGCGCTCGACCGCCCCGACTGGGCGACGCGCCACTGGAGCCTCGGCCAGGCGATCGCCGGACCGGACGCGGTGCAGTTGATCAAGGACGTGGCCGACGTGATCGCCACGCGGACGCTCGACGAATGGGCCGCGCTGCTGGTGCCGCTGGATTGTTGCGTGTCGCCCGTGCTGACGCCGGCGGAAGCCGCCCAGCATCCGCTCTTCAATGCGGCCGCGCGCGAGGCGCTGATGGAGCAGCAGGCAAGCGACGGGGAATCGGACTAGGCGCCTGGCGGGCGCGGTGAGCGCCGTGAGGCCGCCTTAACGCCGCGGCAAGGTCTGCCGTGGCTCCCGCTCGTCGTCGATCAACCGGTGCTTGCGGCCTTCAACGTGGTGCCGGATGGTCGCCCGCACTTCGTCGGCCGTCACATCTTCCGCGACTACGCGCCGCGAAATCTGCCCCGTCGTGTCGATCCATTCGACGATCCGGCAGCCGCCGCCCCAAAGCCCCTGAATGGGCGCGGATACGCGGCAGCCGCGCAGGTTCGAGAGAAACTCGGCTGAGGATTCATGGGACCGTTTCAAGACGCTTCCTTTTTCCGCTCGTGACATTCCATTTCACGAGGATAGGGAAAACGAAAGTCGCTTGGGTTACAGCCGCGGTTGAGAAATTTACAGCGGATTACGCCAGAAAGCCGACGCGATCCGCAGACGTCTGAGTCCGGCTTATTCGAGCGTTCGGATACGGTCGATGGCCTGCTCGATGCGCTCGACGGCGATCACCTGCAATCCGTCGATGGCTTGCTTCGGCGCGTTCGCCTTCGGAATCAGCGCAATCGAAAAGCCGAGTTTCGCGGCTTCCTTCAGACGTTCCTGACCGCGCGGCGACGGCCGGATTTCACCCGCCAGTCCCACTTCACCGAACACGATCAGCCCCTTCGGCAGCGGCTTGTTGCGCATCGACGAATGAATCGCGAGCAGCACGGCGAGGTCGGCGGCGGGTTCAGTGATCTTCACGCCGCCCACTGCGTTCAGGAACACGTCCTGATCAAAACA
Organism: Paraburkholderia terrae; assembly: GCF_002902925.1. Taxonomy (GTDB): domain Bacteria; phylum Pseudomonadota; class Gammaproteobacteria; order Burkholderiales; family Burkholderiaceae; genus Paraburkholderia; species Paraburkholderia terrae. The sequence continues at coordinate 1,386,722 of NZ_CP026111.1, read as the reverse complement.
GGCAATGCCCGCGTGCTTATGCAGCACGGCGAGCAGCATCGCGAGGCGGTTCTGTTCGAGGCCGACAGCCAGCCGGCGCGGATTCGGCACGTTCGCCGCATCGACGAGCGCCTGCACTTCGACCAGCAGCGGCCGCGTGCCCTCTTGCGTGACCAGCACGCACGAGCCGGGCACGATCTGCTCGTGCTGCGACAGGAACAGCGCCGACGGATTCGCGACGCCGCGCAAGCCGCGTTCCGTCATCGCGAACACGCCCAGTTCGTTGACGGCCCCGAAGCGGTTCTTGAACGCGCGCACGAGCCGGAACGACGAATGCGTGTCGCCTTCGAAATACAGCACGGTATCGACGATATGCTCGAGCACGCGCGGGCCCGCGAGGCTGCCCTCTTTCGTCACGTGGCCGACCATGATGATGGCCGTGCCCGTCTGCTTGGCGACGCGCGTCAGTTGCGCCGCGCATTCGCGCACCTGCGCCACCGATCCTGGCGCGGATGTCAGCGCTTCCGAATAGATGGTCTGGATCGAGTCGATCACGGCGACGTCCGGCCTTTCGTCGGCGATGGTCGCCTGGATTTTCTCCAGCTGGATTTCGGCGAGCAGCTTCAGCTCGCTGGCGTGCGAACCCGGTTCGAGCAGCGACAACCGTTGCGCGCGCAACGCAATCTGCGCCGCCGACTCCTCGCCGCTCACATAGAGCGCCCGCCGCTCGCTGGCGATTTCCGCAAGCGACTGCAACAGCAGCGTCGATTTGCCGATCCCCGGATCGCCGCCGATCAGCACGACGCCGCCCGCCACCAGCCCGCCGCCGAGCACGCGATCGAACTCGCCGACGCCCGTCGAGAAGCGCGGCACGTCCGACGCATGAATCTCGGCGAGCCGCTGCACCGGCTGGCTCTTGGCGAGCGCCTGGAAGCGGTGCGCGGAAGGCGACTCCGCAACCGACTCGACGAGTGTGTTCCACGCATTGCACGCAGGGCACTGGCCCTGCCACTTCGGCGACTGCCCGCCGCATTCCGTGCAGATGTACAACGTTTTTTGTTTAGCCAACTTGTTTTGTCACGCGTCGTGATTCTTGATGTGGATTATTCGGCACGCACAGGCACGCGCGGCGCGACGGCGCACATCAGCTCGTAGCCGATCGTGCCGGATGACTGCGCGACGTCGTCGATGGGCAACTGCGCGCCCCACAGCTCGACGCGCGAGCCGACGTTCGCCTGCGGACACGGCGTGAGATCGACGGTAATCATGTCCATCGACACGCGCCCGACGATCCGCGTACGAATACCGTCGACGATCACGGGCGTGCCTTCCGGCGCGACACGCGGATAGCCGTCGGCGTAACCGCACGCAACGACGCCGACGCGCATGCCTGCGCGCGCGGTGAAAATCGAGCCGTAGCCAATCGTGCTGCCTTCCTTGAGCGTCTGCACCGCGATCAGTTCCGAGCTCAGCGTCATTGCCGGTTGCAGGCCCGTGTCCTTGATCTCCGCGCTCAAGCCCGAGGGCGACGCGCCGTACAACATCACGCCCGGGCGCACCCAGTCGAAATGCGCCTCCGGATACCAGAGCGTAGCGGCCGAATTGGACAGGCTGCGCGCGCCCGCGATGCCCTGCGCGCCGCGCTCGAACGCTTCCATCTGATGGGTGATGCCGCGCTCGCTGTCAGCGTCCGAGAAATGGGTCATCAACGTGATCTGGCCCACGCCCTGGCAGGCCCGCGCGCGTTCCCACGCGGCGCGGAACTTCTCGGGCGTGTAGCCGAGCCGGTTCATGCCGCTGTTCATTTTCAGCTGGATATTGACGGGCTTGGACAGACGCGCCATTTCCAGCATGCGCAATTGCTCGTCCGAATGCAGCGCAGTGGTCAGGCTGTAGCGGTCGATGACGTCGATATCCGTCGGCCGGAAAAAGCCCTCGAGCAACAAAATTGGCCCGGCCCAGCCCAATTCACGCAACTTCACGGCTTCTTCGAGGTCGAGCAAACCAAAGCCGTCGGTTGCGCGCAAGCCCGGGAACGCTCGCGCGAGTCCGTGACCGTAGGCGTTGGCCTTGACGACGGCCCAGATTTTGGACTTCGGCGCATAACGGCGGGCAACTGCGAGGTTATTGGCGAGAGCGGCGGTATGAATCGTGGCTGAGACTGGGCGCGGCATGGGATATTTTCGTAAAGACATTGTCGAATCAGCAGCTTACAGGGCGTTTGCAACGCCCCCGAGGCAACCGCGACAATGCGATCAAGGATTCTGCTAGTCGGGATTCGGCTATTTTCGTGATATAAAGCCGTGCGCACAACCCATTTCGAACGGAATAAGCCCGGACGCACACCTCACGGCCGGGGCGGACAGACCGCAGCGAGGAAAGCATCGCATCAGATGAAAAAAGGTTTTTACACCATTATGGCCGCGCAGTTTTTTTCGTCGCTGGCCGACAATGCGCTTCTGATCGCTGCTATTGCACTGCTGAAAGATCTTCACGCCCCGAACTGGATGACGCCGCTGCTCAAGCTGTTTTTTGTGCTGTCGTACGTCGTGCTCGCGGCTTTTGTCGGCGCCTTCGCGGACTCCCGTCCGAAGGGCCGTGTGATGTTCGTGACCAATACGATCAAGGTGGTCGGTTGCCTCACGATGCTGATTGGCGCGCATCCGCTGCTGGCCTACGGCATCGTGGGCTTTGGCGCCGCCGCCTACTCGCCCGCCAAATACGGCATTCTCACCGAGCTGCTGCCGCCTGACCGCCTCGTCGCCGCGAACGGCTGGATTGAAGGCACGACCGTCGGCTCGATCATTCTCGGCACCGTGCTCGGCGGCGCACTGATCAGCCCACATATTGCATCGCACGTCATCAAACACACGCCGTCCGCGATCCATACGCCGGCGGAAGCCGCGATGCTCATCATCATCCTGATCTACATCATTGCCGCGCTCTTCAATCTGCGCATTCCCGACACGGGCGCCCGCTATCCGCGTCAGGCGCACGGACCGATCAAGCTCATCACTGATTTCGCCGACTGCTTTGTCGTGCTGTGGCACGACAAGCTCGGCCAGATTTCGCTCGCCGTCACGACGCTGTTCTGGGGCGCGGGCGCGACGCTGCAATTCATCGTGCTGAAGTGGGCGGAAGTGTCGCTCGGCATGTCGCTGTCGGAAGGCGCGATCCTGCAGGCCGTGGTCGCCGTGGGCGTCGCGGCGGGCGCGATGATCGCCGCCGCGCGCGTGCCGTTGAAGAAGTCGCTGTCGGTGCTGCCCGTCGGCATCATCATGGGCATCGCGGTGATGCTGATGGCTTTCTACACGAAGCATATGTTCCCGTCGCACTGGGGCTTTTACTTCGGCAAGATGCACGTCCCCGGTTATCTGATCTTTGCCTATATCTTCCTGATGATCGTCGGTGCGCTATCGGGGTTCTTCGTCGTACCGATGAATGCGCTGCTCCAGCATCGCGGGCACGTGCTGCTGTCGGCGGGTCACTCGATCGCCGTGCAGAACTTCAACGAAAATCTCTCCGTGCTCATCATGCTGTGCCTGTACGCCGTGCTCGTGTGGCTCGACGTGCCCGTCGCGATCGTGATCGTGCTGTTCGGCACCTTCGTGTGCGTGATGATGTGGCTCGTGATGCGCCGCCATCAGGCGAACCAGCGCGCGTTCGATTCCGTGTCGCTGATCGGCGAAGCCCGGCACTGACGCGGCACTGACACCCGCCGCTGCCGCATCTTCGCTGCCGCCGCATATCCGTCCTGTCCCAGCGCGCCACGCGCGCTCCGCTTTTCAGGTTCTTCCATGACCCGACCGATTCCCAACGTCCTGACGATCGCCGGCTCCGACTCCGGCGGCGGCGCCGGCATTCAGGCCGATATCAAGGCTTTCTCGGCGCTCGGCGCGTACGGCGCGAGCGTGATCACGGCATTGACGGCGCAGAACACGCGCGGCGTGACGGCCATCCACACGCCCGACCCCGGCTTTGTCACCGCGCAACTGGATGCCGTGTTCGACGACATCCGCATCGACGCGGTGAAGATCGGCATGCTTGCGAACGCATCGATCGTGCGCGCCGTCGCCGACGCGCTGCGCCGTTATCAGCCGAAGCATGTGGTGCTCGATACCGTGATGATCTCGAAGAGCAATCACGCGCTGCTCGCGCCCGAAGCCGTCGACGCCGTGCGCAGCGAACTGCTGCCGCTCGCCGATCTGCTGACGCCGAACCTGCCCGAAGCGGCCGCGCTGCTGGGCACATCGAGCGCGACCGATGAAGCCGCGATGGTCGATCAGGGCGAAGCGCTGCGCAAGCTGGGCGCGCGCGCCGTGCTGATGAAAGGCGGCCACCTCGCCGCCGCCGACAGCCCCGACTGGCTGATTCAGGACAGCGGCACGATGCGTCTCGCCGGTCCGCGTGTGCCCGTCAAGAACACGCATGGCACGGGCTGCTCGTTGTCGTCGGCGATTGCGGCGCTGATTCCGCAGCGCGACGACCTCGCGAGCGCCGTCGCCGATGCGAAAGTCTGGTTGACGGGCGCGCTAGAACAGAGCGCCCGACTCGACGTCGGTCATGGCGTCGGGCCGGTGCATCACTTCTATCGCTGGTGGTAGAACGCAGCCGCTGAGCGCTTTGTCAGCGGGCCGTCTGCTCGCGTGCAAATGCCTGCGCCCGCTCGGGCCAGTCGTCGGGCACGATGAAGCCGCGCGAGCGCTCGGTCCACAGTCCATCAGCACGCTCGACGAACGCCGCGACCATCGTCGGGCCGGTCTGTTGCGCGAGTTGCCGCGCGAGCGCATCCGCTGATACGAAGCCCGACGCGTGACGCCCATTGCGCACACGCGGCGCTAGCCATTCGAGCCTTGGCAGCAGCATCCACGCATCGGCCTGCGTGCCGGAAAACGACGGCCACTCGGCGCGCGTCGTCCACCAGCCGCGCGCGTGCGTGGGGTCGATTTCGACGGGATCGCGCTCAACGAGGCCATTCCGATAGAACAGCCAGCCCTTGACGAACATCTGCGGGTCCCACGGACCGCGATGTCCGAGCGACGCAAACTCTTCGCGCGCGCTGAGCGGCAGTTGATGATCGAGCAAATGCGCGAGCTTCAGATCGAAGCGGTCCTGCAGATTCGGGCCCACGTAGTCGGCCAGTTCGCCGCGGCCATCGCCTGCGTGCAGATAGCATTTGACGGCCAGTTCCCAGTGCAGCCGCCTGCCCGCCTGCGTCTCGACGAGAAAATCGCATTCGCCGAGCGTGACGCCGGCGCGGCGCAACGCGACGTTCGCCGCGATCAGGCGCGCCGCCGGACCCTGCTGCAGAAACCATCCGAGCAGGCACTCGGCGTAGCGCCCGAGGCGCGTCACCCGTGCCGCCGCAATATGCCGATGCAACGCGGCGGGGTCGGCGTCCTGCGCTTCTAGCCAGTCCAGCGATGCAGCGACTTCATCGGGCGATTCGAACGGTGTCGCGAGCACACCGGGTGGCCGTTGCGCGCGCAACAGGTCGGGACTGAACAGCAGCCACGCGATGTCGCGCACGGCGGCATCGGCGAGCGCATCGAGCCGGGCCGCTGACGGCGCCTCGAACGAAGCGGTCGGCCCGGCGTCTTCGCTCATTTCGGCCCTTCTCCTTGCGCGGCTGCGTTGCGCAACGTGTCGCGGGCAAGGCACAGGTCTTGCCAGGACTTCGACTTGTCGCCGAGGCTGCGCAGCAGATACGCGGGATGGTACGTGACGACGACGGGCACGCCTTCATATTCGTGAACGCGTCCGCGCAGCGACGAAATGCTCGCCTCCGTCTTCAGCAGGCTTTGCGCGGCGAAGCGCCCGAGCGCCACGATCAGCTTCGGCTTCACGAGCGCGACCTGGCGTTGCAGATACGGCTCGCAGCGCGCGACTTCGTCCGGCTCCGGATTGCGGTTGCCGGGCGGCCGGCACTTGATCACGTTCGCGATGTAGACGTTCGTGCCGCGCGCGAGATCGAGCGATTGCAGCATGTTGTCGAGCAGCTTGCCCGCCTGGCCGACGAACGGTTCGCCCTGCTTGTCCTCGTTCTCGCCGGGCGCTTCGCCGATCAGCATCCAGTCGGCTTCGCGATCGCCGACGCCGAACACCGTGTTGGTGCGCCGCTCGCACAGACGGCAGCGTTCGCATGCCGACACGCGGGCTTCGAGCGCGGGCCAGTCGAGCGTATCGATGGACGGCTGTCCGGGGCTGTCCGCTTTGGCTTCTATCTCCGATGTTTGCGACAGCGGTTCGGCGGGAAGGTCGTCGAACCAGGCGAAGTCGTCATCGGATGACGGCGGCGGCGCGTCCGATGCGGGAGGTGGCGCGCGGCGGGATTCGGGCGCATGCGCCGCTTGCGCTTCGGCTCGCGCGACGGGTTTGATTGCAGGCTCAACGATGTCGCCCGACTGCGCTTCGATCGAACCGGTTGCTTGCGCGCGCACCGTTTCGTTGCTTCCGGCCGCAGCCCTATCGGCGCGTGCAAGCGGCGCTTCGCTCAACACGGCATCGGCGGCGCTTTCGGGTGCAGGCTCGACTGCCGCGCCCTGCGTGATCCCGCGACGCACCCACCTCGGCGCCAGGCCGAGTTCTTCCAATGCAGATTCATGCAGCGCCATCTGCGCCCTCCTTCGCGAAACTGAAACGCATGACGATGGCGTCCTCCCGGCTGCGATGACGCGCCGGATAATAGTTCTTACGACGGCCAATCGACGTAAAGCCAAAGCGCTCGTACAGCTTGATCGCGCGATGGTTCGACGGCCGCACTTCGAGCAGCATGCCCGCGAGCTTTTCGCCGTGCGTGACGCGCACGGCTTCGCGCAGCAGCGCGAGGCCCGCGCCCGCATGCTGCGCCACGGGCGCGACACACAGATTCAGCAGATGCATTTCATCGACGACGGGCATCAGCACGCAATAGCCGATCAGCGTGCCCGTCACGTGCCGCAGGCACATGCCGAAGTAGCCGTTGCGCAGCGAGTCTTCGAAGTTGCCCCGGCTCCATGGAAACTCATAGGCGAGCTTTTCGACAGCGGCGACCTCGTCGAGATCACCTTCGGTCATCGGCGACATGTAACGGTCCGCCAGCAACACACCGCTCATCGCGTGCCCTCGTCGTGCGCGGTTTGAGCCGCCTGGCCCGTTTTACCCGATTTACCAGCTTCGGACTCGTTGCCCGGCTGCCCCTTCAGCGCTGCCGCTGCCTGCACTTGCGCCGCTTTCGCGGCCATGCGCTCTTCCGTGGTCTGCGCAACCTTGTCGCGGATGTACTCCGGCGCGGCCTGGTCGGCGGGCAGCGTACGGCCCGCGCGGAACGCCCGCAGCGCGGCGAACGCAACCGGCAATGCGTGCGGCACGGCTTCCCGATCGACGCTGCGCGCCGCCGACACCGCCTTCAGCCGCTCGCCAAACGCGGCTGCGGCATTGCCCGCGAGCGTGAACGGCTGATCCGGCAAGGCGAGCGCATCCGGCGCGCCAAGCGACGCGGAATGAACCGTACGCCATTCGCCCGCGCCGTCGTCCCACGCGTAGTCGGCCCAATAGACCTCGTCCATGCGGGCGTCGAGCGCGGCGAGCACGCGCGTCACCGACGGATCGCGCAGCCGTACGCTTTCGGCGCACGCGAGCAGCGTACCGATCGGCACCACCGGGCAATTCAGGCCAAACGCGAGACCCTGCGCGACGCCCGTCGCGGTGCGCAAACCCGTGAACGAGCCAGGACCCGAGCCGAACGCAATCGCGTCGCAGTCGGCGAGTGCGAGACCCGCTTCGTCGAACAGTTCGCGAATGGCAGGCAGAAGCCGCGTGCTGGAGACGGCGCCCGTCGCTTCGTGACGCGTCCACACGCGCGGTTCGGGCGCAGGCGCGTCCGCATCGGCCGATGACGCAGCGTCGGCGGATTCGGCGGACAGGAGTGCGACCGAGCAGAATTCGGTCGAAGTATCGAGGGCAAGCAGCACGATTTTCGTCATGACCGCTATTGTAATGCGGCACCCTGCATCGCCGGATGCGAACAAAACCCGACGCGCGCCCAACAGCCGCGCCCGGCGTTTGGAAGAATCGCTCCAGCCTCCCGGGGCCGCGCGCCGCGCATCGCTTGTTATGATCGACGCCCTATCTCGAATAAAGCATGGAGAATCTGATGAGCGACGTGGACGGTCTCTTCGCCAAGGCACTGGAAGACGTGAAGCAACTGCCGGAGCGTCCGGGCAATCTCACGCTGCTACGCCTGTACGCGCTCTTCAAGCAGGGCACCGACGGCGACGTGCATGGCGACAAGCCCGGCTTCACGGATATCGTCGGCAAGTACAAGTACGATGCGTGGGCCGCGCTACAAGGCACCGCGCAGGAAACGGCCAAACAGCAATATGTCGAGCTGGTCGAATCGCTGAAAAACGGTACGGCGGCCTGATACGGAACGCATTGAAGGCGCGGCTAAGCATCCATTCTTCTCACGAATTAGCCCCCTTAATTCGGAAAGTTCTTAACGGTGGCGCGGTGCAGCAAAAATCGGTATAATGCTGGCTGCGCTTCACCGCTTATGTCCGGTCTGTTCCGGAGACGCTGCGGAAAAGCGTCTCGTAGCGTTTTGCTCCAATCCAGTTTAGAACCTGTCCCCTCCTGCATGGCCCTACGGGCCGTCAAGTCCAGGCTGGCGGCACGCCAATTCCGGCATGTCGCATTCGATACAGCTTCTAACGAGAAACTCGCCTTCATTGTTGCGAGTTGCCCCCGTTTTTCGATTTGCTCGCTGATTTTTTGCTCGCTGAATCCGACGACTTGGGTATGCCGATTGGCGCCGACGTGTTACTTCCCATGTTTCAAGGATTCTCATGACTTCGAGCAATACCACCAGCCCGCTGAACGCCATCGCCGAACAAGCCCTCGGTCTCGACACGCCGGAAACGGCCGTGCAAGCCGTTGAAGCTGAAGGCCCGACGTTCGCTGAGCTGGGTCTGTCGGCGGATATCGTCTCTGCGCTGACGGCAGCCGGCTACAAGACGCCGACGCCCGTCCAGCAGCGCGCCATCCCCGCCGGCATTGCGGGCCGCGATCTGCTGGTGTCGAGCCCGACGGGTTCGGGCAAGACGGCCGCGTTCATGCTGCCCGCCATCGAGCGCTTCGCGCAGCTGCAAAAAACCCTGGCCAGTCAACCGCGCGAGCCGCGCAGCGACAGCAACGCCGGTGGCCGTGGCCGCCGTCCGATGCCCGTCGCGCGTCCGGGCCTGCTCGTCCTCACGCCGACTCGCGAACTCGCGATGCAGGTGACGACGGCAGCATCCACGTACGGCAAGCACCTCAAGCGTCTGCGCACCGTCAGCATTCTGGGCGGCGTCGCCTACGGCCAGCAGCTGATGCTGCTGGCGAAGAACCCCGAAATCCTGGTCGCCACGCCGGGCCGTCTGCTCGACCATCTGGAGCGCGGCCGTATCGACCTGTCGCAACTGCAGATGCTGGTGCTCGACGAAGCCGACCGCATGCTCGACATGGGCTTCATCGACGACATCGAGACGATCGTTGCCGCGACGCCCGCCACGCGTCAAACGATGCTGTTCTCGGCCACGCTCGACGGCAAGATCGGTTCGCTGACGGGCCGCCTGCTGAAGGATCCGGAGCGTATTGAGATCGTCCAGCGCATGGAACAGCGCACCAACATCGCGCAAACGGTGCATTACGTCGACGACCGCGATCATAAGGACCGCCTGCTCGACCATCTGCTGCGCGCCGACGGCCTCGACCAGGCCATCGTTTTCACGGCGACGAAGAGCGACGCCGACTCGCTGGCCGGCCGTCTGGCCGACGCCGGTTTCGAATCGGCTGCGCTGCACGGCGACCTGCCGCAAGGCGCGCGTAACCGCACGATCCGCGCACTGCGCGAGCGCCGTGTGCGCGTGCTGGTGGCGACCGACGTTGCTGCGCGTGGTATCGACATTCCCGGCATCACGCACGTGTTCAACTACGACCTGCCGAAGTTCGCTGAAGACTACGTACACCGTATCGGCCGTACGGGCCGCGCGGGCCGCTCGGGCATCGCAGTGAGCCTCGTGCATCACGCCGAACAGGGCGCGCTGAAGCGCATCGAGCGTTTCGTGCGTTCGCCGCTGCCTGTCAACGTTGTGGAAGGCTTCGAGCCGCGCAAGTCCCCGCCGGCTAACGGCCGAGGTGGTTTCGGCGGCGGCCGTGGCCGTCCGGGCGGCGGCAATGGTGGCCGACGCTTCGGTAGCGGCGGCGGCAAGCCGGGCTATGGTGGTTCGCGTGACGGCAACAGCGGCGGCAATGGCGGCGGCTACGGCGCGCCGCGCGAAGCCGGCAGCGGCGGTGGTCGCAGCTGGGGCAACAACAAGCCGGCAGGCGGTTCGCGTGAAGGCGGCTTCGGCGGTGGCAACCGCGAAGGCGGCTATCGTGGCGGCAATCGCGAAGGCGGTTTCTCGCGTGACGGTGGTTTCGGTGCTCGCCGCAACGACGGCCCGCGCAACACGCGCCGCGGCGACTAAATGTCGCGCAGGCGCCTCACACGGCGCCTGACTCATGCGGGCAAATCTGCCGCATCCCGAAAAACCGACGCCCCGGCGTCGGTTTTTTTTTCGCCCCAGCCATCATTTCACGATGCGAAAAAATTTTCTGTGTCGTAAAAAATCGTGTTGCACGGCACAACAGGCGCTATTGCAACATGGAAAATTCCATTTCTCATTGCGAAACGTGTTACGTAACCCATTGAAAATCATAAAATAAAAATCGCCGAAAAAGCCTTGATGGTGTCTGTCCCACCTAGCGCCTTACGCCTAGACTCTTATATAAGACTTCGCGAAACGAAACGCCTTCGGCGGTCCCGCTTCGCGGAGGTCACGAGTCCACCGAACCCTCTTACAAAGGCAAAAGGAGCACACCATGACGCGCAACGACCAGGCAAAGCAGCTTCAGCAACAATGGGAAACGGACAGCCGCTGGAAGGGCATCAAGCGCAGCTTTACCGCGGAAGACGTCGTGCGCCTGCGTGGCTCGCTGCAAGCCGAGCATACGATCGCCCGTCACGGTGCCGAGAAGCTGTGGAATGACATGCATGAACAGCCGTTCGTCAACGCGCTCGGCGCGCTGACGGGCAATCAGGCGATGCAGCAGGTCAAGGCCGGCCTGAAGGCGATCTATCTGTCGGGCTGGCAGGTTGCGGGCGACGCCAACGTGGCAGGTGAAATGTATCCCGACCAGTCGCTGTATCCGGCGAACTCGGTGCCGCTCGTCGTGAAGCGCATCAACAACACGCTCACGCGCGCCGACCAGATTCAGTGGTCGGAAGGCAAGAATCCCGGCGACGAAGGCTATATCGACTACTTCGCGCCGATCGTCGCGGACGCAGAAGCCGGTTTCGGCGGCGTGCTGAACGCGTTCGAGCTGATGAAGGCGATGATCGAAGCGGGTGCGGCGGGTGTGCATTTCGAAGACCAGCTGGCGTCCGTCAAGAAGTGCGGCCACATGGGCGGCAAGGTGCTCGTGCCGACGCGCGAAAACGTCGCGAAGCTGACAGCCGCGCGTCTGGCCGCCGACGTCTGCGGCGTGCCGACCGTGCTGATCGCTCGTACCGACGCGGAAGCCGCTGATCTGATCACGTCGGACGTCGATGACAACGACAAGCCGTTCCTCACGGGCGAGCGCACGGTGGAAGGTTTCTACCGCACGAAGCCGGGCCTCGACCAGGCCGTGTCGCGCGGTCTCGCGTATGCGCCGTACGCCGATCTGATCTGGTGCGAGACGGGCAAGCCGGACCTCGAATACGCGAAGAAATTCGCCGAGGCGATCCACAAGGAATTCCCGGGCAAGATGCTGTCGTACAACTGCTCGCCGTCGTTCAACTGGAAGAAGAACCTCGACGACGCGACGATCGCCAAGTTCCAGAAGGAACTCGGCGCGATGGGCTACAAGTTCCAGTTCATCACCCTCGCCGGCTTCCACGCGCTGAACTATTCGATGTTCAACCTCGCGCACGGCTACGCGCGCCAGCAGATGAGCGCGTTCGTCGAACTGCAGCAGGCCGAGTTCGCCGCCGCCGAAAAGGGCTTCACGGCCGTGAAGCACCAGCGCGAAGTCGGTACGGGCTACTTCGACGCCGTCACGCAGACGGTCGAGCGCGATGCATCGACGACGGCCCTGCACGGCTCGACGGAAGACGAACAGTTCTTCGATAACAAGAAGGTCGCCTGAAGCGTCTGACGTCCTCCGACGTCGACGGATTCAGCGGCCGGAAGATACGCGCCTCTCACTCGCAGCATCATGAAAAACGGCCCCGCAGAGGGCCGGTTTCCATCACTTCCAGGGAGGAAGGTCGGGCGGTCTGTCCATGACGCCCGATATGAATGAGACGAACCTGAGAGAGAACTTAATAGACACACTCGACGGCAAGCCACATCGGGCTGCTGCTGTCACAAATCGCGCGCCGGCTATCCGCTGGCGCGCGTTTTTTTAGCCACTCAGGACGAAGACCCGGCATCCGCAAAGAATGCGGCCGAAGACGCCTATCACCGATAGACGATCACCGGAATTTTCGTATGTGTGAGCACGCGCTGCGTCTCGCTGCCGATCAGCAGACTGCCGAGTCCGCGCCGCCCATGCGACGCCATGAAAATCACGTCACAGCCGCCCGACTCGGCCGCTTCGATGATGCCCAGATACGGCGACGGATGCACACTCGTCTGGCTCGTGCATTCGACACCCGCGCCGCGCGCGGCCTCCTCGACTTCCTGCAGATGCTGGCGCGCCTCGCGCTCGCTGCGGTCCTGAAAATCCACGGGCGGCTCGATCACGACTTCGGAAAACGGCGAGTACGGATATTGCGGCAGGCACGCGTACGCAGTCACGCGCGCGCCGACGGCCTGGGCGAGATCGATCGCGCCGTCGATCGCCTTCTTCGACAGGTCCGAACCATCCGTCGGAACGAGGATGTGCTTGAACATGGTGCCCTCCGTCGTCGACTGCAGGTGTGGAATGCGCGCTCATGCCATTCGCGGCCTCGCAACCTGGCGAGCAGGAGCGCGAATGCCAGCATGCGCGTGCAACCGCCTGCGCCGCAGCGGTTGCGATGCCGCGCGGCGGGCTGTCAGAACGATTGTAGTGCGCCGAAAAGTCGTGCAAGCGGCGCGTGCGGGCATGTCCGCATATCGGAAACCCGCGCGCGATCCGGGCTTCGCAGCACGGCGCGCGCCGCGCTCAGCCCCAATACGCGGGATTGCCGTACGTGTGCTTGAGGAAATCGAGGAAAAGACGCACGCGCAACGGCAGATGCCGCCGCTGCGGAAACACCGCGTGAATGCCGATGGGCGGCGCGGCGAAATCGTCGAGCACGCTGACGAGGCGCCCCGCCGCGATATCCATGCCGACTTCCCACCACGAGCGCCACGCGAGCCCATAGCCTTCCAGACACCATTCGTGGAGCACCGCGCCGTCCGAGCATTCCATCGTGCCCGACACCTTGATCGTGACGACCTTGTCGCCCTGCTGGAACACCCAGCCGCGCTGCTGGTTCGCGCTTGCGCCGAGCGCGAGACAGTTGTGATGCGCGAGATCGGCGAGCGTCTGCGGTGCCGGGCGGTGCGCAAGGTAAGTCGGCGATGCGACGCATACGCGCTTGTTCTCACCGAGTCTCAACGAGACCAGCGACGAATCAGGCAATTCACCAAGCCGTATCGCGCAGTCGAAGCCTTCGTTGACGAGATCGACCATGCGATCGGACAGATCGAGAGAGATCGATACGTCGGGATGCGCGACGGTGAACGCGGGTACCAGCGGCGCGACGTGCCGCCGCCCAAATCCTGCGGGCGCCGACAAGCGCAGATGGCCGCTCGCCTTCACGCCGCCCGCTGACACACTCGCCTCGGCATTCTGCATGTCGTGAATGATGCGCTGACAGTCTTCCAGAAACGCCGAGCCTTCGTAGGTCAGCGTGATGCGGCGCGTGGTGCGCACGAGCAGCTTGACGCCGAGCCGCTCCTCGAGCGCGTCGATGCGGCGCCCGATGATCGCGGGCGCAACGCCTTCGGACTGCGCCGCCGCCGACAGGCTGCCGCGCGCCGCGACGGTCACGAAAGTCTCGATCTGTTTGAAGCGGTCCACGGCGGATAGTGGCGCGTCGATCGCGCACGAATAAGAGGTCGCGTCAGATTAGGTTGATGAAAGTAAAAGATCAAGTGATCTTTAGAGTCTTTTTTAGCACAAGCCGTCACGAATAGAATCGATCCTGACCTCTGATGGAGCGCACGGCAATGTCGGCCACAACGACACTCTTCCCCAAGGCAGTGATTTTCGACGCATACGGCACGCTGTTCGACGTGCATTCCGTCGTCGCTGCCGCGGAGCAGATGTTTCCAGGCCACGGCGATGCGCTTTCGCAGTTGTGGCGGCAAAAACAGATCGAATACACGCAGCTGCGCACGGCCTCCGATCCCGCCGGTGCGCGCTACGAGCCGTTCTGGAACATCACGCTCGACGCGCTGCGCTTCTCCGCGCGCAAGCTCGGCCTCGCGTTGAATGCGGCCGGCGAAAAACGACTGATGGACGAATACGCATGCCTGTCCGCGTTTCCCGACGTGCTACCCGCGTTGCGCCAATTGCGCGACGTGCGTACAGCGGGACGCCACGAGCCGATTGGTCTCGCGATCCTGTCGAACGGCAATCCGCAGATGCTCGACATCGCGGTGAAGAGCGCGGGCATGTCCGGACTGTTCGATCACGTGCTGTCGGTGGACGCCGTGCGCGCGTTCAAACCGGCACCCGCGACCTATGCGCTCGGCACGCAGGCGTTCGGCGCGGCTGCGCGCGAGATCGTGTTCGTGTCGTCGAACGGCTGGGACGCGAGCGGCGCGAACTGGTTCGGCTACACCGTGTTCTGGCTCAACCGCCTGGGCGCTCCCGCCGAAGAACTCGGCGTCACGCCGCACGGCACAGGCAGGAGCATGAGCGATTTGATGACGTTTATCGAACACCAGACGTCGTCCGGAAAACCAGCGAAGCGGGAGACAAGCAGCAGCCGCACGCGCCACAGCCCTGGCGCATGACGGCAGCGAACCCCGTGAAGCAACGCAGTGGCATCACCACGCATTTTTGAAACTGACCGACCAAGGAGAAATCATGGCGAACACGTTGTCGCTCCCGCAGGGCATGACCATCACCGGCGACATCAAGCCCGGCTTCGAAGCGATTCTGACGCCTCAAGCGCTCGAACTCGTCGCCAGCCTGCACCGGACGTTCGAGCCGCGTCGCCAGCAACTGCTGAAGGCGCGCGTCGAGCGTGCGCAGCGCCTCGACGCGGGCGAGCGCCCTGACTTCCTCGCCGAGACGAAGAGCATCCGCGAAGGCGACTGGACAATCGCCCCGCTGCCGCAGGATCTGCAACGCCGCCGCGTCGAGATCACGGGTCCCGTCGATCGCAAGATGATCATCAACGCGCTGAACTCGGGCGCGGACTCGTACATGACCGACTTCGAGGATTCGAATGCGCCGAGCTGGGACAACCAGATCACCGGGCATATCAACCTGAAGGAAGCGGTGCGGCGCACGATTTCGCTTGAGCAGAACGGCAAGTCGTACACGCTGAACGACAAAATCGCGACGCTGATCGTGCGTCCACGCGGCTGGCATCTCGACGAGAAGCATGTGAGCGTCGACGGCCAGCGCGTGTCGGGCGGTATCTTCGACTTCGCGCTGTTCCTGCATCACAACGCGAAGGAGCAACTGTCGCGCGGCACGGCGCCCTACTTCTATCTGCCGAAGCTGGAGAGCCATCTCGAAGCGCGTCTGTGGAACGACATCTTCGTCGCCGCGCAGGAAGCCGTGGGTGTGCCGCGCGGCACGATTCGCGCGACCGTGCTGATCGAAACGATCCTGGCTGCGTTCGAAATGGATGAGATCCTGTACGAACTGCGCGAACACAGCTCAGGGCTGAACGCCGGACGTTGGGACTACATCTTCTCGGCGATCAAGAAGTTCAAGAACGACAAGGACTTCTGCCTGGCCGACCGTTCGCAGATCACGATGACCGTGCCGTTCATGCGCGCGTACGCGCTGCAACTGCTGAAGACGTGCCACCGCCGAAATGCGCCTGCCATCGGCGGCATGAGCGCGCTGATCCCGATCAAGAGCGATGCGGCCGCGAACGACAAGGCGATGGCCGGCGTGCGCTCGGACAAGGCGCGCGATGCGACGGACGGCTACGACGGTGGCTGGGTTGCACACCCGGGACTCGTGCCCATCGCGATGGAAGAGTTCGTGAAGGTGCTCGGCGACAAGCCGAACCAGATCGGCAAGCAACGCGTCGACGTGCAGGTGACAGACAAGGATCTGCTCGATTTCCGTCCGGAAGCGCCCATCACTGAGGCAGGATTGCGCAACAACATCAACGTCGGCATTCACTACCTCGGCTCGTGGCTCGCGGGCAACGGCTGCGTCCCGATTCATAACCTGATGGAAGACGCGGCGACTGCAGAAATCTCGCGCTCGCAGGTGTGGCAGTGGATCCGCTCGCCGAAGGGCAAACTCGACGACGGCCGCAAGGTGACGGCCGAACTCGTGCGCGACCTGACGGCGCAGGAACTCGACAAAGTGAAGGCCGCGATTACCGGCGATACGCAGCCGTACGATCGCGCCGCACACATCTTCAGCGACATGTCGACGTCGGAGAATTTCACCGAGTTCCTTACGCTGCCGCTTTACGAAGAACTCTGAGCAACGCAATTGCTCGATGGTTGACCGACCGGGATGGCCTGGCGGGCGTCATGCCTGCTGGGCCATTCTTTTACCGACTGCGTTTTGCCGATTGCGGGGCTGCCCTCAGCGCCCGTTCGAACGCCGGTGCTCGACCCAATCGCCACTGCGTATCTCGGGCAGCCCTTTGACAGCGTCCCGCTGCACGGGATAGTAACGGCACTTCACGGGTGTGCCTTCGACATCGACGGTCACTTCACGCGGCATGAACAGACCCTCGATGCCCGGATACACCTGCTCGATCTCATCGAGCACGGCGACGAGCTCGTCGTCGATCGCGTAGACGTCGCCGCGCACGTGAACGCCGGCGGCGTCGGGCACCAGGCCCGGGTAGGCGCCGAAATCGAACAGACGGCCACGCAAGGTGGCCGCACCGACCAGCGTCGGCGAAGCGATATCGTTGCGCGCCGCCGCGGCGCCGATGTCATTGATCTCACCGGCACGCAAGGTGCCATATACAAAAACGTTCTGCATCAGTTCACTACCCTCCGTCCAGACAACATCCATTCATCACTTGAGGCTTTACAGGAGCGGCGCGCTCGCCACCAGCACGCCGTCGCTATCCGCATACACCATTCGCCCGGCCGCACAGCCGAGCCGGGCAGACGCACGGGCACATCGCGCTCTCCGCCGCCGCGCTTCTCGCTGCGCTGCGGATGGGTCGCGAGCGCGACGATACCAATGTTGCATTCGTTCAGTTCCAGCACGTCGCGCACGCAACCGAACACGACGATGCCCGCCCAGCCATTTTTCTCACCAAGCTTGCTCAGATTGCCGCCGACCAGCGCGCAACGCAGACTGCCGCCTCCGTCGATCACCAGTACACGGCCCGCCCCTTTTTCTTCGAGCGTCGCGCGCACCAGCGTGTTGTCTTCGAACACCTTGAGCGTGACAGCCTCGCCGCCAAAACATGATGCGCGGCCGAAACGGCTGAATACGGGTTCGAGCACGCGCAACGTACCGGCGGCGAGCTGATCTTCATGCGCGTCGCACAAGTCGGCTGTGGCAAAGTTCATGAGCTTCTCCCGTCGGCGAAAGGAATCCGGTGCATTATGCCGCGCCATTTCTTCGATGTCGCATCGTCCATTCGGCCAATGTTCGGATGACCTGCGCGACCCTACAATGACAAGCGTCATGCGGCAGATTCGCTGCCGCCCACTCCGTTACGCCATGACTGAAGCTGCCCGTTCAACGACCCGCTCGACGCCGTCCGCATCGAAAGCGTCTGCCGAAATGTCGACGCGCGTCGATTTCGCCGACATTCCGCCGGAGTTCGCGCCCACGCCGACGCATCCCATCCGCGTGCGCTCGCGGCCGATGCCCGCTGGAGTACGCATCGCGCGGCACACGCACGCGTGGGCGCAAGTCGCGTATGCGTCGCGCGGCGTACTGCGGGTGGGCACGTTCGGCACGACGTGGATGGTGCCGCCGTCGCGCGCAATCTGGGTGCCACCGTATGTGCTGCATGAAGTGACCATCGTCGAAGAAGCGTTTCTGCGAACGCTCTACGTCAACGAGACGGTCGTGCCGCCGGGACTGGATGCGTGCCGGGTCGTCGAAGTGTCGGGGCTGCTGCGCGAGGTTATTGCCTCGCTGGACACGCCCGGTTTGCCGCCTGACCGCGAACGCCTGCTCGGCTCGCTCGCACTCGACGAAATCACCCGGTCGCAGCCTTTGCCGCTGTCCGTGCCGATGCCGACGGAAAAACGTCTGCGTGCCTTGTGCGAGGCGGTGCTGGCCGATCCCGCGAATACGGATTCACTGGAGCGATGGGCGTCGACGGTTGGTGCGAGCACGCGCACGATCGCGCGGCTTTTTCGTCAGGAGCTTGGGGTGAGCTTTTCGCAATGGCGTCAGCAAGCCGTGCTGGCCCGCGCGATTCCATTACTCAGTCAGGGGCGGCCGCTGTCGCATGTCGCGCGGGAGCTGGGCTATCAGAGTCAGAGTGCGTTTTCCGCGATGTTCCGGCGCGCGTTCGGCGAAAGTCCGCGGGCATTCATGGTGCGGGGCCCGGAGCATAGGCGCGACGAACGGGACCGGGACGAAGACGACGATCAGGACGATCAGAGTTGATGAAACGGGCTGCCGCCACGAACGGGAACACGCAGTCGATGCGCCCGCAACGTCCTCAGACGCGCCGGGCCATATGCCGGATCGAACCGAGCTGTGCGAGTCGCGGGCCGGAGAGCCTGTAGCCCATCCGTTGATAGAGACGTGCCGCAGGATTGTCGACGAATACGCGCAGCTGCAGTTCGGAGAGACCGCGCGCCCGCGCCCAACGGTGCGACGTATTGAGCAGATACGTGCCCGCGCCGCGCCGCCGATGTCCCTCGGCGATCTGCACGTCGCGGATATGCAGCGAGTCGCCTTCTTCGGTGATGCGCAACACGCCGATCCGTTCGCCGTCCGCTTCGAGAATGAAATTTTCCGACTCGCGCCAGCTCGCGAGAAACAGGTCGCTGCGCCACACGAGATGGTGCCGGCGGTAGTAGCCGCCCATGTTGCTGCGCGTCAGCGCCTCGGCGAACGAGAAGTCGTCCATGCTGGCCTTGCGCAAATGGAAGGGAGATGGATCGTCAGTCGGGTCGAGCATCGTGCAAGGACGAAAGAGTCGGTCCGCTCAACGTTAAGACACGCGGACCGCGCTGGCAATGGCTGTTTGCCCCACAGTGAAGCAAGCGGCCCCTGGATGCGTTGCGGACTGAGTCGAATGGTAAGCGCAAAAACAAAAAGCCCGCTGACAACTCAGCGGGCTTCTCATTTCTGGCGGAGCGGACGGGACTCGAACCCGCGACCCCCGGCGTGACAGGCCGGTATTCTAACCAACTGAACTACCGCTCCAATCTTGCTACCTGACTTGCGAGCGTCAGCTATTTCTCGCAAGCGCATTACCTGAACTTCAAGTAACGCCAGTATTCTGGCGTCCCCTAGGGGATTCGAACCCCTGTACTCACCGTGAAAGGGTGATGTCCTAGGCCTCTAGACGAAGGGGACAACGTACTTCACATGCTACTGCTTACACCTTTAATGAAAAAGCCCGCTCACCGAACGGGCTTAATCTGGCGGAGTGGACGGGACTCGAACCCGCGACCCCCGGCGTGACAGGCCGGTATTCTAACCGACTGAACTACCACTCCAGTCTTGCTACCTGACTTGCGAGCGTCGGTTATTTCTCGCAAGCGCATTACTTGAATCTCAAGCAACGCCAGTATTTGGCGTCCCCTAGGGGATTCGAACCCCTGTACTCACCGTGAAAGGGTGATGTCCTAGGCCTCTAGACGAAGGGGACATAATCTTTCAGATCTGTCTCGTTCTTGCTGCTAACTTCATTCATCAGCAGCGAAGACCGCTATTCTAACTGCTTTACTACCGTTTGTGAAGTCTTTTTTCTACAACTTCCAGCTAACCGGAAGACTTCACTCTGCTCTGATGGTGGAGGTAAGCGGGATCGAACCGCTGACCTCTTGCATGCCATGCAAGCGCTCTCCCAGCTGAGCTATACCCCCTTGCAGAACAGAAGCGAGATTGTAGTGAGCAATTTTCGCTTTGTAAATACCTCTTAAGTCGCTTTCTACAATTTTTTTGCGAGGCCGCACAACGATGCCGGGCGACCTCGCTTCGCCTGCTCAGGCAAGCGCCTTTTCGATGCGGCTCACGGCCACGTCACGACCGAACAGCATCAGCACGCTATCGATGGACGGCGTATGCGTCGTGCCCGCCACCAGCAAACGCACGGGCATCGCGAGTTGCGGCATCTTCAGCTTGTGCGTGCCGAGCGTCGCCTTCAACGCGGCGGCGATGCCCTCCTTCGTCCACTCACAGGTCTTCAATGCCGCGGCGAGATCGGCGAGCGCCGGACGCACGACGTCCGTCACATGCTGCGCGAGCGCATCGGCATCCGGATTCGGTTCGCGATAGAACATTGCGGCGTTGTCCACGATCTCCTTCACCGTCGACGCGCGATCCTTCATCAGCCCGATCACGCCCGCCAGATCCGCGCCCTTCGCGAGCGTCGCTTCGTCGATGCCGAGCGCCGCGAAGAACGGCTTGCTCAGATCGGCGAGACGCGCGTTGTCGGCTTCCTTGATGTAGTGGTTGTTCAGCCAGTTGAGCTTGTTGTGGTCGTACTGCGCCGGCGACTTGCCCAGGTGATCGAGATCGAACCATTCGATCAGTTGCTCACGCGAGAAAATCTCCGCATCGCCATGCGACCAGCCCAGACGCGCGAGATAGTTCAGCACGGCTTCTGGCAGATAGCCGGCGTCGCGGTAGCCCATCACGCTCATCGCGCCGTGCCGCTTGCTCATCTTCTCGCCCTGCTCGTTCAGCACGGTAGGCAGGTGGGCGTAGACGGGCGGCTCGGCGCCGAGCGCGCGCAGGATATTGATCTGACGCGGCGTGTTGTTGACGTGGTCGTCGCCGCGAATCACGTGCGTGATCTTCATGTCGAGATCGTCGACGACCACGCAGAAGTTATAGGTCGGCGTGCCATCCGGGCGCGCAATCACGAGATCGTCGAGTTCTTCGTTCGAAATTTCGACGCGGCCCTTCACGGCATCGTCCCACGCGACCACGCCCATCAGCGGATTCCGGAAACGCAGCACGGGTTCCACGCCGGCGGGCGGCGTCGGCAGCACCTTGCCCGGCTCGGGGCGCCACGTGCCGTCATAGCGCGGCTTTTCGCCGGCGGCGCGCTGGCGCTCGCGCAACGCGTCGAGTTCTTCCGTCGACATGTAGCACGGATACACGAGCCCCTGCTCCTGCATCTGCTGCAGCACTTCGCGATAACGGTCCATGCGCTGCATCTGGTAGAACGGACCTTCGTCGTAATCGAGGCCGAGCCATTGCATGCCTTCGAGAATCGCGTCGACGGATTGCTCGGTCGAGCGCTCGACGTCGGTGTCCTCGATACGCAGCACGAACACGCCCTTCGTTTTGCGCGCAAACGCCCACGGATACAGCGCAGAGCGAATGTTGCCGAGGTGAATGAAGCCGGTGGGGCTCGGTGCGAAGCGGGTGCGAACGGGAGTGGTCATGTGCGGTAACTCGGCGGCAGACGCCTGCGCCCGGCGAACATCGAAGCCAGGCGCGGCAACGGAAACGGATCGCGCCCGGCGACGGTGACAACGCCTGCCGACGGCGCGAACGCGATTGAAAAAGAGAGACGAATTATACCCGTCGAATACTGACAACATGGGTTTGCAGGCGCGTCCGGCAGCGCGTCGGAAGGCATAGGCCGAAACATCGGACAACGGACGTCGTCAGTACCCGACACCGACAACTAGACGTGTAGACGGTTTCCTCAACCGATTGTCGCCGCGCGCCCGCTTTGCATTATGATGTGCGCGCGCTGCCGTCCGGCTCCCGACAGGCTCCGTGCAGCGCGCGAGGATCGCCGCCAGCGATCGCTTTTGCATGACACGCGGCACGACACTTTCGCATGGACGTCGGCGCCCCGTCGCTGGAGAATTCGTTGAAACCGTCATCGCCACGCTTGTCCCGCCGCACGTTCTCGATTGCCGCGGCCTCCGCTGTTCTCTCCGCCTGCGCGTCGACGGGCAGCAAGCCCGACACTGTCACGCCAACGCCCAACACCGCGTCCAACCCGCCGACGCCAACCGTCAAGCCAGAACGGCCGCTGCGCATCGGGCTCGCGCTCGGCGGCGGCGCCGCGCGCGGCTTTGCGCATATCGGCGTGATCAAGGCACTGGAGGCGCGCAACATCCAGATCGATCTGGTGTGCGGGACCAGCGCCGGGTCGGTGGTCGGGGCGCTGTATGCTTCGGGCCTGAACGGTTTCGCGCTCAACAAGCTCGCGCTGACGATGGACGAAGCGTCGATCAGCGACTGGGCGATGCCGTTTCGCACGCGCGGCCTTCTGCAAGGCGTAGCGCTCCAGAACTACCTGAACAAGACGCTCGACAATCGCCCGATCGAGAAAATGGCGAAGCCGCTCGGCGTCGTCGCAACGGATCTGAAAACGGGCCAGCCGATTCTTTTCCAGCGCGGCAACACGGGCATCGCGGTGCGCGCGTCGTCGAGCGTGCCGTCGGTGTTCGAGCCGGTGAAGATCGGCGGACATGAATACGTCGACGGCGGCCTCGTCAGCCCGGTGCCCGCGTCGTTCGCGCGCAAGATGGGCGCGGACTTCGTGATCGCCGTCGATATTTCCGCGCGGCCCGAAACAGCGCTTACCGAAAGCTCCTTCGACGTACTGATGCAGACGTTCACGATCATGGGTCAGACAATCAAGGCATACGAACTCGACAAATACGCCGATGTCGTGATCCGTCCGAATCTGAACGCGATGAGCGGCACCGACTTCGGACAACGCAATGCGGCGATTCTGGCGGGCGAAGAAGCCGCCGCGCGCATCGCGCCCGAACTGCTGCGCAAACTGGCGGCGGCGCGCGCAACGGCCTGACCGGCGGCGTCATACGCGAAAACGGACGCAGCAAAGCAAAAGGCCCGCTTCAGATGAAGCGGGCCTTTCGTTTGAAACCAGTCAACCAACGATCGTCTTAATTGTTGCCACCGATCGTCGCGCTCACGCGCTGGCGCAGCTCCTGCTGCTGCGGCACCGTCGATTCGATACGACGCGCGCCCGTGAAGCGCTTTTCCCAATAACCGTCATCCATGTCGTCGACGCGGATCGTGCTGCCCGTAGAAGGCGAATGCACGAACTTGTTGTCGCCGATGTAGATGCCGACGTGCGAGAACGTACGGCGCATCGTGTTGAAGAACACGAGGTCGCCCGGCTTCAGGTCGGAAACCCGAACCTTCTCGCCGACACGGCTCATTTCTTCCGCGCGGCGCGGCAGTGCCATGCCCAGCGTGTCCTGGAACACGTAACGCACGAACCCGCTGCAATCGAGGCCGGAATCCGGCGTATCGCCGCCCCAGCGGTAACGCACGCCGATCATGTTGAGGGCGCCGACCACCACATCACCCGCCTTGCCGGCCATGCCGGACAAAAACGAACGAGCGCCGCTCTCGGAATTCGAGGCAGCGCTTTGCGTGCTTTGTGTGGTGGAGGACACTGAACTCGACCCGGAAGAGGTCGAGAATGAGGCATTCTGGTTAAAGCTGCTTACTTCATCGGCGAAAGCGCCGGGAGCTGCGGCCATCAGTACGCCAATGAACATCCCGGCGACGACGCGCGTGCAAGCCTGGGTTAGGTTTTGGTGCTGCATTGGTCTGGTGGTTGGTTTTGGTTAGGGCTGGGTGCGGCGGTAGTTTTTGCCTGAAAATCAACAGGCTAGGAAAAAAGTTTGGTCGATACTAGCCAGTAAGTATTCCAATGTCAAAACAAATAGAAAAAAACAATGACTCGCCGCACCCAATTGGTGAATGTCAAGTCGTCAAGGCCGCTTTCAACAGCTTACGTGTGTAAGGATGGGTCGGTTCTGCAAAGATCCGCTCGACCTCGCCCGTCTCCACGATCGCCCCGTTTTGCATGACGGCAACGCGATGCGCCATGGCGCCGATCACGGCCAGATCGTGGCTGATGAACACGAATCCCAGGTTGTATTTACGTTGCAAACCCGCGAGCAGCTTCAGCACCTGCTGCTGGATCGAGACGTCCAGCGCGCTGGTCGGTTCGTCGAGAATCAGGATGCGCGGTTCCAGCACCAGCGCGCGCGCAATCGCGATGCGCTGCCGCTGTCCGCCGGAGAATTCGTGCGGGTAGCGATGCAGCGCCGTCCGGTCGATCCCCACTTCGCGCAGCACGCCAATCACCTTGTCGCGCCGTGCGTCGGCATTCAGTTGCGGCCGATGCAGCGCGAGCCCCTCGCCGACGATCCGCTCGATCGTCTGCCGAGGTGAAAGTGAACTAAAAGGATCCTGAAAGACGACCTGCATGTTCGAGCGCAGCGTGGTCTGCTCGCGTCCGCGATAACTGCGGAGCGCCCTGCCCTGAAAATCGATCGCGCCGTGCGAGGTTCTTTGCAGGCCGAGCAGGGCCATCGCGAGTGTCGATTTCCCCGACCCCGACTCGCCGACAATGCCGAGCGTTTCGCCCTGCCGCACCGACACCGTCGCGTCGTCGACCGCACGGAAGCGCCCCGACCGGAACCAGCCGGCCATGCCTGACAACTTCGTCCTGAAATCGACGCAGACGTCGCGCGCGTCGAGCAGCACGGGCGCGATCGGCAGCACGGGCACGACGGCGCGCTCCGGACGGCTTTGCAGCAGACGCTGCGTGTACGGATGCTGTGGCGACGCGAACAGCGTATCGACGGGGCCGCTCTCGACGAGCACGCCCTTCTCCATCACCGCGACCCGTTGCGCGAAGTGCCGCACGAGGTTCAGATCGTGCGTGATCAGCAGCACGGCCATGCCGCGCTTTTCGGCTTCCTCGCGTTGCAGTTCGAGCAGCAGCTCGACGATCTGCGCGCGGATCGTCACGTCGAGTGCGGTCGTCGGCTCGTCGGCGAGCAGCAGCCGTGGACGGCACGCGAGCGCCATCGCGATCATTGCGCGCTGTCGCTGGCCGCCCGACAACTGATGCGGATAACTGTTCACGCGCTTGCCCGGCTCCGTGATGCCCGTGCGGTCGAGCAGCGCAACGGCGCGCTTGCGCGCTTCGTTGGCACTCACGCCATCGTGCAGCACGATGGTTTCCGCGATCTGGTCGCCGATCGTGTACAGCGGATTGAGCGCTGTCATCGGCTCCTGAAAGATCATCGCGATAGCGGAGCCGCGCATCCCGCGCATTTCGCGCTCGCTCTTCGCGAGCAGATCTTCGCCGTCGAAGCGCACGACGCCGCTCGTCTGCGCGTCGTTCAACAGACGCAGGATCGACAGCGCCGTCACGCTCTTGCCGGAGCCCGATTCGCCGACCAGCGCGACGCGCTCGCCGCGGCCGATCGTGAGTGACACATCGTCGACGGCCACTGTGTCACCGAAGGTCACGCGCAGATGATCGAGTTCGAGCAGCGGCCCGTCGTGTTTCGTCGCGTTTGCGCTCACTGGTTGCCTCCCGCCTTCATCGCGTCGGAGATGCGCGTGTCGAGCGCGTTGCGCAGCGCGTCGCCCATGAACGTCAACAGCAGCAGCGTCACGACCAGCACGCCGAAAGTCCACATGGAGATCCACCACGCGTCGAGATTCGCCTTGCCTTGCGCGAGCAGTTCACCGAGGCTGGGCGTCGGCGGCGGCACGCCGAGGCCGAGAAAATCAAGGCTCGTCAGCGCGAGAATTGCGCCGCTCATCCGGAACGGCAGGAACGTGATGACGGGCGTCAGACTATTGGGCAACACATGTCGCCAGATGATCTGCCAGTTCGACAACCCCATGGCCCGCGCGGCGCGCACGTAGTCCTGTTGCCGGTTGCGCAGAAACTCGGCGCGCACGTAGTCGGCAAGGCCGATCCAGCCGAACAGCGACAACAGCACGATCAGCAGAATAAAGCCCGGCTCGAAGATCGACGCAAAGATGATCAGCAGATACAGCTCCGGCATCGCGCTCCAGATTTCGATCAGACGCTGCCCGAAGATGTCCGTCTTGCCGCCGAAGTAACCCTGCACGGCGCCCGCCAGCACGCCAAGCACGGTGCCGATGAAAGTCAGCACCAGCGCGAACTCCACCGACACGCGAAAGCCGTACACGAGACGCGCGAACAGGTCGCGGCCACGATCGTCGGTGCCTAGCCAGTTGTCGCGCGAAGGCGGCGCCGGATTCGGTCGCTTCGAAAAATAGTTGAGCGTGTCATAGTAGTAGCGGTTCAGCGGATAGATCACGAAGTTGCCCGGCGCGTCGAGGCGCTGCTTGACGTACGGATCGAGGTAATCGGCGGGCGTCGGAAAGTCGCCGCCGAAGGTCGTCTCCGCGTAGTCCTTCACGAGCGGGAAATAATAGTGGCCGTCGTAGCGCACGACGACCGGCTTGTCGTTCGACCACAGCGGCGCGGCAAGGCTCGCCGCAAACGCGACGACGAACACGATCAGGCTCCAGTAGCCCAGCCGCTGCTGCCGGAAACGCAGCCACACACGGCGCGCGGGCGACGGCGACACGAACGCGCGCACCGGCTGCGCGCGCGACACTTCGGCATCTGTACGAACGCGGCTCAAATCAGCGCTCCAGTTGTTCGAATTGAATGCGTGGATCGACCCACACATAGCAGAGATCGGAGACGAGCTTGGTCGCGAGCCCGATCAATGTGAAGAGATAGAGCGTGCCGAGCACGACGGGATAATCGCGCCGCACGACCGACTCATATGACAGCAGTCCGAGCCCGTCGAGCGAGAACAGCGTTTCGATCAGCAGGCTGCCCGTGAAAAACGCGCCGATGAACGCGGCCGGAAATCCGACGATCAACGGCAACAGCGCATTGCGGAACACGTGCTTCCACAGCACGCGCCGCTCGGACAGTCCTTTTGCGCGCGCGGTCAGCACGTACTGCTTGCGGATTTCGTCGAGGAAGGCGTTCTTGGTGAGCATCGTGACGACCGCGAAGCTGCCGACCACGGAGGCCACGATCGGCAGCGTGATGTGCCACAGGTAATCGAGAATCTTGCCGAAGAAGCTCAACTGGTCCCAGTTGTCGGATGTGAGATTGCGCAGCGGGAACAGCTGCAGGAACGAGCCGCCGCCGAACAGCACGAGCAGCAGCACGCCGAGCACAAAGCCAGGAATCGCGTAGCCGATCAGCACGACGAGGCTCGTCGCGACGTCGAAGCGCGAGCCGTTGCGCACCGCCTTCGCGATGCCGAGCGGCACCGATATCAGATACGTGAGGAAGAACGTCCACAGCCCGATGCTGATCGACACCGGCAGCTTCGACACGATCAGCGACCACACGCTTTGATGCCGGAAATAACTTTGTCCAAGGTCGAAGTGAGAGAAGCGCTTGAGCATCAGCCAGTAGCGTTCGAGCGGCGGTTTGTCGAAGCCATACAGTGCCTTGAGTTGCGCGATCTGCTGCGCATCGACGCCGCTGTGCGCGCGCAGCCCGAACGGCGTGCCGCCTTCGGCGGTACTGCGCCGCAGTTCGTGAACCGCCTGCTCGACGGGTCCGCCTGGCACGAACTGGATCACGACGAAAGTCAGCGTGAGGACGCCGATCAACGTAGGGATCATCAATAGCAGACGTTTGAGGATGTAGCTCCACATGGCGGCCGTCCAGAATCAAAAGTACATGATGGGGTACGCGATCAGCGCGCTCATTGCGGCGTGGCGAACCACCACATCGAGGTGATCCATCCTTCCGCCGTATAGTACAGCGGCAAGGTCGACGGCCACGCCATGCCGCGCTTGAACGCCACGCGATGCGTCGCGCTGTACCAGTGCGGGACCATGTAGTAGCCGTTAACCAGCACCCGATCGAGCGCGTGAGTGGCATCGACGAGTTGCTCGCGGGTCTGCGCGCCGACCAGCGCGCGCAGGATCGCATCGACGGCGGGCGATTTCAGCCCGATCAGGTTGCCCGAGCCCGGATCGCCCGCAGCCTTGCTGCCGAACCGGTCGATCATGTCCGCGCCCGGCACTTGCACGTCGGGAAAACGGATTGTGGTGACGTCGAAGTCGAACGCGTCGAGTCGCTTCTGATACACCGCGAAGTCCGCAGTACGCGTACGCGCATCGATACCGAGCTTCTTCAGATTGCGGATATAGGTGGCGTAGACCGGGTCGAACGTAGCCGACGAGCCCGAGTCGTCGAGTATCTCGAACGCGAACGGCTCGCCCTTCGCGTTGCGCAGCGCGCCATCGCGATACGTCCAGCCAGCCTGCGCGAGCAGCGCGCGCGCTTCGAGCAGATTCGCACGCAGCGAACCGGGCGGGTCCGTGTCGGGTTGCTTCGGCGGCACGCCGAACACGCCGGGCTCGAGTTGTGCGCGCCATGGCTCGAGCAGTTTCAGTTCGCCCGGCGACGGCAAGCCCTTGGCTTGCAGATCCGTATTGACGAAGTAGCTGTCGATCCGCTTGTACTGGCTGTAGAACAGTTGCCGGTTGAGCCACTGGAAGTCGAGCGCGAGATCGAGCGCCTTGCGCACGCGCACGTCCGAGAAAAGTGGCCGGCGCTGGTTCAGGATGAAGCCCTGCATCCCCGTGCCGTTATGTTGCGGAAACTCGCGCTTGATCAGCTCGCCGCTGTCGAACTTCTTGCCCACGTCGCGGCGCACCCAGTTGCGCGCGACGTACTCGACGAGCGCATCGTATTCGCCCGCCTTGAACGCTTCGAGACGCGCGGTGCCATCCGAATACAGCTTGTAGTTGATGCGCTCGAAGTTATACATGCCGACGCGCACGGGCAGCTTGTCGCCCCAGTACTTCGGGTCGCGCTTGTAGGTGATCGTGCGCCCGTTGTCGTAGCTCTCGATCAGATACGGCCCGCTGCCGAGCGGTTTTTCGAACGCAAGCTGATCAAACGCTGTGCGGCTGCCGTCCGGTTTCATGCCCCACTTGCGCGAGAACACAGGCATGCCACCCGCGAGCAACGGCAACTCGCGATCGTGCTGCTTGAATTCGAAACGCACCGTCGCCGGATCGACGATCACGACGCGCGTGATCTCCGCGAAATACGCGGCGAATTGCGGCGCGGCCTGCGGACTCTTCAAGGTATCGAACGAAAACTTCACGTCTTCGGCCGTGACGGGATCCCCGTTCGAAAAATGCGCGAGCGGATTGATGTGGAAAGTTGTGGACAGGCCGTCCGGCGCGACGGCGATGTCGTCGGCAAGCAGGCCGTAAGCGGACGCGACTTCGTCGGCGCTGCCCGTCGTCAGGCTCTCGAACAACAGGCCGATACCAGGCGCCGCGCTGCCGCGCATCGTGAACGGATTGAACTTGTCGAAGCTCGTCGAGCGGTCGGGATTCGCGAGCACCAGCGTACCGCCGCGCGGCGCGTCGGGATTGACGTAGTCGAAGTGCTTGAAGTCGGGCGGATACTTCGGATTGCCGTACTGCGCGATCGCATACGCGGCCTGTGCATGCTGCGCCGTCATGGGCGACAAGCCGATCAGCGAGCCGACGCACACGGCGATTACGGCGCGCGGCATCGCCTTGCAACGCACACGCAACAACGGACGCAACAGTGGACGAATCAGAGTGCGCCATCTCGGGCGCGGCGCTTCAACCCGTCGCGTGCCTGCGGTCATAGGTGCCTTGTTGGTCGGTGGGCAGTTGCAATGTGAGAGAATTCTACCCAAAATCCCGCGCGTTCCCGCACTCTGTCATCGCGGCGCACTGACCTCATTAGGAGAATCCATGGGCATCCTCGCTGGTAAACGAATCTTGCTGACGGGCCTGCTGTCGAACCGTTCGATCGCGTACGGTATCGCGCAAGCCTGCAAGCGCGAAGGCGCAGAACTCGCGTTCACGTATGTCGGCGACCGCTTCAAGGATCGCATCACCGAGTTCGCGAGCGAATTCGGCAGCAATCTGATCTTCCCGTGCGACGTCGCCGACGATGCGCAGATCGAAGCACTGTTCACTTCGCTGAAAGAACATTGGGACAGCCTCGACGGCCTCGTTCATTCGATCGGCTTCGCGCCGCGCGAAGCGATCGCCGGCGACTTCCTCGACGGCATGACGCGTGAAAATTTCCGCATTGCGCACGACATCTCCGCCTACAGCTTCCCCGCTCTCGCGAAGGCCGCGTTGCCGATGCTGTCGAACGACGCAGCGCTGCTCACGCTGTCGTACCTCGGCGCCGAAAAAGCGATCCCGAACTACAACACGATGGGCCTGGCAAAGGCATCGCTCGAAGCGAGCGTGCGTTATCTCGCCGTGTCGCTGGGCGGCAAGGGCATTCGCGTGAACGGCATTTCGGCAGGCCCGATCAAGACGCTCGCGGCAAGCGGCATCAAGGGCTTCGGCAAGATTCTGGATTTCGTCGAAGGCAATGCGCCGCTCAAGCGCAATGTCACGATCGAACAGGTCGGCAATGCAGCGGCATTCCTGATGTCGGACCTCGCTTCCGGCGTGACGGCTGAGATCATGCATGTCGATAGCGGCTTCAGCGCCGTGGTCGGTGGGATGGCCGCCGTCGCCGAGTAAGCGCACGCGCTTACTCGAATGCGCGCGTCGTTGCGCGTGCAACCAGAAAAAAACCGCCCCGAGGGGCGGTTTTTTGTTGGGCGCATGCGACGCAGCGCGGGATCAATGCCAGCCGTTGTGATGGCCGTTATCCCAGTGACCATGACCATGGCCATGATCGTAGCCGCCGTGATGACGATAGTAGTCGTCGCGGCCCCAGTAGCGGCGGCCATCCCAGTAACGATCGCCATGCCAGCCGATCACGATGGCGGGTCCAGCGACGACAGGCACCGGCTGATACGGCTGATACGGCTGATACACGACGGGCGGCGGAGGCGGCGGCGGCGGTGCATACACAGGCGCCGGCGCGACATAGACGGGAGCGGGAATACCGATGTTGACACCGACGTTCAGTCCCCCAGCCATCGCCGCACTCGACGCGCCGATCGCGAGCACGCCAGCGATCAGCGGGATAAGACGCGTGGACTTCATGGTTTCACCTTTCTTTGCGGGAGTTGTGTTTATCGACTGCTTGATTCGAATATAACAAAGCGACGCTTAACGCGTATTTCAACTTTGTAATAACTGATGCATAACTTCGCGTCGCAAAGCGCTTCGTAACGTCCTGTTACACGCGACAGCATTTGGTGATATGCCCAGCGTTTCCACTGTTGCGTACACGCACGTTTCGCGGGTTCTTTGCGATTCGCAAACCGCAGGCAGTTCGTTTGGTTATCCCAGGCAAAACGATATCCCGCATGAATCGCGTGAATGGCGCATTCATCGCGAACGCAATTCACCAATACCGATGTTTACGGGCCGTGGAATGAAAAGTTGAGTCTGAGCGGAGAAAATCACGAAGACACATGAAACAGGCGCGCAAAAAACAAAACCCCGCAGAGCCGCAGCTCTACGGGGTTCCACCGCCATTTCTGGCGGAGACGGAGGGATTCGAACCCTCGATCCAGGTTTTGGCCCAGATGCTCCCTTAGCAGGGGAGTGCCTTCGACCTCTCGGCCACGTCTCCCAAACTTTCGCTTGCGCCAGGGAGGCAGCGCAACGAAGCCAAGATAATAGCGGGTTACGAGGCAGCGGTCAATTTCTACTTCACACTTTTTGTGCCTGAAGTGTCGATCGAATGTCACTTCGGAATGTCACTTCCTTGACCTGTCCTTTTACCGCGCTTTATCGCACACAAGCTTTTACGCAGATGCCTGTCACCGAAGCAAACAGGTACTGCGTACACATCACGCCTGGTCGAGTTCGAATGCCTTATGCAGCGCGCGCACGGCGAGTTCCATGTACTTCTCGTCGATCAGCACCGAGATCTTGATTTCCGACGTGGAGATCATCTGGATATTGATACCCTCTTCCGACAGCGTGCGGAACATCTTGCTCGCGATGCCCACGTGCGAACGCATGCCGACGCCGACCACCGAGACCTTCGACACCTTCGGATCGCCCAGCACCTGTTCGGCATTCACGTGACCCTTGACCTGGTTCGTGAGGATCTCCATGGCGCGTTGGTAATCGCCGCGACCGACCGTGAACGTGAACGCCGTTTTGCCTTCGACGCTCTGGTTCTGGATGATCATGTCGACATCGATATTCGCATCGGCAACCGGGCCGAGGATCTGATATGCGATGCCCGGCTTGTCGGGCACACCCATCACGGCGATACGGGCTTCGTCACGCTGAAACGCGATTCCCGAGATGACTGCTTTTTCCATGGTTTCGTCTTCTTCAAAAGTAATCAGGGTGCCCGACTTCATTTCTTCGTCGAGCGACATCAGCGGATCGGTCAGGCTGGACAGCACGCGCGTCTTCACCTGATATTTGCCGGCGAATTCCACCGAGCGGATCTGCAGCACCTTCGAACCGAGGCTGGCCATTTCCAGCATTTCCTCGAACGTCACGCGATCCAGACGGCGCGCTTCTTCGACCACGCGCGGGTCCGTCGTGTAGACACCGTCGACGTCCGTGTAGATCAGGCATTCGTCCGCTTTCAGCGCCGCGGCCACCGCGACCGCCGACGTGTCCGAGCCGCCACGGCCGAGCGTCGTGATGTGGCCTTCGGGGTCGATGCCCTGGAAGCCCGTGATGACGACGACCTTGCCTTCGTCGAGATCGCGCAGCACGCGCTCGCCGTCGATGTCGCTGATACGCGCTTTCGTGAAGGCGCTATCCGTTTTGACGGGCACTTGCCAGCCGGTGTAGCTGACGGCATCGACGCCTGCGTCATGCAGCGCGATGGACAGCAGGCCGACGCTGACCTGCTCACCCGTCGACGCGATCATGTCGAGTTCGCGCGGGCTGGGCTGGGGCGAAATTTCTTTCGCGAGACCCAGCAGGCGGTTCGTTTCGCCGGACATCGCCGAAGGCACGACGACCATCTTGTGGCCTGCCTTGTGCCATTTCGCGACGCGCTTCGCGACGTTCTTGATGCGCTCGACCGAGCCCATCGATGTGCCGCCGTATTTATGTACGATGAGTGCCATTGTCGTTCTGAACTGAAGGGAAACTGATACGCCAACCGGCGCGCGCCGGGCGCGCTGGAGACGGCCGCACAAAGAAAGCACAGGGCACAACGTTCGGGAACGACGGCGCAGTGTGGGCGGCGCAGATGCAGCGTGCGTAGGGTACGCGCGGATTTGCCGGGTTTGCTTTTTCCGGCCCTGCCAAAACCTGCCGGTAAACAGGGCTGACGGACGCTAACGAGGTGGCTAACGGCTTGGAGCGCGCCCCGGACGTCCGCATAAGAACAGCCAGGTAACACGACAAAAAGCGAGTCGGGCAAACAAGTTACCCTACCTGATCGGCAATAAAAAGACAAGCCGCAATCCAGGCAAAAGCCGTTGCAAATGCTTGTCGTAGAAGGATTTGCGGCAATTGTTGCGCGTGGATGACAGTGGCTGTCCGGCCGGTCGGGCGTCGCCGGCGGACGATATGAACATCAGGCGAGCGTCAGATCCTCGCGCCAGTCGATCCTGATGTAACGCGCGCTCGCGTGTTGCGCCGGGTCGACGGGCGCGGCGTGGTTCACGCCGATCAGCGGCACGAACAGCAGTGCGCCGCCGGCGAAAAGCAACGGCACATCGCGCTTCCACGACGGCACGCCGCGCTCCTGAAAGAGATTCTTCAACGTGCGGCTCGGGCCGTTCGCAGCACAGCGCATCCGTTCGCCGCCGCGGCGCGAGCGTGCGACGAGCGGCGCGCGCGTGAGCGCATCGGCGGGAATCGCATCGGGCGCGTCGGCGCCCGCCTCGCTGAATACGAACGTGCCGCGCCACTGCGGCAAACGCCACACGCTCTGCCCTTGCCATACGAGCACGCTTTCGGCGCGTTCGACGAGTGCCGTTTCGTCGGCGGGATCGGCGCTGTCGCCGGCTTCCCAATAGACCTGGCCGCGATAGCTGCGCAACGCCTGGCCCGCGTGATCGACCCGCAAGCTGTGAGCGTCGCCGATCGCGCGCAACTGGCGCAGCGCATCCGTCAGACGCGCAGTCGATGCAGCCGTCAAGCCGAGCGTACGCATCCAGTAACGCAGCAGATTCGCCGCGCGATCGTCGTCGAGCGCGAGCAGCGCGTCGCGCGACAACGCGCCCTCCTCTTCGCCACGCGCCGTTTGCAGATCGATGCGCGCCAGCTCGTCGAGCAGACGCTGCGCCGAAGCCGCGTGCGCGGCCGTTCGGGCGAGCGCGTCGCGAAAGCCCGGAAAATGCACGGCGAGCGGCGGCAACACATCGTGACGCAGCGCGTTGCGCGCGTAGCGTGTGTCGTTGTTCGACTCATCGTCGATCCAGCGCAGATCGCGCCCGTGTGCGTATTGCTCCAGTTGCGCGCGCAGCAGATGCAGCAGCGGACGCACCCGCGCAACGGACGCGCCGGACGGCAGATATTCCGGCGCCATCGCCGCCAGGCCCGCAAGCCCGGCTCCGCGCAATAGTTGCAACAGCACGGTCTCCGCCTGATCGTCGGCATGCTGCGCAAGCCACAGCGTGCGCACGCGATGCTGCGAGCAAAGCGCATCGAGCGCGCGATAACGCGCGTCGCGCGCCGTGGCTTCGATGCTCAGACCGCCCGCGCGCGACACGTCGACATGCAGCGACGCAAACTCAATATCCCGTTCGCGCGCAAACGCGCCGCAATGGTCGAGCCATTCGTCGGCATTGGCGCTCAGTCCGTGATGAACATGCAACGCGATGCAGCGCGACGCACCACCGACACGCACTGCGGCGTCGAGCAGCACCGTCGAATCGAC
This sequence comes from Paraburkholderia terrae, assembly GCF_002902925.1. GTDB lineage: Bacteria > Pseudomonadota > Gammaproteobacteria > Burkholderiales > Burkholderiaceae > Paraburkholderia > Paraburkholderia terrae. Next base: position 1,351,762 of record NZ_CP026111.1, on the reverse strand, counting down.
GCCGCCGCTAAACGCAATTGCGATGCGCGCATCGTCGGGCAAGGCCCCAAACGCAACGCCGACCGCATCGAGAACGAGGCGGTCGGCGGGAGTGTCAGCGGAGGGAGTCACGTTGTGATGGCGCTTGTCGTACGGAAGGCGCCTTCGGACGAGAGCGCAAGGCTTACGCGCCCGGCGTCGTTTCCTTGAACTTGCCGTAGGCCATCAGGCGTTCAAAGCGGCGTTGACGCAGATCGTTCGTGCTCATGCCCTGGAACTGGCGCAGCGAATCGGCGAGCGCACGGCGCAGCATGGCCGCCATACCCTTCGGATCGCGATGCGCGCCGCCGAGCGGCTCGTTGACGATCTTGTCGATCAGGTTCAGCGCCTTCAGGCGATGCGCGGTCAGACCCAGCGCTTCGGCTGCTTCGGGCGCCTTCGCAGCACTCTTCCACAGAATCGACGCGCAGCCTTCCGGCGAAATCACTGAGTACGTCGAGAATTGCAGCATCAGCACGCTATCGGCGACGGCGACAGCCAGCGCGCCGCCCGAACCGCCTTCACCGATGATCGTCGAGATGATGGGCGTCTTCAGCTCGGCCATCACGTACAGATTGCGGCCGATCGCTTCGGACTGGCCGCGCTCTTCCGCGCCGATACCGGGATACGCACCCGGCGTATCGATGAACGTGAAGAGCGGCAGGCCGAACTTCTCGGCAAGACGCATCAGACGTTCGGCCTTGCGATAGCCTTCGGGGCGCGGCATGCCGAAGTTGCGCAGCGCGCGCTCCTTCGTGTCGCGGCCCTTCTGATGACCGATCACCATGCATGGCTGGCCGTTGAAACGCGCAAGGCCGCCGACGATCGACAGGTCGTCCGCATACGAGCGGTCGCCATGCAGTTCGTGGAAATCGGTGAACAGTTCGTTGATGTAATCCTGCGAGTACGGACGCTGCGGATGACGCGCAATCTGCGAAACCTGCCATGGCGTCAGGTTCGTATACAGATCTTTCGTGAGCTGCTGGCTCTTCTTCGACAGCCGCTCGATCTCTTCCGAAATATCGACGGCCGAATCGTCCTGCACGAAGCGCAATTCTTCGATTTTCGCTTCGAGCTCCGCGATCGGCTGCTCGAAATCCAGAAAGGTGGTCTTCATTGGTTTTTAATCCTTCGACTTACCGGCAGCGCGTATTCTAACCGCGCGCGCCCATGTCAAAACCGTCTCGAATCTATCAATTTTAACAAATCGATAGACTCCGACGGTTTTTCCTTCTGCTTCAATGCCTGATTCAGCTGCCGGCCGGCGCCGGATCGAGGCTACGCCACATGTACCAGGTCGCAACCGTGCGCCACGGCTCCCAGTTTGCGGCAACTTCACGCGCTTCGCTGCGCGTCACCGGCTCACCGCTGAAATAGTTCTGGCTGATCGCGTGAATCAGATTCGGATCATCGAGCGGCAGCACGTCTGGACGCGACAGATCGAAAATCAGGAACATCTCAGCCGTCCAGCGGCTGATGCCGCGAATCTGCGTCAACTCGGCGATCACGTCCTCGTCTTCCATCGACGTCCACTTGCCGACGTGCAATGCACCCGAGACGAAGTGATGCGCGAGATCGAGAATGTACTCGGCCTTGCGTTTCGAGACTCCGCAGCTCATCAGACTGTCCTGCCCGAGCTTGATGATCTGTTGCGGCACGAGCTTCGGACAGGCGGCGACAATGCGCTGCCACATCGACTGCGCGGACACGACGGAAATCTGCTGGCCGACCACCGAGCGCGCCAGCGTGACGAACGGATCGGCGCGGCTCGACAGATGCACGGGGCCGAACTTCGGGATCAGCTTCTTCAGAATGCGGTCGCGCTTGACGAGATCGGCACAAGCCTTGTCCCAGTACGCCGGACGCGTAACGACGGACGACTGCGGATCGCCCTGCACAGTCTGCTCGCCTTCCGCCAACGACACAGCGGCGCGCGGCTTGCGCACCGTTTCGGCCTCATGGCTTTCGTATACGAGTTCCTGCGCATCGCCTGCGAGTTCCGCTGGCAGCGAGCCGTTGCCCTTCGCGTGCGCGGCCCGCGCGCGCGACGGCTTCACAACCGTTGCTTCGGGCAGGTCCGCGCCGTTGGGCAGGTGTCGGGACGACGCCGGCTTTGCGAGCGCGCCATGCGAACCCGTCGTTTTGCGCGGGCCATGCAGGGCCGCCTTGGCGCCTTTCGCCGACGCCGATTTCACTGCCACCTTCGCTGCGCCGCTTCGCGCCCGTACTGCCTTTACCTTAGCTGCCGCGTTTGATTGAGACGTGGCCCGTTTAGCCGGCGTCTTCGTGGCCGTTGCCATCCTGCCTCCTGCCTGGCGAGTCGATCAGAGGGAAGTACGAGGTGCGCTCACACGCGCCGCCACTCGGTCAACCCGCCCGGTTTGTCTTCGAGCGCAATACCGGCGTCCAGCAATTCCTTGCGGATCCGGTCTGCCTCGGCGTAGTCCTTTGCCTGCTTTGCGGCGACGCGCGCGGCGATCTTCGTTTCGATCGCTGCGACATCGAGCGCACCCTCGCTTTCGCTGCCCGCCGCCTGCTGCAGATAGACGCGCGGTTCGCGCCTGAGCAATCCGAGCACCAGCGCGAGACCGTGCAACTGACGCGCCAGCGCCGCATCGCGCGTGCGGTTCACTTCGCTCGCCAGCTCGAACAGCACCGACACGGCGACAGGCGTATTGAAGTCGTCGTTCATCGCCGCGCGAAAACGCTGCGCATGCGCTTCATTCCAGTCGATCTCACCCGCTCCCGGCGGCGTGTCCTTCAGTGCCGTGTACAGACGCGCAAGCGCGCTGCGCGCATCGTCGAGATGCGTGTCGCTGTAATTCAGCGGCGAACGGTAATGCGCGCGCGCAATGAAGAACCGCACGACTTCGGCATCGTACTTCGCGAGCACCTCGCGGATCGTGAAGAAGTTGCCGAGCGACTTCGACATCTTCTCATTGTCGATCTGCACGTAACCGTTGTGCATCCAATAATTAACGAAGGTTTGTCGGGTAGCGCCTTCACTTTGTGCGATTTCGTTTTCGTGGTGCGGAAACTGCAGATCCTGGCCGCCGCCATGAATGTCGAAATGCTCGCCGAGCAGCGTGCAGCCCATCGCCGAGCACTCGATGTGCCAGCCGGGACGGCCGCGCCCATACTTCGAATCCCAGCCGGTGTCGGCGGGCTCGTCGGGCTTCGATTGCTTCCACAGCACGAAGTCGAGCGGGTCCTGCTTCGCGTCGTTGGCGGCCACGCGCTCGCCCGCGCGCAGATCTTCGAGCGACTTGCCCGACAGCGCGCCATAGTTCGCGAACTTGCGCACCGCGTAGTTCACGTCGCCATCGGCGGCCTGATACGCGTAGCCGTTCTGCTCGAGCTTCTCGATCATGCCGAGCATCTGCGGAATGAAGTCCGTCGCGCGCGGCTCGAGATCGGGCCGCTCGATACCGAGCGCGTCCGCATCCTCATGCAGCGCCGCGATGAAGCGGTCCGTCAGCGCGCGGATCGACTCGCCGTTCTCGACTGCGCGGCGAATGATCTTGTCCTCGATGTCGGTGATGTTGCGCACGTAGGTGACCTTGTAGCCGAGCGTGCGCAGCCAGCGCTGCACGATGTCGAATACGACCATCACCCGCGCGTGGCCCACGTGACAGTAGTCGTACACCGTCATCCCGCAGACATACATACGCACTTCGCCTTCATGAAGCGGCACGAAATTTTGCTTGTCACGCGCGAGCGTGTTGTAGATGCGCAGAGATTCCATAGAGACGATGCGTGGGCCGAAAGAGATCCGCTTGGTCTTCGTTCATACCGCGCCCGATGAAAGCATGCAACTGCATGCACGAACACGGGCGGTGCGGCATGACTGACAGCCTGTCGCGCAACGGCGCGGGATCAGGCTGACGTCAAGGCGGAGACGACCACGAGTGGCGAAAAGACAGTCTGTGGTTCGACGGAACGCGCAGACCTTTTGTTAGAATGGGTCGGAGTATAACATCCCGACCTGAGCCTATGAAACACTCCAGCGGCCGCGCGCGAGGCGCCACGCCCCTCTTCGCGACGGCGCTCCGCTCGACGCTTCGCCCGATTTCCGGCGCGTCGTCCCGTACGGGTTCCCGTCCGGGTAGCCGTCCAGGTTTGCTCGCGGCCTTGAGCACGGCAGCGGGCGCGACCTGCTGCGGCCTCGCCCTCATGGTCCTGCCCGCCGCGCCCGCCTTCGCGCAGAAAACGCCGACCGTTGCGCACGGTCCAGCCGTGCGTGACGCGACGCCCGACGCCGACGCATCGATCCAGCAGAAGAACTGGACGGCCGCGCTCTCGCAACTCGATGCGCGCATCGCCGCGAATCCGCGCGACGCACAGGCCAAATTCAAGCGCGCCACCGTGCTCGCGCGCCTGAACCGCGACGACGAAGCGATCGCCGCATTCACCGAACTCACCGAGACATTCCCCGAACTGCCCGAACCGTACAACAACCTTGCTGCGCTCTACGCGAAGCAGGGCCGCTATACGGAAGCGCGCGCCGCGCTGGAAACGGCCGTCAAGGCGAGCCCCGGCTATGGCCTCGCGTATGAGAATCTCGGCGACCTGTATCTGCGCATGGCGGATCAGGCGTATCGCCGCGCACAAAGCCTGGGCGCAGGCAACGGCACGACAACCCAGCGTATCGCCGACATCGAGAAAATCGTCACCCCGCGCAAGACGCCCGTGAAGAAGACCAGCCAGCCGGCTGATACCGACTACACGAATCGCGCCATGCAGAACATTACCGAGACGCCGGGCTTCACGTTCGGCGGCCCAAACGGTTCGCTCGCGACGCCGCCGTACGTTGCACCATCGCAGTGAGCGCTGGCGCGCACGCTTTAGGGCAGCGCGCCTGCCGACGTTTTTCATCTGAGTTCACCCTGTTTTCACCCCGAGGATTTACATGAAATGGTTGATGTTGGCGCTCGGCAGCGCCGCCCTGATCGCGAACGCACCGGCTTTTGCGCAAAACGGATCACAGGCTGCGCATCCGTCCGTTCTCTTGAAGACGTCGGAAGGCGATATCCGCGTCGAGTTGTATCCTGAGAAAGCGCCGAAGACGGTTGCCAATTTCCTCGACTACGTGAAATCCGGTCAATATAACGGGACGATCTTCCATCGCGTGATTCCCGGCTTCATGGTTCAGGGCGGCGGCTACACGACGAGCTACGCGGAAAAACCGACCCGCGCGCCGATTCCGCTCGAAAGCCGCAACGGCCTGAAGAACATGACAGGCACGATCGCGATGGCGCGCACCAGCGACCCGAACTCGGCTACGGCACAATTCTTCATCAACACGGTCGACAATGCCGGCCTCGATTATCCGAATCCGGATGGCAATGGCTACGCGGTGTTCGGCAAGGTGACGTCGGGTATGGACGTCGTGAAGAAGATCGAGGGCACGCCGACCACGTCGCGCGGCCCGATGAGCGATGTGCCGCAAAAGCAGATCGTGCTCCAGTCGGCGACAATTGTCGGCAAATAAGTCGGCAAATAAGCCGGGAACAAAGATTGGCAACGAAGCGGCCGTGCAGGCCGCGAGAAGGCGCTCGATAGCACACGAGCAGACGACGCATTTGCAAACAGGGTGACGCGCGAGCGGCCGGCAACTCGATGCACTGCACGAAAGCCAGCGCTGCACCGGAACTAACCATGCCACGGGCGCAGGCCAATGGCCGCTCAGACGGCGATGCACCGCGCCCTCCACTCACCTAGACCCAAAGGAAATCATCATGGTTGAACTGCACACGAACCACGGCGTCATCAAGCTGGAACTGGACGCCGAGAAGGCGCCGAAGTCGGTTGAAAACTTCCTCGCCTACGTGAAGGCCGGCCACTACGACAACACGGTGTTCCACCGCGTGATCGACGGCTTCATGATCCAGGGCGGCGGTTTCGAGCCGGGCATGACGCAGAAGCCGACCAGCACGCCGATCGCCAACGAAGCGAACAACGGCCTGAAGAACGTGAAGGGTTCGGTCGCGATGGCGCGCACGAATGACCCGCACTCGGCGACCGCCCAGTTCTTCATCAACGTGAACGACAACGACTTCCTGAACCACTCGTCGCCGACGCCGCAAGGCTGGGGCTATGCGGTGTTCGGCAAGGTCGTCGAAGGCCTCGAAGTCGTCGACGCGATCCGCAAGGTGAAGACGGGCTCGAAGGGCTTCCACCAGGACGTGCCCGTCGACGACGTGATCATCGAAAAGGCCGTCGTCGTCGAGTAAGAGAATTACTCAAACGAACAGCCTATTCTTTAAGAAGCGCTGAGCAACTAGAGAAGCACACTTCCATGCTGCAAGAGACGCCGCTGCGAAGCGTCGCTGCGGGCGTGCCTGGCGAGGGCAAACGCCCGCACGCGGCGCGCCCGTTTTTCTTTATCGCTGACCTGCATCTGAGCGAGGCGATCCCACAGACGGTCGCCGCGTTCGAGCATTTCATCCGCGTGACGGCCGAGCATGCGGATTCCGTTTTTATTCTCGGCGACCTGTTCGAATACTGGATCGGCGACGACATGCTCGCCGAGCCCTTCCCCGCCCGTATGGCGGAGCTGATGCACACGCTCTCGGAGCGCGGCATCGCGCTATACATCATGCACGGCAATCGCGACTTCCTGCTGGGCAAGCGCTTCATGAAAGCGGCGGGCGCGATCTGGCTGCCCGATCCGTTCGTCATCACCGCGTTCGGGACAAAAATCGCGCTCACGCACGGCGACGCGCAATGCACGTCGGACCGCAAATATCAGCGCTTTCGTGGCTTCGCGCGTAACCATTTCGCGCAGTGGCTGTTTCTGGTGTGGCCGTATCGCTGGCGTAAAGCGTTGGCCGAGAAAATGCGTGCATCGAGCGAAGCGGGACGCCAACGCCCCGTGTCGCCGCGTTACGACGTGACGTCGGAAGGCATCGCCGCGCTCTTCAAGAAGACGAAGACAGCCACCATTATTCACGGCCATACCCACAGGCCGGCGCTGCACCATGAGAAAGGCGGCATGCGCTGGGTACTGCCCGATTGGGACCTCGACCACGGCGAGCGCCGCGGCGGTTATGTACGCATCGATTCCGAAGGGATCAAGGCGCTGCGGCTGGACAAGTAGTCGTTTTCACCCTTCGCCCCTCGCGCGCGCCCTTCAGTTTGGCGCCGCTTAGCGCGCCGCCACCTCGACCTTCCCGTCGATCGCCGCCGACAGACGGCGCAGATCCAGCAACGCCGCGTCCGCGCCATGCAGCGCTTCAAGACTTGCGCCGAGCCGTTCGAGCGCCGCGACGACTTCGTCGATGCGCTGCGATTGCGTCGACGCGTGATTGACCAGCCCATGAATGGCAAGCGAGACGGGATCGTCCGCATTCGGCGTGATGCCGTACGCGCAGAAGCCTGGGCGAGCCGTCGTCGCCTTGCCATCGGCGCCCGTGGATGCGGGAGCCGCTGCCACCGATGCCGTCGCCGGCATGATCACGCGCGCCGGATTGCCGACGGCCGTGCCGCCCGCCGGCACCGGCTTCACGACGACGGCGTTCGAGCCGATCTTCGCGTCGGCGCCGATCGTGAAGCCGCCGAGCACCTTCGCGCCCGCGCCGACGATCACGCCGCGCTCCAGTGTTGGATGGCGTTTCGCGCCGCGTGTGAGCGACGTGCCGCCGAGCGTGACACCCTGATAGATCGTGCAGTCGTCGCCGATTTCAGCCGTCTCGCCGATCACGACACCCATGCCGTGATCGATGAATACACGCCGCCCGATCGTCGCGCCCGGGTGGATCTCGATACCTGTCATGAAGCGGCCGAACTGCGACGCGAAGCGCGCAATCCAGCGGCGGTTCGCGCGCCAGCAAGCATGCGCGAAGCGGTGGAATATCAGCGCGTGCAAGCCCGGGTAACACGTGAGGACTTCCCAAGCGCTGCGGGCGGCGGGATCGCGCTCGCGGATCGTGGCGATGTCTTCGCGGAGTCTCGTGAACATGGCAGTGAGGCTGTCGTAGGGATTGATCGCCGCCGCGCATTGCGCGGGGAGCGGGCCGCCGGTGCGTGCGTTTTTGCGTCCGCTATTGCTTCCGCAGTCATGCGCATTCCAGCCGGCGAGCTTTGCTTATGACGTTTCGGGCCATTGTAGGGCGAATGCGCGAAACCTGCCGGAAGCCCACGCGGACGACAAGGTTTGAGCTTTCGCGGCCCGCGACAGCCGCAGCGCACATGGTTACGGCTGTCGTGGAATGCGCGCGCCGCTCAACGCTGGTCGCCGTCGCGCCCTTTCGCGTTCAGCAGAATGTGCTTCGCGATTCCGCGCACGATGTTGACCTCTTCGCGCTCGAGACCCGAGCGCGCGAAGAGCCGCCGCAAGCGCGACATCAGTTTTTTCGGGTTGCCGGGATCGAGAAAGTCGAGCGCGATCAGCGCGTTTTCCAGATGCACATACATGCGCTCGATTTCATCGCTCGGGGCGAGCGTGCCCGCGCCGCCCGCCAGCGATTCCGACCCGTCGCTGTCGACCAGATAGGCCATGCGTAACTCGTACGACAGAACTTGGATCGCCTGCGACAGATTCAGCGAGCTGTACGCGGGATTGGCCGGAATATGCGCGAGCGCGCTGCACCGCTCGACGTCCTCGTTAGACAGCCCCGTGCGCTCGTTGCCGAACACGAGCGCGATATCGCCATGCACGGCATGCTCGCGCGCCTGCATCGCAGCCGCGCGCGGCGCGAGCTGCGGCGGCCCGTACTCGCGGGCGCGAGCCGTCAGCGCCAACGACCAGTGCGCGCCCGACAGCGCATCGGCGAGCGTCGGCACGACATGGGCGGACGCAAGCACGTCGTCCGCGCCGCTGGCCATCGCGATCGCCTCCGGGTCGTTTTTCACGTCCGCCACGCGCGGCGACACGAGCACGAGCCGGGAAAAGCCCATGGTTTTCAGCGCGCGCGCCGCCGCGCCGACGTTGCCGGGATGACTCGGCTCGACGAGCACGAAACGCGTCGACGTGAAACCGCCGCCGATGCTGGAGTTGTCGGAAGCGGTACTGGAGGAAGGCGAAGCAGGCGTTTGAACCACGATGAGCTTTGGAGACAAGGAAACAGTAATGGTAGCCCCAACCCGCTCCCTCTTTCCATCTGCCGATCGGCCAATACTGCATCAGACGAACGTCATAGGCCTGTTTGCCCGCGCGCGGGTCGGCCCGAACCGCCTCGAAACGACGAGACTCAGGTAAAATCCCGATATTCGCGCCGTGCCACATTGCCTCTCAAGAGGAACATCGGGCACCGCGCATCGCTCTTCTTCAATTCGTCTCCGTCGACGGAATGTGCTGCCAGATTTCGACTCAGTCGTATCGGGCGCCCGTTTCGCATGATTAACAGCTTATTTTCAGCTCAACAACGGGCCGCCGCCGTGCGCGTCCGGCACAAGGATCCAGACTCATGCATCCCATGCTCAATATCGCTGTCAAGGCCGCTCGCCGCGCCGGGCAGATCATCAACCGCGCGTCGCTCGATCTCGACCTCGTGCAGGTCAGCAAGAAGCAGCACAACGATTTCGTCACGGAGGTCGACAAGGCGTCCGAAGCGGCCATCATCGAAACGCTGACCACCGCCTACCCCGATCACGCGATCCTCGCCGAAGAGTCCGGCGAATCGGGCAACGAGTCCGAATTCCAGTGGATCATCGATCCCCTCGACGGCACCACGAACTTCATCCACGGCTTCCAGTATTACTGTGTGTCGATCGCGCTCGCGCACAAGGGCACCGTCACGCAGGCGGTCGTCTATGACCCGACGCGCAACGACCTGTTCACGGCCTCGCGCGGCCGCGGCGCGTACCTGAACGACCGGCGCATCCGCGTCGGCCGCCGCGACCGGCTCGCCGACAGCCTGATCGGCACGGGCTTCCCGTTCCGCGAAAAGGACACGCTCGAAGCGTACACGCACCTCTTCGCCGACATGACGAAGGCGTGCGCGGGCCTGCGCCGTCCGGGCGCAGCGGCGCTCGATCTGGCGAACGTCGCGGCAGGCCGCCTCGATGGCTTCTTCGAGCAAGGCATCAGCGCGTGGGACATGGCGGCAGGCAGCCTGCTCGTCACGGAAGCGGGTGGCCTGGTCGGTAACTACACGGGTGACTCGGACTTCCTGCACTTGCATGAGATCGTCGCCGGCAACCCGAAGGTATATGCACAGATGATTCCAATTCTGTCGCGTTACACCAAGACGAAGGAACAGGCAGCTTAAGACGCTGCGTGCAGTTGAAAGCGGCCTCGGCCGCTTTTTTCTTTTTGGGCTCGTGACTCGCGATACGTCGCGCACATCAACGGGACACGTGCATCAAAGGCAAAATTGTGGGCGCTGTGTTTCAATCGGGACCATGAAGAAAGGTTTCTACACGATCATCGCGGCACAGTTCGTGTCGTCGCTCGCCGATAACGCGCTGCTGATCGCGGCCATTGCGCTGCTCACCGAGATCCGCTCGCCTGCGTGGATCACGCCGCTGCTGCAGATCTTCTTCACGATTTCGTATGTGCTGCTCGCGCCGTTCGTCGGCGCATTCGCCGACGCGCTGCAAAAGCGCCACGTGATGTTCATCTCGAACGCGCTGAAGGCGTGCGGCTGCCTGCTGATGATCGGCGGCGTGCATCCGATGATCGCTTACGGCGTGGTCGGCTTCGGCGCAGCCGCGTACTCGCCCGCGAAGTACGGCATTCTCACCGAGCTGCTGCCCGCCGACCGGCTCGTCGCCGCGAACGCGTGGCTCGAATCGGCGACCGTGCTGTCGACCATCGTCGGCACGATGCTGGGCGGCGCGCTGATCAGCACCTACGCGTCGCGCTTCGTGCAGCACATGCATTGGCCGCTGATCCATTCCGCCGCCGACCTCGCGATGCTCGCCGTGATGATCACCTACGCGATCGCGGCCGCGCTCAACGTCGGCATTCCCGACACGGGCGCGCGCTATCCGAACCGGTTGGCGGAGCCGGGTGAACTGGTCGGCGAGTTCGTGCGTTGCTTCAACGTGCTGTGGGCCGACCGTCTCGCGCAGATCGCGCTGTGGGTCACGACGCTGATGTGGGGCGGCGCGGTCACGCTGCAATTGCTCGTACTCAAATGGGCCGACGCGAATCTCGGGCTATCGCTGTCGAAAGCGGCCGTCATGCAGGGCGTGGCCGGCCTCGGCATCGCGATCGGCGCAGCGGCTGCCGCCGCGTGGATTCCGTTGCGCGCGTCACTCAAGGTGCTGCCCGTTGGCCTGATTACGGGCGCCGTGGCCGTCGCGATGGCGTTCTACAACAAGAACCTGTTTCCGCCCGGCGCGGGCTTGCGCGTCGGCGAGCTGTTTGCGCCCGCTTACATCATCTTCGCGTACCCGTTGATGGTGCTGCTCGGCGCGCTGTCGGGCTTTTTCATCGTGCCGATGAACGCGATTCTCCAGCACCGCGGCGCGACATTGCTGACGGCGGGCCACTCGATCGCCGTGCAGAACTTCAACCAGAATCTCGCCGTGCTGCTGATGCTCGGCGCGTACGCGATCCTGCTGACGGCGAAGATGCCCGTGCAGTGGATCATCGCTGTGTTCGGCGTATTCATCACGGGCATGATGTGGCTTGCGCAGCGGCGCAGCGCCGCGAACGCGCACAAGGTCGACATGCGTGCGCTCATCGAAGAATGAGCAAAGCGCACTCGTGCCTGTACGGCGACAGCAACCTGGCCATCCGGCCAGGTTCGCTCGGCGCCTCGGCGGGTTAAACTCACGCCCTGAACAGTCACGCAAGAAAGACACGAGGATGGGCACTCAAACCGCAGCCGCAAGCGACAACGCGCAACACACCCCCATGATGCAGCAGTATCTGCGCATTAAAGGGGAGCATCCGGGCACGCTCGTGTTCTACCGGATGGGCGATTTCTATGAACTGTTCTTCGACGACGCCGAAAAGGCCTCGCGCCTGCTCGATCTGACGCTGACGCAGCGCGGCGCGTCGGGCGGCAATCCGATCAAGATGGCAGGCGTGCCGCATCACGCCGTCGAACAGTATCTGGCGAAGCTCGTCAAACTCGGCGAGTCGGTTGCGATCTGCGAGCAGATTGGCGATCCCGCGACGTCGAAGGGACCTGTCGAACGCAAGGTCGTGCGCGTGGTGACGCCTGGCACGCTGACGGATGCCGCGCTGCTGTCCGACAAGAACGACACATATCTGCTCGCCGTGTGCGCGGGGCACAACCGGCGCGGCGTCGTGACCACGATCGGCCTCGCATGGCTCAATCTGGCGAGCGGCGCGCTGCGCCTCGCGGAAGTCGCGCCCGATCAGGTCGCGGCCGCGCTCGAGCGCATCCGCCCTGCTGAAATTCTCGTTGCCGACGCGCCGTCGTCGAACGATTCGAACGCATGGACAGTGCCCACCGGTTTCGGCGCGACGACGCGCGTGCCCGTCTGGCACTTCGACGTCGCTTCGGGCACGCAGCGGCTGTGCGATCAACTGGAAGTGGCGGGCCTCGATGGCTTCGGCGCGCATTCGCTTTCGAGCGCATGCGGCGCGGCGGGCGCGCTGCTGCTGTACGCGGCGGCGACCCAAGGCCAGCAGTTGCGCCATGTGCGCAGCCTGAAAGTCGAATACGAATCGGAATACATCGGCCTCGATCCGTCCACGCGCCGCAATCTCGAACTGACGGAAACGCTGCGCGGCACGGACTCGCCCACGCTCTGCTCGCTGCTCGATACCTGCTGCACGACGATGGGCAGCCGTCTGCTGCGTCACTGGCTGCATCATCCGCCGCGCGACGCGTCGTACGCGCAGGCGCGCCAGCAGGCGATCGGCGCGCTGCTCGACGCGCCGCCGCAAGCGAGCCTCGACGGGCTGCGCAGCGCGCTGCGACAGATCTCGGATATCGAACGGATCACCGGGCGGCTCGCGTTGCTGTCGGCGCGTCCGCGCGATCTGTCGAGCCTGCGCGACACGTTCATTGCGCTGCCCGAACTGCGCGCACAACTCGCCGCCGTGACGGCCGCTGCCGATTCACTCGCGCGCATCGATACGGCGCTGGTGCCGCCCGCTGACTGCGTCGACCTGTTGAAGCGCGCAGTCGCGCAGGAACCCGCTGCGATGGTGCGCGACGGTGGCGTGATCGCGCGCGGCTACGATGCGGAACTCGATGAACTACGCGATATTTCGGAGAACTGCGGACAGTTCCTGATCGATCTCGAAACACGTGAACGTGCGCGCACGGGCATCGGCAATCTGCGCGTCGAATACAACAAAGTACACGGCTTCTACATCGAAGTGACGCGCGGCCAGACGGACAAGGTGCCCGACGATTATCGCCGCCGTCAGACGCTGAAGAACGCCGAGCGCTACATCACGTCTGAGCTAAAGACGTTCGAAGACAAGGCGCTGTCCGCGCAGGAACGCGCGCTCGCGCGCGAGAAAGCGCTGTATGACGCGCTGTTGCAATCGCTGCTGCCGTTCATCGCCGATTGCCAGCGCGTTGCGTTGGCGCTCGCCGAACTCGATCTGCTCGCCGCGTTCGCGGAACGTGCTCGCGCGCTCGACTGGGTTGCCCCGAGCTTCACGCCGACGGGCGGCATCGATATCGAACAGGGCCGACACCCCGTGGTCGAAGCGCAAGTCGAACAGTTCATCGCCAACGACTGCGTGCTCAATCCCGAACGCAAGCTGCTGCTGATCACCGGCCCGAACATGGGCGGTAAATCCACGTTCATGCGTCAGACGGCACTGATCGCGTTGATGGCGTACGTGGGCAGCTATGTGCCCGCGCGGCGCGCGTCGTTTGGCCCGATTGACCGCATTTTCACGCGGATCGGCGCCGCCGACGATCTGGCGGGCGGCCGCTCGACCTTCATGGTCGAAATGACGGAAGCCGCCGCGATCCTGAACGACGCGACACCGCAGAGCCTCGTGCTGATGGATGAAATCGGGCGCGGCACGTCGACGTTCGACGGCCTCGCGCTCGCCTGGGCCATCGCGCGGCATCTGCTTGCGCACAACAACTGCCATACGCTGTTCGCGACGCACTATTTCGAACTGACGCAACTGCCCGCCGAGTTTCCGCATGCGGCGAACGTGCATCTGTCAGCGGTCGAGCATGGGCACGGCATCGTGTTCCTGCATGCCGTCAACGATGGCCCCGCGAACCAGAGCTACGGCCTGCAGGTCGCGCAACTGGCGGGCGTGCCGAACGCGGTGATTCGTGCCGCGCGCAAGCATCTCGCTTATCTGGAGCAGCAGTCGGCCGCGCAACCCGCGCCGCAACTCGACCTGTTCGCAACGCCCCTTGCAATGCTCGAAGACGCCGACGACGAGCCGCCCGTGCCGGCAATCGATCCCGCCACGCAGGCGCTCGTCGAACGCCTGCGCGAGATCGACCCGAATGATCTGCGTCCGCGCGACGCGCTCGACCTGCTGTTCGAACTGCATGAACTGGCCAAGTCGCCAGATGCACGAGACTGACGCGCGCGATCGTCAAGCGCCGACGCCGCTTCGCCGCCGCTCGCGCGGCGCAGCACGCGCGTTTGCGCTGACGGCCGCGTACGTGGCCGCGCTGTCGCTGATGGCGCCGGGCCGTGTGTCGTTCGCCAAAGAACCGGCGCCACAGTACGCGTTCGCGGTCATCGGCGGCACACTGCAAAGTTCCGCCGACGAAGCGCTCACGCAGCGGCTGCTCGACGCGATCGGGCGCGATCCGGACGTCTCGTTCATCGTCTATGACGGCAATCTGAAAAGCAGCAAGGAAGCCTGCCGCGATTCGCTGTTCGAAACGCGCCATACGCTGCTCGAAACGTCGAAGCCCGCGCTCGTCTTCATTCCCGGCCAGCACGACTGGACTGATTGCGGCACGGCTGAGGCAGGCGGCTACGATCCCGTCGAGCGGCTCGATCTGCTGCGGCAGACGCTGTTCGCCGATGCGTCGTCGATGGGACAGAATCCGATTCCGCTCGCGCGCGAAAGCGAAGTGTCGCGGTTTCGGCCTTATCGCGAGAATGTGCGCTGGCTGGTCGGCGATACCGTGTTCGTCGGACTGAACGTGCCGGGCCCGAACAATCATTTTCTGTATGCGGGCGGCCGCAATGGCGAGTTCGAAGACCGCGTGATCGCGAATGCATTCTGGCTCGATCACGCCGCCGAGTACGCGAAACGCCGTGGCGCGCGCGCGATCGTCGTACTGGTTCAGGGCGACTTCGATCCCGAACGTTACGAGCGCCCCGAGCGCTTCGCGTGGCTGCGCTTCGGGCATCGCTCGAAGCGCGACGGGTTCATGGAATTCAAGCGCAGTCTCGTGAAGCTGGCCGAAACGTTTCGCGGACCGGTCGTCGTGATTCATCAGGACGACGACAGATCGCATACCGGCTTTATGATCGACCAGCCGCTGCGCAACGATAAGGGCGATCTGGTGACGAATCTGACGCGCATCGCATTCGCGCCGCGTAGCCCTCAGAACCAGTGGATACAGGTCGATGTCGATCTGCAGAAGCGGCCGCCGTTTCGCGTGACTGTGCGCGACGTGCCGAAGAATCTGCCGCTGCCGGCCGCGCCCACCATGCCGTCGCACAACGATAACGCCACGCCGCCGATGCCGCCGTCGATGCCCGCCGTGCCGGACTCCGCGCCCGCTTCCGAGTTGCCACCGATCCTGCCTGAACCGTCTCGCACGACGTCGCCGGATTAGGGCAACGGCATCTCCTGCAGCGCTGCGGCGCCCCAGATGCGACAACGGGCGCTTACGCGCCCGCTTCGGGAACTACTCGATCATCCTCCCTCAACCACAACGTGAACCCTGCCAATTCAGTGCAGCGTGGGCCGTGACGGTTCGGCGTCGTCGCCATCATCCTCATCATCATCTTCGTCGACGATTTCCAAGCCGCTCGCGCCGTGTGCATGCTCGTGCTGGATTTCGTCTTCCGTCGCTTCGCGCACGTCCTTCACGGTCAGGCTGAAACGCAGCGCCATACCCGCGAGCGGATGATTGCCGTCGAGCACGACCTTGTCTTCGGCGACATCGGTGACCGTGTAGATCAACGAGTCCAGATCTTCATCACCCTCTTCCGGCGTGCCTTCGAACTGCATGCCGACTTCGAGCGGCTCAGGGAAACGGCTGCGCGGCTCGATCTTCACGAGGTCAGGATCGTATTCGCCGAACGCGTCGCCCGGTTCCAGCTGGATCTGGGTTTCGAAGCCGGGCTCATGGCCGTCAAGCTCTTCCTCGATCTTGGGGAACGTGCCATCATAGCCGCCGTGCAGATAAACCATCGGCTCGTCGCTTTCCTCAATCAGATTGTCTTGCGCATCCGACAGTTTGTAAGTGACCGATACGACGGTGTTCTTTGCGATTTTCATTCGATTCTCCAGATTACGACTCACATTATACGATGCCCGTGCGGCCCCCTGACTACCCCGCTGGCAAAGCTTCAGCGCGTTCCACTCCGACTCCCGCCACCGCTTCTTCCGCGCCAGCGCCCGATCAGCCTGCGTCGTTGCTGGGCAATCTGACGCCGTCGCAGTTCATGCGGCGCTACTGGCAGAAAAAGCCTTTGCTGATTCGTCAGGCAATCCCGGATATCGCCGCGCCGCTCTCGCGCGACGAACTGTTCGAACTGGCCGATCAGGACGAAGTCGAGTCGCGCCTCATCACGCACTTTCGCAACAAGTGGCAGCTCGAACATGGTCCATTTGCTGCAGACGAATTGCCTTCCGTCAAACAGCGCGCGTGGACGTTGCTCGTGCAAGGCGCCGATCTGCATAACGACCGCGCGCGTGCATTACTTGACCGTTTTCGCTTCGTGCCCGACGCGCGTCTCGACGACCTGATGATCTCGTACGCAACGGACGGCGGCGGCGTCGGTCCTCATTTCGACTCTTACGATGTCTTCTTGCTGCAGGTTCACGGCAAGCGCCGCTGGCGCATCGGCGCGCAACGCGATCTGTCGTTGCAGCCCGGCCTCCCCTTGAAAGTTCTACAAAGCTTCGAGCCGGAAGAGGAATGGGTATTAGAGCCAGGCGACATGCTTTATCTGCCGCCGCACATCGCCCACGACGGCGTGGCGGAAGGCGAATGCATGACGTGCTCGATCGGTTTTCGCGCGCCGTCGACGTCCGAACTCGCCGCGCAGTTCCTGTATTACCTTGCGGAGCGCGGCGAAGCGGCCGGCTCGCCGGATGGCGCCGCGCTCTATCGCGACCCGCAGCAGCCGGCCGTCGCGAAACCAGCAGAGCTGCCCGCCGCGCTCGTCGACCGGGTGGGTGCGATCCTTGCTAAGATCGACTGGAACGAGAAGGATGTCTCGTCATTCCTTGGCACTTATCTGAGCGAACCGAAGCCGAGTGTCGTGTTCGATCCGCCCGAGCGACCGCTCGATGAAGCGCGTTTCATCAAGCGCGCAAGCAAGGATGGCGTGCGTCTGGATCGCAAGACTGTGCTGCTTTACGACAGTCGTGCTTACTACCTGAATGGAGAAGAAAGCAGGCTGTCGGGCGTCAAAAGCGCGGTGATTGAACTCGCCGACAACCGCTATCTGAGTGCGAAACGCTTTGTAACACTCTCGGGGCAATCGTCGGTGACAGCACTACTTCACGAGTGGTATCGTGCGGGCTGGATACAGATGGGTGATCTGAGATAAGATTCGCTCCGCTGTCATACCGTATAGCGAAAAATTGTCTGAGAAAGACAACGTATTGGCCCCGGATTTGTCGACGGTCGATACGAAAGTGCATATAATTTCCGCCCAAGCCGTAGGGAAGATTCACGCTCATGAAGTGCGGTCTCCACCAGCGGCCCAGGTCGGTGTTGGAGCACATTACCGGTATTATTTTGCGCTGTTGCTTACCTTTAACCATAAAAGGACGTGATCATGAAGAAATCCCTCCTCGTAGCATCCCTGTTGGCAGCTGTGGCACTGGCTGCATGCAACAAGAGCAGCGACCAGGCAGCTGCCCCGGCTAGCGACGCTGCTGCCGCTTCGGCACCGGCTGCTGCTGCTTCGGATTCGGCTGCTGCTGCTTCGGGCGCTGCTGCTGCTGCGAGCGACGCTGCTGCTTCGGCTACGACGGCTGCTTCGGATGCAGGCGCTGCTGCTTCGGACGCTGCTGCGTCGGCAGCTGCTCCGGCTTCGGGCGCAAGCCAGTAAGCTGTAGCACAGGGTTCGCCTCAGGGCGAAAACTGCGACGGGAAGTCCGAGGGCTTCCCGGGCAAAAAACAAAACGCCACGAGTTCAAACTCGTGGCGTTTTGCTTATGCGCCGCTATTAATCGCGATTATTCCGCTTGCATGCATTCGATGCATTTTGGTCAATTCATGTCGTTAAGCCACAACACGCAGTCCGGCCTTAATAACAAAGTGATTTCCCCGCCGCATCTTGCAACAGGGTGGTTTCGGTGTAACGAGCGCTTATTCCGAAGCCTGTGCCTTCTCTTCGAAGAACTCGCGCACGACGTCGATTTCACGCGTGCGCTTGAATGGCGGCAGGCTCTGCCATATCCGGCGCCCATACGGTTTGTCGACGAGGCGCGTGTCGCAGATCATCAGCACGCCGCGATCGGTCTCGGAGCGGATCAGACGCCCTGCGCCCTGCTTGAGCGTGATGACGGCCTGCGGCAGTTGATGCACGGCAAACGGACTCAAGCCCTTCTTCGTCAGCGCATCGAGCCGTGCGGACAGCACGGGGTCGTCAGGCGGCGCGAACGGCAGCTTGTCGATGACGACGAGCGACAACGCATCGCCGCGCACATCGACGCCTTCCCAGAAGCTCTGGCTGCCGACGAGAATCGCATTGCCATAGGAGCGGAACCGGTCGAGCAGTTCAGTACGGCTCGCATCGCCCTGCACGAGTAACGGCATGTTCCAGCCGCGCGACTCGATGACGTCGCGCAGCTTCGTCGCGATGCGATCGACGGCGCGCAGCGTCGTACACAACATGAACACACCACCGCCCGATGCTTCGATCGCCGGCAGCGCCGCATCGAACACGGCGTCGGTGAACGTCGGCGACGAGGGCTGCGGCAAATTACGCGGCACATAGAGCAGGCCCTGCGTGCCGTAGTCGAACGGGCTGGGCAGCGTCATCGAGCGGCGCGAGTTGAGACCCATCTGCGCCGCGTAGTGCGCGAAGTCGCCACGCACCGACAACGTCGCCGATGTGAACACCCACGCGCGCGGCACGCCCGCGCGCTGCTTCGCGAAAATGGGCGCGACGGATAGAGGCGTCTCATGCAACTGCACGGTATGCGAGAACACTTCGATCCATCGAACCTTCTCGTTCGGATCGCTTTTCTCCGCCGCTTTTGCGGCGTCCGTTGCGGCGTCGCGTTCGGTTTCGGTGGGCGGCGTGGTCCAGCCCGACAGCACCTCCTGCAACTCGCGCGCGCGGCGCACCAGCGCGCCCAGCGACTCGGCACGCTCCGACTGCCCGGCGAGCGCGCTCGTGAGCGCATCGAGTTCGGTTTCGACGGCTTCGAGCGCGGGGAACAACGGATGATCGTCGGGCAACTGTCCAATCGACAGCCGCACTGAATCTTCCTTGAATGCGAGCCGCACGTCGCGGGCCGAGCGTTCGAGCGCCGCGCCGAGCTTCACCCAATCAACGGCATCGCGTGCATGGCCGAGACCTTCCGCGACCGAGTCGCGCGCGAGTTCGAGGAATTGCGTGGTGGAAAGCGTTTCGCCGAAGAACAGCGTCGCGGTCTCGGGCAGTTGATGCGCTTCGTCGAAGATCACCGTGTTCGCCGTCGGCAGCAGTTCGGCCATGCCCGTATCGCGCAGCATGATGTCGGCGAAGAACAGATGGTGATTGACGACCACGATATCGGCCTGCTGCGCCTCACGGCGCGCCTGCATCACGAAGCAGTCCTTGTAGTGCGGACACTCCTGGCCGAGGCAGTTATCACGCGTCGACGTCACCATCGACCACACGGCCGCCGTCTCCGGCACGCTTGCAAGCTCGGCCTTGTCGCCCGTGCGCGTGATCTTCGCGAAGCGGATGATGTCCTGCAGATACGACGTTTCCTGCCGCGACGGCAGGCGGCCATTGTCAGCCGTGCGTTGCAGATAGTAGTGGCACAGATAGTTCGCGCGGCCCTTGAGCATCGCGACGGACACGGGCACCGCGAGCGCGTCGCGCACGGTCGGAATGTCGCGCTGAAAGAGCTGGTCCTGCAAGTGCTTGGTGCCCGTCGAGACGACCACCTTGCCGCCCCACAGCATCGCCGGCACGAGGTACGCGTAGGTCTTGCCCGTACCCGTGCCCGCTTCGACGATCAGCGTGTTCTCGCCACCTTCGGTATTGCCGTCAGCGGCCGCTGCGTCTTCAGGTGCGGACTGCGCTGCCGACGCCGATTGCTGCAAGCGCCGCGCCGGACGTTTCTGCGCCTCGAACATCGCGGGCTCCGGCATCGCGCGGCCCGATGCTTCCATCGCGGCGGCCACGGCACGCGCCATTTCGATCTGCGACGCGCGCGGCCGGTAGCCGTCGATCTGGCGCGCGAGCAGCCCGTCGGCGGCGAAGATGTCGGCGAGTTCGGAGGATCGCTTGTGACTCAGCGACGCGGCCAGCGCGCCGCCGCCCGATGCGGGCTTCGCCGCGTGCTCGTCGGCGGCAGCGGCGTCCGAAGCGCCCGCCGATGCCGTCCGGGAAGAAGATTGAAGCGATGAATTCAAGGCAAGCGATTCCTGCAAAGTCCGGCGCGCCACATGCTGAACGGGGCCGGCGCCTGCCTGGCCGCTCCGTCAGTTGCGGGCTTCCGGTTCAAGCTGCAATTGCAGCAAGATGATGGTGTCCTTGACCTTGAGCTTGCGCTTTTTCAGGCGCTGGATCTCGAGGTCGTCGATGCCGGGTTCCTCGGACATTCTGTCGATCAACCGATCAAGCCCACTATGCTCCGATTCCAGTTGCAGAATGCGGTCGCGCAGTGTGTCCGAATTGACGACGCGATGATGGTCGCGCATGCTCGCCTCCTCTTTCGAAAGGGCGAAGGCCGCGCTGCGCGGTCGCTCCGCTCGAGGTTGCTGTCCGGCCTGAAACGCGTTACGGCTGTTGCTGACTGATGCTCACTGCTGCTGTTGCTGTTGCTGCTGCTTCTGTTGCTGCTCGAGCTGCTGTTGCTGTTTCGCCTGTTCTTCCTGTTTCTGTTTGGCCTTCTCGGCCGCCTGCTTCTGGCGCTCTTCGACATCGGCCTTGTGCTGCGCCGCTTCCGATTGCTTCTGCTGGAAGCGCTGCTGCTTCTCGGTGCGCTCCTGAGCCTTCTGGGCGGCCTGCTGGTGCGCCTCGTCGAGCTTGCGCTGGAAGTCGGCCTGCTTCGCATCGTAGGCCTTCTGGTTCGCGGCCGCTTGCGAAGGCGAAATGCCGCGCTGCGCCTGATCGATGGCGTGCTGTTGCTGCTTCTGCTGGAAAGCCTGCTCGTTGGCGGCACGCTGCGGCGCTTCTGCGTTGCGCTGCGCCTGACTCAACTGATGCTGACGCTGCTTGTCTTCGTACGCCTGCGCATTGCGCTCGTCCTGCGCATTGCGCGCGGGCGCGTCTGCTTCGTACTGTGCGCGCTTGATGGCCGCCTGCTCGTCGCGTTGCCGCGCGTGCTCGACGCGCTTTTCGTCGTCCAGCGCGAGCTGCTCCTTACGAATGTCGGCGGCGACGACACGCATGTCTTCACGGGCCGAGTTCAGGCAATGATTGACGAAAAACTTGCTATAACAGTTGTGCTGGGCGACGCCGTAACGGTAGTTGTTCTCCGCCGTGCGGGTATCGAGCGTCTTTTGACGCGCGTCGAAATCATTCGCGGCCGGCACGCCCGAAGCCGTATCCGAAGTCGAAGCGGCCGACGATGCCGCCACGGCATTCTCCTGCGCATCGGCAAGCGCGGGCGCAAGCACCGCGCACGCGACGAACGCCAGCGACGCGGCGAGCGCGAACCGGCGGACAGACCCGGCAAACCAAAGGGCAACGGACGCGGCCTCTGGCCTGAAGACGGGCGATGCGAGCGGAGATCGGCGTGGAGATCCGGGCAGATTTCCGGACGTGAGGCGTGAGGTCGGCAACGTCGTAGATGGGCAGCGGAACATGCCTGAAATTCTATCACCCCGCGCTTGAGCGCTCGGTCATTTATGGCAAAATGCCCCGCTTCAGCAAGCTTTCACGAGCTTTGACGACTTTTCCGCAACCCGGCCGCCGCGTGTTTCGCGCAGCACGGCCACAGTCGAATCCGGCAGGAACATCAAGACCCTATGACGGACACCGTAGCAATCAAGATCGTACAGCGCATCGCCACCGAACTGACCGTCCAGCCGCGCCAGGTCGCGGCCGCGGTGCAACTACTCGATGAAGGAGCGACTGTTCCGTTTATCGCCCGGTACCGGAAGGAAGTCACCGGCAATCTCGACGACACGCAACTGCGCACGCTCGAAGAACGCCTGCTGTATCTGCGCGAACTCGAAGACCGGCGCGCCGCGATCATCGCGAGCATCGACGAGCAAGGCAAACTCACGGACGAACTGCGCGTCGCGATCGAAGGCGCCGACAGCAAGCAGGTCCTCGAAGACCTCTATCTGCCGTACAAGCCGAAGCGCCGCACGCGCGCGCAGATCGCCCGCGAAGCCGGCCTGCAGCCGCTCGCCGACGCGCTGCTCGCGAACCCGCTGCTCGATCCGCAGACGGAGGCCGCGCAATACGTCGATGCCGAGAAAGGCGTCGCGGACGTCAAGGCCGCGCTCGACGGCGCGCGCGACATTCTCTCCGAGCAGTTCGGCGAAACGGCCGAAGTGCTCGGCAAGCTGCGCGACTATCTGTTCAATCAGGGCGTCGTGAGCTCGGCGGTGGTCGAAGGCAAGGAAGGCGAAGAAGGCGAGAAATTCCGCGACTACTACGACTATTCGGAAACCATCCGCACCGTGCCGTCGCACCGCGCGCTCGCCTTGTTCCGCGGCCGCAATGCCGGCGTGCTGATGATCAAGCTGGGACTCGGCGAAGAACTCGACGCGCAGGTGCCGCATCCGGGCGAAGCGATGATCGCGCGCCACTTCGGCATCGCGAATCAGGGCCGGCCGGCGGACAAGTGGCTCTCCGATGTATGCCGCTGGTGCTGGCGCGTGAAGGTGCAGCCGCACATCGAAAACGAACTGCTGACGAATCTGCGCGAAGAAGCCGAAAACGAAGCGATCCGTGTGTTCGCGCGCAATCTGAAGGATCTGCTGCTGGCGGCGCCGGCGGGCCCGAAGGCCGTGATCGGCCTCGATCCGGGTCTGCGCACGGGTGTGAAGGTAGCCGTCGTCGACCGCACGGGGAAGGTGCTCGCCACGGATCAGATTTATCCGCACGAGCCGCGCCGCGACTGGGACGGCTCGATCGCGAAGCTCGCGCGCATCGCTGCGCAGACGCAGGCGGAACTGGTCAGTATCGGTAATGGCACGGCGTCGCGCGAAACGGACAAGCTCGCCAGCGAACTGATGTCGCGTCATCCGGAACTCAAGTTGCAGAAGATCGTCGTGTCGGAAGCGGGCGCTTCTGTGTACTCGGCATCGGAGCTCGCGGCGAAGGAATTCCCGGATATGGACGTGTCGCTGCGCGGCGCGGTGTCGATCGCGCGCCGCTTGCAGGACCCGCTCGCTGAACTCGTGAAGATCGAGCCGAAGGCGATTGGCGTCGGGCAGTATCAGCATGACGTGAACCAGCGCGATCTCGCGCGTTCGCTCGATGCCGTCGTCGAAGACTGTGTGAATGCTGTCGGCGTGGATGCGAACACGGCTTCCGTTGCGCTGCTCGCGCGCGTGTCCGGCCTGAACGCGACGCTTGCGCGCAATATCGTCGATTATCGGGATGCGAACGGTCCGTTCCCGACGCGCGACCATCTGCGCAAGGTACCGCGTCTTGGCGACAAGACGTTCGAGCAGGCGGCGGGCTTCTTGCGCATCAATGGCGGCGAGAATCCGCTCGACCGCTCGTCAGTTCACCCGGAAGCGTATCCCGTCGTTGAACGGATGCTTGCGAAGATCAGCAGGAACATTGGCGACGTGCTCGGGAATCGCGATGCGTTGTCGAAGCTGTCACCTGCCGAGTTCGTCGACGATCGTTTCGGTCTGCCGACTGTGCGGGATATTCTCTCTGAACTTGAGAAGCCTGGGCGTGATCCGCGCCCTGAGTTCAAGACTGCGACTTTCCGCGAAGGCGTTGAGAAGATTTCCGACCTGGCGCCGGGTATGGTGCTTGAAGGTGTCGTGACGAACGTGGCTGCGTTTGGTGCGTTTATCGATATCGGCGTCCATCAGGATGGGCTCGTGCATGTGTCGGCGATGTCGACAAAGTTCATCAAGGACCCGCATGAGGTCGTCAAAGCCGGGCAGATCGTCAAGGTGAAAGTGCTTGAGGTCGACGTCAAGCGTCAGCGGATTTCGTTGACCATGCGGCTGGATGATGATGTGGCTGCGGGTGCCCCGCAGGAGCGCTCGGGTGGGCGGTCGGGTTCGGGTGCAGGCGCGGGTGCGGGTGCCGGACGTTCGCAGCAACGCGCGCGGGGGCCGGAGCCGGTTAATGCTATGGCGGCGGCTTTTGCTAAATTAAAACGGTAAGTGTGTGGACGAGCGGGGCTTTTGCCCCGTGTGCCCCCGTTTTTTGTGGTCTTTGCGCGGTCGTTGGCGCCTTCGCGGCGCGGGCGGTTTGGCTTGATCTTTGCGCTGGCATCCGCGTTATGCCTTCGCGCTTCACACGTCACCGTTTGGTGTTTTGGACTTTGCGCTGGCATCCGCGATTTGTTAGCGTGGTTCACGCGTCGCCCCTGTGCGGGGCGGCACCTACTTTTCTTTGCCGCCGCAAAGAAAAGTAGGCAAAAGAAAGCGGCTAACACCGCCAACATTTCTTTTTGCCTGAGGGCCCCCACAGGGTCTTACGCTTCACACGGCATCGTCTCTGTTGGCGCTCGTTGCCAACGCACTAAATGAGCGCCTCACCCACTTCAAACACCCACATAAGGGCTGACGGCAGCGTATGGCATGTGCCGCCCAGGTGGCAAACTGTGTGTAGGTTGTCGCGTCGTATAGCCTGGCGCTCTTACAGGGTGGAACGCGTGTACTTTCGGTCCGAAGTGAGGCGTGCGAGGCACTACGCCCTACACACAGTTTGCCACCTGGGCGGCCGTCGACTATCTGGAAAGGCATGCTGAAACGCGGGAGCGTGAAGCGGATGAGGCGCACCGCAAGAGCGCTGGCAACGAACGTGGGTCACGTGATTGCCGTGTGAAGCGTAAGAACCTTCGGGGGCCCTCAGGCAGGAAGAAGAACTGGCGGTGTGAGCCGCTTTCTTTTGCCTACTTTTCTTTGCGGCGGCAAAGAAAAGTAGGTGCCGCCCCGCACAGGGGCGACGCGTGAACCACGCTAACAAATCGCGGATGCCAGCGCAAAGTCAAAACACCGCCCGGCAACGCCCGCGCCGCGAAAGCTCAACCGCGGATGCCAGCGCCAAAACCAGCAAACCACCCAGCGTCGCAAGACGAAAAAAACCTCAAATCTCTATCTTCGTCCCAAGCTCAACAACACGATTCGCGGGAATACTAAAAAAATCAGTCGGCTTCGCAGCATTCTGATGCATCCATGCAAACACACGCTCACGCCAAACGGACATACCGGGCAACTGTGTCGGCACGACAGTCTCCCTCGCGAGAAAGAACGACGTGTCCATCAACTCAAACGACATATCGTGCGACACGCTGATCTGCTCGAGCACGGCTTTCACATCCGGCGTCTCGTTGAAGCCATACGCAGCCTTCACAAGAAATAGCCCACCGCTAACATCCTTGACAGTCAACCGGTCCTTATCCTCAACATAAGGAATATCCCGCGTGATGAAAGTCAGAAAAATGGTCCGCTCGTGCAGCACCTTGTTGTGCTTGAGATTATGCAAAAGGCTCACAGGAACGAGCGTCGCGCTCCCTGTCAGATAAATGGCCGTACCCGACACGCGATGCGGCGGATGCGCAAGCAGTCCTTGCACGAAGGGCATCAACGGAATACCGTCGGCGGCAGTGCGCTCCTTCACGATCATGCGCCCCTTGAACCACGTCATCAGCAGGAAGAACAGCAACGCGCCGATGCCGAGCGGCAACCACCCGCCCTCCGCCACTTTCAGCAGATTCGCGCCGAAGAACCCAAGGTCGACAATCAGCAGCGCGCCGATAATCAACGCGACAACGCCCTTGTTCCAGTTCCACACCTTCACCATCACCACGCTCGCGAGGATCGTCGTGATCACCATCGTCGCCGTCACGGCAATACCGTAGGCCGCGGCCAGATTGTCCGAACTCTTGAACGCCAGGACGATGCACAGAATGATGAACAACAGCATCCAGTTGACGACAGGCACATAGATCTGCCCGATCGCCAGCTCCGACGTGTGCAGGATCTTCATGCGCGGCACATAGCCGAGTTGGATCGCCTGGCTCGTCAGCGAATACGCGCCCGAAATCACCGCTTGCGATGCAATCACCGTCGCGACCGTCGACAGCACAACCAACGGCAGCAGCGCCCAGTCAGGTGCAAGCAGAAAGAACGGATTTTCGATCGCCTTCGGGTCGTGCATCAGCAACGCGCCCTGGCCGAAGTAGTTCAGCACCAGCGACGGCATCACGAGCGAATACCACGCGCAACGAATGGGCGCCGCGCCGAAGTGGCCCATGTCGGCATACAGCGCTTCCGCGCCCGTCAGCACCAGCACGACCGAGCCGAGCACCACGTACGCCTGCAGCAGGTGCGCCGACATGAACGAGAACGCGTAGTACGGATTGAGCGCCTTGATCACTTCCGGTGCCTGCACGATATGCGACAGGCCCAGCACCGCGATCGTCACGAACCACAACACCATGATCGGGCCGAACAGCCTGCCGACCATCGCCGTCCCGTGTCGCTGGATCCAGAACAGCAGCACGAGGATCACCATCGTCAGCGGCAGCACCAGATGCGAGAGCTTGGGCGCAGCGATCTCCAGACCTTCGACAGCCGACATCACCGAAATAGCAGGTGTGATCACGGCATCGCCGTAGAACATGCAGGCGCCGAAAATGCCGAGCATCATCAGAAGGCCGGCCGCCCTGCTCTTCGTGTCGAACGAGCGCAGCGACAGCGCCATCAACGCGAGCACGCCGCCCTCGCCGTTGTTGTCGGCGCGCATCACGAACATCACGTACTTGATGCTGACCACCACGATGATCGCCCAGAACAGCAGCGAGATGACGCCGAGGATAGAACTTTCTGTGAGGGGAATGCCGTGGGAGGGGCTGAAGGCTTCTTTCAGCGAATACAGCGGGCTTGTGCCGATGTCCCCGAAAACCACGCCGATCGCAGCGACTGCAAGCGAGGGCAACGGCTGCTTGGGGACGTGAGAGTTGTCTGTCATAAACGCGAAAAGAATCCGTTCCTGAGCGGCAAAAAACGAACGCTATTCTAAAGAATATAGGCGACAAAGCCCACCATTCGGCCCGTTGTGCTGACGCCACGAAGTCGGGCAGCGTCGGTCGAGTGTAGCATCACACCCCATGGCCGGCGTGTGTTTGCGCGTGTCAAGGGCTGCATTGTCAAATTCTTCCCGTTTGACCGCGGTCATCGACGAATGTGAAGCGAACATAAAAAACGGAGCCTCGAGAGGCTCCGTTTCAGTTTGCAGCACGCCGCCATCAACTTGCACGACGGCGGGCGGATACTAGCTGGCGTCCGTCGAACGCTCCTGGCCACGCTTGATCCATGCGCTCAGGTTGTGCGGACGCACTGTGTCCCACTCCTCGAACGGCTGATGGATCCAGGGGTTCGTCGCGAGATAGTGAACGTGATAGTCCGGCTTCACCTTCGAGCACGCCTTCCACCACAGCACCGCCGAACGCACCGACGTGATCGCGGGATAACGCTCCTTCAGATGCTGCTGCACGCGCGCGAGCGTCACACCCGAATCGACGAGATCGTCGACCAGCAACACGTTGCCCGACAGTTCTCCGCGCGTCATCGTGATGTATTGCGCGATGTCGAGGTCGCCCTGCTCCGTGCCCGCCGCTTCGCGGTACGAGCTGGTCGCGAGAATCGCAAGCGGCAGATCGTAGATGCGCGAGAGCTGATCGCCGACCCGCAGACCGCCGCGCGCCAGGCACAGGATCTTGTCGAACTTCCAGCCCGATTCGTGGACGGCGAGCGCAAGCAACTCGATCAGCCGGTGATATTCGTCCCAGCCGACCCACAGGTTGCGCTCGTCGTTGCGCGGGTCCTTCATTTCAATCATGGGTACACCCTGGATCATGCTTAAACCTTGAACGGGTGACGCAGAAGAATGGTTTCGTCGCGGTCCGGACCCGTCGACACCATGTCGATCGGCACGCCCGCCACTTCCTGCACGCGCGACAAATACGCCTGAGCGTTCGCCGGCAGCTTGCTCCATTCCTTGATACCGACCGTGCTTTCCTGCCAGCCGCCGAACGTTTCGTAGACCGGCTCGCAGCGCGAGACTTCGGACGCGCCGCGCGGCAGGATGTCGGCGCTCTTGCCGTCGATCGTGTAGCCGACGCACAGCTTCACTTCATCGAGGCCGTCGAGAACGTCGAGCTTCGTGATGCACAGACCCGACACGCCGTTGATCTGGATCGAGCGGCGCAGCGCGGCGGCGTCGAGCCAGCCGGTGCGGCGCGGGCGGCCCGTGACCGAGCCGAATTCCTTGCCGACCTTCGCAAGCGTCAGGCCGACTTCTTCCTGGCGGTTGGCGTTGTCGGCGTCGTACAGTTCGCTCGGGAACGGACCCGAGCCGACGCGCGTGCAGTACGCTTTCGTGATGCCAAGAATGTAGTCCAGCTTCTGCGGGCCGACACCCGCGCCCGCGCTCGCCGCACCCGCGACGCAATTGCTCGACGTAACGAACGGATACGTGCCGTGGTCGATATCGAGCAGCGTGCCTTGCGCGCCTTCGAACAGCAGGTTGTTGCCCGCGGCGTTCTCGTCGTACAGACGGCGCGAGACGTCCGTGACCATCGGCTTCAGACGGTCTGCGTAGCTCAGCATCATGTCGAGCGTCTGCTGATAGTCGACAGCCGGTGCGCCGAGGTATTGCGTGAGCACGAAATTGTGGAAATCGAGGTTCGCGCGCAGGCGTTCAGCGAAGGTCTTCGGCTCGAACAGGTCCTGCACGCGCATGCCACGGCGCGCCACCTTGTCTTCGTAGGCCGGGCCGATGCCGCGACCCGTCGTGCCGATCTTGCCGGCGCCGCTACGTGCTTCGCGGGCCTGGTCGATGGCAACGTGGTACGGGAGGATCAGCGTGGTGGCTTCGGAGATGAAGAGACGCTTCTGCACGTCGACGCCGGCCGATTCCAGCTCTTCGATTTCCTTGAACAGCGCTTCAGGCGACAACACGACGCCATTGCCGATGTAGCAGGCGACGCCCGGGCGCATGATGCCCGACGGAATCAGTCGCAAGATGGTTTTCTTGCCGCCGATGATGAGCGTATGACCGGCGTTGTGACCGCCCTGGAAACGAACGACGCCTTGCGCGTGGTCCGTCAGCCAGTCAACGATCTTGCCCTTGCCTTCATCACCCCACTGGGTACCCACGACGACGACATTGCGCCCAGGGTTCACATTCACTGCGCTGGCAGACATGTTGTTTCTTAAGCTGGTTAAAAACGTATTTTACCTATGTTCGCGAAAGGTTCCCGATTTTTTCACGGACTGATACCGGGATTTTTTCCGAAATTTCCTTTTGCGCTCAAAGGCATGGGAGCGGCGAGGCGCTGCGGCCCGGCCGCGCGTGGCACGGAGCGGCCACGCGTTCGATGGTTGCGGTGTCACGTTTCACATGACGCGGCAGGCCTTCACGGCATCACGACTTCGCTTCGACGACCCACTGACCATTACGCTCGACCAGCACGCGGTCGCACGCGAATTCGTCGAGCGCATAGTCGTGGCCCGGCAGCGCCTGGATCACGACTTCGCCCGCATCGCGCAGCGCGGCGACGCTCGTACGCAACGCTTCGTCGTGCTGCCATGGCGCGAGGATCGCGCTGCTGCGCGCCTCGATGGGCGAGATGCGCGCCACTTCGCGCAGATCCAGCGAAAAACCCGTTGCCGCGCGGGCGCGGCCGTACGCCTGACCGACCTTGTCATAGCGGCCGCCTCGCGCGACGGCATTCGGCACGCCATCGACGTAGGCCGAGAACATCACGCCACTGTGATAGGCGTAGCCGCGCAGATCGGCCAGATCGATCATCACTTCCGCGCCGTCGACCTGTTGCGCGAGGAACGCGAGGTCGTCAAGCGCCCGTGCGATTTCGGGCGCATTCGGCAGCCGCGCGCGCGCTTCTTCGAGCACGGACGCGTCGCCGTACAGTGTGGGCAGCGCGCGCAGCGCGTCGCGCGTGACGGGCGTGAGGTTCGCCGTCAGTTCGTTCAGCAGCGGCACATCCTTGCCCGCGAGCGCTTCATAAAGGCCCTCGCCGAGCGACGCGGCAGCCGGCTCGCCATCGATCAGCGCGCCAAGTACGGCAGCGTGGCACAGATCCAGACGCACGCGGCCGAGTCCGGCGAGATGCAGCGCGTCGAGCATCAGTTGCTGAATCTCCAGATCCGCTTCGAGACCCGCATGACCGTAGATTTCAGCGCCGATCTGGATCTGCTCGCGCGTCGCGTGCAGACCGCGCGGGCGCGTATGCAGCACATTGCCCGCGTAGCAAAGACGCGTCACGCCCTGGCGGTTCAGCAGGTGCGCGTCGATGCGCGCGACCTGCGGCGTGATGTCGGCGCGCAGGCCGAGCGTGCGTCCCGACAGCTGATCGACGAGCTTGAAGGTGCGCAGGTTCAGGTCGCTGCCGCCGCCTGTCAGCAGCGACTCCAGGTATTCGAGCAGCGGCGGCATGACCATCTCGTAGCCGTACGCGCGAAAACGGTCGAGCAGCCGGCGGCGCAGTTCTTCGATCTTGCGTGCCTCGGACGGCAGCACGTCGGCAATATTCTCGGGAAGTAACCAGGTCGACATCGATACAGTCCTACGACGGTGAATCCGGCGTCATGGCAAACGCCGTCGGAAATTGGGGTGATGCGCGGCGCGGGGAACCTTGGTGCCCGCTTCGGGCTTCGTTCCGGGTTTCATCCCCGGGGAGCCGGCGACATCCCGGCCCGCCGTGATGGCCGGCAAAGCGAACGGCGTTTGGCGCATTACGACGCATGTCGCGTGCTGCGCACAGTGTCCGGAAACGGACGGCCACCTCGTGAGTGCCGTCCGGCGTCGCATGGCGCCCGCTCAGGTCGCGATCAACAGCAATAGCAGCCCGAGCACCATGACGATCAGCCCGCCGATCCGGATGTGGTGCGGCGGGCGCTCCGCTATTCTACGAAACGTGTCGCGCCAGGCGCTCGGAAACACGAACGGGAACATCCCCTCGATGATCAGCATCAGTGCGATCGCGAGCAATAACGAGCCGGCTATGTCCATGCGATGAGGCCGCCGCGATCCATATGCCGCGGCGTTCCGGTTATCAGTGTTTGCGCGCGCCCGTCGACGCGCCGGAAGACGATTGAACGGCGGCGGCGGCGCCGTCCGGCCCGCGCATGAAGCGGAAGAAATCGTTGCTCGAGTCGACGACCATCACGTCGCCGGGTTTGAAGCTGTTCTTGTACGCCTGCATGCTTTGGTAGAACTGATAGAACTGCGGGTCGCTGCCATACGCCTCGGCGGCAATCGACGCAGCCTTGCCGTCGCCCTCGCCCTTGGTCGCCTGCGCCTGCTTGTAGGCGTCGGCGAGCACGGCCTGCTGCTGTTGCGCGGCGTCCGCCTTGATCCGGTCCGCTTCGGCTGCGCCGTCCGCGCGCTCCTGATTGGCCACCTGCTGGCGCGCGGCAATCATCCGCTTGTAGACGGAATCGGCCATTGCAGCCGGGAAATCGAGCCGCGTGAACTGCACGTCGACGACGTCGACGCCCAGCGACGCCGCGCCCTTCTGCATGCCATCGCGCGCCTGAGTCGCGATCGCGTCCTGCTTCGCGAGCGCATCGGTCAGCGTGTATTTCGCGAACGCGTCGCCGAGCGCGCCGCGCGTGAGCAGCGCGAGCCGGTCAGGCAGGCTCTGCACGTCGCCCTTGGTTTCCGTGACGAGCTTCACGGGATCGGACACGCGGAATTTGACGACGGGATTCACCAGCAGATCCGTTTTATCGGACGTGGCGTAACGGTCTTCGTCGGGTGCATCCATCGACTGGATGCGCGTGTCCACCGATGTCACCGTCTGCAGCGGCGGGGGCAGCTTCACGTGCAGGCCGGGGCCCGCGAGCGTGGGCGCGGCGTCGCCGCGCGCGGAGACGACAGCCATATGCCGCGGATCAACGACGAATACCATCGACGACGCTGCGAACAGCACGATCACGACGGCCACGACGAGCGCAACGATTTTGTTCATGTTCGCGCTCCTTATTGCAGATCGTCTTCGCGGCCGCGGCTGCGGAACGAATCACGCGAACGGAAGGCGTCGCTTGCGGCGGCCGCCTGGCTGGCGCTGCTGACGGGCGCGGCGGGCGGCGTGATGATCGTGGGCGTGTTGCCGCCCTGCGCCGCCGCTTGTGTACCCTGAGCACTCTGTGCATTTTGTGCGGGCTGCGCCGCAGATGCGGCACTGGCCGCAGCCGATTCGGCCACGCGCTGACGCGTCTGCTCGACGAGTTTGTCGAGCGGCAGGTACAGCACGTTGCTGCCCGACTTGCTGTCGACAAACACCTTCGTCGTGTTCGAGTAGATTTGCTGCATCGTTTCCAGGTACATGCGTTCGCGAATCACGGCAGGCGCCTTCGAGTACTGCGCATAGACTTCCTTGAAGCGCTCGGCATCGCCTTGCGCCTGCGCGACGACGCGGTCGCTGTAGGTCTTCGCGTCATCGATCATGCGCTCGGCTTCCGCCTTCGTGCGCGGCAGCAATTCGTTCGCGTAGGCTTGCGCGTCGCGCTTTGCACGCTCGCGATCCTGACGCGCCTTTGCGGCGTCGTCGAACGCGGACTGCACCTGATCGGGCGGCTGCACGCTCTGGATCGTCACGCCCGTGACGGCGAGCCCCGTGTGATATTCGTCCAGGGAATGCTGGATGGCTTCCGTCAGTTGCGCGCGGATGGCCTCGCGATCTTGATAGAGGATGTCGTTCGTGCTGCGCGAGCCGACGATCTCCCGCACGGCCGCCTGCGCGGCCTGCGTGACGCTTTGATCAGGATCGGCGCTGCGGAACAGATAATCGGTCGGCTTGCGGATCTGGTACTGGACGGCAAAGCGCACGTCGACGATATCGGCGTCGTGCGTGAGCATCGACGCGTCCTTCACGTTCGCGAGACGCACCACGTTGTTGCGGCCGATCTCGACCGAGCGCACCTGGCCGACGTTGACGGTTTCATGAGATTCGAACGGATACGGCAGACGCCAATGCACGCCCTGCCCGACCGTGCCGCGCAACTGCCCCAGGCGCAGCACCACGGCCGCCTGGTTGTCCTGCACGACGAACACGCCGCTGCCGAGATAGATCGCAATCAGCACGCCGATGATGATGCCGACACCGATGCGCGCGCCGCGCCCGTTGTCCGGACGCGGACCGCCGCCGCTGCCGCCCTTGCGGCCGAACATACGCGACAGACGCCGGTTGAAGTCACGCCACATTTCGTCGAGATCGGGCGGACCTTCGCTGTCCTTGCCGTTGGGCGGACGCTTCGAATCGTTCAGACGCTGGCGATCGCCATTGCCTTCGCCCCGGCCCCAGCGCGGGTCGTTCAGCGACAACATGCCGCGCAGACGCAGCCAGATACTCCGCTCGTTGTAATCGTTCACCTGTGTTCGTTCACCAGAGTAGACAGCGGGTCAATGCAATTGGAACGGGTCAGCGCCCGTGTCTGGGATCTTGCGGTCTTCGCGGTGGTCTTCGCCTTCATCATCGCGTTGCTCTTGATGAAATGCCGCCGCTTCCGGGCCTCCCTCCGACAATAGACCGTCAGACTCCGGCAGATGTTCGGCAGTTGCGATTTCGGCGATGGCAGCGCGCAGTGTGTCCAGCCCTTGCCCCGTGCGCGCGCTCAAAAAGACGCGCGAAATATTACCATACTCGTCCCGCTCGACCGCGTCGCCCCGGGCCGCCAGTTCAGGCACGGCGTCGATCTTGTTGAACACGAGCACCTGCCGGATCGTATCCGCGCCGATCTCGCGCAGCACGTCGTTGACCTGATCGATCTGATCGAGCCGCACCGCGCTCGATGCATCGACCACATGCAACAGCAGATCAGCGTGAATGGTTTCCTCGAGCGTGGCGCGGAAAGCGGCCACCAGTTGGTGAGGCAATTCGCGGATAAATCCTACGGTGTCCGAGACGACGATCTGCCCGACCTCTTCGCCGAGATACACGCGGCGGGAAGTGGTGTCGAGCGTGGCGAACAATTGGTCGGCGGCGTAGGCCTGGGCCTTGGTCAGCGCGTTGAACAGCGTCGACTTGCCCGCGTTCGTGTAGCCGACCAGCGACACCGACATCGTGCGATTGCGCGCCCGCGCGCGTCGCTGCGTGCCGTGCTGGCGGCGCAGCTTTTCGAGCCGCACCTTGAGCATCTTGATGCGCTCGCCGATCAGCCGGCGGTCGGTTTCGAGCTGCGTTTCACCGGGGCCGCGCAGGCCGATACCGCCCTTTTGCCGCTCCAGGTGGGTCCACGCGCGAATCAGCCGCGTGGCGAGATATTGCAATTGCGCGAGTTCGACTTGCAGCTTGCCTTCGTGACTGCGCGCGCGTTGCGCGAAGATATCGAGGATCAGGCTGGTGCGATCGACCACACGTCTGTTAAGCGTACGCTCCAGATTGCGCTGCTGTGCCGGCGCAAGTGCGTGGTTGAAGATGACGATGTCGATGTCGTTCGCCTCGCACGCGAGGCGCAACTCTTCGGCCTTGCCGCTGCCGACGAACATCGCGGCATCGGGACTGGAACGGCGACCGGTGAGGGTGA
The DNA here is from genome assembly GCF_002902925.1 of Paraburkholderia terrae. Classification (GTDB taxonomy): domain Bacteria; phylum Pseudomonadota; class Gammaproteobacteria; order Burkholderiales; family Burkholderiaceae; genus Paraburkholderia; species Paraburkholderia terrae. Next base: position 1,316,816 of record NZ_CP026111.1, on the reverse strand, counting down.
CGGCTGGATGGGCACCCGCGCTTTGCGCGAGCAGGCTGAGTTCTTCGAGACTGGCTTCGAAATCGATCTTACCGAAGTCGATGCCGACAAGCGCTGCGTTGATCAAATTGGTCGATGTCAAAATGAAGCGGCCGGGCTGTGTCGCCTGCGGACGACGCTCGACCGGCCGCGACGAGAGGTTAGGACGATTCGGAATCCGGGTGGAAATTCACCGGACGGGCAGGCACGACAGTCGAGATAGCGTGCTTGTAGACCATCTGGGTCACCGTATTCCGGAGCAACACGACGTACTGGTCGAACGATTCAATGTTCCCTTGAAGCTTGATGCCGTTGACCAGATAGATCGAGACCGGCACGTGCTCTTTACGCAGTGCGTTCAAAAACGGGTCTTGTAACAATTGCCCTTTGTTGCTCATAGCAAACTCCGTGTTTTTTTGCAGGTTGACTTTATTGCCGGCGAAGAAAAAGAAATCCGCCGTCAATCGCTACACTATAGCCGATTTTTATTGACCAGCGCTTTGCCTGGCCGTTCGGCCAGGACCCAATGTACATGCGGGTTTCAGGCCGGATTTCAAGCCATGAACCGGCCTGCGTCGAACGCCTGTATCAGCCCTTGTCCGCGTACGGATTCGTCGTCGAACGAAACTCTATTCGCAATGGAGTGCCCGTCAGCCCGAAAGTTTCCCGGAAGCGGTTTTCAAGGTAGCGCTTGTACGTATCGGTCACGGCGTCGAGCGCGTTGCCGTGAATCACGATGATCGGCGGATTTTGTCCCCCTTGGTGCGCGTAGCGCAGTTTTGGACGCACAGGACCGCGGCGGCGCGGCTGCTGGAACTCGACGGCTTCGATCAGCGCGCGCGTGAGCTTCGGCGTCGGCAGCTTCGTCATCGCCGCCTTGTAGGCGTCGTCGACGGAGCGCATCAGCGGGCCGATGCCCGTCTTTTCCGCTGCAGAAATGAAGTGGAACTTCGCGAACTCGAGGAATTTTAGCTTGCGCTGAAGATCCGCCTTGGTGCGCTCACGCACATGCGGGTCGAGGCCATCCCACTTGTTCACGCCGACCACGAGCGCCCGGCCCTGTTCGACGACGAAGCCCGCGATGTGCGCGTCCTGCTCCGAAATGTCCTGGCGTGCGTCGAGCAGCAGGATCACGACGTTGGCGTCGGAAATCGACTGCAGCGTCTTCACGACCGAGAATTTTTCGATCGCCTCGAACACCTTACCCCGTTTGCGCAGGCCAGCCGTATCGATCAGCGTGTATTTCTTGCCTTGCCGTTCGAAGTCGACGTAAATCGAGTCGCGCGTCGTGCCCGGCATGTCGAACGCGATCACGCGGTCTTCGCCGATCAGCGTGTTGACGAGCGTCGACTTGCCGACGTTCGGCCGCCCGACGATCGCGATCTTCACACCATGCTGCGCCTTCTCCTCGTCGCTCTCTTCCGGCTGGCCGGCGTACGCGGCGTCGAGCGCCTCGTTGATCATTTCCGTCACGCCGTCGCCGTGCGCAGCGGAAATCGCGCGCGGGTCGCCGAGGCCCAGCTCGTAGAAGTCGGCGGCCACCGACGAGTATTTCATCCCCTCGGCCTTGTTGACGACGAGGAAAATTGGCCGACCCGTCTTGCGCAGATAGTCGGCGATCGACTTGTCTTGTGGCGCAAGGCCGTTGCGGCCGTCGACGATGAACACGACGATGTCGGATTCCTCGACAGCCTGACGCGTCTGGCGCGCCATCTCATGCAGAATGCCGTCCTTCGCGACAGGTTCGAAGCCGCCCGTGTCGACGACGAGATACGGGCGCTCACCGCCGACGCGGCCTTCACCGTAGTGACGGTCGCGTGTAAGACCGGGCAAATCGGCAACGAGCGCATCGCGCGAACGCGTGAGCCGGTTGAACAGCGTGGATTTCCCCACATTGGGGCGCCCGACGAGGGCAATAACGGGTTTCATCAGATCTTGTTCACAGTGAGGCGCGGCATCGAACGGTCGACTTGCCGCGCTGGCAACGCCATGCGGCCGTTGCACGGCTGCGTTTGACGAAAATTATCACGAATTTGACCCAATTCGAACGCGCGGAGCTTGCGCATGCGAACGGATTTCAGGTTGGCTGCCTGCGTGGGTCCGCCCAGTGGCGCGTGCGACCCGATCGGCGCCACCTGGATCGCACGTGATGACGCGACGCGTGCCGGATGACCGCCCGTGCAGCCCGACTGGCGGTCCCGATGATGTGGGGCGGCATGCTACTTCCGCGCTCGTCCCGATCAGAATCGGGACGCCATCAAAAAAAGTGCGGCCGGCAAAGCCGGCCTGGATTCACCGCACGACGCGCCGTCCACGACGCGCCGCGCAGCCCAACTACGTTTTAACGCGGACGGAAACCGTACAGATCGCCGTCGTGCGTCTGCACGATCAGCGTGTCGCCCGCCAGCACGGGCGCAGCCGTGATCGCGCTGCCGTCCGTCTTCGCGCGGGCGACAAACGTGCCGTCGTCGCGCGACAGGAAATGCACGTAGCCCTGATAGTCGCCGACCACGGCGGCGTGGCCGAGCAGCATCGGCACGCTGACATCACGGCTCTTCAGCTGGTCGTTGCGCCACAGTTGCTTGCCCGTGTTGGCGTCGAACGCCGACACGATTGCCCAGTCGTCGCCCGCAACCACGACACGGTCGTCCTGAGCGAGACCGCTCGTGCTCGAGAATGCCTTTTCCCACAGCGCACGGCCCGAGTTGGCGTCGAAGCAGCCAAGCTGACCCTGGAACGTGACCGCGCAGGTTTCGGCGCCGATCAGCGTGGGCGGGCCCGTCACGTCGTTGATACGCTCGACTTCCGTCACGCCCTTCGGATACGACACAGGCGTCGTCCAGTATGCGTCACCCGTCTGCAGGTTGATCGCCGCAAACTGGCCGCCGGGGAAACCGGCGAGCACGGCCTGGTCGCCCGCGAACGTCATGCCCGACGATACGCGCAGATTCAGCGGCACCGCGCGGTTGCGATAGTTCCACTTCTGTTCGCCCGTTTGCGCGTTGAACGCGGTGATCTGACCGTCCACCGTACGTACGACGACGAGACCGTTGCCGACCAGCGGCGGCGACAGGATTTCGCCCGGCGCAAGGCCCTTCCATGACAGCTTGCCGCTCTGGTCAAGCACAAACACTTCACCCTTCAGGCCGCCGACGGCCGTCAGCGTGCCGTCCGTGCCGACGCCGGCCGACAGGTCGCCGTCGACCTTCGTGCGCCACAAATCCTTGCCCGTCTTGGCATCGATCTTCGCGACCGAGCCGTTCGCGCCCGCCGCATACACGGCGTCGCCGACCGTCACGGGCGAGAACATATAGCGTCCGGCCTTGCCGACGCTGGACGTCCACACCTGCTGCACGTCGAGCACGGGTTTGAACTCGGTGAGCGGCGTAGGCACGCGGCGCTCGTCTTTCGACGATGAGCAGGCCGTCAGAGCAAGCACGGTCATCGCACAGGCAACGGGCACAGCGTAACGTTTCAGCAGATTCATCGGTGAACGAAGCATGTATGTTGTATTGATCAAAAATTGTCGGCGGACGTTGCAGCGGCGTGCAACGTTCAGCCGCCCAGCGCGTCGAGCTTGAACTGGATCAGTTGACGGGCCGAGGCATCGTTCTTCGGCAGCGAGTCGAGCGCGAGCTTGTAGGCGGCGCGTGCATCGTCGCGCTTGCCTTGCGCGGCGAGCAGGTCGCCGCGGCGATCCGCGACGACGCCCTTGAACGCGTCCGAAGGATCGTTCAGCAACGCGAGACCGGCGTCATAGGCTTTTTCATCGAGCAGCAGCGACGCGAGACGCAGCTTCGCAATCTGCTTGAATTCGTCGTCCTTCGCGTGGTCGACGGCCCATTGGAGCTGCGCTTTCGCGCCCGGTTCGTCGCCTGCCGCATACAGCGCCTTCGCGGCTGCGAGCGCCGTCATCTGCGCGTAAGCCGTGCCGCTGAACTTGTCTTCCATGTCGGTCGCGACGCGCGTGATGGCCGCCTTGTCCGTGCCCGCCGTGGCTTGCTGAACCTGGTCGTACAGCACGGCAGCTTCCGCTGCCTGATGACGCTGCCAGTAGTTCCAGCCGTTCCAGCCAGCGGCCGCAACGAGCGCGACCAGCACGATCCACGTGACGCCATTCCCCCACTGCGCCCACCATGCCTTCAGGCTTTCAAGCGACTCTTGTTCGTCGTGGTAACTCATCGCGACGCGTTTTCCTTTCCTGGTGCTTTATATGAATGGGGCCGCAACCGGTGCGGCCCGTCGAATGACGCCGCGATCAGTCGTCGCCGTCTTCGGTGGACGCAACCATCGCATTGATTAGATATTCGGTCAAGTCTTCGAGCGGCACCGTTTGTTGCTCGCTCTTTCCATCGCTTTGCGAGGTGTCGCGCAGGGCCTTCACGCCAGCCGTGCCGTTCGCGATCTCATCTTCGCCGAGGACCACGGCGAACGCTGCGCCGCTTGCGTCCGCGCGCTTCATCTGCGACTTGAAGCTCGACGCCTGACCATCAGGACTGCAATGCAGAATCACGTCGAGGCCCGTGTCACGCAGACGCTCGGCGACAATGAACGCTTGCTCGCGTGCCGCATCGCCCTGGTGCGCGACGTACACATCGCAGCCTTCTGCTTCGGGCACGAGCTTCTCTTCCTTCAGCAGCTCGAGAATGCGTTCGATACCCATCGCCCAGCCGCACGCCGCTGTCGGCTTGCCGCCGAGCTGCTCGATCAGCGGATCGTAGCGGCCGCCTGCCGCGACCGTACCTTGCGCGCCGAGCTTGTCGGTAACCCATTCGAACACGGTCAGATTGTAATAATCCAGACCGCGCACGAGACGCGGATTGATCGTGAACGGAATGTTGTTCGCCTTCAGGATGCGCTGCAGCCCTTCAAAGTGCGCGCGCGATTCCTCGCCGAGGAAATCGATCAGCTTCGGCGCATTCTGCGCGACTTCCTGCATGGCCGGGTTCTTCGTATCCAGCACGCGCAGCGGGTTCGTGTGCAGACGACGCTTCGCGTCTTCGTCGAGCACGTCGAGGTGTTTCTCGAGATACGCGATCAGTTCGACGCGGTGCTTTGCACGCTCTTCCGCGAGACCCAGCGAGTTGATTTCGAGCTTGATGCCCGTCAGCCCGAGGTCGTCCCACAGACGCTGGCACATCAGGATGATCTCAGCGTCCGTGTCCGGACCGGCGAAGCCGAGTGCCTCGACACCCACCTGATGGAACTGGCGGTAACGGCCACGCTGCGGACGCTCGTGACGGAACATCGGGCCGATGTACCACAGGCGCTTCGGGCCGTCGTACAGCATGTTGTGTTCGATCGATGCGCGCACCACGGCAGCCGTGTTCTCCGGACGCATCGTCAGGTTTTCGCCGTTCAGCGCGTCGGTGAAGCTGTACATCTCTTTCTCGACGATGTCGGTCACTTCGCCGATACCGCGCGTGAAGAGCTGCGTGTGCTCGACGATCGGCGTGCGGATATTCTGGTATCCGTACGAACGCAGCATCGACTTGACCGTCGATTCGAAAAATTCCCACAAGCCGGCGTCCTGCGGAAGGATGTCGTTCATGCCCTTCACGCCGGACAACTTTTCGAGCTTCTGCTTCTTCTGTTCAGTCATCTGTCTACTTGACGATTGGATGTGGAGCGAATCAGTTCGTCGCTTCGGCGCGACCATAGGTGCGCTCGACGTAATCGCTCACGATCTGCTGGAATTCCTGCGCGATGTGTTCGCCGCGCAGCGTCTTGACCTTCACGCCGTCGATAAACACGGGCGCGGCGGGGTTTTCACCCGAGCCAGGCAGGCTGATACCGATGTTCGCGTGCTTGGACTCGCCCGGACCATTGACGATGCAACCCATCACGGCGACGTGCATCTTCTCGACGCCGGGGTACGTGTCGCGCCACATCGGCATTTGCGTGCGCAGATACGTCTGAATTTGCGATGCGAGTTCCTGGAACAGCGTGCTCGTCGTGCGGCCACAGCCGGGACATGCGATGACCATCGGCGTGAACGAGCGCAGGCCCATCGTCTGCAGGATTTCCTGGCCGACGATCACTTCGCCCGTGCGCGATGCGCCCGGTTCCGGCGTCAGCGAGATACGGATCGTGTCGCCGATACCCTGTTGCAGCAGCACGGAGAGCGCAGCCGTCGAAGCGACGATGCCCTTCGATCCCATGCCCGCTTCCGTCAGGCCGAGGTGCAGCGCGAAGTCGCAACGGCGCGCGAGTTCCTGGTAGACAGCGATCAGATCCTGCACGCCGCTTACCTTGCACGACAGGATGATCTTGTCGCGCCCAAGGCCGAGTTCGACAGCACGTTCCGCCGAGCCGATCGCCGACTGGATCAGCGCTTCGTACATCACGCTTTGCGCTTCCCACGGTTCGGCGCGCGTGGCGTTTTCGTCCATCATCCGTGCGAGCAGGTCCTGATCGAGGCTGCCCCAGTTCACGCCGATGCGCACCGGCTTGTCGTACCTCGCGGCCGCTTCGATCATCTGCGCGAACTGCGTGTCGCGCTTCGCACCCTGGCCGACGTTGCCGGGATTGATCCGGTACTTCGACAGCGACTCCGCGCAGCCCGGATAGTCGCGCAGCAGCAGATGGCCGTTGTAGTGGAAATCGCCGACCAGCGGCACTGTGACGCCCATGCGGTCGAGCTGCTCGCGAACCGCGGGCACGGCGGCCGCCGCTTCCGGCGTGTTGACCGTGATACGGACGAGTTCCGAGCCAGCCTGCGCGAGTTCCTTGATCTGGATTGCCGTGCCGATCGCGTCTGCCGTATCGGTGTTCGTCATCGACTGCACGCGCACGGGCGCGTCGCCGCCGATCGTCACGAGCTGGCCGCCCCAACGGACGTCGACCGCATGCGAGCGGCGACGCGGCGCATGACCGCCGAACACCGGCACGGTCGAAACAATCTGACTGCTGGATTTCACTTGATCGGAGTGCATCGATAAACCCGCTTACGCCGCCTGCCCACGGCCCGGAATGTGTCCGGCCCCGTTGAGAAATACGGCGCGTGAATTGAAAAAGCGCCGCGGCCTCGAAGCCGCGACGCACACGATTGAACTGGCGTCAGGGCAGCGCGAAGCGTGCCACATTGCCCTTCGCCGACGCATATTTGGCCGGGTCGACCGGCTGGCCGTCCAGCGTGATCGAGTCCAGACCCGCCTTGTTGCCGACCGTCACCTTGAGCGGCGGCATCCCGCTGACTTCCTTGTTTTCACCCGCGTGTACGAGGCCGGAGAATACTTCCTTGCCGTCCTTCTGGCGCACGCTGAACCAACTGTCCTGCTTGACCGACAGCGCGACCGTCGACGAACCTTCCGGCGCGACCGACGACTCGCTCGCCGACGCAGCCGCCGCGACGGCCGGCGCAGCGCTCGCGGCCTTCGGCGCCGCAGCAGCCGGCGTCGATGCCGATGCGACCGTCGATGCCGATGCGACCGTCGATGCCGATGCGACCGTCGATGCCGATGCGACCGTCGATGCCGGCGCAACGCCTGCCATCGGAAGCGGCGTGGGCATCGGCGTCGCCGACGCGCCTTCGGCAGCCGCTTGCGTATCCGTTTGCGCCGCCGAATCCGACGCGCTGATTTCGCCCGTCACAGCCGAACCGCTTGCGGCCTGTGCTGCACTCGACGATGCCGTTTCCGTCGACGTCGCACTGCCGGCGATGCCTTTCAAACGCGTGAGCCACGCGGTCGAGTCACCATTGTTCGTATGCCACATGGCGAGCGCGATCAGCACGACCACAGCGAGCGCGATGCCCCACATCCACGAACGGCGACGCGGCGCACCGCCGCCCAGCGACAGCGACACTTTCCCGCGCGGCAGATCGGTGCCCGCCGACGCCGGCATGGTCAGCGCAGGTTCTGGCACGCCCTTTTCGCGGCGCAGCGCCTGCGTCATCGGGGCGGGATCGGCACCCACCATTTTTGCGTAACTGCGCAAGACGCCCAGCGCGAACGTGGTGTCCGGCAACTGGGTGAGATCGCCTGCTTCGAGCCCGCGCAGCTTGCCCGGCGAAACCTTCAGGCGCGCGGACACGTCCTCGACCGACCAGCCTTTTGACTCGCGCAACTGCGCGAGCCGCGCGCCGACGGCGCCCAGCGAGTCGAACCCGGTCGGCACGGCTGCCGGCACGGCCGCCGGCAGCGGTCGATCCGAATGCGTATCCATGTCGTGCGGTTGCGGGTGCTGCGGCTCACTCATCCCAAATCCTTTCGCGTCGATTCTTTTATCACTCATGCGAAGGGGCGGCTTTCGCCTCGCCCGGTTTCGCAGACCGTTTATAACAAAATGTGCGGCTGTGCGTGCCGCTTCCGATCGCTTTTGCAAACTTTCTTTTCACTTCACGCGACACGGCGCACCCGAAGAGGCAGCTTGCTGGCATGCCGCCCCTTTTCGCCTGTCGCGGGCCTTACACGGCGCGGACTTCGATGACCTTCGACTTGCCGGTGCGCTCGGCCAGGCGCGTGCGGTCCTTGACCGCGCCCGCCAGCTGACCGCAGGCAGCGTCGATATCGTCGCCGCGCGTCTTGCGAACTGTCGTGACGACCCCCGCGTCGATCAACACTTGCGCGAAACGCTTGATCTGCTCGTTTTTCGAGCGAAACAGCCCCGATTCCGGGAACGGATTGAACGGAATCAGGTTGAATTTGCACGGCACGTCGCGCGTGACGGCCAGCAACTCGCGTGCGTGCGCCTCGCTGTCGTTCACGCCGTCGAGCATGCAGTATTCGAATGTGATGAAGTCACGCGGCGCGACTTTCAGATACCGCTGGCACGCGGCCATCAGCTCGCGCAGCGGATACTTCTTGTTGAGCGGCACCAGCACGTCGCGCAGCGCGTCGTTCGGCGCGTGCAGCGAAACGGCGAGTGCCACGGGCAGATCGGCGCCGAGCCGGTCCATCATCGGCACCACGCCCGAGGTGGACAGCGTGACGCGCCGGCGCGACAGGCCGTAGGCGTTGTCGTCGAGCATCAGGCGCATGGCCGGCACGACGGCGTCGTAATTGAGCAGCGGCTCGCCCATGCCCATCATCACGACGTTCGTGACGACGCGCTCGCCCTTACCCTCACCGCCCGTCGCGCGCCCACCGGCCGCGCCGAGCGACGCGCGCAGCGCAAATTCGGCCATGCGCAGCTGGCCGATGATTTCGCCCGTGCTGAGATTGCGTGAGAAACCTTGCTTGCCCGTCGAACAGAACCGGCAGTTGACGGCGCACCCCGCCTGCGACGACACGCACAGCGTGCCACGCGTTTCTTCGGGGATGAAGACGGTTTCAACGGCATTGCCGTTACCGACGTCGACGAGCCACTTGCGTGTGCCGTCGGTGGAAATATGGTCGCTGACGATGGGCGGCATCGTAATCGATGCACGCCCTTTCAGCTTTTCGCGCAAGGACTTCGCGAGATCGGTCATCCCGTCGAAGTCGGCAGCGTTGTACTGGTGTAGCCAGCGCTGCAATTGCTTGGCGCGAAACGGCTTCTCGCCGAGGCTGTCGCAATACGCGACGAGGCCAGCGGCGTCGAGATCGAGAAGGTTGACGGTGGGACTGCTCGTCATATCGAATCCTGCCATTCAGTGCGAGACTGCGTTCATGCAACAAGCTGCATGAACGCGTATGCCGCTCGCGCCCGCTCCTGCTGCTATTACTGCTGTCTTACGAAGCGCTTAGCGCGAGTAGACGTTGACTTCCGGGAAGAAGAACGCGATTTCGCCGCGTGCCGTTTCCACTGCGTCCGAGCCATGGACTGCGTTCGCGTCGATGCTGTCGGCGAAGTCAGCACGGATCGTGCCCTTGTCGGCCTTCTTCGGATCCGTTGCACCCATCAGGTCGCGGTTCTTCAGGATGGCGCCTTCGCCTTCCAGGACTTGAACCTGCACCGGGCCGGAGATCATGAATTCAACCAGATCCTTGAAGAACGGGCGTTCTGCATGCACAGCGTAGAACTTCTCTGCGTCAGCGCGCGACAGGTGAACCATGCGCGATGCCACGATCTTCAGGCCAGCGTTTTCGAAGCGGCTGTAGATCTGGCCGATCACGTTCTTGGCCACTGCGTCCGGCTTGATAATCGACAGGGTGCGTTCGATCGCCATAAAAACTCCAGAAAATTAAGAGGTTACAGATTTAAATGAATCCGCTATTGTAGCATGTTCCAGTGTATGATTGCGATTGAACCCTTACGATTCTGTAAGGTCGAAATTGAAGCTGCCCAAACCGTTTTAAGTCAGCGCTAAGAATCGGGTAACACAATGTAATCGCACGGTGTCGTGCGCCGCATTGAAACTCCCCGCTACGCCGCTAATCTTAGGGTTGTGGGTTCGAGTGCCAGGGTGGCAACCGCCAGCCGGCGCCGTACAAAAACCGTTGCAAGCCACGTCGCAACACTGCGTCTGACGCAAGGAGAAACCATGAACGATTATCCCAATACCTTTGGCCGGGGCGGCAGCGTCACCACGGCCGAAACCCGCAACCGGGTACTGCGCAACACCTACTGGCTGCTCGCGCTGTCGATGGTGCCGACCGTCCTCGGCGCGTGGGTGGGCGTCGCCACCGGCTTCTCGCTGTTCGCCGCCACCAGCCCGGCGATGAGCATGCTCGCGTTCTTCGCCATCGCGTTCGGCTTCATGTTCGCGATCCAGAAGACGAAGGACAGCTCCGTCGGCGTGTTCGTGCTGCTCGGCTTCACGTTCTTCATGGGCCTGATGCTGTCGCGCCTGCTGAGCTTCATCCTGGGCTTTTCGAACGGGCCGCAGCTGATCATGCTCGCCTTCGGTGGCACTGGTGTGATCTTCGCCGCGATGGCGACGATCGCCACGGTCAGCAAGCGTGACTTCTCGGGCCTCGGCAAATGGCTGTTCGTCGGCGTGATCGTGCTGCTGCTGGCCATGGTTGCGAATGTGTTTCTGCAACTGCCTGCGCTGATGCTGACGGTGTCCGTGCTCGCGATCGTGATCTTCTCGGCCTACATGCTGTTCGACGTGCAGCGCGTCGTGAACGGCGGCGAGACGAACTACATCACGGCGACGCTTGCGATCTATCTCGACCTGTACAACGTGTTCGTGAACCTGCTGGCGCTCCTCGGCATCTTCGGCGGCAACCGTAACTGATCGACGCTGATCGTTAGCTAAATAGAAACGCCCGTGACGAGCAATCGTCACGGGCGTTTTTCATTTCAAGGCGCCATGCGCGCGGCGACGCTTAAAGGCTCAACCAGCCGAACCCGTCGCTTTGCGTCGCCACCACCACTTCTGTTGCCGCCGCGCCTAGCACGCCAGCCATCGCAGCCTGCGCCAGTTCAGGCAGATTGTTCTGCTGACTCAGATGCGCCGCCACCAGGTGCCGCAGCTTCGAGCGATCGAGCGACGCGAGAATATCCGCCGCCGCGTCGTTGTTCAGATGCCCATGATTGCCGCCGATCCGCGCCTTCAGCGACGGCGGATAGCGCGAACCCGCCAGCATCTGCACATCGTGATTGCATTCCAGCACGAGCGCATCGCATCCGCTCAGCACCGCGCTGATATGCGGCGTCGACGTGCCGACGTCGGTCAACACGCCCAGGCGCGATGCGCCATCGGAGAATATGTATTGCAGCGGCTCGCGCGCGTCGTGCGGCACGGTGTACGGCAGCACGCTCAGATCGCCGATTGCGACGGCTTCGTCGCCCCACATCACATGCAGATCGACATCGGCTTCGTCGGCGCCCACGGCGCGGGCCGTGCCCCAGCTCATGTACAACGGAATGGACAGCTTGCGCGCCAGTGTCAGCGCGCTGCCGATGTGATCGCTGTGTTCGTGTGTGATGAGAATGGCGTCGAGCTCGTCGACGCCCGCGCCCAGCCGTTCCAGCCGCCGGGCGACTTCTTTGCCCGAGAAGCCGCAGTCCAGCAGGATGCGCGTAGTCGTGACACCGCTTTGGGCTTCGACCAGCAACGCATTGCCTTCACTGCCGCTTCCCAGACTGGCGAATCGCACGACCCGCCTTAGTTCAGTTGCGCATGCAGCAGCGACACGATGCGCTGCGCGTCCGACGACGTATCCACCTGGCCATTCGAGTCGACGACGGCAACCTGCGTCATCGCGTCGCCCTTCGAGCGCACGTTGACGAGGAATTCGTGGCTGTCTTTTTTCGCGCTCTTGTCGCTGTAGAACAGCTTGCCGAACAGGCCGTCGCGCTTGAGTTCCTGCATCGAATCCGCGTAGCGCACGTAGTAGATGCCCTTTTCGCGATCGCGGTTGTCGACGGTGAAGTTCGTGCGGTCGAGCGCAAGGCCGACGCGCAGCCACGCGCGATCGAACGATTCAGGCAGGTCGAGCGTCGCGCCGCCCGCGCTCTTGTCGAGTTGCGCCTGCGCCGTCGCCGGACGCGCGTCCGTCAGCAGTTGCTTCGATTGCGCGTCGGTGAGGCCGAACTTCTGCATCAGCTTGGCGAGGAACTCAGCTTCCAGCGCGGGATCGCGTGGACGTTCGACCCAGCGCGACGACGTCTTGTCCTGCCCCGTCAGCACTTCTTCCATCGCCGAGTGCGTGATCGAGATATCCGTCGCACCGCTCGCGTCGCGCGAAACCAGCGTGCGGAAGCTGTCCCGCGTGCCCGACGAGTACGCGAAATCGACGACCTTGCCGATCGTGCGGCGGAACCAGTCGTCCGGAATGTTGGCGCGGTTTTCCGCCCAGTCGGTCGACATGATGCCCGTGGTCGGCGCATCCGTCTTCAGCGAGAAACCGTTCTCGGTCCAGAACTCCTGCAACTGCGGCCACAGCTGTTCCGGCGAGCGGCCGTCCACGACCAGCCAGCGGCGGTCGCCGTCGCGCTCGATATGCATGCCCAGCGGGTCTTGCGCGGTCGGCACCCCTTCCGTCAGGTTGCCCGCTGCTGTCTTGGCACGCTCCGTTGCACCGCCAAGCGCCGCGCCGGCAGGAGGCGCCACGTAGCGCTGGTCGATCTGCGCAGCGGACAGATCGCTCGGCACGGCGAGCGGCGGCGCACTCGCGGTTGCCTTGTAGTTCACTCGGTCCGACGCGAGCATGTCGTTCAGCGACTCGCAGCCAGAAAGCGACGCGATCGCGCCAGCCGCAAGCGTCAGCGCCGCCAGGCGCGTTGCGTGGAGGGAAAGTGCGGAACGTTTCATGGGGTCCTTCGTGAAGCTAAACGCGCTGCCTGGATCGGTGCGGACCGTGGGCGATATCGACGTCAGTTGAAAAAATGCCGGGAGGCGCCTGAAAAGTCAGACGCTCAGCCGAGCAGCCCAGCCTCGCGCAGCGCGGCGCGAACCACGTCGTGGTAACGCGCGTCGAGCGGCGTGAGAGGCAGACGGATGCCGCCCTTGACGCGGCCCAGTTGCTGCAACGCCCACTTGGCGGGAATCGGATTCGATTCGATGAAGAGGTTCTTGTGCAGCGAGAGAAGTTTCAGATGGATTTCTCGCGCCGTCTTCGCGTCGGCTGCGAGCGCGGCCTTGCACAGGTCGCTCATCAGGCGCGGCGCGATGTTCGCCGTCACCGAGATATTGCCATGGCCGCCCAGCAGCATCAGTGCAATCGCGGTCGGATCGTCGCCGCTGTAGATGCCGAAGTGCGCCGGCGCCGACTTGATCAGATGCGCAGCGCGGTCGATGTTGCCCGTCGCTTCCTTCACGCCGATGATCCCCGGCACGTTCGCGAGACGCAGAATGGTCTCGTTCGACATGTCCGCGACCGTGCGGCCCGGCACGTTGTACAGGATCACGGGAAGATCGACAGTTTCGGCGATTTTCGAGAAATGGCGGTAGATGCCTTCCTGCGTCGGCTTGTTGTAGTACGGCACGACCTGAAGCGTGGCATCGGCACCCACTTTCTTCGCCTGCTCGGTCAGCTCGATGGCTTCCGTCGTCGAATTGGCGCCCGCGCCTGCGATCACGGGGATGCGGCCGGCTGCCTGCTCGACGGCTGTCCGGACCATCAGCACGTGCTCCTCGACCGACAGCGTCGCCGACTCGCCGCTCGTGCCGACCACGACCAGACCGTTCGTGCCCTCTTCGATGTGCCAGTCGACCAGTTTGCGGAAGGCGGGGAGATCGAGACTGCCGTCTTCGAGCATCGGAGTGATGATGGCGGGAATGCTGCCGCGAATCGCGACGCCGTCTTGCTGAGTGCCGTTAGCCATGAAACGCCATGAATTTGTTCAATAAACTGCGATTGTAGCGGATTAACCGGTCAGATCGTAACGCGGGGGAACACCCGTATCTTTCGTTTCGACCGACCCATCCGGCTCGCGCACCGCGCAAATGCGCTGCACGTAAGCGGGACGCGGCTCCGCGAGGAATCCAGCTTGAAATGCAACGACACGTAACAGTCCACGCACCGTGTCGAGCAGCTCGCCGGGCGCGAGCAGAAAAGCGGGGTTCGAAGGCTTGCCGACCGTTTCGTTGCCCTTCGCGAAGGTTTCGTAGATCAGCACGCCGCCAGGCGCCAGCGCACCCAGCAATTGGGGAAAGAGCGGACGGTGCAGATAGTTCGTGACGACGACGGCTGCGAATTGCGCATCCGCCGGCAACGGCCACGGACCGTTTTCGATATCGGCGGCGAGGGTCGTGATGCCGTCCATGTCGCTCATCGACTCCAGAGCGGCGGCATCGCGGTCGATTGCCGTAACGGGATGGCCGCGCGACGCGAAAAACCGCGCGTGCCGCCCCGCTCCCGATGCCACGTCGAGCACCGCGCCGCCCGCTTCGACCAGGTGTACCCAGCGCTTGACCCAGCGCGATGGCTCACCGATCGCCGCATGGTTTGCGCCCGACACGCGCGGGTTCTGGCCGTCCGTCATCAGGTGTACGACAGGCCCATCGCTTCGCGCACGTCGCGCATCGTCTCCGAGGCGAAACGGCGCGCCTTGTCGCAGCCGTCGGCGACGATCGCGCGCAACAGCGACGGATCGTCCATATACTTCTGCGCGCGCTCGAGCATCGGCTGCTGCTCACGCAGAATGCCTTCGATCACCGGCTGCTTGCACTCCAGACACCCAATGCCCGCCGTGCGGCAGCCCTTCTGCACCCACTCGTGCGTGTCGGCGTCGGTGTAGACCTGATGAAGCTGCCACACCGGGCACTTGTCCGGATCGCCCGGATCGGTGCGGCGCACGCGCGCCGGGTCGGTCGGCATGGTGCGGACCTTCTTCGTGATCGTCTCGGCGTCTTCGCGCAGGCCGATCGTGTTGCCGTACGACTTCGACATCTTCTGGCCGTCGAGACCGGGCATCCGCGACGCTTCCGTCAGCAGCACCTGCGGCTCGGGCAGGATGATCTTGCGCGAGCCTTCGAGGTAGCCGAACAGGCGCTCGCGATCGCTCATCGACAGGCTTTGCGACTCCGACAGCATCGCGCGCGCCTTTTCGAGCGCTTCTTCGTGGCCTTCCTGCTGATACGCGACGCGCAGTTCGTGATAAAGCTTCGAGCGCTTGCCGCCGAGCTTCTTCGCGGCTTCGTTCGCCTTTTCTTCGAAGCCGGGTTCGCGCCCGTACATGTGGTTGAAGCGCCGCGCCATTTCGCGCGCCATTTCGACGTGCGGCACTTGATCCTCGCCGACGGGAACGAGCGAAGCACGGTACAGCAGGATGTCAGCGGCCATCAGCACGGGATAGCCGAGGAAGCCGTACGTGCCGAGATCCTTGTCGCGCAGCTTCTCGATCTGTTCCTTGTAGGTCGGCACGCGTTCGAGCCAGCTCAGCGGCGTGCTCATGCCGAGCAGCAGCGAGAGTTCGGCGTGCTCGGGCACGCGGCTCTGGATGAACAGCGTCGCCTGCGCCGGATCGATGCCCGAAGCAAGCCAGTCGATCAGCACATCCCAGACGTTCTTCTCGATGACTTCCGGCGTTTCATAGTGCGTCGTCAGCGCATGCCAGTCGACCACGCAGAAGAAACACGGGTACTCGGATTGCAGACGCACCCAGTTTTTCAGCACGCCGTGATAGTGGCCGAGGTGCAGCGAGCCGGTAGGCCGCATGCCGGAGAAGATACGGTCGGGGTACATGGTTTTGATTTATAGAAGCGAAACGAGAGGTGTCAGGATAACCGTCACGGCCTCATAGCCGATATTCACGAGCGGACGCAGCCAGAAACGCGTCAACGTGCCCGTCATCACGAGCGCCATCACGATGAAGAAACCGTAAGGCTCGATGCGCGCGAGCGCCATCGCCGGGCGCACGGGCAACAGCGCCGTCAGCACGCGGCCGCCGTCGAGCGGCGGCAATGGAAAGAGATTCAGCACGCCGAGCACCAGATTCACGCCGACGCCCGCACCCGCCATGCGCGTGAAGAACGGCTCGTCGACATTCATCGCTGCGAGCGCGACACCAAAGATGCCCCAGACGAGCGCCTGCGCGAAATTGCACAGCGGGCCCGCGAGCGCGACCCACATCGAGCCCCAGCGCGGATTGCGCAGGTTGCCGAACGCGACGGGCACGGGTTTGGCGTAGCCGAACATGAATGCGCCGCTCGTGGCGAAGTACAGCACGAGCGGAATCACGATCGTGCCGATCGGGTCGATGTGCCGCATCGGATTGAACGACACGCGGCCGAGCACGTACGCAGTGTTGTCGCCGAGCATGCGCGCGACGTAGCCGTGCGCCGCCTCGTGCAGCGTGATCGCGAAGATCACGGGCAATGCGTAGACGACGATGGTCTGTATCAGGGAGGAATCCATATCGCTCTATTGTAACAACGGCGCCTTGCGGCTCTGTCGGCTTTCGGTCATGTGACTTTTATGCCGTCTCTTCAAGACCGAACGGCGCGAGCGAGCCGCGGCCCGGGCGCACCAGCACGGGCTCTTCGCCCGTCAGGTCGATCACCGTCGACGGCTCGCACGGACACGCGCCACCGTCGATCACCAGATCCAGTTGCTTTTCCAGTTTCTCGCGGATTTCTTCCGGATCGTTCAACGGCTGCGTTTCGCCCGGCAGGATCAGCGTCGAGCCGAGCAGCGGCTCACCGAGCTCTTCTAGGATGGCGAGCGTGATCGCGTGGTCGGGCACCCGCAGGCCGATCGTCTTGCGCGATGGATGCGACAGGCGCCGCGGCACTTCCTTGGTCGCCTGCAGCACGAACACATAGGGACCCGGCGTCACTGATTTGATCAGACGGTATTGGCGGTTGTCGACGAGCGCGAAGTTGGCCAGCTCGGACAGATCGCGCACGAGCAGCGACAGCAATTGCCGGTCGTCCAGCCCGCGAATGCGCCGCACGCGGTCGACAGCATCCTTGTTGTCGAGCTGGCACGCGAGCGCGTAGCTGGAATCCGTCGGCAGCGCGACTACGCCGCCGCCTTCGATGATCTGCGCCGCCTGCTTGATCAGCCGCGGCTGCGGATTGTCCGGGTGAAGCCGAAAATATTGGGACATGATGTCGGTCAGAAGGTCGGGAATCGGCAGACAGCAAGCAAAGGCTCATGCAGCGGGCATGCCCGCGCAACGCGCGAAACCAGAGCTTACAGCCAACGTTCCCAGACTGGCTTCAGATCGGACGGCAGCGGCGGCAAACTGCCGAGATCGACGCGGCCTTCGCCCGCCGCATGAAAGTCGGAACCGCGCGATGCTTCAAAGCCGAAGCGGCGCGCGACGTCCGCATACTCGCGATACTGATCGGGCGTGTGGCTGCCCGTCACGACTTCGATTGCCTTGCCGCCGAGATCGATGAATTCCGCGAACAGCGCGTCGAACTCGGTCTGCGTGTATGCATAGCGGCCCGGATGCGCGATCACCGCTTCGCCGCCCGACACCCGAATCCATTTGACGGCGTCGGCGAGCTTCGACCAGCGATGCGCCACGTAGCCCGGCTTGCCATCGCCGAGAAAGCGGTTGAACACGTCCTGCGTGTTTTCCGCGTAGCCGCTCTCGACCATGAAGCGCGCGAAGTGCGTGCGCGAAATCATGTCGGGATTCGACACGAACTTCAGTGCGCCTGCGTACGCGTCGGGAATGCCGAGCGTGGCCAGCTGCTCGCCGATCGCTTCCGCCCGCGCGGCGCGGCCATTGCGCGTGCGCTCGAGCCCTTCGACGAGATCCTTGCAGGCAGGATCGACATGCAGGCCGACCACGTGAATGGTGCGCGACGCCCATGTCACCGAAATTTCGACGCCGCTCAAATACTGCATGCCGAGTGCTTCGGCCGCTTCGCGCGCTTCGACCTGACCGCTGATTTCGTCGTGATCGGTGAGCGCCCACAGCGTCACGCCGCCCGCATGCGCGCGGCGCGCGACATCGGCGGGCGCGAAAGCGCCGTCGGAAACGGTGGAATGGCAATGCAGATCGGCGTTCATCGTTTTATGGATAGCGTGATCCGACCATTTTACTGCAACGCAGTAAGCACACGCAGAGGATTCGTCGAGACAAATGTAGAACGCGCACTACGCGCAAAACGCTTCGATCAGCGCCGCGATCTGCTCCGGCTGATCGTGGTGAACCATGTGGCCCGCGTCGTCGATGATGGCTTCGCGCCAGTCGGGAAACGCCTGGAAACGCGCCTTGAATTCGTCGAGCGGAATGTTGCCCGCCAGCATCGCGAGGGTCGGCGATGCAGCGGCTTCGACGTGAAGCACCGGGGCGCGCACGTTCGCCCAGACGGCCATCACTTCATCGAGCCGGTACAGCAGCGGCCCGCGAATCTTGTGCGCGGGATCGGCGAGCAGCATGAAGCCGCCCTCGCCGTCCGGCTTCGACCAGTGCTGCGCGAGAAAGCGCGCGCGCTGCGGGTCCAGGCGTGCGTTGGTCTTGATGAGACGCGCGGCGACGTCGTCGAGCGTTGCGTAGCGGCGCAGGGTGGGCGGCTCGCGCAGTTCGTCGAGCCACGACGCGATCCGGCGCGGCAGTTGCGCGGGCTTCGACGGCGGGAGCCCGAATCCCTCCAGATCGACCACGCGGCGCACGCGCTCGGGCCTTGCGCCGGCATACAGGCACACGACGTTCGCGCCCATGCTGTGCCCGACGAGGTTCACTTCGCCCGTTGGCGCGTAGTGGTCCAGCAGCGCGTCGAGGTCGGCCAGATATTCGTGGAACCAGTAATGGCCGCCATTTTGATGCGCAACGGGCCAGTCGGACAGACCGAAGCCGCGCGCATCGGGCGCGATCACCTGCCAGTCGCCCGCGAGCGCGTCGACGACGAACTGGAACGACGCGGCGACGTCCATCCAGCCGTGCAGCATGAAGAGCGTCGGCGCATCGGGATTGCCCCAGCGACGCACGTGCAGGCGCACGCCGCGCACGGTCACGAATTCGGATACGGAAGGTTTGAGCGGACGGTTCATGGCGCGGTCGCGGAAAACGAATGATCGTTCTATTATATCGGGATCGCCGCGTCGCCGCTTGGCCCGAGCCGGAAACGGGCTCAGTCGGCCGGGCGCTGCTGCGCGTCGAGACCCGCCAGCGCGGCGAGTTCCTCTTCCTCGAAACCGGCGTCGCGGCGGGCTTCGAAATTGAACGGACCGCGCAGTTTCGGCGCGTGATATTCCTCGGAAAGACGCAAGTAGGTTTGATGCGCGTCGATACCCGCCTCGTCGCACAGATGCCGGAACCAGCGGTTGCCGATCAGAACATGTCCGATTTCGTCGCGCAGGATCACGTCCAGAATCGCCGCCGACGCGTGATCGCCCGCCTGTTGCAGGCGCGCGCGGATCGGCGGCGAGGCGTCGAGCCCGCGCGCCTCCAGTGTGCGCGGCACCAGCGCCATGCGCGCAAGCACGTCGCCGCGCGTGCGCTCGCACATGTCCCACAGGCCGTCGTGCGCCGGAAAGTCACCGTACGCATGACCGAATTCGGCCAAACGCGCCGACAGCAGCGAAAAGTGATGCGCCTCTTCCGATGCCACCTTCAGCCAGTCGACGTAAAACGCTTCGGGCATGCCGCCGAAACGCCATACGGCGTCGAGCGCGAGGTTGATTGCGTTGAACTCGATGTGTGCGAGCGCGTGCAGCAACACTGCGCGCCCTTCTGGCGACTGCATGCTGCGTCGCCCGAGTTTGCGCGGCTCGACCAGTTCGGGCCGCGCTGGGCGACCCGGCAACTCCGTCGGCTCGTCCAGCACGCGTTCCGGCGATACGAGCGCCTCCCCTGCCTGCACGCGCGCGTAAAGCGTCTGCGCCGCCGCGGCTTTGGCAGCGGGAACACGCTCTGCCAGCACGGCGAGCGCCTCGGAACGGGCGCAAATCATCGGATGGGGACGGATCGACTCGGGAGCATGCATCACGAAACGGGAACCAGCAAAAAAAGACAAAAACGAGCGATTCTGACACGGCGTTGCCCGCGCGCATGCTTCGCACGGGCCAATGGCACAACCGTTTACAATACGCGATTCGACCATGCCGCGCGGGATGCCGCCATTTCGCGCAAGGCGCCTCGTCGCCAGCCCGGCGGCGGCACGGCTGCCATCCCGACGACAGCAACCGTCTTGCATGAGACCAGAGGAGACACTGTGGCAATCTACAAGCTTGGCGACGCCGCCCCGACCATCCACGAAAGCGTGTTCGTCGCGGATACCGCGACCATCATCGGCAAGGTGACCGTCGAAGAAAACGCGAGCATCTGGTTCGGCGCGTCGATTCGCGGCGACAACGAGCCAATCACCGTCGGCAAGGGCACTAACATACAAGAAGGCGCCGTCCTGCACGCCGATCCGGGCTTCCCGCTGACGCTCGAAGCGGGCGTGACGGTCGGCCATCAGGCGATGCTACACGGCTGTACGGTCAAGGAAGGCGCGCTGATCGGCATTCAGGCCGTGGTCTTGAATGGAGCGGTAATCGGCCGCAATTGTCTGGTTGGCGCAGGCGCCGTCGTTACCGAGGGCAAGGTTTTTCCTGACAATTCCCTGATTCTCGGATCACCCGCAAAGGTTGTCCGGGAACTGACTGAAGCAGATATCAAAGGCCTGAAGCGCGCTGCGGACATCTACGTAGAGCGCAGGGATTATTTCAAGGCGCAACTCGTGCGCATCGGCTAGGGCCGACCGCACGGCGCGCCACGCGTGGCCTTCCCACCGCGCGGTTCGACCGAGGAAAAGTTGTGAGTGACCAGTTGCAGAAATTCATGTTCAGCGCGGCGCCCGTTCGCGGCGAGATCGTTTCGCTGAGCAACACGTGGCAGGAAGTCCTGACGCGCAGAAGCTATCCGGCGCCCGTGCGGAACGTGCTCGGCGAGATGATGGCCGCGTGCGCACTGCTGTCGGCGAATCTGAAGTTCGATGGCACGCTGATCATGCAGATCTTCGGCGACGGCCCCGTGAAGATGCTCGTCGTCCAGTGCAATTCGGACCTGTCGATGCGCGCGACGGCCAAGTTCTCCGGCGACGCCGCGCACACGATCGCCGAAGACCTGTCGCTCGTCGATCTCGTCAATCCGGGCGGCCACGGCCGTTGCGTGATCACGCTCGATCCGAAGAACAAGGTTCCCGGCCAGCAGCCTTATCAGGGCATCGTTCCGCTTTCGGACGAAAACGGGCCGCTCACGTCGATGGCGCAAGTGCTCGAGCACTACATGCATCATTCGGAGCAGCTAGACACGCGCATGTGGCTTGCCGCGAACAACGAGCGCGCCGTTGGCATGCTGCTGCAGAAGCTGCCCGGCGACGGCGGCATCGTCCCGCATCCGGGCGAAATCGACGCCGATACTTGGGACCGGCTGTGTACGCTCGGCAGCACGCTGTCGCAAGACGAAATGCTGGCGGAAGACCCGAACACGCTGTTCCGGCGTCTCTTCTGGCAGGAGAACGTCCAGCATTTCGAGCCGACACGAACCCGCTTCGAGTGCACGTGCTCGCGCGCGCGCGTGGGCAACATGCTGAAAATGCTGGGCCGCGAGGAAGTGGACAGCGTGATCGAAGAGCGCGGCCACGTCGAGATTCACTGCGAATATTGCAACCAGCGCTATGAATTCGACCCTGTCGACGTGGCGCAACTTTTTGTCGCGAGCGGGCTCTCACAGGGAGTGGCGCCCGCTGCCGAGCAGCGGCACTAAAGCTAGAACGTCCGCGTCGCTTCGCCCCCGCTGCGGGCGGGCGACGGCGCGGTATCATCGGATACTGGCGGCCGCTTGATTTCCGGCGATCGATTTGCTTAGGTATCCGACCGATGGAGGTCGACATGAATGCCCCTTCGCTGTTCCAACCCGTACACCGAATAGCGGCGCTTGCGCTCGTTGCGGGCGCGATGGCGCTGTCGGGCTGCATGCTGGACCCGCCCGGCCCGTCGCCGATTTATAGCCGCCTGCCTGCGGACCAGTCGGGCATCGCCGCGACGGCGCAACCGCTCTCACCGGAAGAACGCGCCCGCTACGACGCAATCGACAAGCAGGTGATGGCCGAGCAGAACCAGGCCATGGCCGCCGACGCCGCCGCGCAGGCATATTCACGCTATGCCGCGCCGCCCGTCTCCGTGTACGGCAGCTACTACAGCGGCGGATGGGGACACGGCTGGGGCACGGGCATCGGCTACGGCTATGCGCCGGGTTGGGGCTGGTGAGCGGCGCGTCGGTCTGACTTTCGGAACGCCCGCCCGCGTTTCGTCCCGCCAAACAAAAAGGCGCGGTTCATTGCGAACCGCGCCTTTTTTCATGAGCCTGCTGCACCGGCTTCACACCGCACCAGCATCAACCCGGCTTCTTCTCCTTCGGATCCTTTTTCGCGTGCTTACGATCCGGCTTCGCGCGCGATTCCGGATTCGGCACCACGCGCAGCGGCGCGCCCGTGATCTGTCCGCGCGTCGACGTATTCGACTGCGGCGCGTTCGCCGCCGGCGACGGCGCATTCGGCGACACGAACTGGACGAACACTTCGCTGTCCTTGACCATGCCCATTTCGTAGCGGGCGCGTTCTTCGACGGCGGCCGTGCCGTTCTGCAGATCCTGCACCTCACCCTGGATGCGCTCGTTGCGCTCCTTCGCGTCCGCGTTCTTTTTCAACTGCTGCGCCAGTTCCTGTTGCAGTTCGTGAACGCGCAGCCAGCCGCCATGGCCCCACCACAGAGGGTATTGGATCAGCACCAGCAGGACGAGCAGAACGACGGTGACGAGCCGCATGAAGTGAATTGCAGGGTTGAATGTGCGCCGCCCTGCGCTTTACGCAGGGCGGTAGGGTGAATCAGTAGCGAAGCATAACCGGTTTAACGGTTATTGAGACGGGTTTGTTGACATCAAGCGTCACTTACTCGCGTCAATCCGGCTCATTCGAGGACGTTCAACGCAGGTTGTAGAACGCCGACTTGCCCGGGTAGCTGGCGATATCGCCGAGATCTTCCTCGATACGCAGCAGTTGGTTGTACTTCGAGATACGGTCCGAGCGCGACAGCGAGCCCGTCTTGATCTGACCCGCGTTGAGACCGACTGCGATGTCGGCGATCGTCGAGTCTTCCGTTTCGCCCGAGCGGTGCGAGATCACAGCCGTGTAGCCCGCGCGCTTGGCCATTTCGATCGCTGCGAAGGTTTCCGTCAGCGTGCCGATCTGGTTGATCTTGATCAGGATCGAATTCGCGATGCCCTTCTCGATGCCTTCCTTCAGGATGCGCGTGTTCGTCACGAACAGGTCGTCGCCGACCAGCTGGATCTTCTTGCCGAGCTTGTCGGTGAGGATCTTCCAGCCTTCCCAGTCGCTTTCGTGCATGCCGTCTTCGATCGACACGATCGGGAATTTGTCCGCGAGCGCGCCGAGGTAATCGGCGAATTCCGACGACGACAGTTGCAGGCCTTCGCCCGCCAGCTGGTACTTGCCGTCGTGGTAGAACTCGCTGGCTGCGCAGTCGAGCGCAAGCAGCACGTCTTCACCGGCGCGGTAGCCAGCCTTTTCGATGGCTTGCAGGATGGTCGACAGACATTCGTCGTTGCTGCCGAAGTTCGGCGCGAAGCCGCCTTCGTCGCCCACGGCCGTGCTCATGCCACGGTCCGACAGGATCTTCTTCAGCGCGTGGAACACTTCGGCGCCGCAGCGCAGCGCTTCGCGGAACGTCGGCTGGCTGACGGGGACGATCATGAATTCCTGGATGTCCAGGCTGTTGTTCGCGTGCGCGCCGCCGTTGACGATGTTCATCATCGGCACGGGCAGTTGCATCGCGCCCGAGCCGCCGAAGTAGCGGTACAGCGGCAGGCCGGCTTCTTCAGCAGCAGCCTTCGCGACGGCCATCGAGACAGCCAGCATCGCGTTCGCGCCGAGACGCGACTTGTTGTCGGTGCCGTCCAGTTCCAGCAGCGTCTTGTCGAGGAAGGCCTGCTCGGAAGCGTCGAGGCCCATGATCGCTTCGGAGATTTCGGTGTTGATGTGCTCGACAGCCTTCAGCACACCCTTGCCGCTGTAACGGCCGGTTTCGCCGTCGCGCAGTTCGATCGCTTCACGCGAACCCGTCGATGCACCCGACGGCACAGCCGCGCGGCCCATCGTGCCCGATTCGAGCAGCACGTCGCATTCGACGGTGGGGTTGCCTCGCGAATCGAGAATCTCGCGACCGATGATATCTACGATAGCACTCATGGTTTCCTCTGAAATGACGATGAATTCTTAAGGTGAGACGTCCGGTTCACTTCGACAGCACGCGTCCGGACGCGTTCGACGACCATCGGGTTGGAGCACGCGCGCGTCGCCGGACAGCAGCGAAGCGCGCGTGACTGCATCAGTTGAAATCGTTCTCGAGGAACGGCGTGCGCTTCACGGCCTGATCGAGGGTCAACAGCGTTTCGAGCAGATCGGCCATGCGATGCAATGGCACGGCATTGGGACCGTCCGACTTCGCTTCGGCCGGATTCGGATGGGTTTCCATGAACAGACCCGCGATGCCCGTGGCGACGGCGGCACGCGCCAGCACCGGCACGAACTCGCGCTGGCCGCCCGAACTCGTGCCCTGCCCGCCCGGCAACTGCACCGAGTGAGTCGCGTCGAACACGACGGGGGCGCCCGTCTCACGCATGATCGCGAGCGAGCGCATGTCGGACACGAGGTTGTTATAGCCGAACGACACGCCGCGCTCGCACGCCATGAAGCGGTCTTCCGACAGACCCGCTTCACGCGCGGCATCACGCGCCTTGTCGATCACGTTCTTCATGTCGTGCGGCGCGAGGAACTGGCCTTTCTTGATGTTGACGGGCTTGCCCGAGCGCGCGCACGCGTGGATGAAGTCCGTCTGGCGGCACAGGAACGCCGGCGTCTGCAACACGTCGACCACGGATGCCACCTGCTCGATCTCGTGCTCGCTGTGGACGTCCGTCAGAACGGGCAAGCCAAGCTGACGCTTCACTTCGGACAGGATGCGCAACCCCTCATCCATTCCCAGCCCACGAAACGACTTGCCGCTGCTGCGATTGGCCTTGTCGTACGAAGACTTGTAGATGAACGGAATCTTCAGCTTCGCGCAGATTTCCTTCAGCTTGCCGGCCGTGTCGATCGTCATCTGTTCAGATTCGACGACGCAGGTGCCAGCGATCAGGAAAAACGGCTTGTCGAGGCCGATTTCGAAATCGCCCAGTTTCATACTTTCTCCTCGACGCTCGCTTCGCGATGGGCGCGCGCCGCTTCGACGAATGCCTTGAAGAGCGGGTGTCCGTCGCGCGGCGTCGACGTGAATTCGGGGTGGAACTGAACGCCGACGAACCACGGGTGCATCGAGCGCGGCAGTTCCATCATTTCCGGCAGATCTTCGCTCGGAGTACGGGCGCTGATGATAAGGCCGCCCGCTTCGAGCTGGGGCACGAGGCGGTTATTGACTTCATAACGGTGACGGTGACGCTCGTTCACATCTTTGCCGTAAATCTCTTCGGCCATCGTGCCCGGCTTGATCGGGCAACGCTGCGAACCGAGGCGCATCGTGCCGCCCAGATCGGATTCTTCCGTACGCTTCTCGACCTTACCGTCGCGGTCGTACCACTCGGTAATCAGCGCGACCACGCGATTCGGCGTTTCCGGGTCGAATTCCGTGCTGTTCGCATCCTTGAGGCCGACGACGTCGCGCGCGAATTCGATCACGGCCAGCTGCATGCCGAGGCAGATGCCGAGATACGGCACCTTCGCTTCGCGTGCGTAGCGGATCGCCTTGATCTTGCCTTCCGTACCGCGACGGCCGAAACCGCCCGGCACCAGCACGGCATCCAGATGCTTGAGGCTGTCGACGCCGTGTTCTTCCACTTCTTCGGAGTCGATGTATTCGATGTTGACCTTGGTCGACGTGTGGATCGACGCATGGCGCAGCGCTTCGATCAGCGACTTGTACGACTCCGTCAGCTCGACGTACTTGCCGACCATGCCGATCGTCACTTCGCTCTTCGGGTGTTCGAGCTTCTCGACGAGGCCCGACCACATCGACAGATCCGCCGGCTTGGCCGTCAGCTTGAGCTCTTCGCAGATCAGTTCGTCGAGGCCCTGGTCGTGCAGCATCTGCGGAATCTTGTAGATGCTGTCGACGTCCCACACCGAGATCACGGCGTCTTCCGGCACGTTCGAGAACATCGAGATCTTCGCGCGCTCGTCGTCGGGAATACGGCGGTCGGCGCGGCACAGCAGCACGTTCGGATAGATACCGATTTCGCGCAGCTTCTGCACGCTGTGCTGCGTCGGCTTGGTCTTCAGTTCGCCCGCGGTGGCGATGAACGGCACCAGCGTCAGATGCACGAAGCACGCGCTGTTACGGCCCATGCGCAGGCTCATCTGGCGCGCGGCTTCGAGGAACGGCAGCGATTCGATGTCACCGACCGTGCCGCCCACTTCGACGATGGCGACGTCCGGCTCGCCGCACGTCGCGGATGCCGCGCCGCGTTCGACGAATGCCTGGATTTCGTTCGTGATGTGCGGAATGACCTGCACCGTCTTGCCGAGATAATCGCCGCGGCGTTCCTTGCGGATCACCGATTCGTATATCTGGCCCGTGGTGAAGTTGTTGGCCTTGCGCATCTTCGTGCTGATGAAGCGCTCATAGTGGCCAAGGTCGAGGTCGGTCTCCGCCCCGTCTTCCGTCACGAACACTTCGCCGTGTTGAAACGGGCTCATCGTGCCGGGGTCGACGTTGATGTAGGGGTCTAGCTTGAGGAGGGTGACTTTCAGACCGCGCGATTCGAGGATCGCGGCGAGGGAAGCGGCGGCAATACCCTTGCCGAGGGAAGAAACTACGCCGCCGGTGACGAAAACATATTTGGTCATCGCTGGATGCTCGCGGGAAAAACGGATTATACCCGAACGTGTGCATCCAGCCCATACCTGGGGCGGCTCGTTCGCGACGATCGAGCGTTCTTTTTGAGCATCCACGGGGCCGCTTTTCGCGTGGACGCAGGATGGATTTCGGTTCGCGCGTTTCGTGCGTTAGATGCGCCGTGGGTTTGTTGCGGGTTTATGTCGCAGCGCGGCCCGGCGTTTCATTTATCCGCGAACGCCAATGGCGTCGCAGGCGAAAATCATTCGAGCCCACGCAGTATTCTCTGCACGGCGCGTGCCGTTTCGATGGGCCGCTCCATGGGATACAGGTGGCTTCCTTCCATCCACTCGAAATGCTCGCCCGCGATGCGCCGGGTGGCGTGCAGTCCCGCCTGCCGCACTTCCCGCGACCGCGTCCCGGCGACGAAGCCGATGGGCACGGGCGTGCCGCGCGCGAGCCGGCTGCCGAACGTATGCGGCAAGGTCTTGTAGATCCGGTACTCGGTCTGCCGGTCGAAAGCGAGTTCCCGCGTGCCGTCGGCGCCCGCCTGTGGAATGCCGAAGTCGATGTAGTCGGACAGGACCCGCTCGTCCCAGCGCGCAAACGCGGGCTTCGAATGGAAGTGCCGCCATGCCTCGTCGCGGCTGCCCCAGCGCGTGCGCCGCGTGCGCGTTGCCGCAGCGGGCGACAGCCGCTCGTCGAGCCCCGTCCACTGCGACACGCGCAACATATTGCTGCGCCAGCCCGCGATAACGGGCGAATCGAGCATCACCACGCCGCGCACCCATTGCGGCTTTCTCAGCGCCGCCATCAACGAAAGATAGCCGCCGAGCGAATGCCCGACGAGCCATACCGGGTTCTCGTAAGCACGGCCGATGTCATCCAGCAACTCGTCGACCAGATGCGGCCAGTCGCGCGTCACGGGGTACCGCGCGTCATGGCCGATCCGCTCGATGAAACGCATGTCGTAGTCATCCGAGAGTTCGGCGAAAAACGTCCGATAGGTGGACGCCGGAAATCCGTTTGCATGCGAGAAATGGATGATGTTCTTCAAGCGCTCTGGTCTCCGTTCTGATTTGTTCTTACTTGCGCTGCCGGTCTTTTGTTACGGGTCCATCCAGTACCAGCGATGCGTCTGCCGGTAACGCTCCAGCGACAAGCTCGATCCGCCCGCCTCGATGCGCGCGGCCCCGTCTTCGTCGCTGCGCGAAAGCTCGATGCCGCGCGCCCGATACCGTTCGTAGACGCCCGCGTAGGGATGATGAAACCGGTTGCGATAGCCTACCTGAAATACCGCGATGGACGGCTCGATAGAGTCGAGGAACGGCTCGGTCGACGAGGTCTTGCTGCCGTGATGCGGCACGAGCAGAATCTGCGCGCGCAATGCGGCGGGCTCGCGCGCGAGCAGCGTGCGTTCGACGGGTGCTTCGATGTCCGCGGCCAGCAAGGCGACGACGGGCGTTGCCTTGCTTTGCTGCGTTTGAATCCGGGAACCGCTCGCGGAAACGCCCGCTGTGCTCACGCGCAGCACGCAGCAATGCGCGTTCGGCTTGCCTTGCAAGGGACCCGCGTCGGGCCAGAGTATCGCGAAGTCGACACCGTCCCAATGCCAGCGCTGGCCCGCCGCGCAGCGCACGGTTTGGGCGCCCTTCCCGGCCGCCTCGCGCCACAGCGCGTGGCCTGGCGGAAGTCCCGCCAGCAGTTGCCTCACTTCGATTCCTTCGAGCACGGCGGGCGCGCCGCCCGAATGGTCGGAGTCGGCGTGGCTGACGATCAGCGTATCGAGCGTCGCGATGCCCGCCGCCTGCAGATAAGGCACGACGATCCGCTCGCCTGCGTGCGTCGATTCGGGACCCGGACCGGCATCGAACAGCAGCGTGTGATGCGCGGTTTCGACGACGATCGACGAGCCTTGCCCGATGTCGAGTGCCGTGAGGCGGAAGGCGCCCTCGGCGGGCGCAGCCGATGCTGGCGCGAGTAGCGGCAGCCACGTCAGCGGCGCAGCCCAGCGCAACGGCCAGCCGGCAGGCGCAAGACACCACGCGACGCCGACGGCCGCGAACGCCATCGCCCATGCATCGGGCTGCGGCAACTGCCAGACCGTCCACGCGGGACCCGACAGCAGTTGCAGACCCGCTGCGAGCAGATCCAGCAGATGATGCGCGAAGCGAAAAGCGAAGGCATCGAGCGGCGCGGGCAACGCGATGCCGGCAATCACGGCCGGCGTCACGAAAACGCTGACCCACGGAATCGCGAACGCATTCGCCACGGGGCCGATCAGCGGAATCTGCGAGAAGAAGCACACCGTCAGCGGCGCGAGCGCGATCGTCACCGCGAACTGGACGCGAGCGCCGCTGCGCATGCGCCCTATCAACGCTTCGATCCGCGAGCGCAATACGTCCGCGCAGCGCCTCATTAAAGAGCGTTCACCTTGCTCGTCACCCAGTGAGCCGGACGCCCCGCTTCGCGCGACATGCACCGCTCCCGACATCGCGAACAGGATCGCGCCGACCGCACAAAACGACAGCCAGAATCCCGCTGACACCACCGCCCACGGATCGACCAGCAGCACGAGCCCGAGCGCCCACGCGATCACGACGGAAGGCGCGACGCGCCGTCCGCCGACATAAGCGAGCGCAACGACACCCGCCATCCACAACGCCCGTTGCGCGGGCACGTTGAAGCCCGCGAGCGCCGCATGAAACGCGGCAAACAGCGCGCCGCCGCCAATCGCCACTTTCTGCGCGGGCACGAGCAACGGCAAGCCGCGTCCGATGAAGAACGAGTGCCGCCACAACGTCCCGATCAGCCATCCAGCAAGCCCCGCGACGAAACCGATATGCAAACCGGAAATCGCAACGAGATGGCTCGTGCCCGTGCGCCGCATCAGCAGCCAGTCGGCGGCGCTCACGGCGTCCTGCGCACCGATCGCAAGTGCGACGACGATGCCCATGTGCGGCGCGTCGCCAAGCACGGCGGCAATGCGAGCGCGGATGGTCGATCGCCAGCCGTCGATCATCACGCCCATTCCGCTCGCCCTTCCGGGAAGCCGCATTGCACGCGAAGGCGTGCTCACATAACCCGTCGCCCGAACGTCACGCGCGAGCAACACGGCTTCCGCGTCGCGCACGCCCCAGTTCGCGTTTCCATGCGGACGTTTGAGCCGCACGTTCAGACGCCAGCGTGAACCGGGTTCGAGCACGGGCGGCGGCGCATCATCCGCGATCCACGATAGCTGCAGCGTGCGGGGAAAACGTTCGACGGGCGCATCGGCCGATTCGACGACGAACAGGAAACGCGTGCCGTCCGCGCTGCGCGTCGGCAGACCTTTGACCCAGCCACTGACGGCGATATCGCGCCCTTCCCACGCATGCGGCAACTCGAAGGCGAGCCGCGCCTGCGCGCGCCACGCGGTATATCCAAAGCCACAGCACGCCGCCGCACACAGCACGGCGAACCAGCCCGCGCGCGCGGACCACGCACCGTCACGTCGGAAGCACGTCCACGAAACGAGGCTCAGCGCGCAGGCGCTTGCGATCAACGCGAGCCAACCCGCCCCTCCAGGCAACGAAGCCTGCTGCTGCAACCACACGACGCCCAACGCAAAACCGCACCACACTGCCCGCATGCCACCTCCACAACCGACGCTCGCGCAGCATCAGCGCCTACATTCATCAGGAACCCGAAATAATGTCAGCGAAAATGCGCCATGCGAGCCGAACAGTGATTATGCAGAGTAAAGCGCGAGTCGCGGCAATGCAGCGTGCGCATTAGCCGTTGTGCCTATCGCCAGCGCATTTTTGTCGATGCCACGCTGCTCAGCGAGAATCGCGCCAATCGCGGGAACCTGGTCCGGCGTGTTGCGCTGCCTGTAGAGCCACGAAGGGGCGATGTCGGGCGCATCGGTTTCGACGACCAGCGCGTCGAGCGGCAACTGCGCCGCGAGCCGCCGGATCTGCAGCGCGCGCTCGAACGTCACGTTGCCGCCGAAACCGAGGTGCATGCCGTGATCGATGAACGCCTGCGCCTGCTGGAAACTGCCGTTGAACGCATGCGCGATGCCGCGATTGACGTGATTGCGCCGCAAGCCCTTCAGCACCTGATCCTGCGACTTGCGCACGTGGCAGATCACAGGCAGATCGAATTCGCGCGCGAGCTTGAGTTGCTCGTTGTAATAGAACTGCTGCGTTTCGTCGTCGAGCCCTGGCACGAAATAGTCGAGCCCGATCTCCCCGAGACCGACGAAAAGCGGATCGTCGAGACTCGCCTCGATTTCCATGCGCAGCACATCGAGATCGGACGGCTGCGCCTGCGGCGTGAAAAGCGGATGAATGCCGAGCGCATATGCCCCGCCTGTCACGCGATGCGCCAGTTCGCGCACCGTCGAAAAGTTGCTGCGCGCGATGCCCGGAATCACGATCCGGCTTACGCCCGCTTCGAGCGCGGCGCTCGCCACAGCGTCGCGATCCGCGTCGAATTCAGAAGCGTCGAGATGACAGTGCGTATCGATCCACATGCGCGCAGCCTCGTGTCGAATGGAAAGCGCCCGGCCTCAGACGGGCACGGTCGGCTCCTCGTACAGCACGCCGTCGCGCAGACGCATGATACGGTCGCATCGCGCGGCCAGATCGGGATCATGCGTGACGATCACGAAACTCGTCGACAGCGTGTTCGACAGTTCCAGCATCAAGTTGAACACCGTATCAGCCGTGCCGCCGTCGAGATTCCCCGTCGGCTCGTCGGCGAGTACGCAGGCGGGCTTCGTGACCAGCGCGCGCGCAATCGCCACGCGCTGCCGTTCACCACCCGACAGTTCGCCCGGCCGATGCTTCGCGCGATGCGCGAGCCCCACGCGTTCCAGCATGTCATGGGCCTGTTTGCGCGAGTCCTCCGTCGTCATGCGGCGAATGCGCAGCGGCATCGCGACGTTATCGAGCGCGGTGAATTCCGGCAGCAGATGGTGGAACTGATAGACGAAGCCGAGCGCGCGGTTACGCAGATCGTTGCGCTCGCGCTCGGAGAGCTTCGTGAACGGCTTGCCCATCACTTCGACATGCCCGGTGCTCGGATCATCGAGGCCGCCCAGCACGTGCAGCAGCGTGCTCTTGCCGGAGCCGGACGCGCCGACAATCGCGAGCTTTTCGCCACGCCGCACGGAAAGCTGCGTGTTGTTCAGCACCTGCACGTTCAGGCCGCCTTGAACGAAGGCTTTCGAAATGCCCGTTGCTTCGAGCACGTACGGATGCAGACCAGTCTCGTCGGAGGCCATGAGGTTCTTGTTCGGACGATCATTCATAACGCAGCGCCTCCGCCGGACGCACCTTCGCGCCGCGCCAGCTCGGATACAGCGTCGCGAGACACGA
The DNA here is from genome assembly GCF_002902925.1 of Paraburkholderia terrae. Taxonomy (GTDB): domain Bacteria; phylum Pseudomonadota; class Gammaproteobacteria; order Burkholderiales; family Burkholderiaceae; genus Paraburkholderia; species Paraburkholderia terrae. Next base: position 1,284,322 of record NZ_CP026111.1, on the reverse strand, counting down.
CAGCACGAACGCGATCACGCCGATCTTCAGCACATCGCCGGGCACGAGTTCGGACGGCAGCTCGCTGATGAAGTACACCGACGGCGGCAAAAACTGCACGTGCAGCAGATGCTCGATCATCGGCACGAGCCATGGAATGCTCCACGCGATCAGGCAGCCGAGCGCAACGCCGATGCCCGTGCCGACGAAGCCGATCGTCATGCCCTGGATGACAAAGATTTTCATGATCGAGCCCGGCTGCGCGCCGAGCGTGCGCAGGATCGCGATATCCGCCTGCTTGTTGGTCACCGTCATCACCAGCGACGAAACAAGATTGAATGCCGCCACCGCGATGATCAGCGTCAGGATGATGAACATCATGCGCTTCTCGATCTGCACGGCCGAGAACCAGGTCTTGTTCTGCTGCGTCCAGTCGCGGATATACAGATCGCCCGACAGCGTGCGCGCCAGCTGATGCGCGACTTCCGGCGCGCGCTGCATGTCTGTCAGCCGCAGCCGCACGCCCGTCGGCGCGGGTAGCCGGAACAGCGCCTCCGCGTCCTTGATATTGATCAGCGCAAGCGTGCTGTCGTACTCATAGTGGCCGGACTCGAACACGCCGACCACGGTGAATTGCTTGAGACGCGGCAGCAGGCCCGCGGGCGTCATCGTGCCTTCGGGTGCGACCAGCGTGATCTTGTCGCCCGTCGTCACGCCGAGATTCCCGGCCAGATCGCCGCCGAGCACGATGCCGAACTCGCCGGGCTTCAGCTCGTTCAGGTTGCCCGCCTTCATCTCCTTGCCGATGTCCGACACTTCCGGTTCCAGCGAAGGCTCGACGCCGCGCAGCGCGACGCCGCTCACGGCGTCCTGGCGCGTGAGCAGCGCCTGCGCTTCGACATACGGCGCCGCGCCGATCACTTCCTTGTTCTGCTTCGCCTCTTGCGCCGTCAACTGCCAGTTCGGCATCGAGCCCGTCGGCGAAAAAATTTCGACGTGCGCAAGCACCGACAGCATGCGGTCGCGCACTTCTTTCTGGAAGCCGTTCATCACCGACAGCACGACGATCAGCGCGGCCACGCCGAGCGCGATACCCGACATCGACACGAGCGCGATGAACGAGATGAAGCCGTTACCCGTGGTCCGTTTGCCGGCGCGCGTGTAGCGCCAGCCAATCTGCCATTCGTATGGAAGTTTCAAGCGAGTCCTTTTTCAGCGTGATTGCGCTGTGTTCTGCATTTGCCCTGGCTGTCCGCGCGGTCGGCGAAAAACGCCGTCAGGCGCGCGAGAGCCGTGTCGATTGGGCGCGAATTTCGGCCGATGGTTCCAGAACGCCGGCTTGCAGCGGCTTTCCTCATACGGCGCGTCGGCTGTCACGCCGTGCAACGGCGCGCGCAACACCGCACCGTCCGATGCGCAATCGTTGCGTGAATTGTACGCACTGGCGCACAAGTGACGCATTCGGGCCCAGTCTGATCGCCCGCCATCGCGGATCAACGGGGCGAAGTTTGCCATACAATGCGCAGCATCATGAATGCCAACCGACTGCATCTCCTTCTACCTTTCGCGCTGCCCGCCGCAGCCGACGCGTCCACTGCGCTGTATTCCCTCGACATTCCCGCCCTCGACAAACTGATCGCCCGCGCGACGCTGGTCGAACGTGTGATCGGTGAAGACTTCCAGCGCACGCTGCCGCACGAGCGCTGGGTGGCCCGCAGCTTCGGCGCGGTGCCCGCCGGCACGGCTGCCGCCGACGAGGCGCCCCTCGCGCCCTACATGCTGCTCGCCGACGGCGGCAACCCCGGCGACGCGACATGGGCATGCGTGCAGCCGGTGCATGTGCGGATCGCGCACGACCATCTGGTGCTGATCGATCCCGCGTCGCTGGAACTCGCGAACGACGACGCTCGCGCACTGTTCGGCGTCGCGCGTCCGCTGATCGAAGAACTGGGCGTGCGGATCGAGGCGCCGCAGCCGTCGCGCTGGTATCTGTCGAGCGACGCGTTCGGCACGCTGGCGGGCGCCTCGCCGCTGCGCGCGAGCGGGCGCAACATCGAAATCTGGCTGCCGCACGAAGCGCACACGGGCGAGCGCTCGCGTGCGTGGATGAAGCTGCAGAACGAAGTGCAGATGGCGTGGTTCGAGCATCCCGTGAACGAGGCGCGCGAGGCGCGCGGCCTGCCCGCCGTCAATTCGATCTGGTTTCACGCGCAAGGCGCGGCGCAGCCGGTCAAGAGCAACTTCGCGCGCGTGCTGTCGGACGCGGCAGCGACGCGCGGTCTCGCGCTCGCCGCGCAGGCGGCAACGGCTGCGCCGCCTGTGACTTACGACGCCTGGCGTGCGAACAGCGCGAACGGCAGTGCCGCCACCACGCTGATCGAACTCGACCCGTTTTCTGCACCGTACATCGAGCAGGACTGGGGCCGCTGGAACGCCGCATTCGCCGCGCTGGAGCGCGACTGGCTCGCGCCCGCGCTTGCCGCGTTGCAGGCGGGCGAACTCGGCACGCTCGGTCTGACGCTGTGCGGCGACACGGGCTCGGTGACACTCAACGTTACGCGCGGCGATCTGCGCAAATTCTGGCGACGCCGTCTGTTCGCGTCGCTCTTTATCGAATGAACCGTTCTTCTGCTCCAGGTTTTGCCGCATGACTCGAATCGTTACGCGCCCTTGCTCTCCCGCCGACGCCGAAGCGTTGATCCGCCACGGCCTGCATCCCGTGCTCGCGCGCCTTTATGCATCGCGCGGCGTCTGCCTGCCCGATGAACTCGAAATCGGGCTCGCGCGCCTGACGCCACCCGCGTCGCTAAAAGGCTGCGATGCGGCCGCGGCGCTGCTCGCCGATGCCATCGAAGGCCGGCGTCGCATGCTGGTCGTCGCGGACTACGACTGCGACGGCGCGACGGCTTGCGCTGTCGCCGTGCGCGGTTTGCGGATGTTCGGCGCGCAGATCGACTACCTCGTGCCGAACCGCTTCGAGTACGGCTACGGCCTCACGCCGGAAATCGTCGCGCTGGCCGCGCAACGCCCGGGCGGCAAGCCCGAGTTGCTGATCACCGTCGATAACGGCATTGCGAGCGTCGACGGCGTCGAGGCGGCGAATGCGCTCGGCATCGACGTGCTCGTCACCGATCACCATTTGCCCGGCGACGAGTTGCCTGCCGCGCGCGCGATCGTCAATCCGAACCAGCCGGGCTGCACGTTCCCGAGCAAGTGCATCGCGGGCGTCGGCGTGATGTTCTATGTGCTGCTCGCGCTGCGTGCCGAACTGCGCCGCCGTGGCGCATTCGGCGACGCGCGCCCGGAACCGCGTTTGGATGGGCTGCTCGATCTCGTCGCGCTCGGCACGGTCGCCGATGTCGTGAAGCTCGACGGCAACAACCGGGTGCTGGTCGCGCAGGGCTTGCAGCGCATCCGCAACGGCCGCATGCAGCCGGGCATCGCCGCACTCTTTCGCGCTGCGGGCCGCGATGCGCGTAGCGCGTCGGGTTTCGATCTCGGCTTCGCGCTGGGGCCGCGCCTGAATGCGGCCGGACGGCTGTCGGACATGTCGCTGGGCATCGACTGCCTGACGACGGACGACGTCGGACGCGCGTGGGAACTCGCGCAGCAACTCGACACGATGAACCGCGAGCGGCGCGAAATCGAAGCGGGCATGCAGCAGCAGGCGCTCGACGACCTGTCGACGGTCGATCCCGCCGACTCGACGACGATCACGCTGTTCAATCCGAGTTGGCACCAGGGCGTGATCGGTATCGTTGCTGGCCGGCTGAAGGAGAAATTCCACCGGCCGTCGTTCACGTTCGCGCTGGCCGATGAGGGCGGCGCCACCGTCAAGGGCTCGGGCCGGTCGATTCCGGGTTTCCATTTGCGTGATGCGCTCGATCTCGTGTCGAAGCGCGAGCCGGGGCTGATCGCCAAATTCGGCGGCCATGCGATGGCGGCGGGTTTGACGATCGCCACGGCCGATATTCCGCGCTTTACGGCGGCGTTCGAGCGGGTTGGGCGTGAGTGGCTGACGCAGGATGTGCTGGCGCGCACGGTCGAGACGGATGGCGATCTCGAAGATGCGTATTTCACGCCGCAATTCGTCGAGATGATTGATGCGGCTGTCTGGGGACAGGGGTTTCCGGCGCCTGTTTTCTCGGGCGAGTTCGATGTGATGTCGCAGGCGCTGGTGAAGGATAAGCATCTGAAGCTGCAGTTGATGCGCGGGCGCCAGCGGTTCAATGCGATCTGGTTCAATCACACGGCGCCGTTGCCTGCGCGGACTACTGTCGCCTACCGGCTTTCCGCGGATACGTGGAATGGCGTTGCACGCGTGCAACTGATCGTTGAGCATGCCGTGTTGTAGGCTGGGTGCGCCCAGCCCTGGCGCTGTGATCCGCTATAATTTTGGTTTTTGGCAGGAAGGGCCTTGGTTGGCCTTTTTTGTTGGGTTTGTTTGGGTTTTTGCTGGTTCGCTGGCATCCGCGAGACGGTGTTTGCTGTTCACGCGTTGCCCCTGTGCGGGGCGGCACCTACTTTTCTTTGCCGCCGCAAAGAAAAGTAGGCAAAAGAAAGCGGCTAACACCGCCAGCTCTTGTGTTTGCCTGAGGGACCCCAACCGGTCTTATGCTTCACACGGCAACGTCTCTGTTGGCGCGCGGTGCCAACGCCCTGAATGTGCGCCTCACCCGCTTCGCACTCCCGTACACGGGCCAGCGGCAGCGAATGGTTGGTGCCGCCCAGGTGGCAAACTGTGTGTAGGCTTTCGCGCCACGAGCGCATCACTCCGGACTGAATAGCAAGGCTGGTGTTTCTGGTAAGAGCGCTAACCTGTGTGGTGCGACAACCTACACACAGTTTGCCACCTAGGCGGCGGTGGACTATCTGGCACGGCGTGCTGGAATGTGGGTGCATGAAGCGGGTGAGGCGTAACGCAAGAGCGTTGGCAACGAGCATGAATGACGTGATTGCCGTGTGAAGCGTAAGGCCCTGTGGGGGCCCTCAGGCAAGAACTAGAACTGGCGGTGTGAGCCGCTTTCTTTTGCCTACTTTTCTTTGCGGCGGCAAAGAAAAGTAGGTGCCGCCCCGCACAGGGGCGACGCCTGAAGCTAGATAACGCATCGCGGATGCCAGCGAAAACGCGAAGCAAACCACCGCAACACGAACCAAACCCCAACAGCGTCGCAGACAAAAGAAACCCCATTTATTTGAAACTGGATCGACATGGAAGCGGAACGCCTCAACTCAATCGAATCCTCCCTGGCGGACCTGCGCACACGCGCAGGCGAGCTCCGGGGGTATCTTTGACTACGATGCAAAGTCGGTACGACTGATCGAAGTCAACAAGGAACTCGAAGACCCGAACGTCTGGAACGACTCGAAGCACGCCCAGGCACTCGGCAAGGAAAAGAAGCTGCTCGAAGGCGTCGTCGACGTGCTGAGCGCGCTCGATAACGACCTGCGCGACACGCAAGACCTGTTCGACATGGCGCGCGAAGAAAACGACGAAGACACGCTCGCCGCGGTCGAAGACGATGCCGCGAAACTCGAAGCGCGCGTCGCCGACATGGAATTCCGCCGGATGTTCTCGAACCCGGCCGACCCGAACAACGCGTTCATCGACATCCAGGCGGGCGCGGGTGGCACGGAAGCATGCGACTGGGCGTCGATGCTGCTGCGCCAGTACCTGCGCTACTGCGAACGCAAGGGCTTCAAGACGGAAGTGCTCGAAGAATCCGAAGGCGATGTCGCCGGCATCAAGAGCGCGACCATCAAGGTCGAAGGCGAATACGCGTACGGCTTCCTGCGTACCGAAACAGGCATTCACCGCCTCGTGCGCAAGTCGCCGTTCGACTCGTCAGGCGGCCGCCATACTTCATTCTCGTCGGTGTTCGTCTATCCGGAAATCGATGAGTCGTTCGAGATCGAAGTCAATCCGGCCGATCTGCGCATCGATACCTACCGTGCTTCGGGCGCGGGCGGTCAGCACATCAACAAGACCGACTCCGCCGTGCGTATCACGCACGTCCCGTCAGGTATCGTCGTGCAGTGCCAGAACGACCGCTCGCAGCACCGTAACCGCGCCGAAGCCATGGCGATGCTGAAATCGCGTCTGTACGAAGCCGAAATGCGCAAGCGCCAGTCGGAACAGGACAAGCTCGAAGCGGGCAAATCGGACGTGGGCTGGGGCCACCAGATCCGTTCGTACGTGCTCGACAACAGCCGCATCAAGGATCTACGTACCAACGTCGAAATCAGCAACACGAAGAGCGTGCTCGACGGCGACCTCGATCCGTTCATCAGCGCGAGCCTGAAACAGGGCATCTAAGCGCATCCGGCGCGGCACGCTTCGCCGCGCCGCATTTTTTTCACCGCCTGTGCGCCACAGTCGAAAGCGCGCATGAGGCATCGGATACCGAACATCATCACCATGACCGAACCGACCCAGCAGAATGCGGCCCAGCAGAACGCCGCCGCCGAGGTGGACGACAACCAGATCATCGCCGAGCGCCGCGAAAAGCTGCGCGCGCTGCGCGAGCAAGGCGTCGCCTACCCGAACGACTTCCGCCCGACCCACCACGCCGCCGATCTCCAGTCCGAATACGCGGACGCCGATAAGGACGCGCTCGAATCGAAGGCGCTGCAGGTCGCGCTGGCCGGCCGCATGATGCTCAAGCGCGTGATGGGCAAGGCGAGTTTCGCGACGGTGCGCGACGGCTCGGGCCAGATCCAGTTCTTCATCACGCCCGCCGACGTCGGCGAAGCAACGTACGAAGCCTTCAAGAAGTGGGACCTGGGCGACATCGTCGCGGCCAAAGGCGTACTGTTCCGCACGAACAAGGGTGAACTCTCCGTGCGCTGTACGGAACTGCGGCTGCTGTCGAAGGCGCTGCGTCCGCTGCCCGACAAGTTCCACGGTCTCGCCGACCAGGAAATGCGCTATCGCCAGCGCTATGTCGATCTGATCGTCACGGATGAAGCGCGCAAGACATTCGTCGCACGCACCAAGGCTGTGTCGTCGATCCGCAAGTTCATGGCCGATGCCGACTTCATGGAAGTCGAAACGCCGATGCTGCACCCGATCCCGGGCGGCGCGGCGGCCAAGCCGTTCGTCACGCACCATAACGCGCTCGACATGCAGATGTTCCTGCGCATCGCACCTGAGCTGTATCTGAAGCGGCTGGTGGTCGGCGGCTTCGAGCGCGTGTTCGAGATCAACCGGAATTTCCGTAACGAGGGCGTGTCGCCGCGTCACAATCCGGAATTCACGATGATGGAGTTCTACGCCGCGTACACAGACTACAAGTGGCTGATGGACTTCACCGAGCAACTGATCCGTCAGGCCGCCGTCGATGCGCTCGGCAACGCGACGATCACGTATCAGGGCCGCGAACTGGATCTGTCCAAGCCGTTCCATCGCCTGACGATCACGCAGGCGATCCAGAAATTCGCGCCGCAATACACGGACGCGCAACTGGCGGACGGCGCGTTCCTGCGCACGGAACTGAAGAAGTTCGGCGTCGACGCGACGCAGCCGCAGTTCCTGAACGCGGGTATCGGCGCGCTGCAACTGGCGCTCTTCGAGGAAACGGCGGAATCGCAGTTGTGGGAGCCGACGTTCATCATCGATTACCCCATCGAAGTGTCGCCGCTCGCGCGCGCATCGGATAGCGTGGACGGCATCACCGAGCGTTTCGAGCTGTTCATCACGGGCCGTGAGATCGCCAACGGCTTCTCGGAGCTGAACGATCCCGAAGACCAGGCCGCGCGCTTCAAGAAGCAGGTCGACCAGAAGGACGCCGGCGACGAAGAAGCGATGTACTACGACGCGGACTACATCCGCGCGCTCGAATACGGCATGCCGCCGGCGGGCGGCTGCGGGATCGGCATCGACCGTCTGGTCATGCTGCTCACCGACAGCCCGAGCATCCGCGACGTCATCCTGTTCCCGCATCTGCGCCGCGAAGACTGAGCGTCACGCTGATATTGTTGTCTCCGCGCACGGCCGCTTTCGCGCCGTGCGCGGCTTCCACTCCCCTCGCCGCCCTCCCTTCTTTCCGAAGCGCACGTACCGTTTGTAACTATCGGTAAAAGCTGCATAACTCGATCTGGTCCGCTTTTGTCGCCAATCCGCCGAAATCCAGCTTCGGCGCGGTGTTTGGCTTTTGGTGCGGTTCTTGCGTCCCTCGTGGGCAAATCCCGGCCCGCTCCCGGTTACAAATTGAAACCCCGCACGGATCGGCATGTCCGACACTTATACCGCTACTTTTACAGGTCAAACTCTGCAAAGCTGGAGGCCTACCACCATGGATAATCCGAACAATTCACCGCGCCGCCTTCATCCCCTCATTGCCGTGGCGGCAGGCGCCGTCATCGTCGCCAGTCTGGTGGCGACGGCGGCCGTGACGGGACTGTTCCCGAAGGCGTCGAGCAACGGCGAGCAAAGCGACCAGGTGCAATCGGCGGCCGTCGCGCAGCAACAGCAGCCCGTCGTCGATACCGCGCAACCGGCTAACCTGAGCGCGCAGCAGCAAGCAACAGCGCAACAACAGCAGGCCGAACAGCAAGCGGCTCAGCAGCAGGTTCAGGCACAACAGGCCCAGCAACAACAGGCGCAGGCTCAGCAAGCACAGCAGCAGGCTGCGCAGCAGGCGCCCCAAGCGCCCGCGCCGGCCCCGCAATATGCGCAACAGCCGCAATACGCGCAGCAACAACCCGCGCGACCCGCCTACTGTTCGACTTGCGGCACGGTCGAAGCAATCTCAGCCGTACGCCAGGAAGGCCACGGCACGGGGATTGGCGCCGTGGGCGGCGCGGTGGCGGGTGGTGTCGTCGGCAATCAGTTCGGCAGCGGCAACGGCCGCACGGCAATGACGCTGCTCGGCGCGCTCGGCGGCGGCCTCGCGGGTAACTCGGTCGAAAAGCATCTGCGCAGCTCGACCAGCTACTCGGTGCGCGTGCATATGGAAAACGGCAAGACGCGCTACTTCACGTATCACGAAGCGCCGCCGTTCCAGCAAGGCCAGCGCGTGCGAGTGGAGAACGGAACGCTCGTCGCAGGCTGATCGTTAACGGACGCCCGCGCCCGCCAAGCTCCAGGCAATAAAAAAGGCGACTTCCACGGAAGTCGCCTTTTGCATGTGTTGCGTCTGAAGCGCCGCTATACGCGCCGCGCTCAGTAATCCGCGTCTTCGATCCATGCCGCCTGAATCGCTTCAAGGATCTTTTCGTTCGAGCGGTTCGGATCGTCGTCGAAACCGTCCAGTTCCATCACCCAGCGGTGAAGATCGGTGAACCGCACCTGTTGCGGATCGATCTCGGGGTGCTTGTCGGTCAAGGCCATCGCGATATCTTGCGTGTCGGTCCACTTCATGGCTGCTCGCTCCTGTTAGTGATTTTCCTTCGCGTGGTTGATCGAATAACGCGGAATCTCGACCACGAGATCGTCGCCTTCAGGCATGAGCGCCTGGCACGACAACCGCGATTCGCGTTCGAGACCCCATGCCTTGTCGAGCAGATCGTCCTCGTCTTCTTCCGACGGCGTCAACGCGTTGAAACCCTCACGCACGATCACGTGACAGGTCGTGCATGCGCAAGACTTCTCGCATGCGTGCTCGATTTCGATGCCGTGTTCGAGCAGATTGTCGCAGATGCTCTTGCCGGGCACGGCGTCGATGACCGCGCCGTCCGGACACAGTTCGACGTGAGGCAGCACAACGATTTGAGGCATACAAATTCCGTTCTGGTCTGTGAGGCACGGACGCCGCCCTTCAGGCACCGTACCATTTTACTGGTGGCGCGGCCGTTTTTGGCACGCACCGCGTGATTCATCGGCGACGCGCGAATCATCGATTCACGGCATCGCCCTGGTTGCGTCGACTGCGCTGATTGAAGACTGGCGCGGCGTCAGATCTCGTCGAGCTTGCGGCCCGCGAGCGCGCGGCGAATGCTCTTGTTCATCCGGCGCGCGGCGAATTCGTCGGTGCCTTCGGCGAGCGTCTTCGTCGCCGTTTCGATCGCGTCGACGTCGTCGCCCGGCACGATCGCACGCAGCGCGGCGACGAGATCTTCGAGCACCGTGCGTTCGTCGGCGTCGAGCAGTTCGCCGTCGGCCGCGAGCGCCGCTTCTGTCGCTTCGACCAGCCGCTGGCCTTCGACCTGCGCCTCGCGCAACGCCCGCGCGCGCATATCGACTTCCGCCGTCTTGAAGCTGTCTTCGAGCATGCGCGCGACGTCGTCGTCGGCAAGACCGTACGACGGCTTCACGATCACCGACGCCTCAACGCCTGAATGCTGCTCGCGCGCAAACACGGACAGCAGTCCGTCCGCGTCGACCTGATAGGTGACTCGGATGCGCGCCGCGCCCGCCGCCATCGGCGGAATACCGCGCAGTTCGAAACGCGCGAGCGAACGGCAATCGGACACGAGTTCGCGCTCGCCCTGGACGACGTGAATCGCCATCGCCGTCTGGCCGTCCTTGAAGGTCGTGAATTCCTGCGCGCGTGCGACGGGAATGGTCGAGTTACGCGGAATGATCTTCTCGGCGAGACCGCCCATCGTTTCGACGCCGAGCGACAGCGGAATCACGTCGAGCAGCAGCCAGTCGTCGCCGTCGGCGCCGCGGTTGCCCGCGAGCAGGTCCGCCTGGATCGCCGCGCCGAGCGCGACGACCTGATCCGGATCGAGGTTGGTCAGCGGCGGCTGGCCGAAGAAGTTTTCGACCGCGCGGCGGATCACCGGCATGCGCGTCGCGCCACCGACGAGCACGACGCCGTTGATATCGGCCGCCGTCAGCTTTGCGTCGCGCAGCGCCTTTTTCGTCGGGCCGAGCGTGCGCTGAACCAGCGCCTGTGTGATCGTTTCGAACGCCGCTTCGTCGACGGTGACGTCGATCTTTGCGCCGCTTGCGAGCGTTACCTGGACGGAAGCGTTCGGCGCCGACGACAGCGCTTCCTTCGCGACGCGCACGGCGTCGAGCAGCAGGCGCACGTCTTCTGGCGTCAGCGACTGGGCGGGAACGTTAGCCTTCTCAAGCACATGACGATACAGCGCGTGATCGAAGTCATCGCCACCGAGCGCCGAATCGCCACCCGCCGCGAGCACTTCGAAGACGCCCTTCGTGAGCTTCAACACGGACAGATCGAACGTGCCGCCGCCAAGGTCGTACACCGCGTACAAACCTTCCGAGCCGTTATCGAGACCGTACGCAATCGCGGCCGCCGTCGGCTCGTTCAGCAAGCGCAGCACGTTCAGGCCGGCCAGACGCGCGGCGTCCTTGGTCGCCTGGCGCTGCGCTTCGTCGAAATAGGCGGGCACCGTGATCACCGCGCCGACCAGCTCGTCGCCGAGCGTGTCTTCCGCGCGATAGCGCAGCGTCGCGAGAATTTCCGCAGACACTTCGACGGGACTCTTCACGCCGTCGATAGTACGGATCTGCACCATGCCCGGCGCGTCGACGAAATCGTAAGGCGCGTTTTCCGCGTGCTCGACTTCGCTCTTGCCGCGCCCCATGAAGCGCTTGACCGAGACGATCGTATTGCGCGGATCGGTGGCGGCTTCCGCTTTCGCCGTGCGGCCGATGCGGCGGCCGCCCTTCTCCAGATACCGCACGACGGACGGCAGCAGATAGTGGCCTTCGTCGTCGGGCAATACGTCGGGCACGCCGCTGCGCACCGCCGCGACGAGAGAGTTGGTCGTGCCAAGGTCGATGCCGACCGCGAGACGCCGCTGGTGCGGCGCGGGCGCCATGCCGGGTTCAGAAATTTGCAGTAAAGCCATCTGGAATCTTCTTCGGGGCTTGCTTCGCCCCGGTCCTGATCGTGTTGGTTCGCGTGGTGATTAGGCTGTATCGTCAGGCAGCGTCGGGCCGCCTCAGACGTCGAGCCGCTCGATCTGCGTGCCGATCTCGGCGGCCACGCGCTCGATGAACATCAGTTGCCGCACCGCCTCGCCCGCTGCCTGATTCGAGCCGCTGTCAAGCAACGCGGCCAGCTTCGTGAAGCGCACCTTTTCCTCGTCGCGCAACTCGGCGAGCAGCGCATCGAGCGCATCGACGTTCTTTGCCGCCGACGCGTCCTCGATGTTCTCGCGCCATTCCATCTGCTGCATCAGGAACGCGGGCTCCATCGCCGTGTTGTTCTCCGCGCCGACATCGATGCCGCGCAACGTCAGCAGATAGCGCGCGCGTTTCAACGGATCGCGCAGCGTCTGGTACGCCTCGTTCGTGCGCGTGGCCCACTGCATCGCAATGCGCTTTTGCGCGTCACCTGCAGCGGCGAAGCGGTCAGGATGCACCTGCGCCTGCACCGTGCGATACGCGTGATCCAATGCAGATGCGTCGAGCGCGAATTGCTCGGGCAGATTGAAGAGTTCGAAGTGACTGTCGTTCAGCGAGGCCATCAGGTTACTTTGTCCATGCGATGCGCGCAGGGCAGCGCCAAAGCGCGCGCCAGGTGCGCGTCGAAATTGAAAAAAGGCGGCACAGGCCGCCTTTTCAGCATGACTCGCGCGCTTACACGCGGAACGATTCGCCGCAGCCGCACTCGTCCTTCACATTCGGGTTGTTGAACCTGAAGCCTTCGTTCAACCCTTCGCGTGCGAAGTCGAGTTCCGTGCCGTCGATATAAGCGAGGCTCTTCGGGTCCACCACGATCTTCACGCCCTTGCATTCGAACACTTCGTCTTCGGGCGCGAGTTCATCGACATACTCGAGCTTATACGCGAGGCCCGAGCAACCCGTCGTGCGCACACCGAGCCGCAGCCCGACACCCTTGCCGCGCCGGATCAGATACTTCTGCACGTGTTGTGCTGCCTTTTCGGTCAACGTAATTGCCATAGCGTTTCTCATTGTGCGGCACACCGTCGCTCCTCACGACCCGTGTCGCGACCCTGCCTGCTTCCCAAATCGTTCCGGCGGGCGCCGATAGCGAGTATCGACGCGTCGCCGTGCCACTCCTGACGCGCTCGACTGCGTCTTAAGCCGATTGCTCAGCCTTCGCTGCATCAGCCGTTTCGCCGTGACGATGCTTGTAGTCGGCGACGGCCGCCTTGATCGCGTCTTCCGCGAGGATCGAACAGTGGATCTTCACGGGCGGCAGCGCCAGTTCCTCGGCGATCTGCGTGTTCTTGATCGTGAGCGCCTGATCCAGCGTCTTGCCCTTCACCCACTCCGTGACGAGCGAGCTCGACGCGATGGCCGAACCGCAGCCGTACGTCTTGAACTTTGCATCTTCGATCACACCGTCCGCGCCGACGCGAATCTGCAGCTTCATCACGTCGCCGCAAGCGGGCGCGCCGACCATGCCGGTGCCAACCGCGTCGTCGTCCTTCGAGAACGAACCGACGTTGCGCGGGTTTTCGTAGTGATCCAGAACCTTTTCGCTATATGCCATTTTGTGACTCCTTGATTCGATTCAACCTGCTGCGTACGTTTATCGAGTGATTCAATGCGCGCTTAGTGCGCGGCCCATTGAATCGTCGAGATATCGATGCCGTCCTTGTGCATTTCCCACAGCGGCGACAGATCGCGCAGCTTCGCAATCTTGCTCTTCAGCAGGTTGATGACGTAATCGACGTCCTGCTCCGTCGTGAAGCGGCCGACCGTGAAGCGGATCGAGCTGTGTGCCAGTTCGTCGTTGCGGCCGAGCGCGCGCAGCACGTACGACGGCTCAAGCGATGCCGACGTACAAGCCGAGCCCGACGACACGGCCACGTCCTTCACCGCCATGATCAGCGACTCGCCTTCGACGAAGTTGAAGCTGATGTTCAGGTTGTGCGGGACACGCTTTTCCATGTCGCCATTCACATACGTTTCTTCGATCTCTTTCAGGCCGCGCAGCAGCTTGTCGCGCAGCGCGCGGACGCGTTCATTTTCGGTCGCCATTTCTTCGCGCGCGATACGGAACGCTTCGCCCATGCCGACAATCTGGTGCGTCGCCAGCGTGCCCGAACGCATGCCGCGCTCGTGACCGCCGCCGTGCATCTGCGCTTCGATGCGCACGCGCGGCTTGCGGCGCACGTACAGCGCGCCGATGCCCTTCGGGCCATATGTCTTGTGCGCCGAGAACGACATCAGATCGACCTTCAGCTTCTGCAGGTCGATTTCGACCTTGCCGGTAGCCTGCGCTGCATCGACGTGGAAAATGATGCCCTTCTCGCGGCAAATTTCGCCGATCGTCTCGATGTCCTGGACGACGCCGATCTCGTTGTTCACGTGCATCACGGAAACGAGGATCGTGTCCGGACGCAGCGCAGCCTTGAACACGTCGAGGTCGATCAGACCGTCGTCCTTCACATCCAGATACGTGACTTCGTAGCCTTCGCGCTCCAGCTCACGCGTGGTGTCGAGCACAGCCTTGTGCTCGGTCTTCACCGTGATGATGTGCTTGCCCTTGCCCTTGTAGAAGTGCGCGGCGCCCTTGATCGCGAGGTTGTCCGATTCCGTCGCGCCCGACGTCCAGATGATCTCGCGCGGGTCGGCGTTGACGAGCGCCGCGACGTTCTCGCGCGCTTCCTCGACGGCACGTTCCGCGTCCCAGCCGTATGCGTGGCTGCGCGATGCCGGGTTGCCGAACTGCTCGCGCAGGTACGGAATCATCTTGTCCACCACGCGCGGATCGACGGGTGTCGTCGCGCTGTAGTCCATGTAAATGGGCAGGTGGGGAATGTCGTTGTTCATCAATCGCTCCGGGGACATCAGTGCTTATGGCTTCATGGTTCTGGCGTTCGCGTCTTTGCGCGCTCTGTCAGCCGGCCATGTTGAAAACGGAATTCGGCCCTTTCGGCACCGCGCGCGGCTCCACGGCGGGCGCTTCGGTACGTCGGTCGCGCAGCACCGCCGTCGAACCTTCGCGCGAGCGCTGCTGGTCGACCAGGTCTTTCAGGGAAACGGAGTCGAGATACTCGACCATCTTCTGGTTCAGCGTCGACCACAGCTCATGCGTCATGCAATGGCCGTCGTGATGCTTCGTGCCTTCGCACGAACCCTTGCCGCCGCATTGGGTGGCATCGAGCGGTTCGTCGACGGCGATGATGATGTCCGCGACCGTCACATCCTCCGCGCGGCGCGCGAGGTTGTAGCCGCCGCCCGGCCCGCGCACGGATTCGACGATCTCGTGACGGCGCAGCTTGCCAAACAGCTGCTCGAGGTAGGACAGGGAGATGTGTTGGCGCTGGCTGATACCCGCAAGCGTCACCGGGCCCTGCTCCTGGCGCAATGCCAGGTCGATCATCGCCGTGACGGCGAAACGGCCTTTCGTGGTGAGTCTCATATGTGGTGGGAACCGCAATTCTCGACAAGTTTGGTCAAGTATAAATACATGACGAATTTAGTCAAGTATCCCTATCTCGATTTGGGTCATTTACTTAACGAAAAACTTGTCTACGGGGTCAATTGGGGCCGCAGCGCCGCGATCAGTCCACGGCAGGCGGCTTCGCACTGGTCCAGCACGATTTCGAAGCCCTCGCCGCCGCCGAAGTACGGATCGACGACTTCACGTGCATCGAAACCTGGCGCGCGTTTTTCCGCGCCGCTTGCGTCCGGCGCGTCCGCGTCAGTCGCAAATTCCATCAGCAGACGAATCTTGTCGCGCTGTGCCGCCGGACAGATTTGTCTGAGCGCGGAGACGTTTTTGTCGTCCATCGCAATGATCAGATCGAAGCGCTCGAAATCGACTGCGGTGATCTGACGGCCGCGAAATATCGACAAATCGTAACCGCGATTTTTTGCGGCTCGCTGCGCGCGGTCGTCCGGCGCTTCGCCAATGTGCCAGTCGCCCGTGCCCGCGGAGTCCACGATCACGCGATCCGCAAGCTTCGCGTCGGCCAGCAGGTGCCGCATGACGCCTTCCGCAGTCGGGGAACGGCAAATGTTCCCAAGGCACACGAAGCAGATGGCGACGGTTTTCATCAATGGCTGAGCGGCTCAGCCGCAAGTGTCATATGTGGTGAAACGGTGCCGCGATTATACAAAGCCATGCAAAATCACGCCGGCGGCGCGCCAGCAGCCATGCCGATTACATCGGCTGTGCGGACATGCGTGCCGTTGCAGGCAGCACGTCGGCGGGCATCGCAGCCTCGCCGCCGACGAATCCATAGGAAACCGTACGAGCCAGTTCGGCCGACACGCGCTCGGCAGCAAGCGGCGACTGCGTAGCCGCGCCGTTATACAGATGCAGGTAAGCAATGGCCGCAAGCGGCACAACGATGGCTATTGGCCAATACACCGATATTTTCTTTTTCATGATGTCGTTCTCTTTAAGCGGGCCGCAATGCACAGACGCACTTTGCCCAGTCGAAATGGTAGCCGAGGACGCAATCCGGAAAAACCCGCCCCAACGGAACACTGCGTTGCGCTCCGATGAACAGTCAGGATCGTGAAGCGGATTTGCAAAGTGCCGACGACAGTCTTTCGACCGCCGAAAGATATCCTTACAAAAGCACACACAGGTAATAGTCCGCAGGCGGTACAACTAGCTACATGGATAGACACGCACCTCTCGCTTGTCTTAACACTCAAATGAAACGTCTTATTCCTTCTTTCGCTCCTGCTGCCGTTGCACTCTGCGCAGTCGCCGCTCTCAGCGGTTGCGTCGCTTATCCGTACGGCGGCCAGCCGGCGGGCTATGGCTACAACGACGGTTATTACGACGGCTACGGCGCACCCGTCCCCGCCTACGGCTACGCCGAACCGCCCGTGCAATCGAGCCTGTTCCTTGGCTTCGGCGGGGGCGGGTACTCGGGCTCTAACTACGACCGCCGCTATTGGGGAGGACGCGGTTACGACCACGGAAACTACAATCGCGGCGACCGCGGCAACTGGAACGGGAACGGGAACGGCCGGGGCGGCAACGGCAACAATGGCGGCCCGCCGCGCGGTCAGCCACCGCAGGCAGGCAATCCGCCGCCACCGAACCCCGGCGGCAACTCAGGCGGCGGCTACCATGGCAACCGTCAGCCCGTGCAAGCGGGTTCGGGGCAGCAGCAAGGCGGGGGCAATCGCGGCGGACAGGCGTGGAATAACGAGGGCGGCAGACCGCATTGATCGCCGGGCCGAAAACAAAGGCCTTCAGTACTGACACGCAATGAAGAAGAGGCTGCATCGCACATGCGATGCAGCCTCTTTCAGTTTCCAGGCGCGAGGGAGGAGCGCTACCCGATATGGGTCTTGCTCGCGGCGTATAGCTCGCGGAAGGTTCGCCCGACAGGCGCCGGCATTTCGCGCGTGTCGGTCCAGCCCCCGCCAAGCGGCAGCTTCGCGATCGACTTCCGGTTGCCGCCCATTTTCTCGAGAATCCGCACCGCGACCTTCGTGAAGAGCCTGTACGCCGTCGGATGCATCGCCAGATAGCCCCAGACGGCGAGCCCGTAGCGCTCCTGCCACGGCCGCAGATGCCGCTCCACCTGGCGCTCGCGCAGCTTGCGCAGCAAATCCGACAGCGGAATGCCGACCGGGCACACGCTATTGCATTCACCGCATAGCGTCGCGGCCTGCGGCAGATCGAGCGCCTTTTCGATGCCGACATAGCTCGGCGTCAGCACCGAGCCCATCGGCCCCGGATAGACCCAGCCGTACGTGTGCCCACCGACCTTCTGATACACGGGGCAATGGTTCATGCACGCGCCGCAGCGGATACAGCGCAGCATCTCCTGAAAGTCGCCGCCGATCAGCCCCGTGCGCCCGCCATCGACGAGCACCACGTACATATGTTCCGGCCCGTCCTGGTCGCCTGCGCGGCGCGGCCCCGTCAGCACGGAGAAATAGTTCGAAACGTCCTGCCCCGTCGCCGATCGCGGCAACAGACGCATGGCCGTCGCGAGATCTTCGAGCGTCGGCAGTACCTTTTCGATGCCCGTCACCGCGACATGCACGCGTGGCATCACGGTACACATGCCTTCGTTGCCCTCGTTGGTCACGAGCGCGACCGAACCCGTCTCCGCGATCACGAAGTTGCCGCCCGTCACACCCATGTCGGCCGTCATGAAGTGCGGGCGCAGCACCTCGCGCGCCTCACGTGTCATCTCGGGGATTTCGGTCAGACGCGGCTTCTGGTGGGTCTTCGCGAAGAGGTCCGCGATCTCTTCCTTGTCCTTGTGGACGACGGGCGCGATGATGTGGCTCGGCGGCTCGTTGTCGTTGATCTGCAGGATGTATTCGCCGAGATCGGTTTCGATCGACTGCACGCCCATCTGTCCAAGCACTTCGTTCAGGCGCATTTCCTCGGACACCATCGACTTCGTCTTGATCACCTTCTTCACGTCGTGCTTGCGCGCGATATCGGCGACGAGCTTCGCTGCGTCTTGCGTCGTCTCCGCGAACAGCACGGTGACGCCGCGCCGCGTCGCCTCGCGCTCGAAGGTCTCGAGCCAGACGTCGAGGTTCTCCAGTGCGCGGTTGCGGCGCTCCTTGAGCGCGGCGCGCGTGGCGGGGAAATCGATCGCCAGCATCGCCGACGCGCGCGCCGACACGAACTTCGTCGACAGCTTGGTCAAGTTTTGCTGAAGGCGCTGGTCGGCGAGCTTCTGGCCCGCGCGCGCCTTGAACTGCATCGTTTGGACTTGCATGACGGCCTTGGGGAACGGTTATAGGTTTGCGCTACCGCTTGCTATCACTTGTCAGGCGAAGAACAACGTTCAACCGTGCTCAGGCGTCGCCCGCCAGAACCTGCGCGATGTGCAGCACGCGCGTCGTCGTATCGCCCGTGCGCCGCAGGCGCCCTTCGATATTCAGCATGCAACCGAGATCGCCCAACACGACGGCTTGCGTGCCGCTCGCCTGAATATTGGCGCACTTCTCGTCGACGATCGCCGTCGAGATATCGCCGAACTTCACCGCAAACGTACCGCCGAAGCCGCAGCAATGCTCGCAGTCCTTCATCTCGGTCACGGCCACGCCAGCCTGCGCGAGCAACGCGCGCGGCTGCTGCTTGACGCCCAGTTCGCGCAGCCCGGAACAGGAGTCGTGATACGTCACCGGTCCCTGGAAATTGCCCGGCGTCAGTTCGACTTTGGCGACGGTGGCAAGAAAATCCGTCAGTTCGTAGACCTTGGGGCGCAGCCGCGCGAAGCGTCCCATCAGTTCGGGATCGTCGGCGAAAAGATCGCCGTAATGCGCGCGGATCATCCCGCCGCATGAGCCGGACGGCACGACCACGTAATCGTATTGCTCGAACTCGCGCAGCGTCTTTTCCGCGAGATCGCGCGCGATGCGCCTGTCGCCGGAGTTGTAGGCCGGCTGTCCGCAGCACGTTTGCGCCGGTGGCACGAACACTTCATAGCCCGCCCGCTCGATCAGCTTGATCGCGGAGAAGCCGATTTCGGGGCGCATCAGATCGATCAGGCAGGTGACGAAAAAACCGACTCGCATGAGTGCTCCTCCGGGGAAACGTCCCCGATTATCCGCTGTTTGACGCGTAATACCAACGCGTAACCGCCCCGATGCGCAATGAACCGCCAAATAGTGAGATTGGAGGATCATTTCCAATGGCGTTCGCTTTTTTCACAATACGAGATACAATCAGTTTCCGCTGTTTGACGCGTCAACCGTTTAGCCTTATGAGCGATACGAACCCGGACCCCAAGACGTCGATTCAGGTAATCGAGCGCATGATGCGCCTGCTGGATGCCCTCGCCGCGCATAGCGACCCGGTCAGCCTGAAGGAACTCGCGCAACGCACCGAACTTCACCCGTCCACCGCCCACCGCATCCTGAACGACATGGTGACCTGCCGGCTGGTGGATCGCTCGGACCCGGGCACCTATCGTCTCGGCATGCGGCTGCTGGAACTGGGCAATCTCGTCAAGGCGCGCCTGTCGGTGCGCGACGCCGCGCTGATGCCAATGCGCGAACTGCACCGGCTGACGGGTCAGACCGTCAACCTGTCGGTGCGTCAGGGCGACGAGATCGTCTATATCGAGCGCGCATATTCCGAACGCTCGGGCATGCAGGTGGTGCGCGCGATCGGCGGCCGTGCGCCGCTGCATCTGACTTCCGTCGGCAAGCTGTTTCTCGCCGCCGACGAATCGACCCGCGTGCGGGCCTACGCGACCCGGACGGGCCTGTCGGGCCACACACAGAACAGCATCACCGATCTCACCAAGCTGGAACGCGAACTGTCGCACGTGCGTCAGCAGGCGTGCGCGCGCGACAACGAAGAACTGGAGCTCGGCGTACGCTGCATCGCAGCCGGCATTTATGACGATACGGGTAAGCTCGTCGCGGGTCTGTCGCTGTCCGCGCCGGCCGACCGTCTGCAGGACTCGTGGCTCGGCCAGTTGAGCAAGACTGCGTTGGTGATTTCCGAATCACTCGGCTATCACCCGCAAGTCCAGCACGCGAGCGCTTCGGCACATACGGTGTGACGCACTCACACGCGTGAATAAAAAAGCCCCGCAATGCGGGGCTTTTTGTTGGGTAAAACTTTCGCTCAGGTCCCGGCGCCGTTGGCGTCCGCACTCGTGATGCGCTGTTCGCCGCCGTTGTCGAGCCACGTGCGCAGACGCTGCGCATCGGCGAAACGCGAGTACTTGCCCGACGAATCGAGCAGCACCATGATCATCGGACGATCGTGGATCGTTGCCTGCATCACGAGGCACTCGCCGGCTTCGTTGATGAAGCCCGTCTTCTGCAGGCCGATATCCCATGTCGGGTTGCGCACCAGCGCGTTCGTGCTGTTGTACGCAATTGTGCGCTTGCCCGTGTACACCTCGTAGCTGCGATCGGTCGAGAACCTGCGGATCATCGGATACTGATACGCGGCGTTGACCATTTTCACGAGGTCACGCGCGCTCGATACGTTCTGGCTCGTCAGACCCGTCGGGTTCTCGAAGTGCGTGTCGGTCATGCCAAGCGACTTCGCCTTCGCGTTCATCGCGGCCATGAAAGCGGGACGGCCGCCCGGGAAGTAACGCGACAGCGCTGCCGCCGCACGGTTTTCCGACGCCATCAGCGCGATGTGCAGCATGTCTTCACGCGAGAGCACCGAGCCGACCGACAGGCGCGAGCCCGTGTTCTTCTCGTAGTCGCGATCTTCGTCCGTGACTTCGACCTGCTCGGTCATCGCCGCCTTCGAATCGAGCACGACCATCGCCGTCATCAGCTTGGTGATCGACGCGATGGGCACGACGGCGCGCGAGTTCTTGTCGAACAGCGACTCAGACGTGTTCTGGTCGACTACGTACGCGACGCTCGAACGCAGCATCAGCGCGTCAGGCGTTTCGTGCAAGCCGAACGCCGTGCCGACGGACGGCTGACGCGGCTCGAATGCGACGCGTCGCACGACCGAGTGATGGCGGCCGTTCACCGTATAGGAGACGCGGCGCTTCTTCGAAACGGTACGGGGCTGGTCGTCGTCGTCCTTCGCGGCGGCCTTGACGTCCTTGGCGGCCTTCGACGACTTGCTGGAGACTTGCTCGGCGGCGGCCTTCTTCGAAGGCTTCTTGCCGGCTTTCGCGGACTTGGCAGGCGCCGTGGCGGAAGCGGCAAATGCGTCCACCGGCGCGGCAAAAGCCGCTGCGATGACCACCGAGGCAGCCACCGACAGAGCGGTGCTGAGCGCCGCGCCGTGCATCACTTTCAGTGACGAAAACATGTCGGTTTTCATTGGTGTTCTGGTTGGAGCGGCGAGAGAGTTTTCGCCAGTGTAGTAAAACAGTTAAAAATTAGCAATATTAAGCACTTATCGACAGTCCTTAAACCGAGTTGTCAGGCTCGATTGAGAAAAGGCAATAAGTTGCAGATGCACCATCGAAAATACCAATGACGCGCCGGCAGGCCGCCCTCGCCCATGTCGCTGAAAGACTCTCACTCGTTCAGCATATCGGCATATTCGAACCAAACTTGATCGGGGGAAGTACGGTCGCGTACGGATAGCAATACGATCCAGCAGCAAGCGTCCAGAGCACGATGCCTGCCGCAACGAAGCACACATGCAGGACGCAGCGCCGGCCGACTCTTAAGCGACTACTGCGAAGCAGCAGGCCGCGCATTCGACCGGGATGGCGATTTAACGTTCCGCTACGGTTTTCGGTTTACCTGAGAATTTTACCTTTTTGCTCGGAAATGCGCCGTCGGCGTGTTCCAAGCCCTTGTCTGTCCTGAGAGATCACTTTTTCCGTCGCACCATATCGGTGCAAACCCTAATGTGCATGCGCTTCACCACAATGTCATAAACGCTACATAACGTGTTGTTTTATTAGTAATTTCTATGCGTTGTGCGTTGCACAAAATAGTCCTTGACATCTATCGGCGTCGTCCTAAAATGGGAACCATTGCTGCGACGCACAATTAACAGCGGACCAGCGATTCCTAATTTGTTCTGCAGTTAACCCAACGCGGTCCGCGCCAGACGGGCCGGTATTCCAGGAGCGTAAAACATGACTCTGCTGACCCCTGAGCAATTCGCCGCAGCACAGAAGGCCAACCTCGAAACGCTGTTCGGCCTGACTTCGAAAGCATTCGAAGGCGTCGAAAAGCTGGTCGAGCTGAACATTCAAGTCGTCAAGTCGACGATCGCTGAAGGCCAGGAAAACGCACAACGCGCGCTGTCGGTGAAGGACGCGCAAGAACTGCTCGCGCTGCAAGCCAGCCTGACGCAGCCGGTGGCAGAGAAGGTTCTGTCGTACGGCCGTCACCTGTACGAAATCGCATCGGCCACGCAAGCTGAATTCGCACGCGTTGCTGAAGCGCAATACGAAGAGCAGAACAAGAAGGTGCAGGCGCTCGTCGAGAACGTCGCGAAGAACGCACCGGCTGGTTCGGAAACGGCTGTCGCCGTGATCAAGTCGGCCATCACGGCCGCGAACACGACGTACGAAACGGTTCACAAGGCAACGAAGCAAGCTGTCGAAATCGCTGAAAGCAACTTCAATGCGGCTGCTACGGCTGCATCGAAGGCCGCTTCGCAAGCTGCTGCTCAAGCTTCGCGCACGGCTGCTTCGGCCAAGAAGGCTGCTGTCTGATAACGATGTAACGGCTTCAACGGATCGGGCTTCACCTGCGCGTTGATGGATGCCCCATCATCTACCGGCGCGCAGCCGCGAGATACACTGTCGAAGTGACTGGCGGTATGAACGGCGCCGCATGGTCGAGACTTCAGTGGCCATGCGGCCAGACGCTCCGATACGTTAAACAGCGTATCGTTTCCCCGGTCTAGGCCGGGATTTTTTTTGCCTGCGCGGCGGGCGGTTTGGTCTGGTTTGCTTTGCTTTTCGCTGGCATCCGCGCTTTGCCTTCGCGCTTCACGCGTCGCCGTTTGATTTGCTTGCGTTTTCGCTGGCATCCGCGCTTTGCCTTCGTGCTTCACGCGTCGCCCCTGTGCGGGGCGGCACCTACTTTTCTTTGCCGCCGCAAAGAAAAGTAGGCAAAAGAAAGCGGCTAACACCGCCAACATTTCTTCCCGCCTGAGGGACCCCAACCGGTCCCTCACTTCACGCGGCAACTTCTCGATTCAAGTCCGTTGCCAGCGCTCTTCCAGTGCGCCTCACCCGCTTCACACTCCCGCGCTTCAGCATGCCTTGCCAGATAGTCCAACGCCGCCCAGGTGGCAAACTGTGTGTCGGCTTCTTGTACCCCACACGCCTCACTCCGGACCCGATAGCGCAGGCGTTCCACCCTGTAAGAGCGCTAACGCATACGATGCGACAGCCTACACACAGTTTGCCACCTGGGCGGCAGGTACCATTCGCTGCCGCTTGCCGATGTACAGGTATTCGAAGCGGGTGAGGCGTTCATTCGAAGCGTTGGCGACCGACACCAACCGGGGCACTGCCGTGTGAAGCGAAAGAACCTTTGGGGGCCCTCAGGCAAACACTAGCGCTGGCGGTGTTAGCCGCTTTCTTTTGCCTACTTTTCTTTGCGGCGGCAAAGAAAAGTAGGTGCCGCCCCGCACAGGGGCAACGCATGAAGCACGAAGGCATAACGCGGATGCCAGCGCAACCCCAAGCAAACCCAAAAAAAACGGCGCACCCCTTCGCCAAAAGGGGCACGCCATCATCATCTGGAAAGCAGCACAACCGCCGCCCCAAAAAATTACTTCTTCTTCTGCGGCGGCAGATCCGTACAAACACCTTCATACAGCTCGGCCGCCATACCAACAGACTCACCAAGCGTCGGATGAGGATGGATAGTCTTGCCGATATCCGTCGCGTCAGCGCCCATCTCAACCGCAAGACACACTTCGCTGATCAGATCGCCCGCATTCAGCCCGACAATCCCGCCACCAATCACGCGATGCGTCTCCTCATCGAAGATGAGCTTCGTAAAGCCCTCATCGCGACCATTCGCGATCGCACGCCCTGAAGCGGCCCACGGGAACACCGCCTTGCCGTACTTGATGCCTTCGGCCTTGCACTGGTCTTCCGTCTTGCCCGCCCATGCCACTTCCGGATCGGTGTAAGCCACCGACGGAATCTGCAGCGCGTCGAAGTATGCCTTCTCGCCATGCGCCGCTTCCGCCGCGACGTGGCCTTCATGCACGGCCTTGTGAGCGAGCATCGGCTGACCGACGACATCGCCGATCGCGAAAATGTGCGGCACGTTAGTCCGCATCTGCTTGTCGACTTCGATGAAGCCGCGATCCGTCACAGCCACGCCCGCCTTGTCCGCACCGATCTTCTTGCCGTTCGGGCTGCGGCCCACGGCAACCAGCACGAGATCGTAGCGTTGCGGCTCGGCCGGTGCCTTCTCGCCTTCGAAGGTCACATAGATGCCATCCGGCTTCGCTTCCGCGCCCGTCGTCTTGGTCTTCAGCATCACGTTGGTGAAACGCTTGCTGTTGAACTTCTCCCAGACCTTCACGAGATCGCGGTCCGCGCCCGCCATCAGACCGTCGAGCATTTCGACCACGTCGATCTGCGCGCCGAGCGTCGCATAAACCGTCGCCATTTCGAGGCCGATGATGCCGCCGCCGATCACGAGCATACGCTTCGGAATCTGCCGCAGTTCCAGCGCGCCCGTCGAATCGACTACGCGCGGATCTTCCGGAATGAACGGCAGCTTCACGGCCTGCGAGCCGGCCGCGATGATCGCCTGCTTGAACTTGACGACCTTCTTGCCGCTCTCGCCCTGCACTTCCATGTGATGCGGATCGACGAACGTGCCGACGCCCGTCACGACTTCGACCTTGCGCGCCTTCGCCATTCCCGCGAGACCGCCCGTCAGCTTCTTGACGACACCCGACTTGAAGTCGCGCAGCTTGTCGAGATCGATCTGCGGCTTGCCGAACGAGATGCCGTGCGAGCCGAGCGCAGCCGCTTCGTCGATCACGAGTGCCGTATGCAGCAGCGCCTTCGACGGAATACAACCGACGTTCAAACACACGCCACCGAGCGTCGCATAGCGTTCGACCAGCACCGTCTTCATGCCAAGGTCAGCCGAACGGAATGCGGCCGAATAACCACCAGGCCCGGCGCCAAGCACGAGCATGTCGCACTCGATATCGGCGGAACCCGAATAGCTGCCAGCTTGCGGCGCCGGCGCCGCTGCAGCGGCGGGTGCGGGAGCAGGCGCAGCCTTCGGAGCGGGCGCAGCCGCCGCGCCCTCGCCTTCGAGCAACAGCAGCACGCTGCCTTCGGAGACGTTATCGCCGACCTTGACCTTCAGTTCTTTGACGACGCCGGCGGCCGGGCTCGGCACGTCCATGGTCGCCTTGTCGGATTCGAGCGTGACGAGCGACTGCTCCTTCTCGACACGATCGCCGACCTTCACCGCGACCTCGATCACGGGCACATCTTTATAGTCGCCGATATCCGGCACTTTGATTTCCTGCACGCTGCCGCCGCTTGCCGCCGGTGCGGCAGCGGGCGCGGCTGCAGGCGCAGCTTTCTCAGGTTCTTTAGCGGCCTTCGCTTCGCCCGACGTTTCCACGGTGGCGATGACGGTGCCTTGCGAGACCTTGTCGCCCGCCTTGACGCGGACTTCCTTGACCGTACCGGCCGCTTCGCTCGGCACTTCCATGGAGGCCTTATCGGTTTCGAGCGTCAGCAGCGACTGCTCTTTTTCGATGGTATCGCCCGGCTTGATATTGACTTCGATGACATCGACGTCCTTGAAATCGCCGATGTCCGGCACCTTCACTTCGACGAGACTCATAGTGTCCCCTTCTCTTATTGACCGTGTTGAACGATGAGCCGCAATGAACCTTCGCCTCGAAAAACCCGCAACGCCAAACGCAGACTTAATGCAGTCCGCCAAGGACGCGGCTTTCTTTTGCCTACTTTTCTTTGCAAGACAAAGAAAAGTAGGTGCCGCCCCGCACAGGGGCGACGCATGAAGCGAGACGACAAAGCAGGTTCAACGACAAGGCATGAGCAACCACAAAAAGCTCACACCTCGCCGCGCGACAAACGCCCAACAATCAAAGAATCACACGCCGGAAATCGGCAAGAATCGACCCAAGATACGCATTGAAGCGCGCCGCTTCAGCCCCGTCGATCACCCGATGGTCATACGACAGCGACATCGGCAGCATGAGACGCGGCACGAACTGCTTACCGTCCCACACCGGCTTCATCGCACCACGCGACAACCCAAGAATCGCGACTTCGGGCGCATTGATGATCGGCGTGAAGTTCGTCCCGCCAATCCCGCCCAGCGACGAGATCGAGAAGCAGCCGCCTTGCATCTGGTCGGGCTTGAGCTTGCCTTCGCGCGCGAGCTTCGACAGCTCGGCCATTTCCTTCGCGATATCGACGAGACCCTTCTTGTCCGCGTCGCGGATCACGGGCACGACGAGACCGTTCGGCGTATCGGCAGCAAAACCCACGTTGTAGTACTGCTTGTACACGAGGTTATCGCCATCGAGGCTGGTATTGAACGTCGGGAACTTCTTCAGCGCCGCGACAACGGCCTTGATCACGAACGCGAGCATCGTGAACTTGACGCCCGACTTCTCGTTTTCCTTGTTCAGCTTGACGCGCAACTCTTCGAGTTCGGTGATATCCGCTTCGTCGTTGTTCGTGACGTGCGGGATCATGACCCAGTTGCGATGCAGGTTCGCGCCGGAGATCTTCTTGATGCGCGACAGCGGCTTCGGATCGATCGGGCCGAACTTCGTGAAGTCGATCTTCGGCCACGGCAGCAGACCAAGCTCGCCGCCACCTGCGCCAGCGGGTGCTGCGGCTGCAGCAGGCGCGCTGCGCTGGCCCGTCATCACGCCCTTGACGAACGCGGTGACGTCATCCTGCGTGATGCGGCCCTTCGGACCCGTGCCTGCCACGCGCGACACGTCGACGCCCAGTTCGCGCGCAAACTTGCGCACCGACGGCGACGCATGGCTCACGCGATACGCGCCGCCTTCGCCTGCGGGAATGACAGGCGCCTGGGCGAGCGCGGACGGCTGCGCGGGAGCCGGCGACGGCGCAGCGGGCGCGTCCGACGGCTTTTCTTCGTGCTTCGCGGCAGGGGGTGCCGGAGTGGGCGCAGCGGCGCCGCCGCTGTCGCCTTCGAGCAGCACGATCAGCGTGCCTTCCGACACGTTGTCGCCGACCTTGACCTTGATTTCCTTGACGATGCCGGCTGCCGGGCTCGGCACGTCCATCGTCGCCTTGTCCGATTCGAGCGTAACGAGCGACTGTTCCTTCTCGACGCGATCGCCAACCTTGACGCCGACTTCGATCACGGGCACATCTTTGTAGTCGCCGATATCCGGCACCTTGACTTCCTGCACGCCGCCGCCCTTGGCAGCAGGTGCGGGAGCAGGCGCAGGAGCGGGTGCCGGCGCCGCAGCAGGCGCAGCCGCGCCATTGCCTTGCGCGGGCTTCGCGGCAGCCGCGCCGCCAACGCCATCGAGCAGCACGATCAGCGTGCCTTCCGACACCGTGTCGCCAAGCTTGACCTTCACTTCCTTGACCGTGCCCGACGCAGGGCTCGGCACATCCATCGTCGCCTTGTCGGATTCCAGCGTGACGAGGGACTGCTCTTTCTCGACGGTATCACCCGCCTTCACCAGCACCTCGATTACAGGGATGTCCTTGTAATCGCCGATGTCCGGCACCTTGACTTCGATCGCTTGGCTCATTGTTTTCTGTCTCCAGGGCCGCGCGTACCTCTCCGCCCGCTTCGGGCGGAGAGGTGCGCATTGGGGCTCGCGGGTCGATGCCTTAGACGGTCATCGGGTTGGGTTTGGACGGATCGAGGTTGTACTTCTTCAGCGCGTCGGCCACGACCTTGCGCTCAATCGTACCCTCATCGGCCAGCGCGCTCAGCGCAGCGACCGTGGTCCAGTAGCGGTCGACTTCGAAGAAGTGACGCAGCTTCTCGCGCGTATCCGAGCGGCCGAAGCCGTCCGTGCCCAGCACGACGAAACGTTGCGGCACGAACGCACGAATCTGGTCGACCAGCGCGCGCACATAGTCCGTCGATGCGATCACGGGGCCCTTCGCGTCCTTCAGCAGCGTCTCGACGTGCGAGAGCTTCTTCTCGCCGAGCGGGTTGAGCAGGTTCTGACGCTGCACTTCGTGACCTTCGCGGGCCAGTTCCGTGAAGCTCGGCACGCTCCACAGATCCGACTCGACGCCCCAGTCGTTCTTCAGCAGGTCGGCGGCGGCGATCACTTCGTTGAAGATCGTGCCCGCGCCCATCAACTGCACGCGCGGCGCCTTCGCATTGGCCGCGCCCTTGCGGAACGCGTACATGCCCTTGATGATGTCCTTCGCCACGTGCTCGCCCTGCGGGATCGCCGGGTGCTCGTAGTTCTCGTTCATCACCGTGACGTAATAGAACACGTCTTCCTGCTCCTGCACCATGCGGCGCAGACCGTCCTGCATGATGACGGCGAGTTCGTAGCCGAACGTCGGGTCATAGCTGATGCAGTTCGGCACCGATGCCGCCCACAGCAGCGAGTGGCCGTCTTCGTGCTGCAGGCCTTCGCCGTTCAGCGTCGTGCGGCCCGCCGTGCCACCCAGCAGGAAGCCGCGCGAACGCATGTCGCCCGCGGCCCACACCAGATCGCCGATGCGCTGCATGCCGAACATCGAGTAGAAGATGTAGAACGGAATCATGATCTCGCCGTGCGTCGAGTACGACGTCGCCGCTGCGATCCAGTCCGACATACCGCCTGCTTCGTTGATGCCTTCCTGCAGGATCTGGCCCGTCGTCGATTCCTTGTAGAACATCAGCTGGTCGGAATCTTCCGGCACATACTTCTGGCCGTCCTGATTCCAGATACCGATCTGGCGGAACAGACCTTCCATGCCGAAGGTGCGCGATTCGTCCGGCACGATAGGTACGACGCGCTTGCCGATCGCCTTGTCCTTCAACACGATGTTGAGGATACGGACGAACGCCATCGTCGTCGAAATCTCACGGCCTTCGCCCGTGCCCTTGAGCAGCGGTTCGAACGCGTCGAGCCCCGGGACGGGCAGCGATTCCGCCTTCTGGCGGCGCGCTGGCAGATAGCCGCCGAGTTCCTGACGGCGGGCGCGCATGTATTCGAGTTCCTTCGAGCCTTCCTCGAAAGTCAGATACGGCACGTGCGTGATTTCGTCGTCCGAGATGGGCAGACGGAACTGGTCGCGGAACTGCTTGAGCGACTCCACCTGCATCTTCTTCTGCTGGTGGGTGATGTTCATCGCCTGGCCGGCTTCGCCCATGCCATAGCCCTTGATCGTCTTCGCGAGGATCACGGTCGGCTGGCCCTTGGACTGCGTCGCTTCCTTGAACGCTGCGTAGATCTTGTGCGGATCGTGGCCGCCGCGGTTCAGGTTCCACACGTCGTCGTCGGACCAGTCGGAGACCAGCGCCTTCAGTTCCGGCGTGTTGAAGAAGTGCTCGCGAACGAACGCGCCCGATTCCGACTTGTACGTCTGATATTCGCCGTCGACGACTTCCATCATCCGGCGCATCAGCGCGCCCGTCTTGTCGCGTGCAAACAGGGCATCCCAGCGGCTGCCCCAGATGACCTTGATGACGTTCCAGCCCGCGCCGCGGAATTCGCTTTCGAGTTCCTGGATGATCTTGCCGTTGCCGCGCACCGGACCGTCCAGGCGCTGCAGGTTGCAGTTGATGACGAACACGAGGTTGTCCAGACGCTCGCGGCCGGCCATGCCGATCGCGCCGAGCGATTCCGGCTCATCCGTTTCGCCGTCGCCGAGGAACGCCCATACCTTGCGGCCGTCGGTCTTCGCAATGCCGCGCGCCTGCAGGTACTTCATGAAGCGCGCCTGATAGATCGCCATGATCGGGCCGAGACCCATCGACACCGTCGGGAATTGCCAGAAGTCCGGCATCAGCCACGGGTGCGGATACGACGAGATGCCCTCGCCGCCCACTTCCTGGCGGAAGTTGTCGAGCTGCTTGTCGGTCAGGCGGCCGAGCAGGAACGCGCGCGAGTAGACGCCCGGCGACGAGTGACCCTGCACGAACACGAGGTCGCCGCCATGCTCTTTCGACGGCGCATGCCAGAAGTGGTTGAAGCCGACGTCATACAGCGTCGCCGCCGATGCGAACGATGCGATGTGGCCGCCGACGTTGGTTTCCTTGCCGGCGCGCAGCACCATCGCCATCGCGTTCCAGCGCGTGTACGAACGGATGCGGTGCTCGACGTCCTGGTCGCCAGGAATCTTCGCCTGGTTCGCGACAGGAATCGTGTTGATGTACGGGGTGTTAGCGGAGAAAGGCAGATGCTCGCCATGCACGCGGGCAAATTCGATCTGCTTTTCGATGAGGTAGTGAGCGCGGTCGGGTCCAACAGCAGAAATCACGCCATCTAGCGCTTCGAGCCATTCGGCTGTTTCTTGCGGATCGTTGTCGTCTTTGGCGTTGGCGACGTATTTCAGGACTTCGTCAGGTACAGCGGACATGCTCGTCTCCTGGATATGGGAACGCTCTGTGAACAGGCGACGCGGACAAACGTCGAGGACGCACATCGGCCGCGGCAGCTTCCGGCCGATTGTAATAAGGCCCACAACGCCTGCGCAAGGAAATTTTCAGATTACGAGAGAGTTTCTCATAATGCGGAAAATTGTTGCGACGCACCCTGGTTTGACTGCCCATCAGCAAGTACGTCGGCTAGTTTGCGCCGAATTGCGTGACTTTCACCTCTTTTTTGCGTCATTTGCATGTCAGGCGCTGCGCTACAATGCCAGCCATGTTGACCGATCGGCTTTTCGCACGCTCGGCGCGCTCTGCCGGAACGTCGGCGGATTCGTCGCCGTCCCGCTGGCACCACGGACCGTGGTGGTCGAATTCCTATTTGCTGACGCCGCTGCTGTCCATCCTCGTGTTCCTCGTGGTCATGAGCTTGATCCTGTGGAGCCTGAACCGGCGCGAGCAGCAGCAGCAGGAAGACACGCTCTACCGCAACGTCGCGTGGGCGCAGCAGCAGATCCGCCTGTCCATGACAGGCGCGCAGGAACAGCTTCAGGCGCTCGCACGCGATCTAGTTTCCGGCCGCGCCGACCCGCATTCTTTCCAGGTGTCGACGGCCGACATCATGCAGGGGCATCCCGAGATCCTCTACATGAACTGGTACACCAGCGCGCAGCAGCCGCGCTGGCCGAACAACGCGCTGCCCGTGCTGGGCCAGCGCCTCGCCAAGCCCAACGACCAGCAGATGGACGAGGCCGTCAAGGCCGCCTTCACGGAAGCGAAGAACACGCGCCGCCAGGTCTACTCGCCGCTGATGTATGACGACGTCGGCAACGGCTATATCACGCTGCAAACCCCCGTTTATCGCGACCGCGACTTTCTCGGCACGGTCGCGGCCGTGTTCTCGGTCGAAGGGATACTGAAGCGCGACATCCCGCCCGAGCTGTCGGCGAAGTACAAGATCTCGATCATCGACATCAACAACCGCGAGCTCGCCACCACGTCGACACGCCCACGCCTGCCGCGCGACGCGTACTACGACCTGCCGCTCGATCCGCCCGGCCAGGGCGTGTCGGTGCGCGTGTACGCGTACCCGCAAATGACCAACTTCACGAACAACACGCTCGTGTGGCTGGTCGCGGGTTTGTCGTGTTTCGTGCTGTGGAGCTTGTGGAGCCTGTGGAAGCACACGCGCCAGCGCTTCGAGGCGCAGCAGGCGCTCTACGCCGAAGCGTTCTTCCGCCGCGCGATGGAAAACTCCGTGCTGATCGGTATGCGCGTACTCGACATGCACGGCCGCATCACGCACGTGAACCCCGCGTTCTGCCGGATGACGGGCTGGGATGAAAGCGATCTCGTCAGCAAGAATGCGCCGTTCCCTTACTGGCCGCGCGATTCATATCCGGAGATGCAGCGCCAGCTCGACATGACCTTGCGCGGCAAGGCGCCCTCGTCCGGGTTCGAACTGCGCGTGCGCCGCAAGGACGGCTCGCTGTTCCACGCGCGTCTCTATGTGTCGCCGCTGATCGACAGCTCGGGACGGCAGACGGGCTGGATGTCGTCGATGACGGACATCACCGAACCGAAACGCGCGCGCGAAGAACTCGCCGCCGCGCACGAGCGCTTCACGACCGTGCTCGAAAGCCTCGACGCCGCCGTGTCCGTGCTCGCCGCCGACGAAGCCGAACTGCTGTTCGCGAACCGTTATTACCGGCACCTGTTCGGCATCCGCCCGGACGGCCACCTCGAACTGGCGGGTGGTGGCGGCTTCGACAATTCGGCGGCCTCGTCGGATTCGATCGATATGGTCGACGCCTTCGCCGGCCTGCCCGCCGCGGCGCTCACGGAAGGCTCCGCCGACGCGCAGGAAGTCTACGTGCAAGGCATCCAGAAGTGGTTCGAAGTGCGCCGCCAGTACATTCAGTGGGTTGACGGCCATCTCGCGCAGATGCAGATCGCAACTGACATCACCACGCGCAAGCAGGCGCAGGAGCTCGCGCGTCAGCAGGACGAGAAACTCCAGCACACCAGCCGCCTGATGACGATGGGCGAAATGGCCTCGTCGCTCGCCCACGAATTAAACCAGCCTCTCGCGGCCATCAATAACTATTGCTCTGGAGCCGTAGCGCTGGTTAAATCTGGTCGGACAACTCCCGACAACCTGTTACCAGTTCTCGAAAAGACGGCGCAACAGGCTGTGCGGGCCGGCATGATCATCAAGCGGATCCGCGAATTCGTGAAACGCAGCGAACCGAAACGCCAGGCCACCCGCGTCGCCGACATCGTCGCCGATGCCGTTGGCCTTGCCGAGATCGAAGTACGCAAGCGCCGCATCCGCATCGTGACGGACATGCGCCAGCGTCTGCCCGTCATCTACGTCGATCCGGTGCTGATCGAGCAGGTGCTCGTGAACCTGCTGAAGAACGCGGCGGAAGCGATGTACGACGCGCGGCCCAATGCCGTCGATCCCGTCATTCGCCTCGTCGTCAAGCTCGATTCCGGCTTCGTATGCCTCAGTGTCGTCGACCAGGGTCCAGGCGTCGACGAAGCTACGGCCGAACGTCTCTTCGAACCGTTTTACAGCACCAAGTCCGATGGCATGGGCATGGGGCTGAACATTTGCCGTTCGATCATCGAATCGCATCGCGGACGCCTGTGGGTGGTCAACAACGTCGAATCCGACGGCCACGTCACGGGCGCCACTTTCCATTGCAGTCTGCCTATTGGAGAGCCTGACGGCCCGAGCAACGGCGGGTCAGAGGCGCCGACACCACAAACCGTTACGGGAGAGCTATGAACACCCCAGTTACCACACAGGAAACCGTGTTTGTCGTCGACGACGATGAAGCGGTGCGAGATTCGCTGCGCTGGCTGCTGGAGGCGAACGGTTACCGCGTTCAGTGCTTCTCCAGCGCCGAGCAGTTCATCGACGCATGGCAGCCACATCAACATCCCGGGCAGATCGCGTGCCTGATTCTCGACGTGCGGATGTCGGGCATGAGCGGGCTCGAACTGCAGGAACGCCTGATCGCCGACAACACGCTGCTCCCGATCATCTTCGTGACGGGTCACGGCGACGTGCCGATGGCCGTCTCGACGATGAAGAAAGGCGCGATGGACTTCATCGAAAAACCGTTCGACGAAGCCGAGCTGCGCAAGCTGGTCGAGCGCATGCTCGACAAGGCCCGCAGCGAAAGCAGCAGCGTGCAGCAGCAGCGCGCCGCCGCCGAGCGTCTGGGCAAGCTCACGGCGCGCGAGCATCAGGTGCTCGAGCGCATCATCGCGGGCCGCCTGAACAAGCAGATCGCCGACGACCTCGGCATCAGCATCAAGACGGTCGAAGCGCACCGCGCGAACATCATGGAAAAGCTCAACGTGAACACGGTCGCCGATCTGCTGCGTCTCGCGTTGTCTAACAAGCCTCAACAGGCGCAGTAATACCGCAGTAGTACGCGTCGCGGTTGTCATCGCACGATGGCCGCGATCTTTGCCTGCGCTTCGTTGCGCAGGCGCATGAAGCAACGTTGACGCCCACCGGGGCCGTCGCACGGCGCTGTCTCTAGCGCCGGATTTCCCCTCCTCTTCCGCACGATTCTTCGTCGCGCGCGTCGCTCCCATTTCATTAGCGATCCCAACTGACTCGCATTGCGTGCGATCAGGCCGTCTCGCATCGCGAGTGCGCCCGGTTCGAGCGTCCGCGTTCGAGTTTGATATCGCGCATTGACAGTCGCGGCTCCGCTTTCTAATTTACATACCAGATCAACCGAAAAAGCGACCCATGCCCGAAACGTGCAATGCGGGCGCGACGCGTGCATCGCTGGCCACGATGCGCGTCGCATGCAAAGCCCTCGCCGCGGACATTTCCGCAGGCCTCAGATTGCCCTTGCGCGTCCCGTCCACTTCCATTATCAGTCGCCCTACACCGTCGTCCGCTTGTCGCTCCATTGCCACAAGACCGCGTGGCGGCACGCCGGCCTCACCCGGCAGCCGTTGCGCTCACAACGCAGCAAGGAGGTTCTCATCGTGAAAGGTTACGGACCCTACAGGCCGCGCGCGTGGCTCGTCTGCGCGGCGCTGGCAGGCATGCCGCTCGCCGCGGGCTTCGTCGCGCCCACTGTCGCCGTCGCGCAAACGCCCGCGAAAGTCTCGAACCAGCAACTCGATTCGCTGACAGCGCCCATCGCGCTCTACCCCGATGCGCTGCTCGCGCAGGTGCTGATGGCGTCGACGTTCCCGCAGGACGTATCGGCGGCTGCCGCGTGGTCGAAGGCGAACTCGCAGTACAAGGGCGACGACGCCGTGAAAGCCGTCGCCTCGGAACCGTGGGACCCGAGCGTGCAATCGCTGGTCGCGTTTCCCCAGGTACTCGCGACGATGGACTCGAAGCCCGACTGGGTCACGCAGATCGGCAACGCGTTCCTCGCGCAGCCGAACGATGTGATGGACTCGGTGCAGCGGCTGCGCAAGCAGGCGCAGTCCGCGGGCAATCTGAAATCGAGCGAGCAGCAAAAGGTGATCGTCGAGCAGAGCACGATCCAGATCGTGCCCGCCAATCCGCAGGTGGTCTACGTGCCGACCTATAACCCGACCGTCGTCTACGGCACGTGGCCCTACCCGGCCTATCCGCCCGTCTATATGCCGCCGCCTCCCGGTTACGCGATCGCGACGGGATTCATGACGGGGCTCGCATTCGGCGCGGGCGTGGCCGTCGCCAATTCGCTATGGGGCGGGTTCAACTGGAACAATCACGACGTCAACATCAACGTCAACCGCTACAACAACATCAACGTCAATAACCGGATCAACTCGAATACGTCAACCGCGAACTGGAACCGCAACGAGAGCATCAACCGCAATAACGCGAACTTCAATCGCAACAACGCCAATCTGAACAACAGCAACCTCGCTGCGCAGCGCGACCAGTTTCGCGGACGCGACGCGTCGCGCGCGCAGGCGGAGCAGACGCTGCAGAACCGAACCGGTCAGAACCTGAGCGGCAGTGCGAGCCAGCGGGTGCAGAACATCCATCAGGGCGGCGCCAACGAGGGCAATCTCCGCAATAGCGCGCAAAACCTGAACCGCGACAACGCATTGCGCGGCTCGGGCGACGCCGCGGGTTCGCGGCAGGAGTTGCAGCGCGGTCAGGCGAGCCGCCAGTCGCTGGCGAACAACGGCGGCGCGAACAACCGGCTCGGCTCGGGCGGCGGCGGACAGCAGTTCAATGGCGCGCAGGCGGGAGGCGGCCGCGCCGGCGGTGGAGGTGGTGAAGGCTTCCAGCGTGGCGGCGGGGGCGGTGGCGGGGGAGGCTTCCAGCATGGCGGCGGCGGAGGCGGTGGAGGCTTCCAGCGTGGCGGCGGGGGCGGTGGATTCCATCGCCGCTAGACGAACGATCGACAGCAACCATCTTGGATCGGACCAGAACCGGCCGCTCGAGCGCCAGCTCTGGTCGACAGGAGTCAGTCATGACCGGCAAATCAATCCGCGTATCAACCCGTCATTCGATTCGCGCAGCCATCGGCAGCACCCGCAGCACGCCGCGCGCCTCTCATCTGGTGGGCCGGTTCGCGTCGCACCCAGCGCTTTCACACGCGCTCGCCGCGCTCGCCGCCGTGGCGATGTTCGCGGCTGCGCAGCCCGCCGCCGCGCAGGCCGTCTACCCGACGCCCGACGCCGCCGCCAGTGCATTCGCGAACGCGCTCGCGACCAGCGATCACCCCGCGATGGAAAAGGTGCTCGGCAAAAACTACGGGCGCTACATCCCGACCACCAATATCGGCGAGGACGACATCTACGCGTTCCTCGGGCAATGGGCGAAAGGCCATCGGATCGTCGACGACCCTGCGCCCCACGCGGGCCGCAAGAGCGTGCATCTCGCCGTCGGCGACGACGGCTGGACGCTGCCGATTCCCATCGTACAGACGGCGCGCGGCTGGCAGTTCAACACGCCCGCCGCCACGGATGAAATGCTCACGCGCCGCATTGGCCGCAACGAACGCGCGGCGGTTCTCACGTCGCTTGCGTATGTCGACGCGCAAAACGACTACCGCAAGCAGATGCAGCACTACGCGCAGAAGTTCATCAGCTCGCCCGGCAAGCAGGACGGTCTGTACTGGCCGACGACAGCCGGCGAACCGGAAAGCCCGCTCGGGCCGCTCGCCGCAACGATGCCGCATCAGATCGCGCCGGGCGAGGCGTACTACGGCTATCACTACCGCATTCTCACGTCGCAAGGCGCGAAGGCCGACGGCGGCGCGCAGAACTACGTGCAGGACGGTGTGCTGTCGAAGGGCTTCGGCCTGGTCGCGTGGCCGGCCGAATACGGCAAGACGGGCGTGATGAGCTTTATCGTCAACCAGAACGGCCAGGTCTACGAGAAGAATCTCGGGCCGCAGACGCCGCGTGTCGCATCCACGATCACGACCTTCAATCCCGACTCCTCCTGGCAAGCGACGCAGCCTTGAGCGCGCGCTGAACCTGCGCTGAGTGGTTTGCGGCGGCGTCCGTCACCTCGACGGCGCCGCCGTTGCCCGGTTTCGTTCCGCATCACCCTTGGTCATCAGTTGCGTTGCCTGAACGGTATAATGTCGAACTTCGCTGCGGCGCGGTTTTCGCGCCGTGCGCTTTCCGGCATGCGACCCGTTCCAGCCTTCGAGCGCCATCCGTGCGATTCGCGGCATCCGCCTTGAGCGAGCGCCGCGAGCGCATGCGCAGCAGCACGACGCGCGGCATGCGCGGCAACGTGATCACACGCCCCGCGCCTGCCTGCCCCGCCCGCATTCCGAAACGCCCATTCTCGACCGACCATGACAGCCAAACTGATCGACGGCACCGCCCTTTCCAAGACCTTGCGCGCCAACGTCGCCACGCGCGCCGCCGCCCTCACCGCCCGTGGACACCAGCCGGGTCTCGCCGTCGTGCTCGTCGGCGACAATCCGGCGAGCGAAGTCTATGTCCGCAACAAGGTGAAAGCGTGCGAGGACAACGGCCTGTTCTCGTCGTATGACCGCTATCCCGCGACGATGACGGAAGCCGATCTGCTTGCGCGCATCGACGCGCTCAACCGCGATCCGAAAATCCACGGCATTCTCGTGCAGCTGCCGCTGCCGAAGCACATCGACAGCCACAAGGTGATCGAGGCGATCGCCCCCGAGAAAGATGTGGACGGCTTTCACGTCGCGAACGCCGGCGCGCTGATGACGGGCAAGCCGCTGTTCCGCCCATGCACACCGTATGGCGTGATGAAGATGTTCGAGGCGTACGGCATCGAACTGAAGGGCGCGAATGCCGTCGTGATCGGCCGCTCGAATATCGTCGGCAAGCCGATGGCGCTGCTGCTGCTCGAAGCGAACGCGACGGTCACGATCTGCCACAGCAAGACGCGCAACATCACCGCGTTCACGCGCGACGCGGATGTCGTCGTGGTCGCGACAGGCCTGCGCAACACGCTGACGGCCGACATGGTGAAGCCGGGCGCAACGGTGATCGACGTCGGCATGAATCGCGACGAGAACGGCAAGCTGTGCGGCGACGTCGACTTCGCGAACGTCAAGGAAGTGGCCGGCCATATCACGCCCGTGCCGGGCGGCGTCGGCCCGATGACGATCACGATGCTGCTCGTCAATACGATCGAAGCGGCCGAGCGCGCCGCAGGCAACACCTGAGCAATCGACTCGACGCGCTTTTGGGCGCGTCATCAATGGCCGCCCGGCTTGTCACGACGAACCGGGCGCGCGTCATCCGCAGATCGCGGACGGACCACGATCATCCAGTCATCAAAGCGGCGGCCAGCGGACCGCGAGGTCGGCCGCACGCATCGGTGGCACTTCGGGCGCGTTCCTACGTTCTTGCTGATGCGCTTCGCTGCGCGCGATGCGCCCGCGGCACCAACTCATCACCGGCCGCTCGATCCAGCGCGACGAGAGCGCCGCCAGCGCAAAAATGAACGGCGCGCTGACGACGATCGATAGCATCGGCGGCATGCGCGGCGCGAGCGCCGCTACGCATTGCTGAACCATAAAGCCGTAGAGATAGATCGCGTACGAGTAGTCGTGACGGGGCACCCAGCCACGCAGCATCGGCGTCACGCTCATCCACAGCAGCCCGTAGACGAACGCGATATAGAACAGCGCCTGCGCGCCCGCTGTGTCGCGAAACACGAGAAACACCAGCAGCAGACCGCACGCGGTCAGACCGCTGAGGTTGATGCGCTCGCGCCATCCATACAGCAGCATGCCGAGAAAGAAAAACGGCTCGGGGAAGAACGCATAACCGCCCGCGTTGCCCGAGAAATCGCGCCAGCCGATCTGCAGATCGGGCAGACGCACACGCACCGTAAACACGGCCGCCGCGATCAATACGGCGATCACGCTGCGCCAGCGCGTCGACAGCAAGCCGAACATGCCCATGAACAACACGAGCACATAGCAATACACCTGCAGCGGCAGCGTCCACAACGGCGCGCAGATGTCGCGCACGAAACGGTTGTGCTCGAACACACCCGGCAATGTCCAGCCGCGCTTCATCACAAGCGTCGAGAAATAGTCGAGGTTTCGCCATGTGGCGCCCGACGTGAAATAGTCGTGCAGCGCGAGCGTCGTGAAAATCGGCCCGACGACGAAGATCGCCACCAGCGACGCGCCGACCACGGCGGGCAGCAAACGCGCGAGCCGCTGCGCGACGAAGCGCGGCACCGAGCGCTGCCGCTCGAAGCTCGCGCTCACCAGCAGCCCGCTCATCAGAAAGAACGCATACACGCCGAGATAGCCCGCGCCGCCGAAGCCGAGCGCCGCCGTGATGCCATCGCCGGCATGCGTCTGCTGGATGACGTACGCATTGCAATAGACGACAGCGCACGCGGCGACCAGTCGAACGAGATCGAAATTGTTCGCGTCGCGCGCAAGTGCGCCCGACAGTGTCTGGGGATGCGGAGTCATCGCGAGGGCCACCTGATGCTGGCGGGCCGGCACGCGGGCGTGAACGGCCACCGAAGGAAACGGAAACCGCGCGCATGCCGTCTGCGTGCGGACGTCTCAACGATGCGCGAGAACGCGCGCCGCGACCGTGCGCTTGCCCACCCTCTCGTTCTGGTACAAATACGTCTGAGCCCGCTACCACTGCGCGTGAGCGGCAGTTCTGATAATTTGTGCTGCAACCGGCTGGAGATTGGCTGATATCTGCTGAAATCAGTTGGAAACGGCGAACGGCGCCCCAATATGGTTCTTGCAAGGCGCCGGACGACCCGCGCGCACGCGCCGCGTGCTGCGCGCGTCATGCGCGCCGCTTACGTTTCAGGCCCGGAAGCGCATCATCCGGGCGTTCATTTACCGCGTCAGACAGGAAGCATCATGTCCACTTCTCAATCGACATCCGACAATCCGCTCCTCGATTTCTCCGATCTGCCGCGCTTTGGCGAGATCCGCCCCGAACATGTGACGCCTGCCCTCGATGTGCTGCTCGCGAATGCGAGCGCCGCAGTCGATCGCGCGGCCGAGCCGTCGACGCCGGCCTCGTGGGCCGACGTCGTCGAACCCGTCGAACGCGCGACGGAGCCGCTGTCGCGCGCCTGGGGTGTGATCGGCCACCTGAACGCCGTCGCCGATACGCCCGAGCTGCGCGCCGTGTATGGCGAGAACCTGCCGCGCGTCACCGAGTTCTGGTCGAGCGTTGGGCAGAATCTCGCGCTGTACGAGAAGTACAAGACCATTGCCGCCGCCGATGATTTCGAATCGCTGACGGGCGAACGCAAGAAGATTCTGAACAACTCGCTGCGTGATTTCAGACTGTCGGGCGCCGAACTGCCTGAAGATCAGAAGCCGCGTTTCGCGGAATTGCAGGAACGCCAGGCCGCACTGTCGAAAGCATTCTCGGATCACGTACTCGATGCAACGAATGCGTATGCGTTCATCGCCGAAAGCAAGGACGAACTGGCGGGCTTGCCCGAAGACGTCATCGAAGCCGCGCGCGAAGCGGCCGAGCGCGAGGGCAAGAGCGGCTGGAAGTTCACGCTGCATTTCCCGTCGTACTTCCCCGTCATGCAGTATTCGGAAAACCGCGCGATGCGCGAGACGATGTACCGCGCCTATGTCACGCGTGCGTCGGAACTCGGGCCGCAATACGGCAAGGGCAATACCGACTGGGACAACACGGGCATCGTCGCTGACGCGCTGAAGCTGCGCGAAGAAGAAGCGCACATGCTCGGATTCAAGAACTTCGCCGAGGTGTCGCTTGCGCCGAAGATGGCCGAGTCGCCTGAACAGGTGATGGCGTTCCTCGAAGACCTCGCGACGCGCGCGCGTCCGCACGCCGAGCACGACTGGAAGGAACTGCGCGAGTTCGCTGCGAGCGAACTGGGTCTCGCCGAACTCCAGCCGTGGGACGTCGCGTTTGCTGCCGAACGCCTGCGTGAGAAGCGCTATTCGTTCTCTGAGAACGAAGTGAAGCAGTATTTCCCGGAAGACACGGTGCTCAAGGGCCTGTTCAAGGTCACGGAGACGCTGTTCGGCGTGAAGATCCGCCGGGACGAAGCCGCGACGTGGCACCCGGACGTGCGCTTCTTCCGCGTCGAGAATCAGGACGGCGGCCTCGTTGCGCAGTTCTATCTCGACCTGTACGCACGCGAGGGCAAGCGTGGCGGCGCGTGGATGGACGACGCCCGCTCGCGCCGCAAGCCCGTCAACGGCGCGGTGCAGACGCCCGTCGCGTATCTGACGTGCAACTTCTCGGCGCCCGTCGGCGGCAAGCCCGCATGCTTCACGCACGATGAAGTGATCACGCTGTTCCATGAATTCGGCCATGGCCTGCATCACATGCTGACGCGTGTCGATGAGCTTGGCGTGTCGGGCATCAACGGCGTCGAATGGGATGCCGTCGAACTGCCGTCGCAGTTCATGGAAAACTTCTGCTGGGAGTGGGACGTGCTGAGCGACATGACGTCGCACGTCGATACGGCCAAGCCGCTGCCGCGCGACCTGTTCGACAAGATGCTCGCCGCGAAGAACTTCCAGAGCGGTCTGGGCACGCTGCGGCAGATCGTGTTCTCGATGTTCGACATGAAGCTGCACGTCGACTTCGACACGTCGGGCGCAAAGAGTGCGAATGACCTGGCGCGTGAGATCAACGAACGCTTCCACGTGATTCCGCAAGCGTCGTTCTCGCGCTGGCCGAATACGTTCAGCCACATTTTCGCGGGCGGCTACGCGGCGGGCTACTACAGCTACAAGTGGGCCGAAGTGCTGTCCGCCGATGCTTACGCCGCGTTCGAAGAAGCCGCGCAAGCGGGCAAGGGCAGCGTGCTCGATGCGGCAACGGGTACGCGCTACCGCAAGGAGATTCTCGAAGTGGGCGGCAGCCGTCCCGCGATGGAATCGTTCAAGGCGTTCCGCGGCCGCGAGCCGAATATTGACGCGCTGTTGCGGCATAACGGCATGGCGCCGGATGCGGTGCCGGGTGCGGCGCATTGAGGGTTTTGATGCGGTGGAGCGCGGGTATGTATGGCATTTGGTTTGCCGCTCCGCGGTGTATGCAGAGCTAACTTAAAGGGCGGGTTCGGGTTGCCGGGCCCGCTTTTTTTGTGGCTCTTTCGATGGCATCCGCGATTTGTTAGCGCGCTTTACGCGTCGCCGTTCGGTGTGTTTGCCTTTGCGGTGGCATCCGCGATTCGTTAGCGTGCTTCAGGCGTCGCCGTTCGGTGTGGCTGC
Organism: Paraburkholderia terrae; assembly: GCF_002902925.1. Classification (GTDB taxonomy): domain Bacteria; phylum Pseudomonadota; class Gammaproteobacteria; order Burkholderiales; family Burkholderiaceae; genus Paraburkholderia; species Paraburkholderia terrae. The sequence goes on along the minus strand of NZ_CP026111.1, from coordinate 1,241,857 downwards.
CTTTGCGGTGGCATCCGCGATTCGTTAGCGTGCTTCAGGCGTCGCCGTTCGGTGTGGCTGCCTTTGCGGTGGCATCCGCGATTCGTTAGCGTGCTTCAGGCGTCGCCGTTCGGTGTGGCTGCCTTTGCGGTGGCATCCGCGATTCGTTAGCGTGCTTCAGGCGTCGCCCCTGTGCGGGGCGGCACCTACTTTTCTTTGCCGCCGCAAAGAAAAGTAGGCAAAAGAAAGCGGCTCACACCGCCAACATTTCTTCCCGCCTGAGGGACCCCAACCGGTCCCTTACTTCACGCGGCAACTTCTCGATTCAAGACCGTTGCCAGCGCTCTTGCTGTGCGCATCACCCGCTTCGCGCGCCCGCGTTTCAGCGTGCCGTGCCAGATAGTCCACCGCCGCCCAGGTGGCAAACTGTATGTAGGCCGTAGTACCTCACGCGCCTCACTTCGGACCGATAGCGCACACGTCCCACCCTGTAAGAGCGCCAAGCTATACGACGCGACAACCTACACACAGTTTGCCACCGGGGCGGCACATACTATTCGCTGCCGCTTGCCCATGTACGGGTATTCGAAGCGGGTGAGGCGTTCATTCAAAGCGTTGGCAACGCACGCAAACAGAAAAGCTGCCGCGCGAAGCATAAGACCGGTTGGGGTCCCTCAGGCAAACACAAGGGCTGGCGGTGTGAGCCGCTTTCTTTTGCCTACTTTTCTTTGCGGCGGCAAAGAAAAGTAGGTGCCGCCCCGCACAGGGGCGACGCGTGAACAGCAAACACCGTAGCGCGGATGCCAGCGCAATCACCAGCAAACCAAACCGCATGTGCAACAACCACCGTAACCCGGATGCCAGCGCAAACGCAAGAAAACCAAATCCTCCATGAACCCCATTCACCCGCGATGCAGTTTGAAGTCCACTTCCGTAGGCCGCCCGTCCAGCGACAACACCGCGCGTGCCGCCGGAGCGCGGCTCACCACTTTCCCTCGGCTCACAACCGCCAGCCGCGCCGCGCGCAAACGTATCGCCTCGACAGCATCGCGCGCGTCAAGCACGACGAGATTCGCATCGCATCCCGGCTCAACTCCATAACGCTCGAGCCCAAGAATACGCGCCGCATTCCCCGTGACGGCATCAAAACACGCATGCATCGCATCGATACCCGTCATCTGCGCGACATGCAGACCCATGTGCGCGACTTCGAGCATGTCGCCGGAGCCAAGGCTATACCACGGGTCCATCACGCAATCGTGACCAAACGCGACGTTGATGCCGGCCGCCAGCATCTCCGGCACGCGTGTCATGCCACGCCGCTTCGGATAGGTATCTGAACGCCCTTGCAGCGTGATGTTAATCAGCGGATTCGCGATGGCCGCCACACCTGACTCACACATCAGCGGCAGCAGCTTGCTGACATAGTAGTTGTCCATCGAATGCATCGACGTCAGATGCGAACCCGTCACGCGCCCATGCAACCCGAGCCGATGCGTCTGCGCCGCAAGCGTTTCGATGTGCCGCGACAGCGGATCGTCCGATTCGTCGCAATGCATGTCGACCCGCAAGCCTTTCTCTGCCGCGAACTCGCATAGAAGCCGCACCGACTCCGCGCCGTCCGCCATCGTCCGTTCGAAATGCGGAATGCCGCCGACCACGTCGACACCCATCGCAATCGCACGCTTGAGGTTGTCGAACGCACCCGCACTGCGCAGCAGCCCGTCTTGCGGAAACGCGACCAGTTGCAGGTCCATGTAAGGCGCGACGCGGCGCTTCACTTCGAGCAGTGCTTCGACAGCCAGCAGGCGCTCGTCGCACACATCGACATGCGTGCGGATGGCGAGCAGACCACGCGCGACAGCCCAGTCGCAATACTGCAGCGCGCGCTCGACGAGCGCTTCCTGCGTCAGATGCGGCTTCAGCTCGCCCCACAGCGCGATGCCTTCGAGCAAGGTGCCCGACGCGTTCACGCGCGGCAAGCCATACGACAGCGTCGCGTCCATGTGGAAATGCGCGTCGATGAATGGCGGCGTGACGAGCGCGCCTTGTGCATCGATCTCTTCACGTGTACTGGCAGCCAGGTTCGGCTCGACGGCGACGATGCGCCCGCCTTCGATGCCTATATCGACGGGGCCATTCTGTTTCGGGGCACTGCGTGGCAACACGGCATTGCGGATGATCAGATCCATGGGCGGCTCCTTTGCATGACTACGATTCTATCGGCGGAAGGAATGCATGGGGAGCATCCCGATGGCATAGGACAAAAGACCGTACCGTACTGGCTGGCCGTGCGCGATCCGTACCGCTCGCCGCTACAACCCGCAGCCTATACTCAACCGCATCGGCACCACAGACACGGAAGCGGAATGAAAACGATAGGCGTGATCGGCGGGATGAGTTGGGAATCGTCGGCCGAGTATTACCGGCTGCTGAACCGCTATGCGAAGGCGCGTCTCGGCGGCCATCACAATGCGCGCAGCCTGATGGTGACCGTCGACTTCGCGCCCGTCGAAGCCAACCAGCGCGCGGGCGACTGGCACGCGCTCGGCGTGCAGATGGCGGATGCCGCGCGACAACTGGAGCGCGGTGGCGCCGACATCGTGCTGCTCGCGACGAACACCATGCATCGCGTGCATGAAGCCATTGAAGCGTCAATCGCGGTGCCCTTTCTGCATATCGCCGATCCAACGGGCGAAGCGCTGCGCGCAGCGGGCATCGAGCGAGTCGGCTTGCTGGGCACGCGCTATACGATGGAGCAGACCTTCTACGCGGGACGCCTGCGCGAGCGCTTCGGCCTCGATACGCTGATCCCCGATCACGAAGGCTGCGCGCACGTCCATCGGATCATCTACGACGAGTTGTGTCATGGGATCATCGAGCCGTCATCGCGAGCGATCTATCAAAACGTGATCGAAGACCTGAAGGCGCGCGGCGCGCAGGCCGTCATTCTCGGCTGCACCGAGATCACGCTGCTGATCAGGCAAGAAGACTCCGCTCTGCCTGTGTTCGATACGACTGCGCTGCATGCGCAAAAGGCTGTCGACTGGGCGATCGAAGCCGATCGTGGTTGAGATGAAAGACGAGATGAAACACTACGCCACCAGCACGTAGCAGAAGAAGATGAAAAAACTTCGATCAAATGTTTGACGCATGACGAAGGTGTCCGTACAATTCGCCTCTCTGACGCGGGGTGGAGCAGTCTGGCAGCTCGTCGGGCTCATAACCCGAAGGTCACAGGTTCAAATCCTGTCCCCGCAACCAGTTTCAAAGGCATCGTGTCCTGCTCCACACGGCCTCAAGCAGTACAAGCAGTGTTACGCATTCAAAGCCCGCATCGCCCAAAGCGTTGCGGGCTTTTGCGTTTTTGCCTATGCATGTTGCCGTACTGAGCGGCGCTGCCCGATCGCGGTAAGATTCCATCCAGCACCTGATACAACGAGAACGAGCGATGAAATTAGCCACGTGGAATGTGAACTCCCTGAAGGTTCGTCAGCAGCATGTGATCGACTGGCTCGAACTCAGCCAGACCGACGTGCTGTGTCTTCAGGAACTGAAACTGCCCGACGAAAAATTTCCGCGCGCCGAGCTCGAGGAAAAGGGTTATCGCAGCTGGTTCGCCGGTCAGAAGACGTATAACGGCGTCGGCATTCTCGTGCGCGACGGCATGAGCGTCGACGAAGCCAGCGTCATGCGCAACATACCCGGCTTCGAGGACCCGCAGCAGCGCGTGATCGCGGCCACCATCGAAGGCGTGCGCGTGATCTGCGCCTACTTCCCGAACGGCCAGGCGCCCGGCACCGACAAGTTCGCCTACAAGCTGCGCTGGCTCGACGCGCTGCACGACTGGATCGCCAGTGAACTCGCGCAGCATCCAAAGCTCGCGCTGCTCGGCGACTACAACATCGCGCCCGAAGACCGCGACGTGCATGATCCGAAGGCGTGGGAAGGACAGAACCTCGTGTCGCCGGAAGAGCGCGCGCAGTTCAACCGCCTCGTCGAACTGGGTCTCGTCGATTCGTTCCGGCTCTTCGAGCAGCCTGAGAAGACCTTCACGTGGTGGGATTACCGGATGCTCGCGTTCCGCCGCAACGCGGGCTTGCGCATCGACCATATCCTGCTGTCGAAGCCGCTTGCCGCAAGCTGCACGCATTGCGACGTCGACAAGACGCCACGCAAGTGGGATCAGCCTTCGGATCACGCGCCCGTCGTCGCGCTCACCGAGTAACTCGCCGCCTCAGCACAAGCGCGTTCGCAAAAGAAGAAGCGGCTCGATGGCGCACCGCGCCGTCGAGCCGCTTTATTTTGCCGCGTGCAAACGCGGCACCACTCGCATCACGCCCAAAGGCGTCAGCGCTTACGGTTCGAGATTCAGCTCCTGAATCTTGCGCGTGATCGTATTGCGCCCGATACCCAGCCGCTCGGCCGCTTCGACCTTGCGCCCGCGCGTGAAGTCGAGCGCTTCGCGGATCACGGCCGCTTCGAAACGGCGCGACAGCTCGTCCATTACATCAGCGGCATTCTCGCGCAGGAGCTTCGCGACTTCCGTACGCAGCCCACTTTCCCACGCGGCAACAGGCGACGGAATCACCACGCCGCCGGCCGCAACGGGTACACCCGCGCTCGGCGCCACGCCGTTTGTGACGCCACCGTTGCCCACTGCGCCGTCGATCGGCAGCGATCCCGCGGACGTTGCGAATTCCGCCCCGGCCTGCTGCGTCGATACGAGATCGGGCGGCAGGTCCTTGATCTCGATCGTCTGTGCAGGCGCCATCACGGTCAGCCAGTTCGCAAGGTTTTCTAGCTGGCGCACGTTGCCCGGAAACGGCAGCGACGTCATATACGCAAGCGCCTCTTCCGACACGCGCTTCGGCTCGACGCCGAGATCGCGCGCACTCTTCTGCAGGAAGTGGCGCGTCAGCAGCGGAATGTCCTCGCTACGTTCACGCAGCGCCGGCAAGCGCAGACGGATCACGTTCAAGCGGTGATACAAGTCCTCGCGAAACAGCCCTTGCCGCACTCGCGATTCGAGATTCTGGTGCGTCGCGGCGATCACGCGCACATTCGCCCGCAGCGGATTATGTCCGCCGACGCGATAGAACTGCCCATCCGACAGCACGCGCAACAGTCGCGTCTGCAAGTCGAATGGCATATCGCCGATTTCATCGAGAAACAGCGTGCCGTTCTCAGCCTGCTCAAAGCGGCCCTGGCGCATCGCCTGCGCGCCCGTGAACGCACCGCGCTCATGGCCAAACAGTTCGGATTCCAGCAGATCTTTCGGAATCGCCGCCGTGTTCAGTGCGATGAACGGACCGTTCGCGCGTGGGCTATGTCGGTGCAAGGCGCGGGCTACAAGTTCCTTACCGGTGCCTGATTCGCCCGTAATGAGCACGGTCGCGGCCGAATGCGACAGGCGGCCGATTGCGCGGAACATGTCCTGCATCGCGGGCGCCTGACCGAGCATCTCGGGCGCTTCGGCAACACGGTCGTCCCATGTCTGCTCGCCGCGCATGCTTTCGTCGACGGCGCGGCGAATCAGTTCGACGGCCTTGTCGACGTCGAACGGCTTGGCGAGGTATTCGAACGCGCCGCCCTGAAACGCGGCCACGGCGCTATCGAGATCCGAGAACGCCGTCATGATGATGACGGGCAAGCCGGGCACGCGGTCGCGCACGGTCTGCAGCAGTTCGAGCCCGGAGCCGCCAGGCATCCTGATATCGGAGACGAGCACCTGCGGGCTGTCGTGTTCCAGTGCGCCCGCGGCTTCGCGCACATTCGCGAAGCTGCGCGTCGCGAAGTTCTCGCGTGCGAGTGCTTTTTCGAGCACCCAACGGATCGATTGATCGTCGTCTACTATCCAGATCGGCTTCATATAGGTCCGTCAGAAGTCTTGTCTTGCGTGTGGTGTAACCAGTCGAGCATCAGCTGTCGAGCGGCAGCAGAATCTGAAACTCGGTGTGACCCGGACGGCTCTCCACTTCGATCATCCCTTCGTGCTGTTGCACGAAAGTCTGCGCGAGCGTCAGGCCAAGACCGCTGCCGTCTTCCCTGCCCGATACGAGCGGATAGAAGATGCGGTCGCGTATGTCTTCGGGAATGCCGGGCCCGTTATCGACGATATGCAAGTCCAGTGCCAGCTTGCAAAGACGTTTCGCGATCGTCACCTTGCGCGCCACGCGGGTACGCAACTCGATCCGTGCATCGCCTTGCGAGATGCGTTCGCGCAGTGCTTCAGCCGCATTGCGCACGATGTTCAGCAGCGCCTGGATCAGTTGCTCCTTGTCGCCGCGCAGATCGGGCACGCTGACGTCGTAGTCGCGCTCGATCGTGAGACCGCGCGGAAACTCCGCGAGAATCACCGCGCGCACGCGCTCGCATACTTCATGAATATTCACGTCACCGACGATATGCGGATGACGATGCGGTTCGAGCAAGCGGTCGACGAGCGTTTGCAGCCGGTCCGATTCCTTGATGACGACCTGCGTGTACTCGCGCAGCTCGTCCCGCTCGCGCGCGCCAAGTTCGAATTCGAGCAGTTGCGCCGCGCCGCGAATACCGCCGAGCGGGTTCTTGATCTCATGCGCGAGATTGCGGATCAGCTGCTTGTTGACGGCCGTCAGATCGTGAATGCGCTCTTCGCGGTCGGACCTTAGATGACGCTCGTTCTCGAACAGCTCGAGCAGCACGTAGTCCTGCGCGCTCTCCAGGAAGCCGACGATCGCATGCACATGCAGCGGCTCGTGGCCGGCGCGTTCGAGCACGGCATCCAGATGGGTCGCGTGAAAACGGTGAGCGGCGATCGCGGCGATGGTCGCCGTCAGTTCTTCGCCGTTCGTGAAGATGTCGGGCCAGGCCATTTGCGTAAGCTGCCGGCGCGACATTTCGAGCATCGACTCGGCCGACGGATTCGCGAACGCGACACGCAGCGTCCGCTTGTCGAGCACGAGCAGAACGGTGGGCAGCGCCTCGAAGCCCGGCAGCAAACCGGATTCGACGAGTTGCGCATCATCCGACAATGCGTCGGTGTGCCCTTTTCTGGCCTTGATCAGGTTCTTCAATACCATCTTGCAGTCGGGTCTCGATAGCCTTGCATGGGACGGAAGCCAGCGCCAAAGCGCGAACCTCCGTCGACAGGAGATGGTGAGGCGGGCTTCATCGCACGCGGTTCAAATCAGCAACAACACGCTGCAGCAGCCGTTCCGCAACAAAAACGTCACAGCTTTCGATCCAACGAAAAAGGGACGGCGCCGCCGTCCCTTCGTGACCGATCGCAGCGTCGGGGCGTACGCTTCGCCGCATCTCGCGAACGAAGCGCAGCGCCACCTACAGCGATTACAGCGAGTAGTACAGTTCGAACTCGACCGGGTGCGTCGTCATGCGCACGCGTTGCAGCTCGCTTTCCTTCAGTTCCAGGTAAGCGTCGATCATGCCGTCGGTGAACACGCCACCGCGCGTCAGGAACTCACGGTCTGCGTCGAGTGCTTCCAGCGCCTGATCGAGGCCGGCACACACGGTCGGGATCTTTGCATCCTCTTCCGGCGGCAGGTCGTACAGGTTCTTGTCAGCAGCTTCGCCCGGATGGATCTTGTTCTGCACGCCGTCCAGACCTGCCATCATCAGTGCCGAGAAGCACAGGTACGGGTTCGCGAGCGGATCCGGGAAGCGCGTTTCGATACGGCGGCCCTTCGGGTTTGCAACGTGCGGAATACGGATCGATGCCGAACGGTTGCGTGCCGAGTAAGCCAGCTTCACAGGCGCTTCGAAGTGCGGCACGAGACGCTTGTACGAGTTCGTACCCGGGTTCGTGATCGCGTTCAGCGCGCGAGCGTGCTTGATGATGCCGCCGATGTAGAACAGCGCGAATTCCGACAGGCCAGCGTAGCCGTTGCCCGCGAACATGTTCTGGCCGTCCTTCCAGATCGACTGGTGAACGTGCATGCCCGAACCGTTGTCGCCGACGATAGGCTTCGGCATGAACGTCGCCGTCTTGCCGTACGTGTGCGCGACGTTGTGAACGATGTACTTCAGCTGTTGCGTCCAGTCAGCGCGTTGAACCAGCGTCGAGAACTTCGTGCCGATTTCGTTCTGGCCTTGGCCTGCCACTTCGTGGTGGTGAACTTCAACGGGGATGCCGATCTGTTCGAGCAGCAGACACATTTCCGAGCGGATGTCCTGGAACGTGTCGACGGGGGCGACCGGGAAGTAGCCGCCCTTCGTGCCCGGACGGTGACCCGTGTTGCCGCCTTCGAATTCTTTGCCCGACGACCACGGTGCTTCTTCCGAGCCGATCTTGACGAAGCAGCCCGACTGGTCGGCGCTCCACTGGACCGAGTCGAAAATGAAGAATTCGGGTTCCGGACCGAAGAAGGCCGTGTCGCCCAGACCCGTGCTCTTCAGGTACGCTTCGGCGCGCTTTGCGAGCGAGCGCGGATCGCGTTCGTAGCCCTTGCCGTCAGCCGGTTCGACGACGTCGCAGGTCAGCACGAGGGTCGACTCTTCGTAGAACGGGTCGATGAAGGCGGTGTCGGCGTCCGGCACGAGCAGCATGTCCGACGCTTCGATGCCCTTCCAGCCAGCAATCGAGGAACCGTCAAACGCATGGCCGCTTTCAAACTTGTCTTCGTCGAATGCCGACACCGGCACCGAAACGTGTTGCTCCTTGCCGCGCGTGTCGGTGAAACGGAAGTCGACAAACTTGACGTCCTCGTCCTTGACGAGTTGGATGACGTCGGCCACGGATTTACTCATAACCAATCTCCTGATTAACGAATTCGGCGGGTTCAGCCGCCGCCCAATCTAGCTGACCAGCCTCGATGCGTCCACCCCTCGATACCGACGGACAGGGAAATATGATGCTGGCATCGGGCCAATCTGATCGGCACCAATAAAGCAGCTTCTGTGCCATGTTTGTGTTCCGTGTGCGCCACGTCGTTACAGCCCCAATGCCGACGCGCCTTCGCAGGGAATTTGCAGACACCGTTTGCGGGAATCGACCGAGGCAACGCGATGCATCCGCACCACTATCGTGCATGCTCCTAGTCTGCGTCCGCTTAACATTCCGTTTTGGTGCATGACGGTCATTTTGCACCATAACCGGGCGCGTCCGCCTGTCTTCGAATTTCGCGCTGTGCGTGGTGGCGCGGCGTGCGCAGCTTCGACAGCTTGCTAGAATGTTTTTTTGGCCCCAAGGAGATTTGCTGTCATGAGTACGCTCGAACAGTTGTACAGCCAGGCTGAAAAGCGCCGTGTCGACAACCAGCTCCCATACGCGGGCGCCGTCACGCCTGCCGAGGCATTCGAGCTTCTGCAACTCGATCCGCGCACCCGTCTCGTCGATGTGCGCACGCGCGCCGAACTGGACTGGGTCGGCCGCCCGGTCGTCGGCGACGGCCAGTATGCGCATGTCGAATGGACACGCTATCCGGGCGGCGTGCCGAATGCCGAATTCATCGATCAGCTGCGTCAGGTCGCGACGCCCGACACGCCCGTGCTGCTCCTGTGCCGCAGCGCGGCGCGCTCGAAGCTGGCGGCCATCGCGGCGACGCAGGCCGGCTTCACGAAGGCGCTGGATCTGCTGGAAGGCTTCGAAGGCGACAAGGATGGCCAGGGGCATCGGAAGACGGTGTCGGGCTGGTGTTTCCGCGGACTGCCGTGGATTGGCGCTTGACGGATCTCACGCAGACATAAGAAGCGCAACCGTCGCTTCTTCCGCACACGGCGCATGTTGAACACCGTGCGCCGTTTTCTTTTGCGATCGTCCGCGCGCGATGTGACATGCGGATGATGTTCGTAGGACGGGGACGCGTTGCACGCCCCTCTCTGCCGTGCTCAGTTACGCGACTGCGCGTGCGCTGCCACTTCCGGCTCGACGATATCGCCACCGAGCAGATGCACACCTTCGCGCAGCTTCACGAACGCTGCCGCGACGGCTTCAGGCTCGCCCTTCACGCCCAGATCGATATGCTTGCGCGCATAGATGCCCCCGCGCTCCGCATCGCCCACGCTCGGCAGGCTGAATACGCGCACGCCCGGAAAGTCATGCTCGATCTTTTCCATCAGCGGCGTCAGCGTCGACTCGGGCAACTCGAAGACGAGCAGAGACTTTTCCGCATGCGGCGTCGAATGATGCAGATGCTGGTACTTCGTATCCAGCACCCATTCGATCATCGGCCAGGCCATCACCGGAAAGCCCGGCACGAAATGATGATCGCCGACAGAAAAACCAGGAATCTTGTTGTACCCGTTCGGAATGATCGACGCGCCGCGCGGATACGTGCCCATGTTCAGACGATGCAGGTTGTCCGGCGAGTTGAAATCGACGGGCGCGGACGAACTGGCGGGATGCGTGTCGCGGATACGCTCCTGGATCAGCGCCTTTGCCTCGGGATGCAATTCGAGCGGCACGGAGAGCGCGGCGGCGGCGCATTGGCGCGTGTGATCGTCGGGCGTTGCGCCGATGCCGCCCGTCGAGAACACGATATCGCCCGACGCGAACGTGCGCCGCAAGGTCGCCGTGATGCGCTCCGGATCGTCGCCGATATATTCGGCCCACGACAGCGACAGGCCGCGGGCGCTCAGAAGCTGGATGACTTTCGGCAGATGCTTGTCGACGCGTCTGCCGGACAGGATTTCATCGCCGATGATGATGACGCCAAATGCCATTGAAGCCTCTTGTATCAGTAGGAGACAGGCGCTGTGCCGCGCGCGCCATGGGGACCGTGGTGACCGTTCCCGCCATGCTCGCCGGCGCGCATCCGCTGCAGCGCGCGCAGGCAGTAGTAGCCGAACCACAGCGCCGTGAATACGAGGATAAAAGCATAGATCCAGATGGTCACGGCAGTCATCACAGGGAACAGCACGATCAGCCACACGGACGACGCCCAGATCAACGTGGGCAGCGAGCCGAGCAGCCCGCTCGCGACGCCGATCAGCAGCAGCGGCAGGCGATGCTGGCGCACCAGCGCACGCCGCTCTTCGCTGCTGGCGTGCAACGACAGCGCGTCGTACGTCATCACGCGGTAAGTGAGCCAGCCCCACAGCAGCGGCGGGATCAGCGCGAAGAACGGCGGAATCAGCCACAGCGGCAGCGTGATCACGAGCACCAGCAGGCACACGAGCGTCGTCCATATGGAATGCACGAGGCTGCCGGCGAACGTGCCGCCGTGCCGCATTTCCAGCGCGGCGAACTGCCGCTTCGACAGATGCTTGATCACGGCGGGCATCGACAGCGTCGCGATCAGCAAGAGCACAGTGACGACGATCAGCGGAATCGCGACGGCAATCACAATGAAAGGCGCCACGGCCGCATGCAGCGACGAAAAACCCAGCCAATCGAATAGCCCGTAGAGCGTCGTCGTGAGCGGCCAGCTTTCGAGCCAGTTACGCGTCGCACCGATCAGGGTCTGCCAGGAGAACCACAGTGCCACGCCCCAGACGATCGTGGCTGCCGCGAACGGCATGAACGTCAGCCACAGCATGCGTGGATGCAACACGGAAGAAAGCGCGCGCCCGAACGAGCGCAAGAGATCATTCATGCGTAGTCGATGACTTGATGGGTATGCAGGAAAAGGAAGGAAACGTGGACAGGATAAACCACGTCGGGTGTCAGCGTCGAAAGTGAAAGCGGACACTGACGGGTGAACGTGCAAGCGAGTATGCGAGCGTTGCTTCGCGGCCGGTGATCGTCAGAAACGCGCGCCCGGCCGAAAGTTGCATCGAAAGTGAAACGACAACGACAACGCGCTTACGCCGCGCCCCGCTGCTTCTTGCCGGCGATGCGCTGCCCAATGCGCACGAACGCCAGCCAGTGCTGCGCCCAGAAACCCTCACCGTAATGACGGCCGCTGAGTTGGTCGCGAATGCCCGTCGGCTCCATTTCGCGGCTCCACGACGCGCTGCCGAACAGCATGTCCCACCACGGGAAAAGCACGCCGAAATTGCAGCCGTACTTGAGACCTTCGTGACCATAGCCGATGGCGTGATGACGGCGATGGAAGGTCGGACTGACGAGCAGGCGCTCGCCGAGCCAGCCGAAATGCAGACGGATGTTCGCGTGCTGCACGCTCTGCGCGAGATTCGTAATCGCGACGAGCACGACGAACTGCGACGGCGGCACGCCGATGAACAGCGCGATCACGGCGAAGAAACACGCCTGCAGCAGATCGTCGAGCAGATGGTTGCGGTCGTCGGCCCACAGCGACATCTGCTGCTGGCTGTGATGCACCGCGTGCAACTCCCACCAGACGCCGATCCTGTGCTGCCCGCGGTGATACCAGTAGCCCGCGAAATCGAGCACCAGCAGATACATGACGAACGTGACGAAAGGCTGCGTCGTGACGCCCGGCCACAGATTGTCGAGTTCGATATTCGCGATGCCCTGCAGGCGCAGCCAGCCCTGCACCGAATCGAAAAACGGCTGCAGCGCGAAGAAGAAAAACAGATTGAGAATGCCGAGCTTCGCGATCCACGTGTAGAGCACGTCGACACGCACCGCCTTGCGGTCCTTCCACTGCTCGACGGGCCGCAACGCTTCGAGCGGACGCAGCAGCGCGTACATGGCGAGCACTTCCAGCACGCCGACGATCACCCAGTACAGGCTGTCGTACGTGTCCTCGTCGTAGTCCATCAGGTTGAAATGGAACAGCAGCGGCTGCACGACGTCGACGTACAGCAGCGTCTGGACGGAAGAAACGAAGCTATCGAGACTGGAGGCGATCAGGTGGAACATGGTGCTCTTTATGCGTCGCGGTTCTGCTTCACTGCGCGGCTTCCTGGTGTGGCTTCACTGCGCGGATCAAGGCGCAATTCACGGCGCGCCGGCGAGGCGCGCCATCTGCGTTATCAGGCCCCGTTCGGCGCGGTGACGGGCGCGCGGTTGAAGAAATAGATGCCGTGCGGCGAACGGCCGACGGCGATCGTCTGGATCAGCTTGTGCGTGGTCAGGTCGATGACGCCGACATGCTTCGCAAAACGGAACGTTACCCACAGATACCGTTTGTCGGCGGAAAGTTCCATGTCGTCCGGTCCCGGCATCAGTCCCGTGATGTCGCCGACGTTGGTGAGCGTGTCCTCGTCGAGGATGCTGATCGTGCTGGCCACACGGTTCGACACAGCCACATGCTTGCCGTCCGCGAGCGAGCGGAAGTTGTGCGCGCCCTTGCCCGTCGTGATCGTCTTCACGATCTTCTGGTTGCGCCAGTCGACGACGGCGACATAGTCCGCACCCGTCATGCCGATCAACAGGTATTTCTCGCCCGGCGTCATCCACAGGCCGGCCGGCACCTTGCCGACTTTCATCTTCCACTTGACCGTCTGCGTGGCGAGATCGACGGCGGCGAGTTCACCCGACACCTGCAGCGTGACGAACACCGTCTTGCTGTCGTTCGTGAACGCCATGTGGCTCGGCATCACGGCGAGCGGCAGGCGGCTCGCGAGCGTCATGTTGTGGCCATCGTAGTGATAGATGTCGAGACGGTCGAGGCGCAGGCCTGTCGTCACGAGCCACTTGCGATCCGGCGAGAAACCGATCTGATACGGGTCTTCGATGTTCTCGACCCAGCGCTGCGGCTTACCCGTTTTCGGATCGACGAACATCAGATTGTTCGACACCGAATTCGCGACGATCAGCGACGAATTGTCCGGCGTCGGCATCAGGTGATGCGGTTCCTTGCCGGTCGGCACCGTGTCGATCACCTGACGTGTCGCCTCGTCGATCAGGCTCAGCGTGGCTTCGCCGGAATTGAGCACGATCACGTTGTTGGCGAGAACTGGCGGGGAAAAAAAGCTTGCTGCCGCGACGAGCGCCGCGCCTGCCGCAAACGTGCTGGTCAGGCCGGGAAGGGAAAATTTGCGCATGAAAACTCACATCAGGGGGTAATCGCCATTGTAGAACGTTTGCGTGACTCTTCGGTTGACCTCGATCGGGGAAAAGGCAGACGTTGCGGCGCGGTGCCGCAGGGTGTGCGCAAGGCGTTGCGAGCGGCTGCGCCCACTGTCCAGACCGCACGATTTTTTGTACCGAATCGATACGATTATGGCATTTGCGAATCAGACGGCACTAAATGACCCCATTATCAATCGAGATTATTCGGTGATTATCCAGCGCACAATTCCACTATTTAAGAGCGAAATTTCCGAACGTTATTAATTAAGAATTACCTCATATCGAATCAAACTCCGCGCCTTAAGAATTCGTGAACGCAACACCCGCTTCAACGTTTGCCAGCATGTGGAACCGCGCCGGCCAGCGCTGACTCAATCAGTCCGCGCCGCGACAAACATCTTTCCCAATGACGAAAGCGGGTTTTGCCAGTTTCGATGCTTTGTCTTGTCCGGCGTTTCCGAGTATTTGCTGTCCAGTCTTACCGGAGTTTGAGGCATGAAAATAATGAATAAGATGGCGCAAGAATCAACTGCAATCCGTCGCGCGATGTTGAACGGCCGCAATGCACCGCGTTCGACACGCACTTCAACCATCGCGCTGTTCGCGTTTGCGAGTTTCTTGTGGCTGTCCGCGACGGTTGACGCCAATGCGGCCGTCACGATGGGCAACGGCGCAAGCACCGTGGACGCCACTGGCGTGGCGCTTGGCGACACGTCGTTTGCCGGCGTGGATGCGACGGCCGTCGGCGACACGTCGACGGCGAGCGTCAACAACGCCACGGCTATCGGCGCGCATTCGCGTGCGATGGCAACATCGGCCACCTCGCTGGGCGACACCGCGCAGGCAAACGCCGCCCGGTCGCTCGCGCTGGGCGCCAATTCGATGGCGACATTCAGCAACAGCGTGGCGCTCGGTTTCGGCTCTGTGACGCTGTACGGCGCGCAAACGGGCTACACCGCGTTCGGGCTGGACGCGCTGCAGACCTCTGTTGGCGAGGTCAACGTCGGCAATCGCACGATCAGCGGCGTGGCGGCGGGCCGCGTCGACCAGGACGCCGTGAACGTCGCGCAATTGAAGGCGGTGGCGAGCAGAATCGATGGCGCCGTGATGTACAACCGCAATCCCGACGGCTCGATCAATCACGACAGCATCACGTTGCAAGGCGATCCGGCGAACGGCGGCACGCGGATTAGCAACGTCGCCGACGCCGTCGACACGCACGACGCCGTGAACCTCGGTCAGTTGTCCGCGATGCTCGGCAATGCCGTCGGCAACATCACCGTCAACACGTCGAATCCGATGTTCAGCGCGGAGGGCTCGCCCGCCACCGAACCGGCGCAGGCAAGCGGTGCGCACACGATCGCAGCGGGCGCGAATGCGCAGGCGAGCGGCACCAATGCGGTCGCGCTGGGCGCCAGCTCGAACGCAAGCGCGGATAATTCGGTGGCGCTCGGTCAGGGCTCGGTCGCAGATCGCGCGAACACGGTCTCCGTCGGCGCGTCGGGACAGGAACGGCAGATCACGAACGTCGCGGCGGGCGTTCAGGGCACGGATGCCGTCAACGTGAACCAGCTGAATCAGGGTGTGAGCGGCGCGGTCGGCCAGGCGAAAGCCTATACCGACGACCAGGTCCGATCGGCGCGTAAAGACGGCTATGGCGGCGCGGCGGCGGCGATCGCGATGGCGGGCCTGCCGCAAGCCGTACTGCCGGGGCGCGGGATGGTCGCGATGGCGGCCGGCACGTATGGCGGCCAGTCGGCGATGGCGCTCGGCGTGTCGAAACTCTCGGACACGGGCAAATGGGCTTACAAGCTGCAGGGTACGGCGAGCACGCGTGGCGAACTGGGCGGGTCCATCGGGGCCGGCATGCACTGGTAACGCACTGCGCGACTCGCGCACAGCAGCGAAAAAATCACAGGGTGTGAGTTACGCGTGCGACGCGCCGAGCGCGCGGCGTCTCACCGCATCTGCGGATTGCGATGTATTGCTGATAGCGGCAAAACCGGGCGCGCCCGACGAAGCGCGCCCGAATCGGTCACCGCTGCATCGACTCCCACACCTTGTAGAGACGCTTGACGGAAACAGGCATCGGCGTGCGCAGTTCCTGCGCGAATAGCGACACACGCAGTTCCTCCAGCAGCCAGCGGAACTCGGCAAGCCGGGCATCCGGCACGCCGCCGCGCTGCGCGAGCGCTCGCTGGTAGTTCTGCGCGAGCGGCTGAAGCTCGGCGAACTGGCGCGCGTCGCGTGCCGAATCCGCTTTCAGTTTGTCGATGCGCAGCGCGATGCCCTTCAGATAGCGCGGGAAATGCGTCAACTGAGCGTACGGCGTATCGACGATAAAGCGTTTGCCGATCAGCGCGTCCAACTGGTTCTGCATGTCGGCAAAAGCAGCGGCGAACGGCTTCGCCTGCGCGAGTTTCTTCACGACGGCCGAATACTCGCCAAGAATCTGTCCGCCGAGCCGGGCAATCTCTTGCGCGAGCAACGTCAGCCGGCTGCGGCCTTCGTCCTTGCGCGCGTGGAAGCTCGCGTCGTCATCGGGCAGCGGGTCTTGGAGGCACGCGCGGTCGAGCGCCGTGTCGATCAGTTGATCGCGCAGTTCTTCCTGCGTTCCGCGCGGCATGAACTGCATCGCCATTTCGCGCAGGCCCGGCAGGTTCTTTTCGAGGTATTTGATCGGCTCGCGCAACTGCAGCGCGAACAACCGCCGCAAGCCCGCGCGATGGATGCGCGCGGCCTCATCCGGCGAATCGAACACTTCGACGTCGCAATGCGTGCCGCGATCGACAAGTGCCGGATAGCCGAACAGCGTATGTCCGCCGCGCCGGATTTCGAGAAGCTCGGGGAGCTTGCCGAAGTTCCACGTCGTCAGGTTTTCGTAGAGGGCGGTCGCGGGAGCAGTCGCCGCTTCGCCTGCAGCGGGCGTATGCGGCGCGGCTGAAGCGCCACGCGCGCCGCCACTACCACCACTCGCGCCACGCGCTACGCCGCCAGCCGCCCCGCGCGCACCCGCATCGCTACCGCCCGAGCCTGCATTCGCGAGTGCGGCACCCGCCGCGCTCGACGCAATTTTCTGAAACTGCTGCTGCGCCTGACCGCCCAACTCCGCCCTCAGTTGCGCGAGGTTACGGCCCATCGCGAGTTGCCGGCCGTGCTCATCGATCACCTTGAAGTTCATGAACAGGTGCGGCGCGAGCGTTTCGAGCTTGTAGTCCGACTGCTTCGTCGCGACCTGCGTCTGTTCACGGACATCGGCGATCACCGTCTCGAGCAGTCCGCCCGCGCCGAATTTAGGTCCACTATGCCGCTCGACGAACCCCGCCGCGTACTCCGGCAACGGCACGACGTGACGGCGCAGCTTCTGCGGCAACGACTTGAGCAGCAGTTGCGTCTTTTCCTTCAGCATGCCGGGCACGAGCCACTCGACGCGCCGCGCATCCACCTGATTCAGCGCGTACAGCGGCACGGCGAGCGTCACGCCATCGCGCGGCGAGCCCGGCTCGAAGTGATAGGTCAGCGTCATGTCGACGCCCGCCATCGTCATCCGCTTCGGGAACAGGTCGGTCGTGACGCCGGCCGCCTCGTGACGCATCAGATCGTCGCGCGACAGATACAGCAGACGCAGCTTGTCTTCCTGCTGCCCGCTCTTCTTCACTTCATCGCGATACCAGCGCTCGAACGCAGCGCCCGTATGGATACCGTTCGGCACGGCCTGATCGTAGAACGCGTAGATCAGTTCGTCATCGACCAGCACATCCTGACGGCGCGACTTGTGCTCAAGCTGTTCGATATCGGCGAGCAGCTTGCGGTTGTGCGCGAAGAACGCGAGCTTCGTGTCGAACTCGCCTTCAACCAGCGCGCCGCGGATGAACAGTTCGCGCGCGCGCGCCGGGTCCTGTTTGCCGAAACTCACGCGCCGCCGGTGATACACAGGCAAGCCGTACAGCATCGCGCGCTCGAACGCCGACACCTGCGCCGCGCGCTTTTCCCAGTGCGGCTCGGAGAGCGACTTCTTCAACAGATGCGCGCCGACGCGCTCGATCCACTCCGGCTCGATCTTCGCGATGCAGCGCGCGTACAGCCGGCTCGTCTCGACGAGCTCCGCCGCTATCACCCACTTGCCCGCCTTCTTCACGAGCGCCGAGCCGGGCCACAGATAAAACTTGATGCTGCGCGCGCCGAGATAGTACGGCTCGTCGTCGGCCTTCAGACCGATATTGCCGAGCAGGCCCGTCAGGAGCGCGAGGTGAATCTGCTCGAAGGTCGCTTCGCTTTCGTTCACGCGCCACCCGTGCTCGCGCACCACCGTCAGCAGTTGCGAATGCACGTCGCGCCATTCGCGCAGACGCAGATGCGACAGGAAATTCTGCTTGCACGCGTCGGTTAGCTGCCGGTTCGATTTCTTATGCGTGACAGCCTCTTCGAACCACGCCCAGATTTTCAGCCATTGCAGAAACTCCGAGCGCTCGTCGGCGAACTTGCGGTGCGCCTGGTCGGCCTGCTCCTGCGCGTCGATGGGACGGTCGCGCGGGTCCTGCACGGACAGTGCGCTCGCGATGATCAGCACTTCGCGCAGCGCTTGCTGATCGCGCGCGCCGAGAATCATCCGGCCGACGCGCGGATCGAGCGGCAGACGCGCGAGTTCGCGGCCGAGCGGCGTCAGCGCGTTGTCGTCGTCGACGGCGCCGAGTTCGTTCAGCAGTTGATAACCGTCCGCGATCGCGCGGCCTGGCGGCGGCTCGATGAACGGGAAGGTTTCGATCGCCGTCAGATGCAGCGACTTCATCCGCAGAATGACGGACGCAAGCGACGACCGCAGAATCTCCGGGTCCGTGAAGCGCACGCGCCCCTGGAAATCGGTTTCCTCGTAGAGACGAATGCAGATGCCATCGGCGACGCGGCCGCAACGCCCTGCCCGCTGGTTCGCCGCCGCCTGCGAAATCGACTCGACCTGCAACTGCTCGACCTTGTTGCGGTACGAGTAGCGCTTCACGCGCGCGAGGCCCGTGTCGACCACATAGCGGATACCCGGCACCGTCAGCGAGGTTTCGGCGACGTTGGTCGCGAGCACGATGCGCCGCGCGTTCGACGGACGGAACACGCGTTCCTGTTCAGCCGCCGACAGCCGCGCGAACAGCGGCAAAATCTCCGTGTGCGGCGGATGATGCTTGCGCAGCGCTTCCGCCGCGTCGCGAATCTCGCGCTCGCCGGGCAGGAACACCAGCACGTCGCCGGGGCCCTCGCGGCATAGCTCGTCGGCGGCTTCGACGATCGCGTCCATCAGATCGCGGTCGGTTTCCCGCTGTGTTTTCGGGCGATCGCCACGCTCCCGGCCCGCATTGCCTTCCGCAGATTTAACGGCAGGCGAATCTTCCGCGACGGGACGATAGCGGACCTCGACGGGATACAGACGCCCGCTCACCTCGATCACGGGCGCGGGTTTTTCTTCGGAGCCGAAATGACGCGCGAAGCGATCCGCATCGATGGTCGCCGACGTCACGATCAACTTCAGATCGGGGCGCTTCGGCAGAATCTCTTTCAGATA
This sequence comes from Paraburkholderia terrae, assembly GCF_002902925.1. Taxonomy (GTDB): domain Bacteria; phylum Pseudomonadota; class Gammaproteobacteria; order Burkholderiales; family Burkholderiaceae; genus Paraburkholderia; species Paraburkholderia terrae. The sequence continues at coordinate 1,222,448 of NZ_CP026111.1, read as the reverse complement.
GCCGAGCAGAAAATCGATGTTCAGGCTGCGCTCGTGCGCTTCGTCGATGATCAGCGTGTCGTATGCCTTCAGCAGCGGGTCGGTCTGCGTTTCCGCGAGCAGAATGCCGTCCGTCATCAGCTTGACGGACGCACCCGGCGCGAGGTTGTCGGTGAAACGCACCTTGTAGCCGACCACTTCGCCGAACGGCGTGCCGAGTTCCTCGGCGATGCGCCGGCCCGTCGCCGATGCCGCGATCCGGCGCGGCTGCGTGTGACCGATCAGGCCGCTGCCGCCCGCGCCGAGCCCGCGTCCGAGCGCGAGACAGATTTTCGGCAACTGTGTCGTCTTGCCCGAGCCCGTCTCGCCGCTGACGATCACGACCTGGTGGCCCGCAATCGCGCGCGCGATTTCCTCGCGTCGGCCCGAGACGGGCAGCGCCTCGGGGAACGTGATGGGCGGAATGGGATTCGGCTCGACGACGCGCGCGGGCTTGCGCGGCTCGCGCGGCGTGTTGCGCTGATTTTCTCCGCCCGGCTCCCGCGGCGTGTTGCGCTGATTTTCTCCGCCCGGCTCCCGCGGCGCATTGCGCTGCTTCTCGGCGCCCGGCTCGCTGCCGGCGCGTGGGTTGCGTTGCGGTCTGCCTTGCGAGTCGAGCGGAGGGTTGCCCTGAGCACGCTGCGATTGCTGTCGGCCGGCGCCGCCTGCCTGATCCGGTCCCCGCTTGCCCTGCTGGTCTCGCGGCCGGTTCGGCGTGCCACTGCGCTGCTCGCGCGCACCGCTTTTCGCCGCGTTCGCGCCTTGCTGTTTGTTCGCGTCGCCGTGCGCCGAAGCGCCCGAACGCGGCGCATTCGCAACATTCACGGAAACGTCACGACGCGATGCGTCGCCGCGCGCGTCACGCGTCGCGTCCTGATGGCCGCGCGGCGCGGGGCTCGCAGCGTCTTTCGCGGCAGCGTCAGCCGCGCTTTTCGTATCGGCTCCAGCGGAGCTTTTGGGTACATTCGACATGGGGGCGCATTATAATCCGGGGCATGAATTCCCAAACCGACCTCGTCCCCACGCCCGCCAGCTCGCCGGCTTCGTCCAGCGACTCGGAAGCCCTGCTGCAGCACGCGCAATTCGTCGACTGGATGCGATCGGTTGCGCCGTATATCCACGCGTTCCGAAACAAGACGTTTGTCGTCGGGTTCGGCGGCGAGGTCGTGCATCAGGGGCTGCTCAACGCGCTCGTGTCCGATATCGCGCTGTTGCAGGCGATGGGTATCCAGATCGTGCTCGTACACGGCTCGCGTCCGCAAGTGGAAGAGCAGATGAGCCTGCACGGCGTCGAATCCGAGTTTTCGCACGGCATGCGCATCACCAATGCGCGCGCGCTCGAATCCGCGAAAGAAGCGGCGGGCGAAGTGCGTCTCGACATCGAGGCCGCGATCAGTCAGGGCTTGCCGAACACGCCGATGGCGCACGCGCACATCAGCGTGGTGTCGGGCAACTTCGTGACGGCGCGGCCCGTCGGCATTCTCGACGGGGTCGATTTCCAGCATACGGGCGTGGTGCGCAAGATCGATGCCGAGTCGATCCGCCAGACGCTTTCGAGCGGCAAGATCGTGCTGCTCTCGCCGCTCGGCTTCTCGCCGACAGGCGAAGCATTCAATCTGTCGATGGAAGACGTCGCGTCGGCCGCCGCGATTGCGCTACGCGCCGACAAGATCGTGTTTCTCACCGAGACGGAAGGCCTGATCGACGAAGAAGGCGCGCTGATCCGCGAGTTGTCGCTGGACGACGCGTACCGCCTGCATGAAGGCGGCGCCGTGACGGGCGATGCCGGTTTCTATCTGAAGCACTCCATTCGCGCGTGCCGCGGCGGCGTCGCGCGTTCGCACATCATTCCGTACGCGCTCGACGGCAGCCTGCTGCTGGAACTGTTCCTGCACGATGGCGTGGGCACGATGATCTCGTACGAGAACCTCGAAAGCCTGCGCGAAGCGACGCCGGACGACGTCGGCGGCATTCTGACGCTGATCGAGCCGCTCGAAAGCGACGGCACGCTGGTGCGGCGCGGGCGTCACCAGATCGAGCGCGACATCGACCATTTCTCGGTGATCGAGCACGATGGCGTGCTGTTCGGCTGCGCGGCGCTGTATGCGTATCCGGCGGAGCGTATCGGCGAGATGGCGTGCCTGACGGTCTCGCCGGAAGCGCAAGGTTCGGGCGACGGCGAGCGCCTGCTCAAGCGCATCGAGCAGCGCGCGCGGGCTCGCGGGCTGACGCGTATCTTCGTGCTGACGACACGCACCGAACACTGGTTCCTCAAGCGCGGCTTCGTGAAGGTCACGGTCGACGACCTGCCCGAAGACCGCCGCCGCCTCTACAACTGGCAGCGCAAGTCGCTCGTGCTGATGAAACAGCTCTGAGCGCTCACAATAACGACGCGCCGCCGTTCCACATCGATTACAGGAGAAGCACAGCATGACTCGCATGGTTCAATGCACGAAGCTCGGCAAGGAAGCCGAAGGTCTCGATTTCCCGCCGCTGCCGGGCGAACTCGGCAAGCGGATCTACGAGAGCATTTCGAAGGAAGCATGGCAGCAATGGCTCAAGCAGCAGACCATGCTGATCAACGAAAACCGGCTGAACATGGCCGATCCGCGCGCACGCCAGTATCTGATGAAGCAGACGGAGAAGTTCTTCTTCGGCGAAGGCGCCGATCAGGCTACGGGCTACGTGCCGCCCTCGGAAAGCTGAGCTTTCGTCGCTGCAGTTCGCGACAGGCAATGAAGAATCCGCGCCCGGTGCGCGGATTTTTTTCGCCTGTTTCTGGCCGCCAGGCCGTTTCGCTGCGGCCGGCAAATTGAACGAAACCGTTAATCCCGAGCCGCTTTTTCTGCACCTGCCGAATTCCCGCAATCCCCCGCCAGGCAACGGATTGCGCGCCCTCACCCGTCCCTCTCCGGACAGGCGGTTTGCACGATCCTCGCTTATCGTGCTATCATGTTCATCGTTCTAACAGCATTAACCCTTCATTCGCGTTCAGTTTGCACCTTTGGCCGCCGTGCGTGCCTAGTTCAGATTGAATTGATTTTTATACAAGAAGGCTTGTCGGTTGTTTCGTTGCAAGTTGCGTCGGTCCGATCGGCGCGATCCAGAGCGACGCCTCGCCGGCCTTTTTCGTTTCAAGCCTTTTCAAGCGGCATGAGCGCACCACGTGCGTGAATGTCCTCCGGTATCTGCCCCCCTGCAAGGCCACGTGGGTACCAACGTTTAGCAGCAACTAACAAAGTGCAATTTCGCGACGACCTTCGCGATGCACGGGCGTTACTTTTTCTGCGCAAAGTGCTTATGCACGTCTGCGCAGTACGCCTTTGCGTAGTCCGTGCCAGGCGCTACGCCTGTTCGCATCGACCGCTCGCGAAACTGCACTTTCCAGCAATCCGTGGCGGAGCGCTTTTTGCGTTCGGCCGCAGTCATAGGAGCTTGTACCTTGACCGCTTCCAGCAACGGTTTCTGGCGACATAAGAACAAAGACAATAGCCTGACTCTCGACGACATCACGGTCGTCGACAATTCCCTTCTCAAACGTGCCGTCGGCGCCATGGCGCTCGGTAACGCAATGGAATGGTTCGATTTCGGCGTGTACAGCTATATCGCTGTCACGCTCGGCAAAGTGTTCTTCCCGTCGAGCAGCCCGTCGGCGCAGTTGATCGCGACGTTCGGCACGTTCGCCGCCGCGTTCCTCGTGCGGCCGATCGGCGGCATGGTGTTCGGGCCGCTCGGCGACCGCATCGGCCGTCAGCGCGTGCTCGCGATGACGATGATCATGATGGCCGTCGGCACCTTCGCGATCGGCCTGATTCCGAGCTATGGTTCGATCGGCATTCTTGCGCCCGCGCTGCTGCTCGTCGCACGTCTCGTGCAGGGCTTCTCGACGGGCGGCGAGTATGGTGGCGCCGCTACCTTTATCGCCGAGTTTGCGACGGATCGCCGTCGTGGCTTCGCGGGCAGCTTCCTCGAGTTCGGCACGCTGGTCGGCTATATCCTCGGCGCAGGCACGGTTGCCGTGCTGACTGCGACGCTGTCGCAGGAAGCGCTGCTGTCGTGGGGCTGGCGTGTGCCGTTCTTCATCGCGGGTCCGCTGGGTCTTGTCGGCCTGTATATCCGGATGAAACTCGAAGAGACGCCCGCCTTCAAGAAGGAAGCGGAAGCACGTGAAGCAGACGAGAAGTCGCGTCCGCAGCAGAGCTTCGTGGAACTGCTCGCGCAGCAATGGAAGCCCTTGCTGCTGTGCGTTGGCCTCGTGCTGATCTTCAACGTGACCGACTACATGGCGCTCTCGTATCTGCCGAGCTATCTGTCGGCCACGCTGCACTTCAACGAATCGCACGGTCTGTTCCTCGTGCTGCTCGTGATGGTGCTGATGATGCCGATGACGCTCTACGCGGGCCACCTGTCGGACAAGATCGGCCGCAAGCCCGTCATGCTGTTCGGTTGCGTGGGTCTGTTCGTGCTGTCGATTCCGGCGCTGCTGCTGATCCGCATGGGCACGGTGCTGCCCGTGTTCAGCGGCCTGCTGATTCTCGGCGCGCTGCTGTCGACGTTCACGGGCGTGATGCCCTCGTCGCTGCCCGCCCTCTTCCCGACGAAGATCCGCTACGGCGCGCTGGCGATCGGCTTCAACGTGTCGGTATCGCTGTTCGGTGGCACGACGCCGCTGGTCGCGGCATGGCTGGTCGATCGCACCGGCAATCTGATGATGCCCGCGTACTACCTGATGGGTGCATCGATCATCGGCATCGTCTCCGTGCTGGCGCTGCGCGAGACGGCTCGCAAGCCGTTGCTCGGCTCGGGTCCGTGCGTCGCAACGCGTGCGGAAGCGCATGCCGTGCTGCGCGGCGAGCGTGAAGCCGAGGAACTCGATGAAGCATATGCAGCCGCCATGACGGCGCGTGCATAAGCAACGTCAACGTATTGAACTGGAACGGGTCAGCTTCGGCTGACCCGTTTTTTTATGGCGTCAGCGTCTGCAGCGTGGCTTCGACATGCGCGCCATCGATCGTCAGCATGCCCGCTGAGATCGGCAGTTTGAAACGGCGCGGTCCTGCGCTGCCCGGATTGACGAACAGCACGCCGTCGCGCTCGACGATCAGCGGTTTATGCGAATGCCCCGTCACGACGACGCGCACGCCCTCGTCATGCAGATTGCGCGGTACGTCGGCGATATCGTGAACGACGAAGATCTTGACCTGTTGCACGTCGAGCGTCGCGTGCGCCGGAATCGACGCGGCCCATGCGCCCGTGTCGTTGTTGCCGCGCACGACCGTCAACGGCGCAATGGCCGCGAGCTCATCGAGCACCGCCTGATTGCAGATGTCGCCCGCATGAACGATCGCGTCGCATCCCGCGAGCCACGCCAGCGCCTCGGGACGCACGAGATTGTGCGTGTCCGAAATCAGACCGATGCGTGAAGGTTGCGGGCGACGCTTCGTCATCATGCGTTCCTGAAGAACCTCAATCGAGCGCGGCCAGCGGTGCGCGCGGCTTGCGCGACATCGCGACCAGCCGCTTCGTCGCGCCCTGCACGAGCACCGACACGACCGCGCCGCATGCGAACGCGGGCAGCACACCAAGCGTCGGCAACGTCAGCGCGACAACCGAGAAGAACGCCGCGAACGACGCGCGCCCGATCACCATTCCGCGCATCAGCAGCGCGACGAAGCTCGCGCCATGCGCGCGTTGCGCCGACACCGCAAGCACGATGCCGAGTAGTGGAAAGACAGACAGCATGCCGCTCCACGCCGCGCCCATCGACGCGGAGAGCGTCGTTACCGCGAGCGTCAGCAATGCACCCGCGAGCATGCGCAACGCGAGATCGATGACACCGACGCGCGCCGCCCGCACCGTGCCTTCGACGCGCGGCAACCCGGCTTGCGAGACGGCCACGGCCACACACGCCGCCGCCAGCGACCACGCCAGGCTCACCGGCAAGTGCGTGAGCAGCGCAGCGACCAAAGCCCACGCGACGAGACCTGCTACCAGCGCCACAGGCCAGCGAGCAAAACGGCACGTCCACGCATACGCGAAGTTGAACGCCTCCGACGCGGCAATGGCCGCAATCGATGCCGCCGACGCCTGCGCCGCGAACGCCGTGCCGCGCTCCAGCGCGAGCAGTAGCACGATCGGCCCCGCGACGACGGGCAGTCCAGCTAGCCATCCCGCCACCGATGGTCCCCACACGCGCCCCGCCATCGTCAGCGCGGCGAGAAAGCCGGGGACGAGCGCGAGCTTGAGCGCGAGCACCCGCTATTCCTTGACGAGCTGTTCGATACGGCTGTCGGGCACGAGCCACATGAATGCGCAGAACGTGTAGAGCGTCACCGAGACCCACGGCGCGATGAACGCGAACACCACACCCGACAGATAGATCACGACGGACAGCTTGCCCTTGCGGTCGTGGCCGAGCGCGCGCGCCAGCGTCGATTCCGGACCGTGATGCCGGACCAGCACATGCGCGAGAATGAAGTACGCCATCGCGCACATGAAGAGATCGAGGCCGTATAGCGCGGTCGGCCACGCGGCCAGATGACTCTCGCCGATCCAGTGCGTAATGGCGGGCATCAGCGACAGCCAGAACAGCAGATGCAGATTCGCCCACAACACGCCGCCCGTCACCTTCTCCACGGCATGGAACATGTGATGATGGTTGTTCCAGTAGATGCCGACGTAGAGAAAGCTCAGCACGTAGGCAAGAAAGACGGGGATCACGGGGCGCAGCGATTCGAGATCGAAGCCCTCCGGCACTTTGAGTTCGAGGACCATGATCGTGATGATGATCGCGATCACGCCATCGCTGAAGGCTTCGATTCGTCCTTTACCCATCTGCCCGGTTCCTGTTGCGGATTTGGTTTGTCATCGACGCAGGCGAGGCCCTACGCCACCGCTTATCGCCGCTGCCGATTATCCGCGATCACAGGCCGGGCTGTCGATGATGGTCAAATGCGCCGCGCTTCAACGCAACGTTCAAGGCTCGTGATAGATCGCGAGCCAGACGGTCTGTTCCACTTCATGCGTCCACGCAACCCGATGCCGGCAATGCGGCTCGATCAGCACATAGTCGCCGGGACGCATATCTTGCAGCGTCGCGTCTTCCTCGAATTCGAGCACGGCCGCGCCTGACAGCAACACGACCCATTCGGCGCGCGAGTCGTCGTACCAGAAGCCGTCGGGACTCGTATGCCCCATCGACACGATGCGCTCCACGTTCAGGCGTTGTCCCGTGACGAGCATGTCGATCCGCTCTTCGCCGTCGCGCTTCGCTTCGCCGCTGAACAGATTGCCGGTTTGCAGTTGCATGTGCGGCTACCTCACTTCAGCGGCACGAGGCCGTCGAGCAGCGTTGGGACCAGCTCGCTGATCGTCGGGTGGATATGCATCGCGAACTGCAGCGTCGTGTAGGGCGCGCGCGCCGTCATGATGTCGATGAACGTGTGAATCGCTTCGTCGCCGTCGACGCCGTAGATCGTCGCGCCGAGTATCTGCTTCGACGCGTTGTCGACGAGCACTTTCATGAAGCCATCCGTCTCGCCCTTCTCGCGCGCGCGGCCGACGCGCGTCATCGGCATCGTCGCGATCAGCGCATCGCGGCCGCTCGCGCGCACCTCGTGCTCGGACATGCCGACGCGCGCGAGCGGCGGATCGACGAACACGGCGTACGCCATGATGCGGTCGTCGACACTGCGCTTGCCGCCGTCGAACAGATTCGCCGACACAATCTGATAGTCATCGTAAGACGTATGCGTGAACGCGCCGCGCCCGTTCGCGTCGCCGATCGCCCACACGCCGGGCACGTTCGTGCGCAACTGGCCGTCGACGGGAATCGTGCCGTGCTTATCGACATTGACGCCGGCCGCGTCGAGACCGAGATCGTCGGTATTCGGGCGGCGGCCTGTTGCGAACAGCAGATGCGATGCTTCGAGCGACGCGGCATCGGCGCCGAAGAACACACGCACGCCGTCGCCGCTTTCGTGCAACGGCTCGACAAGTGAGGGCTCGGCGCCGAAGCGGAATTCGATGCCTTCGCGTGTGAGCACTTTCTGCACGTTGCGCGCGAAGTCTTCGTCCTCGCGCGTGAGCACGCGATCGCCACGCACGATCACCGTCACGCGGCTGCCGAAGCGGCGGAACACCTGCGCGAATTCGAGCGCGATATAACTGCCGCCGACGACGGCCAGATGTTCAGGCAATTCAGTCAGATCGAGCAGCGTCGAGTTGGTGTGATAGCGGATGCGCTCGAGTCCTTCGAGCTTCGGAATGACGGCGCGCGTGCCTGTGTTGATGAAGATTTCGTCGGCCTGCAGTTCGGCCAGCACGTTGCCGCTTTCGGGATCGGTGACGGTGAGCGCATGCGCGCCGGTGAAACGCGCATGGCCTTTGAAGACGGTGACATTCCCGGTATTGCGCAGCCATTTTTCGACGCCGTCGCGCGACTGGCCGATGATCTTGTCCTTGCGCGCCTTCACCTGCGCCAGATCGACGCTGACATCGCCCGCGATGCGCACGCCGTAATCGGCCGCGCGGCGCGCGACATGCGCGGTGCGCGCGCTCGCCACATACGCCTTGGTCGGCGTGCAGCCGACGTTCACACAGGTCCCGCCGAACTTGTCGCGTTCGATGACGGCCGTCTTGCGGCCGTTTTCCGCAAGACGCACGGCGAGCGGCGAACCGCCCTGTCCCGTGCCGATCACGATGGCGTCGAAATGCTGTGGCATGGCAGATCTCCCGAATCGCGTGTGCGAGTCGGTCATCTTACGCCTGCCGTGTGTTTCTCGAAGTGGTGAGTCCCGGTGGTGGAGCGTGGGTCGTTCGGACTTCGTTCAGCGCATCACGCCGCGCGAATCATGCATCGCAATGATGCAGCGAGCAGATCAGTTCGCGCGAACGTTGCAACGCGGCGCGCGCACCGTTCGTCGCGACGACGAAACCCGCCTGGCTCAGATTGAAGTCGACCTGCACCATGATCTGGATGAGCGACACCATCGGCAGCACCACTGCCGGGTGATAAAGCTGTCGTTCGATGATCGCTCTCATGGCTACTCCCATCAATGACGCCGCGTATCGGGCACGGTGTCGATCTGCATACAAGTTTCGATGGGTGGATTGTAGAGAGCGAAGTGTTAGGGATAAATGAGCTAATCGCGAAGATAGTTGTCGACGGAGCAGAACAATCCCGCAACGCCTTGCGCCATATGGTTTTGGGCTCGGCGCAGCCGGTTGTGTGGGCCTTTGCCGAGCCGTAAAAGAACGGTCATTCGAGCGGCGTGGCGACGAATTCCGGCAATGCTTCGGCACGCTTCGAGAATTCGGCAAGCGCCGGGTAACGTGCGGGATCGACGAGATCGGGCAGCATGAACTGCTGGAAGCGCCACGTGACGGCCAGCGTGATGTCCGGCTGCATCAGACGGTCGCCCAGCAGCCAGCCGTTTCCTTCGCGGCCCGCGATGGCTGCCTCCAGATGGTCGTATGCGGCGAACAGCTGCTTCTGGACGCGGTCGATCCACGGTTGATGCTGGCGCTCGGCGGGACGCAGGTTCAACTCGTAGACGTTTTGCATCGTCTTTTCGCAGGCGGCGAGCGCGAAGCCGATCAGGCTCAGCGCCTTCAGGCGCTCACCTGGGGCGGCGGGTATCAGGCGCCTGTCGGGCGGGCTCAGAGTGTCCAGATAATCGAGGATCAGCGACGAATCGATCAGCAGCGTGCCGTCGTCGGCGATGAAGGTCGGCGCCTTGACCACGGGATTGATCTTCGCGAACGTGTCGAAGTGCCGGAATACCGACACGCTCTCGTGCTCGAACGGCAGGCCGAGCACCGCGAGTGAAATGGCGACGCGCCGGACGTACGGCGAATCCATCATGCCGATCAGTTGCATGCTGCTTTCTCCCGTTGGGGTTGGGTGTCAGCGGGATACTGTAGACGAATGGGCGGGTGATGGCGATGGCGCTGATTCCGACAACAAAAAAAGCCCGCCGAGGCGAGCTTTCATTCACATCAGGCGCGCAATTGCTGCAGCATAGACTGCGCTTCTTTCGCGCTTGCCAACGGAAATCACCGTGACCGTCACGGTACGATCCACAACTTGATACACCAGTCTGTAACCCGAGGCAGCAAGCTTGATTTTGTAGCAGTCAGGCATCGTGCTCAGCCTTGCCGACTCAACGCGCGGGTTCTCCAGCCGTTCGGCCAGCTTGCGTTTTAGCTGTGAGCGCACCGTGTTATCGAGCTTGCTCCATTCCTTTTGAGCAGATTCAAGAAACTGCAGTTTATAGATCGTCAAGATTTACGCTCACGGCTTTCTCGCCGCTTCGCGCCCTGACGATCTCGGCCAGCTCGATATCTTCGAGTCGCTCGCAAATCGCTTCCCATTCGGCCGCAGGGATCAGGTACGCGACCGGCTTGTTTCGATTCAGCACCGCGACCGGACCGTCTGCCTGCTCAATTGCTGCCGTGGGATTAACCTTGAGCTCGCTGATGCCAATCGAAGTGCGTGCAAGAATGCTTTCCATAATGCTGGCCTCTCTCTGCCGCGCCTGACCAACGCCGTGGCAGATCCAATATTCGTTCATCGAGTTCGACTGCTTCGATGTTTTTCGACGCGGTCGACGGATCTTAAAGACCTAAATATAGGTCTTTTATTTGGTCATGTAAAGCCAGGATCCGAACTCGTTGATCTGTATATTCATACAGTATGATACACGCGCAAGTGCGCACGCTCATCCCCTACTGCTAACAAATTCACTCTCACCCGGAAACAAAAAAACCCGCGAAGCCTTTACGCTATCGCGGTTTTCAGAATCCAACTGCATTCGCAGGAACACCATCTGGTGCCGGGGACCGGACTCGAACCGGCAAGCTGTTAAGCGGCGGATTTTCGTCACACTACGTCTTTCGACGCCGTCTGCTTCAACCAGAAAAGCAAACGTTCGTGCGCTGGACTATGCCTTCGCCATCGCGATGCGCGTATTGCACGCCGCATCTCATTAGGCGCCCTCCGTCTAGTCTCTACACCTTCCGCGCCTTCCGTCCCGCATCAGCAGGAAAGAAAACGGGCTTGGCTCGGCGTTGCCTCGTTGCACGGCGTGAATCGCGCGTTCAGGGGTTTCGCCGAATTTGAAGGGTTCTGCACCGGCCGTTTCCGGCTGGGCACTCAATGCCTTAAGTCCGCTATGTTTACCAATTTCATCACCCCGGCAGGGCGGACGCGATTCTACCATCGCGCCGCAGCCTGACCAAACCGGCGCGAACCCCAGTTTCGCCCGTCCGCGACCCGGCGCGCATTCATCGACCCGTCACAAACGTTCCCGATAATCCGCCCCACGAAAACGTTTACAACGACGCACGCCCCTCGATGTGGCGCGCGGCACACGCTGACGGGAACCCAACGATGACGCCCACGATCAAGGATGTCGCCGCGCACGCGGGCTTTTCGATTGCGACCGTCTCGCGCGCGATCAACGCGCCGCACACGGTCAACCCCGTGACCCTCGAAAAAGTGCGTCAGTCGATCGACGCCCTCAACTTCCGCCCGAGCCCGCTCGGCCGCCAGTTGCGCGGCGAGCGCTCGCGCCTGATCGGCGTGGTGCTGCCGACGCTCGCCAATCCCGTGTTCGCCGAATGCCTGCAAGGCATCGACGAGCTGGCGTCCGCGCAAGGCTACCGGCTGATGCTGATGACCACGCAATACGACGCCGACCGCGAACGCCACGCAATCGAAACGCTGCGCGAACAGCGCGTCGAAGGCCTGATCCTGACGGTGGCCGATGCCGACACACACCCGCTGCTCGACGAACTCGACCGCGACGGCATGCTGTACGTGCTGATGCACAACGACACCGTGCGCCGCCCGTCCGTGTCCGTCGACAACCGGCAAGCCGCATACGACGGTGTGCGCATGCTGATCGCGCACGGCCATCGCCGCATCCTGATGCTGGCGGGCACGCTCGCCGCGTCCGACCGCGCGCGGCTACGCCATCTCGGCTACACGCAAGCGATGCAGCACGCCGGCCTCGCGCCCGCACCCGCGCTCGAAATCGATTTCAACGCGGACGAACTCGCGCCCGCCGTGCTGAACCATCTGACGACGGGCCCGAATCGCCCGACGGCCCTCTTCTGCTCGAACGATCTGCTCGCGATGGTCGTGATGCGCGGCCTGCGCCGCGCGCGCCTGCAAATGCCCGACGACATGTCGATTCTCGGCTTCGACGGCCTCGCGATGGGCGAACTGCTGTCGCCGCCGCTCGCGAGCGTCTGCGCGCCGAACCGGGAAATCGGCTGCGCGGCATGGCGGCGGCTGATCGCGCGGCTCGACGGCTCGCAGCCTTCCGGCTTCGACGACGCGCTGCACGCGCCGTCGCTGTCGCTGACCTTGCCGCACACGCTGCGCGAAGGCGCGACGGTCGCGGCGATCTCCGACACGTCGGGCGCAACGTTGAACCGCATCGTCCGCTCGCCTGCGTAATCCCCTTTAAAAACACCCCTTTTCCACCTCCGGGAGACCTGTCGTGAACCGCCGTTCCTCCATCGGTATTACAGCGTTGCGCGTCGCGCGCGCCGCGCTGGTTGCATCGTCGTTCGTGTTGACGCTGGCTGCACCGCAACTCGCGCACGCCGAAGAAACCGCGATCTGCTACAACTGCCCGCCCGAATGGGCCGACTGGGCGAGTCAGATCAACGCCATCCAGCAAAAGACAGGCGTCCACGTACCGTTCGACAACAAGAATTCCGGCCAGTCGATCGCGCAGTTGATGGCCGAGCAGAAAAGCCCCGTGGCGGATGTCGTGTATCTGGGTGTGTCGTCGGCATTCCAGGCGAAGGACAAGGGCGTGATCGCGCCGTACAAGCCCGCCCACTGGAACGACATTCCCGCGAACCTGAAGGACCCGCAAGGCTACTGGTTCGCGATCCACTCGGGCACGCTGGGCTTTTTCGTCAACAAGGACGCGCTCGAAGGCAAGCCCGTGCCGCGTTCGTGGGCCGACCTGCTCAAGCCCGAGTACAAGGGGATGATCGGCTACCTCGATCCGTCGAGCGCATTCGTCGGCTATGCAGGCGCCGTCGCCGTGAATCAGGCGCTCGGCGGCAGCTTCGACAACTTCAAGCCGGGACTCGACTGGTTTGCGAAACTGAAGGCCAACCAGCCGATCGTGCCGAAGCAGACGGCCTACGCGCGCGTGCTGTCGGGTGAGATCCCGATCCTGCTCGACTACGACTTCGATGCGTACCGCGCGAAGTACAAGGATCACGCGAACGTCGAGTTCGTGATTCCGAAGGAAGGCACGATCGAAGTGCCGTACGTGATGAGCCTCGTGAAGGGTGCGCCGCACGACGCGAACGGCAAGAAGGTACTCGATTTCGTGCTGTCGGACGAAGGCCAGAAGCTGTGGGCGAACGCGTATCTGCGCCCCGTGCGCGCCAACGCGATGACGCCCGACGCCGCTTCGAAGTTCCTGCCCGCCAGCGACTATGCGCGCGCGCATGCCGTCGATTTCGCCAAGATGGCAGAGAAGCAGCAGGCATTCGGCGAGCAGTATCTGCAGGTGATGCATTGAACGACATCACGTTCCCGCTACGCTGGCGCATCGCGTTGATCGCGCCGGCGCTCGCCGTGTTCATCGCGTTCTGGCTGCTGCCGATGACGGCGCTCGTGCAGGTGAGCGCCGACGGTCATCTGCTGAAGACGTATGGCGCGATGCTCGCGAACGCTCGCTATATGAAGAGCCTGTTCGCGACGGTCATGCTGTCGGCCGCGGTGACGGCGACGACGCTCGCGCTCTCGGTGATCTCGGGCCTGTTGCTCGCGCGCCGCGAGTTTCCCGGCAAGCGCACGCTGCTCGCGTTGCTGACGTTTCCGCTTGCATTTCCGGGCGTCGTGGTCGGCTTCATGGTGATCATGCTGGCGGGACGCCAGGGTTTGATCGGCGCGCTGTCGCTGAAGCTCACGGGCGACAAGTGGGTCTTCGCGTATTCGATGACCGGCCTCTTTATCGGCTACCTTTACTTCTCGATTCCGCGCGTGATCGTCACGGTGATGGCGTCGGCGACCAAGCTCGATGCGTCACTCGAAGAAGCCGCGCGCTCGCTTGGCGCGTCGCCGTGGCGGATCATGCGCGACATCGTGCTGCCCGCGCTGTCGCCCGGTCTGATCGCGGCGGGCGCCGTGTGCTTCGCGACGGCGATGGGCGCGTTCGGCACGGCGTTCACGCTCGCCACCGACATCGACGTGCTACCGATGACCATCTACACCGAGTTCACGCTCAACGCGAACATGGTGACGGCGGCGGGCCTGTCGATCGTGCTCGGGATCGTCACGTGGATCGTGCTGTATGTCGCGCGCAGCGTCAGCGGCTCGGCCGTGGCGGCGACGGCCTGATTGGGCCGATTCTTTTCCATGTCGAATGAAGACACTCGCATGAATTCCGTTGCTCAAACCACGAACGCGCCTCAGATGCAGCACAAGCGCGCGTTCGCCCTGCCCTCGTCGCGCACGTGGCTCGCGGCGGGCCAATGGCTCGTTACGTTGCTGCTGTGTGCGTTTCTGATCGTGCCCGTCGTGATGTCGATACTCGCGGGCCTCACGGTGAACTATTTTCAGGGCATCGCGAGCGGTCTCACGTTGCGTTGGCTCGGCGAAGTGTGGACGCAGTATCACGCGTCCGTGTTCCTCTCGCTCGAAATCGCGCTCGCGACGCTCGTCATCACACTACTGACGGGCGTGCCCGCTGGCTACGTGCTCGCGCGCAGCGAGTCGCGGGTCTCGCGCATCATCGAAGAATTTCTCGTGCTGCCGATCGCCTTGCCCGGGCTCGCGTCCGCGCTCGCGCTGCTCGTCGTGTATGGCGGCTTCACGATGTTCCGCATGAGTGTCGCGTTCATCGTCGTCGGGCATGTGGTGTTCACGCTGCCGTTCATGGTGCGCGCGGTCGCCGCCGTGTGCGCGAGCGCCGGACTGCGTACGCTCGAAGAAGGCGCCGCGAGCCTGGGCGCGAGCTTCTTTCAGCGTTTCATCACGATCGTGCTGCCGAACGTGCGGCCTGGCATCGTGGCGGGCGCGCTGGCTGTCGTTACGCTGTCGATCGGCGAATTCAATCTCACGTGGATGCTGCACACGCCCGAAACGAAGACGCTGCCCGTGGGTCTCGCCGATACCTATGCTTCGCTGCGCATCGAGATCGGCAGTGCTTACACCATTCTCTTTTTCATCATGACGATGCCGCTGCTCGTCGCGATGCAATGGCTCGGCGTCGATGCGACGGGTCAGCGCAACACGCGGCAGAAGAAGACACGCGCCATCGATACGACCTCATCCGCAGAAGACCAGCCATGAAACTCGCTTCCATTCCCATCAC